>CAVVYL010000015.1:0-26125 GCA_963752385.1 uncultured Acidimicrobiia bacterium | reverse complement strand
AGGCACTTTAGGACTCGTCGCAGGAAAACGCATAGGAAGGTAAGGACTCGCAAGAAGCCCACCAGTCAAGGGGTTTCGAGCGAGTCCTTTTTGTTTGACTGCTGCGTGCCGATGTAGGAAGAATGCTCCTGTCACAATTTGAACTGACACCAGAACTGACACCTGAATCTTTGAAGAGCTGCTAACTACTGACTGGCAATGTGGCCATGAAGCAATCAGCCAAGAGGAGCCGGCAAACGTGTTTCTAGATGGACTCCCAGTTGAAGCCCAAGAGGCCTTTCAAAAACTGTGCACGCTCGGCTGTGACAAGGAAACGCTGGGAGTTCTGCTCTTTCTGCTAAGTCTTTCCAATGAAATTGTCAGTGTCGGGCGACCTGAAACGGCGCAGACGAAGATTCCCTTCAATGCCTTTGATTCTTATGAAACAGCATTTGAAGGCCTGAGTCGGAAGGCCCTCAATTTGAAGGCCCGTGAAGCGAAGAAAGTTGCGAAGACCTACTGCTCCATGTGGGAAAGCTATCGGCAGCTTCGAAACACTGTGGTGCTGTTGCGCCGTTCACCCGGCGTTGAGTTTCTCATTCAACTCGGATCAATTCGGAAGAAAGCGTTCTTTACTCTGCCTCGCCTATCTCACGGTCGCTGCCAGCTCTTGTCGAAAACCCACTTAATGCCTGTCCCTCTCCTGATGAGTTTGAATCCCACTTGTCAGGTTTGGTCGAACTTCCAGCGGCCACCAAGCCGTATATTGGCGAGAAGCAGAGACCCGACCTGACTCGACGTTTAATGGCCGTGTACGCGCATGTTTGTGAGCGTACCGGAAGCTTCCAAGATGACCCCCTGGAAAAGATCATGTTTGCGCTTAGTAAGTTGGGAATCAACGTTCCCCCAACGGTCTTGGCCTTAAAGCAGTGGCGCAAGCGTCACAACGTTCTTCGCCGCGCTGCCTCCAGCAAACGCTGATCCTTTCCCCTAGACTCAGCCTCATTTCGCCTTTAGTTCGGTACGCGAACCACCAGACAAACATTTTTTCGCGTTGCCTGAACTCTGCTCAGGCTCGCCTATGCTTGCGACGTGGGGCAGAGTGACGCCCTGTGATCCAATTTCAAACCAACGAAAAGGAGGAGGCCATGCAGGAAAACAAACTTGGATATTCGCGAAAAGAAGCGGCTGCCGCCTCATCGCTAAGCGTGCGAACTGTAGACTACTTGATTCGAGAAGGGCGACTCCGGGCCCTGAAAATACGAGGTCGGGTCGTTATCCCCGCGCAGGCACTTCAGAAACTGCTCAAAGCCGAGGGCTCCCTCAAAGACGACTCGAAGCAGGCGAGCGTTCGCACCGGGGAGAAAATGCCTTGGGAAACAGCATAACCGCCCTACTTGCCGCTTAAATGGCCCGCTAATCTGATGCCTTCGGATATTTCCTTCATCGAAACTCTTCCTGCCTTCGTTGAGAGAGTTTCCAAGCTGCCGACGCCCAAGGCGCTGGTAAATGAATTGGCTTGGCAAGACACAATCTCAATGGCGCACGGGCAACCGAGGGATGGAAAGACTCTGGCTGAGCTGGAAATTGCTCTCGCAGCCTCAACAGGCACGAACGCCTTTGGAATGGATAGGTTCTTTGTGCCAAAGGCTATTCCCGTCTGCTATCTGTCCTTGTTCGGCTGTGAACTGCGGGGCTGTTCGGCCCTCGCTAGTGTCCATCCGCCACCAAAAGATGCATGAAGCTCATTAGCAACCACTGAGACATGCGGTTAGCGGGTGGCACCTAGTTGTTCCATCAAAGTAGGGCCATTGAAATAGAGATTGCCGCGCGTGATCTGTCTGCCCTCGACGGTATACACCGAGCAGCCAGGCAAATTAACCGTCCTCCCTGTGGGCGGGATTCCACTAAAATCTCCCTTGTGGGTGGCTGTGAACATCCACTCAATGACGACCTGATTGCCTTGATGGACCAGATTCAGGATTTTATGGACATTGCCCGGAAACCCTTTGGTAAAAGGCAGCACGAAGTTTTCGGCTACAGCGGTCTTCCCTTCCAGCAGGGCGGGTCCACCCAGTAGGTTGATGACCACGTCATCGGAATAATAAGAGAGGATCTTATCGGTGACTCCATCTTGCCAAGCATCGAAGTACTCCTGGATAAATTCCCGAATGTCAGTTGCAAGCTTCTCTTTCATAGGCTCCTCCTTTTGTTTAGGGCTATCAAGGTAAGCGAATGATACGTACCTGCGATCTTCGCCTTTGGTTCATAAACAACCGCCATAAGTGTCGCACGCGATCGCGCCGAACTCGCGGTTGCACCGGAGCCGGCGCAGCCGAGGTTTGGTGGTGCATCCAATGCCGTCGCGGCCCGGTGAGCCTGGCGATAAGCGGCGCTCGCCCCCCGACTTCACCTGTGCTGTTCTACTTGCGTGACACTCTCCGATCAATGCTCGACACATAATTGCCGGGAGGAGCGGTCGCGATTCTGGCTATTGCCTCGCCATTGGGCGCGATGAATAGATCGAAGGATGGCCCATTGGGCACCGTGTAGCTGCCCGTACAGTCCGCGTTGACCGTATAGCTTATGGGAGTGACGAAATTCTCCAGCACGATTTCGCTGCCGACGCGGACCGTCACTGTGTCTGTCCCCGTGCCGTCTCCATTGAAGATATGATATCCGGCGTCAGCCCCTGGCGTCGGCTCTGTTACCCCGAATGCTGGGGGGAGAAGCGTTCCGGAAGCTGCAAACAGATACCGCCCTTTCAGCGTTTTCAGAGTGCACGTTGGCTCATCCTCTTGTTCCTCTGCATATCCTGGCTCCATGGTGATGAGTCCCACGGTGATGAATATCCCTATCCCAATCGCCGCCCAGAGTCCTACACGATTCATGTTGATTCTCCTTTCATACGGAATGTACAAGGTCTGCGTTAATGGTATGGGTAGTGCTCGTCGAAGTGCCGTGTGTAGTCGGGCATACTCCTCTCTTTGCGGGTGTATAGTTACAGTCGATGGACGGATCGCTCCCTCCACCTCTGCATCAAAACCGTGCGTGCCGCTTTTGCGGCACACGGCTCCTCGGTGATGTATAGAGTCTCAAGCCCCAACCTGAAGTGTTTCATGAGAAACCCCATCAGTGAATTGCTTGTTCTCAGCGCGCCAGCGCTGGCGGCCCTCATCGCAGAGTTGATGGTATTTCTTGCCGTGGTCCTCGCTGTAAAGCTTCCCCAGCCTCTCGCTATGGAAGCGGAAAAACGTTGTTATCTCCTGATTCGCTTTCTCAATATGATCATCCAAGATTCTGTGCATCCATTGCCCAACCGTTGTTTTCTCGTGGGCAAGAAAAACAAACTCTCCTTCGCTAATGGTCCCTGATTCTGCGAGCCGATCCCAAAAGGACACCTGCTCAATGGGGGTTTGCAGCTCTCGCGCTTCCTCGAAAATATCGTGAAGGAGTGGCTCCAGTGGCTCAGACCTCTCCTTTTCTCGCTCTTGTTCGACGAGATAGTAGGCTGCGATGGTTCCCAGGAGCCTGGTTCTGACGTGCTCGCTTTGCCCATGAGCAGCCAACCAGCGCAATTGCTCGATTGCGGTTGACAGTTCTTGAGATGTAATCGGGCCGGATCGCGCCCTCTCTGTTTTTGACATCCTACCTCTTTGGCAGTTGAACAACTTGGACACACAACTCCGCACAATGACTGAGTTTTCAAAGACTGGCATTGTCAGGGGGAATCGCTACAATGCGGTGAGCTATTAGCCAAGGTCCGTTTGGTTATAGCTAGGGACTGCGGAAGGTTTCCCTCGTTGGTAGTCCCGCTTTCCTTCTTACAGGAAACCAGCCGCGTATCATACTCACACCAGAGTCAAAGTCAAGAATTTCCTTCGAACCATCCGAGCCATTCAGGCCGATCGTCACCGATTTTTTGAACATCGCGAAGGCGGGACAAGCCATCTCGGCGAAGTGGCGGGTGACCCGCTTTAGAGGCTGAACTTGCGGCTGGCGCTCCGCCCTACGGCCAGCGCACCAGGCCTCGCGCAAAAGGCGTTCGCCCTGCTCCGGGCTTGCGCCCCCGCGGCAGACAGCTGGTTAGGCCGAGATCGCCCTGTTTGGCAGTTTCCGAATTGGCTTCCAAGGGTAGCGGAGACATTTCGGGGTCGCAATCCTTGCAATAAACAACGCCCAAACGTTCCACAAACTCAGCAAAAGAGAACATCCTCTTCCTGCATTCGTTACAGAAATATGGACTCGGCATAGCATTTCCTCGAAGGCATTCCTCCGAAACGGCCCGCAGCGTTTCTGTCCGCTCGTTTGCACCACACCCTGTTAGACAACTTCCCTAGCCTCAGGCTGTGCTGTGCTGAGAGTGCTTCACATTCACAAGGTCAGTGTTTTGGAAATAGCCAGAAACTCTCTCCCGACATAGCGGAAGTATCTTTGTGCATTCGAAACTTGCGACCGCAATCGGGGCATTTCTTATAAAGTTCAGCCGGCTTTGGTCGAGAATCTGTCTTAACGCCGCCTGGCGCTCACCTTGCAATCGTCCACCAGGTCGCAACCACGCAGCCTACGAACCCGCCGAACGCCACGATTATCAGAAAAGCTGCACCGGCTAACTCCTCATGCGGGTCGTAGCGTTCCACTATCTCAGTCAGGCCGTCTGCTCTGCAAAGCGGACCTTGGGACGGGATATCAAGCTCTGCAGCTGCAAATTGTTCTTGGCCAGGATCGGGACCGTCACAGCCTGGCGGGTTGTCTCCTGAGCTGAACGCGATAACATCCGGTATTTCGGTATGCATGTGACTCCTCCTTTTGCGAGTTTAGACTTCACCCCGTAGGGCGCAAAAGGAGCCGAGAAAGGATCATGAAGATTAAAAAATGGGGGTCGAGGGGGAGTCAGGACAGGCTCAAGACAACGATTGGGGAACACCGGGAAATACCGGGAATCAATGGCGCGGGTTTGCCATTTTCCATAGAAGCCCACGCTTCGCCTTGTATCTTGCGCGATTTTAACGTTTTCGCAGAGCGTCAGTGGCTCTTAGGATTTATCTAGGTGACGCGAGAACAAAATTTGGCTATTGCTTTAGCCCTAACGCAACCTTCCCGCACCGACCACACTCCCAGCTTCCTCCTCGGAAGTGCTGAAGGTCATATCGGGAGGCGAGCCAATTGTGTAGAGAGCAGCTGTGGGTCTCTCCGGCTCCTACCTGGCAAATTCCCACCCTAGACAAACCTTCCTTCTGTTTGTAGACAAGGCCAGGCCGAAGCCTGGCTTCCCCGCCTTTCTTTTGGACGTCCTACTTTCGGTGAAGACGCTGCATCATAATCGCAGAGGTTATCGTGTGGTTGGCTCCGGGCCTGTTGGTTGGGACCTGATCCGCGCGGTCTCATTCGATCAATTTCGCCGCCCTCCGCCAAGGACAGTCCGCCTTATGAGCGTCCATCCCAAGCGCAGTGTTTGCCTCGCAGAAGAGACAATACTGTTGCGGAATGGTCTGGAATATCCGAACGAATTCTTTCAGAAGTTCTAAGCACTCAGGCACCGGGTTTCTGGGTCGTCTTTGAGGTCGATTTGGATTTGGCTTTCTTCGGCATTGGTCAATTCGCGAGTTGGTACCTTTGGCTGACCTTACGAGGTCTCCAGGAAGAAGTTAACCTATCTCTTGGAAAGCTTCAGAAACGTCAGGAGTTGATCTGCCCTTTCCATATCCAGTTCCATTAGTGCCCAGTACTGCTGCTCAGCAGCTTTCCTGTCACGGGCGGCTGAAATCTACCGGCAGCGAAAAGAAGAAATCCGCCTTGGGAAGTTCACCCCGGAAGACGTGAAGGGCAAGCACCAGAACGCAACCGTCGCTGAGGTGATTGAAGACTACCTTCAATCGTGTCAGGCGCGCCGAGTGAAAGATCTGGCGGAAATCACGTCGAGGGCAAGTTGGTGGAAGGCGCGCTTTGAAGGAAGGGCTGCCAAGTCGCTCGTGGCTGGGGATATCGAGGCATCACGAAAATTGCTTTCAGAAATGAAGCCCTACGGCCACGGTTACACACGCAAAGTGGAAACCCTGGCTGTTGCCACCATCAACAAGTACTTGGCTCTCTTGAAAGCTGCATACTTCTTGGCGATCCGCAATGGCAAAGCAGAGAAGAACCCAGTGAGCCAAGTGAAGATGCTGAAGGAAAACAATCAACGGATTCGGTTCCTCACAGAAGACGAAGAAGCGCGCCTGTTCTTGGCGCTGCCTGCCGAGTATCGCGGCATGGTGGGTATTGCCCTGAACACCGGCATGCGGCGCATGGAGCTTTTCAAACTCCAATGGACGGACTTGAACTTTCAGCAGCGGGTAATCCGAGTGAGGGAGTCCAAGTCAGGGGAAGCCCGTTCGATTCCGATGAACGAAACGGTCTTCGACACCTTGCGCGGTTATGGTGCGGCGGATCGACAATCCCTATGTGTTCCCCGGCAAGGAACCCGCAAGCCATGGGGCTGACCTTCCGAAAAGCTGGGAGGGATTTCTAGTCAAAGCGAGCGTTGAGGATTTCCGCTGGCACGATCTGCGCCACACGTTTGCAAGCCGGTTGGTGATGGCTGGGGTTGACCTGTACACCGTTTCGAAGCCTCTCGGCCACCATGATATCAAAATGACCCAGAGGTACGCCCACCTATCGCCCGATCACCTTCATCAAGCCGTCAGAGTGTTCGATAAAATCGGAACGCAGTGACACCGGAACTGACACCCAGGAGTAAGAATAAAGCAGGAAGTCGGTTAAGTTCTTTAGAATGTGGTAGCGGGGGGGAGACTTGAACTCCCGACCTAAGGGTTATGAATCCTTCGCTCTGACCACCTGAGCTACCCCGCCATCAATGACTTGCGAGAAGTATACAACCGACCGTCGGTAATCTTGTGAGGACCATGCGGCATTAAGCCTATTCAAGCTTTCTCAAGGCTTCCTGTTTGCTCTCTGGATTGGAGACTCCTACCTCACCTGAAAATCATCTCTGTCCCCTGTTTGGAAGACAGATCCGAGGCATTCCTCAATGTCGCGCAGAGTATAGCGAACAGGTCTGCCCGCGTTCAAGCATGGAATGTGCCTCTTCCAGGGTATTGGGCAAGCGTTTCGCGGGACAGGCCAGTCAGTTATGCCATCGGTTCCGGTGTGAACACGCACCTAGCCTGTTCGCCGAGCGGCAGGTGAAACCCGAGAGCGTGCACAAGCGTAAATAATCTCTTGGCGGAGTGTCGATTCGGACATCTGGCGTTCGATTTAATGATGGAGGCACACATGAAATACATGTTGCTAACTCACCATGACGAGAAGGCTTGAAAATATGCTCAGCGAAACGGAGAAATGGCAGATTAGTGGGGAGTACAGGCAGTTCACCCAACAGATCAAGTCGAGCGGACACTGTCTGGCCGGCACCCCGTTGCAGCCGACATTGGCGGCGAGCAGCGTCCGGGTCCGCAGCGGCAAACCGCTCCCGTGGCGGGACGCCGTGGCTTTTCACTCCAGCCGGCTTGGTTTGATCAAGCTGATGAGAGGGCATTAAGACGATGAGGCCATCAATTAACGAAGCAAGAAAACAAACATGGGATCTGGGCGACGAAGAAGGTTCAGTAGTGCGGCGGGCTTTCACCGATGATCCGTCAAAAGGCAAATGGTTGAAAGTGGACTTCCAGGATTTTCTATCGACGATCGACCTTCGAGTCGCATTGTTTTTTCCCAAGGAGCAACACTGTTAGCTCGTCGTGAAGAAACTTCGTGCGCGACTGATACCGCCAAAGCAGGCAAGATACAGAATCACAAAAGAAGGATGGCAGGACAGATTGCAGAGATCCTAAGATGTAGTCCTTCCGAAATCGAAGCTACGCTCGATCGAGCCAAGTCCACAGACCCGACATTTGTACAAGAGTACGACTGACGCCGCTTCTGGGACGCGAGCTTCGATCGCTTTTACGAGTGCCTGCGCGAACTGAAAAAGAAAGGAGAGGAAAGATGGTCGAAAGAAAGGATAGTTCCTCTGCAGCCAAACCGAAGCGTGAACTGGTCATGAAGCGCGTTTTCGACGCGCCGTGCCGTCCCCTCTTCAAGGCATGGATCGATCCGAAACACGTGTCGGTGTGGTGGGGTCCGCACGAATTTACGAACCCAGTCTGCGAGTTGGACGTGCGACCCGGAGGCGCCATCCGCATCCATATGCGCGGACCCGAAGGCACCGTCTATCCGATGACGGGCGTTTATCAGGAGATCGTCGAGCCCGAGCGGCTCGTCTTTACCAGCGCTGCGCTGGATGAAGAGGGCAATCCGCTTTTTGAAGTGCTCAACACCGTGACTTTCGCCGAGCAAGGTGGCAAAACCACACTCAAGTTGCAGGCTTGCGTCGTGAAATCGACCGCCAAGGCTGCCCAGTATCTCGAAGGGATGGAGGAAGGCTGGCATCAAAGCCTGGAACGGCTCAAGGCCTATTTGACGTCCATGCGGTAGGAGGGCAGTGAGGCTTCACCACAGATTTTTCTCAATCCGTTTGTCGATCTCGAGGTCCGTCGAACGACTATTCAGTGTGAAACAGCAATAGGACCAGGGCTCGTATCCGGTCGAAGCTTGGCTGAAAACAGCCAGTCCACTATATACAGGAGAGAATTATGAAATACATCTGCCTTGGATACTTGGATGAGAAGAAGTGGGAGGCGATGTCCAAGGGCGAACGAAACGCGTTGATGGACGAGTGCTTCGCCTACGACGACGTGCTTCGAAAGAACGGCCACTTTATTGGTGGGGAAGCACTTCAAAGTGCTCGGAACGCCACGACCGTGCGATGGAAGAACGACAAGGTGTCCATCACCGATGGCCCCTATGCTGAGACGAAAGAGCACCTGGGCGGGATCCTCGAAACACTCGAACAGTTTAGGAACCTGCCACCCGACTTTGCGCCAAAAGTGCTGAAGGACCCATACGACAAGTTCGCCCCCGATCCGAAGCAATGGCCGGCCCTGGTCGCTAAAGTCAAAAAGATGGGGTTGGAGTTCAAGGGCTTTGCGCGCGAGGAGATGAAATCGATCAAAGCTCACGTCCTGGTCACGCTCAGTGACCGCGATGGCGTGCGGCCCGAGCATGCCGTGGAGATGTTTCGGCTCATTCCGCAGGCCCAGCTCGCCGTGTTCCCAGGCGCCGACCATTTTCTGCTATGGCAGGACCCCGAAAAGATGCTTCCGACGATCGCAGCGTTTTTCGACGCGCCCATGCCGGGGGCCCGTTGATGGCCCGAGAGTGGGTCCCGAGCGGGATCGGGTCTTCGGTTTGCGCCGGTCGATGCCGTCCGGGAGCAAAACGAGCGCATTCGCGCTCAGATCGAGGCCAACACGAAGTGCTAGTTCGGCGAAAGGACTCATGTGGATACTGTACAAGGAACCGTAACTTCCAAAGACGGCACCACGATCGCTTTTGAACAGTCGGGGACTGGGCCGGCGATTGTTCTCGTGGGTGCCGCCCTGGCGGATCGCGCTGGCACAGCAAAACTGGCTAAGCACTTGGCCCAGAAATTGACCGTCATTAACTACGACCGCCGCGGCCGCGGGAAAAGCACCGATACTCTTCCATATGCGGTCGAGCGTGAGGTCGAAGATCTGGAAGCGCTAATCGATGGCACGAGTGGATCTGCTTACCTATTCGGTAGCTCGTCCGGGTCGGTTCTTGCCCTTGAGGCGGCAAGTAAGCTGGGTAATAAGGTCAAGGCCCTCTTTATGTACGAACCTCCGTTCATTGTCGACGAGAGCCGCCCGCCAATGCCGGATGATTTTGCCGAGCAAATTCACAAGCTTGTGACGGCCGACCGCCGCAGCGATGCGGTCAAGCTCTTCTTTGCCAAAGGTATGGGCATTCCGACCCTGTTCGTCACCATGATGCGTCTGCTCATGCCCGGCTGGTCGAAAATGGCGGCCATAGCCCACACGTTACGCTACGACCTGGCGGTCCTGGCGGGAACACAAGCGGGCAAGCCGTTGCCGGATAAGCGATGGGCTTCGGCTCAGGCGCCGACGCTGGTGATGGTCGGTGGCAAGAGTGAAGCGTTCTTTCACGCTGGTGCCAAGGCGCTAGCCGGCTTGCTTCCTAATGCGCAGTACCGTTCCTTGGAAGGCCGCGACCATTCAGCGGTTATGATGGCACCTAAGGATATTGCTGCAGCAGTAACTGGATTCTCTTTGAGCCGGAAGTAGAGCCACCATAGACGACGACCAATAAGTGAATCAGGAATCGCCTGAGTCGTCCCACGGGTCGCAGAAACCCGCGACCATTCACCAAACTGGTGAACTTCCTCTCGTTGGTATCCTGCCTTCTCAATCGCTTCCGATTGGAACCTGTTTTTGCTATTCATCACTTCGGAAGAGGTTGACCATGTCGGCATCGTGCTGGTGTAACAGCACTGCGGCCAACCCAAGAAGGAGAGCGGCGACCACACGGTCTGCAACCGTCAACGGAACACCCGCCTTAGTCACGAGAGAGGGAGATCAGGACACCGGAAATGATTGTTGAGGCCACGAGGATCTTCATGTCATCGCAGAGATGTCACTCATTTCCGCAAGTAGTGCGGCCGCAGCATGATCGGCAGACGACGGAACAAGTGCCATCGAGCTCTACGAGTCAATCCTAGACAGCGTACCCGCGCTATTTGTGGACCCAAGTTCACAATTTCTTAACATCTTTTTACTTCCCCTTAACGCAGTTTGACATCCTCTAGGGTATGCTTTCGTATGCGATAGGGTCCGGGGGAGGTTGGAATGACGTCGAAGAGAACAAAGCTCTGGAGCGGCAACAGCCGATTCCGGCTCATGCTCACGCTGGAACTGGCGGTGATGCTGCCGGCGGCGGCGCTCATCTATCTAAATTTCCACCACTTGAAAGAAACCAAGCGTGAGAAAGCGCTGGAGGCCGCCATTCATCGTGACTTCCAGCAGATGCTCGCCATCTCCGAGAAGAAGATCAACCAGAAGGCTTATTCGATGATGGAAGAGGCAAGGGATGTTTTCCCCTCTCCGGATACCGACACGGAGTCGGAGAAACGAAGGAAGCTTGACCTCATCTTGTCTAACAACCCGTGGTTTGCCCACGTGTTCCTCTTCGACCGTGAAAAGGGCATCCTGTTTCGTTCCCAGCCGCAGCAGATGCTTGACGGAGTTTTCCGTGAGGAGCATGAGCGCATGGCCATGATGTACGGTGGATGGCTTGGCTTCGATGGCAAGACGGTCGTGGAAGAGATCCACAAGAAGAGTCGGCCCTTCACTTGCTACAACTTTAAAGTGAAGCGAGCCGGCCGCAACGCTTATATGGCGAATGCCTTCTTCGTCTTACCGCAGCTCCCCACGGATCGGGTGGTGCTGGGTGGGGTCAGCTTCGAGCCTATTTACTTGGAACAAACCTTCCTTCCGGAAGTGCTCGAGGAGCTGATCGCCCGCAAGTTGACTGAGGAGGGCGGAAATCAGCTTGCCATGGCGGTCTATCCCACGGACTACGAGGGCGGGCACGGGGACAAAGTGCTGGCCGCTTCGGCTTTGTGGAGAGAAGGGAAGCCCGAGGTCTCGCGCAACTTGGAGGATGTTTTTCGTGGATTGGCGCTGGGCATCAAGTTCCAAGGCACGAGCGTGGAAGCGCTCGGCCGAGCCTGGGTTCAGCGCAGTTTTCTCATCCTCGGGGTTCTCTCCATGCTGCTGATCGGTGGCCTGCTGCTGACTTATCGCAGCGTCAGCAAGGAAATGGCGCTGGCCCGCCTGAAGTCCGACTTTGTTTCCAACGTGTCGCACGAGCTGCGCACGCCGCTGGCGCTGATCCGGCTGTACGCCGAAACGCTCGAGCTTGGGCGCATCAAGACCCGGGAAAAAGCGGCGGAGTATTACCGCATCATCAGCAAAGAAAGCGAGCGGCTGACTGCGTTGATCAACAACATCCTTGATTTCTCCCGCATCGAGGCTGGACGCAAGGAGTACGACTTCCGTGAGACGGACATGGCGGAGCTGGTGCGCAACACGCTCGACGCCTATCGCTACCAAATCGAGCAACAGGGTTTCGCATGTGAGCAGAGCATCGACTCAGGCATCCCTGCCGTGCGTGTAGACCGGGAAGCCATCGCGCGCGCTCTGGTCAACCTGCTCGACAACGCGCTGAAATACTCGGCTGACGAAAAGTTCCTGGGCGTCAAGCTATACCGGGCCAATGGCGTTTTGAAGCTTGAGGTGGTCGATCGCGGCATCGGCATCGCGCGCCGCGAGCAGTCGAAGATCTTCGAGAAGTTCTACCGGACGGGTGACCCGCTGGTGCACAACACGAGGGGAAGCGGCCTGGGCCTATCGCTGGTCCGCCACGTCACACACGCGCACGGGGGGAAGGTGGAAGTGGAAAGCACGCCGGGGAAAGGCAGTAAGTTTACTTTGTCGTTGCCGCTGACAGAGGACACGCAGCAGCAGACAAATGGCGCAGCATCAGGGGCGACGGCATCATGAAATCCAAAAAGAACCTCACTGGGCGACCGAATGGCGGCGCGACCGAGTCCCGATCAGGCACTGCTCAGCCCACGCACAGGAGCGCTGTTGAAGGGAGCGTGAGCAAGAGAACCCGTATTTTGATCGTCGAGGACGATCCTGCCATGGTGGCCGGCCTGCGCGACAACTTTGAGTACGAAGGCTACGAGGTGATCAGCGCCGGCGACGGAGTAGCGGGCCTCGAGCGCGCCTTAGCAGATGAACCCGACCTCGTCGTGTTGGACGTGATGATGCCACGGATGAGTGGTCTCGACGTTTGCAAGCAATTGAAGGCGAAACGGCCGCAAGTGCCTATCATCATGCTGACTGCCCGCGGCCAGGAAATCGATAAGGTTGTGGGCCTGGAGTTGGGTGCCGACGACTACGTCACCAAGCCGTTCTCCGTCCGCGAACTGATGGCACGGGTGAAAGCGGTACTGCGACGGGTCTCGCCGCAGGCAGAGGCTCCGGAGGTCTATCGGTTCAGCGATGTCGAGGTCAACATCCGCAGCCATGAGGTGCGACGTGCCGGCAAACCCGTCGAGCTCTCGGCGAAGGAATTCGCGCTCTTGGCTTATTTTCTCTCCCATCCTGTCGAGATTCTCAGCCGCGACCGCCTCCTGGATGCAGTGTGGGGCTATGAGAACTACCCCAATACGCGCACGGTTGACACCCACATCGTTCACCTCAGGCAGAAGCTGGAAGCGAACCCCGAGGAGCCGCGGTTCATTCTGACCGTGCACGGCAGTGGCTACAAGTTCGTCGGATGAGGTCGACGGTTTTATGAGTCAGTCAGACTTCAATAGCAGGTTGGTGGGAAGGTATGCGGTCGATGTCCAGGCCTCTCTGCCGCCACACCAGGAGTCAGATAATCGTGCACGCCAGCAAGAGCTGGAGACGAAGCTCGAGGCGCTTCAGAAGGATTACCTCGATCTGCACACCGCACTCTTCGAAGCTGCACAAGTGCACCGGCGCCTGTGTGCCCCGCGTCTGGTCCGGCACGGCGCCTTCGAGATTGCCAGCGAAATTTTCGCTGTTCGTCAATTGCCCGGTGATTTTTTCACTGTGGAGGAGGCGAGCGGCAGCGTAATCCTTGCGCTAGGCGACATCTGCGGCAAAGGTCTGGCAGCCGGGATGTGGACCACGCATCTGGTGGGGTTGGTTGGCACGCACACCACCGCTAGCCTTGAGCCGCACACGATCGTTACCGGCGTGAACCGCGACTTCTGCCGGATGTCGTCGGTGGTGCCGCTGACCAGCTTATTCCTGGCAAGGCTCGATCCGGCCACCGGAAGACTCGACTACTCCAGCGCCGGGCATCCTCCCGCGCTGCTGTTGCGCGCGAACGAAAGTCTGGAATTGCTTTCCGAAGGAGGGCCACTGCTCGGCGTCGTCCCCTCTGCTTCCTACGCCAGGGGATGCCTAGAACTACGTGCCGGCGACGTACTGCTCGCTTACTCTGACGGCATCCTCGAGTCGCGCAATAACGCCGATCAGGAGTTCGGCTATGAGCGCTTGGAGGCGCAACTGCGCAAGACACAAACCGCCTCCGCCGAAGCCGTGCTGTTTTCGGTGTTGGGCGCCGTTCAAGATTTCGCCGCCGCGATCCCGCTGGCAGACGACATGTCACTGGTCGTTGTACGTCGCGACGCGGTTGATTTGGAGTAGGCGAGGTAGAACTCGTCATAAGGAAAATGTAGTGATTGCAGAGCGCAATTTCAGACAGTCTGAATTTCGAGAACGGGTAACGGAAGCCATTTTGGAAATGCTGGCGGACTTGCCCGAAACCCAAAGGAACATCTTTGTCTGGAATCACTACCGCGGTTACCAGCCAAGACAGATTGCAGAGATCCTCAGATGTAGCCCTTCCGAAGTCGAAGCCACGCTCGACGGGATCAATTCGATTCTTTATCGGAGAACTCGCAGTCTGCTCAAGGAAGATCCACAGCTCGACGCAGGAACAGACCTACCTCGCGACGTCACACCACAAGAAGCGACACCTTCGCCTTCGCTGGACGCCGCCCGGGCGGCTGAGCTTTGGACGTTAGGGCAACATAGCGAAACGCTGTCGCGGAGTGGCCGAGCGTGTCGAGCTGCACACAGCCGATATGACGGCGCTACCCTTCCAGGACGAGACCTTCGATATCGTCCTCTCCAACCTCCCCACGATAGTTTTGCTGGCCGATGCTCCTAAGCCGAGTTGCTTTCATTTCCATCGCATTTCAAGCAGGTACTCGGCGTCACGCCGCGGCAGTTCTGAAAGCTCCGGAAGCAGTCGAGGCAAACAGGCTAGACGATGTACAATCCTGGGGATGAAGACCTCAATTCAGCTGACTCGCCTAGGAGCAATTTTGATCCTGTTCTGTGCTGTTGATGTGACGGCACAATCGGAACGGCTGAGCCCGTTCGAAATTGGAATTCAACTGACAGGAGTCCACCTTCACAAAATTCACGAGACACCCTACGGACTGGGCGCGCGACTGCTGATACATCTCACTGAACACTTCTCGTTCGACAGTGAGGTGGTCCACTATCCTGAGAACACGTCTGGCAACTTCGGCGAGACCACGGTCTTATTTGGAGTGAGAGATGGTTGGCGCTCAGACCGGCTAGGGGTGTTCGGCAAAGCCCGCGCGGGTCTGATGCATTTCGGAGGAGCCTACTTCGACGTCCGCCTCGAGCGCAAGACGTTCTTTACGATCGACCTTGGCGGCGTCCTTGAGTATTATCCGTCTCCGCGCACGGCTCTTCGTATCGACCTCGGCGACACGATTGTGTTCTATGGGTCTCAGGCACTCATTCGCGGTCCCGGATCGCCGCCACTAGGCACGGTCCACAATTTTCAGCCTGCCTTGGGGTTCAGCTTCCGGTTCTGAGCTCCTTCGTATCGGTGCTGTTCGGGCAGAGTTGCAAGCAGCGACCGTCGACGGCCCGCGTTGGTAGAGCGCTTTGTAGCCGCTCCATGCCGGAGTTTCCGAAGAGAGACGATCGTTTTTCGTCCTGCCGCGCTTCTTGAGTCCTCGGGCAAAGGAAAGGCACGCCATGCTGAATCGCAGAGTCTTTTTGGATTTCGTTTCCGAGCTTGGCCTCGCCTCTACGCTCTTTCCTGGCGTGTTGTGGGCAATTGCGGAGAAGAAGAAAGAACTCACCTCAGACATGATCGACCAGGCTGCAGCCATTGCTGGAATCGCTATTCCCGGCGAGGCCAAGTCGATGCTAGTCGAGGGTCTGAGCAACAACGCGAGGCGAGTGGAGTCCATCCGCGCTCTCAGGCTTCCTAATAGCGTGGCTCCGGCATTGGTTTTCGATCCTGTCCTCCCCGGGATGAAGTTTGCGGAGCGGACCATCCCAATGAAAATGTCCTCAGCGCCTGCTGCCTGGAGTTCCGCCGTCCCCAAGGATTTGGAGGGAGTTGCCTTCTACAGCGTTCGACGGCTCGCTGAGCTGATCCGCACCAAAAGGGTTTCTTCGCAGACCTTGACCCAGATGTATCTGGACCGGCTTCGCCGCTACGATCCGTTGTTGAAATTCGCGGTGACGCTCACAGAGAATCGAGCGCTGGCGAAAGCCAAAGAGGCGGACAGAGATCTCTCCGCCGGAAAATATCGAGGCCCGCTGCATGGGATTCCCTGGGGAGCAAAAGATCTTCTGGCAGTAAAAGGATACCCCACGACATGGGGAGCGGGAGGGTTTGAAAACCAGAGTTTCGATGAAGACGCCACGGTCGTCAAGCGGCTCGACGCCGCCGGAGCCGTATTGATCGCCAAGCTCACTTTGGGCGCCCTGGCCATGGGAGACAAATGGTTTGGAGGTCGTACCCGGAACCCTTGGAATTCGCGCGATGGATCCAGCGGCTCTTCGGCTGGCTCGGGTTCAGCCACCGCCGCAGGGTGCGTCGGATTCTCGCTTGGTTCGGAGACGCTTGGATCGATCTCCTCGCCATCAACCCGCTGCGGAGCCACTGGCCTACGACCGACATTCGGAATGGTGCCGCGCACGGGAGCAATGGCCCTTTCCTGGAGCATGGATAAGATCGGGCCAATATGTCGGTCGGTCGAGGACTGCGCGCTGGTCTTGAATGCGATCTATGGACCGGATGGGCTGGACCGCACGGTTCGCAGAGTGGCTTTTAACTGGGATGCCCAAATGGATTGGCGGCGCTTGCGCGTCGGTTATCTGAGGTCAGAATTTGATCCTAAGCCCCCGGAGCCGGTGAAAACGAACAGCTCCCGGTCTGGGGCGCGGACTACCGCGCAGGAGCAGAGTCAGAAACAGCAGGAAGCAAAGCGCCTGGCAGCGGCTCGTCGTGAGTATGACCGGCAATTCGATCTGGCGGCTTTGAGCAAACTGCGGTCGATGGGGCTGAAACTGATCGAGCTCGAACTCCCCAAGCTGCCGTACGAAGGAATGATGCCTTTGCTCGTGGCTGAAGCCGCAGCCGCGTTCGATGAGTTGACCCGGTCGGGGAGAGACAAGCTTCTGACCGAGCAAGGCAAGGACGATTGGCCCAATCTGTTTCGAGTGGCACGTTTCTATCCGGCTGTGGATTATATCAACGCCAACCGGGCCCGCCTGTTGCTCATGGAAAGCATGGCCAAGTTATTCACTCAAGTCGATGTGATCGTGGCCCCGACGGATGGAGATCAGTTGGTCGCTACTAACTTGACCGGACACCCAGCCGTGATTCTGCCCAATGGCTTTCGAGGTAAAGAGGCGCCCGTTGCTGCGGCTGATGACCTCGCGGACGACGATGCGATAGGCGGGCCCGGAACTCCTGTCAGCTTGACGTTCATTGGGAATTTGTATGGTGAAGCCAAGCTGCTGGCCCTAGCCAAGGCCTACCAGGACGCCACCGGCTTTCATCTGAAACATCCGATTTTGGATCGCTCGGCAAAAACTTGAGCTGGTGGGAGGTCATAGGGAACTCGTCAGCTTCGCAGGTGTCACAGTGCCGGTTTCGCGACGCTCTTTCCAGCGCCAGTAAAGATACAAGGGCAGCCCACCAAGGATAGTCAACATGCCAAACCCGGAATTCCGGGGATCACCTATGGCAATGAATATCAAAAAGAACAGGGCCACCAGCAGATACAGCAGCGGGACGAAAGGATAGCCAGCCACTTTGTAAGGGCGCGGGAGATCGGGCTGCCTCTTTCGCAAACGAAACAGTCCGATGATCGTCAGCACGTTGAAGAGCAGGGAAGCAAAGGCCGTGAACGTCAACAGATCGCTGTAGAGCTTTGCCCCGCGGGCACCAAAGCTGCCCGAGAGAACCAGCACACACGACCAGATCGCCTGATACTGCAGAGACCGAAGAGGCGTTGCCGTTTCGGAATTGAGGCGCGCCGCCCCACGGAAGAAAAGCCGATCTTTAGCCATGGCGTAATAGAGCCAGGGGCCAGAAAGAATGAGCCCGTTGTCGCAACCCGCGGCCGATATGAGAACTGCCAGCGCGATCAGACCAAGCCCGATGGGTCCCATCACAATCTGGGCCACCTCAGCGGCAATGCGCTGGTCAGGAACCTTGGCCGCCAGCTCCACCGGTAGAACGTAAAGGTAGGCAACACAGGCCAAAGTGTAAATCAGTGTGACGCCCTAACGTACCCAGCAGCAAGGCTCGGGGCAAGGTTTTGACCGGGTCGTGGGTTTCCTCGGCGACAAAAGTCACTACGTTCCACGAGTCGTAGGCAAACAGCGCCTTCGACATGGCCACGGCAAAAGCCCCAACTGTTCCGACCGCCACGGTCTCCGGCAGCAGCGGCTGAAAGTGAGTCCAGTTCCCCTTACCGCTGCCCAGCCCGAAAACCACCAGCCCCAGCAGAGCCGAGATCTTGGCGAACCCCAGCACATTTTGAACCATGGCTCCAGCCTTGAGACCCCGGGAATTGATCCAGGTAAGGATGAGGATCAGCAGAATCGCTGCCACCTGAACAGCCGATACTCGAAACGAGGCAACGGAAAACACGGCGTTGGACTGGCTCACTGCGGGGAGGAAGACCCCGAGGTAATTGGCAAAGGCTACGGCCACCGCGGCGATAAATCCGCACTGGATGACCGTGAACAGCGTCCAGCCATAAAGGAAACCCCAAAACGGAGCCAACGACTGGCTGAGATAGACGTACTGGCCACCAGTGCGAGGGAAAGCCGCCGCAAGTTCACCAAACGATAAAGCGGCGCAAACAGTGAGAAGGCCACCGATGATCCAGACGAACACAAAGCTGCCAGCGCCTAGCCGAGATTCGATGGCAATACTTGCAATCAACCCGGGAGCCAGGAAAATGCCACTACCGATCATCGATCCCATGATGATCATCGTGGCGTCGAGCAGCCTTAACCGGCGACGGGGTTTCTCTGAGTCGGGCATGGGCCGTGATCTAAGTGTGTCTCCAAACGCTTCAATCGTTGAACCAGAGCGCTGGTGGATGTAAACGCATAGCCCTTAGACATGTCAATTTCTTTCTACCAGTTGGGTTGAGGCTGTGGGGAGGGCGGGAACCAGAGGCGTCCAAAAATGCGACGGGACTGTCGTCCCTTGCCCATGGCCGGCCTCCTGTGGCCCTCTGGGTCGCCTTATAGAGATAACTTGCCTTTGAACGCGCCAGAAAGCGAAGCTGAGAATGTGGCCTTCGTCCGCTGCACAGCTCGAAGGGTTGGGCCTTCCCGCGGAACCACTAGCGATCTAAAGAAAGGCCGCGTTATGTGCCTCCGTGCGCCGAGTCCAGTGTGTCCACAGCGCACGCTTGTCCAGATCAGAGACTATAATCTAAAATTCTTGTTATCTTTTGGCAGTAGATCGTATCGTTACGGCGCCACTTGACTTTGACCTCCTGAAGTTGATTCTTTCGAGGGTCGGTCGGTAGGCCTTGGCGGCGTCGGCATTGCTGAAGAAGAAAATAAGTATGCCTTGCGAGGTTTCAATCTGGCTTTTGAGCAGCGACGGTTCACTGGTTTGTGGGTAGTCGCCTGAAAGAGGTCCGGGGTGGGTAACGACGTCAGTTTGCTTCCTAATCTAAATCTGCCGAAGGCTGGTCGGTTGGCTAGTTCCGGATTCCAGAGGTCGCTGGAGAGCCGCACTGTGCTCTGTGGCAACTGCGAAGCCAACCGAACTCTGGCTGTCTCCAGTTCAGGCGTTCTCATTTGTTCCACTTGCGGGTCGAAGAACTGGATGTACTTGCCAGTCACGGCCAGTTTGAAGGCATCGGTTGTTGTCAAAGGCGAGCTGGTCGCCGACGAAGACCTGACCATCGAGGGACGCGCAGAGGGCCGGGTCGATCTGAACGGGCATACTCTCTGGATTGCTTCGGGCGGTACTGTCAGAGCTGAAATCTACGCCAAAAATGTAATGGTCGCGGGAACGGTGGTTGGAAACATCTATGCGACCGGGGCGGTACAGATCAAGCTGTCCGGGTCCGTGGAGGGAAACATTCGCTGCTCGCGAATTTCTATTGTCGACGGGGCTGCGTTCCGGGGAAGGATAAATACGGAGGCGCGTGCATACAGCGCCCGGGCATTCGGTTCGCAAAAAGCGGCATCCGCAAAAGGGCCATAGCTTTTGAAGAAGGATAGTGAATGGCGTTGTGCCGCGCCGGGCGACAATTGGCATCGGTTTCATCATCTGACAGGGAACGAAACAGCGCCCGTTCCCTACAAATTGATACGATCACGGGTAGGGAACGCTCGCCGTAGCATTCCCGTTTAGTAGGATCCGCCCACGCCGCCGCATTCGAATCCTTCTTGTCCATCCTATTCAATTCGTGGGTTAGCTCCTCCGGGTGAAATGGATAACCATTCCTAACTTCCTCGTCTTTGCAGTTTGGTCTTTCCCACTGTGACACCTCTTGGCGCCTCTGTCTGGTGGTCGTGAATTGATCCGCTCGCAATCTGCAATCGCCAATCGCATCTCACGGAGCTTCCCAGTCGAGGGCGTAGATCTCCTCGCTGCCGGCGCGACGCAGCAGCAAGGGAGAACCGTCTGGTGCCAGACCAAACCATGGCCGACCCAACTCCCCCATTCTCGACGGAAGTCCTTCAGGCTGACCACCCGCTCCAGCCTTCGGTCACTGATCCCTACACGAAAGATAGCTGGATCGCTTCGATGGGCTGTCAAAGTAAATGTATTTGCCGTCTCGTGACCAACTCATGTAGTTCACAATGGGGTTGGCCAATTGGCCAACTCTACCCACTTCTGGGTGGTGAAATCGAACAGCAGCAACTTTTTCATTCCGGCTCCCACCGCAGCCAGGTATCTGGCGTTCGGGCGACCAGACCGGATACCAAAGCCCCTCGGAGCCGGGCAGAGTCGAAACCTGCCCGGTTCGGAGGTCAACGCGCTGGATGGCCACTGACCCAAAAGCGCTGCCCTCTCGGGCCTCCCGGAACGGGTCGCGTCCGAAGACCAGGGAATTCCCGTCCGGTGACCAGTCAAAGTCGACTTCTCCGCGCTCTCCTGGCAGTAACTGCTGGGCCGTACCCCCCTCGGCCGAAACCAGTAGATCTTGAAGGGCTTGCCGGGCAGTACGCCTGTGAAAGCAACCTGCTTGCCATCGGGCGACCAGCGAGGCAAAATGGCTCGCAGCGGAGGGAAACTGAGCTGCAGCCGCTGGCTACCGTCAATTTTGCTGCGCCACAAGGTCGCTTCGGGATAAGTCACGTAAGTGACCCACTCGCCATCCCTGGAAAAGTCCAGGTGCTCGGCCGAAATCCCCGAAAGATAGGGCACAAACTGGCCAGATTTGGTATCGTAGCGCACTAATTCGCCACGATGTTGGGCGCCCACACACAAAGAGCTTCTTGCCATCGGGGCTCGGAACGGGAGCAGTAGGCGCTCATTGGGCCTGCAGTCAACCGGACTGGCTCCGCGGCTAGGCTTGCGGAAGAACCCTCCCTGTTCACGGAGAGCCCATATGTTCGCCATGCCGTCGCGCCGGGACTGGAACACGAAATACTTCCCATCGGCAGTCCAGCTGCCGCAACATTCCGCAGGCACGGTGTTCCAGCCGGGGAGTAGGGGATGGAGGCTGGTCCCGTCCCCAGCCACTTCCCAAAGTGACAAAGCATTGGTTCGGTTTGCAGGACGGTAAAGCGCAGCCTGCTTCCGTCCGGCGACCAGCGAGGCCAATACGGTCTGCCGGCCGCCGTGCACGAACTTGCGAGATTCGGTCCCGTCACTCTTGGCCAGGTATAAATCGTTCCCGTGGGCGTAAAGGATCTTCTGCCCGTCCGGGAACCAGGTCGCGTCGTGGGCCAGCACGTCGCCCAGGCGGCGCGGCGATCCGCCGAGCAACGGCAACACCCAAAGCGGATATTCGGTTTGGACCTCAGAGAACCTCAGAACTAGAACCTCGGATCGGTTCGGAGAAATGTCAAGACAGATAGGCATATTTCGAAGGGCGTCGGGACCGGCACCGTCTCGCCACCCGTGGCCGACACCTGGGCCAGGCCGGTAAAACAGCCCCACGAGGTTTGAAATAAAGCCGAGAACCATCTGTCACCAAGGGCATGGGTAAACATATCAGGAAAGAGCTTTTGCTGACCGTCACTGGTTAGCTGAACGTAGCGCAAGATCTTGGGGGGTGGCAGTGGCGCTCTCAAGTAAGGAAACCGCCAGCAGCCCTGCCAACATGGCCACGGTGCCGGCCAGAGCCGTGCCCGTCTGCGCCAGTGCGGCCGAGGCCGCTTGCCGGCAGGAGGTGGAGGCAGTGTGACAGCTGGCCGGCTCGCCCTGAATCCATGTCGCGTTTCAGCCGCTTCAGATCCGCCCGCAGGTCTGGAGCCGAGTGGTAGCGGACCTCCCGGTCCTTCTCCAGCGCTTTGCTGATGATCTCGTTCCAGCTCAGCGCGGTAGGTCCGGATTGAAGCTGGCAGCGGCGAGGTGGGTGCCTGGTGGAGAATGCGCGTCAAAGATGCATGCCGGGGTGCTGCCCTAGAACGGCCTGCGTGCCGGTGGCCATCTCATAGATCACCACACCAAAGGCTGAAGATATCAGTGCGGTGCATCCAGCTTCTTCCCCTAGCACCTGCTCCGGCGACATGTAATGGGCGGTGCCCATGAGGATTCCTGAATCTGTCTTAAGTGTGGATTCTGCGATGTTTGAGTGGTCGACGGATGCGGCCGGGGGCTCGATGCAGTTTAGCCAGCCCAAAGTCCAACACCTTTACGTAACCATCACGCCGCAGCATGATGTTTTCTGGCTTGATGTCCCGATGGACAATCCCACCCTCGTGAGCCGCTGCCAGCGCGCTTGATACTTGAATAGCGATATCCAGCAACTCGCTCAATTTCATTCGCCGCCGTGCCAGGCGCTGGCGTAGTGTCTCACCCTCGATGAACTCAGTCGCGATGAAAGTAGTGCCGTCTGTTTCTCCAATCTCATGAATGGTGAGGATATTGGGATGATTCAGGGCCGAGGCGGCGCGTGCCTCTCGCTCGAAGCGGCGCACTCGGTCTTCGTCTTGCGTGAACTCAGGCGGCAGCAGCTTCAGTGCCACCTTGCGACCCAGCCGGCCGTCTTGGGCCAGGTACACTTCTCCCATCCCACCCCCCCGAGCAGGGAGAGAACCTTATAGGCACCAATCTGCCGTCCCACCATGTTGTGGGGTTGATCTTTCAAGAGGCCCTGAACCTCCTCCAGGGCAGGTGTTTCAATGAAGCTCCCCGCTTGTTGGTGATGAGCCAGTAGTGATTCAACCTCTCCTCGCAGCGCCTCATCCCCGGCACAGGCTTTGTCGAGGAAAATCGCCCGCTCGCTGGCTCCCGTTCGAGAGCCGCATGATACAGATTCTGTATCTGTTGCCAACGCTCAGGTTTCATAATCTGACGGGAACGGAACAGCGGCCGTTCCCTACAAAGCCGCCAACGTCGTCGTAGGGAACTCGCCTGCAGCGTTCCCATTTTAGTGCTGAAAGTGCACTGACATCCGCCCATGCCACCGCATTCGAATGCGTTCTTGTCCGGCCATTCAATTCGTGGGTAAGCTATTCCGAGGTGAAATGGTTAGTGATTCCTAATTAACTCCTGAGTGTCTTGGCGCTTCAGTCCTTCCACTGTTCCTGGCGCCTCTATCTCTTGGTGATGAATTGATCGTCAGCAATCTGCAATCGCCAATCTACGGCGCCTCCCAGTCGAGAGCATAGATCTCCTGGCTGCCGGCGCTCCGCAACAGCAGAGGGGAATCGTCTAGCCCGAGACCAAACCAAGTGAACCAGATGCCAGATTCTCGACGCAGGTTCTTGAGGCTTAAAACTCGCTCAAGATTTCCATCAACGAAGCGGACACGAAAGATTGCGGGGTCGCTGGGTGAATCGTCATCAAAGTAAACGTACTTCCCATCTCGCGACCACTTGATATAGTTCACGGGGCTGGTGGTTAACTCTTTCCACTTCTGGGTGCCGACATCGAAAAGCAGCAGCTTATCTTTGCCCAGAGCGGCGATGTATCGCCCGTCGGGCGACGCGTTAGGGACCGAGGAGACCCTCGGAGCCGGGTAGGGTCGAAACTTGGCGGGTTCTGAGACTGAGCAAATGAGTGGCTACAGGGCCATCCTCAAGCCAAAAAGCAGCGGAGCCGAAGACGATCGAATTCCCATCCAACCAGCTATGATCCAATTCATTTCGCTCTCCTGGCATCAATTGCTGGGGGGCGCCTCCTTCGGCCGGGACCAAATAGATCTTCCAAGGCCTACCGGGCGCCCTGCCCTGGAACGCGATGTGTTTTCCATCGGGAGACCAGCGGGGCTGGGTTGCTCGCATCGGGAGGAAGGTGAGCTGAAGCCGCTGACTGCCGTCCAGTTTGCTACGCCAAACGGTAGCTTCAGGATAAGTATTGTAAGCCATCCACTGTCCATCTCTGGAAAAGTCGACGTGCTCGGCCGAAATACCAGAAAGAAAAGGCACAAACTGACGAGTCATCATGTCATACCGCACCAATTCACCGCGAGGCTGGACACCTACAACAAAGAGCCGCTTGCCATCGAGGCTTGGAAGCGGAGAGTGAAGGTTCATTGGTCCCACGGTCAACTGCACTGGCTTGGGGCTCGACTTTCGAAAAAGGCCTGCCTGCTCGCGAGTGGCCCAGATATTCGCCCTGCCGTCCTGTTCTGATTGAAACACGAAGTACTTCCCATCGGGAGTCCAACTGCCGCAGCAGTCTGAAGATGACTTGTTCCACCCGGGAAGCAAGGAATGAAGACCGGTTCCATCTGCAGCTACCTCCCACAGCGAGTTCAAATTAGTTTTGGGATCGAGTAATGTAAAGCGCAACACCTTTCCGTCAGGTGAAAAACGAGGCCAAAGAGGTGCACTGGGTGCCGTGACGAGCTTGCGAATCTCTGTGCCGTCGCTTTTGCCCATGTATAGCTCGGAGCCACTGGCATAAACGATTCTTTGCCCGTCTGGGGTCCAGGTCCCACCGCCTGATACTCCATTCCACAGGCGGCGAGGAGACCCCCCTAGGAGAGGTAGAGTCCCAAGTGAGGGACCGAAACCGACTAATAGCTCGGATCGATTCGGCGAAATATCCAGTGGACTTATGTCCTGGAGAGACGTCGAAACCGGCAGCGTCTCGCCACCCATTGCTGAAACCTGGAATAGGCCTGAACCCGGGGCAAGAAAATAGACCCTCGAGCCATCGGTGGCCAGAACATATGGAAGGTGCGAGTACGGAGACAGCTTCGGCCGACCGTCGCTGGTTAGTTGAACGTAGCGCAAGATCTTAGGGGGAGGAAGTGGCGCCCTGAAGTATGAGACCGCGAGCAACCCTGCCGGAATCACCCCGGCGATCGCTGCTGCCATCCACCTCCAGCGCGGCCCAGCACGACTGGCTGGGGTTGCTAGAGCTGGCGCGGCAGTAGGGGCTGGCTGTCCTGAGTCTATCTCTCGTTTCAGGCGCCTCAAATCCGCCCTTAGGTCGGAGACCGTTTGGTAGCGAAGTTCCCGATCTTTGTCCAACGCTTTGGTGATGATCCGTTCCAGATCGCTCGATAGCTCTGGGTTGAAATGGCGTGGTGAGGCGGGAACCCTGTGAAGAATCGCATCCAAGATAGCAGCTGAGCTATTACCTTCAAACGGTCGTGTGCTGGTGACCATTTCATACATCACCGCACCCAGGCTGAAGACATCACTCCGCTGATCCACTTTTTCCCCTAGTGCTTGCTCGGGGGACATGTAAGGGGCCGTGCCCATGACAATCCCTGACTCCGTTTTGAACGCGGATTCCCCCCTTTTCAGAAGGTGGTCGGAGGGTGACGGTAGCTGGGTGCGCCTGGCTAGTCCAAAGTCAAGAACCTTTGCGTAGCCGTCCTGTCGCAACATGATGTTTTCTGGCTTGATGTCGCGATGGACGATCCCGGCCTCATGAGCCGCACTCAGCGCACTGGTCACCTGAATGACCACATCCAGCAGTTCACTGACTTTCATCGGCTGCTGGGCCAAGCGTTGGCGCAATGTCTCGCCCTCGACGTACTCCGTCACCATAAAAGTGTGGCCGTCGAGTTCGCCAATTTCATAAACAGTCAGAATATTGGGATGATTCAGGGCGGAAGCCGCCTTGGCTTCTCGCTTGAAACGCTGGACTCGGTCCTTGTCTTGGGTGAATTGAGTGGGCAGCAGCTTGAGAGCCACCTTGCGGTCCAGCCGGTCGTCTTGGGCCAGGT
>CAVVYL010000014.1:0-105360 GCA_963752385.1 uncultured Acidimicrobiia bacterium | reverse complement strand
AGGTGGGTCCGATAGGAAGAATTGCCGAGCCTGCTGGATATGGAATCGGACCTCACGTTACGACAGACTCAGCCGGTCAAGCAGCCATAGAGCCTTTCCGCTTCAGCCATCGAGCCAGGCGCAGGGTCAAAGCTCTCGACATCGCATAGGGCATGCAGGCGGATGTCGCCGTCAGGAGCGCTGCGCCGGGATGAATCACCTTATAAATGAGCAGTTGAGCCACCGCGTCCAGCAGGATTCCTAGGGCTAGCACATGGCCGATTGCCGCCATCCCGCTTCGCAGCAATTCCTTGCGCTTTTGAGTGTGAAAGAGCAAGGCAAAAATATAAGGCGATTGTCCCGATCTTGCGTCAGCCAGTCCGCCACGCACTCCGAGCAGGATGGCCACCAAGGGCTGCAGGATGAACCGGAGGCGCCCGGGACCAGAGAAACGCTGTGGCAAGTCCTCGAGAAACTGCCTGGAAAACAGATAAACACGCCCCGTCTCAAGCGTCTCCCGAACTGCCCCAGGAAGCGCCCACAAAATCATCAGGAGGACCAGAGCCGCCAGAATCCTGTTGCGATTTAGCTTCACCGGTTTAGTTGTAATGGAGATCCGCGGCGGCCAATCTAGCCCTGCTGGGCTGCAACGCGCGTAGAACGCGCATTCTGCTCTGGCCGAAGGCCAGAGCAGAATGACACCCGGTTCGCCTGAGGTATCGGGATGAAAATGTAGAAGCTCCGGCTGCAGGCTAGAAGCCTGCACCACAATACTGGCGGTCGTTGCTTCGCTTGTGGTGCGGGCATCTCACCTGCACCGAGAATGTAAAAAGTCAAGAGCAGCGCTGGCGCCGCCAAAAGGCTGCTCTTGAAGTGCGGTGGCTTCAGGGCGATTCTTGGCGGCGTCGACTGCAGCTCCCTTTCGCCACAGCCTTGGACGGCGGCGTCAAGCGGCCGCACTCCCTATTCCGCCGATCGCTTTAGCGAAAGGTGTAACCCACGATAAACTTTATCGTAGGACTTGTCTCTGCATAGGCGCCCCCGCGCAGCTCCACGAAGAGGCCGCTGCGCTTCGACATCCCCATGAAGATGTTGAGGCCGCCCTCAGTTTCCCAGTCGCCAAAGTCGATCATCACCTCCTCTTCCTCGAAATTGCGGTGCGACACGTGCAGAGCCCCCCCCACACCAAAATAGACATTCCAGGAATCTGCTTGATCCGTGCCCTTGCCCCGCAAGGTGAGGTCCGGATAGTACGCAAAGTCAAAGTTAAAAGAGTTGATCTTGGTGACTTCTCCGAAACCAAACTCATAGCTTGGACGGAACCACAGGCCTTTGACGACGGGTCCGATCTGCGCGTGCGCTCCTAAAAAGGGCAGCTCCGGATCGAGGCCGAGACCGCCACGGACTCCAAAGGTGGCGCGGCCCACCGCGTCCTTTATGCTCTCAACGGAGGGTTGCATCGACGTCGGCTGGCAAGTGGGTGACAACTGCTCCACATTGGTTACGCGAAACACGTCCCTGCCTTCCTCACGAACCAACCCTCCCGTCAATTTGACCCTGCTAGCGGACGCGTACCTCTCCAGATCGGCCGACCCTGCCACGGTGGTCGTGAGGCCAGTCTTTTCCTCCTGCAACAAGTAGAATCCCGGGCTGCCGCTCCGGATCAAGCAGCCGGTCATCGTGCCGGCAGTCGTACTCGCCTGCCCAAAAACCTCTATCGTTTGGGTTAAGCAAGTAAGAATGAGCCCCAATGCAATGAGCGCTATTCGAATCAACATCTCACTCTCCTTTTCCCTTTTCAAGTATTTGCTCGATCAGAACCAGCTCGCGTGAGATCACTCACCAGCCGGCAGCGGTCGCAAAAGGGCCACGACGCTTAATTCAGGACACCCTCTGCAGGTACAGTTCCGGTACACGGTCACGCCAACAACCCCTCTACCCAAGAACAGCAGTTGTAGGGATGCGTTGAGCTGTCCAGCGACGCATCGCCGATTGGGATAGCATGCCTCGCGAGTTCTGCCCGCAAAGGCTCGCTAGATCCGGACCAGTTGCTCTGGCGCGGCTACATGATCTTGTTTGATGCTGTCCGTCCCTTCACGACGGGAGCAAGCACGGGACTCACCGAGCCCCGCAGACGCCCCAGCATGAAGATGTTTACCAGTTCAGCGCCGGCAAGAACTCCTAGAATCACCAGCACAACAGTCTCGAAGCCCAACATGGACCTGTCACCTCCTGCTCCCAGAAACTCGGGTTACGAGCAATTCCTGGTCCGGGATAGCAAGTCGTTCGCTTCAGATCCGCCCTTTTTGGCCTCTCTCTGATTGCTTGAACCTTAGATCTTCCCTCCCGCCTTAGCAGGGTCCAAGCGGACAAGACAGAAGAACCGCGGCAGGCATGACGCGAGTACTCACGGTCAAGCTGTTTTTGCCACAGGAAACGGGTGGGAAGAACTGTAAATCTGAGCAGGTCTGAATCGATAGGTGATAACAGGGTGGATTCCCGTCATTCCGGCCAAGCGCAGCGTGAACCGGACCAGTCGAGTGGTTTTCGCGGGGGCGGGCGGTTCCACGCAGGCGCGCGCCGCCCGGTTTACCGTGGCAACAATCCCTTTATTGGACCTTCCGCCACGACTTGTCGGGATTGTACTCGGTGGTTTGACTGGCAACCTGGGCGGTTTTGTCACCCAAATCCCTCTCATAGATGACTCCATCGTGATTAACGATGAAGCTCATCACGCCACTCTTGCGGTATTCGGCCGGGTATGCAATGAGCGCAAAGCCACTCTTCATCTCGCCATTAGAGATGTAGCTCTTGGCGCCTCCCGGCGCCGCAGGCCCTTGCGCAGTCAGCGGGCGGAACAAGTAGCCGTGAAATGGCGTTGGACCTGAATCACTCCGGGCGTAGCCTTCCGCGGAGGCCTGGGCTGCAAATTCGCCTAGCGGGCTGAAACCTTCGCCGGGATTAACCTTCCAAAAAAGGCCGTCTTGCTTGCCGGGTTGGCTGGCGAGCCTCGGTGCAAAGAGTCCCGCTGGCTTTCCGTCATGACTTTGGGCTGCGTACTCTCTTTGAGCTTTCAAGTAAACGCGGCAGGCACGAATCGTCTGCAGTTCATTACGGCCAATCCGCCGATATAGGATTTCTTGTCTTCCTGCGGCCGTATCGAAACGCCAACCGCCTGAATCCTTGACTAGCGGGATTGGGTAGGGCCACTCTTCGTTGCCAATGATCAGCGCTTTTTGTATTGGTACCCTGGCTGGCGAGCTTCCATTTTTCCTTTAACGCCACCAGAATCAGTTGGCGCGCCCTTTTGTCGGCTATCTTGTCCCCTGACGAAAGAAGATCCTCTGCGTCTGCCCCGAAGATCGCCAGTAGCTCAGTCCGGTCATTGGCCTTAGCGGCCTTGATCACGCTCTGGACGGCCTCTTCTGCCGTCGCAAAACGTTTCTGTGTTTGCCCCGCGGTGCCTTTCTGTGCGGACGCAGTCGCCACAGCGATCAGGAGCCCCAGAGCCGCAAGCGGTGTGCGCCAACTGCCGAAAATGAAATGACTCATGGTCTTTCTCCCATCCGTAACCGTGAGATGACCTCAAACTTGTGCGATCCGGGCACTAGCGGCGACGCCCGCCACCCCCGCGAGAACGCCCCCCGCCGCCACCCATGCTGCTTCGCCCCCGGGAACTGGTGGCTCCGAGTGGAGGATCCACGTTCATAACCCGAATATGCCCCGGCACCCGAACTGGATCGCTCGCGAGACGTTTGAGAAGCGGTCTGGCCATAGCCGCGGGACTCATAACTCGAAGGGAGCGAAGAAACGCCAGCACCGCGAGAAGAAGACCGAGACCCCAGGTCTTGCGTCCCGGCACTCGCTCCACTCGACTGGCGGCTGGTCTGACGATCGGTGGCTGACGGTGTCGTTCCTGCCTGGCGGCTGGCTTGGCGCTCGCTGGCTGTCTGCTGCCCTGTTTGCTCCCGACTGGCCTGGCGCTCGCTGGCGCTTTGCTGACGCGACGACTGCCGTTCGCTCTGCGTTTTGCCCTCCCTATCCTCCAGCGCATCCTCGCGTTTGTCAGCCATGTCCTCGCGATGGTCGTAGTAGTCTTCCATCATGTCTTCCCTATGGTCTAAAACGTCATCATAGCCGGAGCCATAGAATCCACCGTAGTCATGCCATAGCCTCCCCAGCCATACGGCCCATGGTAGTAGTTGCTGTTCATGGCGGCTCCCATGGCCACTCCTACTCCAAATCCGATCATGCCGGCGGCAAGTGCCTCCTCATCGTCATCGTCTTCATGGACGACGATCGTTTGAGTCGCTGGCGCCGGAGTAGTGTAGACGGTCTGTGGATTGTATTGGGGAACATAGACAACCTGGGGATTGGCGGGCTGAATGACAATCACCTGCTGCCCGCCTTGATCCACCTTCTGAACTTCCTGTTGGGGCGTTGTCTTCAGATTGCCCACGTCCAGGGCCAGGGTTCGAAGCCTTTGGATCGATTCAAAGACGGCCTTTTTGTCGGCGGTGAAAGCCTGGCCCATCTGCCGCGTCCATCCAACCGAGTCGTTCATCGTCTTCACGACTTGGGGAAACAAGGTAAGAGCGACGTAGCTGGGATCGAACCCTTGTTTTCCAGCAGCCTCCTGCAACGCCGTTCCTTTCAAGTTCTTGTTTTTTTGAATAAATGCCTGCAGGTCGCGCACCTTGGTGACATTGGTTGAACACATCAGAATCTGTGCAACCAGGGCGTCGGGATAAAGCGCAATCGGCGCCAGCACCTTGTCCAGTGCCGCCGCATCGAGGGGCGCCTGCTGCTGTTGTTGTTGCTGCTGTTGCGGCGAAGAGTGACCCCACGCAGCGGATCCGAACAGAAAGCAAAGAGTGAGAACGATCGATCTTCTATTTGTCATCGATGCCTCCAAAAAGTTTGGCTCCTGCCGCCAGAGGAAAAATACTCGGAGCCCATTCACCAGGGCTCCGTGGGGACCCTCCTCGCACGAGTACCGCGCGGACGCCTTATACGCCCATCGGTGCCAGCCCGTAACACCGCGCCAGATCATTAATAGAGCCTCTTAGAACGCCCCAAAACCTTTCAGCTTGACTGCCGTATTTGCCACGCACCATGATCTGGTTGATCCGACGGCCGTCGTCCATCACCTTCTCCATTTGGACCTTCGTCTCCATATACTTCGAAGTTGGGTCAAACTTGCGGCGCAGCCGGTTCGTGGACTTGTTCAGGTCGCCTAGAGCATCATCCAGCTCATCCTTGGTGCGCTTGGCCTGGTCTTTCCTCGCTTCTGTATTAGCCTCGCTGGACTTCCCACGCCGGGTCCTCGTCCCGCTGCTCGGCGTCGTCTCTGCCCGATTTTTGGCGTCTTCTCCACGGTTCTCCAGATACTTGCGAAATTCATCAACTCCGTCTTCCACCTTGCGGATGTGATCCCCCACAACCGCCTTGGTGTAGCCGCCTGCCTGTCCCTCTGCGGGTCTGGCGTTGAACAGCAGGATCACCGCACCGGATAGCGCGAGATGACAGACGCTGGGCAGTGACCATCTTGGTTCCTGCGCTCTTTTCATGGTCTGGCTTCTTTCTTCTTTGGCACAGCGTTCAGTATAACTCTTCATCAGAAGTATTCCGAACGACTCCTAGCCTCCGCACGTGAAAAACGGGTCACGGCTGCCTCTGCTCCTAGGAACATGAGGTGGGCTTGAAGGCAACCCGCACGTTCCTCAAAAGTGAAACACCGGCCCGGCGCTTACTTCAAACTGCTCTGTCAGCCGGCCACTCAGTACCACGATACAACCGCCAAACCCGCAGGCGAAGCTTCTCACTTCTGGCTCGATCCAGATCGGCAGCCACTGGGCTTGAACTCGGATGCCAAGCTTCGAGTTCAAAAACAGCTTCAGTCCGGTTCCCAGGCCGAAGGAGAAGCGAGTGAAGCCATCGTTCGCGGCGCCCAGATGTGTTGCGCCGACGCTGGCCATTAGAAAAGGCCGCAGTCTCTTTACCTCTTCGAGAGGGAACTCGCGCGTAAAATCCCCGTGAAACTGATTCAGGGTCACGTCGGCCACAGACGTCGACAGTGGGTTAATCCCTGTGCCCAATCGCAGGGCTGACTTTGCTCTCGTCCAGCGAAACTCGATCACCGAAAAGTCGTCGTAGCGAATCCCGGCAGCCACGCCATAGCTGGTGGCATCGTTCAGGGATGCTCGAACTTCCGTCGCGCCTTCGGGCTGAACTTCGAAAGTCCCTCCAAACCGGCCGCCGATGAAAGGCGTGACCTCGATACCCTGGATTTCGAGGCTTTCTGCTCCCGCCGACGACACCGTGGAGAGGGCACAAGCAACAGTTAGAACGAAGACGATAATCTGTTGGGAAACAACCAAAGACATATTCCCCCTTGTGGGCTGTGTCAGTGGACTCAGTCCAGGATGCGCCGTGCTGACTGTAGGTCCCGCAACGGCACATCATAGCCCAGGCAAACCAGCCTTTGCCCGCAGCGCCGGTGCTGCGCATGGTTTTCTGCTTCAGGATCCCTGGCCCGGCAAATCATGGGAATGCTCATCTGTTGCATGCGGCGAGAACAGTCTCGGTCTCTAAAGGTCCTCCAAAATCTCAGGAAGTAGTTTGCCTTGCTCTCAGCCGTACCTACGACGAACTCCCTCCCAAAGCATGCCGCATCAACGAAACGGCCTTATGCTGATGATCTCTATCGTCAACCCCAACAACGAGTTGTGGACGTCACGTCTACTTTGTTAATGGCACTCTCATGAGCCTCAGATCCGCATGCCATGAGGCGGCCAAGATCCTTATACCAGCGGCTGGGTGGTCTCTCACACTGTAAAAGGTGGCAGGCTGGGAACACAGAATTCGGTTTCGATTCAGTATTTAGCCAGCGATGAGTGGCGAGTGATGCACGATGTAATGAGTGGTGAGTTGATTCTCGTGGCAGCGCTCGCGGGTCTAATCGCGATCCTGGGCATCCTGGCGCTGATCGTGGTAATCTTCCAGGTTTGCTGCTAGGGTTTATTTTGTTTCTCGGCATGCTAGTGTTCCTAGAAGTTGGTCGCCGAATCGGGACCCGGCGAAGAGCAAAAGACCCTGAGGGAGCGTTGGAGGGCTTTGGTGCCGTGGAAGGATCGGTCTACACTGGGCGACTTATCGCGGTAATCCACTCGACAGCGTTTCCCGGGGTAACAAAGCCAACCATACGGTATAGACACTTGGAGAAGGAAAGCGAATGCCATTCCGGCGTTCAATATTTCATTCCGGCCTTCAACACTAATGCATTGTTTCCGGCGCAGACCTGGATAGAATAGTATCTACTATCTGCCATATGCGAAGTAGCGCAATTGTTTTGCGCTGGTCTTATTTTGTGTATCCCGCGTTATCTCAAGAGCGTCGGCTTGCTTTGACACAACCGATCAATTCGAAATCGAGCGACGGACATCTTTCGACTTCGGTTACGGTTTGCCTTCCTGCGTCCCGGGGGAATGCAGGATTCGCATGCTGAAAGGGGGGCAAAATGGATTGCGTGAAACCGCCAGAAGCAGGTGAACCATGTTCGGCATCCGGCACTTTTCCCATCGTAGGTATCGGAGCGTCAGCGGGCGGGCTGGAGGCTCTCACCTCTTTGCTGCAAGCGCTGCCGGTCGATACCGGCCTCGCGTTTGTCATAATCCAGCACCTAGACCCCAAACACGAGAGCATGCTCCCAGACATCCTGGCCAGGTCCACCCGCATGCCGGTTCGCCAGGTACGGGATGGCATGCTTGTAGAACCGAACTACGTGTATGTCATTCCGGCTAATACCGGCTTGGCTCTTTCTCAGCAGGCCTTCAAACTGACTTTGCGTGAAGCCAGCGCCGGGCTGCGCATGCCGATCGATGATTTCTTGCGCTCGTTGGCTCGGAGCCGCAAGAACGGCGCAATCGCCGTGATCCTGTCGGGAAGCGGCTCCGACGGAGCTCTGGGACTAGAGGCAATCAAGGCCGAGGGGGGTGTTGCGTTCGCTCAGGATGAGAAGTCGGCCCATTTTCCCGATATGCCTCGCCACGCTGTGGCCACGGGTTGCGTGGATTTCGTTTTGCCGCCGGCAGCGATCGCCCATGAGCTCGCAAGGATAGGACGTCATCCCTACATCACCCGTCCTGAGGCGCCGGTGAAGGCAGAGCCGACTGCCGAAGTTGCCGAAAACTTCAGCGAGCTTTTCAAATTGCTCGAACAAGCAACTGGCGTTGATTTCTCCTTGTATCGCCAGAGCACCATCGAGCGCCGTGTCCAAAGGCGACAGGCTCTGTGTAACGCGGTAACACTCGAAAGCCTATCTCGCGTACCTGCGCGAGAACCCAGCTGAAATTCAGGCTCTCCACCAGGACATTCTCATCAAAGTAACGCAGTTCTTCCGCGACCCCGAAGCCTTTGAGGCTTTAAAGAGCCAGGTCCTTCCGCAGTTGCTGGAGAACCGATCGGCCAAGGAGGGCCTGCGGCTATGGGTGCCGGGTTGTGCAACCGGGGAGGAGCCGTACTCGCTCGCGATCTGTATGTTCGAATTCCTGGAGCCCGTTAAGAGTCACCTGCCCATTCAGGTCTTTGCCTCAGACATCAATCCAGCCGCAATCGAGCGAGCCCGCACGGGCTTCTATCCGGGAAACATTGCCGCCGACCTAACGCCGCAACGTCTGGAACGCTTCTTTACCCCCACCGACCACGGATACCGGATCAGTAAAGAGATCCGCGAGCTGTGCGTATTCGCCCCGCACGACCTCATCAAGGACCCACCATACTCCCACCTGGATCTGATTAGCTGCCGCAATGTCTTGATCTACATGGGCGCCACTCAGAGGAGGATCATTCCTCTCTTTCACTATGCGCTCAAACCAATGGGCTATCTCATGCTCGGACCGTCAGAATCGGCCAGCACGTTCCCGAGCCTCTTTGCGGAGATCGACAAGAAGCACAAAATCTATTTCCGCAAAGACGCTTCGCCACTCCCTCTTCTTCACTACGCACTCCCGAAGGAACCCATCGTCTCTAAAGGCGATGCCCAGCCAAGTGAGGAGATCGTAGGTTTGAATTTCCAGGACCTAGCCGAGCGTGTCTTGCTTGACAAGCATGGTCCAGCCAGGGTCATCATCGATGACCACGTGGAGGTCGTCGAAATTGGCGGTGATGTAGCTCCGTATCTGGAGATTCCTACGGGGAGAGCGAGTCTCAATCTCTTGAAAATGGCCCGCGGACCAGCCTTGTCGCTGGAGCTGCACGACGCTGTTAAGAAAGCGAAAAAGGAGGGTGTTCCGGTCCGCAAAGAGCGAATCGCTGTTGAGCGGGATGGAGAATCCAGCCACGTCACCATAGAGCTTATTCCGCTTTCATTAAAACACCGCCGCACTTTCCTGGTGCTCTTTTACGAGGGTCCAAAAACCCCTGACTCCTCCGAGCCTGATACCGAGGTGGAAAGACTCTCTCCGCAAGAGCACGCGCAACGGGAACGCGATCTTGAGATCATCCGTTTGAATGAGGAACTGGCGCAAGCTAAACAACATCTGCTCTCGATGATCGAGGAGCACGCCACTAGCGGGGAGGACGCGCAATCTGTTCAGGAGGAGGCGCAGTCGAATATCGAGGAGCTCCGGAGCCTAAACGAAGAGCTGGAGACCACCAAGGAAGAGCTGCAGTCCGCCAATGAGGAACTGACTACCATCAACGAGGAGCTGCAGACGCGGAATGTCGAATTAAGCCATTCCCGCGATTTTGCGGGCTCGATCGTGGAGACTATCCAGCAGCCGCTACTTGTCCTTGACACGGAATTGCGTGTTAAGAGGGCCAATCAGTCGTTTTATCAGTTCTTCCGGGCCTCGCCAGGAAATACCGAGGGGCAGTTGCTGTATCAGGTAGAGGGTGGCGAGTGGAACATTCCCGATCTGCGCACGCTGCTCGGAGAGGTCTTGCCGAGCAATAAATTCTTTCACGATTTTGAGCTGGAACGTGAGTGGCCGAAGATTGGTTCCAAGGTCCTGTTGCTTAGTGCCCGCCAGCTTGACAGAGGGCAGATGATTCTCCTTAGCATAAACGACATCACCGACCGTAACAACGCTGAAAAAGCATTACGGACCAGCGAAGAGCGCCTGCGCCAGGCGCAAAAGCTCGAAGCCATTGGGAGACTGGCTGGGGGCATCGCGCATGATTTCAACAATCTGCTGACCGGCATTTTGGGCTACAGCCAACTGTTGCTGGAATCTGTTGGTCCTGACGATCCGCAGTGCGAAGGACTTCGCATCATCAAGAACGCCGCTGACCGCGCAGCCTCGCTGACCCAGCAACTTCTGGCGTTCAGTAGGCGGCAGATCCTGCAACCGAAGGTGTTGGCATTGGATTCAGTGGTCGGGGATCTCGAGAAGATGCTGCGGCGGCTCATCGGTGAGCATATCGAACTTGTCATCGCCTCCGACAAATCGCTGGGAGCTGTTCGAGCTGACCCCGGACAAGTTGGACAAATCATCATGAATCTCGCGCTCAATGCGCGTGATGCCATGGTCCAAGGCGGGAGAATCGTAATTGAAACTCGAAACGTGGATGTGCCGGGGAACTTCGTAGGAGACGATCTTGAGCCCGGTCGATACGTCCTGCTGGAAGTGAAGGACACCGGCATAGGCATGGACCAGGAGACCCAAGCCCACTTGTTCGAACCCTTCTTTACGACAAAAGGCAAGGGACTCGGCACGGGGTTAGGACTTGCAACAGTGTATGGAATCGTTCAACAGAGCGGGGCGCAAATTCGCGTCTCCAGCGCGCTAGGATGCGGCACCAGTTTCAAAATCTTCTTCCCCAGCGTCGAGGAACCCGCTGAGAGCGCTGAGGCATCCGCTGACGTGCCCTTGACCAAAACCCCACGTGGGTCTGAAGTCGTTCTTCTGGTGGAAGATGAAGACGTGGTGCGGCGCCTCGCTCGTCGGTTCCTCGAAGACAGGGGTTACAAGGTGCTCGAAGCAACAAACGGTGGCGAGGGTCTGGCGCTCTGCCGGAAGTACCAAGAATCCATCGACCTTCTCCTCACTGACATCGTAATGCCCGAAATGGGCGGCCGCGAGTTGGCTGAGAAAGCGAAACCCCTGCACCCGGAGATGAAGGTCCTCTTTATGTCTGGCTACACTGACGACATGCTAATCCGAGAGGGGACCAAGCTCCCGGGCACTCCGTTTCTACTGAAACCTTTCACGTTGCAGGCACTGGCGCGAATGGTGCGCGAGGCGCTCGACAGCAAAGACGTCCAGACCTGAACGCCTGCGGCCAAACGTCCGCGAGCGAGCGTAGTAGGGCCCAGGTGCAGCAGCCAAACGCAAAAACCCTCCAGGTCTGCCCCTTAAGGTACACTTCTTGTCACCAGACCGAACTCCGACTGCGCGGGGATTCCGACATTGAGCGCACAGATACGTCAGTTGCTGACATGTGGCACCTGGGTGCTTCCGTCATCAATTGTTGCTAGGCCGCCAGACGCATTCCCCGAATAGGGAAACTGACCGGGCGGCCCGTTTCGAAGAGCGCAAATAAGACATTCTTAGACGCCACAAAAAGCTCTCTCGATGAGAAGATTTCCCTTAACGTCAGCGTCCGCCTGGTCAACCCAGCCTGTCGAGCCGGTGTCCTAACCTCACGTCCAAACTTCAGCGCCCTGTGAGGCCTCACGAAATTGTAATGGCAGCGAACTAACTCCAGGTGATCGTTGAGACATTGCTTCCATCGGGCCTGACAGATCGTTCGGCGACCCAGATACGACGAGCCCTGTCGAATCGTGAGATTCAGCCGTTCAACAAAAGACGTGTTCAGTTTCAGTGAGTCTTCCGAGTTACGCAGAGCGTGTTTCAATCTCCCAGCTCCGATTACGGCTCTTCGCTCCACCCTGACCACCCGATCGTTCCTGCGCGTCTTGATCCCGATGACTCTCTCATAGAACTTGAATCCATCTGTCGTGATGAGTGGAATCACTCGTGCTACCGCTTCAACGAAAATACAACTGCAAGGCTGCGCCCACGGCGTTGACGTACTTCGGTGCCGAGACGGTGTCGTTCTGCCGCAAGTAGTAGGCCTCAAAAACGAGATGTCGTCCCAGAGACACTTCTGCTCCTGCTGCGTAGCGGAAGCGGTGAAACTTGTCAAACCTCCAGTCATAGAACGCCTCAGCGTGGCTGTATGGGGTTAGATCCACGCGTCCTGCCTTAAAGGTGCGCTCCAGCTTGAGCCGATTGCGGTAGCGTGGCTGGAAGTCTCCATCGACTAGCCGAAAGTCCACACGGTTGCGATCTGATAACAGCAGGGTCCCCGGGAGATGAAAGCGCCAATGGGTCTCGACTGTGGGAGTGTGCTCGGTAAATGGGTCGGTGCTTCCTGAGGGAGTCCGGGAAAAGAGATAACCGACCCGCAACATGAACGACTTGCTTCGGGCAACATCATTGTGTTGCTGCAGCAGCCTTCGCCCGAACAGGGGCAACGTGTAGAAATCCAAATGCGCTCCAAAAGACCCGTCAGCATACGTCGCACGATCATCCAGTTTGGTGGCGCTATACAGGAAGAAGAGGCGAGACTTCTCATTCAATTTGAGAAATACATCCAGCTCCGGCCAAAACTCGTTACGAGTATCCTGTGCTTGCACGTGGGCACTAAAAAGAACTGGCAGCACCCAGAGGGTCATCCAGGTCAGCCGGCGACGGCAAGCGCTAGTGGATCGAAAACCCATAGACGATGTGGAACGACAGCAACGCGAGCATGACTTTGAAGCCTGATGCGGGCTAAAGGAGGCACGATCCACCCATGCCGGTATCTCGAGCCATCGCGCTCACATTTTGCATCGCGTATACGGTATCTCGAATCCTACCCACCTGGCTTGTGACCATCTAAAGTCAATTGTTGCCTCCCCTGCTCTGAATCATCGTGCCACTTTGGCAGGCGGTTGGTGCAATCGGACCACTTCCTCTGCCAAGCTACGCAGCTCCCTTCGGAGCGTCGACTACGATGTAAGACTCCTGACCGGCGACGTCACTGTAGATCAGGTAATTTTTCCCGCCAGAGACCAGATAGGTCACGCTTCCGACCTGCTTGGGCTGGACATCGGCAGGCAGTGCTTTCACGGTAGTAACCCCTGCGGGTTTTTCCACAACCACAAAGCCCATCTGCTCGTTGACGGGCGCTACCTTATAGAACGTGTTTCCATGGTAGTAGAAAGTAGTGCCACCCAGCGTCACGGTCGCAGCATCAGCGGGCACCGCCGTTTTCGGCAGTGAAGCTCCAGCCGGAGGTGCAACCACTTTGTATTCCTCTTTGCCACTCTGGGATTTGCTCTTCTGATAGTAGGTGCCACCGGCATACATCAGACTCACCCCAATGGCAGTGATGGCGATAGCCCCGGCCATCTGGGAGCTGCTGTAGCAGCAGTAACCGTAGGGTGGGTGAACCGGGTAGTAGATACCACCAATCGGCCGGTAGTAATGGCCGCCATAACCGTAATACGGGCGACCGTGATAGGTGTATGGCTTGTAGCCAGCCGGAAGCGTTCGCACGTAGGCCGGCCCCCCATAATGCTTGCCTGCCGCCACCGTCCGGTCTCCATAACGGCCTCCTTCAACATCAGCCACGACGCCTTTCCCGTAATATCCCCGTGCGCCATATCCCTCGGCTTCCACCTCCTGTCCGTAGCGGTTCTTGCCCTCGCCTTCAAACTTCACTCCATAGCCGTCGCGCTCTGCCTTTCCCTGCCATTCGGCCGTCTGGCCCTGGCGGTTGGTCACCTGCGTCTCACGCTCCACCGATTCGACGCGCCCGTCGTCCACTTCGATTTCCTTGGACGAGCTCTTGCTGGCGCCCGAGCTGGACTGGACATTGCGATCCACCGTGTAGGTGTCGCCGTCTTTCGTTACATTTCGAGTACCGGTAGCCGTCTGCCCGTTTTTCCCTTCCACGGTGGTTGAACGCGAGGAGCTATTGCCGGATTGCGTGCGACTTGTGGAACCGCTGGCTCGCCGTCCAGACGCGCTGCCACCGTCCCCCGAACGGTTGACGCTCCGCACAGACCCGCGCGCAAAGCCTGACGGCAGCGTCGCAACAAGCACGGCCAGCAGGGTGATCAACGCCGTCACCGATCGTACCTTCCCGTGACTACTGAGATGGGAAATCACTCGATGTTGTGTCATGGCTTTTCTCCTTTGGCTGGTGCCTGCTGATCTCCAAGCTGAGCGATTGTTTCCGCACCCTCCCGCCCACGGCGGAACGCATTCGGTTCAACTTTCCTGGCACCCTGCGGCGGCGCGAAGCGAAAAGCACCCTCGGAGATCGCCGGGGCCAGATCCCACTTCCGAATCACCGCGAAGTACTGGGGCACACCGGGCTCGTCGCGGTAGCTGAGAACCAGTTTCCGCGGCAGGGGCTGGTCTCCAGCATCGATCCATATCTGCCAGTCGATGGTTGACTGTGAAAAGGAAAGGTGATGACAGTCTACGCCGGCAGCCTGATGGATGCCGAGGTATTCGCCATAAAGAACACCTTCGCTGAGGACCGCATAAGGATCGGCATAGACGAAGTCTGACAAAGGAACATCCACACCATACTCGGCAGCCAGCTTGTCGAGAGCTGCGTCGAGTGTCGGAGGTTGGGGAATCGTCATGTAGGTGTTTTCTTCTTTATTGAGAGCCCACAAGCTTTGCCCATCGAACCAGGCCGCACGGTACAAGGTGTCCCCTTCGGCCTGAGCTGCCATTCGCCCCGGCTTCTCGACCAGCACCCGCCGCACGTTGGTCAACTGCAAGCGCGGGGCGTGCTCAAATACTTCATCAAAGGTTTCCTCGGCCTCAAATGCAAATCGCGGCGTCGCGGCCAGCAAGGCGCATGTCTGCCGGAGCAACTGATCCGCGCGCGGATCGATTCTGGGTCGGGGCAGCGGCTTCGATTCTGCAGCCGGACCTGCCGAGCCCGATTCAGCGGTTGCCCGACCGGTACCCGACACCGGAGGTTGTTGGCTGCGGCAAGCTGCCAGGACGACGAACAGGGCAAGCGAACCGAACACTCTCGCCCGGCGGCGGTATTTCCGGCAGCCTCCTTGCGTAGCTGACAAAATGGAGTTCAAGCACATGTCATGTTCCTTTCGGGGGCGTACAGACAGTGGCGAGTGGAGTGGCGAGTGCCGAGTTCGACTCCCTCACCCGCGTTTGGGAGAGGGGAGCCGAGAACTAACTTTTTTCACTCTCACCACTCACGACTCGTCACTCGCCACTTCTTATGGCCACTCGTCACTTCTTATGTCCCGAGTTGCTGATCTTCACCTGAATCTGTTTGGCCTTCGCGTCCAGCACTGTTTCCTTCGGGTAATTGGTGCCGTCGGGCAGGCTGTCGAAACTCACGGCCAGAGTGACTGCGTCTTCCGGCTTCTCCAGGTAGGAAGCAACGTTGTAGCTCCGTATCTTCTTCACCGCCGGGTCGAAGCCGAGCGAGAGCTTGTCGCCGGCTTTTGCATAGTCGCTAAAGGTCAGCGCCGTCAGTCCTCCCTCAGCGCTCCGCTCGGGTGCGGCTTTGCCAGCTTTCGCAGCAGCCTGGATCTTGGCGGGATCAGGCGGCACGTACTGGTGAACCAGTGCCACGACGTCCTGCATGTAGTCCTTCATCTCTCCCACTTTTTTCTCCACGACTTTTTCTTTCACGGCTCCCCCACTACGGCGGCCTCGCCTCCCTCCGGACTGCTCCTTTTGCTCCTGTGGCTGGTCGCCCCCAGCAATCGGTGTCTTCACCACCTTGCCATCCGGGCCATAGTGGCACTCCTTCTGTTCCCGCTTCTTAACTTCCCCTTTCAAACTGATCTCGGTGCTTTCCGTCCAGCTATATTGCTTCAGGGCTGCCTGGTTCTGAGCCAACGACTGCTTCAGGGCTGCCACCTTCTCCTGGATGATTTGCTGCTTGGCAGCAGCATCAGGCTGTTGAGCCGGCAAGGGCAAGCTCAGCAGCAGCACGGCTAACGCGAAAAGAGCGCTGCGCCTGGTGGCCGGTGGGGCAAAGATCCCAGCGAAAAGTTGTCTGCGACTTTGTGTGTTCATTTCAATTCCCTCCTCTTTCGAATACCAACCTTGAAAAATCATGTGTCGCCGTAGAGCTACTTGACCCATTAGAGTCAGGTTCTCTCTAAGCTCGCTGGCAACTCGCCCCCTTCCCTGCGGCCTTTCGTGTTCTTGTCGTGTGTTTCTGCATCATGAATTTCGAGGCTGCCAAGGGGCACCATCTATCGGCCTGCGACCGTCTCTACCACACGCTCCGTTACGACAGTGCGGCCGTTCAGGGGCTGGACCGGGCGACTATTACCTTTGAGAATGTCGCGGAACGCGCCGATCTGCTTCGCCGAGAGCTGAATCGGCGCCGTGAACAGCATCCACCTCACGCCCTCCGAGCACGGCGGTGTGGTCAGCGAGCCGTCATAGCGGTACGTGGAGCGGTTCTTCGGCAGCAGGTCGTCAACGTTGACTGTCATGTGTTCCAGATGCGTCTCCACGCTCTTCTGCGTGGGCAGGTTCGCCCAGACGGGATCGAAGGCCGTGTTCTGTTCTCCTTCCTCGATGAAGACACCGGCAACCGCCAGGTTCTTGTCGGTGGATTGATGCACGAGGTGCATCTCCATGGGGAAGCGCTTGCCGCTGACCGTGTGTTCGCTCGGGCTGTGGAAGTGATACTGAAGAAGCTCAAACTGAGCGTCACCGATCTGCAGCGTGTCGCCTTCAGTGTAGTTCACCTGGATGGAATGTCCGGTATTGATCACGTCTGCCATATGTTCGTGATGGACGATCTTGAGCTGCGCCGGTTTGAACTGAGCTTTCAGCGAGGGCAAATCCGCTTTGACCGTCCTGTCGATATCAATCGGCGACTGACTTTTGCCGTCACCGCACGCAGAAAACTTCGGGCTCAGCTTGCCCCAGGAGGCAGGGCCTTCTTGGGAGCCGTAATCCCAATGTGAGTCGGCGTGGCCGGGAGCCACAGCCCGAGTCTTGGCTCGGGGAGTTTCCTGTGGGACCGACTGCGGCGTCTCCGTTGCAGGCTGGCTGCAGGAGTTAACAGCTAGCGGCAGGACCATGATGAGACTCGCCAGATTCAGTCTTACCGACAGCCGTTTGTTCATCAGCAGTTTCTCCATTCTCATGTGAGCGTCAGAGATTTAGATGACGGCGAACTGAAAGGCGGCGTGCCCTCACGCCGCAGTTGTAGCGGCCGCTCTATGAGCGGCGGGTCCGTTCTGAGAACGGACGCTACACCAAAGCTCGACCTCCAACAGTGTGCCAAGGTCACCGTGGCTGCCCCAGCGCGGAGTCACTGTTGAAGAACCAGAATCGCGCGCACGAGCCGAGATGTCTCCCCTTAGCTCGCCTGCTGCACTGCCGCCGCAATCCCTCAGAACACAATTTTGACCAATCGCACAATCAGCTCTTCCAGCGAAAAAATTGTCAGACCCAAAGGCAAAAGAGGTGCGGCGGTGGCGGCGGCGAGTCGTGTGATGTCCTCAAGTCCGAAGGGCACGACGCGCATCTCCCGAACAGCGGAATAGCCGTTTCCGAGATCGGCCAGCGACTGAATGTCACCGCTGCCTAGAAGTTCATCGCCTTCCTCTGCGTCCCCGTGTACCCACTTCTCCTCAAACCCCTGCACGTAGCGGGAAGCCAGCAGCCCGTATTCTCCGAGTCCTCTTCGCTTGGCGCGCGAAAGGTGCGGCGTAAACATGACGAGCGGGCCGAGAATAAACAGAACGAAGAAACCCACCAGGCTGGCGGCTTCCATCTTGAAGGACAGCAAGGTCTCGCCCTCGTATAAGATTCGATTGGCGATCAGACCTGCGAGCAAGGCGCCTTGGGCAAGAAGGATCGGCGCAAAGGCGTAGGCGCTTTTTCCCAGGAAGGCGAGCCCGCCGGCACGATCCGGATGGGTGGATGTAAGACGAAGGTTCAACCTCGAAACCTGCCACAGGAACCGGAACCAGATGAGGAGCCGCAGATACCAGCGCAGCAGGACGAACTGAAACATTGGAATACTGACGAAGGCATACCAATATCCGACGGGCGTGAGATGCCACCGCGTACCTTCCAGCGTCGCATACCAGCTTGCAGCGCCCAGAGCAATCTGGCTGCGCCAGATCCAGTGCCCGACCGTCCAGACCAAAATCGCCAGCGCCACTTCCACGGCGACTGAGTTGCGCACGCGCATAGCCGAGTCAATGGCGGCGCGGAATTTCGGCAACTCTTCCGGGATGACGATGCCGCGCTCCACGAACCGTTGCACGACTGGGCGAATACGTAGATGGACGATCAACTCGGCGGCGATCAGTACCGGAAGCGCGACCAGGAATCGGACCTGCGCCTCGAGGTCACGTAGAAAGGGGATCTTGATGGCGTCGCCCAGGGCATAACCACCGAGCGCCGACAGACACAACAACGGCAGCCATGTGATGACCCAGAAGGCCACGATCCTGCGCTGCAACAGTTCCAGCGCATTTCCGGACAGCCGCGCCCGCCGGAATAGTTGATATAGAGGCCCGCCCAGGACCAGCGAAAAATCAGGTGATTCTCGAAGCGTGGATTTGTTCATGGCGCACAATCGGCCGACTGGAGTCCAGCAATCACATTCACCCAAGTGAGATGGGGCGTTCAGAGTACAGGCTTTAGCTTGTGGCGCAGCCTAACACTCAAAACAAAGAGCTTGCTGACTTGCGTGATACCACTGAACAGCCGGTCAGGACTCGGTAGCCACCGGAATCCGGCCCTGGCGCGCCGCGGCAGCAAGCACTTTGTGGTCCTTCTCGGTCTGGTCGGCGTAGGATACAGCGAAGCGGGCAATGGCCTCGTCTATCACCCCGCTCTTGCCCAAATACCCTGCGAGCATGGCGGGGTCTCCGGACTTGGCGTGGGCCAGCGCGAGTGCCCAGCCACAGAGCGCCCCATAGTGCGCCAAGCTCTCCAGGGCCGCCGTCTCGCGGTCCAAGTCGGCTCCACCCTTCATGTCCCGAAGTTGACGCGCGTAAAAGTGCACTCCATCCTGTTCGGCCCAACCCAAAAAAATGTCCGGAGCCCCCTGGATGATTCTTTGCCCTACCACGACCCTCTGCCCGTCATTGGCGTAGCCCGAGGCGCCTGCATACGGCGCGAGCACCGAGGCCTGGGCTTGCTTGACCTGCAGAAACAGCGGGTCGTCAACCTCGTTCCCCTGCATCAGGATGACCCAGCAGCGGGTGCCGACACTACCCACCCCAACCACCTTGCGGGCCACATCGACGATCCGGTAGCGCGCAAGAATCACCTTGCGGTCATCCCCTAGGGAGCGGAAATAATCTTCCAGGAACAGCCCCAGCGCCTCTGCGATGGGGCGGCCAGACTCAGTGTGTGTTTCTCGCACAATGAAGGGTCTGATCTCGATAATACGCTGCTGGTTACCCACCAGTTCGGCCATCTTGTCGAGCACCTGCAGGTGGCCGCGCTTCTTCGCCTTGGCCATGGTTTGTTTGGCACCCCACGACAGGGATGACCCTACAAGCGTGCGGTGACATGCACGTCATTCTCTCCTTTAATCCTGGGTGTAGGTTCAATTCGAACTGGCACTATTTTCATTTGGCTGCCAGTGAAGTTCAAAGTTCGGTCAAATTCGAGACAACTCCCTCTCCCGTTTGTGGGGAGAGGAGTGAACGGTTGAGAAGCGTTCACAAGGCCGAGTGAGGGGTCAGTCTGAAACGGAGACTCAACCCCACGGCGGTCGGAGGTTGCTCTCTATCGTCTTCGTCCCACGCAGTCTCCTTGTGGTGCAGGCGTCGCGCCTGCAGATCGCCACCAGAGCACCACGGACTGCCCGACGTGCGGCTGCACCACGCAGAGGAATGCCGCGGCGATGATGTTTTGCTTGCGTATGATCTTCATCAGATCCTTCTCATTTTGATCTTGCCATTCATTCATCGTTTGGAGCTGATGACTGGTAATTCTGTTCTAAAAAATGAAGGGCTGTAGTTGTCAAAAGCTACAGCCGTTCCTGTTGAGCCCTCACGTAACTATTTCCTGACCTGGATAGTCACCTTATTGAGCGTGCCTTTGAACTTTGGCGAAGTGCCATAGTCCGTTACGGAAGTGCCATCATCGGTACCAACGTCCGCAAGGTCGTCCACAGAGAAAATGCCGGGCTGCGTTTTTTCAATGCGGCCTTCTCCGACCTTGGTCCCATCAATACTCATGGTTCCCACTCCGCCTTTACCAAGGCCACCATCGGATTTGAAGTCATAAACGATGGTGTGTTTGCCCGGCTTCAGAGCCTGCGACGACGCAACGACAAATTTTTCCAGTCCAAGATAGTTATAAGTGAACGTCGGCCTGCCCTTGTTTATGTGGAATGAGAATCCGCCGAACCTGCCACCCTGGCAGACAATGACTCCGCTGGCGCCGTCCTCGACATCCGCCGTCATCGTGTAAGACTTGCCGGGCGTGGCGATGAAAATATCGACGCCCATACCTTTCATCCCGAGACCGAGCGTCATGGAATCCCGGCCTTCCATTACCGTCGGCCTGCCGACAAGCTCGGCATTGGTCCTTTCCAGCAGCCGGTCGTCGATCGGCAGCACGTGATATTTCTCAGCTTCCTGCATAAACAAGCCCTGTAGTTCTTTTAGCTTGTCAGGATTTTGGGCTGCGACGCTCGTCGACAAGCTGAAATCGTTGGCGGAGTTGTAAAGGTCCCAGGGATCCTCGGCCAGGCCCTGTAAGGGTTTTTGCTGCCACGCCGGCCTATGGATCGTTCGTGCATACCAGCCGTCGCTGTAGATCGCGCGGTTACCGAACATTTCGAAATATTGAACCGTGTGTGTCTCTTTAGCATTGCCACCAGCAAAGGTGTAGACCAGGCTCTTTCCTTCAATCGGATCCTGCTGAATACCATTAACCATCTTCGGCGCCGGGACTTTGCAGGCATCAAAAACTGTCGGGGCAATATCGATGACATGTCCAAACTGCGACCGGACTTCACCCTTGGCCGTAATACCCTTCGGCCAACTGATGACCATGCCGTTGCGGGTACCACCAAAGTCTGACGCAACCTGCTTGGTCCAGGAGAATGGAGTATCCATCGCCACGGCCCATCCGGCCGCATAGTGGGGATAGGTGCTTGGACCGCCCCAATCGTTATAGTGCTTGTTCATGTCCGCTACGGTTTCCGGAATGCCGTTGAAATAGGACATTTCGTTGTACATCCCGTACATTTGGCCCTCGGCGCTCGCGCCGTTGTCGCCAACGATGTAAATGAACAAAGTGTTGTCGGCCTGGCCCACTTCTTCAATGGCATTGTGGAGTCTGCCGATTTCATGATCCGTATGCTCGGCGAAGCCTGCGTAGGTTTCCATCTGGCGTGCGAACAGCTTCTTCTCGTCGGCTGAGAGCGCGTCCCAGTCTTTGATGTCTTTCGGTTTCGGCGCCAGCCTGGTATCAGCTGGAACAATGCCGAGTTTCTTTTGGCGTTCGAGAGTTTCCTCTCTAACTTTGTCCCAGCCCTGATCGAACTTGCCCTTATACTTGTCACGCCATTCGGCCGGGACGTGGTGCGGAGCATGAGTGGCGCCGGGCGCGAAGTACATAAAGAATGGCTTGCCGGGGCTTAATGATTCTTGAAACTTCATCCACGAAATGGCCTGGTTGGTCATGTCGGTGGTGAAATGATATTTGGGGTCTTGCGGCAGTTCGACCTGCGCAGTTCCGTCGTAGACCAGCGGAGCATACTGGTTCGTTTCGCCGCCGATAAAACCGTAGAATTTCTCGAAACCGGAATGGATCGGCCAGCGGTCGTACGGCCCCGCAGCCGATATCTCCCAGGGCGGCGTCTCGTGGTACTTACCAAATGCCGCGGTGCTGAATCCATTTTGTCGCAGGACTTCCGCCATAGTCGTTATCGACTGAGGTCTTACGCCGTTATTGCCGGGAAATGCAGTCGAGGTTTCCATGATTGAGCCGGCGTTGTTGCTGTGATGGTTATACCCGGTGAGCAGGGCAACGCGTGTCGGGGAACACAATGCCGTCGTATGGAAGCGATTGTATTTAAGTCCGGTGGCGGCGATCCTTTCCAGTATCGGCATGTTGATCGGTCCGCCAAAGGTGCTGGAGGCGCCAAAGCCGATGTCGTCGATCAAGACTACGACCACGTTCGGGGCGCCCTCTGGTGCTTTCACCTCGAAGCGGTCGGGTGCCTTTGCATTGCGGGCGTCCAGTTCCTTGTAGGTCTGTCTGGCTGGTTCCTTGATCGGCAAAATAGTGCGATCCAATTTACCGGGTGGACTGGACGCGGGTTTCTCCGCCTGCTGACTACAGCCGCACATGAAAGCCACTGTCGTGGTGAGCACCAGCGATGCGATCGAGGTGCTGTATCGTGTCAACATTCTTGTCTCCTTGCTCGTAACTTGATTTCTAATTTTCGTTGTCACGGAGTCTGTCTTGTCCTTATCACTACTCGTCACTCGCCACTCGCCACACCCACTCCTCACCGGAACTTAAACGTCATCGAGAAGAGCAAGGTATTGCCCTGGGTGTCGAGTTTTGTTCCGACGTCCCAGATGTACCGGAAGTTGAATATCGCCAACTGGCTCAAATCCTTCTTGAGCGGCAGCACGAGCGCGATTTCCGGACCCAGCCCGTAGTTGTGGTTCTTCCCCAGGCGGCCGTCGACCAGCGGGGGTAGACCCAGGCCGCTGTCGTCGCTGAGTTTCCATTGCGCGTAATAGGTCATGCCTACATCGAGAATCTGCATCAAGGTGGGGCCGACGCCACCCTGAATCATGAGGATATTGCCCACCTGGACGTCGGAATCTTTCTTTTTGGAATGAAATTCCAGCGTGCCTAGCGCCGAGGCGTGGAAAGATCTTTTCTCGTTGAAAAAATATGTGCTGCCGAGCGCCAGCTCGTGGGACCACATCCCCATCCCCCGGTTATCATTCGCGCCCGGATTGTATCGGCCGGTAGGTGCATACAACCCGTACCAGGTGATGATGTCGGTCTGTTTCTTGTGCCATCCCAGGTTGATGGGCTGGACATAGAGGTCGCTGGCCCCGAAAGTGCTGGAACGGGTCAAGCCGGCTCTGGGTGCGTCGATGGCCAGGTTTGTGATGGGAATGTACGCGAGGACGCCATAGTTAGCCCCAAAGATTTTCTGCTTCGTGACCGCGATCAACCCGGGGGCGTGCCCATCGAAACCAATCTGGCCCTGCTGGAAGGAGAATTCGCGGCCATCCTGTCCGATAATCTTGGTTGTGTCGTAGTCCAGGAATATATAGCTCACATAGGCGCCCGGGGGCGCCTGCGAGCCCGATTTGATGCCAAAAAAGCCCGGGATGCCGGACCCGGAAAGTTGAGCCTCGGCTGAACGGACCGCAAGAAGCATGGTTGCCACAAGCAGAAAAACCCATCTCGGAGAGCGCACTTTCTCCCTTTCAATCAGATTGCTTCTTGAATTGCCTTCACGCAGCTTGCAACGCATGACGACTATTCCTGCTCGACCACTAAGTCTTCTGATTTCCGACTACACACTGAATCCGATACACGCAACCTGGGCACTTAGAGAAGGCTCTCCCGAACTCGACCGAGAGATTCGTAGCCCAGCACCAGTCGCTTCTTGCCGGGAGGGGCCCAGCCGTATTTTCCCTCTACGATCTCGGCGTCGGTCCCGCAAGCCCCCACGGCAATGGCTTCCACGAGCACCGATCCGTCCCGTAGCTCTGGGTCCGGGACATCTTCCAACCGAGCGGATTCGGGTTGGTTCGGCTCTACCGTGATTGCCTTCATATTGCCCCCCCTATTGTGCCGGCAGGGTCTGCGAAAGGCTCGACAGGTTCTGAGGAGTCACGCGAATGACACCGCCGCGCGGGCTGTCGAGGTCAGCTATCAGGAAGAAGCAAACGGACACCGCGATCGGCACGACCAGAAACGCTAGCCAATCTGTCCCACGCGCGCGATACCCAATCAGCCAGCAGCAACCGATGCTGATGATCGCCATCATTGCCCATGCCGCGACCGGAATGCGGTTAAGCCATGCAGCCTGGCTGCTTCGCTGCGAGTTGGTCACGTCGTTCATACCGGAAACCAAGAGGCCCATCAGGGGGGGGGGACCGCCGCGATCGCGGGCCGGAGAGTGGACCAGAGCTCTGTCTGGAGCCGAACCGTGTCCGCCGTAATCCCGGACGCACGGCCCGGGCTGCGGGTCGCGTAGAATAACATCCTCTGATCGAGATACCTCTTCAGCAGCGTCTGCACCTTCGCCGCATCCGCAGGAGCCAGCAGATCGGCCCGGGAATACATCGTGCCGATGGCGATCGCCTCGGCCTGCTCGCAGTTCTTGCGAAGGTCGTATCGGTTGGTCGCCATCGAGAAGCTAAACCCGATGATGAGACACAGGAGGGTCAGGATAGCGGCGAGCAGGAGGCCGGCGGTATCGCTCCGCCCATCCTCCTTGGTAACGCCCTCTCTCTTGCGAAGGGCGTCACCAAGCCGAGTCGAAAGCACCGTTAGGGCCAACGACGTTACAAATACGAGAAGCGGGAAATTCATTGACGAGAACTCCACTTGTCGTGTGAGTCGAGCATCCAAAAAACAGCTGTGCTCGACATTCAAGAGATCATGCCAAACCCCAAACCGCCATAGTCTCTCCTCATTTCTCGATCGATTCTCCACCCACCTGCTCCGCTATGACCTTGGCCATCACGCGCCCGCGTTCGGTCTCCAGCACGGCTTTAGCATCGACACGCCCGAACAAATCGATCAACGGGGCGACCACACCAGTCCACCCCGTCTGGTGGCTGGCCCCGAGCCCCGCTCCGTTGTCACCGTGGAAATACTCGAAGAACAGGATCAGGTCTCGCCAATGCGGATCTTCCTGGAACTTGGCTATCCCTCCGTAGACCGGCCGCCGTCCGTTGGCGTCACGCAGGAAAGTGCCTGCCAGCCGGCGGACAAGCTCCTGAGCCACTTCGAACAGCGTCATGTGCCGGCCGGATCCGGTCGGGCACTCAACCTTGAATTCGTCGCCGTAGAACGCGTATAGGTTCACCAGCGCCCGGATGATCAGCGCATTGACCGGCATCCACACCGGACCGCGCCAGTTGGAGTTCCCGCCGAACATCCCCGTATTCGATTCAGCCGGCAGGTACTGCACCTTGTACTCCTGATGACCCACCCAGAAACTGAACGGATGATCCAGGTGAACCCGCGAGATGGAACGAATTCCGTGCGGCCCGAGAAACTCATTCTCGTCGAGCATGTAACCGAGCACCCGCTCCAACTTCTTCTTGTTGAGGATCGCCAACAGCCGCCGGCCTTTGAATCCAATGAAACCCTCGTCGGTCGGGGCAACCTGGGAAAGCAGCTCCGGGTGACGTTTCCGGTACAGGGCAAGCATCTCCATGAGTTTCGGATGTCGCGTCACATCCTCTGCGTCGAACACGGTTGAGGCGCACAGCGGCAGCAGTCCCACCAGCGACCGCACCTTCAAACGCATGGCCTGGCCGTCGGGCAGCCGCAGCAGATCGTAGAAGAACCCGTCCTCTTCATCCCACATCTCATCGTGATGCACGCCGACGCGGTCCATCGCATAGGCAATCCCCATAAAATGCTGGATGAACTTGAAGGCAACCTCCTCGTACATCGAGTCGTAGTCGCACAGAACCAGGGCTATTTCGGCCATGCATTGGCTGTAGAACGCCATCCAGGCTGTCCCGTCCGCCTGCTCCAGCGATCCCCCCGTCGGAAGCTGCGCGCTCCGGTCGAATATGCCGATGTTGTCCAGTCCCAGAAATCCACCGGCAAAGACGTTGCGTCCGGACGGGTCCTTGCGGTTCACCCACCAGTTGAAATTCAGCATCAAGCCCTGAAAGGCCCGTTCCAGGAAGCGCAGGTCCGCGCGGCCCAGCTGCTTCTCGTATTTGTACAGCCAGAGCGTGGCCCAGGCGTGCACCGGCGGATTCACGTCGCTGAAATTCCACTCGTAGGCAGGAATCTGACCGCTCGGGTGGAAGTACAGGTTGCGCAGCATCAGCAGCAACTGCTCCTTGGCAAAATCGAAATCTACCAGCGAAAGGGACACCGTGTGAAAGGCCAGGTCCCAGGCCGCATACCATGGATACTCCCACTTATCCGGCATCGAAATCACGTCCGCATTCAGCATGTGGAACCATTCCGTGTTGCGCACGTTGTTGCGGGCGGACTCGAGCAGCGGATGACTCTTGTGCTCGCGCAGCCATTTCTCCAGGTCGAAGTAGTAGTACTGTTTGCTCCACAGCATTCCCGCCAGCGCCTGGCGGTGCACCCGGCGCTCATCCTCGGTCAGCGATTGCGGCGTGATCCTTTGGTAAAACTCGTCCGCATCTCCAATCCGGCTTTTGAATATCCGATCGAAGTCATGGAACGCGTCAACTGCCGGGGCGGCTGCGAGCCGCAAGCGGACCGTTTGGCTGCCGCCGGCGGCCACCTCGCGCACGTAGTGGGCTGCGGCCTTGGTCCCGGTCTTGGCACGATTCACCGCCTCGCCCTGTCCCGAGATGAGGTAGGAGTGGAACGCATCTTTGACGTAGGGAGAAGCATTGGGCTGGCCCCAGAGACGCGACGCGTTGCTCTCGTTTTCGGTGAAGAGCAGTTCCGGAGTTCCATCACAATACAGCCAGTACTCACCCAACTCAGGGTGTGAGGCTTGAATGACACCTGGCCCTGTCTGACGCAGAGAAGGCTTTTCATTCTCCTCGCCCCACGACCACGTGTTCCGGAACCAGAGCGTCGGCAACAGGCGAAGCCGGGTCGCTTCCGGCCCGCGATTGTGAACGGTGATGCGGACGAGGACGTCCTCGGGGCCGTCCTTGGCGTACTCCACGAACACGTCAAAGTACCGGTCTTCATTGAAGACGCCCGTATCGAGCAGTTCGTACTCGAACTCCTCCCGCGACCGTCTCCGGTTTGTCTCGATCAGGTCCCGGTAGGGGTACTCCCGCTGCGGGTATTTGTACAGATACTTCATGTAGGAGTGCGTGGGAGTGCTGTCGATGTAGAAGTAGTACTCCTTCACGTCCTCCCCATGATTTGCCTCGCTGTTGGTGAGGCCAAAGAGGCGCTCCTTCAGGATGGGATCGCGTTCGTTCCACAGCGCCAGGGCAAAGCACAACCGCTGCTTGTCGTCGCAAATTCCTCCCAGTCCGTCCTCGCCCCACCGGTACGCCCGTGAGCGCGACTGGTCATGCGAGAAATAGTCCCACGCATTGCCGTCCTCACTATAATCCTCACGCACCGTGCCCCACTGCCTCTCGCTCAAGTAGGGTCCCCATTTCTTCCACGGAAGTCCCGCCTCGCGCGCTTCGTTCAAGCGCTTCTGTTCCTTGACATCGATGATTTTTTGCTCTGGCATGGTCCATGCTCCTTTCAGATGTCTTCGCTTCAATAAACCGGCGCGGCCGGTAACTTGTCCAATCCGGGGCTAGTACTCTCTTCGAAAGCGGATCGCATTAGAAACGGTTCACTGTACTCGGGGCGGCAATAAGTAAAGGGTCATGGCAAAAATCGCGTAAACCATCAGCACCAGCACCCCAACGAACCAAGCCGAACGCCCGCTATTGGTCACCAGGGCGGCGGTCATGGTCGCGATCAGCATCATCACTACCGCACCTGGCCAAAACTGCAGGTTCATCGGCGCCGGACCCATGACGTAACTGAGCAGCACCAGCACCGGCGCGACGAAAAGCGCGATTTGGGCCGCGCTCCCCAGCGCGATGCCCACGCTCAGGTCCAACCGGTTTTTGCGCGCGCCCGAAAACGCCGAGGCCATTTCCGCCGCGCCGCCAACCAGTGCCACGACGATGAAACCCACAAACGCGGGGGTCATCCCGAAGTCCTCTGCCGCCTTTTGCACGGACTCGACAAAAATCTCGCTCACCAGAGCCACCAGCACCGTGACGCCTGCCAGCGTGCCCAAGGCCAAGCCGATTGGCCACGGCGCTTCGCCGGCCTCTCCCGATTCTGCGCTGGCAAACAGCTCAGGGTGCGTCTTGAGCGAGAACAGCATGCCCAGTCCGTAAGCGACGATGAGCAGCATCGCCAGACCAAAGCTCAACTTCTGGGTGAACGCCGCCTTCAGCGCCGAGTCAGCTTCACCGACCGCCGATGGAATCAAGAGCGCGACCGTGGCCAAAAAGAGCAGCCCCGCTTGAACGCGGGCGCTGACCCGGTTGTATTCCTGCAGGTGGTGTTTGAGTCCGCCCAGCAGAAACGACGCGCCCAACATGAACAAGGTGTTGGTGACAATCGCGCCAGCAATGGATGCCTTCACCAGCATGTATTGCCCGGCGCGCAAGGCAGCCAGTGCGATGATCAGTTCGGTCAGGTTTCCCAAGGTGGCGTTGAGCAGGCCACCGACCGCATCGCCGGTCTTGGCCGCCACGGATTCGGTGGCATGACTCAGCAACGCCGCCAGTGGCACGATGGCCAGAATGGACAGCACGAATAGCAGGGTGTGCGCTTCGGGCTTGAACCTCTGGCTTGCGATCACCACGGGCACGAAGGCCAGCAGCCATAGGAGTGAATTGTGGCGGATTTCTTTCAAAAGAGGGTTCATGAGCGTTGACTCAATTGTTTGCTTCAGGCCTATAGGCCCAGAGTTCCATCGCAATAAAGTTTGCATCCATGGTTTGCTCCTTTCGATTTCATATCAGAGATGCCGCAATTCGGTTGGGCATTCTTCGCTTTCCGTCAGTGAACCTCTTCGATGACCGCCTGTACTTTGCCCTGCCGGACCGCGCGCTCGAGAGCCGCATGGTCGCTCTCGTTCTGATCAGCGTAGGCCAGCGAAAAAGACGCGATGGCCTCGTCGAAGGCGTCGCTCTTGCCCATGTAGCCGCTGAGCATGGCGGAGCGCCCGGACCGGGCGTGGGAAAGGGCGAGGGCCCTTCCGCACCAGGTCGCGTAGAGATCCATCTCGGCACGGCCGAACGTCTCCACGCGGATGCTGATCTTGATGTCCCTCAGCTGGCGGACGAAGTAGTGGTGCAGATCGCGCACGCCCTGGGTCCATCCGAGGAACATGTCGCTGGCGGGCTGCATGAGCCGGTAGCCGTTCACAACGCGCTGGCCGTGGTTCGGAAAGACGCTCCCGCCGGCGTAGGGCTCCAACACCGAGGCGCGCGCCTCTTTGACCTGGAGGAAGAGCGGGTCGCCCTCGCCGGCCATGAAGAGGAGAACAACGCACGTGGTCCCGACACTGCCGATCCCCACCACCTTGATGGCGGCGTCCTTGATTTCGTAGCGGTCGAGCAATGACTGGTAAGCGGTTGCCAAGGTATCTCGATATCCGGTGTACGCATCCTTGAGATCCTGCTGGACTTCGCCCGGGGGGTGGCCCTCGGCGTGGAAAATCGCGGGGAGCTGGTCCTTGATGATGGGCATCTCTCCCTTGTGTTCAACGAGCTTCGGAAAGATGTCTTCGGCAACGCTCTTCGCTCGCTCCTTCTGAAGGCGCTTCAAGGCCCGGAGGCGGAGGGCGGGAGTCTTGATGTTCGCCACCAAATCGTCTGCCTCCATCGATTGGTACCACAGCTCCAGCGTCTTCATCTGGCTTGACTCGGCCATGGCTTCTCGGTAGGTGCGGACGCAGGTCATGACCACATCCTTGGCTGCGGCATCTCTCACCCCATTGTCTCGGCAGGCCACCACAAAGCTCGCGGCGAGACGCTTGAGATCCCACTCCCAAGGTGCCGGGAGAGTCTCGTCGAGATCGTTGATGGAGAAGAGGACCTTCCGCTCCGGAGTGGCGAATCCGCCGAAATTACACAGGTGAGCGTCTCCGCAGCACTGGACGCGGATCCCACTGCAAGGGGTGGACGCCAAGTCAGCCGCCATCGTGAGGGCTGAGCCCCGGTAAAACGTGAACGCGGAGCGAACCATGCGCCCGTGGCGGAGCGGGAGCAGGTCAGGTAGACGTCCCTTCTCCGCCTCCAAGACCAGCTCGACCGCGTCACGCCGGTCGGACGGAGCCTTCCAGACGGCGTGTGCACTGCGGGGGCAGTTTGTCCGTAGGGCCTTGCCCGCGGCATATTGCTCCGCCCGCGACCCAGATTGGACAGGAACCTGGGCTCGCTCATCACCTGCTCTAACTTGCTGTTTCGAAGATGCCATTGTATTCTCCTTTGTCGATTTGCCATCCGGGGCGGTAGGGCCCCAATCTATTCTTGACTCCTCAGTTTGCTGAGAGCATCGAGCGCGAACATGGCGCGAAACATCTGTTCGATTCCCACCAGGAGGCTCGATTCCTTTTGAATCACGCCCGAGACATGGTAGGGAAGCCCGCAGTTCGCGTACGAGACGTACGGTCCGCGTCCACCATCAGAATCTCGACATTCTCGTCCAGTCTGTGCAGACGCGCCGCACACGATGCCCGCCGGCCACTCCGCCAACGATGACGACCTTCTTTTTTGCGCTCGTGCCTTTGGGTTCCATAGCACTTTCTCCTCTTATGTTCTTGCGGCTTTAGGCATTACACCCACGCAATCTACTCAGGAACTCAATGCCGCAATTGGCCTGCAGCGTTCCGATCATGATCTCGGGCTCTTCGTCGCATAGATCCATGGCGGTGAGTACACGCTGGAACTCCTCCGACCGAATATGGCGGAGAAATGCCTTCTCTGAGTCCCACAACTCCTGGTAGTCAATGCGACTCTCCTCCCCTACACTCCTTCCGACCCAACAGCTACGGCATCCCGGCTTCACCTCGATTTGCCCGATCACAGAAGAAAGCAGCTGAACGCCAGCATCCACCATGTCTGGCGAGTAGTGCATGATGATCGAACATGTCTTCAGGTTTAGTGGATCGGATCGTTCATATGCGTGCTCCATGCCAGTCTCTAGGGCAATATCCCGTGCCACTTGTAACAACCAAGCGTCATAAACCGTAAGCGGTTCCTTGTGAGCACATTACTGTGCCGCTGTCCAAACGAACGACAGACGCGGCCGCTGCTGAATCGGCGAAATGCCGCTACTGTCGCGAAATGTCGTCATTCGGATGGAAAGCGAGGAGTCTCGTGTCTGTCGCGAATCTTGGAAGGTTGGCGCCTCGTGCCCGTGCTGTTCAGGGAAACGGGGGGAGAGCTGAGAAATTCCCAATTTGGTAGGGGAGCTGTGAAGAAATTCGCCCGGTGAGGGCACCGGGCCTCCAACAGCGCTCACAAATCCTTGCGAGTCATTGGAGGCGGCGTGCCCTCACGCCGCGTTTTCCACGGATTTTTTGACTTTTTCACAGCTCCCTAGTCCCGCGTCGGGGCGAGGGGAGCCGAAATGCCTACAGAGAACGGCTGAAAGCCACACACCATAGGACTTTCTGAGTTTCGCAACCGAAACGAGTCTAGGTTCACTTGCTACAGGTGAAATTCACAAAATAGTCAGATTCGCTGGAGGAACCGCAAAGAACGCAAAGAGCGCCAAGAGAATGGTTGGTCCGAAGCACGTTCGCCGTTTCGTGACAGAGAATGGCTCCGGTACTGGCGCAGGCCTTGGCGTCCTTGGCGGTTCAACACCAGTCCCCTGGGCGGGCCGAGGTCGCTCGCTACCGCTAGTGGGAGTTCGGACGGGATATGCCCAGCTTCTTCATTCGGGAATGGAGCGTGGTGGGGAGAACTCCAAGGACTTCGGCGGCACCCTGCTGGCCACTAATCCGCCAATGCACGCGTTCCAGCACGTCACAGATGTGCTTTCGCTCAACGTCCTCCAACGTCAGGAGCAGAGACTGCGTGCCAGAGTCGACAGCCGGAAGCTCGATCTTCAGCGAGCGGTCTGCGCTCACAATCATGGCCCGTTCGATCTGATTCCGCAATTCGCGGACATTGCCCGGCCACGAGTAATGCTTGAGCTGTTCCATGACCTGCCTGGGAACCGAGTCTATCGACTTTCCCATCTTCTTGTTGAACTCCTGCACAAATCTCCAGACCAGGAGCGGGATGTCGGCGACTCTGGAACGCAATGAGGGTACCTCGATCGGAAAGACGTTCAGGCGGTGGAAGAGATCCTCCCTGAACCTGCCGCTTCTGACCAGAGCCGCCAGATCGTGGTTCGTAGCGGCAATCAGCCGGACGTCCGCCGTCAGCGTACGGGGGCTTCCCAGCCGCTCGAACCGTCCGTCCTGCAGCACGCGCAAGAGCTTGGTCTGGAGATCCGTGGGAAGGTCCCCGATCTCGTCGAGGAAAAGTGTCGAGCCATGCGCCAGTTCAAAGCGGCCGATCTGTTTGGTCATGGCCCCGGTGTAGGCGCCCTTCTCCCGCCCGAACAGCTCGCTTTCGATCAGCGGTGCAGGCAGGGCGGCGCAGTTGACAATCACCATCGTTCTAGCGCTTCGGTGGCTCATGTCATGGATGGCTTGGGCCAGCAATTCCTTTCCTGTGCCAGTCTCGCCAGTGATGAGCACGGCCGATTCCGTCAGCGCCACTTGCTTCGCCCTGGCAAGCATTCGCCGAAGGGGCTCGCTTTCACCCACGATACTATCTTGTCCGTCGTTCCGATGGAGCTGCGTGCGCAGGTAGACGTTCTCCATTTGCAGCCGGTCGCGCAACCGCTGCGCCTCTTCCAACGCCTGACGGAGCTGCACCTCCAATTCCTTGCGCCCGGTGATATCGACGGTGACGCCCATCAGGCGGGCCGGCTCTCCAGCCGCACGGGCAAACAAACGCCCCCTGGAAATGAACCAGCGAACAATCCCTCCAGGGCACACAATGCGATACTCCATTTCCCACATCTCCGCTAAGCACTGCACCCGGGTAATCGACTCGCGAACGCGCTGCCTATCCTCGGGATGCACCAGGGCCATAAAATCGTTGAGTTCCAGATCGCCACACGGCGGCAAGCCGAACAACTCCCGACTTTTCGAGTTGACCCAGATATGATTGTCGGCCACGGTGAGTGTCCAGAGACCCACGTTGGCCGCTGTCGTGGCCAGAATCAGCCGATGCTCACTCTCGCGCAGAGCCTCGTCGGCATGCTTGCGGGCCAGAGCGTTAGCGAAGATCTGGGCAACAAGCTGGAGCCTGGTGACGAGCTCCGCCGACCAGTCCCGCTCTTCCCGGGTGATATCGAAATTCAGCGCGCCGAACGTCGGCCCGCCTCCCGTGGACAGTGGAATAGACAGGACCGATTTGGCGCCGGATTGGCGTGCAAGTTCCACGTCACGCGCGGCTTCGCGGGGAGCATCCGCCAACCGAGATAAGATAATGGTCTCACCTTTGAGGAATTTCTCGAGGGCCCACGGAAAGCTCTCCTTGCAGTCCCAGACCTCCGGCAAAGGCGGAAAACCCGGGGGCAGGTGCCTATGGGTCAGGAACATCGAGCCGGGATGGTCCGGTGACATTTGCCAGAGCAAGGAAATATCCAGGTCCAGGCATTCACAAACCTGTCGTTGGGCATCCTCGATGGCGTTATCCACGTCGTGGGCAGGTAGGTTGATGAAGTGCGCAGAGATATCGGACAGCAGCGTCTCGAAGCGTAACCGCGCCTCATATTCCCGCCTGTTGCGAGAATCATCTTTTGTGGCCACGACGTACTCGTTGGTGGCTACCAATGCCATTCGATTCCCAGTAACTGACATATTACCCCCAGTGATGGCGGCAATTCCACGTTGCTGCGCGTGGCGGTCCTGCCGTTTCTTGCCTTTTTTGAAGTCCTGTCACGGCATCTAACCCATCCACAATTCGTGGTCGCGGGAGAAACAGATCCCCCTGGAGATAGGTGGCAGCCCTGGGGCCGCTGAGTGGGCCGTCGCCAAACCCGATCACACCCACGCCGTAGCGACCGCTGTCGCGTGGGCAACAGCCGTGGATAAGGAGCTTGGACCTCCCAAGAGGGGATTCACATTCCTGATCGCTAGCCCTGAACCGTGCGGTATTCGGCACCACGGCCCTTCCGAGCAGGAATTGTTCCCCATCGGAAAAAAACGGGTAACTGTAAATTTCGGCAGGTTTCCATCCCGGAGCAAGTCCTTCATGGTCCGGGTCCTTCCCCGACACATACTCCATGGCAATGAAGTGAACTCCGTCTGCTTCATCGATATCGTGAATGGTCACAATGTGGGGATGGCTCAAAGAGGAAGCGGCCTTGGCTTCCTGCACGAAACGTCGCTTTCGGTCAGGATCGGCTACTCTTTCAGAGGGAAGGGTCTTTGGGGCTACCAAGCGGTCGACCGTACATCGCGAGCTTTATAGACGACTCCCATCCCGCCTTCGCCCAACTTTTTCGAGAATACGATGTTGAGAAACGGTCTTACCGATCATTACTCCCAGGAATTCCCCGATTTGGAGCGAGACCACTAATCAAACAGTCAGCTGCACCTGTTACTCAATGAAAATTCTCCACCAGCATCAAATCGCTGCCTTGCTGTTCTATCCTTGTGTAGAGGATATAGCGGCCATCTGGGGAAACAGTGAGGTCGTAAAACCAGGGCTTGTCGATGTTAGCAATTGTCTTGACTCTACTAGTGGCAAAATCAAGAAATTCCAGTTGAGTGCCACTCACCCTATCTAATCTCAAAAAATAGATACCCGCATCTCCCACTGCGAAAGTGCTCCAAGAAGCAATTTGCTCAAGAACCAGCGTCTCCTCACCGCCCTCTACCGCAACTTTCCACAGGCTGGTTGGGGTTTCCGAATCTTTTGAATAGTAAAGAAACCTGCCGTCAGGTGACTCAAAAGCTGCTATTCCACCCTTCCTGGTTACCGGAACCGGTTGTCCCCCGCTGGCCGGCATCTTCCATACCTGAGACTCCCCAGTCCTGTCCGAAGTGAAATAGATCCATTTCCCATCTCGTGACCAGCTTGAAACAACGATTCCTGATGCATCTCCGGTCAAACGCTTCGGCTTGCCTCCCTCAGTGCTAAGGATATAAACGTCGGGCGAACCTGCCAGGTAGGAGATGAAAGTGATGTGTTTACCATCGGGCGACCAGCGTGGCGCTCCATTATGCAACCCACCTAACGACGTCAACTGCCTCGGGCTTGAACCGTCACTGTTACACACCCAGATTTCGTCACTCCCTGAGCGATTGGACCCAAAAGTGATTTTCCTGCCGTCAGGAGAATACTGGGCTTCCTGCTCAAGGCGTGTGGAATGCGGGAAATTAAACTGTGAACCGTTCTTACCCCCGGAAGCAGACACGTCAATTCGCCATATGTTGGTATCCACCGTACCCCGCACGTAGACGAGGTGGTGTCCCAAGCGAGAAATCGAAGGAAGGGAGCTACCCTCATCCACGAAGGCCAGCCGTTGCGGATTTCCGGACCCCGAGGCCGCGATTCTCCAAAGGCTTGGGCGCAAAATTGAGCCCGCAGCAAAGATAATCTCCCAACCATCGGAGGTCCAAACGGGGCACATATTCGTCCGATTGTTGGTAACTCGCCTGGCTTCTCCTCGGGGTGTGAGATTCTCTGACAAAGCTTGAAGATACATTTCACCAATTCCGAAGCTACCACCTCGAATGAAGGCCACGGTATGGCCGTCCGGAGCGAAGGCAGGATTGGTATCGTACGAACGAGCCGGTGGGGAAGTTAGCCTTTGTCTTTCTCCGGTTTCGATAGAGAGAGCGAAAAGACCACCCTCGTCGGGAAACGTAACCCACTTGTTGTCTGGAGACCAGGCTACGTTTCGCGCAAGACCCAAGCTAATAATATAAGGTTGTGTTTCATTGATCTCGGCCAGTTCTCGTTCTGCTCCGCCCAGCGCTGGCATCACGAGGACAGTAGCTTTGTTCCCTCCCAGGTAGCGAAGGAATGCAATAGACCGACCGTCAGGCGACCACGCCGGGCTATAATCATCGGCTGGATTTGCTGTCAGACGCACCGGCTCTCCGGGGCCAATGAGCTTGATGTAGATGTCATAGTTGTCCTGTTTTTCTCCATTCCAAGAGAAGGCCACTTGATTGCCATCGGGAGAAAGGCTGGGATAAAATTCTGTCCCTGGATAAGTGGTTAGAGGAAGGGTTATTGGTGAAACTTCATCGGTTTTGGTTCTTAAACCCAGAAACCAAGCGGCAAAGCCAGCGAACATCAATAGGACAAGGAGCGCGGAGCCCCAAAACAGGCTTCGACGAGCCAAAATTAGGGATGCCCACCGGGAGACGCGGCGGGACCTCACTTGACCCTTGGCCGAAGGGCTGCCCGAATCTGACAACGCTTCGAGCGCGAATGCCAGGTCCGACGCTGATTGGAAGCGCTGCTGCGGGTTCTTTTCCAAACAACGATGCACAATTCTCTGCAGTGCGGGAGCAATCGCTGGCACGAGCAGTGAAATAGCGGCAGGATCTTCGTTCAGGACCGCAGTCAGCGTCTCCACCGACGTTGGCTTCTGGAATGCCCGCTTTCTTGACAGCATCTCATAAAGAAGTGTGCCGAAGGCGAAAATGTCGGCGCGAGGATCGGCTGGTTGTCCGCGTACTTGCTCCGGCGCCATGTAGCCGATGGTACCCATCACCACTCCGGGCTCGGTTCCGTCGCTTGCTACAGATCCGCCGGATTTCAAGGGCGATAGGGGTTGCGTGAGTTTCGCCAGGCCAAAATCCAGAATCTTCACCCGTCCGTCCTTCGTCACGAACACGTTTTCCGGCTTCAAGTCGCGGTGTACAATCCCTTTCTCGTGTGCCGCAGCTAAACCACGCGCAATCTGAACTCCCCAGTCAATCGTTTTGCGAACCAATAGTGGACCCCGCACTATTTGCTCCCGGAGCGTGCTACCTTCCAGCAGTTCCGAAACCAGATAGGGCGCCCCCTCGTATGTTCCCATCTGAAATACCGCCAGAATGTTGGGGTGGTTCAGCGCGGCCACGGCTCGCGCTTCCTGTTCGAAACGCCGCAGCCGGTCAGGATCGTGCGACAGAAACGCGGGTAAAACCTTGATCGCAACCTCACGCCCCAAGCGCGGGTCGCGACCCCGATAGACTTCGCCCATGCCGCCGGAACCGAGCAGTCCCCGCACCTCGTAGTCGCCCAACTTGGCTCCCGGCGTGAGCGCGATTTGTAATGTGGAGGATTGAAGAAAGCTGGATCGGGCCTCGTCACTGGAAGAAAGCCGCCGCTCAACTTCCTCCCGCAACCAGGGGTTCGAAGAGCAGGCGCGGTCCAGAAATGGAGGCCGGTCTTCCGTCTTCTGCTCCAGTGCTTCGCCCAGCACTTCTCTCACTTGCCGACTTTGCTCAGGGGTCATGCGCCTCGGCCTTGCTGATTTCGTTGTGCCGCCAAACTCTTGCCATAGTCCAGTCTCTCTCAACGGTGGCTGGCGAGATGCCTAACACGTGTGATGTCTCCTCAATGGAAAGGCCGCCGAAAAATCTCAGCTCGACGATTCGGCTTTGCTCGGGGTCGAGCTTGGCCAGTTCATCTAACGCGTCATCTAATACTCCGCAAATTGACCGGCACCTATAGAAATAGGCTTGTGAGTGAGTAAGTAAAGAAGATTTTGAAGAGTCAAGCAGGAAGCTTCTTTGGGTAAGGCGAAAGATTCCTTCTGGGAGGTCCGGAACCGAACCAGTTTGATTAGTGACCGCCACGATGCTCATGAGCTCCTCGACTACTCCTGCACGATTCAGTCGACGCAAACGACGCGGGATCATAGCGAAGAAATCAAGTTGTTATTGTAATACTGGTGTAATCGGGAGTTTAGGGTGGGGCGGCTTCGCTTCAAAGGGGGCCGGTCAGGCGGTTTTTTGGAAAGACGCTGAATCACAACTTGCGGCTGACGCAAGATGAAAACGCAGCGACCGCGGCGTTTCACGCGGCATGGAGAGGGGTAACCATCATGTGTCTCGGTCCAGTGCGCGAATGCCCTGAATCAGGCTTCGCGCCTGCTGCCGTACCATCGCGCTGACCTCCGGTTTGTGTGCTCTTCTTTTTCGCCCCGCCCGCCTGATCCGTTCAGCAATCGTACTGAAACCTTCGACTCTTTTGAGCCTCCACCAGTGGCCAAACGCAGAAACCCGGCGTGGCCGCATATTTCGAGCCCGCGAAATCTGGGATTTGCGAACATTTCACGAAACTCGCGTTTTCTTACTTAAATAGGGTGGGTTCCGTGCCTTGGTGTTTCGCGGCGGGGACGAGACCTGATCCGGAGCCGCCACCAGAAATCGCTGCACCGCTAGTTTCCCGAACTACTGCGATGGCAGTCTGGCTGCGATCGTCGGCTGGGCGGGCGCCGAAACAGCTTCGGTTAGAGCCAACCGCCACTGAATCCCGCCCGCCGCAGCCCGGCGACGACTGCCGGGCAACGGCGCATGATGTCCCAGAGCAGGCCGGTCCTGTAGTTCTCGACCATCAGCACGACCGGGCCTTGATCGATTCCGAAGTGGTACGGCGTGACCCACCAACCGGTCGGGCTATCCGGCACCGCAAACGATTGATTGAACGACGGCCTGAACCCGTATTTCCCTGTCATTCCCAATTCCAATTGCGCAAATTGCCGAAGGGTCGGGATGACGATTTCAGGAGCAAACGGTAGGGAGGCGGCCACAACCCACGGGGCGACGGTCCCGTCGTCGGGACCGAAGGGGGCGCCTCGGGCGATATAGTCGAAAAACTCACGTTCGGCGCCGTTGACCACACGCTTCCCCCAACCGGGCCCGTCGCAGGCCGTGAACCCCCAACAGTGTTCGCCGTAGCCGGCGAAATTCAGGGGATTGCGGATCGCGTATTCCTGCTGCACCAACGTCGCCTGCCGGCTGTTCTCGAAGTAGTCGCTGCCGCGCGCCCGCATGAATTCATCGCGAATACCGCGAAAGTCGACCCACAGGTGCGAGAGTTGATGCGTGAAGAGCGGCCCCGAGTAAAGCAATTCACGATCGTAGAGTTTCTTCCACTGGTAGGTCGCGCAATAGGCCTGATAACTCTCGGGCGGCAAGGGATGCGTGGGCGAACCGAGTCCAAGGATGTACAGCAGCAAACCCTCGTCGTAACCTTGGTAGCGGTGTGGGATGAACCCGTTCTCCGGCCGCCAGCCATGGGTTAGAGTCGGTCCACCATCCCGGGCCCAATTCCAGTCGGCCCGATGGTAAAGCGCATCGGCCAAGCTTCTGATCTCGACCTCGACGGGCGTGTCCCGGTCGAAATAGGCGCCGACCGTCAAGGCGCCCGCGAACAGAAACGCCGAGTCGAGGGTGGAAAGCTCGCACTGCCAAACGCGGCGACCCGTTTCGATGTCCAGGAAATGGTAGAAAAAGCCTTTGTAACCGGAGGCGTCCGGCTCGGGACCTTGCGGGCATTCGATCAAGTAACGCAGTCGTTTCCGGGTGATCTTGGCGGCGAAATCTCGGAAGAGGACGTCCCGCTCGACGACGACCGGAATCGTCGCCAGCGCCATGCCGCAGGCGGCGATACTGACCGGAGCGTTCGGGTCAGTTTTGTCGCGGACCAGCCCATTGTCCGGGTTGGTTTCGTGCAGATAATACAGAACCGTGGTGAGCTGCAGCAGGCCCAGATCTTTGTCGGTGGGCAGTCGATTGAGATCGTTGTCGGCACCGGGAGTGTCGGCCATGGGTCAGTTGCTCTCCGTCAGCCCAATTGCACGTGGACGTTGTGAGTTTTCCCGTCGTCGCTTAGCAGCACCGTCTCGTTCGGCAATCGCTGCCCGTCCAACTCGACCGATCGGACGCCGCGGCCCGTGCCAGCCGAGTTGTCCACCAGAATCCGGTAGGTCGCGGACCCGTGGCGATAGCTCAGTTCGAATCCCGGCCAGCTCGGCGGGACGCATGGCTCGAAACGAAGGGTGTCGCCCCGCAATCGGAAACCCAGAATCGTTTCAATGGCGACGCGGAAGAGCCAGCTCGCCGAGCCGGTGTACCACGTCCAGCCGCCGCGGCCCGTGTGCGGCGGGGCGCCATAGACGTCGGCGCACACCACATACGGCTCAACTTTGTAATGCTGCACGTCCTCAGCCGCCGTGGCATGGTAGACCGGGTTGATGAGGTTCCAAAGTTCCAGGGCGCGGTCGCCGCGACCCTGCAACGCCGTCGCCAGGGCAACCCAGGTGGCGGCGTGGGTGTATTGACCGCCGTTCTCGCGGATGCCCGGCACATATCCTTTGATGTAACCGGGCTGAAGGGCGCCTTTGTCGAACGGCGGGTCGAACAGCTGGATCAGTTTGTCGCCGCTACGCACCAGTCGTTTTTGAACCGCCTCCATCGCCGATTGAGCCCGTGCCGGGTTGGCTGCCCCGGAAATGACCGCCCAAGCCTGCGGAATGGCGTCGATTTGGCACTCATCGTTTTCAGCGGATCCCAGGGGAGTGCCGTCGTCGAAATAGGCTCGGCGGTACCACCCGCCGTCCCAGGCGTTCGCCTCCAGAGCCACCCGCAACTGCTCGGCTCGCTCCCGGCACCACTGGGCATCGTCGGCCTGGCTGCGCCGCTCAGCCACTTCGGCAAACGCCTTCAGCACGCTGACGAAAAACCACCCGTTCCAAACGCTCTCGCCCTTTCCGTGGGCGCCCACCTTATTCATGCCGTCGTTCCAATCGCCGGTGCCCATGAGGGGTAATCCGTGGGAACCCAGCCGATAGCCGTGCTTCAGCGCGCGAACGCAGTGCTCGTAAACCGTGCCAGTCTGCTCACTCACTGCCGGCAAGTTGAAGTCTTCCTCCTGCTCTTCATGAAGTACCGGCGCCGCGATGAACGGCACGACTTCATTTAACAAGTCCGTGTCGCCTGTTGTCACCACATAGTGGTGCACCACGAGCGGCAGGAAATAGAGGTCGTCGGTGATCCGCGTGCGAACGCCAATCCCGGACGGCGGGTGCCACCAGTGCTGCACATCGCCCTCTTCGAATTGTCGTGCCGCCGATCGCAAGATCTGCGCTCGCGCCTCTGCCGGAACGCTGTAGACCAGGGCCATCACATCCTGCAGTTGGTCTCGAAAACCATACGCGCCGCCGGATTGGTAAAACCCGGAGCGAGCCCAAACGCGGCAAGCCAAGACCTGATAAACAAGCCAACGGTTGAGCATCAGGTCGATGCCCGGATCGGGCGTCGTCACCTGCAACGCGTTCAGGTAGCGGTCCCATTGCTGTTGCACCTGCCTCAGTGCCGCATCGGCTCGAGGGGATGGTGTGTATTCGCCAATGAGTCGATGAACCTCCGCCAAACTGTCCGCCTGACCTAAGCCAAAAACCACTTCTCTCGTCTCGCCAGGAGACAGCGTCAGGTCCGTCGTCATGGCCGCGCAGGGATCGAGGCCTGGGCCGACACGGCCGGACAGCCCGACGCGCCTCAGGGCGGCGGGCGCTTGAAATCGAGCCGTGTTCCCCGAGAAATTCCGTCCGATCGGCGGTGACCGACTGCGTCGGCACACCCGAGGCCGCAAAGGCGATCTTCTCGGCGAAGTTGCCGGCCCAAGCATTCCGCGCCAGTATCGCGCCGGTCTCCGAGTCGCGCTCACAGACGACTTGCAGCGGAGCGTTTTCACGGACGGTTCCCAGAACCCACTCGGCGTAGTACGTCGCCGACAACCGCCGCGGCCGATCGCCGTCATTGCGTACCGTCAGGCACACTAACTTAATCGGATCCTCGGTCGGGACGAAAACCAAAAGGTCCTGATTGAGACTCCGACTGACATGCGTGTAGCGCGTGTAGCCTTGGCCGTGGCGGACGGTCACCGTGGCCCTGGGTCCCAGCGGCAAGGGCGTGGGAGTCCAGAACTCACCGGTTTCCTCGTCGCGCAAATAGATCACTTCGCTGGGCGGGTCCGAAGTCGGATCATTCGACCAGGGACTGAGGCGGTTCATTTGACTATTGCCCGCCCAACTGTAGCCCAGACCAGCTTCTGTCACTAAACATCCGAACCGCGGATTGGCCAGCACATTCGTCCAGGGGGCTGGCGGCAACGTGGGTCCGGTCTGTGCGGTGCCGTCGATGAGGATCACGTACTCGCGGCCATCACCGGTGAATCCTCCGAAGCCGTTCCAGAACCTTAATCCTTCAGGCGGTGGGGCGGGCTGCGCGACAGGCGTTGTCGCGACCGCACCCGGAGTAAGGTGTGGCGGCGGAGCGGGCCCTGGGGCAGCGCGATGATCGATCTGCTCGGTCAGCGACCCGCGACCACCGCCGAGGACAGCCCGCGCGGCGGCCGCGAGCAGGACGGCATCATCGGTCCCCACCTTGTCCGCGGTCAAAAAGAACACACCGCCCGGCTTGCCGAGCATCTCGCCGGCAACTCCCGTCTGTAGTTCCCTTCCTAACCGATCGGCAGGTTCGCCGGAGCGCTCGTCCAGAATCACGAGATCTAATTTCAATCCCCGGCGGCGGGTATAGGTGCGCCACTGAACCAGTTGGCGAACGACGGTCTCATCCTCGTCCCGTGCGACTCGGACCAGCACAATGGGCAGGTCACCGGAAATGGAGTGCGGCCACAGGCTCGCCTGCCCCAGCCGGTTGGCGGCCACCGCCTCCAGGTCGCGAAGTCCGGAGTTCGTGAAAACCACGGCCGCCGCCAACCGGTTGAACAGGGCGATGTCCTCCGGTGTGAGCGCTAGCTCTCGTAGTTCGCTCTGGCAGCGGGCTTTGGCGCCCGCAAAGGCCTGGTCGATCGCTTCGAATTCGCGGAATCGTTCGGCTATTCCGATGGCGGCTTCATGCGTGTCAGCCGCTCCGGTCACAAAGGCGATGCGAGTCGTCTTTCCGGCGTCGAGGCCGACCCGCCGGCGCAAGCTGAAGATCGGATCGAGCACCGGGCCGGTGGTCCCCGATAAGCGAGACCTCGAGTCCAAGGCGGCGGGATTGGCCGGCGTACGGCCGCGTCCGAGAAATCTCGTTCGATCCGTCTCGTATTCAATCTCTTCAGTGGCCGACACGCTCGCTGCCGAAGTGTGAATCGCCCAGACTGGCTGCTCGTTCGCGCCGCGGGGCCGGCGTCGGGCCAAAAGTGCGCCGCACCGGGAATCGAAATCCGTCTCCAGGAACAGCTTGGCGAAAGCAGGGTGGGCCTGATCGGCCCGACGGTCATTCAGACACACCTCCGCATAGCTCGTCAGTTCGAATTCGCGGTGGCGACGGCCGTGATTGACTAGCGTCACCGCGCGTATCTCAGCATCTGCATCCGGCACGACACAAACGGCACAGCGGGTTTCGATGTCGCCATCCCGTCGACGAAACTCGGCGCGGTCCGCGTGAAAGTCGAATTCAGCTTCATCAGCGGCTTGGCGCAGCGGTTGAAGGCCAATCGACCACAGGCTGTTGTCGCTGACGTCACGGACGTAATAAAACTGGCCCCAACAGTCGCGCGTGGCATCTTCGCGCCAGCGCGTTACATCCAGGTCGCGCCAGGTGCTGTAGCCGGCACCGGCGCTCGTGATCATCACGCCGTACGAGCCGTTGGACAACAGCGCTACCGCAGGTTGCGATCTCATTGGTCTTGTCCTTTCCGACATCGGAGTCATATTGAAGCTCGGGCCAGGTCACGAGCGCAAGTCGTGTCGCAACCCGCAATCCAGAAACTTGCCGAGCACACGGGATATCAAGGGCGACGCCTTGACTAGTTGTTAGAACGATCTCAGACCAATCCCAGCAACTGCCCGGTATGCCGGGCGATCATCAGCTCCTCGTTAGTCGGGATCACCCAGGCCGAGACCTTGCTGCCCGGGCGGGAGATTCGCGGACCTTTGCGAGCGTTGGCTTCTGCGTCGAAGTCCAGACCCAGCCAGGAGGACGATTCACAGATTCGCCGGCGGATTTCGGCTGAGTTCTCTCCAATGCCCGCGGTGAACACCAGCCCATCGATGCCGCCCAACACTGCCGCGAGGGCGCCGATCTCCTTAGCAGCGCGGTAAACAAAGTAATCCAGGGCCAGGCGGGCTCCTGGCTCGTTGCTGGCCAGCAGGTCACGCATGTCGTTACTGATGCCGGAAATACCCAGCAACCCCGATTTCTTGTAGAGGATGTCCTCCACCTGCTTGGCCGAGAAACCCAGGTTCTGAAAAAGGTACAGAATCACGCCAGGATCGACCGTGCCCGGTCTTGTCCCCATGCAAAGCCCATCCAGTGCCGTGAAGCTCAAAGTGCTATCGACGCTTTTCCCGTTCTTTAGGGCACACAGGCTGGCGCCGCTTCCCAGGTGGGCGACGATCACGCGTCCCTTCGCAATCTCCGGCGCGACTTGCGGCAAGACAGAACCAATATATTCGTAAGACAGTCCATGAAAACCGTAGCGCTGCAGTCCTGATTGGCAGAGATCACGCGGCAGCGGCACCAGCTCCGCAACGGCCGGCTGCCCGCGATGAAAGGCCGTGTCGAAACAAGCGACTTGTGGAACGTCCGGCAATCGCTCGAAAACCGCTTCGATGGCTGCCAGATTGTGTGGCTGGTGCAATGGAGCCAGGGGAATCAGTTGCTGCAGCTCTTCTAGAACCTGCCGGTTCACAACTGTGGGCCGGGCGTGCCGTGGTCCACCATGAACCACGCGGTGCCCGACACCCAGGACTCGCGAGCCGCCATACTTGGACCGCAGCCAGCCCGCCAGTGCATCCAGCGCCTGGCGCCCGTCTCGAACAGTTGCGTCCAACATTTGATCGGCGAGGCGTGTGTCCTCCGCGTCCTTGGCAGTCAGGCGCGGCGAAGTCCCGATGCCCTCGATTTGCCCTCGCGATTCCAGACGCCAATTTTCCGCCTCAGGCCTGCGGTAGACACAGAACTTCAGACTTGATGATCCGGCATTAAGTACAAGAGCATAATCATCCATGACACATCTCCTCTGGAGAACCGTCCCAGGCTGCTACACGTAACCATCGACCTCATACCGTCGAGGGAAATGGTACTGAACCGCCAAGGAAAGGGCATGAAACCAAGACCGGAGCCATTCTCTGACTTATCGAAAAGCACGCACTCGTTTCGCATCAGACAATTCTCTTGGGGCTCTTTGCGTTCTTGGCGGTTCCTCGAGCGAACTTGACCATTTTGTGAACTTCAGTCTCCGCAGGGGACGTTTCGATCCGGCATTGGTATTCAGGATGGGACCGCATGTGATCGGAGCATCATCCGGAAGTTCTCGCGCTCATAGGCGGCGGGGTCTGGAACCCTCGCAAGACTCATGTTTCCACGCATCTCGTCGAGGGAGTTCCACTCGTTTTTCTCCAGCCACGCTTTGAGGTCGGCCCTGACGGTGCGCAGATGGCCAGGGCCGTTGCGAAGAAGCGCCGACACCATCTGTGTCACGTGGGCGCCCACCATCGTGGCCTTGACCACATCGAGGGCGGTATGCACACCTCCGGTGATAGCGAGCGAGGCTTTGACACGGCCAGCCACAGCGGCCGTGCCCCGCAACCGAAGCTGGAGATCTGAAGAGTCTGACAACGTCATCGTTCGAACCACCTCGAGTTCATAGACATCAATGTCGACGTTATGGAAGCGGGTGAAGAGTACCAGGCCGTCCGCCCCTGCAGCGTCCAGCTGCCGGGCAAAGTGGGCGAAAGCCGTCAGGAGTGGCGACAGCTTGACGGCCACGGGAATGCGAAGCTCGCGTTTTACCTGGCGCACGATGTCAATGGCGTTGCGTTCGACCTCAACGGCACTGGTCGCGGTGTCACTCGCTGCATGGTAGATGTTCAGTTCCAGCGCGTCGGCTCCCGCTTGCTCCAGAAGCCGGGCCCAGGAGAGCCACCCGCCGAGCGTGCTCCCATTGAGCGAGGCCAGAACCGGGATATCGACCGCATCTTTCACTCGCCGCAAGTGCTCCAAGTACTCCTCGGGACCCAACGCCGACTCCGGGTCGGGAAAGTAGCTGCCCGCTTCGGCTGAGGAGTCGCCGTGACTCTCCGAGTTTAGAAAGGCCGCTATCTGCTCTCCTTTGATCTCCTCTTCGTAAAGCGAGCGCAAGACGATGGCAGCAGCGCCTGCGTCCTCGAGTTCCTTGACCACGTCGATTTCGTCACCCAGGGGCCCTGCCCCCACCATCAGCGGATGCGGCAACCGGATCCCCAGGTAGGTCGTGTTGAGTTCCATGTCTCCTCCTCGGAAAATCCCCTCCTGGGAGGGGAAAGAAGGCTTCTGCCTTCAGGGTGGGTCCTTACCGGTTCCGGCAACCAGTGGACCCTTGGCTAATCCTATCCACTCATCCATCATTCCGGACGCGGTGAAAGCTGTCTGTAAGCAGCCCCATTGGTCCACTACTTGCGCGGAATAACGAGGACGCGATCTTGAATGAATCCGTCGGCCATATTGACGGTGACGACAACAATGCTCTTGTCTTCCCTTTCAAAAAACATCCTTGCGAAGTTTGGCGAATCAACGACAACTCCCTCGAGTTCTCCATACTCCGCAGGGATAGAATTTTGGGTTTTGATTGTCTCAAAACTCAACTTTAGTTCAGGACGCACAGGCATCTGAGTCTTCTCACAAGAAATCCCCACGAGGCAAAGCAGAAGCCCACAAGCAAGGATAAGCCTGTTCCCGTTCATAACTTCTCCTTTCAATTGCGAAACTGCTGAATCGCCCTGAGACTCAGGCTCCTTCAAACTTCCCTGAATCCGTGGCCCGGTCTCGTGACCGCTCAGGTCGATCCTCTTAGTCCAGCTCTTCCAGGAGGGGGTGCTCCGATAGGATCTGCGGGTTTTGATGATTTTGGCTTATCCTTTCGTGCTCGGCGATCCCTCGTCCTCTGTCTCGATCACCGGTACTGTGATTCCAGCGAGCTGCTGATAGACAGCGTAGCGGCGTTGCGCCGCTGCCTGAGATTCCTTGAGGAAGTGCTTGAAACGAGCAGGGTCTGCGCGCTCGATCATGCGGAAGCGCGACTCGTTGCGCATGTAGTCTGCAACCTTTGCTTTGGGCGGGCCGTAGTCGAGGTGAAGAGGCGGCTCCCCCTTGACCAGACGCCGCGGGTCAAAGCGGTAAAGCGGCCAGACACCAGAGTCTACGGCCAGCTTTTGCTGTGCGGCGCCCTGAGCCATGTCGTAGCCGTGAGCAATGCAGTGGCTGTAGGCGATGATGAGCGACGGCCCAGGGTAGGCCTCGGCTTCCAGGAAGGCCTGTGTGGTCTGCAACATCTTGGCGCCAAAGGCCACGCGGGCCACATAAACGTGACCGTACATGTTGGCGAGGAGGCCCAGATCCTTTTTGCCGACCGGCTTTCCGGCAGCCGCAAACTTGGCGGCGGCTCCCAGCGGAGTCGCCTTTGACTGCTGGCCTCCTGTATTGGAGTAGACCTCGGTGTCGAGGACGAGCACGTTGATGTCGCGCCGGCCCGCCAGGACGTGGTCGAGTCCGCCGTAGCCGATATCGTAAGCCCAGCCATCACCACCGACGAGCCAAACGCTCTTCTTCACGAGATAGTCCGCCAGCGTTTGGAGACGTCGCGCCTCGGCGGATGGGAGACCCGTCAGCTTGCTCTGCAACGCGGCGACCCGCTCGCGCTGAGTCACGATTCCAGCCTCGGTGGACTGATCTGCACCGAGCAAATCCCCGGCGAGGTTATCGCCGACTTGGGGCGCCAGTCGCTCCACGAGGGTACGCGCGGCAGCGACGTGAGCGTCCAGAGCGAGGCGAAATCCCAGGCCGAATTCGGCGTTGTCCTCGAAGAGTGAGTTCGACCACGCGGGGCCTCTGCCGTCGCGATTCGTGGTGTAGGGCGTCGTCGGCAGGTTGCCGCCGTAAATCGACGAGCAGCCCGTGGCATTGGCGATCAACAGGCGGTCGCCGAAGAGCTGGGTGAGCAGCTTGAGGTAGGGTGTCTCCCCGCAACCGGACAGGCTCCGGAGTACTCGAAGAGCGGCTCCAGGAACTGCGAGCCCTTGTGGTCGAGCCGCACAATGTCTGTGCGTTTCATTTCCGGCAGGGCGAGGAAGAAGTCGTAATTGTCACGCTCGGCGTCGCGCAGCGGAGCCTGGGGGTGCATGTCGATGGCTTTGTGCTTGGGATTAGTGCGGTCCTTGGCCGGGCAGACGTTCACGCAGAGGTTGCAGCCTGTGCAATCTTCAGGCGCTACCTGAATGGTGAAGAGTTTTCCCTTGTACTCGTTTCCCTTGTAGGACGTCGACTTGAAGGTATCTGGTGGGCCAGCGAGTGCTTCCGGCTCGTAAACCTTGGCCCGGATGGCGGCGTGCGGGCAGACGAGCGCGCACTGGTTGCACTGGATGCAGATCTTCGGATCCCAGACCGGAATCTCAAGAGCGAGGTTGCGCTTTTCCCACTTCGCAGTTCCCACGGGCCAGGTGCCATCGACCGGGAAAGCGCTCACCGGCAGCAGGTCGCCCTTGCCTGCCATCATCACCGCCGTGACCTTTTGCAGGAAATCGGGAGCCTGTTCGGAAACAAGAGGTGGTCGCGTCCTCTTGGCACTCGGCGCTTCCGGCACAGATATCTCGTGAAGATGGGTGAGGGCGCGGTCCACCAGTTCGTGATTGCGGCGCACCACCTCTGGTCCTCGCTTTCCGTAGGACTTCTCGATGGCTTTCTTGATATGCGCGATGGCTTCCTCGCGAGGCAGGATGCCGGAGATAGCGAAGAAGCAGGTCTGCATGATGGTGTTAATGCGCCCGCCCATGCCCGCCTGCTTGGCAAGGGCATAGGCGTCGATGGCGAAGAAGCGGATCCTCTTCTCGACCAGTTGTTGCTGCATTTCGAGCGGAAGGCTGTCCCAGACGGCGTCGGCAGAGCCGGGGGCGTTCAGAAGGAACACTGCGCCCGGCGCGGCATTCTCCAACACGTCGATCTTGTCTACGAACTCGAACTGATGGCAGGCGACGAAACCCGCGCGGTCCACAAGGTACGTGGAGCGAATGGGACGCGGGCTCGAACGCAAGTGGGAGACCGTAATCGCCCCAGACTTTTTTGAATCGTAGACGAAGTAGCCTTGCACGTACCGATCCGTTTCCTGGCCGATGATTTTGATGGAGTTTTTGTTCGCGCCTACGGTGCCGTCGGCGCCCAGTCCGTAGAACAGCGAGGTGGAGACATCCGACAGCCTCTGTGCGAAACGAAGGATCCCAGGCCAAGGAGGTATGGGTCACGTCGTCTACGATTCCGATCGTGAAGTGACGGCGGGGAGTTTTCTTGTCGAGCTCGTCGAAGATTGCCTTCACCATCGCCGGAGTAAACTCCTTCGACGAGAGGCCATAGCGGCCGGCGATGACTCGCGGTTCTCTTGCCAGGGGGGAAACGCCTTCGGCCCGCGCCTCGCCGAGCGCAGTCATGACGTCGAGATAGAGTGGATCTCCCGGAGCCCCCGGCTCCTTGGTTCGATCCAGCACGGCGAGACTGCGAGTGCTCCGCGGCAATGCTGCCAGGAAAGAGGCGGAAGAGAACGGACGATAAAGGCGTACCTTGAGGACACCCACTCTCTGGCCGCGAGCAATCAGGTGCTCCACGGTTTCGTGCACGGTCTCGGCACCCGAGCCCATGATCACGATGACGCGCTCGGCTTCAGGGTGGCCTGAGTACTCGAAGAGGCCGTAATGGCGTCCTGTCCGTGCGGCAAAGGAAGCCATCACCCGCTCGACGATTCCCGGGCAGGCATCGTAGAACGAGTTGGCGGCCTCGCGAGCCTGGAAGAATACATCGGGGTTCTGGGCTGTGCCCCGGAGCACGGGCCGGTCGGGAGTAAGGGCGCGCTGCCGGTGGGCGTTGACTGCCTCCTCGGAGATGAGGCTGCGCAGGTCCTCGTCGCTGAGCTCTTCGACTTTCGCCAGCTCGTGCGACGTGCGGAAGCCGTCGAAGAAGTGAAGGAAAGGCACCCGCGAGTCCAGGGTGGCCGCATGCGCAATAGCCGCAAAATCATGGGCCTCCTGCACCGAGTTTGAGCAGAGGAGCGCGAAACCCGTCTGCCGGCAGGCCATCACGTCCGAGTGGTCGCCGAATATCGAAAGGGCGTGGGTGGCCAATGTTCGAGCAGTCACGTGCATGGTGAAAGGTGATAGCTCACCAGCAATCTTGTACATGTTGGGGATCATGAGGAGCAGGCCCTGGGACGCCGTGAACGTTGTCGCCAGTGCCCCTGCCTGGAGAGCGCCGTGCACAGCCCCGGCTGCGCCCCCCTCCGACTGCATCTCGGCCATCTCGGGAACCACTCCCCAGAGATTCGTTTTGCCCCGGTGCGTCCATTCATCGCAGAATTCAGCCATGGGAGAGCTCGGGGTGATCGGGTAGATCGCGATGGCTTCGCTGACGCGATAGGCCACTGAGGCTGCAGCCTCGTTGCCGTCCACTGTAATGTGACGTTTGTTAGACATGCTTTTAGCTCTCCCTTCCTTCTCCTTGACGTTTCGCATGGGCAACCAACGCGCCAGAGGGCGTGGCTGTGCGGAACATCCATGATCTGCAGGTTACCAGGATCGATTCCTGCGGCCTTGGCGAGGGCCTCGATCTTTGCGGCTGGCCCCACGAGAATTGGCTGGATCAAGTTCTTTTCAGCCGCCTCAACCGCTCCGATCAAGGCGGTCTTCTCGCATTGCATAGCGACCGCCGTGGGAATAGGCTCCAATCTCTTGCACTTCGCCAGCAGCCGTTCGTATTGCAGAGTGGTAGCAAGCGACCCACTCCAAAAGAGCGATTGATTCTTACTACTTCTTCAGCTCTTTCAAACGGCCCGCCAAACCAAGGGTCTCCAGAATTTTGGCCGACGTCTCTTCCATTGCCAGCATTTCATGGCACGCAGAGCAATCCTGCGTGAGCGTCTGGCTACCCCCGGATTCCTTTCGGTCATCGTGGCAACGGAAGCATCCCGGGAAGTCGGTGTGACCGAGGTTGTCGGGATACGTTCCCCAGGTCACTTTCAAATCCGGGAAAACGTTGCGGTTGTAAATGGAAGCGAGCACAGCGCCCGCACTCTCAATCTCGCGACTCCGCTGGTCAAATAACGCGGGATGAGCCTGGCGATAATAAGCCGTCAACGCAGCCGGAATTTTGGCCGAAGCCTCTGCATTGCTTGCGTAGGATGCTTTGAGAATCTGGACCGCTTGCCTCTTGAAGTAGGGAAGTGACACCGGAACCTCACCGAGAGCCAGAGCTTTGTCCACGCCGCGTTCCGGCAGCTCGAAGGCATGTGTTGGACGGTTATGGCAGTCGACGCACTGCATTTCGTGTACCGGGAGTTCTTTCACAGATTCCCGCGGCGTGTCGGTAGCCAGATATTCTCGTTTTTGCCCTGTTGCCGAATTCGCATACTCAACCCATGGAATAGTCTGGCGCTTCCGGTCTGCCGCTGCATATCGGATCTTCACTCCATTGCCAAAGTGCGACCCGTGGATGCCCCTGAACTTGTTTCCCCCAATGAGCATTGTCAAAGCGGTCTGAGATTCGGAGTTCGCTTCGTCGTCCGAGTACTTGAGCTTGACGCGCAAACGAGCCCCGCTGAACTTATCCGGCCAATGACACTGCTCGCACGTCTCACTGGAAGGCACGAGTTTGTCGGATTCCATAGCTGAAGCAATCGGTCGATGGTAATTGTTCAGGAGCACACCCATCAGTTGGCGAGTGCCTGCCGCCTTGCTTGCGACCCAGCCCTTGACGCCCGGGGCCACATGGCAGTCTACGCACTGCAAACGTGAATGGGGCGAGTTCTGAAAGGCCGAAAACTCTGGCGTCATTACGTGGCAAGTCTGCCCACAGAACTGAACTGATTCCATGTGCTCAACCGCTCGATAAGTGACCTGCGTGCCCACGATTAGGTTCACCAGGGTTGCCGAACCTAGAAACAATGCCAGGCGGCGGAGCGCCAGCTTCGGGTCGGTGATGGCCTGTTCCATCCCTTTTCTTATTCGTCGCCGACCCAGGAAGATGCCCAGGGGAATCAGCCCAAGTCCGGCGAAGAAGATCATTGGGATGACTATGAACACCAACAGACCGATGTAAGGGTTGCCGGCATGCCCGCGAACTTGCACGGGTAGAACAAACATCCATGAGATCAGGGCCGTCAGCGCCAGAGCTAGCCCTGTAAGACTCACCCAATGGCTGCTCACGACGACTAAGAAGGGTCGATTGGAACCTTGCCTAATTTGCATGAACTTCATCCACAGAGAATTCACCACTCGGAGTATGATAGACGCTACAGGACTCTCCTAAGGTCAAGGTATTCACCAGAGCATGCGAAAGCCGCTTCCTGAAAGGAATGTCGCAGTCGCCGGAAGCATCGGATTGATGAAGTCCCTCAGGGCCACCGTCAGCAACACGCCCTTCGGAAGAGGCACCTGCTGGGTATTCTCTAGCTGGCATTTCGCAGTTGCGGCGATCGCCGGGAAACATCACTTGTTAAAGTTGTTGACGCTGCTGCGGAACCCGTAAGCCATGAAGTCAGTCTCCAGGTCCTGGCCCGTGTGGATCTCATGGGCTATGGGTTTTGAGGTGGATGGACTGCGCCCGCAACTGATCGGCGGGACACCTCTCAGCATCGGTTTGGCATCGGCTGGTCCCTCAGCGGCTTCTACCTTCCGCTAGCTGGTTGCGAGATGCCTAATCTCAGCGTGAGCAGCAACCCTCCCATCGCCTGCAGCTCTGATTTGGTGGAAAGGGCTGATGTTATCCTAGCTCTTCCCCCGATGATCCGCACTATGAGGCAACATGCGCCACGCAATAACTGTAAAGTCTAGCAGGTTGGTTCTGAACTTTGGTATTCCTGGGTGGCGACGAGTTCGCAAAGCGATCAAGCATCATCCAAACCTCAATCGCGGGGGAAGGATGTGAAATTGAGAAGACGTCGGCTCCCCTGGCACCAACGGCCGAGGGCTGGGAGCGAGAGGCAGGTGTGCGGCGCAAAGTGAGGGCCTGGGAGAGGGCCCCGCCTGAATGCCGCCGGCCCACAATGAGCCTCTGGATCGCCTGAATGCGGGCCCACAATGAGCCTCTGGATGCTCGATAAAGCTGTTGCTCCTATTCCAAGGCGGCCTTAGCTGGCGATTGTGTTTTCCTCAATGCTGAGGGCCATGGGACACTCCGCAGGTGCCTTCCTTTCCGGCCGATTCCTCTAAACCTGCCAACCTTTCCAGTTCCTACTTCTCGCTCAGGTATTAGAGATTCACAGAGTGCCGGAGTTTCTATCGTGGCCAAAAAGAGATGGCATGTTCGTCGAATCGCCAAGGCATCCGCCGAGGACATCCTCGTCCAGCTCACCGTCTGCAACCGCGGTTCCGAGGGGGCAACGCTCCAGGTGGTGCCGACGGTCTGGTTGCGCAATGTATGGCCATGAGAGGAAAATGCTCCTCGTCCGGAGCTTTCGCAAGGGGGAGTGAGATCTTGTCCTCTTAGGGGGAATCGCTCATTTTGATCCCTCATGTGATGAGCTTCCACCGCACAGCATGAAAGCCCTCCTGGGTGAATTGACAATGGGCTGGTTGAAATATCGCAATCCGCTCGGCGGATCTCATCACCGTGAGCTCACTTAGTTGTCTTTCTCTATCATGTGGTTGACGAGTGTTTCAAAATTAAGCACTCTTTGGAAGAACGGATGCAAAGTAGAGTGGGACAACTAGAGGCTGCGACCCGATGTGGCCCTTGAACCGATCTCGCCTATGGCTGGTTTTTCTGGCTGCTGTGCTCGCAGGTGCCGTTTTTCTTTTGATCGTGCGCTCTAACAACGGCGGCTTGGGAAAGCGCCACCACACAAGGGAAAGCTTCGAAGGCGAACCTGACGAACCTTGGCCTGTTGGAGCCGCACCGACTCCTGGCGAGCGTGGGAGAAGTCGAACTGCGCAGCGAAGATCTGCGCGACGCTCTGCAGCAGCAGTTTGAAGGTCGCGCATCTCATGCCGGACTTTCGCCAGAGAACTTGGCCTCCCAAATCGCAGGTGCCCTCGACACTTTGATTGAAGATGAACTTCTGGCCCAGGCAGGCAGGAGCCAGGGCCTTAAGACTACTTTGACAGGTAATTCCGGACGGGAGCAACTGGCCCGCCAATACCTGCAGCAGCGCGTGGCCATGCTACCTCCGCTTAGCGACGCGGACCTGCGAGCTTTCTATAAGAGCCATGGGGAAAAGTTTACTATCCCGCTCCGCGCGCAGGTTCGCGAACTGTTTCTGCCACTGCAGCGCAACGGCATCAATCCGCCCAAGTCCCACAACCCGGCGAAAGACAGAGCTTATCTTCTGGGGGAGCAGCTCGCGGCGAGGATTCGCAACGGGGAGTCGCTCGAAACGCTGGCCCAGCAGTATGTGCCGGAACCCTATCGCAAAAGGGCTCAAGTGCAACGATTGGACGGGGCATCATGAGTATCGAGGATGAGCAGAAGGTGCTGGCACTTCGGCCGGGTGAAGCGGTGGGTCCGTTGCGTGTGGAGGGCGGATACTCAGTGTTTCAAGGCATCGCACAGATCCGAAGCGGCATGATCCCCTTCTACGAGGCGAAGGAGAAAATTCGGTCGTTCCTGGCAGCTCGCAAGCTGGACGAGGCGCGAAAGCAGTTGGTTGCCGAGTTGCAGCAGCAGACTCGAATACAGCGGTTCGGAGCGGAGCCGGCGGTGGCTTCCTTCCGGTGAGTCATTCTTGATGTCTATGGCAGTTTGATTTCAGCCCGTTTCTCGTTGCGGGGTCAGCGCCCGCTAACTGTGGGTTTGTCGTTTCAACACACGGGTAACGATCGCGGGTAACAAAGCCGGGATACCGACGGCAAAACCTTTGAGAGTAAGAGGATCATTATGATCACAGATCGGTTACAGGCTCTTACAGGCAGGTATCTGGTCCTCCTGACAATTCTCTCACTTCCGGTTCTTTCCACCTGGGCCAGAACAGAAGGAGAGAATGGAGAACAGAGTCAGACAACCCACGACCATCCGGCAAAGAAGACCGTTGTGAGCCCGGGTGTGAGGTTTGCAATTCAGGATGTTACCATCAGTGCCGACCGGAGGCTCCGCGTTACCTTCAGCATCGCCGATGATGCGGGTTTGCCGCTGGATCGGCTGGGCATCGCGACACCTGGAGCAGTCAGCTCCAGCTTTGTAGCGGCTCACATTCCAGTGGGACAATCGCAGTATGTTCCGTACACCACCGAGACTCGGACGGATCCGATTACTGCTGAGTCTGCCGTCCTGGCGGCGGCCGACACCGGAGGCAGCTACCAGCAAATCGGAGAGGGCAGGTATACCTACACCTTCGGTCGAGCACTGCCCGATAACTACGACGCTGCCGCAGCCCAGACAGTGACCTTGTATGGGCAGCGCGACCTGACCGAATTTAATCTGGGCATCCAGGTCTCCAATGTGGCGCATCGTTGGGGTTCGGGGAGTTCGCAAGCCATTCAGGAGCACAGAAGTGACCTGGCTTTCCCATTGGCTGGGTTGATGACACCACGCATTCGCCAGGCCGAATCTCTGAAAGTACAGGCGCAGCAACGCTCTCCGGAAGCGCAAAGAGAGACAGCCCAAGTTGAGACCTTTCGAAGTGCTGCATTGGATAGTGGCGAGGAACGGAAAGCCTCGAGCTCGCCTGCTCGAGAAATGGCCCAGGTCCGGACTAGCACCAGTACTGCCTACGAGTCCAGAGGAGGGGCTCGAAGCTATCTGGAGGCCCGCAAACTAGAGGCACGGGCGCAGACCGGAGGGACCGGGAGAGAGCGCCAATACACCAAGCATCAGTTAGCCTATTACCTCGATCCGAAGCAAGTGACGTTTGTGCGCCCGGGCTTGCAGTTTACGATCCAGAGTGCCACGATTGGTGCCGATCTCAAGATCCGCGTCACCTTCAGCATTACCGATGATGTCGGACTTCCCCTGGACCGCCTTGGAGTCATTACGCCGGGAGAAATTAGCACGAGTTTTGTCGGAGCTTACATTCCCAATGGGCAGTCTCAGTATGTGGCCTACACGACGCGGACCCAGACGAGCCCTACCGGCCAGTCGGCAGAGCAGGCGGCCGCAGATAGCGGGGGAACTTACCAGCAGGTCGCCGAGGGGATGTACATCTACACATTCGGTCGCGCCCTCCCCGCGAACTACGACCGAACTGTGACTCATACCGTGGCCTTGTACGGAAGGCGCGATTTGACGGAATTCGATCTCGGAACCCAAGTGTCGAACGTGGAGTACAACTGGGTTCCGGCGGGAAGCCCGGTCACCGTCATTCGCGACGTGGTGAGAACCGAGACCTGTAACAAGTGTCACGACCCTTTGGAGGCTCACGGTGGGCAACGGCAAAACGTGGCACTCTGCGTGACCTGCCACACACCGCAGACGACGGACCCCGATACAGGCAACACGGTGGACTTCAAAGTGATGGTCCACAAGATTCACGCCGGGCCGGAGCTCCCGAGTGTGCAAGCTGGAACGCCTTACCAGATTGTGGGCAACAATCAAAACGTGTTTGACTTCTCTCACACCACCTATCCGCAAGAGCTGAACTATTGCCAAGCCTGTCACAATGGGACCGCCAGCCAGGACATCAACTGGTTGACCCAGCCTACCCGAGCGACCTGTGGCTCCTGTCACGACGACGTGAACTTCGTCAGCGGTGAAAACCACGCCGCTGGGGCTCAGGCCGACGACAGTCGGTGCGCCCGGTGCCACATCGCAGAAGGCGAGCTGGAGTTCGATGCCTCGGTCAAAGGCGCGCACACGGTTCCGCGGTTCTCGCGAGACTTGCCGGGTGTGAAGTTCGAGATCGTGGAGGTGAAGAACACCCAGCCGGGACAGCATCCAACCGTCACCCTGAAGATCACCGACAATTCCGGGTTCCCAATCGAGACGTCGCAGATGAATTCATTGAGCCTCCTCATTTCTGGGCCAAATACCGACTACGCCTCCTATTGGAGGGAGAGTGCTCTCAGCACGCCCAGCCAAAACGGTACGTTGACGTATACCTTCCAGCAGCCGATCCCAACGAATGCCACGGGCAGCTATTCCGTGGCTGTTGAGGGCTATCGGCTAATTACGCTGCAGCCTGGGACCACCACCGAAGCCGAGGTGCGGGACGCAGGCTACAATAAGATCCTGCCGTTTGCAGTGACTGACAGCACTCCGGTAGCTCGCCGCTCGGTGATAACTACCGCGAATTGCAACAGTTGCCACGGCACTTTGGCGAAGCACGGCAGCCAGCGCTTGAATGTCGAGTATTGCCAATTTTGCCATAATGCCAACGCCACCGATGCCGAGGAACGCCCCGCCGATCAATTGCCGGCAGAGTCCATCCACCTCAAAACGATGATCCACAAGATCCATACCGGCGAGGACTTGTTGACCGACTACACCATTTATGGCAACGAGAGCTTTAATCAGGTCAAATTTCCGGGCGATCGCCGCAACTGCGTGAAATGTCATCTGGAGGATACCCAGCAGTTGCCTATTCCGAAGGGTGCGCTGCCCACGGTGGCGCCACGCGACTACATCAACCCGATGCTGCCGGCGACGGCAGCCTGCCTCTCCTGCCATACTTCTCAGGAAGCGGCTTCGCATGCTCTGGTGAATACGTCGACCTTAGGAGAGTCCTGCACAGTTTGCCATGGACCCAATTCGGAATTTTCCGTCGACCGGTCCCATGCGCGATAGCGAAAATGCCCCTGGAAGAGGGGTCCTTTTGTGTTCATAAAACGATTAGGGGAGCCATGCTGAATTTTCCAAGTGGGGAATTGTTCAGGGGAGAGGATCCGTCATGCTCACGCTCCTATTCGGAAGGTCCCTTGCCATCACTCTGCTGGTGGCGGGATTCCCCGTCTTCAGTTTAGCCAAGAGTTCCCGCAGCCCCCAGGAGCCGGCGGCCTCCAATTCGCAGAACGCATATGTGACTTCGGCCACCTGCGGCGCTTGTCACGAAGATCTGGCGAAGAAGTTCGCCCGCAATCCTCATCAGGTGCTGGAGACGAACCCGAAGAAAGGCTGGAAAGATCAGAGCTGCGAGTCCTGCCACGGCCCGGGCCAAGCGCATGTGGATGCCGGTGACGGTTCCAAGATCCTTACCTTTGTCAAGCGGCCCGCCAAAGAAATCAACCAGAGCTGCCTGGTTTGCCATGCCCGGATGGAGACACATGCCGGTGGCGGTACCAGCTTGCACGGCAAAAACCAGCTGGCCTGCAGCGATTGCCATAGCATCCATCGAGCCCAAGAAGGCGGTGCACCTGCTGGCGGAGCAACCTGACCAGCTCTGCATGCGCTGTCACAGCGAGACGCAGGCTGCTTTCAACAAGCCATTCCGGCACCGGCTGCAGGAAGGGGCCATCCATTGTGTGGACTGCCACCAGCCGCATGGCGGCCTGAACCGCAGGCAGATGCAGGTGGCTATTGGAAACGAACCCGCTTGCGTGAAGTGTCACACTGACAAGCACGGCCCATTTGCGTTCGAGCATGCGGCCATGCGGCTGGAAGGCTGCATGGGCTGTCATGAGCCGCACGGTTCGGTGAACCCCAAGATGCTGGTCCGCGCCCAGCAGTACCTGCTCTGTCTGGAGTGCCACACCATGGCGTCGGGCATTTTAGCCAGCCAGCCGCCCTCCTTTCATGACTTGCGCAGCGCCCGCTTCCAGAACTGTACGACCTGCCATCTCAAAGTTCACGGCTCCAATGTGGACAAGTTCCTGTTGCGCTAAGGAGAAGCAAAGACCGTCATGAGAGCTCAGAGACATGCTTCACGCGGCCTGCTACCCTGGTTGCTGTGGCTGCTGATCCAGCTCGCGAGCGCGCGTCTTCAGGCTCAAGAGGCACCCGCGACGACGCCCGCGCCTGAACCCGAAGCCTCAGCGCCGATCTTTGGAATGGAAACGACTGGAACTCTCGACGTGGGCTATCGTTGGACGGCGGGTTTGCAAGGGAGTCAGGATCTCTATCGCACTCTGGTGAACCTGGGAGAGGGCCCCAAGCTGCTGGGCGCCAACCTGACCATGAATCGCCCGCTGGGAACGGGCAAGTATCTCGATCGGCTTCAACTGAACGCGTCAGCCTGGGGTGGCGATCCTTACAATACCTTTCGCCTCTTTGCTGAAAAGACCGGTACCTATCAGTTCTCCTTCGATTATCGCAAGGTGGACTACTACAACTTCATCCCTTCGTTTGCCAACCCGCTGCTGGGTCAGGGTATCCTCTTGGGCCAGCATTCGTTTGATTCCACCCGCCGCACCATGGACTTCAATCTGACGCTGCTTCCGGGCTCGACCATCTCGCCCTTTCTCGCCTATTCGCGCAATTCTGGATTCGGTCCTGGCGTCACGACGTTTACGGGCGAGGGCAACGAGTTCGCCGTCCACAACCAACTGCGCGACACGAGTGATTACTATCGTGGCGGAGTCATCTTCAATCTGCCGAGAACGAGTCTAACACTCGAACAAGGTATCCTGAGCTTTAAGGACGATCAGCGGATTTCCCAGACTGGTGGGACTAACCCCGGCAATCGGAGGACACCGCTGCTGGGTCAAACCCTCGTGTTAACCGAACTGGATGAGAACTACCATGTACGCGGCACCACGCCGGTCAGCCGCGTACAACTGACGAGCACCCCTTGGGACAACCTGACGGTGGCAGGCCGATTCGTATATAGTCAACCGGATCTGAATTTCGACTACGACCGCCGTGCGGCTGGCAACTTCGTTTCCTTGGATCTCCTGCGGGTATTCACGGGCGAACTGGCTGGTGCATCGGCGGAGGCCGAGCGGCCTCATATCCTAGGTAATCTCTCGGTGGAGCTCCGGCCGGTCGAGAGGGTACGGATTCTGGAATCGCTGGTTACAGACCGCTTTCACATCGCCTCGTCTTCTGCGCTGGAACGTTCGCTCACTGGAACGCAACCTTTCAGTGGAGCGGTAGACCCAGTCTATCGCTTTGCGGTGAATCTGAACCAGAACCAACTGGAGGGTGTGGTCGATATCACCCGGCGGATCTCGGTGCGGGGCGGTTATCGTTACGTGTGGTCAGACACGCAGCTCCAGTCGCTGACTTCGGGTGAAAGTGAGGCTGTCCGCCTCAATCGCCACGTAGGGCTGGCGGGTTTCGCCTTCCGACTGCCGCGAAAAGCAGACCTTTCACTCGATTTTGAAGCCGGAGAGGGCAGTCGCGTGTACTCACGGACCGACGTTCTGGACTATCGCAAAGTCCGCTTGCGCGGGCGCTATCGCGCCTGGGACATGTTGACGGTGAGCGGCGCCTTTTCCTTGCTGAACCACGAAAACACGCGACCTGATCTCGACTACGACTTCGAAAACTATGGTTTCACACTGTCCCTAAGCCTGGCACCAGCTGGTGGAAAGCGTCTTCTGGTCAATCTCGACTACTCCCGCTCTGATCTTAATTCCGACATTCTCTACCTGATCCCGCAAACGTTCAGACAGGACCGGTCGTTCTATATTGAAGACAGCCACTACGGCAACGCCAGTCTGGATGTGGCAATTATTCGGGACATTCGTCTGAGTTTGGGTTATGGAGTCCTGAGTACGAGCGGGAGCCGTCCCTTGAACTATCATCAACCCCATGCGGGTCTCGTTATCCCGTTGAACCGGCGTGTTGCCTGGACCACCGAATGGCGCTACTATGGCTACAATGACAAGCAGTTTAGCTTTCAGGACTTTCACAACCATCTGATCACGGCAGGCTTGCGGTTCAGCTACTAGGCTTACTTGTTGCAGACAAAGTTCACAAGACGATCAAATTCGCTGCAAGAACCGCAAAGAGCGCCAAGAGAATTGTCTTATCCTAAACGAGTGCGCACTTTCGATGAATTAGAGAATGGCTCCGGTCTTGGTTCTATGGCCTTGGTGTTCTTGACATCCTTGGCGGTTCAATCCAATTCCCTTGGCGGTATGAGATTACTCGCTCTATTCTGTCCCCGCCGGAGACATTTGCCGCAGAGCGGCACGATCACAGGATTTGCGTTCCGCACCTCGGTAACAGACGATTCTTACGAAAAAGGAGACTAAGAAATGAAACCACTCAAACTGGGTTTTCTCTTGGGGACCGCGCTGGCGGCGATTCTAGTGTTTACGTCAACGCCCTCAATCGGGTCGCAGAAGTATGCGAACGAGACAAAAAAGAAATGTCTCGATTGCCATACCAAGGTCCCAAAGAAAGGGGACACGGATCCTCAACTGACTGAATTGGGAAAGAAGTTCGCTGAGAACGGTCACAAGTTGCCAAACTAAGACCAGCGTAGCTAGTTAAGGTCGCCGAAGTTCGTTTGCGAGCCTCTGGGGCTCCGTAGGAGCCAAATCTTTATAGTACGAGACGTGAAATCTTTTCTCAGGCTCCGTAGGAGCAGCATCAACACCTCGTGCATCAGAACGATGCCGCTCCTACGGAGCTCAGAATATTTGTTGGGAGCGGCGTTTCTTTAGATATTCGGCTCCTAACGGAGCCCGGGGGTAGCCTTACTTCCTGACTGTCGGTAACTGTACTTTCCGCGTTCGAACGACGCAGCGTCACTACCCCACGTATTGGGGTGGAAAGGACGACCGCGTTTTCGTCGGTCACTATCATTGTCTGCCGTGTCAGGGGAGTTGTAGGAAATGCTTGAGGGACGGGATTCGAATTTCGGACTCAAGGTCTGCGGCTTTTCGTATCTGGCCCCCGAACTGCCGCGGACCAGCCAAAAGACGGCTGGTCCGCGCTGCACTTCTCTGGGGCCGCGCCCCGTTAGGGGCGTAAGAAAGTAGCCCAGGGCAGCGCAGGCGCCGCCCTCGGGTGAACATTGTCCTCCACGCCTCAGTGGTGGTGCCCCCTTATGAGAGTATTGGTCGCGTTTTTGCTAGCGGGCCTCATGGCAGGCCCAGGGCTCGGACAGGCCTTAAAGAAGCTAGAGGCCGGCGACTTTAAGACTTCTTCCACTTGCAAGCAGTGTCATGAACAGATCTATGAACAATGGACGAGTTCGACGCACTCAAAGGCCTATCGCGATCCCATCTATCAGGCGTTTCTGCGGCGGGTGGACCAGCAGTCACAAGGAAAGTTGACCCCGTTCTGCGTGTCCTGTCACGCGCCGCTGGCCACTCTCACGCGGAGTGTTCCGACGAAGCTCTTTGATGGGGACGTGAAGGCGCCGCTGCTGGAGGAAGCTGTGGCCTGTGAGTTTTGCCACACCATTTCCGGCTCAGAAGTCCAGCTCACAAAGTTGAGTCTGGGGGCCTTCCTGTTTCCGCGGATCGGCCAGACCCAAATCCTCTATGGACGTCACGAGGATGCCAGAACCGATGCTCATGCCACCCAGCGCTCAAACTTCTTACTGAGCTCGGAGCTGTGCGGTACCTGCCACCGTTTCGGCCATCCCGTCACCGGAGTGTCAATTCAGGACACGTACGAAGAGTGGAAAGACAGCCCCTATCCCGCTGAAGGCAAGCGCTGCCAGGATTGCCACATGCCTGCTTACTCCGGCAGGGTTGCCGCCGATGGCAAAGAGCGGCCCGAATTGCATGCTCATGTCTTCCTCGGCGGGCACACGGAAATGATTCGCAAAGCCGCCACGCTTCAGGTGCAGTCGAATTGGAAGGGCGGCGGCAAGGAAACGCTGAACGTTGCGGTCTCGGTTTCCAATGTCGGCGCGGGTCACTTGATTCCCACAGGCATCCCGGGTATCCGCGAAATGTGGCTGGAGGTCTCGGTGCTCAATGGCCAGCAGGTTGTCGCCACGGAGAAACGTCCCTTCGCCCAGGAACTCTTCGATAGCGAGGGAAAACCAGCCATGCCATGGGAGGCCGTCAGAATTGGCAAGGATACGCGGATCCGTCCGAAAAAGACTCGTGTCGAGCGCCTCAGTTTCAAGCTCGCCAGCGCAGCAGACGTTCGCGTCGAAGCAAAACTCCTGGAACGCTTAGTCTCAGAGCAGGCCGCCCGTTATGCGCGGAATGTCGCCTTCGCCTCCCATGTCGATGGCAGAGGCTTCGGCGTCTGCACCCTGATGAACCCTGAGGATCCCGGAAGTCGAGAAGGCCTACCTCCAACGCTCTGCAATCCCGTGTGGCCAAGAAACTCACCCGAAGCAAAGATCGGGCTCCAGTGGTGCCATTGGGCCGTAGTTGTCTTTGTGCAAATCAGTGGAAGGTCGTCGCTCTATGGACTCCATGGAAGTCTGGCTGAGGCAGGCTCGTGAATATGTCAGCTTGTAGAGGATTTCGCCATAAGGCTTTGCCGGTCGCGTGCGGAACGACTTGCGGGAGCGGCTACAAACTAGCGTTTCTTTCTGAGCAGTCCTCCGACCCCTTGGGTTCCGGACTCGCCCGCAGGACTAACCTTCCCGCTGATAGCCTGCTTTGCCGCGCCCTTGGCCACGCCTTTTACATCGGGCACGATCTTCGGATTCGCGGCAGTACCTTCGACGACAAATGGGACGCCACCGCGGCTCCTTTCCCCTCCGCCGCCCGCCAGTTCCGCCACCATACCAAAGTTGAGGGCCCCCTCGGGACTGATGGTTCCCGCGCCCGTCAAAACGCCCAGTGAGGGCACGGTCACGTTGATGGAGTTCATCTGAGTGCCCTCGGGTGCCACACGCGTGTCCACGCTGGCATTCTGAATTGCGGTGTCCTTGCTCGGCGCTGCCTTTCCACTGAAGGCGGACAGCGCAGAGAGTTTTGAGCCCAAGTCAAAACCTTCGAGGCTGGTGTTTTCCAGCTTGACGGGACCGGTGATCAACAGCTTGTTCGTAGGCCCGGTGAGCGCGAGTGTGGCGGAAAGCGTTCCTCCCTTTAATCCGGAGCCCGCGGGAAGTGTCACGCCCAGCGCGGGAAGTATCGCTCCCACCTCTCCGACGGGGAGCGCCGGAGCATCGAGTTTCATGTTCAACACCGTTGCCTCACCTGCCACTTGATAATTTCCGGTCAGATGAGCCACAGCCTTGCCCACCGAAACATCGCCACTAGAGATCGTCCCGGCCTGTCTCTCCCGGTTGTAATCAGTAGCGAATTTCACCTGGATGGAACGGCCGGCAGGCGAGCCTTTGGGCGACAGCTTCAGCTTGTCCAGTGACAAGGAGCCATTAACCTTTGCGGTCTTTCCATCGGAGTCCAGCTTACCGTCCAAACTGCCTATGCCGCCAAGGCCCATGCTGGGATCCGCGCCGAGCGTAGACAGATCCATCTTCTCGATTTCCAGACTGGCTTGGAGCGGCGTTCCAGCGGGAGCGATTGGACCTGCTTTCCCCTCCAGTTTAATTTTTCCGCTGCCCGGCAGATCAGCCGTCAAAGAGAAAGGAAACTGCGTGGTGGACGAGAAGTCTTCCACTTCGATGTTTAGATTTTCAATGGTGAGCGCTTTGGCAGTCGAATTCGCCTTGCCCACGAGGAGCTTTCCGTCGGACACCTCCAGCTTCGCTATTGAGAGACTGCCAGGCGGCGCCCCGCCAGTTGACGTTTCAGACTTGGGAGCGCTGCTTGCCAGACTGGAGATGTTCCACTTTCCGCTGGGAGCGCTGAGCAGCGAGATCGACGGCGCATCCAACGTAATCCCAGTAATGTTCAGTTTCTTCGAGAAGATGAGCGGCAAAAGTTCAACGCCAATCTTCACGTTTTTCGCGGTAAGGAAGGGGGAATTGCTGAACGCCGGATCGTCCGCGATGCTGATATTCGCCGCAGAAACCTGTCCTCCAAAGATGGATAAGCTCAGATCACCTATCTCCGCCTTCCTGCCTAATGCGTTGCTTATTTCCGACTCGATTTTCGGCCGGAAACTGTTCACGTCGATGAACAGAGGGAGTGCAAGCAGGATGACGACAACTACCGCTACGCCGATACCAATGTTCCTATGCATCTTCTTCATGACCGCCCTCCTTCAATCGTCTCCCCTGTCCATGGCGGAGATATAGTCGCAGACACGACAAGAGACCTGCACCTCGGGTGGATCATCCAGTCCTGTCCCCCCTGCAGACCGCTTACTGGTGACTGATGCGCCACGAAAAGTCGTACCGGAAACCGATCGTGAACACGCTGAAACCCGACTCTCCCAGTGGCCCTACGCTGTCGATATCGATCTTGCTCTCCGAGTAGATCTTGCCATTCTTAGCAAAGAACCATTCCGCTCCCAGAATGAGATATTGGGTCTTGAATTCGGGATTCAACAACGGATCCTGGACGACGGGATCCTGGGAAATGAAGCCGAGGATCAGCCCAAACTTCTTCACGCCTGCCCGCGCGTACACTTCAAAGCCGTTTGAGTCAAAGGCGACTGGCGTGAGCACATCAGGTACGCCCGGGATCGAGATCGGGATCTGCACAAGGTCCCCGTTATGCTGGTGAGAGTAGACCAATCCCAGCTCGAGTATTCGCCAATCCAGGCGGGTACCCAGCGCCATGTAATCGGCGTCACCGCCCAGACCCCGTATCAACGTCCGCTGGGTCGGGGACCAGTTGGTTCGAGTGTACGTGCCGCCGGCTTTCAGCCCCGGCAGAATTTTGAACTGGAGCGAAGCGCCGACTCCATCGGTTGTGGTCTCATTGCCGGTTGCACGAAATTGCCCCTGAACCGCGAAATCGATAATCTTTAGAGCAGTGTTCCGATAGTGCACCACGCGGTCGGCACGGCCGGTACCTGTGACTCCCCCGTCGGTTCCTGCCACATAGGACGATGTACCCTGGCCGCCAAACACGTTAAACCGGTCCGTCGTGTAGCTGGCGATATCGTACTGCGCTCCATACTGCTTCCCGATAGCGACTCGGCCAAACGGCCCAAAATCGGCACCGACAAAACCAAGCCGTGCCAGGAAAACTGGAGTGGTTTCAGTCGTGGCAACCCCGAGGTCTCCAGGTCCGACGGCGGAGAGGTTAAACTGGGTCTCACTCTGGACGAGATTCACTCCCCACTCGGTTCCGGCGATCACCTTGATCTTGCCCCGGGTTTCGAAATTAATTCCGACTCGGGTGGCATTGTCCTGCACCTCCAAATCGTCATTGTAGGCGGCCAGGTGGGTACGCAATTGACCGTATGGCTCGAACAGTCCGACAAAGCCGGTAGGCCCGCTTGTCGCTTCCTGCTTACCTACCCCAAATTCGCCGCCGCAGCCGTTCGACACCCAAACGCCTGCTTCGTCATAGCCCCAGTTCTTTCCGAGGAGGCATTCGGATTCACCGGCTGAACGCACCAAGACGACTCCCGCCGTTGTGTCGGCCTTACAGACCTGGCGTTCACCCTGTTTCGACATACAGGTTATGACAGTCGGAGTGGATTGCCCCGCCGGCGCCTGTTGCGCCAAAGCGCTGTGGAGCAACAATGCAGCAGGCTGGATAAGGAGCATGCTCATTCGAAAAATTGAGCGCAATGTAAAGACACTTTGAACCTGAGACATGGCATTCCTCTCTGTAGCGGTCAGTGGATAGTAGGACGTTGATACACGGAGATGCTAGCGAACCTGGAACCCCTGAAGTTCTCGTTTTTCAGCCACGGCAAGGCACAGCCAGAGACATCACCGCTCTCGTGGTTGCCGGGTTTCCAATTCGTGAATGTTTCTATCCTCTACAAGGCGGGCTTCGACGGCCACGTTGAGAGGCTCTGTGCTCCGTTCTATGCCGAAAGGACGGGCGTTGAACGAAAGCGATTGAAGAGACACGGCGGCTGAGGACCCCGAAGAGGCCACCCCGCGGTTGATGGAATTCAGGAGTTGGTGGCCGACAAGGGGCATCACAGCAGCCAGGTGTTTGGCCGCACCTGAAGCAAGCCTCCGAGCACTGCGCCGTGCTCAATCCGCCAGCTTCATTCTGACCTTATCTGCGTGCCGCAAACGAGAGAACTGTAAAGGATGGCAGGTTCAGCATTGCAGTTAGAGTCACAGGATACCGGACTTTGACGAACTGTGGCATTGTTCCCGACATCCGATTTATGTCAAGTTCGGCGTCACGCGTGGGCGACGACGATGAACTCTGATATCCCGGAAATCGAGAAGGCCCACCTCCAACGCTTTGCAATGCTCTTATCTCTGGGGGTGGGCTTTTTCATGTTGGCGTCCAGGATGCTAGCCGACTGGATCACGGGCTCCGCAGCCACTCTTTCAGACGGCGGTTATCTCGATGCCGCGAGAATCAGAGAAGGGTTGTCAAGCTGCCGCTCCGCCGACTCGACGTCTTGATCGTCGAGAATGTGTGGAGTGGACAGTTGTTCAATAGGCCTTGAGACCTGCTGCTCGAAATTGAGCACAGACGCTCTCGACGATTTCCTTTGAGGGTGGTTCCGCATCCCGAAGTTGGTATTCGATGCTGAGCTGCTTCCACTTGAACGCGCCCAACTGATGAAAGGGTAATACATCAACCCGCTCCACATTACCGAGGCTGGCAGTGAAGCTGGCAATCTGAGCGATTTCGTCCGGGTTGTCCGTCAACCCAGCCACCAACACGTACCGCAGCCAAACCGGTTTCCTCCGGCTTGCCAGGCGGCGCGCAAAGTTCAACACCGGATCTACGTCCATGCCGGTCAGCCGACGGTGCCGTTCTGGGTCCCACGCCTTGAGGTCAAGTAATACCAGGTCAATTTTCTCCAGCTCCTCATCCGTGAGGCGACTGCCCAGGTAACCGTTGCTGTCCAATGCCGTGTGAATCCCCATGGCTCGCGCCGCAGTGAATAGCTTGACGACAAATCGGTCCTGCATCAATGGTTCGCCGCCACTCACAGTAAAGCCACCCTTCATCATTTTGAGCCCGTGGCGGTACTTCCCAAGCTGCGCTTTCGCCCTCTCCACAGTGACCGGAACTCCGTTCGTCATTCTCCAGGTATCGGGATTGTGGCAGTAGAGGCAACGAAACTGGCATCCCGTAAGCCAGGCCACCACACGCACGCCGGGGCCATCCACAGTTGATCCGGTAGTAAACGAATGGACGAAGCCCATATCTCCAGTGACGAGCGCCGTTCGAACGTCGGTTTCGGGAACGTGGTGGCCCAGGTCGACGCGGAGTTCGAAAGGGTTGTTCGCCTCCAGAGAAACTTGCTGTGCCTCCAGGTGATCACTCATGTTACATACTTCCGTGGAACGTGCGATTGATCACATCCAGTTGTTGTTCTCGAGTCAATCGCACGAAGTTGACAGCGTAACCGGACACGCGGATCGTCAGTTGCGGGTACTTTTCCGGATGGTCCATGGCGTCCAGAAGCGTTTCGCGATTCAGCACATTCACGTTCATGTGATAACCGGTGCTGCTAAAGAATGCATCGAGCATGCCGGTCAGATTCGTAACCCGGTCGTCCGCGACTCTTCCAAGGCCTTGTGGGACCATCGTCACGGTCAGTGAGATACCGTCGGCGGCATCTCGATATGGGATCTTTGCAACCGATGCAGCAGACGCGTGGATGCCATGTTCATCCCGTCCGTGCATCGGATTGGCACCAGGCGCGAAGGGTTCTCCCCGCCGTCTCCCGTCTGGAGTGTTGCCAGTATTCTTTCCGTACACCACGTTCGATGTGATCGTCAGCACTGACTGGGTGTGCAGGGCGTTTCGATAGGTCGGATACTTCCTCAACTTGTTCATGAAGGTGCTGACGACCCAAGTCGCGAGCTGGTCAACGCGATTGTCGTTATTGCCAAACTTGGGAAAGTCACCTCCGGCTAGATAGGCAGTCACCAGCCCGGTCTCGTCCCGTAGCACTCGCACTTTTGCATAGCGAATGGCCGACAGGCTGTCCGCCACCACGGACAGGCCTGCGATGCCGAACGCCATGGTCCGCATCGGAGCATAGTCGTGCAGTGCCATCTCGATGCGTTCATAGGAGTACTTGTCATGCATGTAGTGAATGATGTTCATGGCATTGACGTACACATTGGCAAGCCAGTCCATCATCTTCTCATACTTCTCTATCACGTCATCGAACTCGAGGGTCTCACCTTGGACCGCGCCCATGGGCGGGCCCACCTGATCTCCACTGATCTCGTCCCGGCCGCCATTGATGGCGTAAAGCAGGCATTTGGCGAGATTAGCCCTGGCGCCGAAAAACTGCATCTGCTTGCCGACCAGCATCGGAGACACACAGCAAGCGATCGCTCCATCGTCGCCCCAAGCACGGCGCATGATTTCGTCGCTTTCGAATTGAAGAGAACTGGTGTCGATTGAGACTTTGGTGGCAAAACGCCGAAAGCCATCGGGAAGACGCGGTGAATACCAAATTGTCAGATTCGGTTCCGGGGCAGGGCCGAGGTTGTAAAGAGTCTGCAAGAAGCGAAAGCTTGTTTTCGTTACCAGCGGCCGGCCGTCGTCTCCCATGCCGCCAATCGACTCGGTGACCCACGTCGGGTCGCCGGCAAACAGCTCATCGTATTCCGGCGTACGCAGAAAGCGAACGATGCGCAGCTTGATTACGAAATCATCGACGATCTCCTGGGCCTGCGCCTCCGTGATGGCGCCAGCCGCAAGGTCCCGTTCAAAGTATATGTCGAGGAAACTCGACGTCCGGCCTAAAGACATGGCGGCGCCGTTCTGCTCTTTCACTGCTGCCAGATAGCCAAAGTAAAGCCACTGGACGGCTTCTCTCGCATTGCTGGCCGGCACCGAGATATCGCATCCGTAGCTGGCGGCCATCTGCTGCAGTTCTTTGAGGGCCCGGATCTGTTCGCTGAGTTCTTCGCGGTCGCGGATAATCTCTTCCGTCGACATGGCTGCGTCGAGGCTGAGTTTTTCCTGCTGTTTCCGCTCAATGAGCCGGGAAACCCCATACAGTGCCACGCGCCGGTAGTCGCCGATGATGCGGCCGCGCCCGTAAGCATCGGGCAGCCCGGTGAGGATGTGCGAGCTGCGGCACCGTCTCACGTCTGCCGTGTAGGCGTCGAACACCGCCTCATTGTGGGTTTTCCGATACTTAGTAAAGGTGTCGACTACGTGGGAATCGGGCTTGTAGCCGTAGGCCTTGAGGGCATTCGCAACCATCCGGAAACCACCATTGGGCATGATGGCGCGTTTGAGCGGCGCATCGGTCTGAAGACCCACGATGATTTCATGGTCGCGATCGATGTAACCGGGTCAGTGGGCGGTGATCGAACTTGGAATCTGGGAGACGTCGAGGACCCCTTTCCGCGCTCCTCCACGAACAGTTCGTTCAAATGACTCCAGATCTTCCTGGTGCGTTCCGTGGCAGGCGCAAGGAAAGATTCATCTCCTTCGTAGGGCTGGTAGTTCTGCTGGATGAAATCACGAATATTGATCTCTTTGCCCCAGAGGCCTGGATGAAACCCCTGCCAAGGGGAAATCGCTTTTTCTTGGGCGGTCGTATTCATCTTATCTCCTTTTTTCCTCAGATCCTGAGCTGAAGCACCACGCAACAGACAAAGTCCGAAGTTCACCACGGGGATCAGTCAATGGAGATGACAGCTGCCCTCGATCTGTCCGCGCGCTTCCAGACGCTAATTTTCGACTTCTGGCCGCCGATACACACAGAACTTCAAGCTCGATGACATTCAATACAAGAGCGAATCTCTCCTATGGTTGTCCACGCCGTGCATGAACTGCGAGCATTGCTACCGCACAGCTCGCTGTGCGGGCTCGAACGCTGTCGGCCCGGCTGGTGAGGATCACCGGCACCCTGGCGCCAAGGACCAACCCTGCACTGTCTGCGTTGGCGAGAAACGTGAGTTGCTTGGCCAGAATGTTTCCGGCCTCGAGATCCGGCGCCAGCAGAATGTCCGGATCACCAGCGACCTCGAGAAATACCCTTGTTCGAGCCGCTTTCTTGCTGATGGCATTGTCAAAGGCCCAGCGGTCCATCCAGGACCGCGCCTGTAATCTGTCCACGTTCAGCCATCTTGCAGAGTGCGGCCGTCAATTGTCATCGCACCTCGTCGGCACTCACGCTAGCTCCGTGTCTTGGCGTTCTTGCCGCTCTTAGCTTTTCTCTTTTGGCGCTAAGTCCAGCACCCATGCCCCCAGTGCGTTTTCTGGCCTGGAGCAAGGGGAGGCGACTTTCTGGTTGAATGTCAATTTTTTCCCAGCTCCCTGCACTGGTGCTAACTAGTCAAGGGCTGCCGCCCTTGATATCCCTGGTGGAACGCGCGCTCCGTCGCGCGTTGAGATAGCGTGCGCAGGAGCGCCCGCTCCACCAAAACGAGACCAAAATTCTCGTTTCACCGCACATAACGGGCTAACTACCAGAGAGTTTCTCGTTGGCTTCGCGGAGGCGTGCCAGCAAGAGACGAATAATGCCCTGCATGATCTCGGGACTGCTGCGCATCACGTCCAGAAACTGCTCGCGATCGACCTTGATCATCGTGGTATCTTCCAACGCGGTGGCACTGGCCGAGCGGGGCGAACCGTCCAGGACCGCCATCTCGCCGAGAGATTGCATTCTGCTGAGAACCGCAAGCTCACGCTCGCCTTTGTGAATGCGAACCGAGCCTCCAATGATGATGTAGAGGCAGTCGCCATAGTCGCCTTCCTTGAAAATCAAGGTTCCCGCAGCGGCTTCCGTCTCCTCGGCGATCCCGGCGACATAAGACAGGTCCTCCGCGGAGATCTCCTTGAGCAGATCGACCGACTTCAGCAGGATGGTTTTCTCGAGTGTGGTAAGCATCTGAGGGGCCTCTTGGGTCATCACGTGGTTAGGGGCTATCGTCGCGGCCAACGCCGGTCTCCGCCGGGCGCAACGGATCACTGTCTCCGATACCAGCGACGAAGCGGGGACGCGGTTCCACTCGATCCAGGCCGCGGCCCCATCGACGGCTTCCAGAGAGTAATCCAGCGCGATCGCTGACAGCCACTCATGATCCGAATAGATGGCGTCCTGGAGCCACTCCTCGATCCTTGAGGGCATGTCAGGAAAATACTTCCTGCCGGCGGCGACGCGCTCTTCGAGAAGGATAGGCTCGAGAAGAGAAGCGATCTGCTGGCGTTCCGCCGCCGGGAGAATCGCATCCAGCAACTCCAAAACGAATGGAAGCCGTACCCTGTCCCCGGTGAGAAAGATCTGAATGCAGGTGTCCACCGGCGCATCCGGGCGCTCGAGAGCCGCCAGACGGATCAGGGCCGGAAGGATCTGTCGCAGAGAGTTGTCCAGATAGTCGCGGAGCAATTGGGTGTCCCGGCCATCGGGCAGCAGACGCAGGGCCTGGGTCAAGCCATAGGCGGTCCTTGCCAGCGTCTTCCAACGGTGGTTCACCAGCGTGCGATAGGCGTCCGGCGGCGGGCCCCCGCGTCTCACCCACAGCAGCGCATCCGAGGCGTCCCCGGATATGGAGGGCTGATGCGCTTCCATCAGTTCGAGGAGGACCGGGTAAGCCTGCGGAACCGGGCACGAACGGAGGGCCCGCACGAGCAACCTCCGCTCGGCAAGCGGACACTCCCGCTCCAGTGCGGCCGCGAGGGCAGCCAGGCTGGCGCTCGCCGGAAAAGCAGCCAGAGCTCTCCGAGCGGCGAGCCTCAAGTCCGGCGCCTTCAGGCACTCGACGATCTGTGGGATATACCGTTCATCGGGCAGTTGGGCTGCGACGGCGAGGGCCTTGCTCCGCACGGCCGTCGCGGGGTCGGTGAGCGCTGCCGCGATGAGATCCGGGGTGGCTAACCCCTCGACCGACACAGATTCTTCGAGCACGGCGGCCCGCACGGCGGGGTCCGAGCTGGCCATCATTTCCGCCAACTGCTTTTCAGGTTCCGGCTTGTTGCGATCCCCGAGACGCAGGAGCGCTGCATAACTCGCTGCCCTCCTGGCAGGATCAGCCTGGTCCGCAATGCGCCTGAGCAGCGGGGAGAATTGCTCGAATCGCAGCCGGCCGACCATACGAATGGCCTGGACGGCACGCGGACCCTTCTCATCGATCGTCGTTTCGAGGTATTGCTCTGTCACAATCGACGGGTCTTCCGCCGCCACCTCGAGAATCTGGGCCCTGACTTCCGGGGCTCCCTCACGCAGCAGGCGACGCAGTGTCCCCGCCCATGGCTCCAGCGGGATGCCTTTGATCAAATCGAGCGCGAAGAGTTGCTGAATCGCGTCCCCGCTGGCCAGGGCACGGTCGATGACGGCCACGGTCACCGCATCCTTTGAGCTGATTTCGAGGTCCTCCGGCGGGACTTGCTGCTTTTCGAGCGCCGACTGCAGTTCCCGGACGTAGAGCTTGCGCAGACGCGCGAGCGTGAGAATCCAAAGGCCCGTGAACGCCGCTGCTACATAACTCAACTGCGCTACCGCTATGAACTTCACGAGCGTGAAGATCCCGATGCCTGACAGTCCCTCGGCGGCCGATTTCAGAGTGCCGTTGATCACAGGTTTGGCATCACGCCGCCGTTGGCGCGTGACGGGAAGCCATAGCAACTCCATACCGCTGTTGTGCAGCGTGAAACGGAAGGTCTGGTCGGCAAACTTCCCCAGTATGGCGCTGGCCATCACAGGCCAGACCATGATGGCAATGGAACTGAAACCGAGGCTGAGGGGCAGAACCATCAGGGCAATGTCGACGCCAAAGCGATTCAGCAGAGGTCTCGCGAAGACGAACTGCAACACCAGGGTGCTCAGGCCAGTGACCGCATAGAACTGACCGAAGAATCCGATGAGATCGCCCTCGGTGCGCAACGCCGAGGATGAGATGATCTTGAACTGATAGTCGATCACAGTTGCCACTACCGAAGCGCTGACCACCAGTAGCGCGATGACGCGCAGGTAGGGGCCGAATGGTTTCCTGCCTGGCTTCATTGCGGCCCGTGGGGGCGAAGGCGAAACAGGTGCCCGAGGCAGCCGGGTTGTCACTACCGACACGGCACACAGGACCAGCAGGAGGCCGCATACCAGCCAGAGCAGCATGTCTGAACCGTAAGCCTTCGTGAACGGCTTCAGTTGCGAACCGACCAGCATGGCCGCGAACGAACCTCCACCGCCAATCATCGGGAACAGGCGTTTGGCCTGCCTCAAATCGAAAACGTCAGACGCCAGCAGCCAGAACTGCAGAACCGTAATGACGGTGATCACCTCCATCCACACATAGAGCAGTGGGATCGTCCAGCCTTCCAACTTGAGGTGAATCAGAGCAAGCGAGACCGCAAATACGAAAGCGGTTCCTGGCAGCAGGACTTCCGAGCGGACCTTCGATCCCAGGTTTTTGTACAGCCGGGCGGCGATGGCGACAGCCACCGCGATGGCGCACATCATCAGCGGAAGGGCCGATTTGTTAAAGCGGCTGAGGAAATACCCGTCCCGCACGGACTTCCCGGCAATCGTGACAGCAATAACCGAGACATTGTGCAGGCCAAGCAGCAGCACTCTGCCTCGCTCGTCGGCCCGCACGCCTGGAATCCGGATAGCACTTGTCATCAGGTTGAATGGAGATCGGGTTCTGCGTCGTAAAGCTGTCACGACCGAAGGCAGACGCGGTATTGGAAGAAGGCTGCAAGTTGGCTGCTATAAATCCAGCAGGTACTCCTCGATTGGTTGGTCGAGGAGAAAGCTTTCGGTACACTGACGCGGCTAGTATAAGTTTGATTGCCCGATCCGGATACGAATATCATCGAACCGGCGGCGGCGTCTTGTCAGTCAGTGCATAGGACAGCATTCCTTTACGGTTCCCAGTACCGGCTTTAGCCCTCGGGTGTCACAGTCCCCTCCCTCCCTGGCAATGGAAACGGAATACTGAATTATGGCGTAACCCAGCAACCGAGCCTTCCCTGAGGGGTCAGTAGAAGGTTCATCTCAACCACGTCGACGAACCCCCCAAGATATCAAAACGGGTCTAATCCGCTGGGTTTCGGTTTCAGGCACCCCAAGGCTGTGCCGTACTACCCGTTAAACTCCCGAAGCACCTCGGGAAGTAATGGCACGGGAACCACGCAAGATGTTACTCTCTTGCGCCGAATCCTTTGTAAAATGACGGATTCAGACACTGAGTCTACCTCCAGCCGGGCTAGCAGCAAGGTGATTCCCACGGTGGATTTGTGGGATTGAGGTTTTATCAGCGCCGTGCTGCGCTTCAAGTTTTGAATCAACTCCTAGTTTGGAACTCATGTCCACTTGGGCACCACAATCTAGGCAGGTGTGCAGCTCGACGGCACGGCGAGCTTTGTGATTGCTCCCTGACCGATGAGGAGAACAAACGATATGAGCGCTGCCGTAGTCAAGTCTCCCTCAGCAGTGGAACCTGCCACCGAAGACAGCATCTCCACGTTTGCAGATGGCTCGGCGACTCTAACCGATACCGAAGAAGGCCGCCGACTGCTGGAAACCCGAGGAAGACCACTGCACTGGCGGCGTTGGGGCCCCTATGTGAGCGAACGTTCGTGGGGAACGGTTCGGGAAGACTACAGCCCGAACGGAGCAGCCTGGGATTTTTTGTCTCATGATATGGCCCGAAGCAAGGCTTATCGCTGGGGCGAAGATGGTCTGGCCGCGATCTGCGACCGCTACCAGCTTCTGGTGTTCAGCCTAGCTCTTTGGAACGGTCAGGATTCCATCTTGAAAGAGCGGGCCTTCGGCTTAACACCCGGTGAGGGCAACCACGGCGAAGATCTAAAGGAGTATTACTTTTACCTCGACAGCACCCCCACTCATTCGTATATGAAGTATTTGTACAAGTACCCGCAAGCGAAGTTCCCCTATGCGTGGTTAGTCGATGAAAACCGGCGGCGTGGCGGCCGTGGATACGAATTCGAGCTTCTGGACACAGGCATTTTCGACGAGAACCGCTACTTCGACGTTTTCCTCGAATACGGGAAGGCATCGAGCGAGGATGTTTGTATCCGCATTGAGGCAGTCAACCGCGGACCGGAGCCGGCGCCATTGCACATCATTCCGCACCTATGGTTTCGGAACACCTGGGGCTGGTCAGATCCTCCCGGCCCGCGGCCTGTCATCAACAAGGGACGTGCGACGAAAGGGACTGTCAGCCTGATTGCTGACGACTCAAGTGCCGAGGCCCTGAAGAACCTGCCATTCGACTACCGGCTCGGCAAACGCTTCCTTTACGGAGAGCCAAACGGCCGGCCCCTTTTCACGGATAACGAAACCAACGCGAAACGGCTCTACGGGGTCCCGAACGCAAACCCCTACTGCAAAGACGCCTTTCACCATGCCATCGTCAACGGCGAGCAGGGGGCAGTCAATCCAAACCTGAGCGGAACCAAGTCCTGCCTGCACTACCAGTACACTGTTCCCTCGGGCGGCTCTGTTGTCTTGCGGCTGCGGCTCGCGCCCGAGCCAATCAAAGCCCCTCTCAAAGACGTCGACGAGATCATCGCGCGACGCCGGGCGGAAGCTGATGAGTTCTACGCCGCTATCCAACCTCCCAAGGCCACCGAGGACGAAAAGCGCGTGCAGCGACAGGCATTCGCAGGGCTGCTTTGGTCAAAGCAAATCTACCTCTTCGACGTGAACGACTGGCTTGAAGGCGACAACCCCCGGTATCCCCCTCCGGCCTCGCGCTTGTGGATTAGAAATAAGCATTGGCGGCATCTTAACTCGATGCGTGTATTGTCGATGCCCGACAAGTGGGAGTACCCGTGGTTTGCCGCCTGGGACCTCGCCTTTCACACCGTGGCGTTGGTCTTGATCGATCCGGAATTCGCCAAAGAGCAACTCTTTCTCATGCTGTTCGAGCAGTTCCAGCATCCCAACGGCCAGATACCCGCTTATGAATGGGAGTTCTCCGACCTGAACCCTCCGGTGCACGCTTGGGCGGTCTGGCGCGTGTACAGCATGGATAAGTTACGGAACGGGGTAGGAGACCGGGAGTTCCTGGAAAAGTGCTTCCACAAGCTATTGATCAACTTTGCCTGGTGGGTCAATAAGGTCGACAGTGCCGGAAACAACGTCTTTGAGGGAGGCTTCCTCGGCCTGGATAATATTACGGTCATCGATCGCAGCGAGAAACTGCCCGGGGGAGCGGTGCTCGAGCAATCCGACGCCACTGGCTGGATGGGCATGTTCTGCCTGAACCTGATGCGCATCGCACTCGAACTTGCCGCGGAGAACAAAGCCTACGAGAGCCTGGCCCTGAAATTCTTCGAGCACTACATCTACATTGGCGCCGCCATGAAGAACATGGGAGGAAAGAACTACTCGCTCTGGGACGAAGAGGAAGGCTTCTTCTATGATGTGCTCCGCTATCCGGACGGGAGCTTTCAGAAGTTCCGGGTGCGCTCCTTGGTGGGCATCATCCCGCTGTACGCTGCGGAAACCCTCAAAATGGACGACATTGAGCCTTTCCCGGAGTTCAAGAGCAACTTTCTATGGTTCGTCAACAACCGCCGGCAACTGACCGAAAGTTGCTGCCATTGCCTCGAGCGCGGAGGAAAGAAGCAGTACGAACTCACCATTGTGGACGAGAAACAACTGCGGCGCATCCTGGAGCGGGTTCTGAGTCCCTCGGAATTTCTTTCCGACTACGGCATCCGCAGCCTGTCCAAGTACCATGAGCTGCATCCTTTCGTGTTCGGACACAGCGAGGTGCGCTACGATCCAGCCGAATCCGATAACAAGATCAAAGGCGGCAATTCAAACTGGCGTGGCCCTATCTGGTTTCCCACGACGTTTCTGATCATTGAATCGCTGCGGACGCTCGGCGCAGGATATGGCGACGACCTCAAGTTTAACTTCCCGGGCGAAACCGATGGCGCCAGGAGTCTGTGGGATATCGCAGGCGAGATCGCCAACCGGATGATCCGGATCTTCACTTGCGACGAGCAGGGACACCGGCCCGTCTACGGCGGAACAAGGAAATTCCAGGAAGATCCCTATTGGAAAGACCTGATTCTGTTTTACGAGTTCTATCATGGCGATAATGGGGCAGGATTGGGAGCATCTCACCAGACCGGGTGGAGCGCCTTGGTGGCCGCCCTGATCGAGGACTGGCGGCGGTGATGGCCTCCGGATAGCCATGAAGACATTGGGTCATTGGAGCATTCGTTATAAGCTGTTGGCGTCTGCACGTTGGACGAGGCGCTGAAGCTGGTGAGCGAGAGACAGTGCCTCTTAAGGTTGGCGGAGAACTGGCCCGGTTATCCTGATTGCGCTCTACTCGTGACGCGACAGATCCTGCATCCGATCATATTCGGGTCAGAGCGGCATGGAGAGTGGCGTCCAGCGATTCACGGTGGAGTCATCCACGCCAGAAGAAAAGGGGAGACTGAAGCCTGGCTCCTCTCAGGCCAGTTGCATACAGTGGAGGTGTCCGGATGAAAGTGCAACTTTTGGGATCGTCGGTGGACAATGTTGCTGAGCATCAGTACGTCAGCAGCTTTCTCATCAACGGAACGGTGGCCATCGATGCGGGCTGTGTGGGGTTTCACGGCACTCCTGAGGAACAGGAGGCCATCCGGCACGTTTTTCTCACTCATTGCCACTCCGACCATACAGCCAGCCTGCCGATCTTCGTCGAGAACGCGTGGACACCCTCAGGGGAATGCCCGCGGGTTTATGGAAGTCCCGAAACGCTGGACAGCGTGCAACGCCATATCTTTAACGACGTCGTGTGGCCTGATTTCATCGCCCTGTCCAAGAATATGCCTCCCTTCCTGCAACTGTGCCCTCTGCAACCCGAAGTGCAGGTGGAGGCTGATGGCCTCAGGATCATTCCTGTTCTGGTCAACCACCTCGTCCCGACGTTCGGTTATGTTATCGCCGACGACCAATGTGCGGTTATCGTCGCCGGTGATACCAGCCCGACCACGCGGTTGTGGGAGGTCGCGCATCAGACTGCTGGGCTTAGGGCGGTTTTCTTGGAAGCTTGCTTTCCGAATTCCATGAAGCGCCTAGCGGAAACCTCCTGTCACCTCACACCCGAGATGTTCCGCCAGGAGGTCGCCAAGATGCCGTCGGGGGTCAGAGTGGTTGCGATGCACATCAAGGTGCGCTATCGCGCGGAGGTGATTCGCGAACTAAACGCACTTGGGCTCCCTAATCTCGAGATCGGCGTCTGTGAGAAGGAGTATGATTTCTGAACCCGCGGAACCTCCATACAGCCATCCTGCATTGAAAATCCGCCACCTTTACGCTGGAGGATGTTTGGTCCTGGGATTAATTAGCGCTGTTCAGTACGCAGATTCCATGGCACATTTAGCCAGACTACGAACAACGCTCCTCCCTGCCGTCGGGGCCGTGCTGTCCTTCTGCCTCACGGCATCCGGCGCCGGCGCACAGGACCGCAACGCAGTCTCCACGGCTCGTGACAACGGTATCGTGAAGCTCCCGGTCATTGATCAGCAAGACATCCGGTTCAAGCGCCTCTCCACTGCGGACGGGCTGTCTCAGACAAGGGTATCCTCGATTTTACAGGACGATCAGGGCTTCCTATGGTTTGGCACGCAGTACGGGCTAAACCGGTACGATGGCTACAAGTTCAAGTTATTCAAGCACGATCCTGGGCGTCCCGGACAGCCTGAGTGGAGTCTACATTCACGCGTTGTTCAAGGACCGGTCCGGCAAGATTTGGATCGCAAACGATCAGTTCCTGGACCGATTAGACCCAACCACCGAGACTTTTACTCACTATCGTGTCGATCCCCAGGATCCGAAAGAGCTATCAGTTGCCGTCACCCACATGAGCCAGGATCGCACCGGCATGTTGTGGCTGGCAACCGGCAATGGCCTGCGCCGATTAGATCCCGCTACCGGCAGGATCACCCACTATCGTCATGATCCAAACGATTCCTCCAGCCTGAGCAGCAACAATGTCAGATCGAGCGGCGAAGATAAGGCAGGCACGTTTTGGGTTGCCACGGGCCTGGGTCTGGATGCATTTGATCGCGATGCCGGCAAGGTCACGCTGCATGTTCCGTTGCGCGAACTGACGACGAACTTTTCGTTCTATGAGGACCGCTTCGGGGTATTCTGGATCATCTATGCCTCGGGCAACGGGCTGGCCGTGTTTGACAGGAAGACGAACAGGCTCACTCGTTATTCGTTCCACCAGCGGGAACCTCCCAGCACGGCTCAGGCCGGGGTAGTGACAATGCTCGAGGACCGGGCCGGGAATCTTTGGCTTGGCACGGTTGGCGAGGGATTGCTCAGATTCGACCGGGAGCGCCGGAGGTTCATCCGTTACCGAAACCATCCTGGCAACCCCGATAGCCTGGCTCATGATCGTGTGAATGTTCTGCTCGAGGACCGCGAAGGAAACATTTGGGCCGCCCTGCAGGAGATGGGAGTCAACTTCTTCCCTACCGGGAAGCCGCTGTTTGAAAGATTCTGGCAGGAGTCTGGTAACCCCAACAGCCTTGATCGGACGCTGGTGAGCGCCATATATGAGGATCGCCAGGGAATCCTCTGGGTTGGCACCAGCGGTGCCCTCAACCGCATCGACCGCAAGACCGGGCAATACACCGCCTACCGAACGGCCGGAACGGCTGTCAATACCGATGCGACCGCGATCTTCGAGGACGGTTCGGGCACTCTTTGGGTTGGCACCTATGGCCAGGGCCTCAAGCGCTTCGACCGGAGGACCGGACAGTTCAAGGCCCTCCGGTACAATCCGGCCGACGCCTCCAGCTCGAGCAACGACATTCTCTTCCGGATGTTCATCGATCACACGGGTACGCTGTGGGCCTTGAGCTGGGATGGTCTCAAGCGTTTGGATCCGGCGAAAGAGCGCCTCACCGTGTATGAGTTTCCTACGCAAAGCGACGCCGGGAACTCGGCAGTTTCTCCGAGTTCCAACGCTTTGAGTGGAACTTGGCTTCTTTCAATCGCAGAAGACCGGCAGGGAACGCTGTGGCTTGGCAGCCACTACTTCGGTTTGTACCGTTTAGATCCAGCGACGGGTCAATTCACGGTCTACAACTCCAACCAGGATGATTCCAATTCTTTGAGCAACAACCGGGTGAACTCGACGTACGTCGACCGCTCAGGCCGAATCTGGGTTGGCACACAAAACGGACTCGACCAACTCGACCCCAAAACAGGCAAGTTCACGGTTTACTATGAGCGAGATGGCCTGGCTGGCAACGTGGTGGGCTGCATCCTCGAAGATAATCGGGGTGAGCTGTGGATGAGCACCAACAAAGGGCTATCGAGGTTCGATCCGCTAAGGAAGACATTCAAGAACTACACTGTCATTGACGGTCTTCCCGGCCCTGATTTGACCGGCTGGGGCGCGTGCTTCAAGAGCCCAAGTGGGGAGATGTTTTTCGGGGGGTTCAGCGGAGCCACGGCATTCCATCCGGATAAGGTGGTGGACAGCTCGTACGTCCCGCCGATCGTTCTCACCGATTTCCGGTTGTCCGGCACTCCGGTGGGGTTGGAGCTGGTTCGCCGCTTGGAAAGTCCATCACTCACACCACTGCTCTCACCCTGTCACACGAGCAAAACATCTTCTCGCTGGAATTCTCCGCGCTCAGCTATCTGCATCCAGCGACGAACCGCTATCGCTACAAGCTGGAGGGACTGGATCGCCAGTGGAATGAAGTGGGCAGCGACCAGCGGCTTGTGACTTACACCACTCTACCGCCGGGAGACTATACATTTCGTGTCCAAGCCTCCAGCAATCGTAGCGTATGGAGCGAGCCGGGCGCAGCGCTACGTGTCAAGATCCTACCGCCCTGGTGGAGGACATGGTGGTTCAGGAGCCTGATGGGTCTGGCGTTTGTGGGCTTGATTTTCGGCGGCTACAAAGTGCGGGTCAGGGAACTGGAGCGGCGGGAAAAGAGGCTCGATGCGCTGGTGCAACAGCGCACCGCGGAACTCCGTGCGACTACCGCAGAACTCCTTGCGGCCGATGAGGAGCTCAAAATTGCCATGGAGAAAGCGGAAGAGGCGCGTCGCCGTATCGTCGAGATCACCGACAACGTGCCCTGTGTCGTGTTTGAGTTCGAAAAAATGCGCGACGGCACCGCGCGGGCGCCCTTCGTCAGCGGTGGCATGGAAGCGTTGATCGGGGTTTCCGCCGCCGAAGTGATGAAAGACGTGCGCCGTTATTTCGCCACCGTGCTGCCGGAGGATGTCGAGGGCTATGTTGCCGACATCGACCGCTCGGCGACCACACGCAGCGATCATCGTTTCACGGTTCGCATCCGCCACGCGGTAAGCGGGGAGATTCGCTGGTTGTATGTCGATGCCCCAGCGCCACGTGTCGATGCCGAGGGCAGTGCGCGCTGGCGCGGGTACCTCCAAGACATTACCGATCAGAAGAGGCTGGAAGAGGAGCAAAGGGATAGCCAGCAGCGGTACCGGGCCCTGGTCAGTGCCACGGCGTCCCTGGTCTGGGAGACGACAGCCGACGGAGAGGTCGAGGACCTGCCGGAGTGGCGCGCCTACACCGGCCTTTCGGTCGAAGAGGTTCGCGGCTGGGGCTGGCTGAACGCAGTGCACCCGGATGACAGGGCCCGTACCGGCGAGGTTTGGCAGAAGGCCATCGACTCCATTGGTCTCTACGAGACCGAGTACCGAATCCGGCGCAAAGACGGCGCCTACCACTGGCACTTGGCCCGTGGTATTCCCATTCTCGACGCGAACGGCTCAATCCGCATGTGGGTGGGTAGCTGCCTGGACATCGACGCGCGCCGGCGTGCCGAGGAGGAGTTGCAGGCTGCCAAGGAGGTTGCGGAAGAAGCGACGGCCATGAAGTCGATGTTCCTGGCCAACGTGAGCCACGAGATACGGACACCGATGAATGCTGTGATCGGCATGGCCTATCTGGCGTTGAAGACGCCGCTGAGCGACAAGCAGCGGGACTACGTCAACAAGATTCACAACGCGGGAACCTCGCTGCTGGGAGTGATCAATGACATCCTCGACTTTTCGAAGATTGAAGCCGGGAGGCTCGACATCGAATCAGTGGACTTCCGCCTGGATGACGTGCTCGCCTCAGTCACCTCCATCACGGCTCAGAAGGCCCAGGACAAGGGCCTCGAATTTCTGGCCGAGGTCGAAAAGTCCGTTCCGCAGAATCTGGTCGGCGATCCATTGCGCCTGGGTCAGGTGATCACGAACCTGATCAACAATGCGATCAAATTCACCGAGCAGGGCGAGGTTTACCTGAAAGCGGAACGGTTGGAACAGGTGGGCGCCAGGGCCAGGCTCCGATTCTCCGTGAAGGATACCGGCATCGGCATGACGCCAGAGCAGGAGGCCCGATTGTTTCAGGCTTTCAGCCAGGCCGACGCCTCCACGACACGAAAACACGGGGGAACGGGCCTCGGCCTAACCATCAGCAAACGGTTGGTGGAGCTGATGGGCGGCGAGATCTGGCTCGAAAGCGAACCCGGCGTCGGCAGCACGTTTCGGTTCACGGTGTCGGTGGGTGTGGCCTCCGGCCCCCCGCAGAGCAGAATCGTTCCCGAGCAGCTTCGCGCCGCGTCGGCCCTGGTGGTGGATGATAATGCCGCGGCGCGGGACATTCTAGTGCACGCGCTCGACGGCGTCTGCGCGCGGGTGGAAGCGGTGAGCTCGGGCGAGGACGCCATAGCCGCAGTGAAACAACACGACTCGGACCGGCCCTACGACGTCATTTTCATGGACTGGCGAATGCCCGGCATGGACGGCATTCAGGCGGCGCGTCTCATCAAAGAAGATACGCAACTGAAGACGCACCCGGCCGTTGTGCTGGTCACCGCCTTTGGACGCGAAGAGGTGCGGGAAGAAGCCGAGCGCGTGCAGATGGACGGGTTCCTGCTTAAGCCGGTTACTCAGTCAATGCTGGTCGACACGCTGGTGACGCTGTTCGCTGGAACCAGGCAAGACACAATCGTGCAGGCTCCAACAACGGATTACCATACAGATCGGCTGAGCGGCGTCAGAGTGCTTCTTGCCGAAGACAACGAGATCAACCAGCAGATTGCGGTGGAGTTGCTGCAGGGAGTCGGCGCGACCGTTGAGGTGGCGAACGACGGCCTTGAAGCGGTCCGCAAGATGCTCAACCCGCAAGCGTCCAATTTTGATGTGGTGCTGATGGACATTCAAATGCCGGAAATGGATGGCTACCAGGCCACGAAGAAAATCCGGTCGGACCCGCGGTTCGCAAGCTTTCCGATCATTGCCATGACGGCCCATGCCACTATCGAGGAACGGCAGAAATGTTTGGAAGCGGGCATGAACGGTCATGTGTCGAAACCGATTGATCCCTCGTCGCTCTTCGACACGTTGGAGCGCTTCGTCTCCCCAGCGATGAAAGGCCGCGCTGTGCCCCAGCAGGCACCGGCCACTGATGCGGTAGCCGAAGCTGACGAGTTGCCGGAGGTGCCTGGGCTCAACACGGCGGAAGGTCTCCGGCGGGTGGCCGGGAACAAGAAGTTGTACAGAAAACTCCTGCACCAGTTCTCCAACACTGAGGCTGATGCCGCCCGGCGCATCGCCTCGGCCCTGGCCCAGAATGATCGTGCCCTGGCCGAGCGCCGGGCCCACACGGTCAAGGGCGTGGCCGGAAATATCGGCGCCACTGCGGTTCAGAATGCGGCCGCCCATCTGGAGAAAGCTATTAAGGATTCAGCTCCAGCGGCTGAGATCGAACTGTTGCGCGTATCGCTGGAGGAGTGCCTCACTCCCCTCATCCACGGATTGCAGACCGCGCTGGAAGGAGCGGACGGCGAACCGGCTCAGGCCGGCGATCCAGGGCAGGTTAAGGTGGCGGTCGAACAGCTGTCACGCTATCTGGCGAAGTCCGATGGCGCTGCGATTGACTATTTCGAATCGGCGGCGCCTCACTTGCGGACCCTGTTCAGCGCGCCAGAGTTCGAACACCTTGCGAGCCTGATCGAGAACTATGCTTTCTCCGAGGCGTACGAGCAGCTGATGGCAGCGAGCGGTTACGTCCAAGACGACTGACTTGGGCATGGGTAGCCACGATTGGCTTACTTTTCGCCAATCGTGGGCCCCGTCTCACCCCAAAAATCTGACTGGCCCTTGAGGTACAACATGAAAGGCATTACCGACAAGAAGCTGGTCCTCCTGGTCGACGATACACCAGCAAATATCCAGGTCGTGCATAACATTCTTAAGGACTCCTACACCACGCGGGTTGCAACCAACGGCGCCAAGGCTCTGGATCTTGCAAAAGCATCCCCGCAACCTGACCTGATCCTGCTGGACGTCATGATGCCAGAGCTGGATGGCTACGAGGTCTGCAGCCGGTTGAAGTTGGACCCAAACACGCGCGAGATTCCCATTATTTTCCTCACTGCAAAAACGGAAGCGGAAGACGAGACGCGAGGCTTCGAACTTGGCGCAGTGGATTACATCCATAAGCCATTCTCACCGGCGGTGGTTCAGGCGCGAGTTCAAACGCAGCTGACGCTTCGCGAAGCCCGCGAGCAGTTGGCCGAGGAGAAGCGCAAGGTAGATCGCCTGCTGGATAATATCCTTCCCCCAGCCGCGGTCGCAGAGATCAAGAAGACCGGTAGCGTGGCGCCGCGCCGCTATGAAAACGTCGCAGTGCTGTTCACGGATCTGGTGAGTTTCACGACCTTCTGCGATCAACACCCTCCCGAAGAGGTGGTCCGCGACTTAGGCGACCTCTTCGTTGCCTTCGAGGAGTGTGCGCGCTTGCATGGGCTGGAAAAGATAAAGACGATTGGCGACGCATTTCTGGCGACGGCAGGGTTGCTCGAGCCAGTGGCCGATCCTTTGCGCGCCGCGGTGAGATGCGCCCTGGCGATCGCCGCAGCGGCTGAGCAGAGCAGCCGCGGCTGGCGGGTCCGTTGCGGCGTTCACATGGGCCCTGTTATGGCCGGGATCGTGGGCCGCGAGCGATACCAGTTCGACATTTGGGGTGACACTGTGAATGTCGCTGCCCGTCTGACGGGAGCAGCTTCTGCCGGCGCCGTTGCTGTCACAGAGGAAATGTCTGCGCGCCTTCCCGGCGCGGCGCTGTCCTCGCGGGGAGAGGTTGAACTCAAAGGGAAAGGCTGCGTGCGGATGGTGGAAATCAGCGCGATGCCCCGGGAACAGTCCGATCATCCGGCTGCCTCGGCCAACCCTAGTCTCACGTAAGCCTGCGAGGTCAATGTGGTCGAACGGTCGTGGCCAGTTGAAGGGCCTTTCGATGTGATCTTCTGCCGCAATGTGTTGATGTATCTGGAAGCCTGTCTCCGTCAGGCGGTGCTAGAGCGCATGGCTTCGCTGCTGGCGCAGGACGGCTTGCTGATGCTTGATCCCACTGAACATCCCGGTCCAGCGGGATCCTGGTTTAGGCCGGTCGCTGACGGTGTGTATTCGCGTCGGCGAGAGTCCAGCCAGGCCGGCCACCAACTTTCCAGACTCAAGGAAATGAATTTATGACGATTGCGCGACGCTTGATCATCCTGGCGGCCGTTCCGTTAGTGGTCCTCCTTGGCCTGGGCATCTTCACCTGGAATCAGTTGGCAAGGGTGGAAACGCGCACGCGCTATGCGGCTGAATTGCAGGTTCAAAGTCTCGCGGCGCTGGGGAACATTTCGAGGCAATTAACGGAAATGCGAGTGAATGTTCGCAACTACCTCCTGGCCAGGGATAGCGGAGAACGGGTCAATGCCAAAGCGGTGCTTGACGAGAGCAAAGCAGCTCTTGCCCGCCTATTGCAGCACTACGGGGATGAGCTCATCTCGGACGCCCAGGACCAGAGGATGTTGTCTGACTTTCGAGCCTTGAGTGACCAGTGGATTGATGCTGCTGAAAAAATCATATCGCTCGCGGCCAACGGGCAACGGGATGAAGCGGTCGCCCTTCTCCATGGTTCTTTTGCGGAGGTCGGTGCCCGCCTCAATACCGCGTCGAGAGAGTGGATCCAACACAATGAGCAACTGGCCGAGGACGCAGGCAAGGCCGCCTTCAGCACCATTGCGGGATCGCGCCGGAACTTGATCATTGCGGGCGTCATGGCGCTGACGCTCTCAGGTTGGTTGGGGTTCGTTAGCTTTTTGAGAATCGTCAAACCTATTCAGGCTCTAGAATCATCGGTCAAGTCAATCGCGGCAGGCGATTACGCAAAAGAGGTTCCCTTCACCGCGGCCAGAGATGAAACCGGTGGCTTGGCGCGCTCGGTTGACGTGCTGAAGCAGGGCGCCGCAGCAATGGATGAACAACGCTGGGTCAAGGCCAGCGCCGGCCAGCTCACTGGAGCGTTGCAGGGCGCAGCCTCCCTGGCCGAGTTCGGAGAACGGTTTCTTTCCGGCCTCGTACCTTTGCTGGGTGGCGGCGTAGCGGGCTTTTATTTGTTCGATGATAAAGCCGGGCGTCTCCACCGGATCGGCATCTACGGGCTGACGGAAGCTGCAGCATCCGCGGACTCGTTCAACTTGGGCGAAGGCCTGGTCGGGCAGTGCGCGCGCGAGCGCCAGCCGGTTATGCTAACGAACCTGCCGCCGGATTATCTGCGCATTGCCTCGGGTTTGGGCGGAGCTGCGCCGGTCCAGGCCACGGCGTTTCCGCTGTCATCCTCGAACACTTTGGTGGCCGTGCTGGAGATTGCCAGTTTCCACTTTTTCGGCGCGCGGGAGAAAACGTTGCTGGAGGAATTGTTACCCACGGTGGCGATGAGTCTGGAAGTCTTACAGCGCAACCTCCGCACGCAGGAACTGTTGGGAGAGACGCAGGAACAAGCCCGCCAACTCGAGGAACAGACCGACGAACTGATGGCCCAAAAGGAGGAATTGCTCACCCAGCAGCAAGAGTTGGCCGCCCAGCGCGAAGAGTTGAAGGTCAGCGAAGAACGCACCCGGCTCATCCTCGACTCGACAGCCGAAGGTATCTTCGGTGTCGACACTGAAGGGCGCATCGGCTTCGTCAACGCAGCCGCCTGCCAGTTGCTGGGCTTTGCTGTGGAGGAAATGATCGGCCAGCAGTCGCACAAGCTCATTCATCACCACCGTCCCGATGGCAGCGACTACCCGGCTGAGGAATGTCCGATGTTGGCCGCCTACAAGCGCGGCGAGACGAGCCGCATTGACAACGAATTCCTGTGGTGCAAAGACGGCACCGGGCTGCCGGTCGAGTATGGCTCCACCCCTATCCAGAAAGACGGCGCGTTGGTCGGAGCGGTCATCAGCTTCAGTGACATCACGGAGCGCCAGCGCGCCGAACAACGTCTGCGCGAGACGGAGCGGTTTTTCCGCAGCGTTCTGGAATTGGCGCCCGACTGTTTGATGGTTGTCGACGCCGAGGGCGCCATTCGTCTGGTCAATGCGCAGGGCGAGAAACTGTTCGGCTACACGCGACAAGAGCTTGTCGGCCAGCCCATCGAGATGCTCGTGCCGGACGATGTTCGCGCCCGTCATCCGGCGTTGCGTAGAGATTTTCACCGCTCACCCCGGGCGCGGGAGATGGGCGCCGGGCTTGAACTCCGTGGCAGGCGCAAAGATGGTTCTACTTTTTCGGTGGAGATTGGGCTGAGTCCGCTACCGGCTCCACAAGGTGAGGCAGCGCAAGTCGCTGTCTCCATCCGCGACATCACGGAACGCAAAGAGCAGGAGAAGGCCATTAAGCAGGCGAAAGCCAAGGCCGAGGAAGCCACCGAGATGAAGTCCATGTTCCTTGCGAACATGAGCCACGAAATCCGCACCCCGATGAATGCCATCATCGGCCTGTCGCACCTCGCGCTCAAGACGCCGCTCAACCCCAAGCAGCGCGATTACGTCTCCAAGGTCCACAACGCCGGCACATCGCTGCTCGCAGTCATCAACGACATTCTCGATTTTTCCAAAATCGAGGCCGGCAAGCTCGATCTCGAAACCACCGGGTTCAAGCTCGACGAGGTCATCAGTTCCGTCACCACGCTCACCGCGCAGAAAGCGCACGAAAAGGGACTCGAGTTCCTTGCCCACGTCCAGTCCGGCATCCCGGAGCAACTGCTCGGCGACCCGCTCCGCCTCGGGCAGATTCTGACGAACTTCGTGAACAACGCGGTGAAGTTCACCGAGCAAGGCGAAATTCGGCTCAACATCGAACTGCTCGAACACACCGGGCAGAAAGTGCAACTCAAGTTCTCCGTGCGTGACACCGGAATCGGAATGACGCCCGAGCAATCGGCGAAACTGTTTCAGCCGTTCACGCAAGCGGACATGTCCACCACCCGCAAACACGGCGGCACGGGTCTGGGCCTCACGATTTGCCGTCGCCTCGTCGAATTGATGGGCGGACGGATCTGGCTCGAGAGCGAACCTGGCCTCGGCAGCACGTTCTACTTCACCATCTGGGTCGGAGTCAGTGACGTGAAAGGCACGGGCAAAGTTGTTCCGGAATGTCTCCCCCGTCTCCGCGTGCTGGTCGTTGATGACAATCCAACAGCGCGCGAAATCCTGCAGGAGCCATTGAGCAGCGTGGCCGGCCGGGTGGACGCGGTTGCGTCGGGAAAGGAAGCCATCGCGACAATCCAGCAACACGACGCTACTGACCCTTACGACATCGTGTTCATGGACTGGCGTATGCCCGGCATGGACGGTTTGCAGGCCAGCCGCCACATCAAGAGCGACGAGACGTTGAACCATCCGCCGCACATCGTGCTCGTGACCGCGTTCGGTCGCGAAGAAGTCCGCGAAGAAGCCGAGCGCCTGCAGCTTGATGGCTTTCTGCTCAAGCCCGTCACCAAGTCCATGATCGTGGATACCCTGGTAGCTGTTTTTGCGCACGCGGGCGAAGACACTGCCGCCTTGGCGCAAGGCGGGCAGGAAGCGCGACTTCGCGGGGCGCGAATTCTCCTGACCGAGGACAACGAAATCAATCAGCAGATTGCCATCGAACTTCTCGAAGGTGCGGGCGCCACGGTGAAGGTCGCCAATAACGGGCGCGAGGCCGTCGAGACTTTGTCGAGCGGCCCGCAGCCACCGCCGTTCGACCTGGTGTTGATGGATCTCCAGATGCCGGTCATGGACGGCTACCAGGCAACAGCGAAGCTCCGTTCCGACGCGCGCTTCAGCAAGCTACCCATCATCGCCATGACGGCGCACGCGACCATCGAGGAACGCCAGCGGTGTCTCGCTGCCGGCATGAACGATCATGTTTCGAAGCCGATTGATCCGGCGTTCTTGTTCGAGACGTTGGGACGTTACTACAAACCAGCAGAGAACGCGGCAAGCCCAGCCATTGCCGAGTCGAAGCAGACTGACGTCCGTCATGCGGGACTAGGCGACCTCCCATCCATCGAGGGTCTCGACACACAGGACGCGCTGCAGAGGATGGGTGGGAACCAGAAGCTTTACCTTAATTTGTTGCGACAGTTCGTGGAGCAACAAGGCCAGGCGCCAGCCCAGATCGCTGAGGCGTTGGCGCGTAATGAAGTGCCTGTCGCCGAGCGGGTGGCTCACACGGTGAAGGGTTTGGCAGGCAGTCTCGGCTCTCGCGCGGTGCAGCAGGCGGCGGGCAGGCTGGAAAAGGCTATTGCTTCAAGAGTTCCTTCTGCGGAACTTGTGCCAATACTGCAAGACTTCAGCTCGGTTCTGCAGGACTTCATCAGCCGTCTCCATGCCGTACTGCCGCGGACAGTGAGCGATCCGGCGCCCACGACGGCTGATGTGCCGCTCGACTCGGAGCAGGTGAAGCAGGTAGTGCAGGAGATGATTGTGCACCTGAACAACTTCGATCCTGCCGCCGAGGAATGTCTTGAAGCCAATCGAGACGCCTTCCGTGCGTTGCTGCCGGAAGACTCTTTCGCCAGCTTCAAGCAAGAGCTGGGTGGATTCGCTTTCGCCAACGCACTCGTCCGCCTTGAAGAAGCGGCAAAAAAGAAAGGACTCCTTCTGTCATGAATCCTTCTGCTGCAGCTACGGACATTCGGATTCTGATTGTCGATGACACGCCGGCCAACATCCAGGCCCTGGCGGCGATTCTCAAGAGTAAAGGCTATCAGATCAGTGCTGCCACAAACGGCAGGCAGGCGCTCGAAGTGCTGGCCCGCATGCAGCCCGACCTTATCCTGCTGGATGTCATGATGCCGGAGATGGACGGGTTCGAGACGTGCCGCCGACTGAAGGAAGCCGAACAATGGCGCCAGATCCCAGTCATTTTTCTCACAGCGAAAACCGAAACCGCCGACATCGTCCAGGGCTTTGAGTTGGGAGCAGTGGATTACGTGGCCAAGCCCTTCAACGCGCACGAACTTTTGGCGCGCGTCAATACTCATCTCACAATGGACCGCCTGCGACGCGAGAACGAACGGCTGCTGCTGAGCATCCTGCCTGAGTCCGTTGCCAACCGCCTGAAATCCGGCGATGAGCGGATCGCCGACCGGTTCGAAGAGGTTACCGTGCTCTTCGCCGACATTGTGAGTTTCACGGAGTTAGCGGCGGCCATGCCGGCGCACGTCCTCGTCGAGCTGCTAAACGATCTTTTCACGCGGTTTGACCTGGCCGCACAGAAGTTCGGCATTGAGAAGATCAAGACGATCGGTGACGCTTACATGGCGGTGTGTGGTTTACCGGAGCCCTGCGCGGACCACACCGAACGCATGGTGACCATGGCGCAGCAAATGATGGAGATCGCACGAGAGTTCAGCAAGAGCCATGGCACGCCCGTGCGGTTGCGCATCGGGATCAACAGCGGCCCAGTCGTCGCCGGCGTCATAGGGCGAAACAAATTCATCTATGACCTCTGGGGTGATACCGTGAATCTGGCGAGCCGCATGGAATCGCACGGGTTGCCGGATACCATACAAGTCACGCGCAGCGTGATGGAAAACCTTCAGGACCGCTATCCGTTTGAACGGCGCGGCTACGTCGAAGTCAAAGGCAAGGGCGCCATCGAAACATGGACCCTGAGCTGCAAATGAGCGTAGAGTATCTTCCTCGAATCACGAAACGGTTCCGGGCACGGCAGATTTCAAATCAGCGGACAGCCAATAGCGGAGGAGCGGCTCCACCCAGTTCAGGGTCACGAGGAAGAGGAGCGCAATCGTGAGATTGAACAGGAGATGCGCCCACGCAACGGCAATACCTGGATTTGCAGCCATGTCGACGATCGCCTGTGAAAAAGGCCGCAAGAACGGAAGGTACAAGAGCATACCGGTAGCGTTGAACAGAAAGTTGGTGATTCCGGTTGCCCGAGCCACGGGACGCATTCCGAAGCTTGCCATCAGGGCTGTTGATGTAGAGCCCACATTCGCTCCGATGACCATGGGTATTGCAGCTTGTCCGGGAAAGATGCCCTGCTGGACCAGGAGGATGGCCAGCCCTGTGCTGACACTGCTGGATTGAACCAGTGCCGTGAAAACAAGACCGGCCAGCACTCCCGCCCAGGGGGCCTCCGCGAGTGCCAGCCACTGTCTGAACTCCGGGCGGCTCTGAAGAGGCTTGAGTTCTGCCGAGATGAGATCGAGCGTGAAGAAGATCAATCCAAAGTAGAAGAGAGCTTTGCCAATCACCTTCATCCGTATGGGGAGCACCGAAATGAGAGCACCCAAGACGATGAACATAGGGCCGATGCCGGTGAGTTTAAACGAAACCAGCCAGGCTGTCGCTGTCGTTCCGACGTTGGCCCCCAGGAGAACGCCGAGACTCGCGCGAAAAGAGATAACAGCAGCGTCGACGAGAGTCACGGTGAGCGCCGTGATAGCACTGCTCGACTGCACGATGGCGGTGGCCGCAGCCCCGACCAGAAAGCCAATCCAGCGATTCGCTGTCACACGCCCCAGCCATGACTGCAGCGTTGCGCCTCCAACAGCTTGGAGCTCGCGGCTAAAACCTTGAAGCCCGTATAGGAAAAGAATGACCGCAGATATTGCGGCGAACAGTCCGTGGAGTGGGCTCATGGCTAACCTCTGATGGGTCCGACAACGAGCGTGCGCAGGGGGACGGCGGTCGCAGGGCCCGCTACCTGGGTGTGCGCATCCGCCTGCGTTGCGACACGGGTTTTGGAGTGCGGGAGCTTGCTGGCATCACTATCGGAAACTGAACGTCGTCAGCGCAAGTGCGACGTCAAATGGGGCGCCAGCAAGCTGCCGCACTCCAAAGGTCGTGCTCGAACCCTCGGGTCCAGCAACCCAACCTTCGATGAAACCCTTCCTCCTGGACAAGCTCTTGCTGACACCCAGGAATCACGGCACGGCTAGGGCGACCTTTTGAGCTTCCTGAGGGCCGGGCGCGCGACGAGGTTCATCCGCCATCCGCTCGACTCCCACCAGTTTCCAGCCGCGCTCCTGCCGGCGAAAGGTGACCCGCACGGGTTTTTCCCAGGAAGCATGCGGTGCCCCTACGGCCCGGACGTCAGCCTGAATAAAACTACCCAGGTTGGACGGCAAACCCGACGGAGTACTGAGCTGCCCGTTCGAGCTTTGGGTTTCGCCGAGTGGACGGGTTTCGCCATTGGCTGTTGTTGAAAGTCCGACCAAGTGGCTACGTAGGACGATGGCTCTTTTGCCACACCAGCTCTCACCGCGGCGTTTTCGAACGTCAAAACATTCGAAGGAGCCAGTGAAAACCCGACCAATGGATTGATCCGAGTCAGGTAAACCTGCCCAATCTTATTGCGTCGTTTGATCAGCACCTGGGCCAGGTGGTCTTCGGCTTTCGGATCACTGTATTGGCCCGTCTTGACGAGAGCCCTAATCAACTCGTCGCTGAAAGCCATGACACGCCGGGCCGCCCAGAATTCGTCATCGGCGCGGGCCCGCAGGAGGGCGCCGACTGGTACCCAAGACTTCCAGGCTTCCGGGCTGAATTGATCGCCCTCGAAACGCCCGATGGCAGGGTATTCCCGGTAGTTGACCGTTTGCCATGGCTGGAGGTAGAAGCCAAAGCTTGCCATTCGCTTGAGAGTCTTGTCTTGCTCGAACAAATACTCATACCCCTCCCACCATGCTCGGGCGCCAATGGCCCCCATGCCAAACGCAGAACCGACATCCTGCAGGTAGTGACGGACGCGCGCGTGTCCGTTCTCCGTGATGAGCGTGTCGATCGTGTTAAGGGCCTTCAGGTCCACCAGGTTGGTCCAGGCGCCAAAGACCTTCAGAGCTCGCAATTCCCGGCGATGCTCGTGAGGTATCACATCATTGGGATCATCCGGCCGTGTGCCGTAGTACTTAAACCCACCCAGGATTTTGCCTGGCAACAAACGGCTAGCGAAGAGCCGGTAAGCGCCGTTAGGACTGCGCGCCACCCGGTCCAGCACCGGCTCTATATCTTCTAGCTTCATCGGCCGCTTCCTTCCCGAAACCGGTGTGTAAGTCGCCTTGGGGTCAACGGTCAATTGCTCCCGGCGCAGCTCACCGATGTGGTACTCGGCTTGAAAGTAACCCAGGGTCCAGAAGATCCGGCTGGCGACGACCGCCGCACCGGTCGCACCTTCCGGGTTGCTCTTGGGATCAAAGGCCAGAAACCATGTTTCCCCGGCGCTGTCCCGAATCGTGAATCCCGGAGCCGCGCCTTCGGTCTTGGCGTGTATCACGGTCCATTTTCCCGGGGCAGGGCCGCTGCCCGTGGTAGCGCCGCGGACAGCCTCCTCAATGCTGACCGGCCTGGCCAGAATGCGATTAGTGAACCAACTGGAGTCCGGCACTTCATCGATAGTATTGATACTTTTGGCACGAGGTCCTGCGGGTTCTCCTGGCCGGGTGAACTGGTTGAGCAAAAGGTCATAGAAGAGATCGATCTTGAAGGGAACGACCCGTGAGGCATCCTGGGTCTCCGGCTCCACCGTCAGTGGGTCATCGCTGTAGAACCTTCGCGTCGATTGTCCCAACGCTGTTCCCAAAAGCAGCATGAGCAGAGAGGCCAGAAGCAGCCCTCGTTGACGAGCCGCTGGTTTTTTCCTGGAACTTATTCCTTCCTCGCTTGAAAATCCCTGGAGCGCCGGCATCCCTGCTGGCCCCATGTCTGCGCGCACCCCCTGCCGCAAAAGGCGCGGCGTCCCCTTTGTCAAAAGGAACAAATCTTTCTCCCCCTTGCGAAGCGCATAAGGGGGAGATGAAGAGGGGGTCCTTGTTCTACCGTCATTTTCATCGAATGTGGCGCCGCGCCGCGGCATGAAAAACTCCTCTGAAATAGAATCGTGCGGTGCGGGCCAGCCATATTCCGGCAGGGTTCGCGGCAGTTCACTTCCGCAACGAAAAGCCGCAGACCGCCGGAAAACAGCGGTCTGCGCTACTTCCATTGAAACTCGCATGCTCTTCTCACCCACCCAGCACCTGACACTTGGCACCTGCCTCAGAAAGCCGCGCTACCGGAGACCACCAGCTTCCACCCCTCGTTGCCCACGGCCACATCAACACGCAGCGGTGTCGAAATGAGTCCATGAAAGCGGATGCCGAACCCCACATCGCTTTTCAACGCTTTGAAGCTAAAGTCGCGCCGCCGGGAAGTGACTTTACCTGCGTCGTAAAACAAGGCCATGTCGACAGCCTGCGCTGGGATCCAGCGGATCTCGGCGCTCATCACCATGCTGTGGCGGTCGCGAAACCGGTCGGACTGAAAGGCGCGCAAGGTGCTGCCACTACCCAGTACCGGCAGCAGGAAGTAGGGGATCAGGTCGTTGTCATTGAGCGTTGTCTGACCGCTGGCCCGACCGACCAAGACCCAGTTTTCTCGCAACAGCGGTACGTGTTGAATCAGGTCGACGTCAAGCCGCTGAAAGCTGTAGGTCCCGCCGTTGGTGTTGTGGTAATCATGAAGCGTGGCGTAATACAAGAAGCCACGGCGAGTGTAGCCGGGTGACTGGCGCGAGTCGAACCCGACTCCCAGCTGCGAGTGGATATAGTTCGGATCGGCACCCAACCCGGGCGCGGTTTGCGGTGTATAGACGGTTTCGATGGAAGGATCGCTCCCTTTTCCTTCCAAAGTATTCCAGAGTTCATACCTTACGCTGCCCCTGATCGGTATCCACGAGACTGGCTTGAGCACAAAATGCCCATCAGCGTAGGTCTCCTGAAAGCGAAATCTGGAAACGCCATCGAGTGAGGACTGTATTCCTGTCCCGTAGTAACCCGCCTGCGTCGCATCCCGCCATCCTGCCTTGGCGCCAAACGAGAGCCGCCGTTTCAGGTGATCCTTCGACTCGGTCCCCGCCTCTATCAATTTGTAATTCTTGAAAGAGTAGAGACCTTGGACGTTCCAGGATGTGTTATCGCCATAGAATTTGCGATAGCCTGCACCCAGTGTCAGCCCACCTCCGTGATAGACGCTCGCAAAGTAGGGGTAAAACCCCGACGGATCCTCCAGTAAGATTCTTTCCACCCGGCGAATCACCGCTTCCAGTTTGTCTGGCTCGGGGGGCCGACTTTTAGCAGACTTCTGGGCCTGCTCGACCGCAAAGATCCCGGCCCGTGATTCCTGCGCCGGCTGAGCTCCATCCTGCGAAACAACAACGCGGGAAGGGACGAGAAGCAAGATCAGCACGGCAACCAGTGTCGCCCGGCAGCAAATGCCCGATTCCTTCGGTTGCTCCATGGGTCTCTTCATTTTCTAAGCGTCTATCCCGACCTCCTGAAGGAAGTTGGGAGGCAGCCTGGGCTGTCTGGAGAAGGACTCCGATCCCCTTCCAAGCTGTTTGGGTGCAGGCAGCAGCTTCGACACCAGTCGCTGCTTGCTGCGTACGTCTCCCGGCACGCTGTCAGCATGAAGCGAGACTGAACAAGGCTGAACTGTAATAGGTAGCAGGTTAGCGGGAACTCGGTACCGGGGGAGCTGATGGAGCCTGCGAGGAGCGTAAAGCCGCTGGTTTTCAACTTAGCTCGCAGCAACGTTCAAAGCCCTCTCCACAGTCATCCTCGAATGAGTGGCGAGGGCCTTTCATGCGCGCCCGGGCAGAGCCGCCGTAACGCCCTGGGTCGGAGAGTACCGGTGGCCAAAGCCTGTAAGGGATTTCTATGGGAATCGAAGCTTGATAGAGGGGCGGCGAGGTTGAAGATGAAGAACCCTCTTAATCTCCCCCTTATGCGCTCCGCAAGCGGGAGAAAGGAGCCTCCCCCGGTGCGTTTGGAAAACAAACACACAGCCTGGCGGGTCGTACCCGTTGGAGTCGCGCTGTTGACGTCAGGGTCTGCTTCAACTCCCCAGCTTGCGATACTCGGAATTTGTGGCGGCCACGGTGAGTTTCTTCGCCTTGGCTTCAAGAAGGGCCTCAGCAGGGTAAGTCGACCCATCAGTGAGAGTGCCAAAACGCACTTCAAGTGTGACGGGATCCTGTGTCTCACCCAGGAGGCTGGAAACGTGCAAACTCACGAGGCGATTGTCGTGCAGGTCCATTTCCACATTCAGCGTGTCGCCTTGGAGGCGATAGTCGTGGAATTCCAGGCTCATACGCTTTCCTGGTTCGATCGCCCGAATCGACACCCTGCCCAGGTTATGGATTCTCTGGATCTCGGCCAAATCCGGAGGCACATAGTAGCGGACCAAGGTGATCGCCCGCTCGATGTAATCGACCAGTTCTTCCTTTTTTTTCTGGGGCGCAGCCATCGACAGCACTTCCCTTTTGATTTTGCCATCGATGAGATAGTGGCAACGGCTCAGTCGACGCGCTTTCTCATCGCCCTTCAGGCGGACCACAGTGGTTTCCGTCCACTCGTACGCCCGCAGGCGATCGAGGCTTTCCTGGAGCAACTGCATGAGGATTGCCACTCCCTCGGCCACCGAATCACCGTCTGTAGCAGTCGCCTGCGCGAGGCCTGCCATCGGATGGCACGATAGTGCCACTGCCAAGAGCATGACTCGGAGCTTCAGTTTTTTGTTCAAGGGTTCGATCATTTTTGTTCTCGCGAAATATTTGCAGCGTTCGGTAAAGAGCATGCAACCGCCGCGCACGCCCCATCAGTACAAAGAATTGGCCTCACCGATGCGAGCTCATCCATTTGCCGTGGTAACGGCGCACCAGGGCGATCGCTTCATCGGCATTCGCGACGCACTGGGGAATGGACATATCGTCCGGATTCGCCAGGGGCGACTCGACAGACACCATCGACTTCCGTGCCCACTCGACCAGACCGGGCCACATCCGGCCAACCAGAATCAGCGGCACATCGCGGAGGTGGCCCACCTGGAGCAGTTGCCAAACCATCAGGGTTTCCAGGACTGTGCCGATACCGCCGGGAGCGACAACAAAGACGTCGGAGGCGAGCACGAAATGATGCAGCCGGGTAAAAAACGTTCGATGCTCGAATGCCTGCGACACAAAGGAATTGACATCCTGCTCAAAGGGCAGTTCGACCCGGATGCCGACCGATCGGCTGGGGCCGGAAACGCTAGCCGCTCCTTCGTTGGCTGCCTGCATCAGCCCGGGGCCCCCGCCTGTGATGATGTCGCAGCCCAGCTCCGACAGCGCGGCGGCGAGGCGCTTGGTTTCCAGGTAGGCGATCGTTCCCGGCTGGGCACGCGCCGAACCGAAAATGGTGACCCGGTAGCGGTCATGACGCGTGGGACGAAGCCGGGTGAGATTGTTGACCACGTTCCACAATCCGATGACTGAGTCGATCAGAACTTGCTTCACCCCTTCCTCATCAGCCAGGCTGATGACAGTGGGCGCGGGTTCGCTAGTGCTCATAGAGTTCCTTTCCGATGGGGTTGAGGCGAAGCGGGCCCCCAACAGCAAGCTTGCGCGTATCTTCTACTCATGGACTAGGCTCTTCGTCCCTCGAAACAACTAAAGATTTCAGTTCCCCTCGCCCTCGCTGGGTCGAGGGGAGCCGATGCTCGCGACTGTGCCTGTTTGAGACAGAGCGCGCAGAAGCGTCACGACAATTTGCCACGTTCAATACCCTCGTTGGTCGGTTCACAGTTCAATGACTTCCATCCGATGGGTGGCTTCTTCCTCCTGGGCCGAAGGTCCGTGTGTGACCAGGGCAAACTCGCCTGGGACTTCGTGGCGCTGCAGCCACTCTTTGACGTAAGCCGCGCCATGAAGCCGGCGGCTTCGGCTCGTATACCGGATGAACGCCATACGAAAAAAGCAGATCCTGACAGGTCTTCTCCTGGTCACCCACGGCCACAATCCAGGCCGGAAGATGAAAGGCGGCCAGACGCCTGGCAGTGGCGCCGGTCCGGCTGCGTACGAAGACGGCTGCGGGTGACAGATACTCCAAACTGGCCTCAACGCTCACCGCGAGCAAATGCTGAGGACGGATTCTTCCCTGAAGATCGAGGCCCGCATACATCTCCTTGACTGAAAGGTGGCGGCGGGTTGGCTCAACCACAGCAGCGATCCTGGCCAGCATCGCCACGGATTCGACGGGATAGCTGCCCATGGCCGATTCGCCGGAGAGCATCACGCAATCGGTACCGTCGAGGATCGCGTTCGACACGTCCGTCGCTTCGGCACGGGTGGGAAGGCGATGGCTGGTCATCGATTCCAGCATCTGCGTGGCCGTGATGACCGGCTTGGCTCGCTGGTTGGCGCGGCGCATCAGATCCTTCTGCACAACTGCTATCCTCTCGATCGGCACTTCCACGCCCAGGTCCCCACGAGCGATCATGACGCCGTCGGCTGCCTCCAGAATCTCGTCGAGGTGGTCCAGCGCACGCGCTCGTTCGATCTTGGCGATAATGAAGGGTTGGCGGCCAAGCTCGGCCGCTGCCTGGCGCACGGCATGGATATCTGCGGCACTCTCGACGAAGGACTGGCTGATCGCGTCGACGCCGTGTTCCAGAGCAAATCGAAGACAGTTTCGATCGTGCTCGGTGAAGGCCCGGATACCTAGGTCGATGTTCGGAAGATTCAGCCCCTTTCGGGATCGCAATTCGCCCCCCACTCTGACGACACAAACCACGTCGTTGCCGCGGACGGCCATGACTTCCAGTTGAATGAAGCCGTCATTCAGCGAGAGCAGATCCCCAGGCTTCACCGCTTGCGGCAGACGCGAGAACGTAACCGAAACGCGCTGCTGGTCGCCGATTACATCGTCAGTCGTGAGGTGAATTGGTCATCGCGCTTCAGTTCAATCTTTTCCACGCCAAATTTGCCAATACGCATTTTCGGCCCGGGCAGATCGGCCATGATCGCCACCCGGCGTCCCACCTGGGCTGGAGGCTGCCCGGATGTTTTCGATAACTTGCCGATGACCGGCGAACTCGCCATGGGAAAAATTGAGCCGCGCGATGTTCATCCCCGCGCGAATCATCTGCCCGATGATCTCGGGCGTTTGCGACGCCGGACCAATCGTGGCCACAGTCTTGGTTTTATGGGTGAGAGGGTTCACTTTGTCACTCCTGGGCATCGCGCCCGTATCGAGCTCACCTGAGTTGATTGAGCGGCGGTGTCATACAGCACTCCGCGATGCCAGGTACTTCGCGACAGCCAGCTCCAGGTTGAAGTGCATCTGCTCTCGCCCCAGGACCTTGCCCAGCGACGACCGCTGCACCATGGCCAGCACTTCGGGGTTGAGTCCCACCAGCCACACCAACACGCCGCGCTCACGCTGTCTCTTTTCTGCTTCGATTAGCATCTTCAGTGCCGTGTACTCCAGGTCCGGTACGCCGCTGAGATCAAGGGCCACGACCCTGGGCTTCGCTTCCGCGACCAGCGGTCTCATCTTTTCTGCAATGCGATCGGCATTAACGAAGAAGACCCGCCCCTCAAGTCGCAGCAGTAGCAGACCCGGGAAGGTTTCGTCCTCGGGATGCTCCTTCGAGCGGGGTCTGAACACGTTGGTACCTGGCTTGCGCCCCAGCACGTGGACAGGTGGGTTGGCTATCTGTTGAGAAAGGGTTACCAGCGACGCCACGATAGCAACGAGGATACCCTCCAGAGTCCCGAGCAGCACGACGCCGGCGAGAGCAGCTACAGCCCAGATGAATTCCGTGCGTCGAACCTCAAGGATGGCGCGGAAGTCCTTTGGTTGGAATAACCCAACGGAGTACACGATGACCACCGCTGCAAGCGTAGCTTGCGGCATCAGCCCAATGAGAGGAGCGAGCAGAAGCATCGTCACCAATGTGGCTCCCGCTGTGACAAGCGCAGACATCTGCGTTCGCGCACCCGCAAGGCGGTTCACGGCGGTCTGACTGGTGCCGCCGCCCGACGGCATGGCTCCCAGTAACGCACCGCCGGCATTCGCCAGCCCCGTCGCCAGCAGCTCCTGGTTTGGCCGAAGAGGCGGTTCTTCGCTGGTGGCGAAAGCGCGCCCGGCAGCGATGGTCTCAGTAAAGCTCATCAGGGCGATGCCCAGGGCCCCGGGCCAAAGTGCCCCCAGGAGGGAGAAGTCCGGAGAGGCAAAAGATGGCAGGCCCTTGGGGATCTGGCCGACTGACTCGACACCGTAAGCCTGCAAGCCCAACAGGTGCATGCTGGCGATTCCGGCAGCCACCGCAATCAACGGCGCCGGGGCCCGCGGGAGAAAATGCTCCAGTGCGACCAACAATACGATCATGGTTAGCCCGACAGCCAACGTTGGCATCAACGTTTCGGGAAGGCCTCGAACGATGGCCAGCAGATTGTGGACGAACGTGCCCTTGTGGAAATGAATGCCGAGCAGCTTCGGAAGCTGATCCAATACGATGACGAGCTGCAATGCCTGCCTTGAAACCGATGAGCACCGGTTCGGAGATGAAGTTGGCGATGAAGCCCAACCGCAGCAGCGAAGCCAGCACAAGCATGGCCCCCACCAGGAGCGTCAGCGCTGTTGAAGCCCTCATCAGGGCCGTCGGATCGCTGCCCGGGACGAGCTGGGCGAATTGGGTCCCGGCCAGGATGGCGAGAGTTGTAGTCGTACTCACGCTGAGCGGCCGCGATCCCCCGAACAGCGCATAGATCGCCATGGGAACCAAAGCTGTGTAGAGTCCCACCTGCACCGGAAGCCCGGCGATGGTGGCGTAGGCCATCGCCTTCGGAATCACCACCGCGGCAGTGACCAAGCCGGCCATCACGTCGTACCGCAGCCAGTCTTTCCGGTAGGTGAAGAGCCACTCCCGCATCGGGAGGTAGCCGCCCCTCTGACGGTTAGCGGACATCTTCTTCACTTCCTTTTCGACGGCCCACGAAGACGATCGCCTCATCGGTTCTGCCATCCGGGAGATGGCTCAACTGGCAGTATTCGGCCCTGCATACCAGAACTGCTATGACTCTGACCCTCATGTGCCGCCTTGTTATAGTAATAGGTGCAGAAGTAGCAGGCCACGGCGGGGGCCTAATCAGCGCCCCTCACCCCCGATCCCCTCTCCCCGAGCGGGGCGAGGGGAGCAGACTTGCAAGAGTTGTGTCCTCTAACCACTGCTCGGACTAACAAATAGCCGGGTGATGCGGAAACAAACTTCCCCCAACGCCTGGCGGCAGGACAAGCGGTACGGCACCGCAGTGGCGAAGGGGGATGTCAAGCTCCTGTCGGTTCCTCAGGAAGCCGCCTTTGGGAGTGCCTGGCTAGGTTCCTGTCCCTGCAGCATTCTCTTTGCAGCTGCGAGCTGCTCGAGCTTTGGCGCGTCCACCACGGGGTAAGCCAGATCAAGGGAGGCGAGGGCCTCAATGATAGCCGCAGCAACAATAACGCGTGTGAACCATTTGTTGTCTGCGGGCACGACGTACCACGGCGCCCTCCGGGTGGCGGTGTTCCGGATCATCGCCTCATACGCTGCCATATAGTCCTTCCAGTGACTTCGTTCTTTCGCGTCGGAGGCCGGAGAACTTCCAGTTCTTCTCCGGATTGTCGAGACGCTCAAGGAAACGACGTTCCTGCTCTTTGCGAGAGACATGAAGAAAGAACTTTCGAACCAGCACTCCGTTTCGGCTCAGGTAGCGCTCAAAACAGCGAATGTCCTGATAGCGGTCATCCCAAACGCGATCGCCGACGCAGCGCGGGCGGGATTTTTTGCGTGGCGAGCAACTCGGGATGAACGTGCACGACCAGCACTTCCTCGTAGTAGGAACGGTTGAAGATGCCGATGCGCCCGCGTTCCGGAAGGTGCTTTTGGCAGCGCCACAGATAGTCGTGGTCAAGGTCCTCCGCCGAAGGCGCCTTGAACGACGCGACCTGGCAGCCCTGGGGGTTTACGCCAGACATCACATGTTTGATGGCACCGTCCTTTCCCGCCGCGTCCATTGCCTGAAAAACGAGCAGCAATGCCCAGCGGTCCTGGGCATAAAGCATATCCTGCAGAGTAGCGAGAGCTTCCACTCCAATGCTCAGCGCTTCCTTCGCGCGTGGCTTATCTTCGGACTTCAGACCAAGCGGTGTCATCGGGATCGATATCTTTCAAACGAAATTTCGCGCCATTGGTGATGCAGAACGGGCTTGCCAATTCTCGGGATCTTTTGATGATCTTACTGAGTTTCATGGAGATCCTTTCTGGGTCGAATGTTGCAACCTGCTCGCCGAGGCGGGGCCAACCGACCCTTCATAACGCCTCGGGACCAGCGTGCTTCCTGGCGGGCGGTCTCGTCACATAGAGGCTAACCAGGCGCGCCACCATGACAGCGAGATAAAGCTGGCCTACGACAGCCTCGAGTATCGTCAGACCGCGTGCAACCTCGCTCTTGGGTACAAAGTCACCGTAACCGAGCGTCGCGAGAGTCACAAAGCTGAAGTAAATGCCGTCCGCCGCTGAGAAGCTGTCGAGCGTGGCGCCGGCGTAATTCAACGAGCCTGGCCAGACGCGCTCCAGGCCCCAATAGAGGACACCAAGGGAGATACCGGCCAGCAGGTAAGCGCTCAGCGCGGCGTAGATGTGCTCACTGTCGATGGAAGTAGCACGCAGGGCAGAGCGCAGCGCATTAGAGGCTGCCAGCAGACCCACCAGTGTCCAAATCCCAAGGTTGACTGATGAATAAGTCTCTCCAAGGGCGGCAGAAAAAAGGCGTCCTGCCAATGCGATCATCACCAGCACAAGAAGAGCGCGCCGCACGTTCCCGGAGCGGATGGGAACTACGGCAACCAAGAGGTTCGTAACCAGCAACAGCTCAATCAAAATTGACTTCCATTGCAGGGCTGCCAGTAGCGGCGAAGCGACGAATGTGAGCAGGAGCGTGTAGAACAGGATCGCATACCGCTTCCGGACGTACGTGCCAGCGACACCATCGGAACCAGCGATGAGGCTGGCTGCAGTCTTGCTCATGCAGCGCGTCTCCTTTGGGCTTACGGGTTGGCGACGGCCAGATCACTGGTCACTCGACCTGCAGCTGTCTTCTACGTAAGTCAGGTTTTCGAGCCTGACCCTACCCGCCGCGGTCCCCCATTTCCAAGGGAATCAAAGTTTTGAGAAAGCTTCGCCGCGTATTCTGCGGCAGGGGGGTCTGGACCTCTCTTAGTCTCCCCCTTCTGCGCCCTTTCGCCAGGGGGAGAAAAGTGCCCGGGACCGTGCAAGCCCTTGGCTTAACTGCGTCCGTCGCGGCTGTTCATTGCAGCCAGCCACCTCCAAGGGCCTTGTACAAGCGGATGACGGAATCCAACTCGTCAAAATAGGCCTGGGCATAGGTCAACTCGGCATCCAGCGCCTGCCGCTCGGTATCCAGCACCTCAAAATAGCTGGAGACACCCCCTTCATAGCGCATATTGGCGAGGCGCAACTGATTTCGGAGCGTGGTGGCAAAAAGCTCGCGTTGAACTCGGTATTCCCGGGCTTTCTGGTAACCGACCAGAGAATCAGCCGCGTCCCGAAATGCTTCCTGAATACTCTTCTGATAACTCAGAATTGCCGCTTCACGCTGAGCTTTCGAAGCCTTGTAGTTGGCCCAGAGGCTGCCGGCGTTAAAAATGGGCTGCACCAGGCTGCCGCCGTAGCCATACACCCCTCCGACAGACTTGAACAGGTTGGAGATCTCGAAGTTCTGATAGCCGCCCGACCCGGTGAGTGTGATGGACGGAAAGAACAAGGATTTCGCCACTCCCACGCGGGCGTTCGCCGCCACAAGTTGGTGCTCGGCCAGCCGAATGTCGGGCCGCCGCTCCAGCAGTGCCGATGGCAGTCCGGCAGGCACTTCCGGCGCCAACTTTTGATCGCCCAGAGTTGTGGCGCGGTCCACGGACCCTGGATTGCGGCCTAACAGTGTGTTGAGGAAGTTTTCTGCTTGCTCGCGTTGGCGCTCCACATCAGCTATCGTTGCCGCCGCAGACGCCACCAGGCTCGTCGCCTGGTCAACTTCCACCTGGTTTGCCAACCCACCCGTGAGCCGGGCCCCCACTAACCGAAGGGACTCCTGGCGAGAAGTCAGAGACTTCTGTGCTACTGTCAACTCCTGGTCCAGCTCGAGCAGTTGAAAGTAGCTACTTGCCACTCCGGTCACCAGGCTCTGAATCACGGCCTGCTGAACGGCCTCCTGACCCAGGTACTCGGCCCGAGCGGCCTCGGTCGAGCGGCGGATGCGGCCCCAGATATCCAGCTCCCAGATGACCCTGCCACCGCCGAAGAATGCGCTGACAGCCCGGTTGACGCCTTCCTGCCGGTCGGCACTGCCCACCGCATCAACAGACGGATAGAGCGCCGATTTCTCGACAGTGACGAAGGCCTGGGCGGCAAGAACGCGTTGCGCCGCAATCCGAACGTCGTAGTTTTCCATTAGCGCGATGCGAATCAACTCCTGCAGCTTCTCATCTCGGAACAATTCAAACCATTTCACATCCCCCAGCGTCGCTGGTGTGGGAGCGGCCGCGGGGAGAGCGGTTTCGGAGCGATGGCTGAGGGGAATGGGATAGGGGGGCCGCTTGTAATTTGGCCCCACCGCGCAGCCGATGGAAAGGAGCACTAAACATAGCGGCCCAAGGACCTTTTGGAGTCCAGCCCTCAGGCTGCCCCGCAGGCTAAAGCTTGTACTCTGAACACCAATTCCAGCTTGGGTATGTGTACAGCCCAGCAAACGCTCTGTTTGGAGTCCAGCCTTCAGGCTGCCCCGCAGGCTAAAGCC
>CAVVYL010000013.1:0-102692 GCA_963752385.1 uncultured Acidimicrobiia bacterium | reverse complement strand
TAACCAATTGTCCCGGCAAAAATGACAAGTGAAGGAGTGTTTGCTTCAAGCGTCAAAACGGCAATTTTAAGAGAGAATCGGGGTTGAGGGCCTAGAAGAGCCTATGCGAAAAGGAGCTAATCCTAACCATGACTTCAATCAGCTCCTCTTATTTTAAGGCAGAAAGCGGGACATAAAAAAGAAGCGCGCCCTCTGTGCAACGAAGCGAGCTTCACAAATCAAAGTCCACTCTCTGCATGCTCACTATAAAAACAGTCTTTTAAATTTAGATTTAATTTTGCACAAAGACAAGAATTTTTGCGGCCCCGCCATTTGAGACCAGCATGGAGTCCCAGCACCCCTATGCAGCAATACTAAGGAGGGCCTATGCCTCAATGTACATTTTGCCGCAATCGTCAACCCTACGCGTGGTCGGGTAGCAAGCTGTTGGGGACGCACGCCGATGATGCGCTGCGCAGTTCGCTATTCCTTCAGCCCGAAGGCAAACTTCCCGCACCGCCCACACGTCCATCTTCCCCCTCGGCAGTGCTGAGTGTCATATCGGGACGCAAGCCAATTGTGCCCAATAATCCAGCAGAGAACTCGTTTCAATGGCTTCATCGGAACATTGGATGGATGTTGATTACCGCATTCCTGAACTTGTCAGCGTCGTCGTGGGTTCTGGTGCCTGGAAGAAGCAGCTGGCACGGTGCGGTGTGTCACCTTCGGAAGAGCCAGCTGAACCTTCGCTCAGGGACTAAAGCATGAGCAACGAGGACGGAGATGGCGCTCATTCGAAGCGAATTGAAAGCTCCCAGCTGGCTCGCCCCGGTGGGTATTGCATCAGCAAACCGGAGCAGCCGTCCGCGAAAGCGAAGGCCGCGCACTAGGCAGTGACGCGCAAAGCGCATTGCGTTAGGGGCGACCCGCGTGCTCTTAACTCTACGAACCGGACTGCAGCACGCTTGTGGCATTGGAGAAAACGTTGCTGACGGTTTTTCCCAAATTTGGGAGAGCTGTCATTACGATCAGAGCAATGAAAACCAGCAACAGGGCGTACTCGACTAGATCCTGACCTTCTTCCTCTTCAAGAAAGCGCTTGAATAGTTCGAACATTGTTAGGTTTCTCCTTACTTGAGTTGATTATCTGAACCATTGGAATCTGATCCCATCACTTCGCCGCAGTAGGTGCTTCCGCGAATATTCGGCGTTCGATCCCTTGTGGTGGCTGACCACGATGGTGGCGGCGTTCCTTGATCAATCCGCGTTTGATCAGCACCGAAATTACGGCTCCATACTCGTCATCCAGCAGGCGAGCGATGTCGGAGAATGTGAGCCTGTGGTTGATGAATAGGTTGCAGATTGTAACGGCTCTTTTAGCCTTGGGATCGAGATTCGTGCTATTGCTAGGCAAGTTAAACCGGTTCTGACGCACCTGAAAACCATCTCGAGTTTCGTAATTGGGCTCTCGCATGATGCCTCTCTCTACCGAATAAAAAAACCTGGGACTTAGGCTCATGTTGGGCCACAAGGAAGTTCAGGGTCGCTTCCCCTTGTCGGCACCGAACCTGGAAATCTTTACGACTTTCGTACTACCACTTGTGGGGGAGAGCTGCGATTGCGTCAGCAATATGGGAGGGTGGGAACAGCCAGCGGGGAAATATCTGGTCAGTCTGCTCAGATCTCCTCAACTTTACAATACCAAAGAGTCTCGTTTGAGACGATTTACCGAGCCTGGGCCAAAAGCTATCGCGTCGCTGAGGTCAAACTAGGGGTTTTGATAGGGTTACAGTACAAACCACAGTACCAGAGCGGTTCTTGTGGCCGGATTTGGTCTTGGAAGTGATTGAAAGAATTGGTCGGGGCGAGAGGATTTGAACCTCCGACCCCCTGGGCCCAAGCAATCAGAACATCTGCCCACTACAAGAAGACTTTCGATCTGTTCTAGTACTTCGAGAAGATTGTTCGGAAGCCAGGATTGTTGGAATCGGCTTGTCAGGCTTGCCTGGCACACGAACTGCGGAGTCGCCAGCACCTTGGCAACTTGCAAGGCTCCGCTCTGTCCGCCCGACTCTCGCTCCAGGGCCGCCCGCGAGGTTCAAGTTATCCGTTTTCCGGCTAGACCAGCCGTCTCAGAGTCCTCAACAGATGCGCTTTCGTGAGAAAATCAGAGCCCGAGATTGTTTTAAGAGATCGAAACTGGAATTGTCCCGCCACTCCGAAGCAACAAAGCTTTACTCAGCCGCCAATCCTTCAAAGTAGCCGGCCGTGCGCTGGTTGCTATACACCCGCGAAACCGCCAGCAGCGGGTGCTTGTCTAGCGACAGGATCTCCAGCGGACCGTAGCTGTCCTGCAACCCCATACTCGTCAAAATGTCGCTGTAGCTCAGCAGCCCGAGCCCGGCAATCGTCACATTCGCCGTGGCCCGCTCACCCCCCTCCGGGTCTCGCGCTCTCAGCTGCACCGTCGTCGCCGCCGTCGCCAGATTCACCACCGCCAACGTCGATTTGAAATTCCCAAAGTTGGTCGTCGACGGAATCAGCAACCGCGCCGCCCCACTGCTGCCCTTCCCCATCACCAGGCTCGGATCCTGCGTCACATTGTCGATCTGTGACGTCCAGCCCAGAATCGGTTCATCACTCTCCAGCCGCAACAGCCCCTCCCGACCGGTCACCCCTCCACTCTTCATCACTTGCTGAATCACATGGTTGATCTGCGTCAGCCCGTGCGGCGGCACCGTCGTGTTCAAACTCCCCTGTACCTGCCCCTCCCCATCCAACAAACTCACCACCACATTCGCCATCCTCTCGCCTACATTGTTGATCCCCAGATTGGTCCGAAACTCCTCTGTGTCTACCGCATAGGGCAACACGATCGTCCGCCCCGCTTGCCCCATGTCCACCCCTTCAAAATAACCACTGGTGTTCTCCCGCGTGTAGATCCTCTCCGAGGCCAGAATCTGAATCCCCCCTTCCCCTTCCACCTCAATCGGCCCAAATACCTCCCTCATCCCTAACGTCTGGTAAAAATCCAGAAAATACAAATACCCCCGCGCCGGCAACGGCTGGTTCGGTAGACTGGTCCGAATCTGCCCCCCAGGGTCCCGCACCCGAATCGTCACCGTCCCCGCGTGCCCACTAGCGTTGATCACGATCAAACTTGTCAGAAATCGCGAACTCGACACCGACGACAGTAGCACCACCCGACTGGCCGCGCCCGTTTCCCCTCGCCCCAACTCCATGCTCGGATCCAACGACTTATTGTCAATCTGCGACGCCCAACTGCCCATCGCCGGACTCGAGTAGTCCAATATCAAATATCCTTCCCGCCCCGTCAGCCCTGTCGCCCCTTCCAGCTCTCGCAACACATGGTTCAGCTGCTTCATCCCATGCCCCGGTACCTGGACCGCCTTGCTGGCCACCAGCAATCCATTGGCATCCACCAGCAGCACCTCCGCAGTCGCCGCCGTCTCGCCCAGGTTGTTGATCCCCAGATTGGTCCGAAACGCCCCGCTGTCCACCACATACGGAACCTGCTGCCGCTTGCCCCCCACCGGCAGTTCCGGTACGGGTGGCAATACCCTGTATTCGTAGCCGTCAGGCAGACTCGCTGTCCCATTCGCCTGCCCCACACTCACCTCGGTGCTCCCCGCAGGGTTCGCTGGCGTTATGGCTTCCAGTTGCGTCCGGTTGACAAACACGACCTCTGTCACCTGCACCCCACCAAAAAACACTCCTTCCCCTGGGCTCTGTCGGTGCACTGCCCCTTTCCCCACCTCCCTCAGCGGGCTGGTCGCCCCCGCGGTAGCCAGCTCCGGCTTGAAGTGATTCCCCACTATCGTCACTCGGGTGTTGCCCAGGGTCGCTCCTGAAATCGGCAAAACCTGGGTGATCACCGCTGGGGCAATGTCGGCCAGGATCGTAAACGGCAAGGCATTCGAGATCTGGTCATTCTGCACCACTGTGACCTGCGCCGTCCCGGGCCTCAGCACGTCGCTGGTCGAAATCAACGCCTTCAGTTGATTGCTACTGACAACGGTGGTCGTCCGTGCCGAGCCATTCCACCGCACTATCGCCTCGCTCTGAAATCCACTGCCACTGACCGTCAGGCTAAAACTCGGCGCTCCTTCCAGGATCGAACTGGGATCATTGGCCGTAATGACGCTTGGCTCACTGGGAAACCTAGCTGTGGTCCCCGCAACTTCGCTGCTGAATCCGCTCTGCACCGTATTCTGATTGTTGGCATGCGGCTCGGTGATGGTTCGCACCACGAAGTAGTAAGTGGTGTTGGGGCTCAGGCTCGCCACAAGCAGGGAGGAAGCGGTTTTGGTAGCCGTAATCCATCCGTGGTTGCTAAAGGGACCGCCGGGAGTCACACTGTAGAACACTTCGTATCCGCCCGGATCCGCAGAATAGGCAATCGGTATCCAGGAAACCTGGATGGAGGAGCTGGATTGGGCTGTCGCTGTGACCCCTACCGGCATAATCGTCTGGGTGTCCTGCCAATCGGGTTGTTTCGAATTCAGGAAAGCTCTCAGCGTGGCATCATTCGTATAGAGCGCATTGTATGATAAAGACACTTTGGGAAAAGGGTTTCCTCTGTCGTGCCCAAGGAGGGTGAGATTCGCCAACTCAGCAGGAATGGGGCCGCTCAGTTGATTGGAACTGAGAAAAAGACTCCGAAGATTGGCCAGATTGCCCAATTCAGCAGGAATGGGCCCACTGAGTTGATTGAAACGGAGATCAAGACTCTGAAGATTGGTCAGATTGCCCAATTCAGCAGGAATGGGCCCACTCAGTTGATTGAAACGGAGATCAAGACTCTGAAGATTGGTCAGATTGCCCAATTCGGCAGGAATGGGGCCGCTGAGTTGATTGGAACTGAGACTAAGACCCTGAAGATTGGTTAGATTGCCCAATGCGGCCGGAATGGCACTCAGTTGGTTAGAGCTGAGATCAAGACTCTGAAGATTGGCTAAATTGCCCAATGCGGCCGGAATGGCACTCAGTTGGTTAGAGCTGAGATCAAGACTCTGAAGATTGGCTAGATTGCCCAATTCAGCCGAAATGGCACTCAGTTGGTTGGAGCTGAGATAAAGCGTCTGAAGATTGGCTAGATTGCCCAATTCGGCAGGAATGGCACTCAGTTGGTTAGAGCTGAGATCAAGCCTCTGAAGATTGGCTAGATTGCCCAATTCAGCCGAAATGGCACTCAGTTGGTTGGAGCTGAGATAAAGCGTCTGAAGATTGGCTAGATTGCCCAATGCGGCCGGAATGGCACTCAGTTGGTTGGAGCTGAGATCAAGACTCTGAAGGTTGGCTAGATTGCCCAATGCGGCCGGAATGGGCCCACTCAGTTGGTTGTCGTCGAGATAGAGACCCTGAAGATTGGCTAGATTGCCCAATTCGGCCGGAATGGGACCGCTCAGTTGATTGGAGCTGAGATCAAGACTCTGAAGATTAGTTAGATTGCCCAATGCGGCCGGAATGGGCCCACTCAGTTGGTTCCAGGTGAGATCAAGACTCTGAAGATTGGCTAGGTTGCCCAATTCGGCCGGAATGGGCCCACTCAGATCAGTGCGCTGCAGATCAAGACTCTGAAGATTGGCTAGATTGCCCAATGCGGCCGGAATGGGGCCGCTCAGTTGGTTGTAGGTGAGATCAAGACTCTGAAGATTGGTCAGATTGCCCAATGCGGCCGGAATGGGGCCGCTCAGTTGATTGAAACGGAGATCAAGACTCTGAAGATTGGTCAGATTGCCCAATGCGGCCGGAATGGGGCCGCTCAGACCGCTGACGGCGAGATCAAGAAACTGAAGATTGGCTAGATTGCCCAATGCGGCCGGAATGGGGCCGCTCAGGTGATTGCCCGCCAGAACAAGCCTCTCAAGATTGGTTAGATTGCCCAATTCGGCCGGAATGGGGCCGCTCAGGTAATTGCCCGCCAGGTTGATCTGAACTATCGTGGTCTGGCCCGTATCGCACTGCACGCCGAACCAAGTGCACTCGGTCCCTGGAGAACCTAGCCAGTTGTCGCTGATGACCCAACCCGCTCCGTTGGTGCCGTTGTAAAGGGCGATCAGCGCCTGCCGTTCCTGATCGGATATCTGGGAATAGCTTCGGCTCGCAAATCCGCAAGAGAGCACGACTGCCAGAGTCCAAAACTTGGCACTACCCAACAGGTACTTTGGTCCAAACATTTGTTCCTCCTGTTACCGCAACGGCTGACCTCTGACTTGCCGACTTGGCAAACGAGCCAGCACCTTGGCAACTTCAAGGCTCCGCTCTGTCCGCCCGACTCTCGCTCCAGGGCCGCCCGCGAGGTTCAAGTTATCCGTTTTCCGGCTAGACCAGCCGTCTCAGAGTCCTCAACAGATGCGCTTTCGTGAGAAAATCAGAGCCCGAGATTGTTTTAAGAGATCGAAACTGGAATTGTCCCGCCACTCTGAAGCAACAAAGCTTTACTCAGCCGCCAATCCTTCAAAGTAGCCGGCCGTACGCTGGTTGCTATACACCCGCGAAACCGCCAGCAGCGGCTGCTTGTCTAGCGACAGGATCTCCAGCGGACCGTAGCTGTCCTGCAACCCCAGACTCGTCAAAATGTCGCTGTAGCTCACCAGCCCGAGCCCGGCAATCGTCACATTCGCCGTGGCCGACGGCCCTTCGTTGCCCATGAAGTAAGCCTAATTTTTCTTTTATTCGAAGAAGAGACGCAGGCTCAGGAACAAGGGAACCTGCCTACGAATCGAATTGTGAACATAGAAATCCTTGGCAAGGGAATCTCGGGGGAGTTTAGCACACCCAAGGAATTCAAACCAAGCCATTGCCGGCGGGCTTTCCGATGAGATGGCCGGTATTCTGACTGATTTTCGAGAAGGAGTGGGTCACCGGATGTTTTCCGAGGTCGAGAAGCTCTACAGTGAGCACCCTGAGATGCTTTCACGGACGATCGAAAGGGAATGTGTGCGTCGCTTGATTTCTCTCCTGCCTGAGATGGTTAAGAGAGTAGAAATGCTTTCCGTCTTGGGCATTTCGCAGAAACCCCCAAAACACCTTGTCTCATACATGACAGAAGCTGGTCGATGTTTCATCTATGGTCAATTTTTGGCGTGTCTGTTTCTCTGCCGGTCAGTCATCGAGACTTGCACAGAAGACAGGCTGAGAGAAAGAGGGTTCAGTAAGGAGGTGCAAGCAATTAGGGCGGACAAGCTCGTCAGCCTTCTGGGCCTTGCACTGCTGCATGGTTTGATGGACGACGTGCTTCATGCGCAAGCTGATGAAATTCGCAGGATTGTAAACAGGGCGGTTCATAGCTCAGAGCTACCTGATGTGCAGAAGTGCAGGGAAGTGTACGCAATGACCCGCGGAATCGTTGAACAACTATACTCATGAGATTTTATTGAAGTCGGTCCAGCGTTTTCCCCCCAGACTGCCTTCACCCTGCTGCGGAACGTTGTGCCGTGTTCGAGGCTTGTCGTGATGTTACCTCTTATGCGGGGTCCTTCAAGTCGATTTCTTCTGTCACGCGAATACCTTCTTTGGCGTTCGGACATCGGCGGGGACATCAAACGAGAATCGACTTACCTTCCCCGCGCCCACGATTCTTCCGCTGTGCCGGAACAATCGTCGATCTACGGCGGCTTGTCGTCGGCGTGCAGCGTGTCTCGAACTAGCGCCGGGCTTCTGTTTATCAAGAAACGCTCGCGACATTCTTGTTGCTGACATGTCCGAACGGAGGCAGGTGCGCAACAACAGCTTTCATGAGTGTTTTGTCGCAAAGATGGGCGTAATGCCGTGACGTTACTCTGGTATCGGCGTGCCCCAGCAGCTTACTGATTGTTAGCAGGTCTACGCCGGCCTGCGCCAGCAGCGAAGCATAGGTATGGCGCAACTCGTGAAACCCAACCGCAGGACGCACATTAGCTCCTCTGCAGGCGTCGCTGATAAGCCGAACACAGTGCGCTTTTCCCCAAGCCGTTCCGTCGCGCCTGAGGAAAACCAAAGCATCGCCGGCCTTTCCAAGCGTCCTCTGCCGAAAAACTCCACACCTTCCTCGTTCAGTGGGACATGGCGTCCTCTTCCGCTCTTTGAAGGCTGAATGAAAATATTCTTCCGGTCAAGGTCAACGTCGCCCCTCACCAGCCGGATTAGCTCACCATAGCGTGCCCCAGTCAGCAGCGCCGCTCTTACCAGCAGCCTGAAATCTTCTCGACTAGCGTTGATGAGACGCACCGATTCGCCCACGGTGAGAAATCGCACGCGGGGTTCTTAGTCCTCTTAAAGGGCTTTACTCGGCGCCACGGGGTGTCGTCCGCCACGAGACCCTTCTCAAATGCCCTATTTAGGATGGCTCGCAACACGGTCAGGATCCGGTTGGCTGTCGCCTTTCGGGCACGCCTCCCATCCGCGGTTTGCGGCCTCGCGTGGTAGGCATGTTGCGCGCCCATAGGAGTCCGTTTCCGAGGGGGCATACTGGCCAGCTTCTCGACCCAATCGATAATCTCGGCCGTGGTCAATTCAGACAACCCGCGGGTCGCAAAGAACGGCAGTACGTGGGCATTCACGGTGAGTTCCGTTTCTCGATAAGCCTTGCGGTGCTCCTTGTACCATTGCAAATAGTCTGCTGCGACTTCCGCAACTGTTATAGGTTTCAGCCGCACACCCGCATTCTCTGCAGCCTTGTGGTTTGCGACCTGGCGTGCCTTCTCTTGTGCCTGGAAAAAGTCGAATACATCAAGAGAGTTAGCCTCCTGAAAGTCGTCGGCCTTACCCAGGGTTTGAAAGGAATATCCATTGCGCCGATCGAATATACGTACCTGCCAGCACCCATGCCCATCCACCGTTCGCCGGTAACCGAGCGAAAGCCCTTTCCCGATGGACTTCCAGTATCGCTTCGCCAACTGGAGCTTTAGCCTTGCATTCCTTGTTTCGAGCCTAGTGTCCCTGACAGATCGCGCCATTGATCCCCCGATTTTTCTTTGCCACACTCGTGCTTAACTCGTGCTTAAAATACGGGCATGAACATCTATAAACAATCATACGCTCAGAAGGGGGAAGATGCAAGAATAATCAGGGTCTTGAGTGTTCAGTGACGTTCAGCAGCGTTTATGTTGCTACTCTTTCACGGCGGCAACAGGCCAAACTTACTTTTTCAGCCGCAATCGACTCCAACTGACTGAAGATCGACGATGTAGCGGTGACAGGCTACCTGTTAGGGTGATTACAACCCAGTTCCTCAGATGTTGAGCCCCAGCGAACCCTTTGCCGGCCGTTTCAGCTCGAACTCTGTCGAGGTTTGCAGACCGCCTGCCGGCGTGTCCTGGGGACGTCCATGCAATTCATCACATCCAGCTGGTCGGCGGCGGCCGCTGGCCCTTAGCCAAAGCTGGCTGCGGTCGGAGACTGCACACCGCACTTTCGCCTTGACTGGGTGACTATCGAAACCGCCGGGTTCGAGTTCGGCGCCGGCGCCTTTGCCGGCAAGTGACAAGGCCGCCGTCTACCGGGACCCAAACATCTGCTCCAGGCGATAGAACTTCTGAGCATTGAGCCCCATGAACTGGGCCCACTGTTGCTCGGTCGCGCCCGGTTTGAGAACCTTTTCGGGGAGATGGAGGACTTGGCCATAGTCGCCCGCCAGCAGGCACACTGGCCAGTCGCTTCCCCAGCAGATGCGGTCCCAACCGAAGATCTCAACGATGTGCTCGAGATAAAAAGTGAAGTCTTCGGGTTTCCACCGCTGGGGGTTGGCCTCGGTAATCAGTCCGGAAATCTTGCAGTGGACGTGGGAATGCTTGGCGAGCTGGCGCATCTGGGTTGCCCATGGCTCATGTTTGCCGTCCTTGATGTAGGGCTTGGCAATATGGTCGACGATAAGAGACATGGCCGGCAGATGTTCGATCAGCCGGAGAGCGTTGTCGAGCTGATGGGGCTTGATCAGCAAATCGTAGGTCAATCCGGCCTTGTGGACCATCTGCAACCCGCGTATCACGTCAGTCTGCAGCATCCAATTAACGTCTGGTTCGTCTTGAATGATGTGTCGCACCCCTTTGAGTTTCCGGCGAGTTTTAAGTTGAGCCAGGATTTCGTCGAGGCCCGGATCCTTGAGATCGACCCAGCCGACCACACCCCGAATCAAGGCTGATTTCTCAGCGATGTCCAGCATCCAAAGCGTTTCTTCCACGCTTTGGTGCGCTTGGACGAGGACTGCTCCCTTCACATCGTAGGGTTTGATGGTCGTGGCTAGATCTTCAACGGAGAAGTTGCGATAGATTGGCTTCAGGTTAGGCGACATCCAGGGGTAGTCCCGTTTCTGCAAGTCCCACAGGTGATGATGTGAGTCGATGATCATGAAGAACGCCCTCAGGTGGAGCCGGCTGAAGCCGGGACTCTGAACTTGAAGGTTATGATGGGATGATGGGCGGATGTGAACTGGTTCGTCAATCCAAGCCTGACCTACTTCTCCACGTCTCAACCTTCACTTGGAGAAGTCTACTTTGGGGACTTCCCTGGCTGCGCCTTCGGCCTTGATATAAGCATCTTCACGTTGGAACCCGGATATTGAAGCCACCAGGCTATTGGGGAACGTTTGAATGGTGGTGTTGTATGTTTGTACGGCTCCGTTATAGCGGCGACGCTCTACAGCAATCCGATTCTCTGTTCCAGCTAACTCATCCTGCAGCCGGAGAAATTGCTGATCTGCTTTCAGGTTTGGATAGTTCTCCACCACGACCAGCAAGCGGCTGAGCGCGCCTTCAAGCTGGGTGTTGGCTGCAATCCGCTCGCTTGGGTTGCGCGCGCCGGCCAATTGAGCTCGCGCATTGGACAGGTCTTCCAGAACTTTCTGCTCGTGTGCCGCGTATCCTTTGACCGTGTTCACCAGATTGGGAATGAGATCGGCTCGCCGCTGGATCACGGTGTCCACCTGCGCCCAAGCCCCCTTGATGTTTTCTTTCAGCGTCACCATTTCATTCCTGCGGCTGACGAACGATCCACCGAAAACGACCAACAAAACAACTGCCAGAATCCCGAGTCCGACGGCAGCTTTTTTCATAGCTTTCTTCCTCCAAAGTATTGATGGGACTAGTCTAGTTTCGCGACGACCCCTTGCAACAATTTGAGTCGTCACTGCCAGCCTAGGATTCCTTTCCCTTCGGCAGCTGGTTCACCAGTTCGACGAGCTTCCCGATTTCTCGAAAGTAGCGCTCAAAGGTCGGCCCGACCTCAGCAGGACTCAAGGATCGACCTTCCTCTCTCAATTTCAGCAAGTGCAGAAACAGGGACTCGTCCAGGTTCGATTTAGAACAACACAGTTCGACAATATCACGTTTTTGAAGAGGGACTTTATGGCCCATCAGCATCAAGGTGTGACGAAACAGTGTGATGAAAGCTGGAAACGAGCGTAACATCAAGGCTTCGACGGCCTTCGCATCAGGGCAATCTGTGAGATAGCCTTGGCGAAGACCAATCAACTTGGTCCTGACTTCATGCTCCAGTTCCAGTCGATGGTTTTCTCGTGCGATATCGAGCCCTCGAAAGACATCCTCTCCAAACAAAAGCCGATGGTTGGCCTGGATGTCCAAGAATTCTATGGGAAAGACATCGTGGGAATGTTCAATCTCGTCCCTGCTAAGGAACAGGGGCGGCGCATTGCCCTGTTTAACAAACCAGGTAATCGTCTTCTCAGCCTTCGCCAGCAAGTCGAGCGAGATTTCACTCAAAACGCAAAGAATGTTCAAGTCGGAAAACTTCTCGTGATAGTCGCCGCTTACAGCAGATCCGTAAAGGAAGAGAGCTACGAGGCGATTGCCGTACAGCGTCTTCAAATCGGTTACGAGTTTGCTTAAGGTCTCTTCCATTGGCGATTGCCTACTGGATGGCCGACCGGCGAATGACATGGCCAGGATACTCCTTCCCAGTGACTCGAGATTTACACCTAGCTGCTAAAACGCAATCTGCGACCTCCGGACTTCTCCAGGCATCTTGTCCTCTTGGCAGTTGAAGACCAACAGTCCGCGACAGTCAAACAATTACCAGTCGCTCGAACTTCCTCCTCCGCCACTGGCTCCTCCGCCAAAGCCGCCGAAGCCGCCTGTCCCGCCAGAGCCAGAGCTGCCTCCCCAGTGGCCACCCGATCCTCCAAAACCACCGAAGCCACCCCAGCCTCCGTAGTAAGGTCCGTAACGGTCCCGTCGTCGGGAAGGTATGCCCGCGAATCGGCTACTCTTCCTGTTGAGCCATGACAGCAAAACGACTAGTCCGAGCAGAACTAGCAACGCTGGGATCAGCGGTAAGCTCCTTGCTGAAGGCGAAGAACGTGTAGCCCTTCTCGGAGCAACCTCCTCCGACAAGCTGACACCCGCATTCTGAGCTATCCGGCTCGCCAGCTCTACCGCGGCCTCGTGCAGGCCGGGCCCGTATTGACCGGCTCGAAAGTAAGGTCGTAAGGAGCGCAGCACGTCGCCGGCATAGCCGTCCGTGATAACCGGTTCCAGACCATATCCAACCTCTATGCGTGAGCGGCGATCCTGAATGACCGCCAGGAGTAGGAGTCCATTGTCCTGTGCCTTCTTGCCGATGCCCCAAGCCTTGAACAGGTTCACCGCGTAGTCTTCGATCGGTTCCCCGTCCAATGAAGAAACGGTCACAATGACCAACTCCGCTCCGGTCTTGGATTCCAGTTCCTGACAGAGTTTTTCGATCTGGGCTTCGGAGGTGGCGTCGATAACTCCAGCCCGATCATTGACAAATCCTGTTGGTCTGGACAGAGCTTGTCCGAAAGTTTCACCCCACAGGGAGAGGGCAAGGGACAGGAACAAACTCAGCAGTAGAGCGGCCCGGCCTACCCAAGGACCGAGCAGAAAGGATGGGAATCGCCGTTGGTTTGATGGGGCGCAGAGTTGAATCAATTTAGTCGCTGACCTAAGCCGCCACTGAGCGTCGCACGGAACGGCAGCTCCTCTTTGGACATCCGAAGAGGGTCGGTTCCGGGAAGAATACCTTGCGAAATGACAACGTCAAAGTGCTCCTTCACCAAGACGCACGGCACTAAGGAACGGGCTGCAGGCTATCAGAAAGCTTGCCATATTCATACCCGATGTTTTTCTGAGGTACTCTGCAAGCCACTGGCACACTACAAGTCCTGTCGGCCACGAGGAGCTCAGATTCGTCGTTTTCATTCCGGTCCAAACCAAGCTACAATGCGCACGTTGTAACGTGGTGGGCTGGCCTTTCCAGGCTGACTTTGGTCAGCCGAAAGTCTCACGCTCTGCAGCACTTCGGCTTGGTCTTCTTGAGGAGCCTAGGTTGTGATTCGAATTCAGAACATGGTAGTCAATCCGCCTGCTTTCCTTTCGCCGATGGCGGGACTGACGGACAGCGTGTTCCGCCGGTTGATCAAACGGCTGGGCGGATGCGGACTCGTCATGACCGAGTTCACTAGCGCTGAGGGGTTGACGCGAAACTCCCTGAAAAGCAAACGCATGCTCTTCTACCACGAAGAAGAGCGCCCGGTCACAGCCCAGTTGTTTGGCGCCGATCCCGAGCGATTGGCGGAAGCCACGCGGATGGTGGAGGATCTTGGCTTTGACGCTATCGATCTCAATCTCGGCTGTCCGGCTAAGAAGGTAGTAAAAGCTTGTGGAGGCTCAGCCTTGCTTCGCGAGACCCGGTTGCTCGAACAAATTCTTAGAACGATTCGCGAAGCCACAGCGATGCCCTTCACCATCAAGATTCGCGCTGGGTGGGATGAGACAGAAATTGTGGCCCTGCAGGTCGGTAAGATGGCCGAAGACATCGGTGTCGATGCCATCGCCTTCCATGCGCGAACCCGGGTACAGGGGTTTTCCGGCCACTCCAACTGGAATCTGATCGGCGAGCTCAAGTCGTACCTGAGAATCCCGGTGATTGGAAACGGTGACATTGTCACACCTGACGATGCTTTCCGCATGAAGAAGGAAACCGGCTGCGACGGCATCATGGTCGGCCGCGGGGCACTGAGCAATCCCTGGATCTTTCGTCAGATTGATGAGCTGCGGAGCGGTACTCCGATCACTCAGCCGGGCGTCGCCGATAAGTATCAGCTGATCAAGAGCTACTTTCGGCTGCTCTTTGAAGAGGAAACGCCGGGAGCCATCGGCAAAATGAAGCAATTTGCCTCCTGGTTCACTCATGCGATTCCTCATGGAGCCGCACTGCGGAAGTCAATCTACGAGTCCCAGAGCGAGTCCGAGGTGATGGCACGGATCGAAGAGTTCTTTCAAAACGCCCTTGCCACATCGTCGGACGAGCCGGAGCTGCATGTGGCCTAGTGTTGGTGGCACGAAGTCGAATTTGGTCAGGAGCGTACCTGGTTTGCAGACCTGGACTTGAGTGGGACTCGCTGCAGCTTGAATGACAACCTGCTTGCTCGTTGAACCACTCGGCGGCGAAGGAGTTCTCGAGACGTTTCACGGAGAATGCATGCAAGAGATTCACACGGCTGTCCAGCGATTGGAAGACGAACTTGGTCCCGGGACGTATCATAAGCGGAATCTGGTCATCGTACGAGGCCAGGGTGCCAGGCTCTGGGATGAAGAGGGCAAGGAATACATCGATTGTGTCGGCGGCCAGGGTGCCGCAAACCTCGGTCACCAGAATCCCTATGTCAACCGGGCCATCATCGAGCAGTCGCAGAAGCTGATCAACTGCACTGAGCTGTTTTATAACGACCAGCGGGCCCTCTTGCTGGAGAAGCTGGCGCAAATCACTCCGCCTCGCATCTCCAAGTTTTTCCTTTGTAACTCAGGAGCCGAGTCGGTCGAAGGTGCCTTCAAATTCGCCCGCCTAGCCACGGGTCGAACCCGGATCGTCGCCGCCATGCGCGGTTACCATGGCAAATCCTTTGGGGCGTTAAGTGCCACGTGGAACAAGGAGTACCGCGAGCCCTTCGAGCCTTTAGTCCCGGGATTTTCGCATGTTCCTTTCGACAATCTGGAGAAGACGTGCGACGCCATTACCGAAGAGACTGCAGCGTTTGTCGCCGAACCTGTGCAGGGGGAAAGCGGTGTTCGACCTGGGTCTCGCGAGTATTTTCTCGGAGTCCAGGACCATTGCCGAAAGACCGGCTCGCTGCTCATCCTCGACGAAGTGCAAACGGGTTTCTGCCGTACGGGACGGATGTTTGCGCTTGAGCACTTCGGAATCGAGCCAGACATTCTGTGTTTGGCAAAGTCGCTGGCTGGCGGCATTCCCATGGGAGCTATCGGGATGAGTGATGCCGTGGCTTCAAAGCTTTTCAAGTTGGCGCATACCTCGACGTTCGGCGGCAATCCGCTGGCCTGCGCTGCGGCCAATGCAGCGATTCAGTACATGCAGGACCTCCGTTTGGCTCAACGGGCCGAGGAGTTGGGTCGGGAATTCATGGTTGAGCTGCGACAGATTCAGTCGTCCAGAATTCGCGAGGTCCGCGGAATGGGCCTCATGGTGGGCATCGAGCTCAAGGACAAGGCTGGGCCCTACATTCAGCAGTTGATGGCGAAAGGGGTATTGGTGCTCGGCGCTGGTCCAACAGTGATTCGTTATCTCCCACCCCTTGTTATTGAGCGTGATGACCTTCTGCGCGTTGCCGTAGCAACCGCGGAAGTGTTGCCGTAGCTGGCGAGCCAATGATTCGTTTCGGCACCGATTGGGGGAGGCCACCACGGGAGTCGACGGCGTAATACTGTGCGCTGAGCGGTCCCTCCCCGAGACGGTGGTTGGTTAGCCCATGATTCGTTCGTGAACCACGCAGAGGGATATTTCGTACCGGGTGATAACGTCGATGACAAAACCTCAGAGTTTACTGCTATGCGCCTGTTGTCTGGTCTGGCTATCGCTCCATACCTACGGTTGGAGCGGAGAGGATAGAGCCAAGACTCCTCCTACTCAGTCCGAAGCTGAAAGGGAAAATGAGGCCAAGACCCGGCCCAAAAAAGTCTATACAAACGACGATTTGAACCGGCTCAGAGAGACCGTCCCGATCAATCAGGCCCCGGAGGTGACTCGGGAGTCAAGCAGCTCCAAGAGGAAAGTCAAGAGCGCGGAGATCGACAGCTATCGGGATACTCATGGTCATGATCGAACCTATTGGCAACAGAGAATCCGTCCGCTACGCAAGCAGCTGGAGTCTCTGGATTCACAGGTAGCGTCACTCCAGGCCAAACACGACAAGATGAGTGCTGCCAGCGGCATCAAAGTTTCTCGGAGTGGCAAATTGCAGGCGAGTTCTTCTGATACGCGTGCTCAGCTAACGAAGCGGCTTGAGGACCTCAATGCGAAAAAAGTTGAGACATTGAGGTCAATCCAGGAAATCGAAGAAGATGCACGCAAAGCCCAGGCTCTGCCAGAATGGCTCAGGTGAAGAAGGCAGAGCGAATTGCCACACAGGCACGGAAACCCAAAGTTTTCTGAGGACGCAGATTGCGCAAGTGAACGCAGATAGCGAAGTGTGAAGCTGGGAGCTGAGGCCGAACGCTGAGCACTCGGGCTTCCGCGTGCAGAGGAAGGCTTTGTTGTGTCTGGTCAACAGGGGCGCGAATGTGAACTGATGCTGCTCAAGAACATGCTGGAGATCCATAGCCCGTCTCATGAAGAGGGACAGCTGGCGTCTTTCCTTGTCGAAGCCATGAAGGGGATGGGATTCACAGCCTATTGCGATGCGGTTAACAACGCGATCGGTGTTTTGGGCAACGGGTCTAAGACCATACTGTTGCTAGGGCATATCGATACCGTTCCAGGTCGAATCCCCATCGAGATCAAGGATGGGAAGCTTTACGGCCGCGGCTCTGTAGACGCCAAGGGGCCGATGGCCTGTTTCATCGCTGCTGCGGCGCGGCTGAAGGATGAGATCAATCGTCTCGACAAGAAAATCATCGTCATCGGTGCGGTGGAAGAAGAAGCAGCCACGTCAAGAGGTGCTCAGCAGGCTGTGAAGGATTTTCAGTCACCTGATTTTTGTGTCATTGGAGAGCCCAGCAGCTGGAGTGCAATCACGCTGGGCTACAAGGGTCGTCTCCTGCTCGACTATGAACTGGAGATTCCGCTCAGGCACACGGCAGCCCCGGGAAAGTCCGTGTGCGGGCAAGCCGTCGACTTCTGGAATACCATCCAGGCCTGGTGCAGCTCGTTTAGCGATGGCAAACGGGCTTTTGACACGTTGGACCCTTCAATTCGTTCCTTCAACTCAGAGAGCAACGGGATCTGCGAAGTCGCCCGGCTGAAATTGGGTTTTCGGTTGCCCGTTGGTTTTTCCGCAGAGGATTTCAAAGCATTCCTTGTCGAAAGTGCCGGCAGGGCTCGCTTAGCCTTCTCAGGTGGCGAATCGGCTGTGCGAACTGGGAAATCCAATCCCTTGGTGAAGGCCTTTTTGCAGTCCATTCGAAGGCACGAAGGCAACCCTAAGTTCAAAGTAAAGACCGGAACCGCCGACATGAACGTCGTGGCCCCTCATTGGCGATGCCCCATGGTGGCATATGGGCCAGGTGATTCCACGCTGGATCATACCCCCGAAGAACACGTCGAAATTGCCGAATACGGTAGAGCCGTCGACGTGTTAGAATCGGTGCTTCGGATTCTCTAGTCAAGCGGCCAAGCCCCTTGGGGAAAGCCCTTCGTTCTCGTTGAGACTGTGAAATCGTCGAAGTGATGTCTGAAACCCAAACCACTCCAATTTTAGCTGTCGCCCAGAAGGAAGATCGCCTTACCGAAATCCTGCTGGAACTCAAAAGCGTTGTTGTTGGATTCAGCGGCGGTGTCGACAGCGCTTACCTCGCCTACATGGCGAACCGCACCCTCGGGGCGAATGCCCTTTGTGTGACCGCCATCAGCGCGTCTTATCCCACCTTCCAGAAAAGGGAGACAGCGGACTTTGTTCACCAGTTTGGTCTGAACCATTTGGAAATTCAGTCGGAGGAAATGGACGATCCAAACTACCGGGAGAACACGCCGGCGCGCTGCTACTTCTGCAAGAGCGAGCTCTTCGCCAAGCTGGAGGCGCTGGCGCGTGAACGCGGCTACAACGCCGTACTTGATGGTACCAACTATGACGATCTGGGAGATTTCCGTCCCGGACGTCGTGCCGCAGACGAGCATTCGATCCGCAGCCCGCTGCTCGAAGCCCAGATGACCAAGCTGGACATCCGCGAGCTGTCGCGCAAGGCCGGTCTTCCCACCTGGGATAAACCGGCCCTACCTTGCTTGTCGTCACGCTTTCCTTATGGAACCTCCATCTCCACGGAGAAGTTGTCCATTGTGGACACGGGCGAGAACATACTGCGAGACTTCGGCTTTCGCATCTTTAGAGTTCGTTATCACGAGCAACTGGTGCGTCTGGAGTTCTCTCCGGAGGAACTGCCAAAGGCGCTCAACACGACTATGGCGGCCATCCTGCTGAACAAGTTCAAGGCTCTCGGTTTCAAGTACGTGACGATTGACCTGGAAGGTTATCGCACCGGGTCGCTGAATGAAGTACTTCCCATGCACGGGCAGCGCGCTTGACCTAGCAGGCGTGGAACCTCCTCTCCCCTCAGGTAAAGGAACGCAGCCCTCAGGCACCCTGGGGCTCGCTTCGACAGCTTTTCATGCCAGCTAGTGCCACCCGGGACTTGCGGCCCGAGGGTCGCCGCCCGTTTCAGAGGAAGGTTGTGTTTGACCCGGAGACGAAAAGTGCATTCGACCAACAATTTCGGGCCGTCCGGGTCATTCACCTGGCTATGCTCCTGTCGTTGGCAGCCTACCTCGTTCTTGGCCTCATCCTCCGCCCCGCCCTTGCGATAGCTTCAGAGACTGAAGTCTCCGGCTGGCTGGTTAAGGCTTTCTACGCAGTTTGCGCGGGAATCGTTTTAGCAATCTTCCTTCTGCGCAAGCGTCTCATTCAGCCGCCGATGGCAGGTTCGGGCACTCGTCAGGAGGCTGAGAGCTGGTCCAGGAAGTTTCGGGCTGGGCATATCGTCATCTACGCACTCTGCGAAGCAATTGGCGTCTTTGGGCTGGTTGCTCTTTTCGTGGCGGGTTCCCAGACGCATTTCATTAGTCTCATTCTGCTTTCCTTTGCCTTGATGTTTTTCCTTCGCCCCAAACGCGTTGATTCCATAAACTCATGAACGTCCTCGTCGTCGGGTCAGGTGGCCGAGAGCACGCGCTGGTTTGGGCCATTCAGCGGTCCAAGCGCGCTTCAAGGGTGTACTGCGCCCCGGGAAATGGTGGGATCGCACGGGAAGCGATTGCCGTTCCCATCGGTGTCGACCGGCTTGAAGAGTTGGCTGCTTTCGCACGCCGGGAAGCGATTGACCTCACCGTCGTCGGGCCGGAACTACCTTTGACCTTGGGTATCGTCGACCACTTTGAAAAGCAAGGCCTGCGGATTGTCGGGCCTAATGCTGCCGCGGCTCGGCTGGAAGGCAGCAAAGTTTTCGCCAAGGCATTCATGCAGCGGCACGGGATTCCCACCAGCTCTTATCTTCAGACCGATTCGCTCGAAGAGGCTTTGCAGCAGTTGCGCAGCAATCGTTTTGGTTTTCCTTTGGTGATTAAGGCCGACGGCCTGGCGGCCGGGAAAGGAGTTGTGATTGCCCTGAATGCTGAACAAGCAGAATCGACGATTCGGCAGATGTTGCAGCTGCGTGCCCTGGGAGAGGCCGGCAGGACGATCATTCTGGAACAGTTTCTGACGGGAGAAGAGGTCTCCTTCCTGGCGTTTGCTGATGGGGTTCACGCGCTGCCGATGGTTCCTTCCCAGGACTACAAGCGGGTTTTCGATGAGGATCAGGGACCCAACACAGGAGGTATGGGGGCCTACTCGGCTGACTGGATTCTGAGCCCGCAAACCCATTGCGAGGTCATGGAACGCATCGTCATGCCGACGCTGCGTGGCATGGCCGCCGAAGGCATGCCGTATCGAGGCATCCTTTACTTCGGCCTGATGCTCACGTCGCAGGGTATTTACGTGTTGGAGTACAACGCGCGCCTGGGAGACCCGGAGACCCAACCCGTGCTTTTCCGCTTGCAGAACGATTTTTTAGACATTTGCGATGCCATCCTGCAACAGCGTCTCGATGCCGTGGAGCTTCACTGGGATCCGAGGTGCAGTGTATGCGTTGTGCTCGCTTCCGGCGGCTATCCGGGCGAGTTTCAAACCGGCTTCGAGATCTTTGGGGCCGCCCAGGCAGAATCGCAGCCCGATCTGAAACTTTTCCATGCTGGTACCGAACTGCGAAACGGTCAGTTGTTGACCGCTGGTGGAAGAGTTCTGGGCGTGACGGCGCGGGCGGCAAGTTTGCAGGCTGCAATTCACCAAGCCTATCATGCGATCAACAAAATCCGATTCGAGCGAATGCATTTCCGCCGGGACATTGGCCGGAACGGCCTACGCAAAGAAAGCATAGCCGCCATCCCCGAGGAACGTACGCTGGAAGCCTAGGCATGGAGATGCTGACGTAGGGAGGAGTCTCTCAAAACAGGTCTGGTCGTGCCTTTGGGCAGAAGAGAACACGGTTCGCACGGGCAAAGTCGGGACTACAAACCGAGACCGGTCTGTTGGACTCTTATTTCCTGAACCTTTCTCGAGGACGTGCAGAGGCTCTTGCCACTCTCTGAGCCAGCTCGTCGTTTTCGGGGGCCGGTTCTGATCGGCGGCTTGTGCCTCGATCAATGTCGGTCTGATCCACCTTGCCTCGAAGTAGGCCATGTAAACCTATGATCCCATGAAGAAATTTCTGCTGGCTTTTGGAAGTCTGCTGCTTGGTCTGATTGCCTATCAGGTCGCCACCCTTCCAGACGTTTCCAATCTCAAGAAAGAGAATCCTCAGGTCACAGCATTCATGCGGCAACGCGAGCGCGAAGCAGGCGGCAAAAAGGTCCGGCGCTATCAAATCTGGGTTCCGCAATCAGCCATTTCCAGTCATCTGAAAACAGCCGTGCTGATCGGTGAGGACGGCGTTTTCTATCAGCACCAGGGATACGATCTCGAGGAGATCAAGCAGTCGTTTCTCAAGAACTGGGAAAAGAAAGGTTTTGTGCGCGGAGGTAGCACCATTACTCAGCAACTGGCGAAGAACCTGTACTTATCAACGTCGAAGAATCCATTGCGCAAGTTGAACGAGTTCCTGATCGCACGCCGGATGGAAGAAGAGCTCACCAAGCGGCGCATCTTGGAGATTTACCTAAATGTCATTGAATGGGGCCAAGGTATCTATGGCGCAGAGGCAGCATCGCGAACGTATTTCAATAGCTCAGCCAAAGAACTAAGTATCCGCGAAGCCGTGCTGCTGGCCGCCATGATTCCCAATCCGCGCAAGATGACGCCTAGCCGCGTTAGTGGCCAGCTTAGGTATCGGTTTCAGATGATCCTGTCGCGGATGCAGCAATACCACCACATCAGCTCCGAAGAATACGAATTGGCGATGAATTCCCGGCACCCGGCTCCCTGAAACAGTTGGCGTCCTCCCACTCTACCTTCTTTGGCAGTAGGGATCAGCCCCGAGTCGTGGTTTACTCAATGATCAGACGGGTGTTGCGATAGTCGATGGTGACCTTTCGTTTGCTGTAGAAGTCGCCGCCGAGAATCCCGGAAACTTCGGTGCGCAGCTCCCTGCTGATTTCCTTGAGTTCTACTGCCAGAATCTTCGCATATGGAGTCTTCAATGTTTGGAGGCTCAGGTCAACTTGGTCAACTGAGAGGACTGACTGGGTAACACCACAAGCGCCGGCAAACTGCAGGTCGACCTTGGCTTTGGGTGTGTCGTCGCGCACTCCCAGAAAAGCAGCCTGACGTTTGGAAAGAGCGCTCGTGACGGCACCTGTGTCGAAGAGAAAATTCTGGGCAGATTGCTTGTTGATCGAGACCGGCAGCAGAATCAGGTTGCCGAGGATGCGGAATGGGACTTCTACTCCGGAAGACGCAGCTTCTACCGCCGGCTTTAGCGAGCTTGCCGCTGGTATTGGTTTCAACAGAATTTTCTGGTCCGGATAGTCAAGTGTAATCAGAAAGTCGGCCAGATCAGCTGTGCTTAAGACACCGTCGATGAGCTCGGCAAAGATGGTATTGTCGAACGACGAGACCGGCAAATTGCTGACCTCCAACTCGTCGACCTTGAGTCGGTCAACTTTGGCTAGCCTGGTGGTTGTTTTGCCCGTGCCCCCCACACAAGAAGTAACAGCATTTGAGAGCGTCGGGATTTTGAGCTCGTCGAGCAGCGCATTTGAAAGCACCGTAGCAGTGGCGCCACTGTCCACCAAAAAGCGATACGGGCCTTGGCCGTTCACCTGAACTTCGACGAGCATCAGCCCGTAAAAAGGTTGAAACGGGATCACGTAGGGACGGGCGGACTCAGCAATCCTGGCGACGGGTTGATTCTCCAAACTACGGAAAAAGGTCAACAGTGCCCGGGCATTTTGCACTCGTTCTTCGCTGAACTTTGGCTTGAGCGACAAGTACTTCTCCAGGCACTCAACTTGTTTCGAATAATTCTTCGTTACACCGTAGGCCTCACTCGCGAAGAAATAGTGGTCCTCTTCGTTCGGAGCCCTATCGATGGCGTTTTGGAAAGCCTCAATGCTTTGAGTCGGTTGAAGTTTGGTGAGGTAGAGTCGGCCCAATCCCAGGTGAGCTCCCGCTTGTCTGGGATCGAGGCGCAGGCTTTTCCGGTATTGGGTTTCCGCCAACGTGAAATTACCTTCCCGAAACAGGCAGTGTCCGTACAAGGTGAGGGCGTCGGGATTGCTCGGCGCCAGCCTTAGGGCGTGCCGGACCTGATCCGTGGCACGGTCGAAATCATCCGCCACCAGAAGCACCTTGCTCAATGAAACCAACTGAGCTATGGAGTTCGGATTTTCCTTCAGAGCGTTCTGCAGTTCGTTCTTAGCTTCCTCGAGATGACCCTGCTGAAACAATAGCTCCCAGCGCTCTGGCCTGGGATCTGTCCGGTCTTGAGCCATGATCATTCCGGCTACGAAAGCTAGTCCGAGGGCGATCTCACTGCTGCTTGACAACAAACGTCGAAGTCTGGGAATCCGCACGGAGGCGGGCCGCGTCCAGTCAGATTCAGAATGGCGTCGTAGAAGGTTTAGATTGATTTTCACTGGGTTAGGCATAGAATGACTGCACCTGAATGATTGGTACTCTCGATTCAGAGGTGATACCTTCCAGCCTTGTTGAAGGATGCGCTATGCCGCAAAAGCATATTCTGGTTGTCGATGATGATCAAAATATTCTGGCGCTCATCAAGACGATTCTGAGCCAGAAGGATTTTCGGGTCTCTACAGCTCTGAACGGCGAGGCCGCGGTTTCCCTGCTCAAGCAGGATCGATTCGACGCCATCATTACCGATGCAATGATGCCACAAATGGATGGCAATACCCTGGCTCAGACCGTCAAGAATGACCCCAAACTGAAAGACCTGCCGATTATCATGGTCACGGCCAGCAAGGAAGTCGACATGGTCAAGAAGAGCTTTTCCTCCGGTTGCGTGCTGTTCCTTCCGAAACCCTTTACAGCTGCCAGTTTGCTTTCTCTCATTCAACTTGTCCTGAAATAGACGGAAGGTTGAACCTCGGTGGAATCTTGCCTGGCAAAACGAGATCCTTCTTCTTGTTCTGTTTGCGAGAAGGTTCTGAGCCTGTGGGCCGCCCGAAACAAGAGCAGCGGTCCAGCTGACTCGTAGCGAGCGACTGCATACCGAGGGATGTGACACTTCCGTCGGTGCTTACCTCTCACCCGGTCTTGGCTTATCCACTTTCCCACAGACGCAAGCGCAAGGCAGATCAATGTGCAACGATTCTTGAGCTTTTATCGCGAGCAAGTCGGACTCAGGAGCGCTAGCCTGCAGGATGCCTCGGTGTGACGCCGATTGATCTGGCGAGATTATTTGATGTCGAGCTTGCGGATCTTGTTGAGCAGCGTCTTGTAGCTGACATTCAGCATGGACGCCGCCTGCTTACGATTCCACTGAGTCTGCTGCAACGCCCGGAGAATCACTTCTTTCTCGGCCGTCGAGGTTAGATTACGACTCATGTGCTTTAAGCTGAGGCCGCCGGTCTCTTCACTCACAGCCTCCGCAAATGGAGTCTCTAGCGAGACCTTTTCGACCTTTTTCCGGCTCTCGATCTTTTGGGTGAGTTCGTCAATGATCTGCTGCTCGTTTCCGAGAATCACCAGGCGCTTCATCACGTTTTCCAGTTCCCGAATATTGCCTGGCCAATCGTAGGCGACCATGTGTTCCAAAACTCTCGGCGGTACGCTGGGGATGGAGCTGTTGTATTTGCGATTGTGTTTCCGGAGGAAGTGTTCACAGAGCAGGGGAATCTCTTCGCGTCGCTCGCGCAGGGGCGGAATCGAAACGTTAACAACGTTGAGCCGGTAGTAGAGATCCTCGCGAAAACGTCCCTCCTGCATGCCTTGCTCCAGGTTCTGGTTGGTGGCGGCCAGAATGCGCACATCGACGACCACATTCTTCTTGCCACCCAGGCGGGAGTACTCGTTGTCCTGCAGTACGTGAAGCAGCTTGGCTTGGAGCACGGGGGCCATATCTCCAATCTCGTCGAGAAAAAGCGTTCCGTAGTTTGCCAACTCGAATTTTCCCTGCTTCAGACGGAACGCGCCCGTGAAAGCTCCTCGTTCGTAACCGAAAAGCTCACTCTCCAGCAGTTCCGATGGTAAGGCTGCGCAGTTCACTTTCACAAAAGGCTTGTCTTTTCGGGCCGACCCCCGATGAATTTCGCGGGCAACGATTTCCTTCCCGACGCCACTCTCGCCCTGGATGAACACGGTGACATCGGTGTTGGCGATTTGGTTGATCAGCTCTTTAATGCGCATCATCTTGGGGTTTGAAGCGATGAAGCGGTATTCTTCGGTTAGATGTTCATTCTGCTCACGGAGCAGTTTGTTTTCTTCGACTAACTTTTTACGATCTAGCGCCTTGAGGATCGCGATCTCGAGTTCGGCTTCTTCGAAAGGCTTGTTCAAATAATCCGTAGCACCAGAGCGCATTGCTTCCACAATGGTACGTGTCTCGCCGATGCACGAAAGCATGATTACCGGTAGCTCCTTCTCGGACTTGCGTAGTCTCTTTAGGGTTTCGAGCCCGTCCACCTCGGGCATCAGAATGTCCATCAACACAAGGGAAGGAGGAGGATTGGAACTAAAGTATTCAATGGCTTCGGTCCCGCTGGAAACTGTGGAAACCTCGAAGCCCTTTAGTTTCAAGAGGGTCTTCAGATAATTACGGATGCCCTCTTCGTCATCGACGACCAGGATTGATGTGGATTCACTCATAACCAATGATGCGTTGATCCTCGGAATTTAGGTGTGTTGGGAGTGCGCCTCCGCTGCAGCCGGCATCTCAACGGGATTCGCTGGTAAAAGGAAAGCGAAACGGCTCCCCGAGTTGAGCTGACTGTCAACCCAGATTTTACCCCCATGGGCTTCAATGATGCGCTTGGAAATGGCCAGCCCCAAGCCAAGACCTGAGCGGTCCATCCGGTTGGAAGACACCTGGGCAAACTGCTCAAAAATCTCTTGGCGGTTCCCGGAAGAAATTCCGATTCCCGTGTCGATGACTTGAACTATGACAGACGGACTTGACGTGTATAGATTCTGCTCGCTCGCGGGCAACGAATCGTTTTCACTTGGTTGCCAGTCAGCAAAAGGCAACTCTTGTCCCTTGGAATACGGCTGAGCGGCAACGCAAATCTTCCCGCCAGCTGGCGTGTATTTGATGGCATTCTCCAGGAGGTTAGTCAGGACTTGGTTGATTCTCTCCCGGTCACACCGCAACCGAGGCAGTTCCTTTTCCATTTTCAGCAATATCGACAGCTGTTTGCGTTTGGAAGCTTCTTTCATCTGGTCCACAATAAGCTCGACGTTGGCGGATAAGTCATAGTCCTGGTAAATCAGATCCAGCTTTCCGGTTTCGATTCTGGAAAGGTCCAGCAAGGAGTTGATAATCTTGATGAGCCGCATGCAACTCTGTTCGGATTCCAGCAAGACTTCCTTTTGTGGTGGCAGCAACTCGCCTAGGCGTCCGTCCAGTAGAATCCGATGATATCCCCTAATGACGGTAACCGGCGTCCTCAGCTCATGAGTTGCGGTAGCCAGAAAGCTATTCTTCTGGCGGTTTAGCTCCTGGAGACGCGAATAGGCCAGCAGCAACTCGCGATAGGTTAGATCCTGTTCGGCGATGATCTCTCTTTGCCGCAGCCGCGAGTTTCTGAGTTCTACTTCGATTCTGGACGCTTCTGCCTTGGCCACGTGGCTTGCTGACAAGAGCTCGCCTTTCTTCAAAAGAGGGTTGAGCGTCAGAGCCAAAAGCTCGGCGCGCAAGGGAAGGGTGAGATAAGCCTCACCACCCGACTCCATTGCCTGGGAGATCTCCCCATCAGTCCCATCCCCCAAGAAAACCAGCGCGACCGCGGGGTTCCGGCGCTTCTGAGCTTTGACTAGCGGTAGCCATGACAAAAGGTCGCGGCTCATCTCGAACGCAATCAAGTCATTCTTATCCTTTTCTAACGCCGCCTCTGCAATGCGAATCTCAGAGTGGCAGGAAAGCTCGTGATCGAAAGCGTTTGAAAAAGCCTCAAACGCGGCCGAAGTGGATAGTTGTTGAGAAATCAATGCAATCTTCACGGATCGCAGTCTACCGTATCGGCGTATTGAAAATCATGCTTTATACATCCGGGTACCCGGCTCCTTCCCAGCGAAAGTCTAAAGAGTGGCGACCAAGAAGGGTCACTTGATGTTCACCACCACCGTGCGATAGGTCTTTCCGATATTGTTCAGGGCCGGAGCCACTTCACCTCGGCTGTGCCAGATAACATCGCCAGACCTGCGCTCGCGCTGCTCCTTTTTCCCGTTGGTGTACACGACCTCGTAGCTTGCATCGTCGAGGAAAACGATCACCTGATCCTGAGGTCTCGTGTGTGGAGCGCGGACGGAAGCCTGCTCATAGAGAACTCCGTTCACCTGAACCTTGGGATTCTCCAGGATTGTAGTGGCAACCGGCGATTTCGCCGGGTTCCTGGCCCACGATAGTGCCGTCCCCAACAAAGTCCCAGCTAGGAACAAGACGGTTGCTGGAAGCCGATGACATCTAGGCGTACCTGAAATCATGCTGCACCTCGAATCGTTATCAGGTCCAGGTATTTCGACAACCTTCCACCGCCGAAGGTCCGACTCCCGGGGCGGCTGAACCCTGGTCGTCCTTGGCCACTCTCTCTCTACGGCGCGGGTTCGGTGATTCTGGAATGTATTGTGAACTTCTGCGGCAGCCACTGATCCTGGTTGACCACCGCTGCGGCCACATGTCCTGACTCGTCCTGGCAACGTGTATCGGGTACCCAGGGCAATCGCGCGAACCCCTTGGCCTTGGTCACTTGACCTTTTCGCGGATTTGAGCGTGACTATACCATATTTTGGCCAAACGAACTGTGGCAGCCTACGGGCGGCTCCTCGGGCGACTCCAACTCTCAGCTCCAATGATCCATTCTCCAGCGCCGCGAACTAACGGAAACTCGAAACCAACCGATGATAAGATAAGGATCGATCGCAGTTAGTGTGGCGAGGGAACTTTGTTCTGGTCCGTAACTCTGGAGGCGGTATGAAGATCAGTATGGCCAGCTGCGGCCGCGTAATACTGACAAATGCCTGTATCGTTCTTGTTTCACTTTGGGTGGGCGTGACGCTCAACCGTTCCTTCGTAGCGAAACCTCAGGAGCAATCCTTCAGCTACACTGAAACAGACGGAAAGCCCGAGTTCAAGCCCCTGACGGCAGCGGAGAGCAGCGCGTCGACTTCTTTCAGTGAGATTCGTTTGGAAGAGCTCAAGAAGGCCCTTGAGAAGGGAGAGGTGATTTTGCTCGACGGACGGTCGGAGAAGGACTACGAGAACGGACACATTCCGTCAGCCTATTCTCTGAGCGTGACAGACTTTGAGACGCGCTTTCCGCAAGTTGCACCACGCTTCTCACAGCAACACCGTCTTGTCGTGTACTGTGGAGCCGGAGATTGTGGTCTCTCACGCCGTCTGGCGGCATTGCTGCAGCAAAGGGGCTATTCCCGAGTGCGAATCTACTATGGCGGATACAACGAATGGTTTTTGGGAAGCAATCCAGTGGTCAAAGGGAAGGAGATGCCATAGGCACAATGCCATTGTTCGTCGAAAGATACGTACCATCCCAAGTGATCTGGGCTCTGCGATTCTTGCTCGGACTGGTTTTTCTCCATGCGAGCATTGGGAAGATCCTCGATCCCAAAAGCTTTGCCGAGAATTTGATGGCTTATCAGATTTTCGACTCGCCAGGACTGATTAAGTATGTTGCCGTAACGTTGCCTTGGGTAGAGTGGTTCTGTGGAGTCTTTCTGTTGCTGGGCGTCTTCGTGCGCAGCGTTTCTGTGTTGACGAGCACGCTGTTGCTGGTTTTCGTCCTGGGGATGGTTTCAGCACTGCTTCGCGGCCTCGAGATCAACTGCGGTTGCTTCGGTTCGGCGAATGAGACCATCGGGTTTTTGAGCTTGGTCCGTGATACGCTCTTCCTTGGGATCAGTCTAGTTATCATGACTTCTCGAGTCGATCCTTTTACCTTGCAAGTCTTCATCACCAATCGAAGATGGAGCCGGTCCTGACGGCGCTTTCACACCACCCTTCGCAACCGACTTCACTGCACGCCACAGCCGGCCCACCACAGACTTTCGCCCAGGACGATTGTCGGGGCAAATGCCGGCGAACGCCTTTCAAGCTTTGGGTTGTGCCAAGTTAGCTTTGATTGCCTTCTACTTCTAGTGCTTCTGAATGCTTCCTGTGCGGCAGGCAAGAATTCAGGGGAGAAAAGGGGAAGGTGAAGCTATCCGTTCAGCTGGGGTTTCTCGATGTTGAGCACCTGAACGCCCGGCAGCAGTTCTTTGGCATTGGACTTCACGGTGGACTGAAGTTTGACAAGTAACTGCTCTGCTAGCTGGGCGCATAGGTCAATGCGCTTCATGCGTTCGGTCCAACCTGCATGGGGTTCTTCTTGCTGGGAAAGACGTACTTCGTTGCGAATGGCTGCTAGCGGAGCCGTTAGTTCATGGCCCAGAGTGTTCATGATCGCGTGGAGCATTTCCTTCTGCTTCAGAGCGACAGCGGTTTCTTGTTCTCCCAGGCTAGTGAAGCAGCGGTCCACTTTGAGCAATAGTTCTCGCGGGTTAATCGTTTTGGGAACGTAGTCGCAGGCTCCGGTTTGAAACCCCTCGATTTTCATTTCCAACCCTGACGCCCCAGTGATGAGGATGACGAGAATTCCCCGTGTGGACGGGTCGCTCTTGATTTTGCGTAACACTTCCAATCCTGAAACGTCGGGGAGGCCGATGTCCAAGAGAACTAGGTTCGGGCGGAACTCAGCGATCTGCTGCAAAGCGGCAGCTCCCGTTTCGCTCATACGAGCCTCATATCCCGAATGAGACAGGAGGTCAACAAACATCTTGCACACTGAGGCATCGTCGTCCACAAACAGCACTCGCTTCGCATTTGGCATCTGAGGTAACCTTACTTGCCGGTGGCTTTCAAGAAACTTAACGATCTGGGCACGCGGGTTCTTTACAATTTTCTGTTTTTCTCGAGTATTTTCTGACGACTAAGGGACCATGAGCAGTTTGCCCGTGGTCAATCGCCCCTCGATCCGTTTATGCGCCTCGGCCGCTTCGGAAAGCGGAAACGTCTTTTCGATGCGCAACGTGACTTGTCCACTGGAGACCCAGCTCAGGACATTTTTGGCGCGCGCGAGCAACTCGTCACGCGTGGCACTATAATGAGCTAGGGAGGGTCTCGTCAGAAACAGGGAGCCCTTTGAAGCGAGAATCCCTGGATCAAACGGATGGACGGGACCACTGGATTGACCGAAGAGGACCAGGGTCCCCCGAGGCGCGAGGCAATCCAAGCTCTTCTCGAACGTCGTCTTTCCAACTGAGTCATAAACAGCTTGTACTCCCTTCCCGCCGGTCAGCTTCTTCACCTTAGCTTCGAAGTCGGTTTGGGTGTAAAGGATCACCTCATCGGCTCCGGCTTGGCGCGCGAGCCGGGATTTCTCTTCAGTTGAGACCGTGCCAATAACCCGTGCTCCGAGCAGCTTGGCCACCTGAACGACTAGCAAACCCACGCCCCCGGCTGCTGCATGCAAGAGTATCGTATCGCCCGGCCTTATGACGTAGCTGCCGTGCGTGAGGTAGTGCGCGGTCATACCCTGGAGCATGACGGCGGCAGCTGACTGAAAATCGATCTCGTCTGGAAGTTTCACGAGCTGCCACGCTGGGACGACGGCATACTCCGCGTAAGAACCAAGGGCCATGGCATAGGCGACCCGGTCACCTTCTTGGACTTCAGTGACTTCTGGGCCCACTGCTTCGACAAGCCCGGCGCCCTCCATGCCTGGGGTGAAGGGCAACGGTAACTTGTAAAGGCCGGTGCGGTGGTAGACATCGATAAAGTTGATTCCGACGGCGCGTAGCTTGACCAAGGCCTTGCCTGCTCCCGGCTGAGGCAGGTGTATCTCTTCAAACCTAAGAACATCCGGGCCCCCGTAAGCCTGAACTCGAATCGTTTTCATAGCGGTCACTTCCTTCGATGTTTTCTGATGAGCCTACTTGTCGGCAGAGCCAGGGTCAACTACGGAGTTGCCGCTCCCTTCGCTTTTGAAGGTGTGAAAGAATACTGAGTGAGTGCTGTTCAGGCGGTCGCCACGCAACTGTTTCTCTAACCCATGACTCGCGAGGAATTCCAGCAGCAGCTAAATACTATCAAAGCGCGTCACGACCAGCGCGAAGGTGCCACTCTGATTCTTGGACTTGTGACTGAGCTCCTTGAAAAAGTGATTCAGGAGTCCTTTGCCGGGGCACAGCCCGCCTTCTCGGCTGAGAGCAGTCAGGTTGCCGTTCTCGCGACAGGAGGATTTGGAAGGCGAGAGTTGCATCCGCACTCCGACGTTGACATTATTGCCCTTTTTGGCAGACCACTTCAGCAAGAAGATGAGGAATTCCTCAGAGCCTTCCTGCATCCGTTATGGGACCTGGGACTGAGCATTGGTCATCACGTATTGCAGTCGGGCCAGTACGATTTCGATTCGCGTAACCTGGAGCTCGCCACAGCGCTGCTTGACATCCGTCTCGTTGCCGGAGAGCCACGCTTGTTTTTTCAGTTCAAAGGGGAACACCTGCCACGGGTCATTTCGCGGCGCCGCAAGGATTTTCTGCGGGCTCTAGTCGCCAGCCACGCCGAGCGTCATAAACGTTTCAATGAGACCATTTACCAGCTAGAGCCCGACATCAAAGAGGCTCCGGGCGGATTGCGTGACTTTCAGGTGGCTCGTTGGATTGGCAAGATCCTTTTTGATATCGAGGATTTCGAGGGATTCGTCACCCAGAAGTTGGTAAGTCCGCGAGAGGTTGATCAAATACTGGCGGCTCAGCAGTTTTTGCTTTCGCTGCGCAATGATCTGCATTGCTTGACCAGTCGCAACCGGAATGTGCTGTCTCACGAACTGCAAGCCGAAATTGCTTCCACACTTGGTTATTGGGACGATGGAACCCGGGGCGTGGAAACACTCATGAAGGACTATTTCCTACGGGCCAAGCTGATTTACGGGTTTTGCGAGTCGATGATCCGACATGCCTTTCCGCCCAAGCGACGCATTGCCCGGTCATTTGAGTCAACTGTGTGGACGACAACTGTGGTTCGGCGCGGGGCCCTTGAATTTCCTGACGAGCGCATCCTCAGCCAGCATCCAGCAAACATGCTGAAGTTGTTTTACCGCTCGGCCAAATACCAGATTCCAATCAGCCAGAGAGCACTGGACCAGGTGAAGAAGCATTTAGGACTGATCAACGACGAAGTGCGCGCCTCGGCCGAAGTCAGGGACCTTTTCTTCAAACTTCTCCGCCAGCAAAAGGGCATCTATCAAGTCCTGTTTCTGATGCATGAGATTGGTCTGCTAGGCCAGATCTTTCCGGAGTTCGACCGGATCCGATGTCATGTGATTCAGGACTTCTTCCACAAATATACGGTAGATGAGCATTCACTTCTGACCATCAAGAATCTAGAAGATCTATACCATGCGAAGAAGCCACGTGAGCGGCGCTTGGGAGACATCCTCAGATCTTTGGCCCGGCCCGAGCTCGTGCTGTTCTCCATGCTCTTCCACGACGTTGGGAAGTCTGAGCCGGGTAACCACTGCCATAACAGTCTCCGTGCCGTGAATGCTATCGCCCAGCGCATGCGGTTGGCCGAAGAAGACAGCGAGAAAATTCGCTTCCTCATTCAAAACCATCTCGAGATGTCAATTGCGTTTCAGCGCCGGGATATCACGGACGAGACCGTTGTCAAGCGGTTCGCCGAGTTCATCGGGACTCAGGAAAACTTGAGAATGCTCTGCCTGGTGACTTATGCAGACATCAAAGCCGTGAGCCCGGAAGCCTTGACACCTTGGAAAGAAGACGTGCTCTGGCAGCTTTACGTGGAGAGTGAAGCGCAGTTGACCCGGGCTTTCGCCGACGATCGGTGGGACACACATCAGGATGTGAGTCCGGCGCACGAAGTGGCGCGAGCGCTGGGCAACCCCGAGGAATCGCTCGTCCGCCGCCTGCAAACCTTCCTTGACGGCTTTCCCCGGCGTTATTTGAAGTTCACACCGAAGCAAAAGATCGCAGAACATTTCAAGCTGGCAGAAAAGGTGCGAACCACCGAAGACCTGATGCTGAGGCTCAGTCGGAATCGCTCGACCTACGAGTTGAGTCTCGTGGCCATCGATCGCCCTTATCTTTTCGCCAAGTTGACCGGTGTTCTCTCCTACTTTGGGATGAATATCGTGCGTGGGCAGGCCTTCGCTAACCGTCGAGGACTTATCCTCGATATCATTCAATTTGAGGACCGGCTTCAAACCTTCCGGTTGAACAAAAGCGAAATCGAGAACTTCCGCACTACGCTGCAGCGGGTGCTGACCGGCCAGGAGAGTTTGACAGAGTTGCTGCGGAAACGTGAAAGTAGTATTCTCTTCCAGCGGAAAAGCAAGGGTTCCATCGCGACGTTCATCAGTTTCGACGATCACTCCTCGGAAAGATACAGCATCATGGAGATCGTCACGCGCGACCGCTACGGCTTGCTCTCCACCATCGCCAAGGTGATTTCGCAGAGCGACTGTAACATCGATGTGGCCTTGATCTCCACCGAGGGCCATCGAGCCATTGATGTTTTCTACCTGACACAGAAAGGAAAGAAACTTTCGCTGGATGCGCAGGAGAAATTGTCGTCTCTGATGAAGCAAACGCTGGACCAAGTTGCCGCCTGATTGTGGAAGCGACTTGAGGGCGATCCGTTACAGGCCCCTCTTTTCACAGCGACTCGTGGGAAGTTGAATCGGCGAACCTCTCGTTAGTCATGATGATCATTTTCAACCGCTCAACGAAAAGGTGAACTCCATGAAACTGATGAAGTGCGTTATCCGGCCTAACAAACTGGAAGAAGTCCGCGAAGCCTTGGAGAAGCTGAATGTGTCTGGCATGACCGTGTCGGAAGTTCGTGGTCACGGGCGGCAAAAGGGTCATAAGGCCATTTATCGTGGCCGAGAGTATAGCGTCACGCTTCTGCCCAAGATGATGATTGAGATGGTCCTTCCGGATGATCTAGTGGACGAAGTGCTCAAGGTGATCATCGAGACTGCAAGGACCGGTGAAATCGGCGACGGACGCATCTTTGTTCTCCCCGTCGAACAGGGCTACAACATTCGCACCGGCGAAAAGGACATTACCTAATCTGGGCCATCTGCAAATTTTTCCTTCTGATCCTCTCCACCCTGTATTCCCCTCGCTATGCCTGAGTTCCCCTTGAAAACGGGATTGGGGACACTCCTGTCTGTCGGCACCAGGGAAACTTAAAGAAAACGCTCTCCCTCACCGATACTCCAATTGTTCCTTTGTCAAGGAACGACAGCGACACACTCGAAGATGATCTTCGACTCTTCACTATAGACGATGAGCGCCTCATCGTTTCAGTGAATTGAATGTCCACCCTAATCTTAGGAGGCACTATGAGGCTTAACTTGCAAAAGTTCACGAGCATTGCCTTGTTTCTGATGGCAGGAGTCTTCTGCGCGCCGACTCTCCGCGTGTGCGGAGAGGATCATTTGGTCAGCCCGACGGAGCTGCATGACACGCTTACCAAATCCGCACAGACCAGACAAAAGAACTTGGAGAAGGTTCAACGATTCTTCTCCTCTGAACGGGTTCGGAAAACGCTAGATTCCACCAAGATCGACCTGAAGAAGGTCGAAAACACGGTTCACCAGTTGAATGATAAAGAGCTGGCACGCTTGGCCGCTCAGGCCGAAAAGGTACAGGCTGACGTCGCGGCCGGTGCTCTGGATAATCAAGAAATCACCTACATTATCATCGCCCTGGCGACGGCGGTCCTGATCCTGGTTATCGTGGTGGCCTAGCGTTTCGCATGAGGTCCTTTGGTCGAGCCGGGTTCCGAAAGACGTTAGACTCGGGGAGAGACTGACTTGAAGAATGCCGGAATCGGAACTTCCACAGCTGGGTAAAAGAGTTGGCGCGCTTGGAAGTTTGAGTCGAGAAGGGTTCAGACTGACGCTGCGGCTGGCGATCTCACCAAGCAACAAATCACGCTCATAGCTCTGGCAGCAGCGTTGATAATCCCGATCACCGTGGCGGCCTAGCGCCTGCAGAGCGAGCGACGGGCCTCACATTGGCGGAAGAAGATGGAGTCTGCCATCTGCCCAGCTTCCGAAGAAACATGCCCATCAGGCGAATGTCTCTCCGATTGATTCTTGCCGCAGCACTCTTTGCAAGCACTACCCGAGGGCTCAAGGCTCAACCCACACTTTTCCTGGATGTTCCGTTCGTCAAACAGGTCAAGAATCTTTGCGGTCCTGCTTGCATCGCCATGATCCTGCAATACTGGGACCAGCATGCAAGTGGGGAGGCCGTTGGTGTGCCTGAGAGAATCACCATCCAGGAGATCGCTAAAGCTCTTGACATTCGGAGCGGTTCGGGAACTCTGGGCACCCAGATGCAGCGCTATTTTTCGGCTCTAGATTACCAGGCTTTCTCATTTCAGGGTGAATGGGATGACGTCGCCAACCACCTGGCGAAGGGTCGTCCGTTGATCATAGCTCTGGGTGGCCGGGGGGCTCTTGGCCATTATGTGGTTCTGGTCGGATGGAACCCACAGGAACGCGTCGTCCTGGTCAATGATCCTGCTCGCCGAAAACTTCTCAAGCTTGACAAGGTCAGTTTCGAAAAGTCTTGGGAACGGACCTCTCGCTGGACGTTGCTGGCGCTTCCAGGAAAAAGCTTCATGAATGCCTCAAGTGCACCCAATGCCCGGTGACTTCTTCCGGGTCCTGGCTCTTTGCCTGGTTCTTGCTCCTCTCCCAGGGCTTTGCCAGAATCCTGCAGAAAACGGAAAACTCCTCGGATCAGTGAAGGCGTTTTACGCCGCCGCAGACTGGAACGCTGTCGTGAGCGCTATTCCCGAGTCAGCCGACTACCCGCCGGAGTTGGACTTTTATCGAGGCATGTCGCTGGCGCGGTTGCAACGTTGGGAAGCCGCCAGAAGGTCTTTCGAACTGGGCAGGAAAAAGGCTCCTCAGGATGCTCGCTTTCTGACCGAGCTGGCCGGGGTCTGCTTTAAGCTGCAGGAATATGGCGATACCAAGTCTGCGTTGAGGGAGGTATTGAAGCATAACAAGGATGACTCTTATGCGAACGATTTGCTTGCGACCGTTTACTTGTTGGAGGGGAATCTGGAAGCGGCATTGAAATATTGGAATCTGGTAAACAAACCAGTGATCGAGCAGATCAAGATGGAGCCGCAACCCCAGCTCAATCCCGTGACTCTTGACCGAGCCTTTGCGTTCGCTCCAGCCGGCAAGCTAGGGCTGGAGGAGCTTCAAACCACCCGCGCCCGGCTGGAGCAGCTGGAAATCTATCCGCGACATCGTTTCGAGCTGCTGCCGCGAATCGATCGAAAATTTGATATCCTTTTTAGCCCGGCCGAGAAGAATGGCTGGGCTGATACCAAGTGGGAAAAGCTCTACGCTTTGTTGCGCGGGGTCCCGTCGCTTTCGTTGCGATTCAATGTTTTCAACCTGGGCCGCTCAGCGGCCAATTCGGAGTCTCAACTTCGTTTCGACAGTCAAAAACTTCGAGCCTCCAGCCAGTTCTCGGCGCCTCTGCGCGGAAATCCGGTTTGGCGCTACCGCTTGTACCTGGACGCGAGACAGGAAAACTGGGATCTGACGCGTAGTTATCAAGGCGCCGGCCCTCTGCTTGGAGACACGCGCGTACGGCGGCTATTGGCCGGTGTGGAGATTGGCAACCAGATCAACTGGCGATGGAACTGGAAAAGTCGGGTAGAGGCTTCTTATCGGGATTTTCGAAATCCGCCAGCGGTTTCACCCGACTCGCAAGAGTTGTTCCTGCCCGGAGTGTCGCTTAAGGTGGTGGCGGGCGTGGAGCGAAAGCTGTTGCTCATTCCAGAGAGACGATTTAGTAGTGAGGCTTTTACAAATCTTGAGGTTGGGAAACTGTTTCGGGGGCAAGGCGGCCGGTTTTCCAAACTACAAGCCGGAATCAAGAGTGAGTGGTTCCCCCGGGCGAAAAGCGAGGACTACGTTCTTTCGACGCAATTCAGAGCTGGAACCCAAGAAGGCAAGTTGCCTTTCGACGAGCTATTTATTCTCGGACTGGAACGCGACAATGATCTCTGGATGAGAGGCCATATCGCTACCGATAATCGCAAGCGAGGCAGCGGCTTTCTGGGCAGAGAGTATCTGCTGCTCAATTCGGAGTTCGACAAAAGAATCTATCAGCACGCCTACTTCGATTTGCGACTGGGACCTTCCCTCGATGTCGGGAAGATCTACGATAAGAATGGTGATTTTGGTTCCAATAAGTGGCTTTGGGATGTAGGTATCCTCTTGAAAGCCCGCCTGCGCAACGGCATCACCGTGATCTTTTCCTACGGGAAAGACCTTCGTACAGGCCGTAACGAGACCTATCTCTCTTCACGATGACACGGGCCTGCTCCTGCCTGGAACCAACAACCCACTGATCCGTTTCGGGGATTCCCCATCCCCCAACCGGCCTCAACCCCGCAAAAACCGGCTCCAGCGCGACAAGCACTGGGCAAAGCTTCATGCCGAACGCCTCTGAAGGACCCGGCCTTCTCGGCGGTCTACCTGATAGAGAGCCAATGAGAGTCCAAGGGCAAGCATACCCAATGTCGCAAACATCAGCATGCTGGCAGTGTAACTCTGGGTGTAGACACGTAACTTGCCGTTGATCCACGGAAAGACCATCAGGCCGACATTCTGAATCATGGTCAGCAGGCCAAACGCGGTTCCGACGCGTTCCTTAGCAACGATGAGCGGGACAGACGCCCAGAGCGAGGCAGGCACCACCACGAAAGCTGTGCCCAAAATGACCATTGGGGTAGCAGGAGGCAACGTCGTAAGACCAAGCATCAGATAAGCTGGAATCATGAGTAGCGAACCCAACAACATGAGGCTGACTCTCCTGCCGGCTCGGTCAACGAGGCTGCCTGCAATGGGGGCGAATATCAGCGAGGCGAAGATGATGATCGAAGAAGTGCCCGGCGCGGTCGAAAACATGTTGAGGAAGCTGAAAAAGACGGCGTGGAAGAAACCCAACCCCTCGCCGGAGGCGCTGGGGAGTCCCCATTTCTGAGCGAAGAAGTCAGTGGACAGCGCTGTGAACGGGAAGATAGCCGAGTAGAAGGCGAAACAAACAAAAGTAACATACCAGTAGGAGACTCGAAAGCGGCGAATGTCGGCCAGCACAATGCGATCGCTGGTGCTTCCATTCCCGACCCCAAGGACTGATTCACCTTTCCGGTCCAGAACGTTGTAGATAAGATTCGCCAGGACACTCAGAGCACACAAAAGAGCGGCTGCCCACAAGGCGATGGCTGGCCCGAAGCGTTCTGCAACCAGAGCCTCCGTATTAAAACTGAAAAGAGTGCCTAGACGACTGATTGTTATCGCTACGCCGAACGCCAGGGCAAGTTCCTTGCCCCTGAACCAGCGGGCGCAGATCGCATTCTGAGCCGTAATGAGCGATTCGGATCCCGCTCCAAACAAGAAGCGGCCCAGGTAAGCCACTTCAATGCCGGGCGCCAATGCCACGATGCAGGCACCGAGCGTTACGAGAGTGGAAAACACCAGACTCGCTCTCCGTGTGCCGAAACGGTCAATCATCATTCCCCCTAACAAGAGAGTCACAATGGCGGCCAAACTGTACACAGAGTAGAGCGCTCCAATGGAAGCCTGATCAACACCCCACTTCTTCATGAGCTGATCGGGAATGGCACCCACACTGTCATAGGCGAAGTAACTGCCGTAGGTGAGCAGGCTCGCGAAGAAAAGGACAACGAATCGGAAAACCCGTCTTGTCGGGTCAAATACAGCGGCTTGCGGGCTTCGAGTGTCCGTTATTGTCATGGAGCGTCCTCGTGAGCGCACGAGGGTATCCAGCGATCAGCAGCGCCACGAGCTCTGCCGCGCGCAGTGGTTTGGCGGTATACGTAGGCCCGCGAGTCATGATTCGTCCACAACTCAGCCACTGGTCCCATGCGCGAGACACTTTCTAGACCGCGGGAATGATTAGCGTCTGTCAGCACGAAGCATGTCCGCTCGTGCGGCTTGGCCGTTGGCAACAGAGCCCGTCCCGCACCAAGCAGCATGCTGGAGCGTGGACGCGGCTTGCCAAATCGGCTATGCTGAGCTGCCTTTGAAGCTCGTTTCGAGGCAACTTGAGGAGCATGAACGCATTCCTTCCTTTTCGTCTGGCTTTCAATTTCATTGGCAAACTCATCCGTCATCGCAGTCTGATCACGAATCTAGTCATCCGCGATCTGAAGGGCCGCTATGTGGGTTCTGCTATGGGGCTCTTCTGGTCGGTCATTCATCCGCTGGTCTTGCTGGCGAGTTATACCTTTGTGTTCTCCGTCATTATGAAACAACGTCTCGGGAATGAACCCGGGACGGCCAACTTCGTGATTCATCTCTTCTGCGGCATTCTGCCCTGGCTGGTGTTCCAGGAGACCTTGAGCCGATCGAGTAATGTGCTCGTCGAAAATTCCAACCTGATCACTAAGACGCTGTTTCCATCAGAAATTCTGCCGGTGTCAGTTCTCGTGGCGAACTTAGTGAATCATTTCATCGGCCTCGGCATTTTCTTGCTGATTGTCGTTCTTTACCTGCAAAAACTGAGCTGGCTGATATTGTTGTTGCCCCTCTATCTGTTTGGGCTATGCCTTTTCGTATTAGGGCTGAGCTGGTTTGTCTCAAGTGTGCAAGTCTTTCTGAGAGACACCGCCCAGATACTCACCGTCGTGCTCACCTTTTGGTTCTGGCTCACTCCCATTTTCTTTGAAGAGAGCCGCATGCCGCAGGGGCTGCGCATCCTGGTGTACGTGAACCCGATGGCAGCAGTCGTTACCGGTTATCGCAGATGTCTATTGAGCTTTGAAGTGCCGTCTTTGGAAGCACTGCTGGTCCTTTACGTGGTCGCTTGTTTTGCCTTTCTGGCTGGCGGTCTGTTTTTTCGTTACACGAAGAAATCCTTTGCAGATGTGCTCTGAACAGTACCTCAGCGGCCCGGTGGTCCTAAACAAGCGGGCTCTAAGCTATAATGCGAACCTCGCGTTTTCAAGGCGAAAGTCGGCCACTACCTTTCTGATGCAAGGCAGCCGCGAAGTAGCCGGGAGACCGCGCGTGTGGTCCGCGACTGCCTGCGATGCTCGACCAGCGTCGCTCTTGTCGCCTTGAAAAGAGTTGACACTGCCTTCAAACGCTTCATATACTTTCCTGCCTGAGGTGCTGTGCCCGCTGGCATGAGCGACAAGCGGGCCAGCGATTCACGTCAGGAGCCGTCTTCATCTGAGCCGCAGCGCCTTCGTTCTCGAACTTTAGCCCTTCATCAAGTTTTGAGAACCCGGAATTCCATCCGGCGACCGTCCTTGTCTCTCGCAGTGAGCAGTCTCATCACTCTGATCAAACTGTGACGAACACTCGTTAATGGATGCCGTTACCGTTGAAAATGGTTCCAAGAACTACCGCATTTACGCAAAGCCTTCAGATCGCCTTAAGGAGCTGATTTTCCGCCGGAGAACGTTTCATCAAGACTTCTGGGCTGTAAAGAACGTCAGTTTCCGGGTTGGAAAGGGCAGCACGTTCGGAGTCATCGGCGAGAACGGCTCGGGAAAGAGTACATTGCTGCAAATGATCGCTGGGACGGTGCAGCCGACAGAAGGGAAGGTCAGCTTGAATGGCCGCGTGGCAGCTTTGCTGGAGCTAGGCGCCGGATTCAACCCGGAGTTTACTGGCAGGGAAAACGTCTTTCTCAATGCGTCCATTCTGGGATTGAGTCGGGAGGAGACAGTTCGCAAGATTCCCGAAATCGAGCGGTTCGCCGAAATTGGTCGTTTCATCGATCAACCTGTGAAGACGTACTCCAGCGGCATGTACATCCGGCTGGCATTTGCAGTTTCGATTAACGCAGATCCCGAGATTCTGCTGGTTGATGAGGCGCTCTCCGTGGGAGACGTGTACTTTCAACAGCGCTGCATGCGTAAGATCCGCCAAATGAAACAGGAAGGGAAAACCATCCTGTTCGTCTCGCACGACATGGCCGCTGTTAAGAACCTCTGTGATACAGCTGTCTGGCTCGAGCGTGGGGCGATAAAGGAAATGGGCCAGCCTGACGACGTCGTGGGCAAATATCTTGCTGCGATGACTCTGCGACGTGACCCCTATGCGCAGGAACTACCTAAGAACGCAGCGACCGCCAGGACGGCGAACGCCTCTGCGGTGCCAGTGGTGCGATCGCTTCCGAATGTCGACCATCGGTGGGGAAACGGACATGCCGAGGTGATTGGCATACAACTGCTCGATCACGCCGGAGATCCTTGCAAAAAAGCCGAGCACGGTGACCAGATCACTGCACGGATTTCGGTCGCATTTCATCAGGATGTCACGCGCCCGCATGTCGGCTTCATGGTACGGAACCGACTGGGTGAAGATATTTCTGGATTCAATACGTCAGTGGAAGGTCTACAACTGCCACCGGCGCGCGCCGGTCAACGTCTCACCGTTGACTTTCAGCTGAAACTGCCATTGCTGGCCCCGGGCAACTATCACTTCTCGCCGGCAGTCGCTGACGGGAACCACGAAGAATACGTCATGTGCGACTGGGTAGAAAACGCCATCAGTCTGGCTGTGACGAAAAAGACCGTCGTGTACGGATATATGAAGTTCGATTGCCAAGTAGGGTTGAAGTATCTCGGGTGAAACACTCCATGTATCTTCTCCCCGATTCCTGAAAAGTGCGCTCTTGCCTTAACCTGAGGACAATGCCGGCATAGCTGAAAGTCGCGATGCCTTAAGGAGTACGTGGATGGAGTTTACTGGAGAGCGTGTCGTGCCCGGCAAAGTTGAGCCGGATTTGTTCAACGAACATCTCTCCAGGTACTATTTTGCTCAACCTCTGGTGAAAGACCGATTGGCTCTGGATTTGGGATGTGGTACAGGCTACGGAGCGGCGATTCTAGCCGAATCAGCTAGACACGTTCTTGGTTTGGATATCTCAAAGGAATCAGTGGCCTTTGCCCGTGAGAAATATGTCGCTCCCAACGTGGAGTTTTTCGTGTCCGATTGTAACCATCTGGCGGTGCGCTCTGGATCGATCGACACAGTCGTTTGCATGGAAGTGATCGAACATCTACCAGATCAAGAAACGCTCATGGGGGAGGTTTGTCGGGTTCTTCGACCAGAGGGAATTCTGGTGATTTCGACTCCTAACCGCATCTACTACACGGAAGAGCGGAACGAAGTGAATCCGTTCCACGTTAGAGAGTTTGATTTCCCGGAATTCTCGGCCTTTCTCAAGAACTACTTCGACTGGGTTGAGATCGCTTTCCAGAATCACGTCTCGTCGATCTTCATTGGGAATCCAGACAGTAACAGGGGCATCAGGTCTCAGCTAGAGCACTCTGTGGTCGATTCTGAGCGGACTGCCAATTACTTTGTTGCCGTTTGCTCAAGAACCGCGGCCGCTCCTCCAAACTTATGAGCCCTTGGTCTACTTGCCAGCCGCGGCTAATTTCCTTCGAGAGAAGGACACCTACATAAGGTTGCTACAAGCACGTGAGCGGGAATTAGCGGAAATGATTACGCAACAACAACGAGAATACGACGCTCAGAACCAGTGGTGCCTCGCGCTGAATCGGGAGCTACAGGATATCCAGAAGCATTATCGGGTGCTAGATGAGGAGTTTCGAGATAGAACGCGTTGGGCCGAGCGCTTGTCCGCTGAGATTTCGGAAAAGGATCAACGCATAGTGTCCCTCCAGACTGAGTTCGACGAACGAACTGCTTGGGCCCTGCGGCTAGATGAACGCATTGCGTCTTTGCAAGCTGAGCTGGACGAACAGACCGCCCGGGCGTTGCAACTAACTGAAGAGTCTCAAAGGTTGGAGCAAGAGCTTCGAGAGAAAACGGCTTGCGCCGGAAGTTTGTCGGCTGAGATTTCACAAAGGGATGAACGCATTGCGTCTTTGCAAGCTGAGCTGGACGAACAGACCGCCCGGGCGTTGCGACTAGTTGAAGAGTGTCAAGAGCTTCGAGAGAAAATGGCTTGTGCCGGAAGCCTGTCGGCTGAGATTTCACAGAGGGATGAACGCATTGCGTCCTTGCAAGCTGAGCTGGACGAACGGACCGCCCGGGCGTTGCGACTCAGTCTGGAGCATTGGGCAGTGGAACAGGAGTTGCGAGAGAAAATGGTGTGGGCTGGGCGCCTATCCGCTGAGATCTCGCAAAGAGACGAACGCATCGTGTCCTTACAGGCTGAGCTAGACGATCGGACTGCCTGGGCGTTGCGACTAAATGAAGAGCATCGGTCGCTGGGACAACGCATCGTGTCCTTGCAGGCTGAGTTCGACGAACGAACTGCCTGGGCGCTGCGATTGAATGAAGAGCTGAGACTGAATGTTGAAAAACTTAACACGATCAGGAAGTCGAAGCTGTTCCAGTTAAGCAAGGGGCTGGGTTGGATGTCCAAGGGCTAGGTGGGTCGCAGGGAGAGACTTCAAAATATCTTCATTGGGTGCAGTTTAGTACAGAAACGAGGAATGAGTATTCTATGATCGAATTTTTCGGCGGAGGCACCTCATGATACTCGTCGTGGGCGGAGCGGGCTACGTTGGTTCGGTACTGGTGAGAGAGCTGCTGGAGCGGGGCTATGCGGTAAAAGTCTTCGACCGTCTCTACTACGGCGATCAAGGTATCCGGGAAGTTCTGGAGCGAATCAAGCTGGAACCCGGGGACATCCGCTGTATGGACGGTGCTGTTCTGGACGGAGTGGATGCGGTGATCAATCTCAGCGGGCTCTCTAACGATCCTACCGCTGAATACAATCCCAAGGCCAACTATGAAATGAACACCGCTGCGACGGAGTTTCTGGCTACCCTTTGCAGGAAGAGAGGTATCCGCCGGTTTATCTTTGCGTCGTCCTGCTCCATCTACGACGTGGGTATTGGCAATGATGAAAAGGATGTCCTGCTGGATGAAGAATCGCCGGTGAATCCGAAGGCGGCCTACTCGAGTTCAAAGCACCAGGCGGAGCGCATTCTGCTTTCTATGGCTGGAAACGACTTTTCGCCGGTTATCTTGCGGAAGGGAACGATTTATGGCTTCTCACCCCGCATGCGTTACGACCTCGTGGTCAACACCTTCTTGAAAGACGTCCTATCCAAGGGTTACTTGACCATTCACTATGGTGGTGAGATGTGGCGGCCTCTGGTGGATGTGCGGGATGCTGCCAGAGCTTATATCACTTGTTTGGAAGCTGACGAAGACAAGGTGAGAGGAGAAATCTTTAATGTCGTTTACGGGAATTTCCGGATATCCGAACTGGCTCTGCGTGTCGTCGAAGCTTTGAAGGAGGCGGGGGTTAGAGCCGAAATTCGGCCGGACTATCGATACCACGGAGTGCGTAGCTATCGCGTCTCGGGCAGGAAACTCGAACGAACGCTTGATTTCACTCCGGCGGTATCCGTTGAGGAAGCCGTGAAAGACCTGGTAGAGAACGTCGGGCGATACCGCTATACAGACTTTGATAACCCAAGGTACTACAACATTGCCTGGATGAAGCTATTGGAGGAGGCCGATAAAACCATCAAGTTGACCGGGGCAGTGTTCGAAGTGGCCCCACAGGCTGGTTTTCAGCCGACGCTGGTGAATCCGCTGCGGAAGAAACAAGGAGCCGACCATTGAGGATTCTCTTGATTGGCGCCAACGGACAGCTGGGTTCTGACCTCATGAAGGTCTTAGAGGGACATCAGGTGCTGCCAACGACTCATGAGATACTCGACGTTGTCGATTTCGGTCGCGTGACCCAGGCGGTTCAAGAGCATCGTCCCGAGGCCATCATCAATACTTCTGCATTTCACAAAGTGGATATTTGCGAGACCGAAATCATGGCGGCATTTCAGGTCAATGCCTATGGCGCACGAAACCTGGCTCTGGCTGCCCGCGAGGTTGATGCAGTGCTCTATCATTTCAGCACCGACTATGTGTTTGACGGGAATATCCCCACACCTCGAAAGGAGAGCGACGTGGCCAACCCTGTCAACGCATATGGAATTTCCAAGCTGGCAGGCGAAAAGTTTGCCCGTTATCTTTGGAAGAAAAGCGTCGTCATCCGTACTTCCGGCCTTTACGGGCACGCAGGCAGTAGTGGCAAGGGCGGTAACTTCGTCGAAATGATGCTGAGGAAAGCGCGAAATGGCGAATCGATCAAGGTCGTGGATGACCAGCGCTTGACACCGACTAGCACCACGGAACTGGCGCGTAAAGTAGCGGAGTTGCTCGAGACCGAACACTACGGTCTCTTTCACATCACTGCAAACGGTGAGTGTTCCTGGTATGAATTTGCCCGTGAGATCTTTTCGATTCAAAGCATCAAGGCCGATCTGTCGCGGACCAACTCTGAAGCTTTCAGCTCGCCTGCCCAACGTCCGGCTTATTCAGTGCTGGAGAACGCACAATTGAAGCGCCTTGGCATGGACGACTTGAAGGATTGGCGAGAGGCATTGAAAAAGTACCTGGAGACCCGGCAGGATGCCGCCGGCTAGCAATGCTGTTGGATTACTCGGTGCCGAACACAGGGATCAGCCTGCCCCAACGAAGCCCCGGCGCTCTGGCCTCGTTCGCTACCACGATCGAAAGAATTTGAGACTTCACTTGAGCCATTTCAAGTTGAGCGTTGTGGTTCCGGTTTACAACGAAAGAAACTCGCTTCTCGAGATCATTCAGAAAATTGAGTCCGTGCCCATCAGCAAGGAGATCATTCTCGTGGATGATTTCTCAACGGATGGAAGCCGTGACCTCCTCAGGGGCCTCGCCAAAGAGGGCTTGAAGGTTCTGTACCATGAAAGGAACATGGGGAAGGGCGCAGCCTTACGGACCGGCTTCCAGCAAGCCACCGGGGATTTTGTCCTCATTCAAGACGCCGACTTGGAGTATAACCCCACAGACTATCCGAAGTTGATTCAGCCGATCCTGGAAGGGAGAGCCGATGTTGTTTACGGCACGCGCTTCAGCGGAAGCCGTCGCAATATGATGTCCCTCCATCGTTTCGGAAACGAGTTTCTGACTTGGATCACGAATCTCCTTTACCGTGCCTCCATCACCGACATGGAGACCTGTTACAAACTATTCAAGCGGTCAACGATTCAAAGCATCAAGATTGAATCCAACCGGTTCAATTTTGAACCCGAGGTCACTGCCAAGATCCTGAAGAAAGGTCTGCGAATCATCGAGGTCCCCATTTCCTACTCAGGCAGGAGTTTTTCGGAAGGAAAGAAGATCACTTGGCGCGACGGTTTTTCGGCAGTCTGGACTCTGGTGAAATATCGATTGAACGGTTGAGAAACACGGTTGAACCGATGAATAGGTTTTTGCGAATGCCGCCTGACGTGGGTCCCCGCCTGCTGGTACTGCTGCTTTTTCTGCCTTTCGATCTTCTGGTGGCTGGAGTTCTCTGCGCAGCCGATCTGCTGTATTGGCCCCTGTCCGTTCTTCCCAGAAGGACCAAACTGCCCTCGAAGCCAGATCTAGGCCGAGTCAGCATTATCGTTCTGAACTGGGAGGGACGGCACTTGCTGCAGGAGTTTCTGCCTTCCGTCCTGGCGGCGGTCGAGCGCGATGGTGGAGATCACGAAGTCATCGTCGTGGATAACGGCAGTCGCGACGGAAGCAGGGATTTTCTCAGGACCCACTTTCCGTCGGTGAAGATCGTGGCCCTGGACTCCAACCGGCGATTTACGGGAGGGAATAACGCGGGCGTCCAGGCTGCGAGAAACGATGTCGTCATCTTCCTAAACAATGACATGCAAGTGGACCCCGATTTCATCAAGCCTCTGCTGAAGGGATTCGAGGACGGCAGTGTATTTGCCGTTTCTTGTCAGGTGTTCTTCCAGGACAAGACACGACGACGCGAAGAGACCGGCAATACCAAAGCTCGGTGGCGGTTCGGCTTTATCGACCAGTATCACGCGGACGTCCCCAACAGCAACTCAGGGTCGAGGCACTCGCCAATCTTCTGGGGAGGAGGTGGGTCCTGCGCCCTCGACCGGAAGAAGTTTCTGGAAATGGGCGGGCTGGATACACTTTATGACCCGTTCTATCTTGAGGACGTCGATCTTTCCTATCAGGCATGGAAACGAGGCTGGAAATCGCTCTTCGCGCCCGCTAGCATCGTAGTCCACAAACATCGGGGGACCAACAAGTTGAGATTTGGCGACAACTTCGTTGATAACACCATCCGCAAGAACCAGTACCTTTTTATCTGGAAGAACATTACCGATCTTAAGTGGACTCTCGCGCATGCCGTGTGTCTTCCTTTCATTCAGGCGCGACTTCTGGGCCAAACGAACTGTCAATTTGAGACAAAGGCTTTTTTTCGGGCGCTGCGCCAATTCCCCGAGGCTCTCGTAAAGCGGTATAGAAGACGCCAAGAATATTCGATGACGGATGCTGAGATTTTTCAGACCACCTCCGCCCCGTGACGTCACGTGTCCCTCGGAAACTGGATCACCGAAGAACTTTTAGAGCGTACAGTGAAGTCGGAGTGTCTGCAGTTCAGGGCTGTTCGGCCCCTTGCCAAAACATGAACCCCCTGCGAATTCTGGTCCTCGCGGCTTATCTTCCAGCCCTTGGGGCACACGGCGGGGCCAACCGAATGTACTACAACCTGAAGATTCTGGCGTCCCGGCACCGTGTCACGCTGATTTCGTTCATTGAAAGCGAAAGGGAGCTGGAGCAGTTGCGTCAGCTCGAAGATTTTGGCGTTGAGGCAAAAGCTGTGCTTCGCCGGGCGGAGCGAACCAGCGATTTTTGGATGCCAAAACCGAGCGAACACTGGGAGTTTGCCTCACAGGAGTTGCATGCGCTGGTGCGCCAGACCTTAGCCGAGCATCCCTTCGACGTTGTTCAGGCAGAGTTTCTTCAGATGGCGCAACACGTGCCCAAGGAGCTTCCCCTCCTCAAAGTCCTCAACGAACAGGAGATCACATACGATAACCTCTATCTTGCCTATAAGCAGGAAGCGGGTTGGTGGCGCAAAGCTCAAAGGCTTTACGACTGGCTAGTGCAGCTGAATTACGAAGTTCGGGTTTGCCGTCAGTTTGACCGGATTGCTTGCATGACGGACGAAGATCGGGCATCTCTGAGCCGCTTTGTTTCGCCAGCAAGACTGCAAACTGTACCGATCGGTGTTGACAGCGGGTATTTCGATCCACAATCGATCGAAGGGCATGATGACGATGTTCTCCGGATGCTCTTCGTCGGCAACTACCGACACACTCCCAACCGGGACGCTGTGCATTTCTTCGTGAAACGTATCCTGCCCGGCATTCACCAGGAAGTCCCGAATGCTCAGTTTTGGGTAGTGGGGAGGAATGCTGAGATGTTGGATCAAAACCTCCTGCGGGCCTCCAACGGCGTTCATGTGGCGGGCTACATCAATGATGTGCGTTCCTCTTATGGAAAGTCTGCAGTTTTCGTCGCGCCGATTCTGACGGGAACCGGAATGCGAGTGAAGCTTCTGGAAGCCCTTTCAATGGGAATGGCAGTGGCTGCCACGCCGTTGGCTGCCCAGGGCTTTCATTGTGACGGAAGGGATGCTTTGTTAGTGGCCGACACGCCAGAGCGCTTCGTCGCAGCAACCGTCCGCTTGCTGAAAGATCTCAAGCTGAGAAAGACTCTGGGAAAGAACGCAAGACGCATGATCCAGGAAAAGTACGACTGGAAGGTGATCGCCCACCAGTTCCTGGACCTCGTCGACGTAAACCATGCCTGAAAAAGTTTTGCTGGTTTGTACCTCATCTCCCGCTAACGTTCGCAGGGCCATTGAGCGGTTTCCGCTCGACCCTGTCTTGGTCGACTACCAGCTCGACTTGCTTTGCAAGGGAGGCGAGTTGCCGGATTATCAGAATTGGCCATCTGTGCGTCAGGTGTTGCCTTTTCCAAAGCGGACAGATTACTCGGCGGCCTTCCGGTTTTGGCTGAGGATGGTTCGGGAGCGATATGCGGTCGTGGTTGTCCTTTGGTGCTTGGATCCGGGTCGAGGATTATCCAAGCTGTTCGCTTTGCTCTTTAATGGACGCCGGATTCTGGTCTTCAATGAGAACCTGGACTGCGCATTCCTGAGCTCTCGTTTCATAAAACTGTTTCTACGTGCCCGATTGCAGGCCGGCGCATTCAGCGGCAGCAAACTGGGGAGAGCGCTGTTCAGTCCACTGAAACATGGAAGTCAAGGGATAGTGCGAACCCTGCTGTTTCCGATTCGGCTGCTTAGTGTAATGGTTTCCACTGCGACTCTGTTTTTCAGCAGAGACTTCCAGTCGACTAACTCCGGATCCGGAACGGGCTTAACGGTGGATCGAAAATCGATGCGCAAACATCTTCGAGAAAACCTGATCGGATACCTCGTTGCGGTCAGCGCGACTGCGTTGGCTGTGCTGATTCACTTGGGCATCAACCGCTGGTCTAGTGGAGACTCCTCGCTGCTTCCTTTCGTCCTTGCCGTGCTGGCCGCAGCCTGGCACGGAGGGCTGTTATCCGGCCTGCTGGCCACCTTCCTCAGCGTTCTTGCGAGCTTCTTCATCGGGCCGGACAGCCTGAGCGCAGAGGGCACGGGCAATCAAGTGCGGATTTTTTTGTTCGTGGTCGTAGGCGTGACAATCAGTTTCGTCAACGAGAGCCGGCTGAAAAACCTGCGTCGCTTCGAAGCAGAGCGGCTACGCCTGGAGCAGAGCATCGCCCACGGACAAATGGAACTTCAGAGGCTCGACGGCCTCAACGTCGAATTGCAGCGCAAGGTTCGGGAACTGCAAACCCTGGTTGAGGTCGCCCCCGTGCCGGTAGCAGTGGCCGAGGACGCCGAGTCAGGTCGCGTCTGGTTCAACCCGGCTTTCGCCCGGATGCTGCAGCTGCCGCCGGGTACCAACACCTTGCCGTTTTCTCCGCCCGGGGAACAGCCTCCTTTCCGGATCTTCCGCAACGGCCAGGAAATCCCACCTGACCAATGGCCGATGCAGTCATGGGTCGCTGCTGGCGTCTCCGTGCGGGAGGTCGAGCTGGATTTCGTGCGGGCGGACGGTGAAAGCTTTACCCTAGTCACCGATGTCGTGCCCCTCTTCAGTGAGCAGGGCAAGGTCCGGGGATGCCTCGTCATCTGCTTTGACGTGACGGAGCGTAAGCAATCGGAGGCAAGGCTTCGAGAGCGGGAGAAAAATCTGCACCTGATCACGGACCATGTGCCGGTGCTTATCGCCCAAGTCGACGCGGCAGGCCGCTACAAGTTCGTAAACAAGCCCTATGCTGCCTGGCTTGGCCTAGACCCAAAGGAGATCGTCGGCCGAAGCGGCCCCGACGTCTTAGGGGAGGAAGCATTCGCCCGCATCAAGCCATACGTAGACGCCACACTCAGTGGCCGGCATATCGAGCACGAGACCGGGATTCCACTCCGAGACCTGAGCACTCAGCTCATGTGGTGTTCCTACGAGCCGGAACTCGACACGTCTGGCAGGGTCGTTGGCTACGTCGCTACCGTGCTCAACCTTACTGAGCAGAGGCTGGCCGAGAAGGCGCTGCGGGCGAACCAGGAGCGGCTCAAAGAAACAGACAAGCTAATCTTTGCTGTGGGTCCGATTCTGCAGCACTTCCAGTGGGCCGATAAAGAAATCAGAGCGAAAGTTCAGCAGTTTGGCGTCAATGTTCTGCCGATCAACTTCTACAGCAACACACCCTCTATCGAGGAGATCGAAAGCTCCTACGAATACACAACAGCCGAACCACCCTATTTGAACCTGAATGTCTTTGAACAAGAAACCATGCAACGAACGCTAGAGCAACTGCTTCAATTTGCGCCGGAATTCAACCCCCCAGTGGAGGGAGATGAGGCAAACTGCCAGCAATTCTTCTGGAAGAATAGTCAGTTTAGCTACAGTGACGCCATGGCCTACTATTGCCTGCTTCGACTGAAACGGCCGTCGGCGATCGTCGAGATAGGGAGCGGGTTTTCAACACTGGTCGCCCTTGAAGCTGTTGCAGCGAACGGAGCCGGCATCGTTCATTGTATCGAGCCGATGCCCCGTCCTTTTTTGAAGGAGAACGACCGAATCATTCTCCACGTCGCAAAGGCACAAGACATCCTCCCCGAATTTCTCAACGACACGTTGCATGATAACGACGTTCTCTTTATCGATTCAACACACACTGTCAAAACAGGAAGCGACTGTCTACACATATACTTGCGTCTGTTGCCGAAACTCAAGCGCAGCATCTTCGTACACGTTCATGATGTTTTCCTACCTTTTGGTCTGCCCCAAGAGTGGTTGCTTAAACGGCAAATATTCTGGACTGAGCAATACTTACTTCTCGCCTTACTGATGGACAATCCCAAAGCTTCAGTTTTGTATGGCAGCAACTATAACGCGAAGTGGAACCCGTTCTTGATGGAAGATCTCATGAGCGGCAAGTATCCATTCGGCGGGGGCAGCCTATGGTTCAAATATGATGGCATTACGGATGGCAAGGTGAATCCATAATACCTGATGATAGCGCTAACAGCTCGGCTGCTGGCCGGCAGGGCTCGCGAGATTCTCTCACTGCCGATTTTCCCGGAAATGGCCAAAGAGGACGTGGCAAGGGTGATCGCTGCTGTTCGCGAGTTCTTTACTTAGAAGCATTTAGACAATCGGACTCCAAGCGACCGGTTTCGTTATGCTGCCCGGCGCCTTGTCTAGCGCTTGTCAGGTCTCAGCACGCCATTATAGAGCAGCGCGGCGACAACGCCACCCAAGATGGGACCAACGAAGTAAAGCCAAAGGTTGGCGAAGTTACCGGTCGCGACAGCCGGGCCCAGAGTTCGGGCGGGATTCAGGGAGGCACCCGTGAGTGGGCCTCCCATCAGAATGCAGAACGCCAGTGTCAGGCCGATGGCTACGGGTGCGGCGTTTCCTGCTTTCCCGCTGACGGCTGCATTGAAAATGGCGTTTACAAGGAAGAACGTCAGGATGGCTTCTACCACGAATCCTTGAACTGGGCTGACATTAGCCGCCAGGGTCGTCGCACCCAGACCGGTGGAGGTTCCACCCAATACGAACCTCAACACCAACGCGCCCAGCGTGCCGCCGATCAATTGCACGACAATATAAGCCACCGCCGAGGCAGCATCTATCTGCTTACCTGCCCAGAGGCCGATAGTGACCGCGGGGTTGATGTGGGTTCCGGAGACGTGACCGTACGCATAAGCGAAAGTTAATACCACCAAACCGTGAGCCAACGCCACTCCCACCAAGCCGCCGGTTCCGAGGGCACCAGCTCCTGCGCCAATGAAAATGAGGGCAAAGGTTCCGATCAACTCTGCCACGAGCTTCCGGCTGTCCATGTTCGTCTCTCCTTTTGATTTGAGCGCTCATCTGAAAAACTGTGTGGTGTGATCTCGCGGAGACTAGCATCAACGAATTGCGAAAGTCAAACCCTGTGATGATCTCGTGATCCTGAAAAGGAATAGCTTGGCAAAAGCAGATTTGGTATTTTTGATCGTCGTCATCCTGTCTGAGGAGAATGACAACTGATGGACACGAAGCAGGCAATCTCTCTCGCCGAACTACCGGAAACGGTGATACGCATCGTCAACGAAACGCCCGTCGTGGACATGCACACGCATCTTTACAGCGAGCAATTTGGCGAGATTGGACTCTGGGGACTCGATGAGCTTATTACTTACCACTATCTGATCGCAGAAAACTTTCGCTTCTCGACGATCTCTTACAAGGACTTCTGGGCATTGGATCGAGCCAAACAGGCGGAGACGATCTGGAAGTCGCTGCTTGAGGAGAATTCGCCCATCTCGGAGGCCACACGAGGGATTCTAACTGTCCTCCAGATGCTTGGCCTCGACACCAGTAAGCCCAACCTGCCAGCCTTTCGAGACTTTTTCCGCCAACAGAGCCGGAGCGACTATACGAACCGAGTCTTAAAGCTGGCTAGGGTGAAGAGCGTTGTGATGACCAACGATCCGTTTGATCCTGCGGAACGAGCCGTGTGGATGAAATCCCCGGAAGTCGACCCACGCTTTCGGGCGGTGCTGCGTCTGGATCCTTTGCTGATGAAGTGGGAGGAAACGCACAGGGATTTATCAGCCTGGGGCTATGATGTTCAACTCAACCTTGCGGGAGAGACACAACGTGAGGTACGCCGGTTCCTGGAAGACTGGGTGAAACTCATGCGCCCGGTGTACATGGCTGTGTCACTGCCCCCGGATTTCCAGTTTCCCGAGGAATCTCCACGCGGCAAGTTCATTGCCCAGTGCGTGCTGCCAGTCTGCCGGGAGCATGGGCTGCCCTTTTCCATGATGATCGGTGTTCGAAAGTTGGTCAACCCCGACTTGCGCCTTGCCGGCGACAGTCTGGATCAGGCAGACACCAAGGTTATGGAGCGGCTCTGCGCGGACTTTCCGGAAAACCGCTTCCTGGTCTCGATGCTGGCGCGCGAGAATCAGCATGCTTTGTGTGTCGCGGCCCGCAAATTCCGCAACTTACTTCCTTTCGGTTGCTGGTGGTTCATGAATAATCCGAGCATTGTTGAAGAGATCACACGGGAGCGACTCGAACTGCTGGGCACGAGTTTCATTCCGCAACACTCCGATGCCCGGGTGCTCGACCAGCTTCTCTACAAGTGGCCCCATTCCCGCGCCATCATCAGTAAAGTGCTGCTCGAAAAATACTCAGACTTGGTTCGAACGGGTTGGACCCTGACGGAGGCAGCTCTGTGCAGGGATGTCAAGAAACTGTTCGAAGACAATTTCAATCACTGGATTTCCGAGGTTCGTTAGCGTTGCTGGCTGGCAGCAAAGTTTACCGGACGAACTCAGACTGATCAGACCCCTTCAAATTCCCCCTTGTCAGCCAGGAGGGCAAAAGGGTCCTTCCCATGCAATCATCTCAGCAAGCTTTTCGGGTCGCCCAATTCCAGCCCAAAGGGGATCAGGTTCAGGCCATCGAACAGCTGGTCAAGGGACTGAGAGACGGCGAAAAGCATCAGGTCTTGCTCGGCGTCACTGGCTCGGGTAAAACGTACACCATGGCCAAGGTAATCGAGGCAGTTAATCGCCCGACGTTGGTTTTGGCGCATAACAAAATTCTTGCCGCCCAGCTCTGTCAGGAATTCCGGATGTTTTTCCCGGACAATGCGGTGGAATACTTCGTCAGCTACTACGACTATTATCAGCCCGAAGCCTACATCGCCGCGACTGACACCTACATCGAGAAGGAAGCGACCATCAACGACGAAATTGACAAGATGCGGATGTCGGCCACTCGAAGCCTGTTCGAGCGTCGCGACTGTCTCATTGTGGCCAGCGTGAGTTGCATCTACGGCATCGGCTCTCCAGAAGCTTACTACGGGATGCTGCTGATTCTGGACAAGGCCCAGCGGGTGAAACGTGAAGAGATTATCAAGAAACTCGTCGAGATCCAGTACGAGCGGGACGACGGCGACTTCCGGCGCGGCACTTTCCGGGTGCGCGGTGATTGTCTTGAAGTCTACCCGGCCTATGAGGATCTGGCTTACCGGATTGAACTTTTCGGTGACGAGATCGAGCTGCTGGCTCAGATCGATCCGCTTTACCGCGAAGTCAAGATGACCTACGAGCGCTTGACCATCTACCCAAAGTCGCACTACGTGACGCCGCGCAGCACGGTGTTGAAAGCGATTCAGAGCATCAAGAAGGAACTCGAATGGTGGCGACCTCAACTGGAGGCACAGGGGAAATTGCTCGAGGCCCAGCGGCTGCACCAGCGCACGATGTTTGATATGGAGATGATGAAGGAGATCGGCTTCTGCCATGGCATTGAGAACTATTCAAGACACCTCTCCGGGCGCGAACCCGGCCAGGCGCCGCCCACGTTGCTGGACTACCTGCCCCCCGACCATCTGATGATGATTGACGAAAGCCATCAAAGCGTTCCACAGGTACGGGGAATGTACGCGGGCGACCGCTCGCGTAAGGAAAACCTGGTGAACTATGGATTTCGCCTCCCTTCCGCGTTGGACAACCGTCCCTTGAAATTCGAAGAATTTGAGCAGCGACTCAACCAGGCGATCTACGTGTCGGCGACTCCTGGGCCCTATGAGCTGACTAAATCGGGAGGCATCATAGTCGAACAAATCATCCGGCCGACGGGGTTGGTGGATCCTGAAGTCGAGGTCCGTCCGGTCAAAGGGCAAATTGACGATCTGCTTCACGAGATCCGGCTGCGTGAGGCCCGAAGCGAGCGAGTTTTGGTGACAACGCTGACCAAGCGCATGGCCGAGGATCTGGCGGAGTACTATCGGGAAGTGGGAGTGCGCTGCCGCTACATGCATTCCGAGATCGAGACATTAGAGCGCATCAAGATCATGCGCGACTTGCGCCGGGGCGAGTTCGACGTCTTGATTGGAATCAATTTGCTGCGTGAGGGCCTGGATCTTCCGGAAGTTTCACTGGTAGCGGTGCTGGATGCCGACAAAGAAGGCTTCCTAAGGTCGCGGGATTCGCTGATTCAGACGATCGGGCGCGCTGCCCGCAACATTAATGGACGCGCGATTCTGTATGCCGATGTGATGACGGCATCGATGGGGAATGCCATTCATGAGACCAACCGGCGCCGCGAACGCCAGGTCCATTACAACGAGGAGAATGGCATCACTCCCGAGACGATCGTCAAACCCATTGATATGAGCCTGGTCGCGATGAGCGAAGCGGATTACGTCGAGCTACCTCAAGAGGAAGTCGTCACCGAGTTCAAAAGCGCCGAAGAGTTGGAGGCTCAAATTCTGAAGCTCCAAAAGGAAATGCGCGAGGCGGCCAAGAATTTTGAATTCGAAAAGGCCGCGCGACTCCGCGATAGAATCAAGGGGCTGAAGGAGAAGGAGATGACAGTACTGTAGGCGACCGGAAGGGAATCCCTGGGGTCTTCCTGAGCATTGCTAACCACTGTGATAACTCCCGTGTGGGCATTGCTCGACGTGCTCGCAGGCTGGGACTCGACTCCCTCGTCCAATGCAGGACAAGGAGTTGTGAAATATGTGGGTTGGGTGTAGGGAGCGCCCGCTGTGGCATTCCCTGTCGACTCGAAGATTGCGCTGCTTGAAGGCCTTCCTTCCGTCGCGACAGTAGCCAACCCATAGCAAACGCGATTTTCTCAAAGCTTCAGGGTTAGGATGAGAGGTAAAGGAGTATGTGCAGAAACATCAGAACGCTGTTCAACTTTGAACCCCCGGTCACAAACGAAGAGATTCGGGCGGCCTCGCTGCAGTTCGTAAGAAAGATCAGCGGCTTCAACAAGCCATCGAAGGCGAACGAGGCCGCGTTCCTCTCAGCAGTCGATGACATTGCCAGGATCTCAGGCCGGCTCCTTGCTTCCCTCAGATCGACCGCACCGCCTAGGGATCGGCAGGAAGAGGCCGCTAAAGCGAGGACGCGCGCCCTGCAGAGATTCGGCACGTGAATCAACCAGCCCGAAGCCTGCAGAGACTGATTTTCACCGTATCGACAGAACTTCGAGCCGTCGGAGCTCTGGAAGACAGAGTTACCTTGGTCAAAATGCCGCAAGCGACCTTGGCCTGCGCGCCATAGAGAATATCGCGAATCGAACCAAAGTGACGGCCATCGGAAAACCCGATTTGGGTCACATCAGTTCTACAGCAACTTCACAAAAACAAATCCAATTTGGCTCGAAGCTTGTTTTCTGGGTCGTGCGTCTCGGGGTATTTGAAGCGGCTGCCGTGGGTGACCCTCAACACGGTAGCGATCGGGGATAGTCAGGCATCGAGCTTCGCTAATGTCGAATGGCATTTCGACTCTGGCCAAAGTTTTCCACGTTCCATTGAGATGGCGGTATAATTAATCTGAGGTCAATTTCATCAGAACTAACTCAGCATAGTTCCAGAGTGGCGTTTTGATCCGGGTTACGAACGGGAGCGATGAACCTGTTGGAAAGCGAGGGGCTATGAAGGAAACTTCTATTTTTATAGTGAGCACTCTCTTGCTCCTTTATGTCCTTCCTATTGCCGCTGGCAACGAAAAGACTGTGCCTCCTCCCCCAGAGAAGCTCGTGGAGGCCAGCCAGATCTCGAAGCGGGCAGACTCCTTTCTGGCGCGGAAGTTTTTCGAAGATGCCATTCTTGAATACCAGAAGGTTCTCGCAATCACGCCACGCGATCACGTGGTTCACAACAAAATGGGCATCGCTTACCACCAACTTCAGAATCTGAACCTGGCCAAGAAGCAATACGAACGGGCCAGGAAGCTGAACCCCAAGTATCACGAAGCCTGGAACAACCTGGGTACGGTGAATTACGGTCTCAAGAAGTACAAAAGAGCCGTCAAGGACTACAAGAAGGCGCTTCAAATCAACGCGGATTCAGCAACCACCCATCACAACCTGGGCGCCGCCTATTTCGCAATGAAGAAATACGAAGAGGGCTTCCAGGAATACATGGAAGCCTATCGTCTGGACCCCAACATCCTGGAGCGCATATCCTCGCGCGGGACTATTGTTCGCACCGCAGAAGTAAACCTAGGCATTCAGAACTTCTATTTGGCCAAACTCTACATCGCCAACGGCCAGCCCGAGAAAGCAATGGCCTATCTTCTCAAAGCTTTGGAGACGGGCTTCAACGATTACGAGAAAATTACGAAAGACCCGGACTTCAAAGTGCTGGCCCAGGACGAACGTCTCAGCAGGTTTATCTCACAGAAGCCCGAGCCCCTCGAACCATAGCATGTCTTCCAGCCAAGTGTCCTATTTGGGCTGTCGCGGAATTGCGGTGGTGGCTCCGTCCGCAATCAGGCTCACGTCACCGCCCTGAAGCCATGAAAGGATCGCATGCATAAGGGTCGGACAGCTGAGTCAATCTTGTCGCGACGAAAGGAAAGCCTTGAAGCAGCGCAGCTTCGGGCCGCCAGGGAACGCCACGACAGGCGTTCCCTCCAACAAATCGGCGTTTTTTTCCCAGCTCCCCTCTGACTACCTTTGTTTCGGCCAGCCTTCCGGTTGCGAGACTCCTCTGTGACGATCCGAACGTCTCCGCTATTCGATCAAGGACAGATCGATATCAATATTCTCCTCCCTTTCCACCTCGCTAAAGCGGGTACGCAGACTGTTGATGTTCAGCCCTGAGGGAACCGATAGCACCGCCTCGAGGCGAAAGATGGGCGTGCCGCTCACCGGTGCCAGGTAGGTCTTAGTCTCCATCGACTCGATGTTAATTCCCAGGTTGCTGAGCAAGCGGCTCAAACGATGAACTACCCCCGGATGGTCCATGCAGGAAGCGGTAAGCCGGTAGGGGAGGCTTTGCTCGGCGGACCTTTTCACAGCGGGTGTCTTCACCCAGACATTCAGTCCTGTTTGAGCAGCAAGTTCATTATAGGTATTTGCCACGTGCAGCAGCTTGGCAGGCTCTCCCGAGATTAACAGAATGAGGGCGAATTCGCCGCAGAAGACGGCCATTTTGCTGTCCTCGATGTTGCAGCCTTCTTGAACGATGAATTCCGATATGCGCTCAACCAGCCCGATCTTGTCTGGTCCCACTGCGGTGAGAATCAGATTCTGTTTGGTCAGCATGTGTTTCCTTTTTGGGAGCCAGTTCTACAGAGTTGAAGTTTCAAGCCCGGCGCTGATTCTGTTACACTGCGACAGTAGCTAGATCGTACTGAAATGCTATCTCAGTTCCGAGCGGAGAACTCCACGCATGAAATATGCCTGTATCATAACCCTTCTCGTCGGTCTCGTGCTGAATCTTCCGGTCCAGGCGCGAACCAAAGAAGCCGACCGGCTGGAAGCGGCGGCCAAAGTCTTTCAAGAGATCATGGACACGCCCGACAGTTCCATTCCTGCGGACCTCCTGACGCGCAGTGAATGCATCGCGATCGTTCCCTCCATGGTGAAAGGTGGATTCATATTCGGTGGCCGCTATGGAAAAGGGGCCGTGAGTTGCCGTCAAAACGAAGGCAAAGGGCCCTGGGGTCCACCGTCGATGATTGCTCTGGGCGGGGGAAGTTTCGGTCTGCAGATTGGTGGCGCTGCGGTTGATGTCGTAATGCTGGTAATGCAGCGTGACGGTGTCAGCAGCTTACTGAAGAATAGCTTCACAATCGGAGGTGACGCATCGGCAGCCGCTGGTCCAGTTGGGCGTGCTGGAACAGCCGAGACCGACGCTTATCTCAAGGCAAAAATTCTCAGCTATTCCCGCAGCCGCGGGGTTTTCGCCGGACTGGAACTCAAGGGAGCTGTGATCCGGCAGGATCGTGACGGAAACCAGAATCTCTATGGCAAGGTGGTTGACGCCAAAGACCTCCTAATGCACGGGCAGGAGTCCATTCCAACCGATGCGCAGCCGCTGATCCGGACCCTAACGAAGTATTCGCCCGAGCGGAACAGACAGCCTTTATAGAAGCAGACCAAACGACGAAAGCCTCGCGGGAAACGTAACAAGCGGGTATGACCAACCAGAAGTCTGGTAGTCCTCCTGAATCTCTTCTCTCACTCGACTCTTCGCTGTTCGAGTCTCGCCGGGGCGAGATGCAGAAGCTGGTTCATCAGCTTCGTGCCGACGAAGCTCAGATTTCTGAAGGTGGCGGAACGGCCAATATCGAGCGTCAGCATAGCAAGGGACGGCTCACCGCGCGCGAGCGCCTTGGACGGCTGATTGACCCAGGTTCCGAGTTTCTGGAAATTGGCATCCATGCAGCTTTCCAGATGTATCAAGAGTGGGGCGGAGCGCCGGCGGCTGGGGTTGTCACCGGGATCGGCAGGATTTGTGGCCGTGACTTTATGGTTGTCGCTAACGACGCCACGGTCAAGGCTGGGGCCTTTTTCCCCATGACGGCAAAAAAGGTGATTCGGGCGCAAACGATCGCCTTGGAAAACCACATCCCCACGATCTACCTGGTAGACTCAGCCGGCATCTTCCTTCCCTTGCAGGAGGATGTGTTCCCTGACACCGACGATTTTGGGCGTGTGTTTTACTACAACGCTGTCATGTCGGCGCAGGGTATTCCTCAAATAACAGCTATCATGGGGTCGTGCGTTGCGGGGGGAGCCTATCTGCCCGTCATGTGCGACAAACTGTTGATGACCGAAGGCAGCGGACTCTATCTGGCCGGGCCAGCTTTGGTCAAGGCGGCCATTGGCCAAAAGATTTCCAGTGAAGAGCTCGGCGGCGCGGAGGTGCATGCCAGTATTAGCGGAACCATCGACTTCAAGGAGGAGGATGATTCCAGCTGTCTCAAGCGCATTCGGGAGCTGGTTGACAAGATGGGCGAGCATCCGAAGGCGCCTTTTGACCGTCGTAGCGCGGCCGAGCCCAAGGGCAGCTCGGAAGAAATCTACGGTCTTTTCGCTTCAAATCCGCTTGAAGAGTACGATATGCGCCAAATCATTATTCGGATCGTGGATGGCGGCGAGTTCACCGAGTACAAAGCTGAATATGGGCAGACGCTCATCACTGGGTATGCGCGCCTGGGTGGCTTTGCAGTGGGAATTGTTGCCAATCAGAAAACTCATGTTCGCGAGAGAGGCAAGAGATTTGAGTTCGGAGGGGTCATCTATACCGAAAGTGCCAACAAGGCGGCCCGTTTCATGATGGACTGCAACCAAAACCTCATCCCGCTGATCTTCCTGCATGACGTGAACGGTTTCATGGTCGGAAGAGACGCCGAATACAGTGGCATCATCAAAGCGGGCGCCAAGATGGTGAGTGTGGTCTCCAACAGCGTTGTTCCGAAGATCACAGTGATCCTCGGCGGCAGCTTTGGAGCTGGCCACTACGCGATGTGCGGCAAAGCTTACGGCCCACGCTTCATCTACGCTTGGCCTACGGCCCGCTACGCCGTAATGGGAGCTGAACAGGCTGCCGGGACTTTGGTCGATATCAAGCTCAGCCAATGGGAACGCTCCGGAAAAGTCTTGAGTGATGCCGAGAAACAAGACCTTTATGACTCAGTCAAACAGACCTACGATCACCAGACCGACCCGCGCTATGGCGCCGCGCGGCTTTGGATCGACAAGATCATTGATCCAGCTCAAACGCGCGCGATTCTAATTCGAAGCCTGGAGCTGGCCGCCTTGAATCCTGAGATACCGAAGTTCAACGTGGGTCTGCTACAGACCTAAGGGGAAGCCTGCCAGGGACGCGAGGAGAAATGGACCGTCTTTCTGCGTGCTCTGTGCCTCCCTGGTCAGCCCAGTCTTAAACTCGTGTCTGATCGAATCAGCCTCGTCGAATGCCCGCGCGATGCCTTTCAGGGTCTACCGCGTTTCATTCCCACTGAAACGAAGGCCGACTATCTCCTCTCGTTGATCGAAGCGGGCTTTACACGAATCGATTTCGGCAGCTTTGTCTCTCCCAAAGCGGTTCCTCAAATGCAGGACACGAGGCAGGTTCTTGAGACCATCCGCCCTCATCTCGGCAGTGCAGAGTTGATTGCCGTTGTGCCTAACCTGAAGGGAATTGAAGCCGCAATCGATGCCAGCAGCATTCATTGTGCAGGTTATGTCCTTTCAGTTTCCGAAACTTTCCAGCAGCGAAATTTTCACCAGACTCAGGAACAGGCCTGGATAGTGGTCGATCAGCTCGTGGAACGTGCGCAGGCTGGCAGTCTCGAGCTAGCGATCTACCTCTCGATGGCTTTTGGCAATCCGTATGGCGACCCCTGGTCCGTCGAGAAAGTTCGGTCGTACGTGGAGAGGCTGGCTGCGAAGAGTATTCGGCAGATTTCGCTTGCTGATACCGTTGGCATGGCCAAACCCGAGCAGGTTTGTGAGCTCTACTCGGCTTGCCGTCCAGCGCTACCGGCAACGGTCGAGCTTGGGGTTCACTTGCACGCGCGACCTGACCGGTGGCAGGAAGTGGTGATGGCGGCCCATTCCGTTGGCTGCCGCCGTTTTGACAGCGCCCTGCTGGGTATTGGAGGCTGCCCGTTTGCAGAAGATCATCTGGTCGGGAACATTCCCACCGAGGGTCTGGTAGGCCAGTTCTCCAGGATGGGACTGGTTCTGGATGTCACCGAAGAGTCTATCCAAAAGCCGCTGGCCAAGGCAGGAGAGATCTTGCGGAAGTACGGCTAGAGTGAACCACCGAGGCACGAAGACACAGAGCAAGACGAACTAGCCGGCGCGGATTACGCAGATAGAGGCAGATCAGGAAGATGGCAGGCGAAGGGACATCTCAAGACTTCTTTTCTAGTCACTGTTCGTCTGGATAATCTGCGGCCATGTTTCCTCCCTGCCTCGGCACCTCTGAGGCTCGTCAACGGAGTCAATTGGTCGCTTGCTTACCACCGCCAAGGTTCCTATAATTCGCGCGTGAAATATCCTCGAGTTAGTGGCATTCTTCTTCATCCCACTTCGCTTCCTAGCCACTTTGGCATCGGTGACCTTGGCAATGAAGCCTATCGATTCGTCGATTTCTTGCAGGGAGCCGGCCAACGCCTCTGGCAGGTCCTTCCTCTAGGCCCCACCGGTTACGGCGATTCGCCCTATCAGGTGTTTTCGGCCTTTGCCGGGAACCCGCTGCTGATCAGCCTCGAACAGTTGGCCGCCGAGGGGCTGCTGTCGCCAGAGGATTGGAGGAGCGCGCCGCCGTTTCCAGCCAAGGACGTGGATTACGGAGCGGTAATTCACTTGAAATTCCCGGTGCTCCGCTTCGCCTTCGAGCGATTTCAGATGCGCAGCTCCTCCTCACTTGGCGAGGCGTTTCGAGAGTTCTGTCAAAGCAATGCCACCTGGCTCGACGACTATGCTCTGTTCGCGGCCATCAAGGATGCCCATGGCGGAATTGCCTGGAACCAGTGGGACTCTTCCATTGCGTTGCGGCAGCCTGCAGCGATGGCCTACTGGAAAAGGGAACTCTTCAAGGAAATCGAGTGCCATAAGTTCTGGCAGTTTGTGTTTTTCAAACAGTGGACGGTTCTAAGGCGGTATTGCCATGACCGGCAGATTCAGATCATGGGCGACATTCCGATCTTCGTGGCGCGCGACAGCGCGGATGTGTGGGCCCATCCTGAACTGTTTTATCTCGATGCTCAAGGTAATCCTACGGTCGTGGCCGGTGTTCCACCGGACTACTTCAGCGCTACTGGGCAGTTGTGGGGCAATCCTCTCTATCGCTGGGACGTGATGGCCAAATGCGACTATGCGCTGGTGGGTTGAGCGATTCCGGTCTGCCTTCGAGACTGTGCATATCGTCCGGCTCGACCACTTTCGAGGGTTCGAGGCTTACTGGGAGGTCCCTGCCGGCGAGACGACCGCAGTCCGCGGCCGCTGGGTCAAAGGCCCAGGTGCCCGGTTGTTCGAGGCTGTGCGACGGGAACTCGGCCAACTGCCGATTGTGGCGGAGAACTTGGGTCTCATCACCCCTGAAGTCGAAGAGTTGCGCAAACATTTGGGGTTCCCCGGTATGGCGGTCCTTCAATTCGCTTTCGAGTCAGAGCTGCAGCAGTCTGATTTCCTGCCGCACAATTACCGCCGCAACTGCCTGGTCTACACCGGCACGCATGACAACGACACCACAGTGGGGTGGTGGACAAACCAAAGACCAGGCCACAGCACTCGCAGCGAAGAGGAGGTTCGCAAGGAGCGAGAGTTTGCGCTCAAGTACCTGGCTGCTGACGGAAGGGAAATTCATTGGACTTTCATCCGTGCCGCCCTATCCTCGGTGGCAAACCTGGCTGTAATTCCCTTGCAAGACATTCTCGGTTTGGGCAGCGAGGCCCGGATGAATCTGCCGGCGAGGCCCACGGGAAACTGGCGCTGGCGTTACACTTCTGAGATGCTCACTGAAGCCGTTCAGAATCGCCTCAAAGAACTCACGAGGACATACGGCCGCGGTTGAGCGAGACTTCGAATCTGTGTTTCACTTTTGGTTGACCTTTCTCTCTGGGAACGGGAAAGCGTCCTCGGGGCTGAGGCCACTATGCCTACCACGGTTCGCATTCAATACGAGGAACGTTGGGCTTGGATCTTTCTAAATCGGCCGGAAAAGCGCAATGCCCTGAATTTTGAACTCATCGTCGATCTCACAGCAGCGCTGGACCATTTGGAAGGGAATCTGGAAACGCGCGTCGTTCTGCTTACGGGCGAAGGCAAGGCCTTCTGCTCAGGGTTGGATCTGGAGGCGCTGCAGCGGATGAGCCGCCAGAGCCTCGAAGAGAGTCTGGAAGACGCGCAGCGTTATGCCCGCCTGCTCAAGCGGATTTATCTGTATCCCAAACCAATGATCGCTGTTCTCAATGGCGCTGCCATCGCCGGGGGTTGCGGATTGGCCTCAGTTTGCGACCTGATTCTGGCAGCCACGACGGCGAAGCTGGGTTATACGGAAGCCAGAATCGGCTTTGTGGCGGCGATTGTATCCTACTTTTTGGTACGCTGCGTCGGAGAAAAGACTGCCCGGGAGCTGCTGTTGACCGCTCGGCTCATTGATGCGGCAGAGGCTTTGCGTTTGGGCTTGGTGAACGAAGTCGTCGAAGCCTCGCAGCTGGTCTCACGGGCGGGCGAGCTGGCACGGCAGCTAAGCGAGAACAGTCCGCAATCCCTTAGGGCAACCAAGATGCTCCTGGCAAAGATCAGTTCTCCCGACCTGGACGCCGCGCTCGACTATGCATGCGAGCTCAACGCGGCATCGCGATCCTCGGCCGATTGCGTCGAAGGTGTTGCGGCCTTCTTGGAAAAGCGGGCTCCGGTTTGGAAATCATAACCCTCAGCAAGAGGTCCCTGAGGAATGTCGAATCGTTCGAGGCTACTGCCACGGCGCCACCACCTTCGTGAAAAGTACTAAAGCGATCAGTCAATTCTCCGGCAGAAATCCCTACCTTCGGCACGGGTTCTTTGCTATCCTAAGGCTCTCGCGTTCACAAGCTGAGCACACTTTCCTGCTCCAGTGGATTCTGCTTTCGCCATGTGAGAGGGCCATGAGAAGGCAATTTCACCTTAACGGTTTCACTCCCAGTTCCAGGGAGATCTTTGTCTGTTTCCCCCATTTTTCGAAATGCAGGTGGAAAGGAGCGAATTATCAATGAGAGAAGCCACCATTGGTATCGGAGGCGCCGCCGGAGACGGTCTGGACAAAACAGGTGACACACTAGCGAAAACGGCGTCACGTTTGGGGCTGTACCTGTTCGCCTATAACAGCTATCAGTCGGTCATTCGCGGAGGGCACATCTGGCTGCGAGTGCGGATGGCTGAAGAGAAAGTTTATTCGCACGGTGATCATCTGAATCTGCTGATCGCGCTGAATCAAGATACCATCGAGAGGCATGCTCGAGAGGTGGAGCCAGGTGGGGCGGTGCTGTTTAACTCAGACAAACTTCAGTGCGACCCGGCGTTGCTGAGTGATAACGTCCTGGTCGTGCCTCTGCCGGTGAGCACCATCACCAAACCGCTCGGGAAATTGCAGCCTATCATGCAGAACACTGTCGGCTTGGGTGCCGCCATCTTCTTTCTCGGGTTGGAATTCGATGTCATCACTGAGGTCCTGGCCGACACGTTCAAACATAAAGGGCAAGCGGTCGTCGATCAGAACGTGCAGATTGCCCGGGCCGGTTTCGACTACGCCAAGGAACACTTTGTGCCGCTGGGCTACGAGTGGAAGTTTAGCCGAGTCCGCCGGCCGTTCACTACCGGAAACGAGGCGATCAGTCTAGGGGCCGCCAGTGCAGGTTGCAAATTTTATTCTGCTTACCCGATGACCCCAGCCTCATCCATTTTGCACTGGATGGTTGCCCACGCCGACCGCTGCGGGATCCTCGTCAAGCAGTGCGAAGATGAAATTGCCGTTGCCAATATGGCCGTAGGCGCAGGACTCGCCGGAGTCCGAGCCATGTGTGGCACTTCAGGCGGCGGTTTTGCCCTGATGACCGAAGCGATCGGCCAGGCAGGCATGGTCGAAGCCCCTGTAGTTTTTGTAACCGTTCAGCGGGGCGGACCTTCTACGGGCATCCCCACCAAGACCGAACAAGCAGACCTGAACCAGGTCATCGGTGCTTCGCAAGGGGACTTTCCACGAATTATCATAGCGCCTTCCGATGTCACGGATGCCTTCTACAGCACTGTGGAAGCATTCAATCTGGCTGAGAAATATCAGCTCCCTGTCATTATCATTTCAGATCTCTTGCTTTCCGAGCACCCGGAGACGATCGAAGCCGATGCCCTTCGGCATGATGTGCCGATTGAACGCGGGGAACTGGTTACCCAGTGGCCGGAGGGAAACGGCAACTACAAACGCTATGCCTTTACGAGATCAGGAGTCTCACCGCGGGCTCTGCCTGGAACCGAAAACACAGTGTACGTCGCCGCAACCGACGATCACGACGAGGAAGGAATACTCATTAGTGACGTGTTTACCAGCCCGCCGGTTCGACGCAAGATTCAGGAGAAGCGAATGACAAAAGTCGAGCGGGCGCTGCAAGAGTTGCCGGGACCCAAACTGGAAGGTCCCGAAGATGCTGAAGTGACGCTGATTGGCTGGGGCTCTTCCAAAGGGGTTATCAAAGAGGCTGCCGCCTTGTTGCAGGAGCAAGGCATTTCAGTCAATCAGGTTCATTTTAAGTACTTGCATCCCTTCCACGCCAGCGCAGCACTCGGAATTCTGCGGAATTGCCGCAAGACGATTTGTGTCGAGTGCAACTACACGGCTCAGTTTGCCCGCCACCTGCGCGCCGAGACGGGATACAGCGTTCATGAGACGATTTTGAAATACGACGGGGAACCTTTGGAACCCGCGTATATCGTCCGCAATGTCAGTGCTATCCTGAACGGAATGCCTCGCTCGCTGGATGTCAACCCGGAAGAGGCCCGAGAGATGGCCTATCACTACATTCGCTCGAGACTGGGCGACAGTTTGCGCCCGACGCTCTTGGAGCGTATTCCGGGCCAGAATGGCGATGAGCCCACGTGGCGTATCGAGTTGGTCAGTCGGGAGACCGGCGAAACCCGTGGGGAACTGTCCATCGGTGTGGAAACCGGGACGACGGTTTCCTGGAAACCAGCTGCGGTAAGCAAGCGACAGGGAGCCTGATGCAGGCAACAATGCCTCAGGATTAGACAGACACAAGCGCAAGGACAACGGCGGAAACCAGAACGACTGAATACTGCTAACCATAAGGAGATCTTGAAAATCATGGCAACAGTTCTCGAACTACCTATTGAGACCTACGACAGTGTAGTCGACCCTGACTGGTGTCCAGGATGTGGAGATTTTGGAGTCTTAAAGGCGTTGAAAATGGCTGCTGGAAAGCTGAGCATCCAACCGAAGGACTTGTTTGTCGTTTCGGGTATCGGTTGCTCATCAAACTTGCCGGGCTTTATCCACGCCTACGGAGTTCACAGCTTGCACGGACGCGCCGTCGCCGTGGCTTCCGGCGTCAAGTTTGCCAACCATGACCTGCATGTTGTCATCACCGGCGGCGACGGCGACGGTTACGGCATCGGCATCGGTCACTTCATCCACGCTATGCGCCGAAACCTGGATCTGACATATATCGTTATGAACAACCAGATCTACGGGCTCACCACCGGCCAGGCTTCGCCAACTACGATGAAGGATATGCGGACGAAATCGACTCCACGTGGGAACGCCGAGCAGCCAATCAATCCCATCTCACTCGCCCTGGTTTCAGGAGCGACCTATGTCTCCAGAGCCTTCTCGGGTGAACCTAACCACATGGCCGATATCATCGCTGGAGCCATTGCTCATCGCGGCTTTGCGCTTGTCGACGTCTTCAGCCCCTGTGTCACCTACAACAAGATCAACACCTATCCCTGGTTCAAGCAGCGCGTTTACAAGCTGGAGAATGAGACCGCCTACAAGACAGCTGATTACCAGCAGGCCATCGGCAGGTCTATGGAATGGGGCGACCGCATTCCCATCGGGCTCTTCTACAAAGGCGACCAGGCAATCTACGAAGATAGCGAACCGGCCCTGAAGAAGGGGCCCCTGGTTCACCAGGAGCTCGGAATGAACCGCGAGCTGTTTGACGGCTTGGTGGAGGAATTCGTGTAGCGGCTCGCGGATAGGTGCGGTGCGCGGTTTGTCTGGCGTACCCCTGCTTTCCCGGCGCCTGGCTCCCCTGAGAACCGCCACTCTACTCTTGCTTGGCGTCTACTGCCTCTTTCCAGTTTAGATCCGTCGATCGCTATCGAGCTTCGATTCAGCGGAGAAAGACATGACGACGGCTGCAGCCAGGAGTCTGCTCGAGAAGGTCGATTACCTGTCCCAGTTCAGACAGCGCGGAGTGACTCTCAAACAGCTGCTTGACTTCGGCTCCAACCCAACCCCAGAAACCCTTCTGGTTGGTGCTCAGTTTCTTCACAAAGAGCTTCCGGTCCGGCTGGCGCACCGCATCAAGGAACTGGAAGCCCTGCCGTTTGGTTTGTCGACGATGCCGTCGGTCCGGCTCCTTAGAGACATGTATGTGGAGTCGTTTTGCGATTTGGTGGAGTCTCCACTGCCCGACCGCCTTCAGGACGAGGAGCAGTTCACCTGCCTGCTTGAAAGTATAAAGCAGCGCCACAACAACGTCGTTTCCATCATGGCCAAGGGTGTTCAAGAGCTAAAACAGGCCCTGGGCTCGAATGAGTTGAGCACTGAAATTCAGGAATTCCTCGATCGGTTTTACATGTCCCGCATTGGCATTCGGATGCTCATTGGTCAACACATTGCCATGCATGATGGGTCGCGGCCAGGCTACGCCGGGCTGATCTGTGAGAAATGCTCACCCGCGGAAGTCGCGCGGGACGCCACGACCAGCGCCCAGAATCTTTGCCTTCTTCATTACACGGCCGCTCCTGAAGTGTTGGTGCGAGGAAACACGGATCTCACCTTTACTTACGTCCCTTCCCATCTGCACCACATGCTGTTTGAACTGCTGAAGAACTCTATGCGCGCAGTCGTGGAGAGCTGTGGCGTCGAAGCTTCCAGCTGGCCCGCTATTCGGATTGTCATTGCAGAAGGACAGGAAGACGTCACCATCAAAGTCTCCGACGAGGGTGGCGGCATCCCTCGCAGCGGCGTCTCACGCATCTGGACTTACCTCTACACCACGGCCGCAGCACCCAACCTCGATCCGGGTTCTCCCTACTACAACGATTTCCAGGCACCCTTGGCTGGATTGGGTTATGGGCTTCCGATCAGCCGCTTGTATGCGCGCTACTTCGAAGGGGATCTTCAGGTGATCTCGATGGAAGGGTACGGCACCGACGCGTACCTCCACCTCAAGCGGTTAGGCAATGCGGAAGAATCGCTGCCCCGAAAGCTGCATTGATTTGAACTGGCCAAGCCAGAACTAAATGACCGGTCGAACCGCAAAGGCGCGAAGATCGCGAAGCCTAAAGGGCTGCGGTTCCGACAGCAACCGGGATGGCACAGACCAACCCACTCGAAGTCCATCCGCCGGCGGTCAGCGATCCAGCCCTCCTGTCACGGCTGCAGAAGGACTTTCAAAACTCCCGGCATCTGAGCCATCTCAAAAGCCTCCTGGCCTCGATCCAGCGGCAAAGTCTTGTGTAGCAACCGTGTAGGATGAATCTCCTTCTGTTCCAGGAGTCGCAGGGCTGGTTCAAACCTGCCACAGCGTGACCCGATGACGGTGATTTCGTCCACCACAATTGGCGCCGGATTGAAGGCCAGTTGGCCATGAAACGTCGACTTTAGCACCAGTGTTCCGCGGGGCTTCACCAGGCGCAGCGCCAGTTCCCACCCGCGAGGAGATCCTGTTGCCTCGACGACCATGTCGAAAACCCTGGGAAGGCTTTGGGCAGAGTCCAGGGGTATCTGCCGAATGGGATAGTCTGACAACAGATTCATCTTGTTGGCGTGCTTGCCGACCAGAGTCAGACTACAGCCGGTTTGGCTGAGAACCATACCAATCAGCAGCCCGAGCTTGCCATCTCCCAGGATGATGACGCTGCGGGATGGCCCGACTTCCACCTGGTCGACAACCTCGCAGGCCGCGGCGATAGGTTCGGTGAACACGGCTTCTTCATCGGAGACGGTGTCGGGGACCAGGTGCAGGTTCTGCTGTGGCAAAGTGAGGTATTCCCGGAAGGCCCCATCGCGTTTCAGGATTCCCAGTACAGTCCGATTCGGACAGTGACGCTGCAGATTCTGGGCACAATACTCACAATGCTGGCAGGCGGCGTTGATTTCTCCTACAACTCTCTTGCCGATCAAAGTGGCTTCCAGACTGGCTTCCACGACACCGACAAACTCGTGCCCGAGCACACCGTTGAAACCAAAGTAACCCCTCGTAATCTCCAGGTCGGTATTGCAAATTCCGGCCTTCAGGACGCGTACAAGGCATTCCTCTCCAGTGAACTGTGGCTTGGGCTTATCTTCCAACTTGAGCTGTCCATCAAAGACGAGAGCTCTCATGATGGCTCCTCCTAAGTGGAGGCTGGTGTAGGGTCAGTTTCAGTTGCGCAGACCAAAGAACTGGAGACGAGACAGACCTTTGGTTGCCCGGCGCTGAAGGCGGCATGAGCGGACCGCTAGTCGCTCTTGAGGGGTGGCCGGGCACCGGAGAGGTGACCCCTAAGACGGTTGGGGTCTGTACCGTCTTCGGAGTGCTCTATCTCAACCTCCTGGCGCCTAACGTAATGGAAAGAATAACAAATGTGGTAAACCACCCGTTAACTAGGGCGTGGCCGGCACTTAAACGTTAACATCGAAAACTATTTCTTTCCATGTGATCGCAAGGCAAGCGCTCTGGCAGCATACAATCTCTCCTGAGGATTTGCCTGCGCAATAAAGCACCTTGTCATTGCATCCCGGTCAAGATGCTGTGTCTGGAAGGCACTTCATCATTTGTTCCGGTTGGCAGAAAGAAGCTTGAGTCCTAGAATGGGATGGTTTGTCGCAGGGTGCTCACTTTAAGCCATGAAAGGAACTCGAATGCGGCGACTTCTCTTGTGTCTTTTGGTCTTATCGGCCGAGAGTCTTGTGGGCCAGGATGCTGTCAAACGCGACACGCACGAGAGACACACCAAACACCTCGACCCGAAGTCCTATATCGCACTTCTTGAAGACCCAAAGCGAGAGGCGTACCAGAAACCGCATGAGGTCTTGATGGCTTTGGCTTTGAAGCAGGGAGAGGTCGTGGCCGACGTTGGCGCAGGTTCGGGTTACTTCAGTTTCCGCTTTGCCCAGCATGTGGGGGACCAGGGAAGAGTTTATGCCGTCGACGTCAGCCCGGACATGATCCTGCATATGAACCGGCGGATTCGAGAAGCAGGAGTCAAGAACGTCATCACGGTGCTGGCTCCACCAGACGATCCACTCCTTGCCGACGCATCGGTGGACCGAATTTTCATTTGCGATACCTGGCATCACATCGACAGGCAGGCCGAGTATCTCGCCCTGCTCAGGAAGGTACTGAAGCCGCGCGGTCAGCTGGTAATGATTGACTTCCAGAAGCGCGAACTTCCCGTGGGCCCGCCCATGGAGATGAAGATTGCGCAGGAAGATCTAGTTCGGCAGTTGGAGGGAGCCGGATTCCAGCTGGTGAAGGAACACACGTTTCTGCCTTACCAATATTTCCTGATATTTGAAGTGAAATAGCCTCACGGCAAAAGCGCAGTGCCGCACCGCCCAACCTCAGGATCGGTTGACTGGCGTTGCGCCTGCCGTTCGGGGAGACTTTGTGGTCGGTCGGATCTCTTTGCTCAATCTCACTCTTTGGTTTCTTTTTACCGCTTCCACCTACCCGCAGCACGTCGTGCCGCTAGATCTTTCTGCGTTTCGTGAGTCTGCAGGCTTTCGCTTAATTCGTGAAGGCAATTTGCTGACGGTCACTTGGCTCGGGGAGAACGAGGTTCCTTTGCGCTTGCGACTCAACCTGGACGATGCTGAGAAGTTGATTGCTGAACTATCGCATGGAGGCCCTGCGTCGCCGAAGCGCCGAGTCATTCTCGAAGATGCCGCACCGGCCTACTGGGTCTATATAGGCAAGCGCCGTGGAGGCTGGGACAATTTCTTTGACACGCCTTCCAGCCGGCCGCACGAGATCAGCGAACATTTCGGCAAATTGACGGTGGAGCGCTGCAGCCTGGCGAACGCAGGAAACCGGCTCATGATCACAGTCTCACGGCTCTGGCTGGGCCTGTTCCATGGAGACTTGGTTTTGACACTGTTTCATGGTAGCAACCTAGTCAAGCAAGAAGCCGTCGTAAGTACCCAGGAAGCCAACGTTGCCTACTACTACGACGCCTGGTTGACGCGCTGTTCCACGCGCCAGCTGAATCGGCTGGTGTGGCTTGGCACAGACGGGAAGTTTCATCGGCACGTCTTCGCCAGCGATATTGACCTTGACTATGTTCCACTGCAAGTTCACCGCCGGACGTTGATTGCCGAAGGCCCGTCTGGAAGTCTGGCCTTGTTCCCGCCACCTCACCAATACTTTTCTCCCCGCGACCAAACGATTAACTATTCCAACCTCTGGTACCGTCTTTATCGCATCAATTCAGAGCCAACGGACGGAGACCTGTTTTCGTTTGGAATCCGCCAAACTGCTCGCGCTGAACAGGAACACTGGGTGCCACTGGTAAATGCCCCGCCTAGTTCAGAGCAGCGTTTGACGCTTTTCTGGTACATCGGAGTTGGGGACGCAAGTCAAACCTTTGAACGCGTGTCCGCCTTCACTCACAACGACCGGTTTGTCCCGCTGCCAGGACGAAAGACATTCACTTCGCACTATCATGTTTCGCTCACGATGGAGTCGCGCCGGCGCGAAATGACGGCTTACACCCCCGAGTTTGTCGGCGTCTTCCAGAAGATGGGTGTCAACGTCGTCCACCTCATGGATTTCCACACTGACGGGCATCCGCGCCATACCGGCCAAGTGCGCCTCGACGAGTTGCGTGATTACTTTGAAGAAACCAGAAGGCTGTCTAACGGCGACTTTTTGTTGTTGCCGGGCGAGGAGGCAAACGTACACTACGAAGGACACTGGAGTTTACTGTTGCCGAAGCCCCTCTTCTGGTTCATGAGCCGCAAGCCCTCTGAATCTTTGGAACGCGATGGGGGGTCTTCTGGAAAGGCCTATCGCGTTGGGAACTCTGAAGACATGCTGGAGATGATTCAGAAAGAGGGCGGCTTGGCTTGGCAGGCACATCCTCGCACCAAGGGCTCAACAGGCTATCCGGACAAGATCAAAGAGACGACTTATTTTCGCGACCCAACGTGGCTTGGAGCTGGATTTAAGGCGATGCCAAGCGATTTCTCGTCGCCACGACTGGGTGAACGGGCTCTGAAGTTGCTCGATGATATGAATAATTGGGGGCTCCGCAAGTTTTTGGTGGGTGAGGTCGATGTGTTCAAAATCGATGGAACCCATGAGCTCTACGGGCATATGAACATCAATTACCTAAGGATGGACCGTACGCCGGGCTTTCCAGACTGGTCGCCTGTAGTCACGGCGTTGACAAGCGGCGATTACTTTGTGACTACTGGCGAGATTCTCATTCACAACTTCCGCCTGAATGAAGCAACAGGCGGCGGGAAGACGGCGTTACTGCCGGGCCATGAAGTGCAGATGGAAGTTGAAGTGGAATGGACTTTCCCGCTGAATTTCTGGGAGCTGGTGTGGGGTGACGGCGGCGAGACTCACCGGAAGATCATGCCGCTTCCGGATACCAGGCAGTTTGGCAGGCAGCGATTGTCAGCTAGGGAGAAACTGGCAGGGGCGCGTTGGGCACGTGTGGCCGTTTGGGACGTTGCCGCCAATGGCGCCTTCACCCAGCCTGTAGGCTTCCAGTGAAGCCGATAGGTACCGTTCACTAGGTCGAGAAAATACATGCGTCACGACACTCATCAACCGGAGCCAGTGCGGCTCAGGGAGACAAAACACCTATGGCGTTCAAAATCTCTAAGGTAAGCATTCTCCTCCTTTTTTGGCTCTTAGCTTTTCCCCGTGCGGTTCAGGCCTACATTGACCCCGGAACCGGCAGCTACTTTATTCAACTGGTTGTCGGCGGTTTCCTGGCTCTGTTGTACGCGTTGAAACTTTACTGGAGCCGGATCCGGGGCTTCCTGTCTTCGAAGGTCCACCGGTGGCGCAAACCATGAGTCATGAGGCTGGTGGCATGGTTCAGGTTCTGAGTTCTTCCTTCCGGGATCCCTGCGGTTTCATGTACAGGCGCGATGGTGCGCTCTACCGACAAGTGAACCGGGAGTACCAGAAGCACTATGATCACTTGATGAACTCGGGTCTATATCGCCAGCTGATTGGGGCTGGCTTTTTGCTGCCCCATGAAGAGGCATCCTTGGAGTCCGCTGCCACCGGCGCTGCTTACCGCGTCCTCGAACCGGAGCTACTGCAATTTATTTCTTATCCATACGAATGGAGCTTTAGTCAGCTCAAGGATGCTGCATTGCTCACGCTCGATATTCAGAAGGAGTCTCTGCGGCTGGGCATGTCTCTCAAAGACTGCAGCGCCTTCAATGTGCAGTTTCGCAAGGGAAGACCTGTGTTCATGGATACGCTCTCTTTTGAGCTGTCTGTCGAGGGGGCACCTTGGAAGGGCTATCGGCAGTTTTGTCAGCATTTCCTTGCGCCTTTGGCGTTGATGAGCTGTCGCGACGTGCGGCTGGGACAGCTGTCCCAAATCCATATTGACGGCATCCCGCTCGATCTAGCAAGTGGTCTCCTGCCCTTGCGAAGCTACTTCCGATTTTCGTTGTTCTCGCACTTGCATTTGCATGCGAGGGCCCAAGAACATTTTGGCCGCAAGGTGAGGCCCTCTCCATCTAAACCCACGTCCCGACACGCCGTACCTGCGTTGGTGGAGCATTTGCATGCGGCTGTGTCCGCACTGAAGTGGGAGCCAAGAGAAACCGATTGGAGTAACTATTACGAAGAGACAAACTACGACCCTAATTCCTTTCAGCATAAGCAGCAGTTGGTGGATACATTCCTCGAACGGGTGAGCCCAAGGCCAAAACTTGTCTGGGACTTAGGCGCCAACACAGGAGAATTCAGCCGCATTGCCGCCCAGCAAGGCTCTTTGACTATTGCATTCGACCGCGACCCTGCCTGTGTGGAACACAACTACCTCACCTGTCGCCGAGAACGAGAAAGTCTGCTCCTACCACTATTGCTGGATCTGGCTAGCCCAACTCCGTCAGTTGGGTGGGAATGCGGCGAGAGAGGGTCTCTGTTTGAACGGGGTCCAGCAGACACGGTGTTAGCACTGGCTTTGGTTCACCACCTGGCCATTTCCAATAACGTGCCGATGTCGAAACTTGCAGAATTTTTCGCGCGCATCTGCCGGTTTCTGGTGATTGAATTCATTGATAGAAAAGATTCCCAGCTCCAGCGGCTGTTATCGACGCGAAAGGACACTTTCCCAGATTACACCCAAGCGAGTTTTGAGCGAGAGTTCAGCCGCCTTTTTCTGACGCATCAAGCCGAAAGAGTCGGAACTGCGGAGAGGATAATGTACTTACTAGAGCGACGTACTGGTTAGGTGGATGGTGTCAGACAGAGATTTTGGCTCCTTCTCTTGCTGAGGTAAAAACGAAGCAGTTAGAAAAGGGGCTGCCTCACAAGTTACCGCTATTTCTGCTTGGCTTCCATCGGATCAATCGAAAGCTTATAGACAGCCAAGCTTAGCTTCCTGACGTCGGGGCCATCGTTAACCGAGGACGGAGCAACGGCGTCACTAGTTTGTATCGCGATCATGGTCTGATTGGGAAGATTGAATGCATCTAGCGGCACCGCAAGTACTTCGTCATGAACTCTGCGGTCTTTGAAGACCCACTCCCCTACGAGTTTCCGATTCACGAGAACACGAACCCGCTGAGTACTGACCTCTGGAGGATGAAGATAGGCCTTGACCCTGGCCCTCAAGACCATGGGTCCGGGAGGTTGAGCTGTCCGGAGGGAAAGCAGCGCCCATTGTCCAACGATCCACGTGACAGCGCCATCAGGAGCGCCCCATCCATCCAGCTTGTACTGCTCAGCGTTGCCCGAAGTTCCGAAATGGATGGCATCTCCCCAAGTATAGTTAGATCCTCTCTCAGTGCTTTGGAGTCTTGATAGAAACAGTTCGTTGCCCGATTGGCCAATTTCATACACAGCGATCTCGTTGTGTCCCTCTCGGTACGCTGATTCAGGAGTTACTGTTGAAAAGCGTTCGTCCGTTCCCTGTTGGTAGGTCTGAGATGTACCCCGAATCGTACCATTCACTGCCACAGCCAGGGGGCGCGACTTGTAGGGCTCATTGCCGGATGCAAGGAGTTTTCCAGTGATATGGGTCAATACTATCGGGGAGCTGAAGTCGACAGCACCGAAGAAGTCCTTATGATCGAGGTCGTAGATTAGAGACGACTCTTGAACCTGTGGAATTTCATGGACAGCACTTCCGACCAAGAAGCCGAATGGACCGGCTTTGAAAAGTTGCTCTGGACTCTCGCCTGCCCCGAAAAGGCTGAGCTTCTTTTGAACTGTCTTAGCTTGAAGATCCAGGCTGGACGGGAATCGCAATGTCTTACCATTGTCACTAATCAGGCGTTTGTCCTTTCGCTCCCAGTGGTGTCCCTGAGTGAGCGGATAGCCATCCATCTCCCACGGTACCGTCAGGTCCACAACCTTGGCGATCGTAGGCAAGATATCGACAATTTCAACGTTCCTGTCGTCGATGATTCCTTCCCGCTGGAAGGGAGTTTTGATGAACAGCGGTACTGATATAATGTCGGCGTAATTGGTCGATGTCACACGCCGCCGGGAGTCTCCGGGTCTAAAACTACAGCCATGGTCTGCCGTCACGATCAGAAGTGAGGGATCGAAAAGAGCGACCTTTTTCAGGTGGTTGATCAAATAGCCCACTAGGTCGTCGGCTAACTGGACCTGTAACAAGTGCCTCTGATAGGACTCGGTTACCGTCCAGGCGTCCTCACACCACAAGTCGGGATCAGCCCCGTCAGAATTAATACCTCGGGTACCACGAATCTCAGTGTCCAGTGTGTACCTTTTGCCCGATGGGAGAAATTCCCAGATTGCGTGAGGGAGGAGCATGTGGAGAAAATGAAGGGTGGGTCTGGTGGAGGGATGAATACTATCGACAAAGTCCCGAAATTTCGACGGACGATCGTCCCAGTCCGCCAGGTTTTCGTATTTCTTCAACAATTCTCGGATGGGACGGCTACGGTTGATTCTGTCAGCGAAACTTTTCCAGGAATGCGTGATGTCGGGGAGACCTGCAGTGAGATTATTTGGCAGGACGAAATAGAGGTAGAGAATCGTCAGATCTGATACCAAGGTCCGCGCCTCCCGGAGCCAGTACCTCTGCGAGTCCCCACCGCAAATAGATTCGGGGCAAAGCTGCGTAAGGTTCTCTCGAACGTTAAACTCATACGAGTCCTTAAGAAGGGTGAAGAGGTTCCGTGGATAGTCTGTTGCATTGGGAAGCAAAGCCAGGCTCGGGCGGGGATAGCGTCCAGTCATAATACTGGGCATCGCTCCCAGTGTCGCCTCACTGACGGTCGTTGCCTTCCGGTACCAGGTAGATTGCTTGGCCAGTTCTGCAAAATGTGGATACCTTACCGCATTGATCTGAAACGCTGAGTTAAGTAGCGAAGACAGTGGAAATTCATCTAAGACGACCATCACTACAGGCGCGGCCCGGCGGGCAAATTGACGGCTGTCCTCACCCACGTTCTTTTTGAAGACCAATTTGGAGATTGGAGATCCCAGCAGAAACAGCAAAGGGAAAATCAGGACCGCCGGTACCAGGAACAGGAGTGATTTCCTGGAGGTACGAATTCCAAGGTAAGCCAGGCTCGCAGCCATCCCAAAGGTCCCGGCCAAGAGGACGATCCAGATCCCGGAAATGCTAGGGATTTTCGTGAGAACTGGAAGAAGGAGCAGCGCACAGAAAAAGCTGACAAATCCTCCGTGTACCAACCTCAATGAGCGGGGCCCGAGAAGCCATGCCATAGCCTCGCAGAGAATGCACACCAGAGGTACGGCGAAACTGAGACCTGCAACCAGCAAGAGAATCTCGATCGGCTGCGACTGCCTGGCAACAAAGAACTCAGGGTGTTTGGCTAAGATGCTGAAAACGGGCTGGGCCAGCGCGAAGCTCGAAAGGACAAGAATGTCCGTGCTATTGAGGGCAAACCTTGTTCTCAATGTCATGATGGAATTCTCTGGGCCCGTCATGCTTGGCCACAGGAGAGAGAAGATTTTTGATCGGCTTGAATTGCACTTTGACGAGCTGCTGTGTTTTTCCTCGCCCACTGTCCAAGCGGATATCCTCGCAGCTTACTTCTTGGGAAACATTGAGTTCCAAGGACAAACATCGTTGAGTCCCGCAATTCGGAATGTCACCAACAAGCAAAAGACTATAAGGATAAAGGCAGAATAGCAGAGCAGAGCAAAGGACGTCAAATGAAAGGGTGTCGGCTGAACTCGGAATTGGCGGCGGCTTCCTCAGGGCTCCGTGTAACTTCGGCCAAAGCGCGCCTGGCGGCTTAATCTATATCGCGGGCCGATAAGGGGCGCGACCATCACTTCCTTGCCAGCCCCTCACCCCACGCCTGCCGTCGCTCTGGGAGAAGGCTCTCGACGGTGCTAGCGACGCTCATCGACTTCAGCGTAAGCCGTTGCCCGTTTTGTGAGAGGGTCGCGTGGAGCCTTGGCCAAGCCAAATTTCTTGGATCTCGACTAGCGAATCTTCCGGTGACTTGCGTCTTGAGCCCATGAGCGCTCTCAGGGCGTGAGAAGACGGTCCCTGTTCTTGGTTTGGACCTACTTCCCAGTGACTGCTCGCAAGACCCGCAGGTGGTTGGCTCCCAGAATCTTCTTGAGATCCCCCTCTTTATAGCCTTTCCTGAGGAGCGCAGCGGTCAGGTAAGGCATTTTGGACATGTCTTCCAGACCTGCCGGAACGCTCGAGATGCCGTCAAAGTCGCTGCCGATTCCCACGTGATCGATGCCGGCGACCTTCACCACATGATCGATGTGCGCCACCGCATCCTCCAGCGTAGCAGCGGTCGGCGTCATCTTGAGGTAGCCGGAAACGAACTCCCCTTTGGCAAAGCTGTCGAGCTGTGAACCGGTGCCGGACGGCTCTAATGCCCCTCGACCGGCAATGCGCCTTTGGTACTCATCGGCGTCCCTCTGATTCAGGAAACCGCCGCCAAAGTTAATCCCGATCACACCGCCGTTGCGCGCCAGCGCGCGCAGCATATCGTCGCTCATGTTTCGGGGAAAATCTGACAAAGCCCGGCAAGACGAATGCGAGGCGATCACGGGCTTCGTAGTTACCGCCAGCGTATCGTAGAAAGTCTTGTCGGAAACGTGGGAGATGTCGACGATCATGCCGAGTCGGTTCATCTCCCGCACCACTTCCTTGCCAAACTCGGTCAGGCCATTGTGGCGAGGTTGGTCGGTGGAGGAGTCCGCCCAATTGTTGTTGCGAAAATGGACCAGCGTCATCGAGCGAACCCCGAGGCGGTAGAACATGCGGAGCACGCCCAGATCGTCTGCGATCGCGTGCCCGCTCTCGATCGTCAGCAGAGCGGCGATCCTGCCGGCCTTATGGATCCGGATGATGTCGGACGCGTTGTAGGCAAGTTCGATCTTGTCCGGGTTTCCGTCCAGCACGCGCTGCATCGCGTCCCGGAGCTGCAGGATACGCCGGACGGGCTCCGACCCAGGGTAGTACGTCGGCACGTAGAGCGCAAAGTACGGGGCGAGCATACCGCCCTCCTGCAGGCGAGGAAAATCGACGTGGTACGTCGAATGCCGTTTGGAGAGGTCGGCGTCCTGGTAGATCACCCACTGGAGTGTGTCGATGTGGCTGTCGATCCCGATCGCTTCCTTGTGGACACGCCTAGCTCTCTCCAGGTCGTCTCCGAGGGCAGCCGAGCTGGCGCACAGTAAGGCGAAAGCTAAGCAACGCTTCATTTCCATTTCCCTCCCATAGACGTCCAACGCGCAACGGCTACGGCCTGACCTCATACAGATTGTTGAAGGGGTTTTCCAACGGTACCCGCCGGACATTGCTGAAACCCGCCTCAGCGCACAGCTCCCGCACCTTGGGTTCGTGGAAACCCAGCGTGCCCAGCCCGATACCCCCTCCGGCCAGCGAGGTGGTCATACAGTAGAGGACACTGAACCCGTGAAACCAGGCTCCCAACGGTCCCTGGTTTTCCTGCAACTTGTCTGAACAGTTGATGTCCAGACAGACGTACACTCCGTCAGCCCGTATGCCCTGCCGAATGGTCCGCAATAGCCCCACAGGGTCTACCGCGTCGTGGACGACGTCGAACGTCGTGATGACGTCGTATTGCCCGGGCAGGCCCTTCGACACATCGCACTGTTCAAACCGGACACGGTCTGCAACGCCTGCTGCCTGGGCATTCGCCGTGGCACGCTCGATGGTGGGACCGAAGATGTCATAGCCGGTGTACCGCGCCTGGGGAAACGCCTGGGCCAGCTTGATAAGCGCCCGACCGCGCCCACAGCCTACGTCAGCGACCTGGGCACCGCGCTCCAACTTTGCCTGCACCTCTGGCATGGCGGGAATCCACTGCTGGATGAGCAGATTCTCAAACCAGCCGTTGGTGAACCGCTCCAAGCCATCCCACATGTTGTTATCGTAGGCGGACTGTGGCACGCCACCGCCAGCACGGAACGCTTCCGTAAGCCGATCGAGGATGCCGGCAAACGCAGTCATCATCTGGTACACGCCCCCAAAAAAGACGGGGCCTCCCTCCTGGGCAAGAGGCAGGGCGTGCTCGGCGGGCAAGGTGAACCGATGGTTAGCTGGATCGTACGCCAGGTAGCCGGCGCTGGCCATGCCGCCAAGCCACTCCCGCGCGTACCGCTCATGGATACCAGCGCGGGTGGCCAGTTCGACACTTGTGGCAGGACCGTTGGCTGCCAGATCCTTAAAGAGACCCAAGCGATCGCCAATGGCGGCGAGCGTGGTCGTCAGTGCGGCGCTCGTGTCTCCCAGTACCTTGTCCACGAACGCTTCCATCTTGGCCTGATCGAAGGCTGGTTGGTCGAGCATGACTTGTCTCCTTTCTTCTTTGAAAGTGAACTAATTTGGAGCCTCACCGGACGTCTAATCGGGATAGGGGGAAGCTTTGCAGTCCCAACCCCAACGCCACCGCACCTGCGGGTCCGTATGAGGCGGTTTAGCAATTCTTAGCCCTTGTGTGCTGGAGGTTCAGAACACCTTCAGCCGATGTTGGTTTCACTGCCTTCCGTCCTCGGCCTTCACCCTATCCACTGTCTTTGAGAATCGTCTGGCCTTTGACGAGCCACGCAACCGCAAATGCGACGACCGCGACTGTTTCGGGCCAGAAGATTGATGCGCCCTTGTTCTTAAGCGCGAGGATGCCAATTGCAATGAAGGCGGCAAGCATTGCTGCCCCACAGAGCTTATAGATTTTGTTTCGTATCAGCTTTTGCTTCGTAGGTATTTGCGGAGTGAAGGCGTCAAACCTGAAGTAAACCAGATAGAACGTTAGACTGAAAAATGCACCAACGAATAGGAAGTGAAAACCGAGAAGCCCTCTGTTTATATAGCACTTTGCCTCGCCCATCTCTGGGTATTTCTGCAGTATTTCAGCCGCAAAGGTGGGAGACATTGGAAACAACCCGATCCCAATCGCCGACATTCCTGCAATGATTGCTAATACGTTGTCGTGCCACGCTGGAGTGCGATAGCAGGTAAGGAGGGCGCCGCCTAGGACCATAGTAGATACGAAAACATCTCGCATCCCCGTGTAATAGTACGCGCTGATCGAGTCAGTTGATTGAATACCTTCAAATATCAAAGCCCCCAGTCGGACTGCGAATGGCATTAATAAGCCAATCCATCCGATCATCTGCCGAAGAGTTAAGTAGGAGACGACGAATTCATTGTTCTGGCTACTCATCTGGTCCTCCAGTGCATTTTCTTGCCTAAGGCTGAATCCGCCAAAGGGTTCAGGCTCAGCACCGCCTTTCAGGTAGGTCGGCTACAGCCCGTGTTAGATTTTGTCTACGGCAGCATGTCCTTAGGCACCGACCAGCGATGAAGTTCTATCGTCAGCCTACCGGCGATGACGGCCGGGTCAGTGTCAGTTAGAGCCTGCGCCTCCGCCAGCGAGTCGACTTTGAAAATGAAGACCCCCCGGCGATCCCCGTCGCCATAGAATGGGCCAGCCAGGACCAGCTTACCTGCTTTCGCCAGCCTGTTGATGTTCGCCAAGTGCCCTTCTTGGATCTTGTTTGACTCCTCGGTCTGCTCCTTCGTCCACTTCGGGCCGCGGGCGAGGAGACCGAAGATATAGCTGGACCGCGTCAATGGCATCTGGGAAGTTCTGATGAGATTTCTCGCGGCGTACCAAGAGAGCACATCCACCTTCAGCTTCCCTGCCCTGACTGCCGGGAGTGACGCAGCCATCCGCCGTGCCTCTTCAAGAGACTCGGTCTTTGCAACCATGATCTCGCGGAGATCACCTTCGCTGGTCACTTCTCCCCATAGGGCCAGGCTCCCATCCTTGACGAGACTCTCGACATAAGCCTGGTGCTCCCTGCCGACCTGCCCAGCGCGGCCTGCTGACTTCCACTCAGGCGACCGACTCAGAAACACCATCTGCATTTTGCCCATCTCGTACTCGGGTTGTTGATGGGCGAAGGAATACGAATGCACAAGTCAGAGCGGCCAGCAACGTGGCAACAAATTGAGTTAAAAATGCTTTCAAGGCTCGCCTCCAATTTTCCTAATCTGTAGCCGGGCTCCGGGAAGTCGTATGTCAGTTTCACGCTTCGGCTCCTGCTACGCCGCCCAGCGATGTCACAGCGCGCGAGATAAGCTGCCCCCGACTCTCCGCAGGGAAAGTGCTTTTGTGTCCTTGCCGAGACCAAGGTTGAGCGAGGCGCAGTCGCGCCCGCGAGGCAGCTTCATTAAGAGACAGGCGCGCCCACCGAACGGAGCCGTTGCTTAGAAACGATGGCTTCGTTCAGCGCTTGCTGAGACTTCCATCAAGCGCCCCCTGATGCTCAACTCAGCTTCAGTCCAGAGAGGATAATCTTGGAAAATGCCGCTCCGGAATTCATTGTGTATCTTATCATGGCTTCAAAAGAAGCATGCTTGCCGAGGTATTCCTATAATCAAGCGCGAACAACCTCGTCGCGGGGGAACACCCTAATGCAACGAACTCGCCTAATGCGGCAAGCCGAACACGTAGTACACGAGGCAGGCCAAGCCGAGCACAACCGACCCCGCGTTGAGCTCCCGGCCCCGCCCCGCCGCCAGCCTTGAGCAGCGGGTGCACGATCAGCCCCGCGGTCAGGCCGTTGGCGATGTTGTACGTGAACACGATCATCACCAGCGTGACGAACGCCGGCACTGCCTCCGTCAGGTCGTCGAAGTCGATCTTCCTGACCGCCCCGAGCATCATCACGCCCACCGCGATCAGGGCCGGGCCGTAGGCGTAACTGAGACGCTGGAGCGGCTGCACCAGCGGGATGAAGAACAGCGCCAGCGCGAACAGCAGCGCCGTCATCACCGCCGCCAGTCCCGTCCGCGCGCCCTCGCGCACCCCGGCGGCCGACTCGATGTAGGCCCCGCTGGTGGACGAGCCCACCAGCGCGCTGAACATGCACGACGCAGCATCGACGAGCATCGGCCGTTCCACCTGCGGGAAGTTGCCGTTCTCGTCCAGCATCCCGCCCGCCGCCCCCACGCCGACCAGCGTGCCCAGCGTGTCCAGGAAGCTCATCAGGAACAGCGTCAGCAGGATCGGCAGGAAGCTCAGACGGAACACGCCGACGATGTCGAGCTGGAAGGCGATCGGGCTCAGGTCGTAGTCGCCGGTGAAGGGCAGGGCGACGACTCCCGCCGGGGCCTCCCCGACCCCCGCCAGGTAGCCGGCAGCCGCCGTCACGACGATGCCCAGCAGGATCGCCCCCTTGACACGCCAGCACAGCAGCACGGCGGTCACCAAGAACCCGAACGACGGCCAGCAGCACCTTCGTGTCGCGGAGGTTGCCGAGCTTCACCGGCACGTCGGGCTTGGCGAGGAATTCCGTTTCGGGGCACGGGCATCCCTTCCACGAAGCTGGTGACGATGCCGGTCTGGTACAGCCCGATGAAAGCCAGGAACAGGCCGATGCCGACGGCGAAGCTGTGCTTCATGCTGGGCGAGATGGAGTTGGCCAGCCAGGTGCGGACGCCCAGCAGCGTGATGAGCGAGAAAGACCACGCCGCTGACGAACACCGCCCCCAGCCGCAGCTGCCAGCCGATGCCCCAGGGCAGCCAGGCCGAAGGCGATGAAGGCGTTCTCGCCCATGTACGGGGCCACCGCCAGCGGCCGGTTGGCGTACAAGCCCCATCAGCAGCGAGCCGACCACCGCGGTCAGGATGGTGGCCACGGTGCTCGGCCCGACCGGCAGTCCGGCGAACTGGAGGATGGCCGGGTTGACGACGATGATGTACGCCATCGTGGCGAACGTCGTCGCCCCGCCCAGCACCTCGGTGCGAAGCGTCGTGCCGTGCTCACTCAGCCGGAAGAACCGCTCCACCGCCCCGACGAACCCACGCCTCTCCATATCGGTCACTGCTCAGCTCCGCTCAGCCCCGCGGGGATCATCGGGGCAGCGGGGGGCCACCGCCGGCGTCCGGCCACTTCTCCCGTCAGGCCTATGGTCTGTCCGGAGCGTGGCCTGATGCTACAGAATGAGCGCATAGCCGAGCTGCCTTCGCCACATACCTTGATGCGTCTGCCCAACACGTAAGCTCAGCCACGCCTGCTTCTTTGGCGGGCGTCGGCTGGAGAGCTCCGGGTTAGGCAGATCTGACTAAGATGCCATCCATTCCACTCACTGCGACGAGCTCTGCCCTTCAGGTTCAAGCGTCACCAAGGTTGTGACCTTGCCATCGCGATCCAGTTTCCGCACCCTTGGCCTCCACGCCTTTGGGTTATCTCCGTTTGGATCTGTGTATTCCAGCACATAGATGTCCCCCTTTGTGCAAGGCTACACCGGTAGGTGACCACGGCCGATTGGGTAAAGGAGTTCAGTACGCTGAGGAGGACAGAATGGGTGTGTGCTTAACGGGAGGGATCACTTGGACGGTTGACGGGCCACTCGGAAGTAATCCCCTATTCGGCGTAGCGGAAACCGGCACTTAGTTGGTTAACGGGCTAATCGGAGACTAACGGTCTCGGAACGACTGTTGCGAACCGCCCTTTACTGTTTGCGCCGATTGGTCCTGATAAAGGGTCTTCCGGATTTCCTATACTCCACTCTGACAAACCCAACACGTACACCTAGGGCTTGGCCTAGGATGTATCAGCCCGAGATCCCGGCCCAAGCCCTGGTATAAGCAGCTATGGCAGCCTGAGCCGCCGAATATGGTGGTTCTTAATGTTCTAGTCTTTCCTGTGTTGATGCCTTGGATTTGCGGATCTTATTTAGGGCCCCCCTGATCAACGAAGGCCGCCAGCGATGACCAGAGTTTCGCCAGTGATCCACCCGGCATCTGCAGAGGCAAGGAAGACGGCGGCAGGAGCAATGTCCTCCGGCTGGCCGATGCGGCCGAGCGGGGTCTGCGCTTCAAACTGCTTGCGGAAATCGCTCTCTACCAAGCCGGCTGCCCGCACTCCCTCGGTCACGACCATTCCAGGGTTGATGGAATTCACGCGGATGTTGCGCGCTCCGAGTTCCTTGGCAAGCGATTTCGTCACCGCATCGACGGCCGCTTTGGTGGCACTGTAGACCGAGCCACTTGGAACCGGCATGGGACTCGCCAGCGAGCTGATATTGACGATGCTGCCGCCTGCCGGCCCGAAGTGTTTTGCCGCTTCCTGCGAGGCCAGGATCAGGCCGAGAACGTTGAGATCGAATTGCTTGTGGAAGTGCTCTTCGGTAACGGCTTCGAGTGGAGAAAACTCGTAAATTCCCGCGTTGTTTACCAGGATGTCAAGCCTGCCGAAGGCCTCTTTCGTTTCGGCAAAAAGACGCTCGATTTCTGCTTTTTTCGCTACATTTGCCCGCACCGCCATGGCCTTTCCACCTTTCCCGGAAATTTCGGCGACGACACGGTCGGCACCTTCCTTACTGGAGGCGTAGTTGACCACCACCGCTGCTCCCTCGTCTGCCAGATGTTTGGCGATGGAGGCCCCGATCCCTTTCGAAGCGCCCGTCACAATAGCCACTTTACCTATCAGTTTCTTTGTCGACATGCTCATGATCATTAACCCTTTCAGTAATAATTTGACTTTCTTCCCATGCAACCTTCCCTGTAATTGTCTTCTACATGATCGTTCTCAACCTCCTTTCTATACCGAGCGATACGAATGTGTCAGGTGGACGGACGACTGTCAAGAAGTTTCTTACCGATAGGTATGAAATGATCTATTATGTAAGCATGAAGGAAAGTATGAAAAAGAAAAAGGCCGCCATCCCCAGGGGGCGTCCCCGGTCCTTTGACATCGAGAAGGCCCTGGACCAAGCGTTGCAGGTATTCAGGCATAAAGGCTACGAGGGTACCTCGCTGTCGGATCTGACCGAGGCTATGGGCATCAATCGGCCGAGCCTCTACGCCGCCTTTGGCAATAAGGAAGCACTGTTCCGCAAGGCTCTCGATCGCTACGCCGACGGGCCGGCGGGCTACATCCGCAAGGCTCTTGAAGAGCCAACAGCGCGCGCCGTCGCGGAACGACTGCTGCACGGGGCCGTCGATTTGCTGACCGATCCCCGAACTCCCAGGGGATGTCTCATGGTGCAGGGTGCGCTTTCATGCGGAGAGTCGGCCGATCCTATCCGGCGGGAACTGGCCTCGCGGCGTGCAGCGAGCGAGGCTGACGTACGCCAGCGGTTCAGGCGCGCGCGGTTGAAGGGCGACCTATCGCCCGATTCTGATCCCGCCGATCTAGCCCGGTTCCTCGCAACGGTTATCCATGGAATGTCGGTTCAGGCTGCAAGCGGTGCGAGCCGAAACGAACTGCTAGGTGTTATCCAGACGGCGTTGCGAGCCTGGCCAGAATGAAAGGTGCTTCCGTTATCAATTGTTGGCGGGATCGGCCTAAAGATTAACTGGGTGAGCGAGTTCAGTACGTTAAGGAGGGTTAACGGCAGAGACGCACTTAGCGTTGGAGATTCAGTTGGACGTATGACGGGCAAACCGGAAGTTGACCGCATTACTTCCGTGTAGCCGACTACACAACCACTGGCGGAAGCGCTGTCCATTAGTATCCATCCTAAACAGCGTCAACATACAGTCGCACAATTATGCCTCTGAACCGGGATAAGCAAGTTCGTTCGTTGGGATCGATCAGTTCTTGCCGCTTACCGGAAGTTCTCCACCAGCGCGAGGTCACTGTCGTCGCGTTCCACGAGCGTCCAGAGCAGCGAACCCCCCATCTGGGGAAAGTGCCAGTCCACGAAGGTAATCGTGCCTCAGTTTCTTTTCTAGCCGCATAATCTTGATGGGGTGTAGGGTGGCAATGTGTTAAGGTCCTATTGTTTCCACTAGATCGCTTTAGCCTGTGAAGTTCAGCAATCGTCACCGTCAGCCTGATCACGCTGGCATCAAGGACAAATTACTGAGAAGGGAGAATGAAATGAAATTCATGGTTGCATGGAAGATTCCGCCGGGCTGCTACAAAGCCGCAATTGAACGATTTCTGAGCACAGGCGCACCAGACCCCAAGGGGTTGAAGACCATTGGGCGCTGGCACGGCCCAGGTTCCGCCTGCGGATGGCACGTCGTTGAAGGAGAGGCGACGGCGGTGGCCGAACTTGAGGCAGTATGGAAATAAGACCACTGCAGTTGCGGGCGTGGTCAAGTAAATCCTGAATTGCGGCCATTCGAAAGTTGGGAAAGAGCAAGGCCTAGACGACCATGGCTACGCCGGCCCCTTATTAGTCACATCGTAGTGCTGCCATCGGATCCTGCGATGCCGCCCGTCTTGCTGGCAGATAACAAGCGACCATCGCCACACCCATGAGCACAATCGCAACGCAGACAAAGGTCAGTGGATCGTTTGGCTTAACCTCATAGAGATGGCTCGAAAGCAATCGCGTGAGCCAGTAGGCTGCGATTGATCCAAGCAGGATGCCTGCCAGCGTCAGCCAAAATCCTCCCTTCATTACCATTCGAAGCACGTCAGTGGGTCGGGCCCCTAGGACCATCCGTACACCGATCTCATGCGTTCGATCGGCTACCGCATAAGAGATAACACCGTAAATCCCGATGGCGGAAAGCACCACTGCCAAACCGGCAAACAGACCGAGCAACAGCATGGTTACCCTCCATGGCTCGAATTCGCCAGAGATAACTTGGTCCATGGTCCGAACCCACTCGACGGATTGACTCTTATCCTCCTCTTGATTGCATTCCGCCCGGCCGCGGCGAGGGCTGCGGGGTTTGAATGGGTCCGAATCGCAAACGTGATGAACATCCATTTCCAGAGGTCGAAGTAAGGATGGGGGTCGGAAAGTGACCACGACTGTGAAAAAGGAACATAAATGTGTGGAACACTGGGTTGCGTCGCCCAAGATCGTACGTCCTCGACGACTCCCACGATTTCAGCCCTCCGTTCCGGATCGCCCCAGATGATCCGCTTGCCAAGCGCGTTCGGTTCTTCGGGCCAGAACCCCCGCGCCATGGCTTGGTTGATGATTGCGACACCCGGGGCGTTTTGTGTGTCACCGTTGTTGAAATTCCGCCCTCGCGAAAAGTGGATTCCCATAGTCCGGAAATAGCCAGGACTAACCGGGAATTCCTGCCCATCCATGTTTTCTGCCTCCTCCGGTGAAGGCTCTGGCCCGCCCTCGATCTTGAAACGGTAGTCCAAGGTACGCACCATAGGAAACGCATAGGCCACTGTAGTGGATTCGACTCCCGGCAGTGACTGCAGCCGCTCGACGACGCGCTCCGGAAAGCGCATCGCTTCAGGATTCAGGGCAAAGTGCGGCACCCTGGGTCCGCCCGGAGCAACCTCCTTTAGTCCAAGCTCGCGAACAATCGGTGGCACCATTAGCCGGACACAGCGAAGGACTAACAGGTTCTCCGGGTTGAAGCCCAAGTGTATCTGGTGGAGCCGCCAAAAACTATTGACCATTAGCCCGGCTCCAGCCAAGAGCACCAGAGATAAGCCGACCTGCAAGGCGACCAGGATCTTCTGCAGTCTCGGACCGGTTCGTCCCCTCAATGCACCACGGCCACCCTCAGCCAATGCAGCGCTGATCTGCACCTTCGACCCATGAAGAGCGGGAACCAATCCAAAAAGAACTCCCGTCGTCAAGGTGGCCACCAAAGCGAATATCAGCACCCGCAGATCCAAACTTGCTTCGTCGAAACGGACAACCCGCGCAGGCAGGATACTGTTCAAGAGATTAGTGGCGGTCACTGCCAGGATCAAACCGGCCGCCCCGCCCATCAAGGCAAGCAGAAAGCTTTCGGTCAGCAGTTGACGGACGAGCCGCCCTCTGCCTGCACCAATCGCGCTGCGAATCGTGATCTCGCGCTTGCGCACACCAGCTCGCGCCAAGAGCAGGTTGGCTACATTGGCACATGCGATTAGAAGGACCAGCCCCACCGCCCCCCACACAAGCCGCAGCGAGGATCGAGTCTCACCCAGCACAGCTTCGTGCAAAGGCGCCAGCCATATGCCAGTGCCCTTATTCTCCTTGGGATATGCCTGTTCCAGCCTCTGCACAATCAGCTCCATTTCGAGCCGTGCTTGCTCCAACGTTCGGCCCGGCCTCAACCGGGCGATGGCTGAAAGACCGTAAAGCTCGCGGTTACTGGGCGGATTCCCTTCGAAGGGGTAGGGGAGCCAGAGATCAACCGCCCTGGTCGCGCTCTCCTGGGGTGTAAATCCGTACTCCAAGAAGTATCGGAATCCCTCAGGCATCACTCCGATCACTCGGTAGCTAGCCTGGTTGAGGGTTATGTCGCGCCCTACCACGTTTGGGTCACTGTCGAAATGCTGCCGCCACAGACCGTGGCTTAACACAGCGACGTTCGCTCCTGGCTTGTCCTCGTCTTCCAGGAACGTTCGACCGAGCGCGGGTTGCACTCCCAGCAAAGGGAAGAAGCTAGCAGACACTCGCTGACCCTGAACTTGTGCGGTTCTAGTCTCAGTGGTCATGGCAAAACCGCCATAAACGCGCTCGTAAGTCGCCATGGCCTCGAAAACGCTGTTCTGCTGTTTCCAGTCAAGGTAGTTGGCAGGCGGGACACCGGTCAGCTCCTTGCCATTGCGGTAACTCAAAATGGTTTGTTCCAGACGCACCAGCCGCTCGGGATCCTTGTAGGGCAGCGGGCGTAGCAGCACTGCATTGATAGTACTGAAGATGGCCGTATTCAACCCGATTCCAAGCGCCAGTGAGAGTAATGCAGCAGCAGTGAATCCCGGGCTCCTGGACAGAGAGCGGGCACCGTAACGCAGGTCTTGCCAAAGTGTTTCGAGAAAGACTCCAACTCGTGCGTCACGTACCTCCTCCTTCACCTGATCTAATCCACCGAACTCGATCAATGCTGCTCGACGGGCCTCTTCCCTGGTCGCGCCCGCATCAACCTTCTCCTCGATAAGCATCTCAATGTACGAACGGACCTCTTCATCGAGGTCCTGTTCGATGCGGGCCTTGTGCAGCAAGGTCTGCCAAAAGCTCGAGAATTTTGATAACAGACCCATGGAACCTCAACCTCCCTCTCTAAGTCGCCTCCAGAGCGCTTGAGATTGCCACCGAGATGCGTTTCCACTGTGCTGCTTCAGCTTCGAGGTGACGTTGCCCGGCCTTGGTGAGCCGATAATACTTGGCCCGCCGATTGTTTTCTGATTCTCCCCAAGAGGAAGTGAGCCAACTAGCCTGTTCCATGCGGTGCAAAGCAGGAAAAAGCGACCCTGGCTTAACTTCAAAGGTTCCCCTCGTCACCTGTTTGATGCGATGTGAAATGCCCAGCCCGTGCATTTCCTCCAACGTCAGCACTTTTAGGATCAGTAGGTCTAGCGTTCCTTGAAGCAGATTGATTTGCTTGTCAGACATGGTTACCTATCGATTCTCTATAGGAGCGGAGCATATCACTGCTCGTATCGAATGGCAATAGGAAACCGAGATTTCACGACGGATTTGTCCGGGACCCTGTCCAATCGTTGCGCGTTTTATGCCAAACGCTGGTCGGAGGGGTTTCAGTCAGAAAGTGGATCCCTTCAGATGGCTGGGCAATCGGCTAAGGCTCAGCGCCTCCGTCGACGCCCACTGGCCGTATAACGGGCTACTCGGAAACTACTCACGCAGTGCGCCGCTCTGATTTCAACTTCCGGATGGCCGACCAACTGGACAGAATCCGCGGTCCGGCAGTGCTGCGGGAGGGCTCCTTCCGAGTTGTGCCAAAGCCGAACCGTGATGGAAAGACGAATCAGCAGGGGGAAGGTTGGGGTCAAACGTCACCCTAAAACAGCAGTTGGACACTTTCAGGGGAATTCTTGGTCAGCTCTCAAAGCTTGGTTAGGGATGTAAAGGTCAGACTGAAACAAGAAACCACAGAGCGAAGTCTACTGATTGCGATTTGTGAGGGCCGCCGCCATGCCGGTCCTGCACCTAGGCCGGTCACTAGTGGAGGAGGTGCGGGCATAGTAGCCAGAACTGACATCCCTCGCTTACTTCTCCAGTAGTAACTGCTCGATCTTGGCTTTCAGCGCTCTATGATCGTCGTCTCCCTGAACATACTGTCCACCAGGATGAATATATTGAATGATTCCCGTGCGATCCATTAGGAAACTGACACTTGTCCAATTCGATTTGGAGCCGTCCAACCACCAACTTCGCAGAGTTTGCCAATCATAGTCGATAGCTATCGGAAACTTGAACCTGAGCTGTTTCGCAAGTCGATAAACTCTTTCTGCATCCAAGGACTCGTTGGACTTGTGGTGATAGAATCCGATGACTTCCAGCCCCCGGGAGTGATATTGCTCATAAAATTCGTTCAGCGAGGGTGCGGTCGCCAAGCAGAAGGGGCAACCCGCCGTCCACCACCGGACTAACACAACCTTGCCCAACAGATCTTTGAGTTGAACAGGATTTGAGTTCAACCAACCTTTCACATGCCAATCCTGAGCCTTCATGCCTGCCAACTCCCTTGCCCTCCGGGTGTCCTTAGACTGTGCGGTGGCGCTAAAAACTGAAATTGCAGCAAGGAACCAAACTACTGAAACTAAGGCCAACCCCAAAGGTTTGACTTTCGCGTATAGATGGAACAGTGCCGTTCTACTAATGATTGCAACCTCTGTCGTTACAAGACACTTCACCGAAATACCAAAATTGTAGGCTGTATCAGAGGATGAGAGAAGGTAATTTGCGGGAGAGAGAGTGTAAGCTGGGATAGATTCATTCGTTTGAGTTTTTGACCCAGCGCGATCGGATTGTTTCTAACTTGGAAGCCAGCATCGTCTGGTCGAGTAGGGGTGGTCTTGGTCCACCTGAAACTTGGTTACGCGGGTTCCCATGCGAATCATGGGCCTTGCTTCACCATCAGATTCGCTCATCCATCCCCTCGTAAGCTCATTTTATGATTTCAAAATCTTTCTCTTTTAGAGACGGCTTCCAATGCATTTGCTGTAGGACGGGTGGCCGTTCGTTGAATGAGATCTCCCCAGCTCAATCGTAAGCAAGAACCTAAAGTGCCAGGATTTTGAAGTGCGTGTTTTTGCTGCTTTTGGCTCGAGCAGCGATGTTACTCTGTCGGATCTGACGGCAGAGCGGAAAATCGCGGAGCGGAAGAAAGCAGTCATCGAAAAAGCTCGTAAAGAATTCAAGCCATAGAGTTGAACCACGGGACCTCCTGACTTGGTCATGTGACAGCTCAATACTTCTGAGAAAGGGCTGGCGACCGCGATCGTACGCGAGGAATACAACCACCGAAGCAGCGCTTGCGCTGCAACGGCGAGAGCAGTGATTGCGCCGCTCTTACTGCGGCCGCTGATTCCTTAGCTCAGCCACGATGCTGCGTTTGAGCCCGTCAGCGAAGAGGGACAGACCGCCTGCAAACGAGGCAAACCCGAGCAACGCGATCAGCGGTGTGGAGGAAGAGCAAGCGGACTGCGCCACATAGACGAGCGTAGCCAAGGCGAACCAAAGCAACGCAATGCCGACCATCTTTCGCCAGGAGGCCGCCATGGGTTCGGTCGCTTGGCGGCTCGTGCGAGTGGAAGATTGCACTTCGAGGGACATACTTACCTCCGTGGTAACTGGTGGAAGCGCGGATTAGGTCAGTCAAGCTTACCTCTGCTCACCAATTGGCCACCCGCCCATTGGGTTCCGATGCCTTGGGAGCTTCACCAAGAACTTCAGCCCTGGGGTCCCTGCACCTTCTTGAGTTCTTCGCCTTCCCGTGGAGCAGTGTGAGTTCAGCCGGAAGCTTCCTTGAGTGCCGCGATGGCGCCTGTGAACAGCGCTGCCAATTCGCTGCCCCGGCGGTCTGAAAACTGATAGCCGCAAACGATCAGACCCGTTGACGCCTGTCCCGGGGCGGGGAGAGTCACTGCGTAGTGGGAGATAAATTCCATGGGACGCAGTACCGCACTTTGGTCGCGCTTAAGCATGTTGCGGACTTCCTCCAGCCGCCCTTCCTCAACGTAGACCGCGGCGTTGGCCCGTTTGCACATGATTGTCCACGCCACGTACTTCCAGTCACAACTCGGGGGTGCGCCAATATGCGCCAGATCGATTCGGAGCCCACGCATCACCCCCGGCGTGGCCGTCGCGTCCTCGACAATCAGCGCCGTGACGGTGGCGCGAGACCGGACCTTCGAGACGGCCGATCAACTTCGACCAGACAACTGTCGCGGTCGATCGAGCGGCAAACGCTTCGAGAGGAGAGGGTGGAAGCTCACTCGCCTGCTCATCTTTTTGTTGATTTGCTGGCGCCGCAAGGGGAGCGACGCTGCTGACAGCAAACCCGGCGACACAGAAAACCACTAAGCTGACGAATTTCCAGATGTTCCGCATGACAACCTCCTGCTTGACATCGTGTAATGCCTTCTCTCCGCCTAACAACCGTGAGATGAGCCGCCCCCCCGGCGTGTTGCGGCCATGCAGCGCTGCTGTCTGGCCCCAACCAAATGGTTCAGCTCACGACTTTCGTGCCGATAAGCGGCGATCCTCGGCTAATCATCGGCCCACTGAATCGGGATCGTCGATCTTAGAGCTAATCAGGTTTGTATGTCCTCAGCGACTTGCGGGTGATCCCAGGGCAGCCAAACACCCCTGGCTAAGCGGCGTGACGATAGACGCGTCCCCTTGAGCCGGTTCTTATGCAAAACATCCTACCACCATAACCAAAACTTCCACCACCAATTGAAATGTCTCTCGACAATTCGTTGCGTCAGCCAATCGACAGCTTCCATTGACCCTTTAGGCAGGCAACGTTGCGTTCCGTTTTGTGTAAGCATCTCAAATTTGGAGAGAGCGTTTGCGTCCGCTGGAAACCCTGCTTGGGTGCTCACCGCAACTTCTCCATTGCCTTGGCGCCTTGGCGAACCCGGGTTGAGCCGTCAAGCACTTGGTATCAGTTTAAGTCCGTTAAATCTTTTCATTGCGGGCCCTCGGTCGCGCCCGTGCCCCGATCCGTGTAATGGACCAGGAAACCCAGCCAATCCGCGGCTTTTTCGATGAGCTTGGACAAGGGAGTCCCGCCACCGTGGCCTGCCCGGGTCTCCACCCGGAGCAGGATGGGCTTGTCCGCAGCCTGCGCCGCTTGCAGTGCGGCCGTGTACTTGAAAGTATGACCCGGAAACACGCGGTCGTCGTGGTCAGCGGTCATGGCCAGCACCGCTGGATACTTCACCCCCGCGCGGATGTTGTGGTACGGCGAGTAGGCCGACAGATACTTGAAACCTTCCGGGGTATCGGCGGTGCCGTAGTCCCCGGCCCAAGCGTAGCCGATGCCCAGGCGATGGTAGCGGAGCATGTCGAGCACGCCGACCTCGAGCACCGCCGCCGCGAACAACTCCGGCCTTTGGTTCGTTACAGCGCCTACGAGCAAGCCGCCGTTGGATCCGCCGAGGATGCCCAGACGCGAAGGCGACGTGAATTTCTCGCGTACCAGAAATTCTCCGGCAGCGATGAAGTCGTCGAACACGTTTTGCTTGCGTTCCAGCGTGCCGGCCCGATGCCACTCCTCGCCGTACTCGTTGCCGCCGCGCAGGCAAGCGCTGGCGTAGACCCCGCCGCGTTCCATCCACACCAGGTTGGGAACGGAAAACGACGGTGTGATCGAGATGCCAAAGCCGCCATAGCCGTAGAGCAGCGCGGGCGCGCGCCCGTCCTTGCGCAGGCCCTTCTTGTAGCTGACGAACAGCGGCACCCGCGTGCCGTCCTTGGAGCGGCAGAACAGGCGCTCCGTGACGTAGTCCTCAGGCTTGAAGGCGAGCCGCAGCTTGGCAAAGCGCTCGGTCTTGCCCGTCTTGAGGTGATGCCGGTAGGTGGAGAACGGCTGACTGAAGGAGGTGAAGCCGAGAAATATCTCGGGATCGTTCGCGCTCCCGGAGACGCCGTAGACTGAGCCCGGTCCCGGCAAGGCGATTTCGCCGAGCTTTTTCCCGCCCAGCGAATAGCGCAGCAGCCAGCTGGCCGCGTCGTGCAGATACCCGAGCACCAGCTCGCCGCCGAGAAGCTGCGCCGAGTCCATGACGTCGCCGGACTGCGGCACTAGCTCGTGCAGCTGCACGGGGTCGTCACTGCCCGCGAGGTCGATGGTGACGATGCGATAGCGCGGCGCCTGCAAGCTGGTACGCAGAAACAGCCGCGAGCCCACGCTGCCGACCAGCTCATAGCGCGCGTCGAAGCCGCTTCTGATACTGCGCAGCGGGGCGTCGAGCCTGGGCTGCGCCCCGTCGCCCAGGTCTTTGACGAACAGTTCCTTTTCGGTGTCCTCGGTGCGCTCCACCAACACCAGCAGATAACGGCCGTCGTCGGTGAGCTGCGCCCAGGAAAACCATTCGGGCTGATCTAGGCGCTCGTGGATCAGTACGTCCTCGCTCTGCGCGGTGCCGACGCGGTGGAAGTAGAGCTTGTGATTGCGCAGCCCGGCGTTCGCATCGTTCCCAGCGGCCGCCGGAAAGCGCGAGTAGAAAAAGCCCGCGCTGCTGCCGCGCCACTCGATGCGCGAGGCGTCGAAGTTGAAATGAACGCCGGTGATACGGTCTTCCAGCTCCTTGGCGGTCTCGATTTCGAGGAGGCGATACTCGACCCAGTCCGAGCCCGCGGTCTGCCGCGCGTATAGCAGCCAGAGCCCGTCCGGCGAAACCGTCCAGTGCGCCAGCGCCACGGTGCCGTCGGCCGACCAGGTGTTGGGATCGAGCAGTACGCGCGCGTTGGCCGTACCGGGCTTGCCCGCATAGAGCACAGCGTGGTTTTGCAGCCCGTCGTTGCGGGTGTAGAGGAGTGAGCCGGCGGCGCTCTTCAAGGGGACGCCGAAGCGCTCGTAGCTCCACAGCCGGGCGAGACGGTCGCGGGTCGACCCACGCTCGGGTAGCCCGGCCAAGTGCGGGACACTCAATTTGCTCTGCGCCGCGATCCAGGCTTGCGTGCGCGGTGCGTCGAGGTCTTCCATCCAGCGGTAGGGATCGCTGACCTTGGCGCCGAAGTAGTCGTCGGTGACGGCTTCGCGCGCGGCCTCCGGATAAACGAAATGGTCGCCCGAGGCCGCTGCTGCGCCCAGCGGCAGTAAGCAACCAAACAGGGCTGCAGCCAACGCCTGCTTGAACAAGCCTACCGGGAGGGTTCCCGCCAACTGCGGGGAAAGAATCCAAATCCTCATGGCTACTCCTTTTGGCGCCATCGCAGCCAGAGAGCTACTAAGAGCTAGGCTAGCTAGACGACGAAGATCAGTGCCCGAAAACTTTCGCTGTTCTGCGAGAGGGAATCCCCCCTGCAGCTTACTGGACGCGCCTTTGGCGCGTCCAGTGAAGTGGGCTTGCTAGGGAATTTCTTCCCTCGACTTATACGAAAGAAATTTCAGATGCTCAATTTGACAAGCTAGCATTATCGCCGAAGAAAATAAAACTACAACATGAGGCCAATTGGACCCGCTGCGCCGCCGCACAGCGGACCCTTGAAGCACGCATTCCGGCCCTACTCTCGATTTTTGAGCGACGGCGTCGCTGCCGCTATCGCGCTCCAGGCTGCGCGCCAGTGATTGCGGCGAGTGTAGAAGTATGTCGCCAGGAGAAGGTCATATGTGGCGCAGAAGAAGCCGTAGGCTAACGGCACGGATGTGGTCTGCCGAGGGCCCAATAGAGAGCCGCCAGCATGAACATTGAACTCGTGGACCGCGTCCCATAGGCCATGTAGCACGTATCCGACTATGAGAGCAAATGGAACTCGGACTCCCACTAGGCCGAAAACAGCAAACACTGCCACTGCCGTTGCTTCTAACTGCCACGCATCCTTATCTCCAAAGTGAGCCGTGAAGCCCAAATAAAAGCCGGCGATTGGGATAAGAAACAATCCGAAAAATATCTGCTCTACCTTTGCGCTAAAAATTAACTTCGATATGTACACCGATCCAGCGGCCGACATAACCCAATATTGATGTAGAGTGCCACGATCACTATGAGCCCGATTGCACTCGACGTGGGTTCCATTTTCGTTCTCCTGATTAGTAATAGGTCCCAAGTGGCACACGTTTGACGCCCAAGGACCCGAGCAGCGTGGCCAGCGCTTCCTCCGCTGGCCGCGCGCGACGGACGAGCGCCTGGAGCCCAACGACGAAGCCGAGGAACGCGACCAGCTGCAACATTCCGACCAAGGCGCGAGTGAGGACGTTCCCAGCGGGCGGAGGCCCGCTGTAGACGAAGTAGAGGGGGATGACCGCCAGCGTGAGGGCGAACATGGCAACGCCGGCCATGCCGGTCCACTTGGGGAGCGATGTGTCGGCCATCAGATTACCTCCGTCGCCGAACGGAGCGCGAGATAAGCTACCCCCATTCCCTGCTGATGTCTTGACAACACTTTGTGTGTACTTGTCACTGAACCAAGGCCGCAACGTGGCTCCTTCAGGTAATTCTGATTCGCTTGGCTAAAAGGTTGCGAACCAGTGGGCAAACGATTGAAAAGTGGCAGAAGATGAGACCGGCTCGAGCAAAAAAAACACCGCCATGAAAAAAGCAAACGTCATTAAGTAAGGGGCGTGGATCCGATCGGAGCGCCACTCGATTGAAATCAATGCGGCAACGATGACTGCCATGATCAAAAGAGTGACGTTCGCGCCAGTGTGCTTTACTATTTTGCTTCTACAGATGGGGGCCTGCGAATATTTGGAACAGCTGGACCCGGCCTGGTGCGGTTCAGTCCAACCAGTCAAGCCCGAGGGCTTGCTCTGGATAGGAGATTTCTAGATGATCCCGCTCGGATAGTGTCCGACAACAAGTTCAGTGTGAACTTGGGCGGCGGTTTTGAAGGCCGAGCCAGCCGCCGGTTGGCGGTGCGCTTTGACATTCGAGATCACGTGATAAAGATTCCTCGCTTCGGCCTTCCCGAAACACCCACTAGTTCGGACGGAATTTTCTTTCCTGTGAAGGGGTTCGTCCATCAGATAGAAGTATTGGCAGGAGTTGTCTTCTACTTGCGCTAGAGCCTCGACGTGCCCCCAGTGATGTCGATGCAATGTCTCACTCCGACTACCAACCGACGGCGGAGCATTATCAGGGTTTCCTTTTCTGGTCCTGAAGAACCCCGCTCCTTTCCCGACCAGACTTCAATAGACGTATCTTCGGCTTGTCGGAAACTGCCCGTAAGTGGAGCACACTTTTGCCGCTATCCACCTATCCTCACTCGCCACACCCCACGGGGCGCTAATCGTCACCTCCTCGACCTCGAGGATCGCATTGGTCGCCACGTCCACCTCGACCTCGTAGGTCTTGCCCTCCTTAGCGACAACCTCCACTTCGCAGATCAGCTTGTCCCCTTTCTTCTCCACCTCCACTGCCCGCACGTCGCCGGGTTTGGCGGCAACGGCGGCCCAGATGGATGCGACCACGCGCTCCGCCGGCAGGGCCGCTTTGCGTTCTTTGTCGGCTTGCCCCTCCGCCTTCAGCCTTAACCCACCGGCTGCCAGCACCAGCGCAACCCCACACCACAGCGTCAAACCAGAGACCTGCTTCGTTCTGCTTAGCATTGTGTCTCTCCTCGTCGGATTCATGACGCGATCTCCAGCGTGGTCTCACACCCTCGCCATCCCTCCCGACGGCTGATGCAGCAATCTATTGGGTTTGGAAGAAGAGATTTGTGATGGTCTGATTGCCGCTGACCTCCAGTACCAGCACTTCGAGTTCGTATCGTGTACCAGGCTCGAGAAACTCACTAGGAACGCTCAGACTCGTCTCAGAGGCTCGAACGTGCACATCGAACGTGGGCCGAGAGAACCCATGCGGGTCGTCCGGCACGTCCTTGGTGATGATGACCTCGTAACCCGTCCTCTTGAGCGGGTTGCCGTCCAGCGTCGTTGTGACATGGTTCCACATGACCGTGAAGCCGGCGGAAGAGACCACTCCATCCTCTAGCGGGAATACGATGACGGGAGCTGCAGGAATATCGTGAGTAAAAGTTGCCGCACCCGTGAGTCGCCTCCCATCCAACGCGCGACCTCGCACAGAGTATCGTCCTTCAGGGAACCGCGCGAGAATTTCCTCGATTGGAACTTCGTCGTTTGGGGGCTCTCTCGACTCGAAGAATATTCCGCTTATGGACAAATCTCTGAGTTGATTTTTTGGTTCGACTTCAAGTACCAGTTGTCCGTTCGGATCGAAGACGCACAGTTTCTGCCAGTCGATCCCATCGAACGCCCCATGAATGCCAGTATCCCCGTCCGTAGCGTTGTGTTCAATGAACAGCTTGGTGGTGGGCAAGCGTCCAGCCGGACCTCCGGTTTCGCTGCAACTGTCATCGTCAACGTCTTGACGGTGAATCTCACTTTTCGCCTGCATGCTCGTGGGCGGCAAACCCCACATGCTAGCAAGAAGACCTGCCGCACCCACCAGCATGGCTAATCCCCTAAACAATCGAGATGCTCTGGGAACTAAACAGCCGTTCAGCCTTGGCTCTATGTTTGCTTTGTCCATCTGACCTTCTCCTTTCCTTGCTTGCATTTCACGAACGCACCTTTACCCGGAATGGCGTCCGTCTCGTGAGAGGAAGTCTAGCGGAGTGAAAATAAATAGAAGATAAATCGCGGGAACGAGGTCTCTCGCCGTCACGGCGAGTTTGTTGGCAAGGATGCGACAAAAATAGTGCCGCTTTCATCAGACTGGCGTAACTCAAGGCGTCCGTCGTGCGCCTCTGCAACCCAGCGCGCGATGGAAAGCCCCAAACCGGCGCCGCTTCCTTCGTTGCTTTCAGCGCGTGAGCGTGCTTTGTCGGCGCGATAGAATCGCTCAAAGATGTGTGCCTGTGCTTCGCAGGGAATGCCTGTGCCGCTATCAACGACGATTATGTCGCAGCTTGAATTGCTCCGCGCGAGGCTCACGCGGACATTTCCGCCCGCCGGGGTGAACTTGATAGCGTTGTCGAGCAGGTTCAGAAGCATCCGTCGCAACAAGTCTTCATCACCTCGAAAAGGAGTTTCCAACGCGGCGCTGACGTCAACGGAAACTTCTTTGCGCTCTGCCAATATCTGGGCTGCGTGCGCTGTCTCACGCACCAACTCATCCAGATAGAAATGACTCTGATGCAACGGATAACTTCCGGCATCAGCGCGTGCGAGCGTAAACATGTCTTCCACGATGCGCGTCAGCCTGCGTGCCTGCGTATCCATCAACGTCAGCGCGTCGCGGTATTCGGTTTCCGTACGTCGTGGCTGCTCCAAAATCACTTCCGCCGTAGTGTGCAGGACCGAAAGCGGCGTGCGTAATTCGTGCGAGGCGTCGGCCATAAATTGCCGCTGCTGGTCGAAGGATGCGTTCAGGCGGGTCAGTAACTCGTTGAAGGTACCTGCAAGCTTGCCCAGTTCGTCGCGCGGATTGGCGACGGGCAGTCGCTCTTCCAGATTTTCAGCACTGATGCAACGCGCGCGCTCCGACATCGACCGAACGGGTGCTAGGGCTTTGCGCACGAGAAAGAAACCGCCACAACCGGCGAATAAGAGTGCCAGCGGTACTGCAAGATAGAAAACCCGGCGCACCAACCCTAACTCTTCTGCGTTTGCTTTTAGCGACTGCGCGACGACAATCAGATAGGAGTTGCTTGGGGTCGCTTGAACACGCTGCACTGCCACCCGTAGTCCGTAGTTCGCCTCTCCCTGACTGCTCCGCAAAGTGAAGGTGTTTGCTGACTCGCTCGGAATCAGGTCAAAAGAAGGCAAGGCGGCGTGCATATTGTCGGCCGTGGGCTTCGCGGCGAGTAACCGATTGTGTGCATCGAAGACGGCAATGGCCTGATGGGCGAATTGCAGATCTTCTACTGAGCTGACCGCGGCTTCCTTTTCCAACGCAGTCTCGAATTTGCCTCGGGTCACTCCTTCAGCTTTGGCAGTCTCTTCGACTTGCGACAAATCTTCGGTCAGCTCGCGCTCCAGCGCGTGAGCTATTGATTCCAGGGTAGCTCGTAGACCGTTGTCCAACCGCTGGTTGAGGCTGCGCGCCAACAGCCCGTAAACAAGTGTGCTGAAGACCAGCAGCACAAAAGCCAGCACGCCCACATACCACAAAGTCAATCGTGTTCTGACTGAAGCGAACATTTTTGCCTCACCTGTCTGGTTGGCTTTCGGACGTCAGGATATAGCCTTCGCTCCGCCGTGTGCGGATCAGCTTCAGCGCGTGACCGTCATCAATCTTGCGCCGTAGCCGCTGCACATAGACCTCGATGAGATTGGAGAATGGATCGAAGGTCTCGTCCCAAACGTGCTCGGCGATGTCGGCGCGACCCACCACTTCTCCGGCGCGGCGCGCCAGATATTCGAGCAAGGCGTATTCCTTAGCCGTCATCTCGATGCGATGGCCACTCCTCTTCACGGCCCGCGCCCGCGCGTCAATGACCAGATCGGCGACTTGCATCACGTCCGCCCGCAGTGTCGCGCCACGCCGCAGCAGCGCACGCATCCGTGCCAGTAGCTCGCGGAAGGCGAACGGTTTGATCAGGTAATCGTCCGCGCCCGCATCGAGTCCCGCAATGCGATCTTGTACAGCATCGCGCGCGGTGAGCATCAGAATCGGCACGGATGATCCGGCGGCGCGAATCTCGCGACAAACCGCATACCCACTCTTGCGCGGCAGCATGCAATCGAGAATGATGAGGTCATAGTCGTTGACGCTCGCCTGATAGGCGCCCGCGTCGCCGTCTGCCGCCACGTCAACTGCATAGGTTTGCTCTCGCAGGCCTTTAGCCAGCATCCGCGCCGCGTCAAGTTCATCTTCGACCAACAGAATGCGCACAGCCGACTCTCCTCCGACGCTAGACTGAAGCCAACTCTTCCGAGCTTCATCCTAGCCCAGGTTGGCTAAACGGGGAATAAATGACGGTGGTGTAATGGCAGGCTGGCTCTGGTCTACGCTTGATCGCCTACCCGCGTTATCTGCGATAAACGCGGCTTTTGGCCTCGCCTTCAAAGCGGCCCCAAGAATAGCAAGAGATAACCCAATCGGCTGTTCGCCAGCACTGACCACGTCAATGCTTGGATTGGTTTTCAGGCTGGGAGTGGCGCATTCTATCGCCGATCGGGATGATAATGTCGAGCTGCCCAGCGGCCATATCAAGCCTGAGATCTACATCCTCCGACCTCATCCTTTCGAGAGACTCAACTGATTGATCTGCTCTAAGCTGGTTTCCAGCGATGTCGGAACAAAAATTTCTCCCTCCCGAATCTGCAGCCGCTGACGCAAGAGCTGCTCACCAGCCAAGCTGTTGCCTGTGAATTCGATCCTGCGGATTAAGAATCGGGAGCCTTCTTCCATGTCGATCGTAAGGTCTACAGTTCCCTCCGGTGACTCCGAGGAAGCCTCCTTTAACACTTGGCGGGGAATTGGGGTCCAATTAATGTATCCCTGGCTGGCATACATATCTTTTAGTTTTTCAAACCACGTGCGGATG
>CAVVYL010000012.1:0-287993 GCA_963752385.1 uncultured Acidimicrobiia bacterium | reverse complement strand
AACTTTCTCCAATCTCGGCAGCGGTTGAAGAGAACTTTCAGAGCGGTCAATTCCCGATTAGCGCCCACTGGGTGCCCTTCGCGGACCCGCATCTGCTTGTATTTCTCAATCAGGAATGGGTGAATGTCGCTGAGCTTTGTTCCGGCAAACGACCGCCGCCAGAGCCTTGAAACACGCAGCCGTAGAACTCGACGGTGCCCAGGTTTCTTGTCGGCTGCCGCCCACTTCTGAAATTCATCAACGGCATCCTCAAAGAGAATATCGGCCCGTTTCTTCTCTCCGATGCCTGCCTCGCCTTTCAGGATCTCAGCCCGCTTGAGCGTCGCCAGTTCTGCCGCGACCGTCTTGCTGATGTTCGCTTCCAAGTCTGAGCTGATACCGCTCACCCTTGTGGGTGAAATCCGGCCACCAGGTTTTCCCCCGGCGCACTAGTTAGACCGTCTCCGCGTCTTGGCATAAGTTAGCCTCCAGTTCTTGAGATAGAGATGTGCGCCCGAAGTGCTGGAGAAATGGTTGGTGCGTGATGTGGTAGGATGACCGACAGCCATTCCGCCTTCGTCTCAGGCGCCATGGTCAGGGACTTGTCAGTTGTTAGCGCAACTGGCTAGTCCCTACTTGACCGCCGATCATTCGCCCGCTCACCGAGGAAGGGAAGAGGAATTAACCCTGCCTGCGCTTGACGCTTCCTCGACAACCTCTTCACTCGAGCAACCAGGAAGGTCTTTCAAAAACTGAAGCAGCTCGCTCCTGAGAAAGACAACTTGACCGCCCCACTTCCTGAAGGGGATCAACCCGCGTGCTCTACGCGCACGAACAGTTTTGTCGGTGATGCCCAGTAGCAGAGCAGCTGCCACAACGTCCAGGATTTCTCCCTCTATGGCGCGCGGTCCTTTTGCTTGTCCCGGGCTTTTTCTTAGGCGGCTTTCTAGTTTTGCTCTTCGTTTGTCCTGCGGTGCTGGTGGGGGGTGATTCGTGGGTGATACAAAAATGCCCTGCTGCGATGCTCTCGGTCATTGGGTTCATTGCGTATGGGATTCACTCATACTGCTCGCTTCCCCTTTTTTTGGTATGCGCCCTTCAATGGTTCTACTATACTCCAGAATTGCCCGAATGTCAATAGCAGTGCCTTGCTTCCCGAGCCGTCTGCAGAATCTGCAGACGGAAAGACTTGAAGGCCAAACAAACGCTGAAACATTGCCAAACCAGGCTGAGGCAAGCGATCAAATAGACAGCCCCGGAATCGCACAGATTTGGCCAGTATTGTGTCCGGCTCCACATGCCGCTGCAGATCATTCCCTCTGCTGCGGAGTGTCTGGCGATGTTTCCCGCGTCACATTGGCAACCGGGTCCGTCTGGCTTAAGTTGCAACAGGCTTGGTTGCATCACTGGGTGCGCTGCCAGTGCAGAGTCTGCATGAGGAACTGCGACACGGGTTTGCTCTTATGTGGGGATGGACCAAACAAACCTTCATCCGCATGCGGCTCAGTCTTCCGCAATGTATCGCCACGTTGATCCTTTGCCCGCTGTACCCAAAGGGAACGGCATCCCCCTGTTTAGGTGATGCAACTCTCGAAACTGCTCACTGAAGCTGCCTCGCTGTGGCGACTAAGTCCACTCCACCCTCGGTTTCGGCAGGGATACCAAACTGAGAGTGCGGCAGCTTATCTCGCGCGCCCGTTAGCCGACATAGACGAGAACACAAGTGAACTATGGCCCTAATTGACCTCTGGCAACATTCCAAAGAACAGTTTGCAGGGGAAGCTTTTCCAGCGGATCATTGTCTTTGCAGGCGACGGTAAGCTCCGAGATGGTAGCTCAGCATCGAACGAGCTTCGTTCTTTTCTTGGCTGTGGTCTCCTCTTCGGTACTGCAGCAGTACGCTGCAGAGTGCCTAGCAGGAGGATCACGGACTCAGGTCGGCCCTTCAGGAGATTGTCAACCAAGTCGGACATCGCATTGGATTCTTGGTTGAAAAGGGTCGGTACCGCGGAATTCAAGGGGCCATCGGCTTAGCCCTTTGAGTCGGACCGCCTCCTTCGTCGGCGGCTGCCCAAGGGCCACGTCTTGGGCTCCGCAAGCAAATTAGAGCCTCACTCGCACCCGCTCCCATTCTTAGACCGCATTAGTAGGTCGCGACCGAGACCGCAGGAACTCTTTCCCGGCCAGACTAGGACGCAGATAGTTGGTAACTGCAAAATCTCCGGGGTCGCCTGGGCATACCCAAACCTGCTTCCTGGTACGCGTCTGACAGCTCAGCATCTAGAGGCCGATTGCACATCGTCGTGAGTATCTAAAGGAGACCGCCATTTAGGCGAACTTTGGAAAGTTTGCCACAGTCTTGCCGAGGCGCAGAGTGTTCGCTGCCCCATGCGCCGGCGCCCCGCAAAAGTTAGGCTCTTGAAATGGTTGTCTAAAGTCACGCCAAACTCCAGATGCAAGTCGAAGTATACGTCTATATCATTATAATGTCAATTATTATTTAATGTCTAAAAATAGCTAAATTGACAACTGCTTGAATTTCAGGTAGTTTCGGGATTGATGTCAGCGCCGATCAAAAGCGAACGAAGGCGGGGGCGCCCGCCCACAAGGTTCAAAGACGGGCAGCCGGTTCGCCTGGCCGATTATGAAAAACTGACGGTGTACCTCGAGCCGTTGGTAAAGGGCAAGCTAACTGCCCTATCCAATCTCCTCAGTAAGCCTGCCTGGAAGCTGATCCAGGAGGCTATAGAGGCCTATATCCAGCGCTTGCCCAAGACTGATCAGAAACTGGTAGAGGAGCTGGCTACGAGAGCGTTGAAGATCGCCTCGGAAAAAGAAGAGAAAGCTAAGTGACCTTCCGGGTCCTTCTATAGAGTGAAAGGTCGCGGTAGATGGTCGGGGCCTCGCTTCCCGACGGTCCGCTTCCTACCCGGCTTCGGCCGTGTGCAAAGTCTGCAGACGATCACGGCTCCTCAGGAACTGAGGATTGAGTTATCCCCACCTCTTTGCTGGTTATCCCCTGCCCCTTTTCAAATCCGAGGCCGCTCCTTGGGATGGACCGCCGCAGCGATCTTCCTCATTGGGAAAATAAACACATGTGGAGATAGGTGAAGATTGTCGTGTGGGACGTACCTTACATAAGCCAAGCCGCCCATGCCTCCAGTGCCCCGTTCTGAGTCAAGCTGTAATGCCGTTCCCTTCCATACATTGAGAGTTGCCAGAGCCGCTTACTCCAGGTCACTTTCAATTCAATAACCCGTGTCGGACTTGTCTTGGTCCGTCATGCCAATTTATCCGATCGGATAGCCAGCCTATCCGTCGGTATAGGATTCCAGCCGCCAGTGAAGCTGCCCTTGATCCAACCGAACATGGCTCCCACATCCAAAATCCTCCGCAGACGCAAGGATTTCCAACGAATCAAAAAGGGACCTGTACTTGTGGCAGAGGGATTGCGCTTCCGAGGGTGCGAGGAGATGGTGGCGCCTGACAGACAAGGCCGTGCGGAGCCATTTGCATACCCTCACGGCAATGACTCACGCAATGGTCGAGCAAACACGGGCCGGGCCGCGGCAGTCCCGCTGGCACGTCCCACTGGTGCGCGCCATCAGTGGGGGTTCAGATTCAGCGTTATCTGGCCCCTGGGCGTACCCGCGAGTTTGAATGGAAGCTTATGATATACCTTGATCAAGGGCTCTCAGAATCACCGTATGACTGGAGGACCGGATGAGTGTTTTCCTCAGCTACCGGCGTGCAGACAGTGCACACGCTTTGTGGCTCTACCCTTGGCTGATTCAATGGTTCGGGCGCAAGCAGGTCTTCTGGGACCGCAAGGACATCGATCCCGGTCAGGACTTTGCTGAGGTCATCGAGAAGCAGATCAAATCGTCGCGGGCCTTCATCGCGCTGGTGAGCAACGACTGGCTGTCAGCCACTGACAAAGAAGGCCATCGAAGGATCGATTCACCTGAAGACTGGATCCGCCGCGAAACCGTCCTGGCGCTTCGCGAAGAGATCCTTGTGATTCCGGTCCTCGTCAGCGGGATGAAGGCACCCAGTGTTGAGGATCTGCCAGGGGAGATGCAAAAGTTCGCCAAGCTCCAGATGCTCTCGATGGCAGACATGTCGTTTCACGATCTACTGCGAGAGAGCCTGGAGAAGGTCGTTTCCAGTAGTACTCAGGGACCCGACCCGAGCAACGAGGAGGCCGCGCGGCTCCAGCGGCGAGCCGGCAGTCTGCTCCGCCGACAGATCCAGCGGCTTCAGGTCCGAGCCGCCGAGTTGATCCAGGACCGCAAGCTCGACAGGGCCACCGAGGAGCTGAACGAGGGCTCCGAGCTGCTCATGGCTCTGCTCGATCTATTGCCTGGCGACACCACAACTCGATTGCCCGAAGACGGCCGTCTGCTTGCCTTGGCAAGGGATATTGAAACGGCCATGATGTCGGAAAAGCGTCCGGTCGTGAACCGCGCGTGTCAGGAGTTTCTGGGAGCCGCCGCCGATTTTTATCGCGTTCCCAAGCCCACCGTGCGGGTGCTCGCGTCGCGGCCCCTTCGCGTCTATGAGAGTGGTTGGAGCACCGAGCTTTTTGGGGATTATGACATCGGAAAGAATGTTACTCGTGTCTGGATGCGGACGGCTGTCCGGAAGCAAGTCACGTCGTTTGGCACTTTCATGAGTACGCTTTGCCACGAGTTTTGCCATCAGCTTGATTTCCAGCTCTTCGGCTTCCGGGACTCCCCGCACACACGTGGCTTTTATGAGCGCGCCGCTCTCCTTTACCACCATGCGCGCGGCACATCCAAGAAGCAGCTTTTCTGGAGGAGGCTGCCGGGCGACCGTTTTCGGGTTGATTGGGTGCGGATGAGGAATAGCGCGTAGGCGATTCTGTTTCGGTGGAGAGCCTGGTTCGAACTTGGGCCAGCGCTTCCCTTCGGTATGGGCAGGATTCCGGAGCCTAGGGCTGGCAGAATGCGGGGCTCGAGGATGGCAAAATTCGGATCCCAATCAGCGTTCTCGCTGCTCAAGACACAGGTCCATCACTGGCTAGAAAAGGCAGCCGATTGGTTTCGTCTCTTCAGCGATCGAGAAATGAGAAGGCTGTCTGCCGTGGAGTTTCAGGCAGACGAGATGCGAACGATCGTTGGGGGTAAGGGTCAGCCAATCTGGGTTTTCGCCGTGATCGATGTCTGGTCCCGACTTTGGCCATCGACCGTGGTCGGGAAACGCAGCTACCGCAAGACGCTGGACTTGCTTCGAGACCTCTCCAACCGAATGAGTGTCGAAGCTGCGTACTCTAACTCTACGAACCGGACTGCAGCGCGCTTGTGGCGTTGGAGAAAACGTTGCTAACAGTTTTGCCCAGGTTTGGGAGAGCTGCTATTACGATTAGAGCAATGAAAACCAGCAACAGGGCGTACTCGACTAGATCCTGACCTTCTTCCTCTTCAAGAAAACGCTTGAATAGTTCGAACATTGTTAGGTTCCCCTTACTTGAGTTGATTATCTGAACCATTGGAATCGGATCCCATCACTTCGCCGCCGTGGTGCTTCCGGCGTTCGATTCCTTGTGGTGGCTGACCAAGTACAAGTGCACAATGCATGCCAAATGACGCTTTCATAGGAAGGTCCTAGTCTTCAAGAGTGAACGCTTCACGAATTCGGACCCTGATGGAAAAACTCTTCCCAGAAGGGGAACGGCACTACGCATGTGAGCCTGTTCGTGGAACGTCACCGGGCGCATTTATCTGTAGAGCTGCCTCACCCAATCTCTGCCTAGGCGCACCGACACAAGCTGATTAGCACCGTCGCTCCCTTCAAACCACGTCCATCTTGATCGACAATTGTCTGACTGCCTCGCATGCCAGCCAAGTCGCGACACTGTCCCACTTTACAAGGAAGAACATCATTCGGCGCCCAGACACACTCCAGTTGGCGCCATTCCTTAACCCTTGCCATCGCCAACAGCCACTGAATTTCGAAGAAAGTCCTATTTGCCCTCTTTGACTCGGCCCGACCGGTCAGTTTCCCTATTCAGGGAGTGGCTCTGGCCGCCTAGCACCGCAACGGCATCAACAGGCCGCCTCGCGATCTCCACCGTTGGCGTCTGGGAATCCAGACACCTGGCCCCCATCGACTGCTGCGACCTAAAGCACAGTTACTGGCCACGGGAGTCCCGACCCGATCCTTCCATGATCGCATTTCGGAGCATCTGGCCCAGGAAGGCTTCCAACCATCGGTGATCCTTCGCATGCAGGAGGTGGCCGTCGAAGAGCTTCAGCTTACACATGTCGGAGGGGGCCCCAGTGCTGCTGAGCATCGGCAGCGTGACCACGCGATCTGAAAACTTCCATACGTATCTCAAGATTGCGACCTATGGGGTCACGACGATGAAGACCAAACGGAGATGTGTGCCGAAGATCATGAAGAAATTCTTGGAGCGCGACTTCGCTTTGCAGAAGACACTCAAAGAACCCTCTGCAGTCACAAAAGGCTCGGTGCTCGAGCAGACCACTCGGCTGTCCCGAAAACCGGACATCTGGGAACAGGTCAATCTGACCGAAATCGTCAGGTGTTCCCGTGGGCCGACCAGCGAGCACAACCAAGCCGTTTTTGTCATCAAGCAGAACCGAGAAGTATTTCATCGGTGACTGGAGGCTTGACGAGGCTCCTAAGTCGCTCCGAGCCCCTCGAGATTCAGCGTGGTTGTAAAAGCGGGAAGAGTAATCCCGGAACCAAAAATAGGTACCAAAAAGTTGAAGGTGTAGCCTGTGATGCTGACTTGGATCAGATCCGCCATGAATTTGTTGCCGCCGGGAGGGGCGACATTGTTGCCGGTACTGGGATCAATCTCAGTCTTAACGTTGTAGAGCATTCCCAAATCGAACGCCAAGCCCGCCATCCCTAGCAAAACCACCATGGCTCCGGCCACGAGCACAAGAATGGCGCCTTTCTCATTCTTCCTGTCCTGACTGCAGCTCCTGAATCGGGTCAACATCTCTCCATCTCCTTAGTTCGACAGAAGCGTTAGCCAGCATTCGCAACCGCGAGAAATGTATACTCTAAGACAATAAATCGGATCTAAAGGGTCACTATCTTACAAGAGCATCATTTGGAATCAACGTTGACGGCATCCCTATACAGGTGATGGCGTAGGGCGTTTACTTTGCCTGTTTCATGTCAAGGACTAGCAATTGGATGCCCAGGCTGGGGCTTCTCGCTTGCGCAAGGATACGTTGGACCCAAGAAACACCCGGTAAGGATAAGCATTACATCCAGCACGGTCGCTCAGGGTCCAGAGGGCTCTACGAATTGCGGGATAGTTACTCTTCCATGGAATGGAAGTCGGAAGGGAAAAGATGAGAAGCAAAGATCCAAACGATAGGGCAGTTTTCCACCGGCATCTGTGAAAGATCAGGGTGTCCAGCCAGCAGCTCAGAAAGCTCGCCAGTGAGAAATATGTCCTTTGAACAACGGTGATAGACCGCATGGGTAATACCGAGGGGAACTCGACCTCCGGGAGTGATCGCAGGCGGAACTGCCGGGTTGGAGCAGCCAAGGAGACGGGTGAGGGACATTCTTAAGCGATGACCCAACGATGCAGTGCCTTGAACCTTTGCTCCACTCAAATAGAAGTGCCGAGGCAGAAAGACTGCAAACCTTGAAAGCCTGATATTCGTTGCTCCGAGACTTGCTCAGAATTGAAACCGCTAATCACAATTCAGGTTTGGCAATACCTCTCACGGGAACGCTAACAACCACGCTTGTTCGGACCAAGGCCACAAGATAACTCCTGTCGTTTGATTACTCAAGCCAGTGTGCCCTTTGGGGCACTGAAACTGCTTCCTGCCCTCCGCTTCAGGCGAATGAGCTGAGATACACAGAGCTTTGAGAGGGATCAAGCTTCCAAATGCATTAGATGCGAAACGGTGGGAAAAGGTCTTCGAATGAACTCTCGATGACGAGTGCGGTGGGATGACAGGATTGCTCTCGTGCAACAACACCTGCCTTTCGGTCCAGCTTCAACGGTCGGCGCTGCCGTCACCAACAGTTTGATGAGGGAAACACCGGACCGGCGAACCAGACAGCACAGGGAACACGCCGGACCAGAGCATGATATCCGGCGTTTCTATGCAAGCGGCGGAGTCATTACTGAGCCTGGCCATCCTCACGACCGTTCGTGCGGGCTCCGGACGAAAGATGGGCTATGTATAGCTTGCCACACCCTCCCGACTCGGTTGGCGCAGAGGGCGCGGATCTACGAGCCTGACTGCAGAACGCTGGTTGCATTCGAGAATACGTTGCTGACGGTCTTGCCCAAGTTCGGAAGGGCTGCAATGACGATCAATGCGATGAAGACCAGCAATAGCGCATACTCCACAAGGTCCTGCCCTTCTTCTTCCGTCACGAAACGCTTGATCAATTCGAACATGGTTACTTCTCCTTTTGATCAGATTTTGAATCAGGTCCAGCTTGACAGTCAACTTCCCGCCCAGGTCAACAATGTTGGGGAAAGGCAGGGTCCACAGGGCGGGGACGAGGCGGATCTTGTCGGGTGCCGAAGGCTCAAAATTATCAGTTGGCTGAAGCGTTTCCTGTGGACATTGATTGAGCAGCACCTTTCTAACCAAAAGACAATTAGACACGTGAAACAATCTCATTCGATTGGTGTTGCTGACGATATTGGGTCATCTGGCGTCTCTGGTTACTTCTTCCTTAGGTACAAGATTGACCTTCCTTGCTCATAAAGGTTCCAAGTTTCTGAGTTAAGGATGTGACCAGACGTGAAGGCGTGGACAAGGCAGCTTCTGAGTTTCCGATTGTCAATTGGGTCCCCTTCGTGGACCCACCGCCCCAGCATCCCCTTGTTGCTTTGGGAGTTTGCCTCCATCCTGCACGATATTTTCTCAATCATTCCGGCCGTGACCCATTCCCCGGCCTTTGTTTTTCTCCTACTTGTCCTTTCCCTTTTTGTACTTGACCTTTCCCTTCCCTTTATCACCGTGTGCTCTCTTTTCCTCGCAGAACTCATCGTTCATAACAACAAATCTCTCGCCCCTCCCTCTTCTGTCCATGACCACCTCTACAGGTTTGCCGTGGTATTCAGACATGAAGCGCAGGTTGACGAGGTTGACCACATCGTCATCCACAAGGACAACCTTTCTGTAGTCCTTCTTGTGTTTTTTGTAGTGACCATAGGCATTCCCGTAGGGGGGCCCCACCCGCTTGACAGGGACATAGTAGATCCCGGGCGTCAGCCCATAGTGGAAAGTTATGTCAGGCCAGCTCATCCCATGCCGCATTCGAAGGTCAATAATGACCTGCGGATCCACATGGGCCCGGGATGCGAGGAAAAATACCACGGGGAGTTCCTCATCCCGAATTCGACAATGATCCCTCACGTACACGACCCGGGATTCCGGTACGCGGTAATAATCTCCGATCGCAAGATAGAAACTGTTGTGCCCGCTGGTGGTCGAGACCACCGCGCTCACGTTCTGTGCAGATGCGCTTGCTGCAGACATCAGGAACAGCACGACGGCGAATTGGATGACGGCTTTTTTCATGGCTACCCCCTAAACCCTTCCTTGATCTCAAGAAAATACGTCTCCATAGATTATCGGCTGGCAGGATGATCCTATTTAACTCCTGCCCCTCGGAGTCCGTCCACGGCGCGCTTTTTGAACATTACGTGAAATATTCCATCCAGTGACTGGAGACCTCTGGCGGGTGGTTCCTGTCTGCAGAGTTTGCAGACGAGATAGGCTCATGGCAGGGCTGGCATGCTGCCATCACGCTTCTGACGCCGTCGGCGAAAAACTCTCTAGCCCTTCAGCAAATTCTGGGTTCGACGCTGGGGTAGGAATCGTATGATGGCAATGCTGATCATCACCTTCCTGAGGAATAACTGGCGAGCCGCCGGGCTGTTTTCGCCGCTCGATACCCTATAAGAGCCGGTTATCTGATGTGCGAGCGCCACCGATGCAGACTGGCCGAACCATGGTTGAGGTTGATTTCGTTAGGTTAGGCTAAGAATCACTGCCAGACGAGCTTTTGCACAACAATCCTTTTCAAAGTCTAAATTCCTTTACGCAATGACGAGCTGTCCGCACTGCGCAGACCGCCGATAGGGATCGGAAGCTGGAGGCGGCGAGGCAACAGCGGCAAATTCGTCGCCAGTCGGCCGGGTGAAAGCCAAGACGCTAGGCTCCGGGCGGTTCCGCGTGACGGATGAAATGGATTACTTCCGGATGGCCGACTACATAACCACTGGACGGGATGAGTAAACAGCACGGCGTCAGCGAGGATCTATTCCCTTCCGAGAAACCGCGTCTGAACTTTTCTTTTCGCGAAATGGCCACATGCGCGGTGCCGCGCGAGTGATTGAGATTCCTGACGCATGTTGGCGGGATATTAGAGTTTCGTCGAAAGAAATTCTCCGCATCATATTTGTATTTGATGCCAGCCAGTCGAGAAACGTTCACTCCGTGAACCGCAACAACGTGTTCTCGCACCAGCTGAATCGAAAGGGACAGCGCGAGCGGCAAAGGTAGGCGCATGACTCCTGATTCGGGAGCCGCAAAACGCATCGCTAAACAGCAAGATACTCCAGCCTGACATCGCGAGCCTTCTCGATTCCTCATTATGAAGTTGGACCCCGCAGTGGCATTCGTTCTGGAAAGATACTTGCTAGCATAACTGAAACCCTGAAACTGGAGTGTTCACATGGTACAACCATTTGCTTTTTTGCGGGACGGTTTCCAACTTAAGGCAAAGACTTTCACTATGCCACCCAACCCCATCGAACTTCCGCCCAAGACTAAGAGGGCCATGACGATTTGCAACCTCTTCATGAATCACTCTCTCTCAGTCGCCGACATTGAGCGGGTACTAGATGAAAACGGTGGAAGGATCGTGCGGGAACTCATTAGACATGGGATCCTCTACGATAGGCGGCAAATGGCGGGGCACCCGCCAGGTGGGATCGAACGGAGAATAGAGCGGACCTAAGGTAATCTTGAACAGTTGTTGTGAGGTTGATCTCGGGGTAGCTGTACTGCTACTCGTGGCATGCGTAGGGGTGCTGCTTTGGATGATTCTTAGGAGTTCCAAAACTCAATAGAAAGGACCGAATCAGAAGTAGGGTTAGCTGTCGAAGCGTGGAAGGCAAGGTGAGAATGATGGAAAGCTTTCTACACTACTTTAGCGGAGCCCCAATTACCCACCCATTCTTGGAGTTTGGATCCAGTTGAAAACCGACTCGACGCCTGTCTTGCTTAATGTAATAAGTGCACCAGCGGACCTTGGCAAGAAAGCGGCTCCCGTTTTGTGCCTCAATCTTGAGGGATTGGTTTCGGCGGAGATCCCGGCTAAAGACAAAGCACCCACCGCCTTCTGCGACGTTCGCCGTAAGAACACGGTCGGCAAAGGGTCTTCCGTGTTCATCCAGACCAGTAACAATCAATGGGATCTGCAGACGGATTCTTTTGGCGCTGCGACTTCCTCTTGAACCTTTGGAGAAGTTCATCGTTCTCAGAAGCACTCCAAACCTCTAAGCCGTGGAAAAACTTCAGGGAGTTAAGGTTGTTGGCTTGATTCAACGTCTTTCCATGGGACCCACACTTTTTTAGACCCGGTAGCGACCTCATCCGACTGAGCTACGGCCTTCTTGCTGCGACCCCAGGGTCAACTGTGCCAATGCTACCTTACGAGCTTCAGCCAGTTTCTTGATGATCTTCGTGACCTCTGTGTCCAAGGCGTCCACTGGGTCTTCATCCTTGAAACGCGGGCAACCCACGGCTCTACGCAAAATGCCACAAAACGATCCAAAGAAGCTGACCCAAGAACATTTCGTTTTCATCATTCGCTTTGGTTCCAAACCAACCTTGGCTTCTTGGATCAGAGTTGGGCGGGAACCCTGAGAGTCGCGCCGGACTCGCACCGATCACCGAGAAATAGTTAGCAGTGGGGTCAAGCTGATGGAGCTGCCTGCCTCACTATTCTGTCGCAACATAGACTCCAAAATATTCACTTCATCCCTGTTTTTGGGTTTCGTCGAATTTCATGAATAGAATGGCTTAAGCCGCTAGTGGGATTGAGGATTGTCTTTTAGCCCGCCGTGTCTATGTAAAGAAGTGCCCACTGTTGGCATGGACTATATCCATGGAGGTATGCCGGCGAGACAAGGACTGACCGAAACAGGCATTCCAAATAGCGGCAGCTTTCGACGCTGAAGCAAAATGACGCCTCCGTGGTCTCGATTGTCTGAAGGGCAAAGGCCCATGCATCAAGTGCTCGATCTGCCTGCCACTGTCTTGCTGATCGTGATATGTGTCGCAACGCTCGTCTGGCTAATCGTCAGGAGTTCGAAAGAGTGAGCCTCAGACTCGGCCCCTCCCCGCATTGGGCCGTCACAACTTTGCTTCGCCGGCGGTCAGCCAGGCTTAAGACCAAGGAAGGAAGAGCCTGGAACGCCGCCGAATTTCTCCGGATCTCATCAGGCCTCTTGGCCCGTGATTTTTTGCTGGATGATTGGACGAATGCCAACACGTCCGCACCGAGGCAAGAAAGGTGGGCAGCGTGACTTCCAAACCTGCCTTGCTTCCAAACAGGGAGGCTTTGTTCAGGGGTTTGTTGAGTAGAGATAGCCAGGAAGGAGACCCGGAGAAACTCTCAGGTGGACGTGAAGCCACCGGCCCTGCGCCGAGAAAATCCAGCGCACGGGATTGCCTCCCGCAGGAGGCACACCTGTTTATCGAGCCAAGCAGTTTGTGTAGCGTGATGCAAAGCTCGATGTCAGAGAAACCTGAGGGGTTGTTCGAGCTGCAGTAGCGTCCTCATGAGAGACCGCGGTTCAGACCCAGGAAAACGGCGTGACGCACGTGGCCGTCTTCGGTCCATTCCAAGAAACGCACCCTGCACGGCAGCTTCGGTTCCACCCAGTGAATCCGGCCGGTGACATCGGGCTTGTTCTTGAAAGGTGAACTATTGCGCAGCAAATTCGCAAGTTCAGATCGTAGATCCTCTGCTTGGTTGGCCTTAGGCAGGCCCTTGTCCGTGTTGCCGATATAAATGAAGTCTCCGTCCCTGAACAGGCCAAACAGCAGCGTTTCGATGTGGTTTCGGCTTCCTGTGAAGCCTCCGATGTGGAACTCCTGCACCCGATAATTCTTGAATTTGACCCAGTAATCGGTCCTTTGTCCTGAGATATACGGGCTGGTTCCGTCCTTCCCAACAATTCCTTCCAAGCCGCGTTCAACTGCCACCTTAAAGAAGGCCTTTCCTTCCTCTTCCACATGGTCGCTATATTGGACTCCGGCCAGGGGACACCTTTCCATGAGAGCCTTGAGAATCGCTTTGCGTCGGATCAGCGGAAGCCGGCGCAGGTCATGGCCGTCTAGATACAGCAGGTCGAACACGTAGTAGAGCAGCTGGTCTTTTTGACCCCTCTTTCTGTGCCGTAACCGTTCGAAATGCGACCGGCCTTGTTCATCGAGTACGACTACCTCACCGTCGAGAACTGCTTCGTGAGCTAGTTTAGCCAAGGATTCAAGCAGTTCAGGAAAGTACCCATTCAGGGATTTCCGCTTTCGGGAGTGCAGTCGCACGCCGGCACGATCAATTTCTGCTATGGCTCGAAATCCGTCCCACTTAATTTCATAGATCCAATTGGCCCGATCAAAAGGCCTAGGGAGCAGAGTGCACAGCATCGGCTCCACGCCTCGGGGCATTTCCGATAGAGGCGCCTCGCCGAGGTCTAAGGCCTTTGGTTTTTTGGATCTCATTCTTGTTTGGATCTGTCCCGGGCTGCGTCGCCTCAAGAAGTGATGATTTCCTTCAGGTGCGGGTATTTCTCGGTCAAAATGGCCGGCCCGCGTACCTTGCCTCCCGTCAGCAAGGCTTTGATGTCCAGCGCGTTCACTACAGCTTTCCCGAGGTAGTGGTTGTTCGTTACGACGAATGTTTCCCGTGCCTCTTTGGAGACGATTCTGACTCTCTCCACCCAGGGTTTAAGCTCTTCCGGTCTGTAAAGGTAGTTGTATCGATCCGACGGCTGACGATTTTCCGCAAACCAGGTTTGGTAATTTCTGCCATGCAACCGTATGTAGCCAATCTTTGAGGTTGCCAGGGAAGAAGGCTTGATCGAGTGATGGAAGAGCGGCTGGTCAATATTGCAGAATCCGACGCCAGCCTCCTCGAACCAATCGAGGACCCCCGGCGTGTTCCATGAAGAGTGGCGAAGCTCGACGACCTGCGGATACTGACTGAATTGCTTTAACAGTCGGGCCAAGCGCTCCCGTTCGGCCTCGGTGTTCTTAAATGACCAGGGAAACTGAAGGAGAATCGCTCCCAACCTTCCCGCATCAAAGATCGGGTCCAGACCCTTGCGGTATTCAGTTTCGTCTTTCTGGGTTCCTCCACCGGGCTCGTGGGTAAAGACCCGGTAGAGCTTGGCTGTGAACTTGAAATGTGGGTTGTGTTTGATGCGCCTCGCCCAGGCAGCGGCTGTGGAAGGCGAGGGTGGGCGGTAAAAGGTGCTGTTGATCTCGATGGTGTCAAAGAAAGTGGAGAGGTAGCCCAGTGGATCAAACCTGTAGCCTGGCTTTTGCGGATAGACAATCCCTTCCCAATCTTTGTACGACCACCCAGCCGGTCCGATTCTTATCGTTTGCTTACTCAAAGAGGGTACGTAACCCGAATTCTCAGCTGTAGAGGGCCTGGCTGCCCCCTACTTGATGCTTAGGCCACTCATTTCAGCAATTGTAACGTACCTCGCACTTGTAAGTGATATCTCAGGTGCAGTTGTCGCAAATCCTCTTATCTACGACGTGTCCTGCAGGGCAAAGAGTGCTGGTTGGAGCTGGAAACTCAACCTATTCTGCAGCCGTCGGTGGTTCCGATAGGCCGACCACACGCCCCCTGAGGCGGGTCGGTAAAGCACTTCAGCGGTACTGCGGATCTACCTGACCCGCGTCCGGGTTAGCCGTCTTAACCCGATACTGACAGTTCGAATTCCAGATAAGCCGTAAACTGACCAGCATCGCGTCCCCGGACAGCCTCCCAGAAGAGGGCTGGGCTGGTCGTTTGCGGGTTGTCATCCTTCCTAGCTGACGGGAATGGGGTTCTTGCAGGACCGGTTTCGAAGCGCCGCAGTGAGCGCAATCATCGCATCATCAGACTCAGGACGGGTTCAATCCACTGGGAAGAACCGTTGGAAGCTACTCCCACACCGAACAGAATCCACGGACGACTGCGGATCGTTGTTTGCGTTGCTCTCGACAAAGAGCGTGGCGTGATTCTGGGCGGCTCCACGGCGTGGTGAAGCTCATCGCCAGGAAGGCCGTTTGTCATGTCTGAACGATATTTACGATTTTGCCAGGAAGCGCGAAGAGCCCTCTTGTCGGGCCTTCGATGCGTGCAGCGTTGATAAATGTGGTGCTAGCGCAATTCCAAATCAAGATTTTCGGCCCGACCAGCGAATTTGATGTCGAGCGTCTTGGTGGTTTCGGAAGAAAGGTCTGTTTGAACCTCTTTGGTTTGATCGTAGCCTGCGTTCCTGGATACGACCTGGACTCGAATCAGGTGTTTTCCCGGAGCAGCGGGAACGGCATCGACAAAACTTCCCTCTACCGTCTTAATCAATCCCAATCGTTTCCTTACGGTGCCTGTAAGCTGCTTTTCGTAGGCCAGCTTGTCATCTATCCATACAAACAGGTCGGCAGCGGCAAAGCTGTGCACACACCGGATTTCGAGCTTAGCGGTCTTTGCGGGCCCGATATTTCCAAAGACAAATAAGGCGAGGAAGAGAGTGAGGCCAGCCAAGCCAAGTTGTCCCTTCCAGGACAAACGCCGAGCGAAATCGGTCCGAACGATTCGCTCTAGTGCTGCTCGAAACTTAACGAAAACCTGGGCCACAGAAGTGACGCTAGCCGTCCAATTCGCTCGCCGGAACCTTCTCTGTGCTGAGGTAGTCGGAAGTGACTGACTTGGTCTTTGGACAGCGGTTCGTTCCGGGTCCGGCTCAGCTCGGGTCTCGACGCCAGAGCGCAATGGCTGGCCCTGGCCTAGGCTTTCAAGATCCTCCGCGAACTCTCTGCCGGTCTGGTAGCGGCCTGCGGGGTTTTTGGCGAGTGCTCGCTCAATGACATGGTTAAAGTGGGGTTCCAACGCAGGGTTCAATTGGGTGAGAGGAAGGGGCTCCTTATATGTGATGTTGAACATCACGGCGGTGGCAGTCTCCCCAGGGAAGGGCTTCTGTCCCGCCAGCATCGAGTACAGAATGATTCCCAAAGAGAACAGGTCGGAACGGCCATCCAGGTGTCCACCCGCGATTTGCTCGGGGGACATGTAGGAAGGAGTGCCAAGCGCCTCGCCAGGCACGGTGAGCTGGTTCACAGCAAGTTTGGCTATGCCAAAGTCGGTGATCTTGGCACGGCCGTCTGGGGTCACGATGATGTTGGCTGGCTTAACGTCGCGATGAACAATCCCCTGAGAATGCGCATAGTCGAGGGCTTCCGCGACCTGCTTGATCAAGTCCAGAGTCCGTGAGATGGGTTTTTCGGCAGAGGTGCTGATCAGATTGTCCAGCGTTGTCCCCTCGATGCACTCCATCACGATGTAGGGCGCCTGACTGCCATCCTGCTCACCCACATCATGGATTGTCACCACGCCTGGGTGGGACAGCTTTCCCGCTGCTTTTGCCTCTCGGAAGAAGCGCTGACGGTATTCTTCCTCCTCGCCCGCAGTCACACCCTGAATGGTGATCGTCTTTATGGCGACGACACGATCTATCGTGGGGTCGTGGGCGCGATAAACGGTGCCCATAGCGCCGCGACCCAGCACTTCTTGAATCTTATAGCGTCCTAGTTGTTCCACGTTGTCAATCCCGGTGGGAGAAAATCTTAGTCTTTGGCGCGGGCGGAAAACATGACGACCGTCGAACCGAGGCGGAATTCCGACATGTGCTGAAGCTGATGAGTGTCAATCCTCTCATCATCCACGAACGTGCCGTTCGTGCTGCCCAAGTCAGCCAGCACCGCGGAGGTTCCACGCACCTCAATAGCACAGTGTTTGCGAGAAATCTCGGGGTCTTCTAAAACGATGTCGCCCTCGCTGCGGCCAAGCAGCAGCTTGGGTTTGGTTACCGGAAAGACTTGCCCTTTCAGAGGTCCATCGAGGACGACGAGTGAGATTACCTTGTTCTGGTCCAGCCAGGGTGTGCTGTTACCCTTGATCATGGTGGCTTTCAAAGAATCTTGTGATGATGGTGGTGCTGTAACAGTCCGAAGCCGCCTATTGAACTCATCATGCTGCTGAACAGGAATGGACCGCGCAGGCATATTGGGTCCGGACAATGCGGAAGCACGATGGAAAAGTTCTCTCCGCATTGGTTACACCGAAACTGCAAGTTGTGCCGATCACTAACCGGTTTTTCTTCCAAGCGATAGTTGGTTTGGCAGTGCGGGCATTGAATAATCATGGTCCCTGGGGTTCCTTCCTTGTCTAGCTATCGTCTTTGGTAGATCGGCATAGATTCGGCTTGGCGTTAGTGGGGAATCGGGTAGTCGACGCAACCCTCTTGCATTGGCAGCTCCTCTGCATGATGTCCTTTCGATGCCGCACTTCAACCCCGACCGGCTGGCCTAGGAATCCTCTGCAGACCCGCCATTCGGATGACGATTAGCTGGCTGTCCACAAGATAATCGCCGACTCTCGACTGAGATCAAACATGCCAGAGCGATGCGAAATAGTTGATGAATTGAGGGTCTCCATCAGGAACAGGGACTTCCTTGCCCTCAGTAGGCTCCTTCAAGGTATTGAGCCCTTCGGAGCAGGACCCCGAGATCCTGATGCACAAACTCTTGGACACCGAACTCTGCTTTTGGAAGAACTCGAAATCCAGATCGAAGACCTGAAAAACGAGGCAGTCAGAATGTTTGACAGGGAACAATTTCTTGACTGCCTTGAGACATTTGAGTTTCTCTGCAAAGTCAACCCAAAGGACCGGTCTTTGAAAGACTATTTGGAACTCTGTAAACAGTGTGTCCAGGAAAAACTGGCCACGTCCGAAGCCACTGCCGCGCCCGACGAAGCCGGAGTCAGTACCAAGGAAGCTAAAGGAAACAACTGTCTCGCTGTCAAAGCTGAGACATCAGAACCTACCGACCTCACGAAAAAGATGAGGATCTGTTTTGACCGCAGAGATTTCGCGGCACTCAAGGACATCGTGAATGAAGCCCTGAGAAAGGACACAAGAAGGTCAGGATGGGACAAAGATCGCAGGCTGGAGGAAGAGCAACTCAAGGTGGAATTCGAGACACACGTCCACAATCTGAAAAGCGAAGCGATCCAACAGTTCGAGAGCGGAGCTTACAGTGAATGCCTCGGAACTCTTCGATTTTTGTGTGAGCTGGAACCGGACAACCGTGATCTTAGGCGCTACTTGGAAGCTTGTCTCAAATTTGCTCCAGGGCCTGGGTCTCTACCTGAGAGCGAGCTGACGGGCCGAACGCCGCAGCTCGTCGACGCTCAAGGAGAAGATCATGGCGTTTCAGAAAACTTCGCCCCTTTTCAAAACCAGCCTCCTTCGCGTTCGGAAGGCAACGATTTCGTAACGATAGCGGGCAGTGAGAAGCCTCGAGTCATGATCGATGACGACGACATTCTTGAGATTCCTGGGTACGAGTCAGATGTCTCGTCACGAAAGACACTTGGAAGCAAAGACCACGCCGCAGCCAAATTTGGCTTAAGCTTGGCGTCACTCAAGGTCTTCTTACCGCTTCTTGGGGCAGTCTGTCTGCTCGTTTGGCTAGTAATTTCCCCCGGTTCGAAATTGAGCAACAGCGGTGATACAAGCGATGGAGCCTTGGGGTCCGATGTCCTGTGGATTGAAAAAGCCGAATCGGCCATGGCACATCGCCGATACATCAGCCCAGCCGAAGACAACGTTATTTTTTATTGTGGCAAGGTTTTGGCGAGGGATCCTTTCAATGCAAAGGCCATCGAGCTTAAGAAGGAAAGCCTCAAGCAAGCAACCAAGCAGGCCCAGGAATTCATTGACAAGAGACGCTACGCCAACGCACGTGAGCTTTACCAAGCGTTGCTTCAGCTTCCCAAGAAAGAAGGTCTGAACCAGGCAGACCTCACACGGCAACTTAAAAAGGTCGAGTTTGACTCCTACCCTGTAGTCCACGACCACCTCATCGGAAGCTGCACGGGCACGCTTAAGATCAACTGGTACGCGCTTTCCTTCGCTCCGTCTGGAGGCTCAAGGGATGGTTTCACTCAACCGCTATCTAGAATCAAGATCCTTGGATTGGAGGATTCTCTAAAGATCGAAGTGAATCAGAAGACCTACCGATTCGAGGCCATCAGTGGTAAGAACGACAGGGATAGGAAGACAGCAACGAGAGAGCTTCATGAGTTGCTGAGTAGCCGGCTTCAGGAGGCAAGGCTTTAACTCCCGTATCCTCCGACCACACCTCGTATCAACGACAGAGCAACGAGTTCTGCGGACACGTTTTGGAATCCTGCTTCCTGGCTTTGCCGCAAATCAGTAAGTGACTAACAAGCAGATACGATCTGAAACTCCCCAAACAAACCCAGCCGGACTGTTTAGAACTGCTGAGGCAGTTCGTCAAATTCCAGCGCATCCCGCAACGTTAAACTTCATCCTTCGCCATTCGCTCTCTTGGCTGTCTTCCAGTGCTGACGGATAGCTTCAAGTTGCTGGTCCGAATCGGTGGAAGCGGCCTTAAACCGATAGGTTTTGTTCTTAAACTTGACGATCAGCATGTCCTTGCGATCCATGCTGACAAACCGGGTTGGCGCGACAAAACTGTGCTTTGCATTTCCTGTCGGTGAAAAGGTGACCCACTTGTCATTAATTGTTAGGCTCCCGTGGCAGCCACCCAGCAAGTGGTCATGGATGACGGGATACGCCACATTCCTATGGGAAGATTGGGACACTGGGTTCCGCTTAAGGCTTGGTTGTCCCGTCGCTGTGAAAGCAGCTGTGGATGCACGAATGGGTTTCGGTTCCATGGCGCGATCAGTCTTGGCTCTGAGGTTCAACGGTCTACTTTCTGTTTCCTCGGCGCTTACGGACCCGGCATCAGGCTCGCCGATTGGGCCATTCACTGAAGTGGCCCGTGCGAGCCAGTGAATCCTGCAGAGGTCCATACCAATCCCAAACGATACTATCGCAGCCACGATCAAAATGCCGACCAGTCTCGGTCCTGCTCGATTTGCGGTGATAGCTTGAGCGTCCTGTCTCCCCGGGTGCAGCTCAATACCTATAGGTTTCTGCCTCTGGACGTTTGCCACGAACGCGGGCTGCCTTAGAGGTGTATCATCTCGTGGAAAAGGCGTGGCCGAACCGACTTCGGGCTTTCGAGCCTCACGTTTTTCTGGAACCGTGGCTTCAGCCACCATTTCTTGGCACAGCTTCAAGTAGCTCCGGATCTTCTCATTTTCCGGTTCCAATTCACGTAGAAACCGGAAGGTCTCCAAGCACTCGGCGAAACGTTCCTGGTCAAATTGTTTTGTGGCTTCTTGTTTGAGATTCTCGAGTTGAATTTCGAACTCTTCCTTCAATGGATCTGCGGATCCCAAACGAGTGGCTATTCGCTTTAAGGCTTGGTAATGTTTGCCTTCGAAATACGATCTGATGGTTTCGGCAGATCCAGTGACTTGACTTGCAGTCGGCATGACTGATAGCGACCTCGGATTATTTGAAGTGCAAATTGACAGTTCTACGCCGGTACTGGATTGCTGCTCTCACCCTAAAAAGGAGATCAGTTGAATATCGAGCTGGAGGATATCGACGGCTTGATGAGAATGGCCCTACTCAGGTCTTCCGACCGCGCAACACTCGCGCGTGGTTTGGCCTGTTGTCGAGCAACCAGCTCGCTCTCTACTGGCTCAGCTCCTTAAAGGCGAGTTTGATGAAAGCCATATTTTTGAACATGTTGTTAACGTGGAAACTGTTGTAGAAGACACCATTGCCGCCGCCACCATTCCAGTCGATGGAGGGTGAGCCTAAAGTGGAGAGGATGTTGTTGCTCGTGTCGCGGGTCTTTGCGAGAAAAAGGCCACCGTGGATTGCGCCGTTACCACCGCCGTTAAAGTCCATGGTCCCCTGACCGACAACCAGAACCAGCCCATAGAAGGAACCGTTACCTTGCATGTGGAAGTTACCGCGGACGATGAGGACACCATAACCTGTGTCATTCCCCAAGTCGCAGTCCCCCTCAAATACGTTGATCTTGGGACTCGCCGCGGTTCCCCAGCAGCCGGCTCCTGAACAGGTCGTTGTGCCCCCTGGATGGGTTGCATTGGCATAATCATCGATTGAATTGACCAAGTCTTCCATTCCTTGCGGCGTGGTGTATGATTCCGGGAGACTGGGCGCAACATTTTGCACATCGGGAGTAGTCCCGCCTGATCCGACATAGTGATCAGGGCGCGGCAGCCCTGCACTGATGGAAGTATCTGCGGCATCCGAAATCACTCCGATAGCCGGCATATTGTAGCCTCCGCCAGCCTGGTCGTTTCCGTCAACCCAGTAATCATTGCTGTTCGGAGCATCGGCAAACGTCGGATTGGGTCCATCGAAGAAGATGGCACCGGGCAATTCGAACCCCGCGCTGCTGATTTCTCTGCGGACCTTGTAAGAGGCGCCGTCAGAAGTCCGCGCGAAGGAGGTTAACTGGTAGACAGGATACCCGGTCTTGGATGCGTTAATTCCAGCTCCAGGATCGTAGAGGTACTCGGCCTGATCGTAATAAATCGGCACGTCTTGATTGTTGGTTAATCCCCCATTGTTCACATCGTGTCCTGAGAGGCGTTTGGTCTTCATGGAGAGCTTGACCCAGCGATACTGTATGGGGTTGCTGCTTTGATTGGTAGTGTAGTAGGTCACTGTGCCGAAGTTCGAAGACGCATACTCGGTATCGTAGTCGGAACTGGAACTGTCAGTCGGATTGATGCTTGAGTTTTGGCGGATGTAGACCACTTCCGTCACGGTGTCCAACTGGGTGAGAGGGATCGTGTTAAGAGAATCTCCGATCAGCCGGTAACTGGCCTCTTCCAGTCCGGATTCTGCGGCATAGTAAACAAGGGACGAGGAGCGTGCATTGGATTGGATTCTGGTCTCCAGGGTGGCGTTCGTCATTAGGCCGAGTCCCAGCAAGCTGAGAATGGTAAGAATGAGCAAACTCATAATCAGGCCGATGCCCCGTTGGCGTTGGACCGTTACCGAATTCGTCGATACGATCATGAAGGACCTCCTACCTTGTTTTTCTCCCTGATCCAGATGCCCTATTATCCCGGTGTCGTCCTATTCGAGATTCCTGGCAATCACGCTCGTTTGAAAGCTCAACGTCCGATACTGCTTGGACTGAGGGTCCCGCGAAGCCGATTGCTGGGTTACTGAAATGTCCACCCGGCTGGTATTGGCTGCCGTTACTCCCGAAGTCGTCCAGGCGCTGCCATTCCAGCGATAGTAGGTGAAGGCCAGACTGGTTACATTTTCCGCGAGGATCTGAGGATCAGCAGAAGGCACGGTTCCATCACTGTTCTTTTCGACCTCACTACGTCGAAGGATTGGGCCACTGAGGCTATACTCAACAACCTCAACCACTCCATCATTGTCGACATCGCCCTGGAACACCAGGTTGTTGGAACCAATGGTTGTAAAACCCGAAGCAATCTTGTTCGAATTGGAAGCGGTCCAGTTCAAACTAGCAGCATAGAGCCTCTGCTGGGGATAGCCGGCCATTCGCACATCGCGATAAATCTGATCTGCTACTTCTCGAGCACTTTGTTGTATGGCTACCAGGTCTTGTTCAAAGGTATACCGGCTCTGTTCCTGGTTAAAAATGGCCAGTACCGAGGCTAGCAAAGACGTCAACATAAAGGTCGCAATCAGAAGCTCAATCAAAGAAAAGCCCTTACTGCTGCGATTGCAATGCTGACCAAGTCTCGGGGTGGCTTTGGCAGATCTGGAACAGACGGGACCTGACGCGAGCAGACACCGGCGCTGACTGTCAGGACTAGGTTGGACCTTACAGAAGTTTGGATCTCGCTCTCGCTTGAGTTTCATCTTTACAATCCTGATAAATCCTGTTTGAAACACCGGATGCTGACGGGCTTCAGAATGTTTGACATATGTCCTTTGGTGGCGTTGCTCCTTCGAGCCGCGACCACGAGGGTCTTGAGTTGATTGGAAGTCGCGATGTTCCATCGAATTTCGAAAGTCACATTGCCGAATGCCGTAGTAGTTTGGTAGTAGCCGCTGACGGCAGATTGGGCGAAATCAATAGCGCCGCTGGAATCGAGCGGACAACCGCCATTGACCAGACTTGTGCTACTTTGCGCCCTGAGCTGTTCCATTTTCTGAACTGCCAGGGCGTTCCCGATAGAGTCCATCTTGTTTTCATAGCTCGTCGCCACTGCATAACCCAGTAGTGAGGCCATTGACAGGAGGCCGAACAGTAACACGACGGAGGCCACCAGAGTTTCTATGACGGTAAATCCTTTTTCTGGTGTTGAGCCTACAGGCGCGTTGATCTTCGAAGTTGAATGAACCTCTTGCGTCATAGTCTGTCTACCTCCACGTGGTTCCCTTCAGAAGCCAGCTTCTGACTCGACCCGCTGAAGTCAGGCTCACTGCCGCGAATCGTCCCTGCGGATCGCGCAAGTAAATGACTCCGGGCGCCGCCAGCTTCGTGGTCGTAGCGACTTGGGTGGAATTCACCTGTACGACGCTTCCGCGAGACGTAAACGCCACGCCGCGATTCGACAGTATGGCGGGTTCCTGACTAGTACCGACGACTGCAGCTGTCAAAGACGTTGTCGGTGCCGACGCATTCAGTGTGTACCCCCCGGAGGGGGCCCACAGGGCGGTTTCGGAACCATTGAGAGCGCCGTTACCGTCGAGATCGACGAAGTACCAGGAGCCGTCGGAGGAAAAGATCAGCGAAGTCGACTTGTTCTTGTTAATTGCGGTGAAGCGCGTATTCTGCAACTGGCCTTCAATCTCCTTGGCGACCGTCAACAGCTTAAAAGTCCCCGAGGCATTGGTTATGGTAGGAACAACCATCGCGATAATCACCGCCGCAACCAAAACTGTTACTAAGACTTCTGTCAGGCTGAACCCCCGTTGTCCGCTCATCATTTCCTCCACGACTCGGACTCCACCTAGCACTTCATACGCCAGCGCCAAAGATCCCGGCTAACATTAATGAATAGTGGCGGTTAGGGCTGCCAGTCTTTCGTCACCCGATGATGACTCGGACGATTCGATCAGATGGACGCCTCTAAGGGGCCGGTTTTCGGAAAAAACGACTGATTTCGGACCATCGAACCCATAGCTGATGGCTCCCGGCCACCGCGTCACTGGTCGAACGACCGAGTCGAAAGTCCCGTGGCTCAGGATGTCGACTGTGGTTGAGCAGATCCAGAGAGAGGGCTCGCAGTGTTTGTTATCGAGGATCCGGCAGGGAGCAGCGTCACGATGAAGTGAACTGGGGAGGGTAAGAGACAAAACAGCGTTCTTGGCCGAACGGCCCGCTTCCCGGTGTGTCAGGCCGATCATAGATGATGTAGTGATTTAATCAAACGCAGGCTGACTTCCAAAGGAGGAACTTACGATCTGAACAAGCTCATGGTCAGTCAATTTCACTAAGATCGTTCGCAAAGTTTCATGACATACCCCGCCAAACTGCCCTAACAATGGTAGGGACTTCTCCCGGCAATTCCGTCCCGACTTGGATTTCTGGAAGCAGAGATTCTTCAGTTCCTTAGTGATTCGTCGCGAGTTCCTTCCAAGCAGTTGCAGCGCGACGGAAAGCATCTCTTGGTTTGGAGAACGGCGATTTACTTATGGACGACGATGCTTCCCCCACCAAGCGCCTGGGTGGGCGCAGTCTCAAAGTCATCGGTCAGGCCCCGTTGATTGTCGTAAACGACATATGAAGTCGCTCCCACCTCGTACCAAATCTTGATCCGGAACTTGTCGTAGCTTCCGCCTCCAGGCAACTGGCCATCCGTAGCAGTGAGCATGAACTTGTAATTGCCGGCACCGGCGGGAGCGGCGAGTCCGTTGATCATGCCGGTTCCTTTGTACTGGGCCTTTGCGCCCGCCACCACCAACCAGTCATAGTAGCTGCTGTGGAAGTTGAAGTTTCCAGCCTTGAATTGGAACTCGGTCTGGCCGGTCGGCGCGTTAGCTCCCTTGAGGTACTTCGAGACAAACCCAAAGGTGGCCTTTCCCGTCAAGGAGGGGTCATATAGGTAGGCGTCGAGAGGGGAGTCAATCCAGCCGCCGCCCGTGACAAATCCGCCCTTCGGATCATAGATCACGACTTGTGCGATCAATCCATCCGGACCCCCGGTCGTGTTGGCATACCCTGAGCCGCCGTCATCGTCGGTAACCGTCAGCTTAATCTGATACACGCCTGGCGTGTTGAAGCTGTAACTGGTATTCACAGTGCCAGGATTGCCGTTGCTGGGCTCGGAGGTTACCGAGGCCGCGGATGCCGGCAAGACAATGTTGTCGAACGTCCACTGATAGGTGTGCGTATCCAGGGTGCCCGGATCTGTAAAGGTGCCGGTAAAGGGTACCGCGTAGCCGACAGGAAACACGGCGCCCGATGGTGGTCCCGTGATCACCACCACAGGTGACTCGTTGTTGACGGTCACAGCCCGCGTTTGAGGTGCACTGGCACCATTGTCATCATCGCCCACAGTGACAGTGATTGTATTCGTATCGGAAGTTGTACCGGTGGGGTTGTCGTCAAGATACTGGTGTGAAACTGCAAAAACTCGGGCCCCTTCCGCCAAGCCGATCACCTGCGCTGCCGAGCCGTCGCCCCAGTTGATATATAGAGTGTGCTTATCTTGCGTGCCTGGGTCAATGAACGAACCGGAAAGGCTGACTGATTGATCTTCGTTGATTGATTCAGGGGATACAGTCAAGTAGTTAAGCACCGGACTCACGTTGTTCACAACGACGCTGGTTGACTCTGTATCGCTGCCGGTGTCATCGTCAGTGAGTGTAAGACCGATCGGGTACACGTCCGATGCCGTGCCCGTTGGGTTGTCATCGAGATAGGTATGGCTCAGAGAAAATGACAACGTTCCGGCCGCCAGATTATGAGTCTCCGGTACGCTTCCGTCACCCCAATTGATGACCAGAGTGAAGGTGTCAAGCGTTCCTGGGTCAGTAATGTTGCCGGTCAACGTCGCAGCCCCGTTCTCGTTAATGGGAGAGGTAACTCCTACGTTGCTTAACGTGGGAGCCACGTTGTGCACAGTGATGCTCTTGGAGGCGTCGTCGCTATCGTTATCCTTGTCCTTCACCGTTACCTTGACAGTGTAGTTGTCGGACGGTGTGCCGCTGGGGTTATCGTCCCGGTACTGATGCGATTGTGGAGAAAAGTTGAGAACACCTGCGCCTAGATTCAAGGTGGTATTAGCCGAACCGTCCCCCCATTCAATTGTCACGGTATGACTATCCTGGGTGCCCGGATCGATGAATGACCCGGAGAGCGTGACTGAGTCATTTTCATTGATAGACGTGGCGCTCAAGTTGAGATCGTTGCTCGTGACAGTCGGCGCCACGTTGTTAACCGTAATCGTCTTGCTACCAGCAGCCCCATGAGTACCGTCCTCGTCCATCAGATCCACTGTAATGGTGTACTCGTTAAGGCCATCGGCGTAGGTGTGGGTCTTTACTTGTGCGTTGGGAGAGCCGCCGAAGCTCTCATTGGTGCCATCTCCCCATTTGACGGTGTAGGAAGTGACGGCGTCCGGACCTGGATCGACCACCGTGCCCAACGTCAGCGTGTACAACGAACCTTCATCGACACTGGCGGCCCCGGTTAGAGCAATCGTTGGGGCCACGTTCACGACTGTAATTGCTTTGCTGCCAGCAGTCGCATAAGTGCCGTCCTCGTCCACCAGATCCACCGTGATGGTGTAGTTGTTCGGGCCATCGGCGTAAGTGTGGGTCTTTACCTGGGCGTTTGGAGAGCCGCCGAAGCTCTCATTGGTGCCGTCACCCCATTTGATCGTGTAAGACGCGATCGTGTCCGCGCCGGGATCGACGGCGGACCCCAACGTGAGCGAGTAGAGCGAGCCCTCATCCACGTTGTTGGCGCCGGTTAGAGTAATCGTTGGCGCTACGTTGTTGACTGTGATTGCCTTGCTAGCAGCCGCATGAGTCCCATCCTCGTCGACTAAATCCACCGTGATCGTGTAGGTGTTAGGACCGTCCGTGTAGGTATGGGTCTTTACCTGTCCGTTTGGAGATCCGTTGAAGTTTTCATTGTTGCCATCGCCCCAATTGACCTTGAATGAAGCCACTGTGTCCGGACCTGGATCGACCACCGTGCCCAACGTCAGCGTGTACGAAGAGCCTTCATTTACGTTATTGGCACCGGCCAGAGCGATTGTCGGTGCCACGTTGTTGACCGTGGCGGTGGCGGTGTCTGTTCCGTTTGTCGTGCCATCGTGCACACTGACAGTAATAGTGTAGGCATTCAGGCCGTCCGCGTAGGTGTGGGTTGCCGAGCACGTGCCCGAGGTTGAAGGCTGCGCTGGCGCGATATTGGCTGGCTGGGGCCCTGTTCCATCGCCAAAGTCGATTGTGCACGTATGAGATTGTCCTCCATTAGGATCGGACCAATTCGCGGTGTACGTTTTGGCCGTTCCCTCCAGGAAGGTGTCGTTGTTAGCGACGACTGTGGGTGCCGTGTTGGCAGCAGTGATGTTGAACGTGCGAGAAGCCGAGGTGGCATTATTGCCCGCCTTGTCGAAGGCCTTCGCAAACCAAGTGTGGCTTCCGCCGGTGAAGTCGCTTGTGTTTAGGGTGGACTTCCAGCCACCGCCCGAGTTGTTGTCTGTGCCGACCAGCGCGCTGTCCACGTAGAACTCGACAAAGTCAAGGTTGGTATCGACCGGACTGGCTTCGAGATTGAAGTTACCCGTTACGGTAGCTCCGTTGGCGGGGGACAGCAACGACACGGTGGGATTCGTGTTGTCGACAATGATCGTCTCCTTCGCGTTGTTTGCGTCGTTCTCACCTGCTTCGTTAGCGAACGCGCGGGCGGTGTAGAGCCCGTCAGCCACGAAGACTGTACTGTTGTTCTTGCCGTCCCAATTACGAATCACGTCTGTATTACCCGCGAGGTTACCTATAACGAACGTGCGGACTAGAGTAGCGGCAAGCGAGGTACCAGGGCGGATTCGAATCTCAAAACCGGTCAGATCTATCACTGTTGACATTCCTGGCTGTAATGTCGACGTTGTCTAGGACCCCAGAGGAAGACGCTTGGTTCGGTGAGAAAATGTCCGTGCTCACCGCAGTAACCCGCGGCACGTTATCGGTGAATGTCGTCATTGCTTGCGATTGCACCCCGCTCGCCGTCAAATAAAAGCGAACGCCGATGTCGTGCTGCTCAGGTGCGAACTGGTTGTTGAAAATTTTCCCGGCAGAGTTCGCAACTGCATTGAGTGTCAAGTCGTCGTGAGGCTCCGGGTTATCCACTTCATGCAACACCAGTGTTACCGTTTCTCCGGGCTGCCAGCCGTCGCCAGTGATAGTAACGGCTTCACCGGGAGCATAGTCGTCCTTGTCGGTCTTCACGGTGGCAAAGCCATAAAGTTCAGAGCTAGCCGAGGCATCGCCGCCAGCAACGAGGAATAAACCGTCCAAGGCTGAGCGGGCTGCCCATGGCGCCAGCGCGCGCGACGGACATCGATCCTGTCGGATAGAAGCGGCCGTCCCATGGCCGAAACAGTTCCGCTGTGGACAGCGCGTTTCCTTCGGACGTGCCGCCGACAATCAAGACATGGTTGTTATTGGGCAGCAGGAAAGCCAAATGATTACGGCGAGCTGCTGCCAGCCAGCTGCCAAGCGCAGAGACCGTTCCCGTAGCAGGACTGTAGACTTCAGCCGAGGCAAGATCTACGGAGTCGTTGTTGCCGCCAGCCAGCAAGACTTTACCATCGAGCAGCGTGGTCGCGGAGAGTCCGGCTCGTGGCCCTGAAAGGGCCGGACCCGCTGCCAGTGTGTCGGTCCGCGGATTGAAGATTTCTGAAGACGCCAAGGCAGTCGCACCATCGGAGCCGCCGGCAATGAATACCCGTCCGTCAGCCAGCAACGCGGCAGCATGATCCTTACGGGCCGACGACATTGTTCCGGCAAACGCGAATGCCTCCGTGGCCGGATCAAACACTTCGAGTGTCGAGACTGCCCCGGCTGGGCCTTCCCCACCAGCCAGCAGCACCCGCCCATCCTCCAGCAATGTTGCTGTGTGGCCAGAACGGGCGTCGGCCATGGCACCAACTACCAGCCAGCTATTGAGCGCCGGGCTGTAGACCTCCGCCGCATTGGTGATACCGCCTCCACTCGTCTTTCCTCCGGCGACCAATACCCGCCCGCCCTGTAACACGACGGCCGTATGCCCGCTACGGGCCACGTTCATGGCCGGCGCCAAAGCAAACGATCCCGAGCTGAAAAACTCGGCACTTGCCACGGGGCCTGTCGCACCTTCACCCCCGGTAACCAGGATACGACCATCCTCGAGCAGCACGCCAGCCGCCCCTGTACGAGGCTCAGTCAAGCTCCCCGAAGGCGCCCAGGTGCCGGTAGGAACGTAGATAACGGTCCCCTTCAGACACAAGCCAATGGCTGTGACAAGTGACAAAATGCTAAGAATGTATTTTGCGGTCCGTCGCATATGCGGAGTCTCCGGTATCATTGCCGAGCGTCGTTGCCCGGCAGTCTCGTGTTCCAACCGGGAGTTGTTCTGCCGGTTGGCTGCGTCAATCACAGGCGGGCCACACTTTGGCAAACCCGGCACCAAAGACTCTGGGGAAGGAAAGAATGTTCAGGGAATCAAAAAGCTGTTGCTGATGGAGCAGCTTAGAAAGACAAATGGCGAGCTGTGCGGGCTTTCGGACATCTTGACCGAAATGGAAAAGATTTGCGGCTCGAGGGCAAGAGGGTCCCTTTGGTGGCTAGTTTTCGTGCAAGTGGCATGCCGTGTCACAAAGCTGGCAGCTGGGGTTTAGACTGAGTATCAACGATTAGCTGAGAACCCCTGACGCCGATTCGGGCGATTGTCACTTTGCCAGGACGTTATTCTCACTGTCCGCTCTAAGGCAATCTCAGAAACCAGAGATCAGGGTGCTGGCTTGGTGTGGCCCTTTCGTGATGCGAACAACTACGACATCGTGCGAGCCAATGCTCTCGAAAACAATGTCGTGCTCTACAAAGTTCACGACCGCAAGCGCATCTCGCTTGCGCCCAAGGGAACTCCGGAAAAACCTATGGCATGAAAACTAGTGGCGGGTAACACGAGTTGGCGAAGGCGTGCGGGCTGCACTGGATCAAACCAAGCACTAGTCAGTTGGGGGCAAAACTTGATAGGAGGTCCTCATGAAGTGGATCACTCGCGAGAAAGTCAAAGTTGACCGAGTAGCCTGTCCCTGGCTTATTCAACGATTCATAGATCCCGAAGCCGAGTTTGTCTTTCTGCCAACTGAGACAAATTGGTCAAACATTACAAATGGCACTGTCTATGACGTTCCCAATTGCGAACTGGGTCACCATGGCGAGGACGTTTCGTTCGATTCGATTCTAAAGAAATACCAACTCAATGACTCAGCTCTTGAGCTGCTTGCGGAGATCGTACGTGCTGCCGACTCGCACCCATCGAACCCGCATCCCGCCGGCGAAGGTCTGCGCTGGATCGCCCATGGCTTCAGCGCGCTGGGGCTTAGCGATCACGACATTCTGTCTCGAGAGTTCGTCGTTTACGACGCCCTGTATGCCGAATGTCAGCGACGAGTAGCTCCTGGAGTAAGACGGTGAACGTCTGCAGGTAGAGACTTGCTTGACATCTGAAGCAATTCCTGTTTCGGCGGGGAACAAGAGGCCGTCGACGTGCCGATCCGATAGCGAGAGGCTTTCTCTACACTGCAGTTGTGGCGTTTACTACCTCCCTCATCGCTATGAATTTCGCCTAATCCAAACTGGGAGAGCCGGCTACAGTATCGAAGGCAAACTGATTGCTGCCATCGCTTGAGTCAAGGGCATCACCCGAGCATGTCCTGGCAAGCAGCCGTCTAGATTAACCCATAGTGACAAGTTGACTTCGCAACATGGGCGGGTATTCGGGAAAGGCAATCCTCATTTAGCAGCTGTTCTCTGAAAGAGAACAGACGCGATTTCGACCTGAACTCTTGGCTCGATAAAGATTCTCGTCAGCCCTTTGAATCAATCCCTGCTGCGCCCGATTGAGCCCAGCTGGATCGCTGAGGTTGGCCTCGCTCACCCCCGCACTGATCGTGACGGGCTTCCCATCGTCAGTAACGATGTTGCTCTCGATGAGTCTTCGGATATTGTCTATGGCCAAATGCGCCTCAGACAGGGCGACATTAGGGAAGATCACGGCAAACTCTTCGCCTCCGAATCGCGCCACGACGCTTCCTTTGCGCACATTGGTCTTGAGCAGAAAGCCCAGTTTACGCAGCACCGTATCTCCCACTGCGTGGCCGTAAGTGTCATTGATTCCCTTGAAATGGTCGATGTCCAGCAAAGCGAGGCACAGGGGATACCGTTGCGGTTGGCTCAGTTCGGCCGACAGTCTTTCTTCAAAGAAGCCGCGGTTATAGACGCCGGTCAGTTGATCGGTGATCGCTCTGGTCTGAACAGCACTGAACAGTTCTGCGTTACGGAGGGCTACGCCCAAGTGTCCTGCGACGGTGGAGAAAATGGTTTTGGCCTGTTCACTCCACGGGATCGGGCTGGTGCAACGATGAACCACGATCAGGCCCGTCAGCGATGATTTGTAGAGCAAGGGAACGGCGAGCAGCGATCGAATATCGAACTGCTGCAAGAGGTCTCGGCACTCTAGCAACCTGGGATCCTTCAGGGCATCGTCGCAAACCATGGGTTCCAGGCCAGCCGACATCGTGCGAAGGATCAGTCGGTTCAGCTCCAGGGTAGCGGCGTTCAGAGAAGCCGAAACTCCCTTTCGGCAATGCTCAAACCCTTTGGTCTTTTCCTGGCCGGATCCCAATCGAATGATCAGACAGCGATCGGCGTGCAGGCTTTCCACCAGTCTCGAGGTGGCCGTGGTCTGGATTTCCACCAATTCGTTCGTCTCATAGATCTCTTTGACGATTGCCTCGATCTTCTCGGTGAGCTTCCTCTTCTCTGACTGCTCGGCGGAGCCAGGCCGCGAGTCGTGCTGGAGGCTCTTGTCTGCCAAGCGTTCTCTAAGCAATGCGATCTCTCGGTCAATTTCTTGAGCTTTGGCAGAGTCGCCCCGCCTTCGATAGAGTTCCCGTAAGGCCTCTTTGGCAGGCAAGTAGTCTGGATGACTCTCGATAATCCCACGCAGAAGTTCCAAGGCTGGCGAAAAGCACTGGTACTTGAGATGAAGCTCCACCTCGGTCATACGGTCCAACAGTTCGCTGTCTATTGATACGGGAATCCATAGGTTTCACCTGTCCCAGTCCTAAACCCTTCGCACCCGGAACTCTTTACTCGCAAATGCTTGGCACTCCCCCTTCCAAACTCCTAAGCCATCTGTTTTGAGTCAACTATCGGAAGCGCAGATCGAACAATTAGGACAAATTGCCCGAAAAGCAGCCTCTGCGCCGGGATGTCTTGGTCCGGCTCGAAGTTCATAACAGCCGACCTCATCTTTAAATATTGGATCCTGAAGGCACTGCCAGCTTTGGCGAAGAAGTGACGGTGGTCGCCTGATTGCCTTGGAAGAAATCGATGCGAACCGACATTTCACAGAAGAGGCCAGAGCGATGGACACGAGGACGGACAAGCTAATCCAACAGGCAGGCAAGTTCATCCAGCAGGGGAAGTTCAGTCATGCGCTGGAGCAGTACCTGAAGGCCCATCAACTGAACCCTGGAGAGACCACTATCCTGAATATGATTGGTGATCTGTACGTCCGTCTGGGAAAGGAAACCGAAGCTCTGCTCTGGTATCACAAGTTGGCCGACGTCTTGAGGAGTCAAGAACTCCTGTCGAACGCCAGCGCCGCCTACAAGAAGATACTGAAGCTTTCCCCAGAGGATCAGGATGCGATGACTGCCCTGGCCAAGCTGTATGAAGAACAAGGTTTGGGTGCCAAGGCGAATCAGCAATACAGACTCCTGGCTGCCGGAATGGTGAATCGACAAGAGCATGAGGCTGCGATCGCCATCTATCGCAAGATTTGTTCCCTCGAGCCTGCGTCGCACCAAGATCAACTCCGTCTGGCACAGGGGCTGGAGCAAGTTGGGAACTTCGAAGCCGCCAGCCAGGCTTACCTGAAAGCCGCGCAGCAGCTGGCAAAAAGGGAAACGTGACCCAGGCCGTGGCCGCATTGGACAACCTGCTTCGCATTAAGCCCAGAGATAAGGATCTGGTGAGAGAGCTGTTCGCCCTGCTGTGCCAGTTGGATCTGACAGCACGTGGGATCGACTATCTGAAGTCTGTTTCTCTGGATGCAGACCCTGACTTCAAGGTCCTCATCAGTGAGACATTCCTGCGAGAGGGAAGACTCGATTCGGCCAAGGCTATCCTCCTCGAAGACGGCGGGAAAGACTTCAAACTCTATCCCGCAATCGTGAAGCTGCTCCAAGAACTGATTGCCAGAAAGGATTTGGATGGAGCGCTGGACGTGATGAAGGTGCTATTTGAAACCTCGGTTCAACGTCACGATGAAATCACACTGAAGATCATGCTGGAGTCCATATTGGCCCTGGATGAATCAAACATCCGTACGCTGAGAAAGCTCACCACGTTACTCATTCGCATGAACGATACGCAGAACCTGGAGGGATACTTGAAGCGGCTGGTTGTTGCCCAATTGCGGAGCCGGAGACCTGCTCGAGGGGCGGGATAATCTCAACAAGCTGGTGATTCACAGCAGGACTACCGAGTATCTCGCTATGCTTCACCGGTTGAATAAAGCCATCGCCGACGGGTCGCATGAAGCCTCCACTCGAACTTGTCAAACGATTATCCAATTGTTGGAGAGTGGCGTTGGCGGGAACACAGATTCGCTGCCTGCGACCGGGTTGGCACTGGGAGTTTCTGAACTGGACTTGGGACTGGTTCAAGATGAACCCCAACAAGAGTTCGTCCTCGAGGAGTTCAACTAATCTAATACCTTTGAAATGGAAGATTCTTAGCTATGCCTGCGAAAAAGATCTTGCTGGGTGAGATGTGGAAAAGCGAAGCAAGCGGGGAAGTTTATATCGTCACGTCGTTCTGCAGAGAACTTTTCTCCTCCTATGCCTGTTTGCGGAACGTCGACCCGCGGAACGCTGAGAGTTTCAAAAAAGCCAAAATGCTTAAGACCGACTCTGGAGAAACGTTGATTGGATTCAGGATGGCGGAAGTTGTGTAGCGCGCTGTTCAGAGATTGCCACACCGGGCAGAGGATTTGTCCGCGCATAGCGCTAGGCGGCCCATTTTGACAATTGACCGTGCTGATTGGATGGAGTGGTTGATTTGATGGGGTCCTGCTCTAGCAGGCGCGGAGGTTTTCAGTCCCGAACCGGAATACCCAGGAAACTATGATTGACGAGCTGATTGTCAATGTGTCCACCCACGATTTCTCGTCTATTATTGATTCCGGAGACAAACGTAAGGAATGCGCCGGGAACATCGATTTTCGTGAAGGCACCCTCGCTGAGCAAGAAACCGTGAATCCCCGTGCCGTCTGCGTAAAGGCCCACAATATCTCCGTGATCATTGATCCCTCCCGGAGTCGTGGCTTGCGCACCGAGGAACGGAACATCGATGGAAGTAAAGAGACCGGAATCGTAAAGGAAGGCATGCCTCAGCGAACCATTATCGGAAAACCCGACGATTTGACCACGGTTGTTGATCGCCTGTAGCCCAGTTGACGAGGACCCGGGGAAATCGATATCAATAAAGAGGCCATCGTCATACAAGAACCCATGAAACACATTGCTGGAATCTCGGTAGTCACCCACCAGTTGCCCACGATCGTTGATTCCAGTTCCTTCCGTCAGATTAGCACCAGGCACATCAATCTGAGTTGTTCTCCCACGATAGAACAGGAAAGCGTGTATGCCATTCTGGTCACCAAAGAACCCGGAGAGCTGACCGCGGTTATTGATACCCAGAATGGCCCCGCCTAGTGAAGTCACGTCAATTGTCGTCAGTTCTCCCTTAGCATCAAGTAAGAAACCGTGCAGCACGGTCGAAGGGCTTACTTGGAATCCACCAACGATCCGCCCCCGGTCGTTGATGGCAGTTGCGCCTTGGCCAAAGACACCCGACAACGGCATGTCAATTGTGATGAAGGAGTACTGGGCTTGCGCTTTAAGGCACAGACAGAGCAGGTGAGATACGAAGAGAATGGAGAGAAGGCGTTTCATAACTACCCTTCCTTTCTTTTGATTTGTTTAGGAAAGAGAAAGGACGACGCTTCATCCCTTGAAAGTCGAGCAACTAATCCTATGCGAACCGGCGCAGACACAATTTTGGTGACTGTTCGCAGGTGTAAGGACCATTCAGTTGGTACCAGGTATTCAGGAAAAGAAACGCGACAAAGGTAGCGTAGCGCTGACAGGAGAGTCAAATGAGCATATTTGGCGCATGGCGCTCTGCAGTGAGTGTCCATGAAAACCCGCTCTTGAAGCGGCCTTGAGGGATGGGCTTTGCTATAGGCGGGCGAGGGAGGAAACGGCGCTGCCTACGTCGTCAAACCAGGGAACCGCGAAGCGGTTTACAGCGGCATGTCCCCGTACGGTTTGGGCAAGGTTGGCAAATTGGTCCCTGCATCGGGGAACCGTGACGGCGCGAGGTCACGGATGAAAGTGGGCGGATCGTCGGAGTGAAAACAAAAACGTATCCGGTTGGCGTCGATCTGGCGGACCAAGAGTTCATTCTTGATCCACTCTCGCTCCCCATCCGCCCGCGGATCAATCCGGTCAAACCATTTGGTGCCCTTGCCACTTGCGGCGATGCCGATATCGTGCAGCTTCGTGAGCGAGGGCCAGCGTCGTCTCTAGCAGGGATTCAAGGAGCAGGGATTGAACCGTCGCAGACTGTCCATTAAGCCAGTGCTCCATTGGGCGTGAAGAACACCTCACGCTTAAGCGTCTGCATATATTTGTCCACGGCGATCCGCTCTTGCACTTTCCGCTCATCGTACTCTCTAAAATTCGCGATGATCGGCGCGGAGAGATGCATCCAGTTTTCCGAGCCACAACTCGAACAAGACAAGTTTCCTGCAGACGAAACACCCAACGTCCGATTAGCCTCGCAGTTCGCGCAGAATACGATGCGATTGTCTAGTGTTCGTCGCACCTGGATCTGTGGCGTCTTACGCTTTAACCAGAATTGTTTCGTCATAAATGTTTCTCCTTGGCCTTTTAATTCCCCTCGCCTTCAAGTAACGATCCCCATGCCGTTGCTCGACGTTAACCCGCAATTGCTGCACCAAAGAGTAGCTATCCGTAGCTCGCGAAAAGTTTAAGCGACTGCGCAGGCGAACCTTACCGCGTTGAAGAAAATTCTTCTCTCAGCTGTCAACGTCCGCTGACAATCGAGACCGAAAGTACGCAAGTAAGCGAATCAGTCGTATAACTAGAAGCAAGCTGTTTAGTCTCGTCCAATCTTCGGTCAAAATGCCCGAAAAGGTCGAATGGGGGATCAATGCAATTGGTCGTTGACATGGCGATGCTAAGGACAGAAGCTCATCTGGCGCGGGACAGCGAGCGATACGGTCAGCGGCAAAGACACCCTGGAGAAGGCCGAGAAAACGATCAACAAAGCCGCGAAAAAGCTGTTCAAGAAGTACCCGACACCGGCGAAGAAGTAGCCGGAGCGGTGGACCCGATGGAGGGACTCATTCACCTCCGTCGCCCAAGCATAGGTCTCTTCTAGGAGGCTTCTCAAGCCTCTCTCGAAGGCGATCTGGCCACTACTGTTGCCACAGCAGTCTCTCAAATTGCCGGTGCGATGGCGGTCACTGCCATCGGAGTCAGTCGGCTGCACACCAGCGGTACCTACCATCAAAAAGCAAGTCCTGGAGTCTAAATCACGACAAAGGAGAGAACCAATGAGCAAAGAGACGAACTACCGTATGAACATGGTTGACATGACAACGCAATGGAAGCGCTGTATGGCTGCCATTGTTGGTCTGATGCTGGTGGCGGCGCCTACCGTTGCGCAGACGGAGTTTAAGTACTTCGGAAGCAACGGCCCGGATTTTTGGGGTCAACTCGACCCAATTTGGGCGACGTGCGGCCAGGGACAGATGCAGTCACCGGTCGATTTCGGAAAGCTCACGTTGTTGACCACCCTTCGTCGGCGGCCGGTCCCAGTTCAATACCGTACGACCACGGGGCTGATCTTCAACAATGGGCACACCATCGAGATCGAAACGGAGGGCAACAACGTGCTTGAGCTGAACGGCGTCGAGTACGAATTGCAGCAGTTCCACTTCCACGGGCTGAGTGAGCACACGTTTGAAGGCCAGGGTCGGGACATGGAACTCCATTTTGTGCATACAAGCGCCGATGGCGTTAATGCCGTCGTCGCCGTGCTGATGGTGCGCGGCTCGTCGAGCGGCGCGCTCGCACCTATCTTTGCCGCACTGCCCAACGACGTGAACGTAAGACACCCCTTGCCAGCTGCGTTCACCCCCGGCAACTTTCTGCCGGCCGCCCGAGCGCATTATCGATACGAGGGATCACTCACGACGCCGCCTTGCACCGAAGGAGTTCACTGGGTCATTCTTAGGGATCCGATAACCATATCCACCGAGGACCTGGCGCAGTTCCACGAGCGAATTCACTTCAACGCGCGGCCTGTGCAGCGGGGTTCTCGCTAGTCGTCGTGTGGTGAGTGACAGGGTGGAGGCCGTGTTGACAGGCCAGCGCTGCCTCACCTCGCCTTCGGCACTCCCCTGCACGCGGGCCCGCGGGGAGAGGGGCCGAGAAGTGAGAGAGTCTTCACCGAGTTATGCAGACGTCGACAGCTATAGCGGTTGAACATCCGTCATGTGCCTTCGATCCTTCTCTGCCAGCTCCCGCGACCTGATCCGAATGGTTCTTTGGGTGCTACTATTCTCTGTGCTGCCCGGCTGCAAGCGCAGGATACTCGCAATGAGTGCTGGCCGGAGTTTGATGTCTATCTCAAAAACTGAATGAGAAGTCCCGTCTGTTTTTTTGCATAGCCACCAAATTGGATCAGCGGGCGACGCATGCCGACGGCTCTCTGGGAGGAGGACATTTGGACTTCTACATGTTACTTCTGCTCGGGCAGAGGCTGCTGCAGCACACCGATGTGGCCAGGAGCAAGTCGTTCATGTTGCGCTATACCAACATGCACACCACGGCGGCGCGGACCGCCTCAGCGAAGGCGTTCTGCGTCGTTGGCAGAACTGCTCCCCCAAAGCGGTGACGCGGGGTGGGAGTACGGGAACAGAACCAGATATCCTTCGAGAGTCCCTGCCGATCACCGGATCTGGCAGACATCCTCGCTAACCCGTTGTGTAACCACGTCGAGGTTATGAAACCCTTCTTGGTGAGAAGGCTATTGCCTTTTCTGGAAACAGCCGCTGAACGATGGGGTCCAACTGCTCGTAGATTCCGCGCTGGTAGCTTCGCAACCTGGCGCGGGCGAGGAGTGGACATAGAATCGGGCCGATCCGATCTTCGCGTGAGGCGACGTTGGTGAAATTCAGGACTTCGTTGGTGAAATTCAGGACTTCAGAGATAGTCAACTTGCGAATCTCGAGCTCCGTCTGGTAGAGAGGAGAAAGTTTCGGCAGTGTGACATGGCTTGGCTGGTAGGTTTCCCGGAACTCGAGGGCTTGGCAGGTCTGGTCGTAGTCGTAGAGGTAGTCCCCATCCTTGAGGTTGCGGAAGACAACATAGTCGACGTGATGAGCCAGTGCGGCAGCCCAGTTCAAAAACGATTGAACGCTGTCCGGAGCGCTGGTGACGGAGCCCAGGCAAACCAGGTGAACTCCGCGTTCTTTCAGCTCATCAAACGGGAGATCCAGGAACCATTTCAGGACCTCGTGTCCGGTTCCGGCCTTGAGATCTGCCACGATGATCTCTCGCTCTGCGCTCAGGGCCTTTTCAATCAGGACATCTTGCGCAAACTCCTGGTGCAGGTTGATCTGTAAGGCTTCGGGGAAGAAGCGCGCCAGCGTGTGGTTTTCATCATCGAGGTCCATCAGCAGGGGAACTTCTCCCTGGTCCCGCAGGTACGTGATCAGGAACTTTGCGGCAGTGGTTTTGCCCGAGCCTCCCTTGGCTCCGGCGGTGAAAAACAGGGTGCAAGACATGGTCATCCTCCATTCTTTTCGCGTCTCAATTCCTCGACAAAGGCGGCAGCCTCCTCCGGGGTGAGACGCGTGAGGTTGTATTCATTGCTGGGTGTGAAAGTCTTGAGTATCTTCCCGGTTGAAGCGGGCCTTTCCTTCTGCCAGCCCAGCCAGGGCTGGCGGCATCCTATTCCTTCCGAGTTGGGCCGCACGGCTTCATTCCTGGGCTGTGCCAAAGCGCTGTGGGGACGAGAAGCCGAAGCCAGCGTCGTGTTCAATGCGGTGCGCGCCGATCCCTTCTGCCGTGCCTCCTTCCTTTTCCATCGCGAGCGCACCTTTACGAACTTGAAGATCGCGGCTCGCTGAATGGGAACCTGGTACTTCTCTTTCAGGAGTTCGGCGATGCGGGAGTAGGCCACTGGCGGACGCCGCTTTCTCAAACCAAGGATCTCTTGTTCATACGGAATCAGCATCGATTGGTAAGGCTTTCCTGGCATTAACCGACTACCTCTCAGCTTCATACAGATCAGGCAGTGGAAACATGTATCCACTCTGTTTCCACTTGGGCCGCGCGGAGCCAAGAAAAGCGGAAACAAAGCGGAAACATGTTTCCAGTTTGTTTCCGCTTTGCAATACCCGAAGCAAACGCTTCGAGGTATTGCGTCTCAGCTCTCTAGTCTTGTGGCGACCTGCTCCACACTTCGCAAACCAAGCTAGCATTTCCGACCTCGCTCCAATGTTGAATGAGGACTGCCTGCGAGTCTCGACGTAGTGCTCCAGGAGTTGGTCCTCAATGGACCCCGGTGGATCGAGGATTTCCATGCTGCTGACCCACAAGCCGGTGCCCGGCAGACCGTCCGGCATGCCTCCTTCCCGGACTTCCCCCAGTTGATGACTCATCACGTCCTCGAAGATCGAATCGAGGTGCCGGCCGTAAAGATTCACCACGCACGAGGCATAGACCAGCTTTAGTTCTGTGGCATCTGCTGAGAGTTGCGCATGGGAGAGACACAGGTCTGGAATCCAGCGACGCTCGCCGGCCAGGAAAGTGAACACAGCCCCGGTGTTTTGCTGACGAAAGCTGGTCCGGGTTGTGTAACAGGAAGACGGAAAACTTGGATGATTCATTGGATTTCCTCCTTTCAGGGTTAGGTCCGGCATAGCCGGAAGGGCTAAAGCTCCATTTCTCGACCAGAGTGGATGGGTAGTCGTATACCTGGACGGATCTCTGGCTCGCGGGCGGGATTGAGGAGTGAGGTTTGCCAGACGTGAACTCGGCGGAGCCACTTCGACAATTGGCTGCGCTGATACTGAATTAGGCTTCTGAGCTGAGTTCCTAAGGAGTTCGATCTGGCTGGCAGTGTGAAACTCGTCTCGATGGAAGAGGAGGCTTGGGAACGGTCCAAGGCTGCGGGGCGGTCCCCGGAACGAGCCAATGAGCTCATCAAGAACTCCTTGTCGGGAGTGTGAACCGAACACTGCCAGCGGCCACGGGAGCAAGCAACATAGGCTGCCTTGGCATCCAGTTTCTCCGCAGCCACGACAACTTGGTCATGCGTGCGTCCCTGAGATCTGTGGGAAGTGACGACGTAGCCATGGGTGAAATGGCGGAAGGACGGGACGATGGTTTTCCCCTCCCTGGTCTCAATTGTGCCATCTGCACCGAACCGCTCAACGGTCAGCACCTGGCCGTTGACCAAGTCGCCGTTGTGATCGTTGCGACGGATCAGAATCTTGTCTCCGAGGGCGAGCTCGATCTCGTTAGGTCGAGAGACGGTAAGTGTTGAGGCATAACGGGCTGGATCAATAGACGTGTCGCGACCTTGGAAATAGAGCTGGCCAGCTTCAACACGAGCAACCACGAGAGACTGTCCACGAACAATGGACCCTGCACGCCTATTGAAAGTAACGACCATCCCCGGCTCGTAGCTGGAAGCCGTTGCTTTCTGCTGGACGGTCCATTGAAGCGGGTCGTGCACAGTCATCTGGCGGCCCTCGGTCAATACCTGGCGTTCCTTAAGCGCCTGACGAATGGCAGCCGTGAACCGATGGTTCTCCTCCCAGGTAGGGCAGACGGCAATACACCGCTCGAGTTGGGTGCCGCCTTCCGTGGCATCTAGATAAGCCTGGGCGGCCTGGTCGATGTAGCGGGTCTTCCCTTCATGGACCCACCCCATGGCATCAAACTGTCGGATCCCTTCAACGGCCTGTCCGGAGGCGAGAGTCCGAATGGCAACGTTGTATTCCGGCCGCAACTGGCGCCGAATGTCTTTCAGCTCGGAGGTGTGTAGTTTCGAATGGGTCTCCAGAATGCGAAGGAAGTCGCCGGCTTCGACGGAAGAATGCTGGCGGCTGTCGCCGACCAACAACAGACGGCAGCCGTTCTTCTCGGCGACCTTGAGTACCTTCTCTCCCATTGTGGTCGATTGCAGGCCGGCTTCGTCGACAACCAGCACGGCATTGGCAATGCTGGCGCTAGGGACCCGATTGCAGAGGAAATCGCTGACCGTGGTGGCCCTGGAGAAGCCGTCTTTCTGCAACACCTGAGCGGCCGAAGCCGTCGGGGCCAGGTAATAGACCTCGCGCCCGGCGGCTTCCAAGCCCTTGCGGATTTCCTGAAGGCTGGTGGTCTTACCAGCGCCGGCCCGGCCTCGAATGGCATACACCTGATCTCGATTGGCCAGCGTTTCCAGCACTACCTTCCGCTGCTCGTCAGACCTAAAATCAAAGTCCACTCCCGCGACTTTCCCGAGGGGATCGCAATGACCTTGAGTCCGATTCACGAAGTTAACCGACCAGGACTCAGCCTTGAGGTTCATGTGCGTCGAGAACTCGGCAGACAGAGTCGGATTGTGTTGATGCTCCTTAAGCTGGACGAGGCCTGAATACTGAGACCGCAGGTTGTGGTGAACGCCATCCAACGTCAGATAACCCAGACGCTTGATTCAGGCTTTCTGCCAGAATCGCATGCCCCGGAACCACGGAGTGACGTTCGAAGAGGTGATCGCGAGCCGCAGCCAGTGCGTCCCGCTCGGATCCCATGGAGATTTCGCTTTGCCAGGAAAGGGCACGCTTTTTGACCGCCTCCAGGTCGCAAAGCTCCTGAGCTGATAACTGAGAGCGCTGATAGACCAGGACCTCTGGTGTGGAAATCTCCTTCATCTTGACGTTGCGGGTTTCACGGGTGATGACCGCAATCTCAGCGGAGGTAGGCTCTCGGCCCTTATCTTTGCGGAAGCAGTTCGATCTCTGCTTCGATCTCCTCGCGCCGCTTGCTGAAGCGCAACTGGATCTCTTTGGAAACTCCCTGGATCTCAAATCCCTTGACCCGGCCGTTCTCCCACGAGGCCTCGATCTGGTAACCCAGCTTGCGGCATTCAAGGGCCAACTCGTTCTGGTAGACCTTGCCGGCATAACGAATAGCTCGGAACATCTCACAGGTATCGAGGGCCAGCCACCGCTGGCGTTGTGAGTTCCAAGTGGCATTGGGGACAACGAAGTGGGTGTGCAGCTGGGGATCCAGAGCACGAGATGCGTCGTGACGAAAAACAGCCGCACACAGACTCCCTGTGATCTGGGGCTCGCGACTCCAGCCCGAGCGGCAGGCGGCAAAGCGCTCGAGCTCGCTGAAAGCTTTCCGTGCAGCACGATCATGAGCGTCAAAGAGCCGACGATCTCCCAAGGTGACCGCCATGAGGGAGACGCTCTTTTGAGCTGAACACTGGAAGTCAAAGAAACGCACTCCATCCTTGGCAGTGCGCGGAGTGAGACGGCCGGAGCCGTCCGGACTTCGGTTAGTGCGCAGGGCCTCAAACACCCAGTCATCCTTACCAATGGCCTTGCTTTCCAGGCCAAGGCGCTCGGCTCCCTTCCCCAACCACGTGCCAATGACTTGTTCGCTTTCGCAATAGTAGTCATTGGCACTGAGGTGATTGCTCAGGTAGGTGCTGCCATCTTTGATCTTGGCGCAAGTGAACATACGGTCTCAGGTGCGTGCAGACCCTCAAATCGTGGGCTTGAGTCTTTGTCCAGTCAGCAACCCGTGCGTTCAACCTCCGACTGGAATCGGCGGTCTGGCGGCTGCGGTGTAGCCTAGGTCATGAAAGCGAACATCGGTGAACCCGCCTCTCTTCGAGCGTAATTGAACGCGTTCTTGAAGTTGTCTCTAATCTTAAACACTAGGTCCGCGATAGACCCCTGCACGTAGAGGATGGAAGGGCCGTAAGATTACGTATGCAGGCCGCCCAATTCCATTCGCCACTTTCGAAGGGTGACCCATCACCCTACAGCCGGTGCGCGGCACCGCAATTGTTGGGATGATCTAAACCTCGCCATATTGGAGGGCCAACTCTGTCAATATCGGCTGCAACTCAGGTATGGCTAGCGCCTGGGCAAACAGGCTGCATAGGCACTCCCAAGCTTCGGGTGTGAAACCGAAGGCAATCCCGTCGCTGCGCGCTCGAAAGTAAAAGTGTGTAATTTCCCCAGCACTCCTATCGGTGTAGGCAAAGAACTCTTTCCCCTTCCAATTCTTCCCTGTCGTCTTGACTTGGTTGAGCATGGTGTCAAACTCTCGAATCTCTGGATACGGGCCCAGCGGATAGATGACCTCACGGTCTGCCATTTCCAGCATCATTCTGAGCTCGTCTTCCGGAGGGCTCACCAAGATCGAAAGCCGGAAGTCCCCAGCGGTGATCTGAGGACAGTTTGAAGCTCGAAAGCCAAAGTCCTCCCCGAATGTTACTGGACGGACCGGTGCCTTCTCCTTCAACCAGTGACCTCGGGCGGCCAGCCGGTACAGCGCTGCCATGTGAGGCAGCAGAGCTTCGTTGAGGGCGACAATGTCTTGCACGTCTTCATTGCGGAGCGCCACATACAACGCGCGTCCTGCAAACAGAGGCCGGTTTCTAGCCCCAGGTTGGCGCAGTTCATGGATCAAGGCCTTCACTGTCGCTAAGACCACGTCGTGCTCCGACTGCTGTTGAAACGAGGTTCTCGACGCCGAACCCAGCTTAGCCAAATAGTAATCCTCATTCCTGGAATTCCTTCCGGTTCGAAGAGCCAGCACGGCCAGAAAAGCTTCCAGCAACTCTGCAAAGCTTTCTGCCGCGGGAGCTGGCACGTCGTGATAGCCCCTTCCTTCGCAACCGAGTTGAATGTATTCAGCCAGCGCCACCCATTCCGCCCGAGACAGCTGTCGCGTCTGTTCCCATTTTTGACGAATTGCGACCAAGGTTTCAGTGGGGTGTCTCATTAATTCGATTAGCTCCAGCCCATCGTCCAAACGTTGCCCTTTGGCGATTTCCAACATCATCTTGGCGACGTCGGAGGTGGAGACACGTTCTCCGGTGGAAGTGGAGACCGCCTCTCGAGCCTGTTCGAGATATTGCCGCAGATCTTCGGGAATCCGGACCGAGAGGGTATGTTGCTGCGGTTTACGTTTGCGACCCATAGGTCTCATATTTTCATATTTCAAATTAAGATGCAAGTTTATTCTTGTATCGATACTAATTTCATGCCATAATCAAAACTCCTCTCTCAGGGGTCCCGTCTACCAGACCCTTTGCGATGAGAGAAAGGGACCACATGCGGGCAAGGCGTTTCGCATTCGCAAGGAGCCGTACTACTCTTTCGCTTCCGGTCGGAAAACCTACTTCGGCGGGAGACTCATCTGAGGGATACCGTGACTTAGGTCCGCGGGTTGGGAAGGAGCGACTGTCCTCAAAAAATCCCTCAACATCGAAGGTGTCCAGCTCAAAGTGAATACACAGTCGACTTCTCACCAGAAATCCCACCTCCTGCAGCCACCGTGCGATTACTCGTGACGGTGCCTCGTGCCGCCCATGCATGCGGGTTCCTTAAGCGAATTAGCTCAAAAGGGAGACCCAAAATATGAAACATACAACCCATTTGGACAAGCTTAGCTATAGCAAGAGAGAAGCCGCGCAGGTCACTTCATTGTCCCCCCGCACGATTGGCTATCTCATCGAGCAAGGGGATCTTCGTGTGCGCAAGATTGGCAAACGAACGATTATTCCGGCGAGCGAGTTGAGGCGGCTGGTAGAAGGTGGCCTGAACCGGAGGTATGTGCGGAGCAAGCTCGAGGCAAGGAAGGGCTGTTTACCGGGAGGGATTCAAGATAGCATCGATCATAACGCCGACACCGGTGACTGAGCGACTCAGTGAAGCAGTTCCCATCGCAAAACTCCACAGGAGGACCCATGGCGAAGACCATCTCAATGGCCGCATCAAAACATGCGTATTACCTCGGCACCCAACTTTCCCAGCTTGAAGAACAAATTCGGACGCTACAGCAAGCATTGGCGGAAACTGTCAGCGCACAGAAGCAGGTGAAAATCCAGCTTCGTCGGCCGAAGAAAAAACCGCGAGCCCGAGGGGTGTTTGATCGCCATGGGGATGGAGTTTTTTGGATTCGTTACGCGGATGCGACCGGGAAACAGCATTATGAAAAAGTTGGACCGAAAGCCGCCGCGAATGATTTGTACCGTCAGCGAAAAGAAGAAATCCGGCTCGGCAAATTCGAGCCGGAAGAAATCCGGAGAAAGCACCGGGGCAACGTGACTGTGACGCAAATGATCGACGAATACATCGAATCATGTGAAGCGAATCAATTGCGCGATCTTCGGAACATCTACAGCCGTTCTAAATTCTGGAAGGAACAAATCGGCGGTCGACCCGCGAGATCGATTCTGCCTGCAGACGTTGAGAGGTCCATGAAAGTGCTGGCTGGTCGCCGCTTCCGCTCCGGCGGACACAAGACCGTCAAACCGGGCGGTCGTGCGAAGGCAACGATTAACCGCTACCTAGCCTTGCTAAAGACCGCTTTCTCGAGAGCGATTGAAAACCGCAGACTGGCGCACAGTCCTTTCGATGCGATCAAACTTCACAAAACAAATAACAAGCGTGTCCGCTGGCTCGCCGATGATGAAGAACAACGATTACTCGCGATTGTGAAAGATCCCGTCGATCGCGCAAAGATCAACGTGGCTCTTCTTACTGGAATGAGAGGCTCAGGAAGAATGGCAATTGAAATGGGGAGAAATCGATTTTCGCCAGGAGATCTTAACTGTCCGCGATTCCAAGTCTGGAGAGGGCCGTCATATTCCAATCAACGCCAAACTCCTGCAAATTCTGCGGAGTCTACCGCGGCGGCTCGACAATCCCTATGTCTTTTGCGGTCGCAAAGCTGGGGAACGGGTTACGGACAAACCAAAGAACTGGGAGAAATGGCTCGCAACGGCGAATATTCAGGATTTCCACTGGCATGATCTTCGCCATACATTCGCGAGCCGGCTTGTTATGAAAGGCGCCAATCTTTACGATGTTCAAAAATTACTCGGCCACAAAACCATCGAAATGACCATGCGGTATGCCCATCTCTCGCCGGACCACTTGAAAAAAACGGTGAATTTGCTAATCGACGTAAATCAGGATGTGGCGAGAAAAACCGGGAGCGAATGAAGCTAGCCGCTGGGCTTGGTCGAATTCTCGGCGAACTAACCGAGACTAAAACCGCGACTAGAGCAAATGATGAAGACGGTTGACTCCCCTAACTCATTGAAAAGATGGCGCGCCCGGAGGGATTTGAACCCCCGACCTGCGGATTCGAAGTCCGACGCTCTATCCAACTGAGCTACGGGCGCGTGTTGAAAAGGAAGGGATTACTGCAGGAGTCGCTGCTTCGCTGGCCGCTAGTGGCTGTTTTGGTGGTGTTCGACATTGGAAACGGCTAAAACCTCCACTGCGTTTTGCAAATAGTCCGGTGCGAGGTGAGCATACCTCTGGATCATCTCCTAGTTCGAACGTCCCAAGAGCTTGCTGACAGTGAACAAGTCGGTCCCTCTCACCACCAGTCGAGATGCAAAACTGTACCTTGGATCGTGCCGGTGAAAGTCCTCGATGCCAGCTTCCCTCAGGTAACGCTTCCAATCGGTATTCTCGATCCCGTTCTTGACGTGCTCCCTGCCTCGCGGCATAGAAGACGCGAGGATTATGAAGCATTCGCGGGACTGCTTGCAACGTTTGAATCACAATTCCATTCATTGTGACATGTCATGCTTCCCCCGCCTTGCTTTCGCGAATCGTAATTCGGCTTCGCTGAAAGTCTAAGCGCTCCACACTAGATGCAACTGTTTTGTCTTCCTCAGGGCAGCCCAGTCTGGCAGATCGGACCCTGTGACTAAAAGTTGATTATCCCAGTAAGTTTGTATCGCAAAATCTTGAGAATCGAGTTTTGTGACAACGAAGATCTTGCCAGGTCAGAGAAACAGGTTTAGGACCACGCCGACGGCATTGACATGACGTGGGCTGGAGCGGCTGTCGTTTTGGCGCAGGTAGTATCCATCAATCATGACGGTGCGGCTCAAGGTCGCTTGCAGACTGGCTCTCAAAACGGTTGCGATTCCAGACGTCGAAGCGGCTGTCGTAGAAGAGCTCGCCGGAGGCGTAGGGAGTCAGCGCTCGTTTTTCTCCGATCTTGAAATGGCGCTCGAGGGTGAGACGATTGCGATAGCGCCAGGAAAAGGTTCCGTTCACCCAGCGCAGGTCAAAGCGAAGAATCTCAACAAAGCTCTAACGAAGATGTTCAAGAAATACCCGCCTCCGGTAAAGAAATAACTCAGTGGCCCGGGCGATGGACTCAGCCACGGTTGGCCGTCTGGATCTAGGCTCCGTGATTTGAGATTCTCAGATTCCAAATGATAGCTCGCATTCCCCTTTGCGTTCTTGGCGTACTTGGCGGTTCAACAAATGCAAATCTGACCGAATCCTGAACTTCGTTGCCACCAAGTGAACCTAGGCTAAGACGTGTTCCCATGACTTACAAACTCCCCTAGCGATCCCAAACTGCCGGCCGACAGTCCAGCCGGCACACTGACCGGCACACTGAAAGGAGGAACTCCATCATGCCAGCAAAAAACACCGCTCGAAAGAATGCCACTCAGAGTAAGCCGAACAACCCAAAGGAGAACAACGTGGCAAAGGCAAACAAGAAACCGAACATCCTGATTATCTGGGGCGACGACATCGGTTGGTTCAACGTCAGCGCGTACAATCACGGCATCATGGGCTACCGCACGCCGAACATCGACCGCGTCGCCCGAGAGGGCGCGCTATTCACCGACTGGTATGGACAGCAAAGCTGTACCGCCGGTCGCGCGGCATTCATTACGGGCCAATCGCCCATCCGTACCGGCCTCACCAAAGTGGGCCTGCCCGGCTCGGACCTGGGCCTGCGGCCGGAAGACCCAACCATCGCCGACTTGCTGAAGCCGCTGGGCTACGTCACCGGCCAGTTCGGCAAGAACCATCTCGGTGATCGAGACGAGTTTCTTCCGACGGTTCACGGCTTCGATGAGTTTTTCGGTAACCTCTACCACCTGAACGCAGAGCAGGAGCCAGAGTGCCCGGACTATCCGACGGACCCCGAGTTCAAGAAGAAATTCGGTCCGCGCGGTGTCCTGCATTGTTGGGCCAAGCCGGACGGCACGCAGAAGATCGAGAACACCGGCCCATTGACCATCAAGCGCATGGAGACGGTAGATGAGGAGTTTCTCGACGCGAGCCTGAAGTTCATCGAGAAAGCGGTCAAGGACGACAAGCCATTCTTCTGCTGGTGGAACTCGACCCGCATGCACGTCTTCACCCACCTGAAGAAGAAATCGGTGGGCAAGACCGGCCTGGGCGTCTATCCTGACGGCATGGTGGAGCATGACGGGCACGTCGGCAAGCTGCTCGACAAGGTTGATGAGCTGGGCATCGCCGACAACACCATCGTGATGTATTCCACGGATAACGGCGCCGAGTGCTTGAGCTGGCCCGATGGGGGTTGGACGCCGTTCCGCGGCGAGAAGGACACCAACTGGGAGGGCGGCTGGCGCGTGCCGTGCGCGATCCGCTGGCCCGGAGTCATTAAACCCGGAATCGTTTCCAATGAGATCTTTTCCCACACCGACATGCTACCGACACTGGTTGCGGCGGGCGGTGAGCCCGACATCGTGGAAAAGCTCAAGAAGGGCCACAAGGCCGGCAGCAAGACCTTTAAGGTTTACATCGACGGCTACAACCTGCTGCCCTTCCTCAAGGGAGAGGTGAAGCAGAACCCGCGAAAGGCGTTCTTCTACTGGAGCGACGACGGCGACCTGCTGGCGTTGCGTTATGAGAACTGGAAGCTCCACTTCATGGAGCAGCGGGCTCACGGGTTTGCCGTCTGGCAGGAGCCGTTCGTCCCGCTGCGCTTCCCGTAGCTCTACAATCTGAGGAGCGATCCCTTCGAGCGGGCCACCGAAGACGCGACCATGTTCTACCAGAAGTGGTCGGCCGACCGCATGTTCCTGCTCGTCCCGGCGCAAGGGCTGGTCGCGCAGTTCCTCAAGACGTTCAAGGAGTTCCCGCCACGTCAGAAGCCGTCCAGCTTCAGCATCGACGAGGCACTGGATAAGGCACGACAACAAGAAGCGGCGATGGCAAAGGCGGTCGGTGGAGGTGTGAAATAAGTCCGGGCGAGGCGCGTCGGCGCCGCCGGGTGAAGCGCAGCACTGGCTCTTCACGCCGAATACTGACGTGCCCTTCTGCTTGGTTTGCCTCATCCCGCCACAGTCTCTGAAACTGGCTCGTTGAACCAATTCCTGAAATCCAACTGTGGATGAGGATTCCGCAGCATTTGAGTAAACATCCGACGGTGTTTCGCCCCTCACCCCTGACGCCCTCTCCGCCTTTCTCAGCCTTGGGGAAAGGGGACCCGAAATCGATCATGTTTTTCGGGGAACGAAGAACGTTGTCACTCTATTTTGTCATTCCCAATAAGCTCGATCCTCTTGACACCGACAAGAACCAAATATTTCTCTCTTGAAGGAGGAATATCCCGAGACCGCACTCCGAAATGCGTGGAATGTGGGCCCAATCATGAAGGTCGTCGTGGAGTTCGAGCAAAGCCTGAAGAAGCATCCGCCGATCGCACCGGGCTCGCCGGATCCGTACACGCCGCCAAAGCGATGACGACTCAAGGAGACAACGGCATACGAACGAAAGCAACTCTGATCGCTGCGACGCTGCTCGCCGCCAGGTTGGCCTGTCGGAGAAAAAAGAGCTTTGGAGAGATGCAGGTCGAAGCCGAGGAGAGAGTGAAATGAACATCAAGGTGAAAGCAGGCGTGCTGGCGACAGTTCTTCTCACAGTTCTGTTCATCCTCGAGTCTGAAGTCTGTAGCCAGGATCCAACACAGTCCCCGAAGCCTGCAGCACGCGAACAGGCCCCTGACAAGGCAAAGAGTGGTGGCGAAGATGCGCCCAAGGTCGCCGCCGAGTCAACTACTCCGAAACCCGAACCTGATTTCTGGACGCAGGAAGAGATGACGGGCGAATGGGGCGGGACCCGAAAGCGGTGGAAGGACAAAGGCGTTGAGCTGGAGTTTGAGCTCACACAATTTTATCAAGGCGTGGCTTCTGGTGGGATTGAAACTGGCAGCGAGTACAACGGTAAATTCGCCACTGGGTTCAAATTCGATTTCGGAAAACTGGCGGGCTGGCAGTTTTGGTCAGCCGAGATCAGGACCGAAACGCGCTTTGGCGGGCCCCTGCTGGGAGGAACCGGCACGATCAGCCCTGTCAACACGACCATGATCGCCTCTATCGCCCGCGCAGGGAAATTCTCGACGGCACGTGGAAATTCCCCGAAGCAAAGCCCGTGAGCTGAGGGCCAAGGCGGTTGGAGAGCTACCCGGCCAGGGCTGGTTCATCTATTTCTGCCTCTAGCTCCGACCGAGGGTTATTTCGACAAGAGTTGGAAGCTGCCGGACATCGAGAAAGTGAGGTGAGCCATCCTGAGCGATGTGTAGGTCCTAGCGGTCTTGACCGGTCCTGAGATCAGCTCATTGACGCTGATTCCTGCCCCCCTGTGCTTTGAAGTGGAGATGAATGCCGTGATTCTCTTTCTTTCATGCATGGCCCATTGCGTGGCATTTGTCTCTATCGCGTGCCTCGTCGGCTGCACCCGGCCATCGGGCCCGGTGGAACAGGCAGCGTCCGGGTCGGGGCCGGCCGCACAGCGCGCAAACCCGGCTTCCCAGCACTGCGTAGAGAAAGGCGGGACGCACACGACCGAGCGCAGCCCAGGCGGCGGTCAGTATGGCGTGTGCATCTTTCCTGACAACCGGCAATGCGAGGAGTGGGCGCTCTTCCGCGGCGAGTGCCCGCCTGGCGGCATCCGCGTGACGGGATACGCGACGCCCGCTGCGCGCTACTGCGCCATCACGGGCGGACGTTACACGGTGGTCGCACGGAGCGGCGCCGCCGACGAGCAAGGCACCTGCACCCTGCCAAGCGGCAAAACGTGCGACGCGGATGCGTACTACCAGGGGACCTGTGGCCGGGAAAGCCCGAGGTAGGTTCCAGCGTGGAGACCCGGCAGTTAAGTGTCGAGGGACGAGGGACAGAAAGCCTCGACGCTCTTCGCCGTCGACGACCCATTCAGAACAGGTCGCCAGCCTTCAAGCGCCGGCAAAATTCGTTTGGGGGAAGAACCAGGATGCCGTCGTCGGTGAGGCGACTCTTGGGTTCAAGGCAAACAATGATTCGCTGCTTGACTCTGGCGTAATCCTGCACAAGAGCACGAAGACCGCGGAGATGATCGGCACTGACTTTGAGACTGGCCTTTGCCTCGATAGCAACCTGCATGTCATTGACCACGAAGTCTACCTCGATGCCACTGGCCAGGCGCCAGTAGCTGAGGCTGGCGAAAGCTTCGCTGTAGGCGTTGTGGGCGCTCAACTCGTGAAATACCCAGTTCTCGAAAGCTTTGCCATAGAGCTCCGAACCCGGTTGCAGCTCACCGCGTTTGCCCAGATGGTTCACGATGCCCACATCGGCAAAGAAAAACTTGGGAGCGGCGATGACCCGCCGCTTCGGACGCTTCGTGTAAGCCGGGAGCCAACGTCCGAGGAGGGTGTCTTCAAGGATCTGAAAATGGCCTTTGATGGTGTGACTGGAGACTCCGCAGTCGCGCGCGATGGTCGAGAAATTCACCAGCTCCGTATCGGAGAGCGACGCGACGTTGAGAAATTCGGAGAAAACCGGAAGGTTGCGAACGAATCCTTCCGCCGCCACTTCTTCTTTCAAATAGTCGGCGACGTACGCGTTCAACAGCCGCCGCGGGCTATTCGACAAGTACATTCTCGGCAAATACCCGTGGTTGAGAATCCGATTCATATCGAAGTCTCGGCCGATTTCACTGGCAGTCAAGCCATGGAGCTCATAACGCACCGCTCGCCCACCAAGCAGATTGGCAGCGCCGCGCTTCACCTTGCGGGCGCTCGATCCACAGAGGGCGAAGTGAACGCCTCGATTCTCGTGCAGCCAGTGGGCTTCATCGAGCAGTTGGGGAACCTTCTGCACTTCATCGATAACGACCTGGCGTACGGACTCGCGGGCTGCGAACTCGGCCCGAAGCAATTCCGGGTTCTGAAGATATCGCCGAAATTCCTCAGCCTTGAGCAGATCTATCCACAGGGCATCCGGATAAGCCGCAGCCAACAGCGTGGTCTTGCCTGTCTGCCGGGGTCCCCAAAGGAAGAATGTCTCTGTACCAGGCTTTGGGAGGCTGCAGTGAGCGCGTGAACATATACTTCAAATTATCATGATTATTTGAAGTGTCAATGCTGGAGAGACTATCCGGGTTACTATCGGCGAGGAACGGGGTTGAGCGCATCCGCTCGCTGGCGCCGGCGAAAGACCTGCCAATGGCTGCTGCTCGGCCGGCCGCCGCGGGCTTGGCGGCGATGGCGGGACTTATCGTCGCCGCAGCAATCGGATCAAGGAGGAGGGTACAGGCAATGGACGAGATGTTCACTCGAATATGGAACGACCTGGGTGGGGCGGGTCACAGCGCCGATGTCATTCCGGCTCGTTCTACAACCCGCAATGGCCATCCTCTTCGCGGTCCGCGATGGGCTGAAGGACGTACGGGAGGGCCGACCCCCGTACTTCTTCTCGGTCTTCACCGACCCAAGTCACCGGCGGTATCTGCTGGGCGAAGGCTTCAAGGCGGTGGCCAGAGTTCTTGGCTTTGCCGTTCTCATGGACGCCGTCTACCAGTTCAAGGTCTTCCGTTGGGTTTACCCCGGAGAGGCGCTGCTGGTGGCACTCATCCTTGCCTTTGTGCCATACCTGCTTCTGCGCGGCCCTGTCAACCGAATCGCACGGCTCTGGCGAAGCGGGAACACCCCGGCAGGTCGGGACTCCAGGCGGGCGTGAGGCGCGGTCGGGATCGCGAAGTGTCGCCGATTCGGGAGAGGGAACGGGTCAGATGATGAGGCAGGCACAGATCCAGTACGCGGTCCAGGCGTTCCTTCTTACCGACTTCGGCGCCCAAAGCCCGGTCGCAAGCACCCCCTCTTCATCTCCCCCTTATGCGCTTCGCAAGGTGGAGAAAGATTTTGCCCCACTTGGCAAGGGGGATGCCGCTGAAGTTTGTGAGTTGGTACGTGCTGCCCTTTTCGCGTGTTCTCGGAAATGGTCAAACTGCAAGCGCTTGTGAACGGGGGGCCCTGGCAAGCGTTGGTCCGGATATTCCAGACAGGAGGATAAATCTGATGAGGAAAGGAACACGTTACCTGAGCGTTACAGTACTCAGCGTCGTGATCGGCCTCGCCAGCGCCGCTGCCCTCTGCGCACAGGCCGATCCGCTCCCTTCGTGGAACGACACCGCGCCGAAGAAGGCCATCATCTCCTTCGTCGAGAAAGTCACCAAAGAAGGTTCGCCGGATTTTGTGGCCGTGCCCGAGCGCATTGCTACGTTCGACAACGACGGCACTCTCTGGGCCGAGCAGCCAATGTATTTCCAAGTCTTCTTCACCCTCGATCGGGTGAAGGCGCTCGCCCCGCAACATCCCGAATGGAAAACCAAGGAGCCGTTCGCTTCGTTGCTTGAAGGGCGACATGAAAGCAGTCGCCGCTGCGGGTGAAAAAGGCGCGATTGGAAATGATGGCCGCAACTCACACGGGGATGACCACCGAGGAGTTTAGGCGGACCGTACAGGACTGGATCGCCACGGCAAAGCACCCCAAGACAGGGCGGCCGTACACGGAAATGGTTTATCAGCCGATGCTTGAACTGCTCGCCTACCTGCGGGCCAACGGTTTCAAGACGTTCATCGTTTCCGGCGGCGGCATCGAGTTCATGCGCCCATGGACGGAAAGGGTTTACGGTATTCCGCCGGAGCAGGTCGTCGGCAGTAGCGGCAAGCTGAAGCTCGAAATGCGCGACGGCAAACCGGTGCTCATGAAGCTGCCGGCCGTCGATCTGATCGACGACAAAGAAGGTAAGCCGGTGGGCATCCAGAGCCATATCGGACGCCGGCCAATCGCCGCGTTCGGCAACTCGGACGGCGACCTGCAAATGCTCCAATGGACGACCGCCGGTAGCGGGGCGCGCTTCGCACTCATCGTTCATCACACCGATGCCGAGCGCGAATGGGCCTACGACCGCAATTCGCATATCGGGCGGCTGGACAAAGCGCTTGACGAGGCCACAGCACGAGGCTGGGTCGTGATGGATATGAAGCAGAGCTGGAAGGTGATCTACCCGTACCAGAAGTGAGAACAGGCGCAGCAATCCAGTCGCGACTCGGTAATGGATGTGTTTTGGTGTGGTTGATCCTCGGTTGCGTGGGAAGCACACGGGCGCAAATCCCGCTCAACTACGCCGGCTGGTACGGTTGCCAGGGCGACCACCCGTTCACCGAGGGCACGCCGTGGGTTCGCGTGACCATCGTCTTGGATGCGCCGTTTCCCTTCGGGTAAGAACGATACGATCTGGCTCCGGCGAAGGATGCGTCCGGCGAGTTATCAATCCGCCAAGCTGGAAGCTCAGTCAGCATGGGCGAAGGCCGAGGCCGACATGTTCCAGGCCCAGCTCGACTACCGTCTCGCCTATACCCAACTAAAGGGCATCATGGGCGGGCGGTAGCTCCATCTCCTGCTGGTCGACGAGAACCTGCTAGAGTACCTCAGCCTCATCGCAAACCCAGCCAAGAACTTCCTCGCGATCATGAAGGGCTGTCTGGGATTCCTGTCCTCGCATCGACCGCTCTCGGTTTGGGCTCAAGATTTCTTGAATCGAATCCGATCACATAGCAAGGAATCGATTAGAATTGGTTGGCACCGAGCCGTATGCCCGGATGTCACCCCGTCCATGTTTCTGGAGGTGTTATCCACCGACATGAAACGCCGCGAACTAGGGAAGCTCTTCGAGAAGCTTGGGCTTGGAAATGAAGCACCAGGTGGGCCTCCACGACCTGTTTCGGAGACTTCGAAAGCAACGTTCATCCCGAAGCTGCTCAAGAAGGTCAGAGCCATGTTGAGCAATCTTGATGAACGCTACGAACTCCAGGTCACCAACAAGCCGTTCAAGTTGCCTGCCGAGTTCGGCCAGTTGGAAACCGCCCAGAAAAGAAACTTGATGGTCTGCAATCTGTTTGTCAACGAGCGCCGATCGATTGGCAATATTGCCGATGTGCTCAACATGAGTGTCAGTAGCATCGTCTCAATCTTGATTCAACGGGGTTATATTGAGGAAAGACGAAGACGTCCTACAACTCCGTTGAAGGACGGCAAACGACAGGAAGATCTTCGCGAAGGGGCGGAGTAGTTGATTTCTGTGCATGGCCGACCTTTTCGCTTGTCTCCCATTCAAGGCAGGCCGGGTCGCCCGCCGACTGCGCGTGGCGAACGACCCCATACCGACGAGATCTGCGCTCAGTTGGCGACTGGCTTCCTAGCGCCTCCGAAAGCGTCGTCGATTCAGCCGCCAGCTTCCAGCGGGACGAACGCGGAAGGAGAGGGCGCAGATTTTGACTGTTTTCTGTGCTTTGCCCCCCGGCAAGTGAAGGCAGGTTGGCCTCGGCAGTCCGCGAGCCGAAACCACGTCGCAGAAACCCCATTCCAGCAAGCGCCTGAAGGCTATGAATCATCTGTTATACTTCAATTAGGTGACTTGCGCGCTTCAGATTTTCAAGAAGGCGCGATTGAGGAGCTGCTGGATGTCGGCCATCGAGTCTGCTTTGATTGATGCACAACCCCCCGCAACCCTTAGACCCATCTGCAACGACTTCAATATCCAGATCGCTACAGTCAATGGTTCGGGCAGTCAGACGGCGAATACGGTGTTGATGCGTTCCTTGTTTCAGATGGGCATTCCGGTTTCGGGCAAGAATCTTTTCCCGTCCAACATAGCCGGGCTGCCGACCTGGTTCACGATTCGAGTCAGCAAAGACGCGTATGTGGCCCGACGGGAAAACGTCGACATTCTCGTCGCGATGAATCCGGAATCGGCAGGTGAGGACGTGGCAATACTGGCTCCAAACTCGATGGTGGTTTACGACGAACCGCTCAACCTGAGATCGATTCGGCAAGACTTGTATTTCTATCCTGTTCCGTTTGACCGACTGGTGGCGCCTGTTTGTCCCGATGCCAAGCTTCGGCGGCTCGTTAAAAACATGATTTACGATGGTGTCCTGGCCCGCTTGCTGGGAATTGAGATGGCCGAGGTTGAGAGATCGCTCCGGAAGCAGTTCAAGAGGAAGCCAAAAGCCGCAGACCTTAATTTGAAGGCTGCCCAAGCCGGCTACGAGTATGCAGCCGAGCATCTGGCGAAAAGCGACCCATTTCGTGTCCAATGCATGGATGCGACGCGCGGCAAGATCATTATCGACGGGAACACAGCGGCAGCGCTGGGATGTATGTTCGCTGGTGTCAGCGTGGTCACTTGGTATCCGATTACCCCGTCTTCGTCGCTATGCGAAAGTCTAACGGAGTATTTGCAGCGCTATCGCGTCGATCCCCAGACCGGAAAGGCAACGTTCGCTATCGTTCAGGCCGAAGACGAACTGGCCGCGCTGGGCGTGGCTATCGGAGCGGGTTGGGCCGGAGCGCGCGCCATGACCTCGACGTCGGGACCAGGGATCTCACTGATGGCGGAGTTTGCCGGGCTGGCTTACTATGCCGAGGTTCCTGTGGTCATCTTTGACATCCAGCGCGTCGGCCCGTCGACCGGTTTACCGACGCGCACAGCGCAGTCCGACATATTTTCTGCGGCCTTCCTTTCGCATGGCGACACGCGACACCTGCTCCTCTTTCCCGCTTCCGTGGAAGAGTGTTTCTGGCTTTCGATGGAAGCTTTCGACTTGGCTGAGGAGTTTCAGACACCTGTGTTTGTCATGAGTGATCTGGATCTGGGGATGAACAACTGGATGGCAACCCCCTTTGCTTATCCGCAAGGCTCTCTGCGTCGAGGCAAGGTCCTTACCGAGGAAGAACTGAACCAACTCAATGAGTTTGCCCGATACCGGGACGTCGATGGCGACGGCATCCCGTATCGCACGCTCCCAGGAAACCGTCATCCGTTGGCGGCATATTTCACGCGCGGGAGCGGCCATAACGAAAAGGCGCAGTACACCGAACGGCCTGATGAGTACACTCGAAACATGGACCGGCTGGCGCGGAAGTATGAAACTGCTCGCAGACGCGTTCCTGGCCCGGTTGTCGATTTCAACCCGAAGGCCGAGGTGGGACTGGTCGCTTTCGGCAGCAGTCACTGGGCGCTCGTAGAGGCACGCGACCGGCTGTTCAGCCGGCATTCGCTGGAGACCAGCTATCTGCGGTTGCGGGCGTTTCCGTTTTCCGACGAGGTCGAAAAGTTCGTGCGGGCGCACAACCGCGTATACGTCGTTGAGCAAAACCGTGACGGCCAGGTACGCGACTTGATCCGGCTGGAGATTGACCCTCGCGAAGTCGTGAAGCTGCGAAGCGTGCGGCATTACGATGGCTTGCCCATTACCGCACGCACGATTGTGAAGCAGGTGATGGAACAGGAAGGCATAGGTGAAGGGGTGAACAGGTGAGCGGTAGAACCAATCGTGTCGGGCTGGATCTTTCGGTCTATCGAGGCAGCAAGACCACACTTTGTGCAGGTTGCGGTCATAATGCCATCTCAGAACGGATCATCGATGCTTTTTTCGAGCTGGGGATTCCGCCGCATCGCGTGATCAAGCTCTCAGGGATCGGCTGCTCAAGCAAGTCTCCAGCCTATTTTCTCGGGCAATCATTTACGTTCAACGCAGTTCATGGGCGCATGCCCTCGATTGCTACAGGAGCTTTGCTGGCCAATCAGAACTTGCTGGCGCTGGGCGTGAGCGGTGACGGCGACACCGCTTCAATCGGTATCGGCCAATTTGTCCATCTACTGAGGCGCAATGTCCCGATGATGTACATCATCGAGGACAACGGCGTCTATGGCTTGACCAAGGGACAGTTTTCGGCGACCGCGGATGCGGGTTCGAAGTCCAAGAGTGGGGTCACGAATGTCTTGTCGGCGATCGACAGTTGTCTTCTGGCTGTGGAACTGGGGGCGACGTTTGTGGCTCGATCGTTTTCCGGGGACAAAAGGCAGCTCCTTGAAATTCTCAAAGCTGCCATCTCTCATCGTGGTACGGCCTTGATCGACATCATCTCTCCTTGCGTCACTTTCAACGACCACGAAGGCTCTACCAAGAGCTACGGCTACGTCAAAGATCACGAGGAGGCGCTCACTGACGTCAGCTACATTCCACACTATGAGAACATCGAAGTAGAGTATGATCCCGGAACGACGGTCGCGGTGCGACTCCACGACGGATCTGAAGTAAGGCTTAAGAAACTCGAAAGCGATTACGACCCGACTAGCCGCCTCGCGGCCCTCGTGCGATTGCGCCAAGCGCGGGAGAAAGAAGAAATCCTCACCGGAATCTTCTTCATCGAGCCGCGAACCGCCGACTTTATCCAGCTGCTGAACCTCGTCGACGAGCCGCTCGCAGCACTTCGGCAAGAGCAACTCCGCCCCTCTCCAAACGTCCTGGAGGAAATCATGGAAGAACTTAGGTGATTGCGGAATTCGGATGCGGAATTGTGAATTGCGGGACTTTGAGTCGGATCGAAGCGTGAAGCTCAAGTCTTGCGATTAGATCTGAGGCTCGGCTCGGTCAAGTCGTCAATCGCTTCTCCCAAGTCGTCAATCGAACCTCTGCATGGCAATCCGCAATCCACATTCCGCGTTAATGCGCGGGAGTGTCCCGTTTTGCAGTGTGAATAGGACATTGAGGCATCACCACTTCGAACAAGTCGTGCCGCGGGTAAGAGTGGTGTCGCACAGGACTACTTGGGGGCAATTCTCTCAAGGGACCTTCCAGGGGACTGGTTTTTGGCTACAATGACTCTGGCTGGACGCAGCACCTTCTCGCCCCAGACATAGCCCTTTCGCACTTCCCTGAAGACGGCACCGTCGGGAAATTTGTGGTTGGGTTCAGCGTCTACTGCTTCATGGAGCGTTGGGTTAAACGCTTGCCCAATACTCTCGAAACTCATGATACCCTGCTTTTCCAGAAGTTGATGGACTTGCCTTTGAATGGACCGGACTGCCTGGTAGGCCTGAAGATCACTCCTCAGCGCCTCAGATTGGAAGGCCCGATCGAAACTATCCTGTACGAGCAAGATCTCCTGGACCAACTCCCAAACACCGGACGCGGCCGCGGCACGTCTTTCTTTGGCCACTGGCTTCCCGTAACTGTCGAATTCGGCTGCCGTCCTTAGGCGCAACTCTTCCTGCTCGCGCAAAGCGTTCAGTTCATCGGCTTTGGAAAGCTTGCTCCTTTTCGAAGCGGGTGCCGCTCGCGCGTGGGACTGTGAAGAGGAAGATTTCTTGGCAGCCTTTTGCATCGTGGCAGTCAAAGTCTCCGAAATGCTCTTGCTCGGTGGAATGAGTCGACCTTTCACTTGATGAAATCAAGAAACTCGTTCCGTGTTTTGCTGTCGCTCTTGAATCGGCCCAACATGCAACTGGTAATCGTACTGCTGTTTTGCTTCTGTACCCCACGCATCATCATGCAAAGGTGATAGGCTTCAATAACTACCCCAACTCCTTTGGGATCGAGGTACTTCTCAATGGCGTAAGCGACCTGCGTCGTCAGCCGCTCCTGAACCTGCAGGCGGCGTGCAAAGACGTCCACAATGCGAGGCATCTTGCTCAGCCCGATAATCTTGCTCTGAGGCAGATAGGCAACGTGACATTTTCCATAGAACGGGAGCATATGATGCTCGCAGAGGCTATAGACTTCAATGTCTTTGACAATGACCATCTCGTCGTATTCAGCTTCGAAAACTGCTCCGTTGATGATCTTGTCGATGCTCAAGTGATACCCTTTGGTCAGATACCTCAGGCTGCCTTCGACCCGCTGCGGCGTTTGCTTGAGTCCCTCGCGGGCCGGATCCTCGCCCAAATTCACCAGGACCTCGTGAATCATGTCCGCAATGCTTTCCGTCGTGTTCACCATCTTCCGGTTCATACAACGTATCGTAACCCTTTCCAACAATCGACTGCAAACGAACTAATAAGAGAGAGCGAATTCGCTGAAGCCTGAAATCAGAACAGCGGTTCCTCCCAGTCCTCCAGCTTCGTCTTGATACTGGACATGAACTGGTCGGCCACTGCGCCGTCGATCAGCCGATGGTCGAAGGTCAGGCTGAGGTAAGCCATGGAGCGGATGGCGATACCATCGTTGATCACCACCGGTCGTTTGGTGATGGCCCCGATGCACAAGATGGCCACTTGCGGTTGATTGATAATCGGAGTTCCAAGGAGACTGCCAAACACTCCCGGATTGGTGATCGTGAACGTCCCCCCCTGTACATCATCCGGCGTCAATTTCTTCTGGCGAGCCCGCTCGGCCAGACTGGAGGCCGCTTTGGCAATGCCGAGAAAGCTCTTCTCGTCTGCATTCTTGATAACCGGAACAATCAGTCCCCAGTCCAGCGCCACGGCAACACCGATGTTGACATCCTTCTTGTAAAGGATGTTCGTGTCAACGATGGAGGCATTCACGACCGGGAACTCCTTCAGCGCTCCGGCCGCAGTCTTGATGAAGAAGGGCATGTAAGACAATTTGCTGCCCTCGCGTTCCAGGAACTCGTCAGCATGCTGGTTCTTGATGCTGACGATGCGCGTCATGTCCACTTCAAAAACTGTGCTCACATGGGCTGACGTCCGACGACTCGCCACCATGTGTTCGGCGATACTCTTGCGCATGGCCGACATGGGGACGACCTCGCTGTGATCGGTCAAGCTGGACCGGACTTTGGGCATTTCCTTTCCAACAGGCTGCACCACCGATGAAGGCGCGGGCTGGGTAGTCGGTTGCCGACCCGAGAGATGCGACAAAATGTCTTTCTTTGTGATTCGCCCTCCAAATCCAGTTCCTTCCAACTGATTCAGGTCCACTTGCTCTTCTCTGGCGATACGTCTGACCAGGGGAGAAGACTTGATTGAGCGCTCTGTCTCAGCTCTGGTCGACTCCGCAGACTCTCGACCCATCGGCTCGGCGACCGTTTCGGGCCTTGGCTCCGCGACTGGCTCAGGGGCTTTTGTCGTGGCTCCCTCTTCAGCGATGACAGCTACAACGGTATTAATCTGCACTGTCTCCCCTTCCTTGACACGGATCTCCGAGAGGACGCCGGAGGCAGGGGCTGGAATTTCAGAATCCACTTTGTCCGTCGAAATCTCGAACAAGGGTTCGTCCCTCTTTACGGGTTCGCCGACTTTTTTCAGCCACTTCGTAATGGTGCCTTCGAAGATACTTTCGCCCATTTGCGGCATGATCACGTTAGACGGCATTCCATTCTCCCTTAGGAATGTTTGCGGTAGGGCGCGGGTTCTCACCACGCCGTGGGTTCCACGGGATGCGGCGGGTTAAGGACAGCCCGCCTACCATTCTCACCGTTCAGTACGCTGCCAGCTGCCTTGCGACCCGAATGATGTCGGTGGTCTTTGGGAGGAAAAATTCCTCCAGTGGAGGGCTGTAGGGCACCGGCGTGTCAGGCGCGGTAATGCGCATGATAGGACCGTCCAGATACTCAAAGGCTTCCTCGGCAATGATAGCTGCAAGTTCCCCAGCGATCCCGCCAGTCCGTGTGTCTTCATGTAGCAGAATCACCTTGCTGGTCTTCTTGACCGATTCGAGAACGCTCTCCTTGTCAAGAGGCAGCAAGGTGCGCAGGTCCACCACCTCCAGTTCAATGCCGTCTTTCGCCAAGGCGACGGCTGCCTCCAGTGCCAGGTGAACCATGGCTCCGTAGGTCAGCACAGAAAGGTCGGACCCTTCGCGTTTGACATCCGCCTTGCCAATGGGAACGATCAAGTCGCCATCCGGGAGCTCCTCCTTGATTCGACGATAGAGAAACTTGTGCTCGAAGTAAACGACCGGGTCCTCGTCTCGAATGGCCGCTTTGATCAATCCCTTGGCGTCGTAAGCCGTTGAAGGCGCCACCACTTTTAAGCCGGGCGTGTGGACGTAATGCATCTCCGGATTCTGGGAATGGAACGGACCTCCATGAACACCACCCCCGGACGGACCGCGAATCACCAGGGGAACGCCGGCTCCCCAGCGGTAGCGGCACTTGGCGGCAAAGTTGGTAATTTGATCGAACGCGCAGGAGATGAAATCGGCAAACTGCATCTCAGCGATGGGCCGCATGCCCATGAGCGCAGCTCCAATGGCTGCGCCCACGATTGCGGATTCAGAGATGGGAGTGTCGATGACTCGCTCCTCTCCAAATCTTTCCAACAGGCCCTCGGTCACTTTAAAGGCGCCACCGTAAGCTCCAACGTCCTCACCCAAGACGAAAACATTCGAGTCGCGTTCCATCTCTTCCACAATGCCCTGGCGAATTGCTTCCAAATAAGTGACCACAGCCACAAGTCTGTCTCCTACTTGTCAGAGAAGAACATGTTCGCGAATGCCAGCGGGGCTTCTACATTTTGATCTGCGTAAACCCCCTCCAAAGTTTCCTGGGGATCGGGGAAAGGGTCGTTTTCGGCCAGAGACACGCCTTCGTCTACTTCCTGGGTGATGCGCGTGGCCAGTTTCTTCACTTCGTCTTCGGTGACCGTTTGGTTGCGAATTAAGGAAGACTCCAGCCTGAGAATGGGATCCTTCTTCTCCCACTCGACAAAAAGCTCCTTGGGAACATACTTCAAGTCGTCGTGGGCTGAATGCCCTGTCATGCGGAATGTTTTGCACTCGATCAGACTGGGACCGCCTCCCTCTCTGGCCAGTTCGATCGCTTGTTTCGTAGCCCTGTAGACTTCCACGACGTCGTTACCATCTACTATGACGCCGGGCATGGCATAGGCTTGAGCTCGGACAGCAATATCCTTGACCGCCATTTGCTTTTCCAAGGGAGTGGAGTAGGCGTAGTAGTTGTTGTTGCAAATATAAACAACCGGGGCCTTCTGGACGGAAGCCAGGTTCAATCCTTCGTGCCAATCACCCCGGCTGGTGGCGCCGTCGCCGAAATAGCAAAGAACCACATTCCTCTGCTTCCTCATCCGATAGGTCATCCCGATCCCGGCCGCAACCGGGATCGTATCGGCCAGCATACTGACAAAGGCGACGATATTCCTGCTCATGTCGCCCATATGCATATTGGCGTCTTTCCCTCGGGTGGCGCCCGTCCTCCGGGCCATATACTGGGCGAAAATCTCGCGAGGTGTCACGCCACGAATTAGGAAGGCACCCATGTCACGATGTGAGGGACAAATGCAGTCATCTTTTTCAAGCTGGATGCAGGAGCCAACCGCAATCGCTTCCTGACCTCGGCCGACGTAGACACCGCCGACAATCTTGCCCTGGCGGTAGAGTTTGCGCTCGATGCGGGCCTCGATCTCACGTGTCAACTTCATGTAATAGAGCATGTCGAGCAGCGTTTTCTTGTCAAGACGCATCGGCCTCACGCTCCTTGAAGGATGGATGACCCAAAGAAGTGATAGCGAAGACTGGCCTACTGAAAAAACTTGCCCAGGGGAAGAAATTGAATTTGAATCGACTCTCCGCGCCGCCCCTCACGCTGACGGCTTCGACTCCTCCAACCAAAGGGAGAGTTTTTTCACCCCGTCAGGACTGTCAAGAGATCGTCTGCGCTGGAAGAGATCTCGAACTCTTCAGCACGAAGTCTCACGTCAAAAGCCCTCCCAAACTCTTCACAAAAGCGAGACCTAACGTCGCTGAGGTCGATTTCTTCGACTCTCAGAACCTGAGCCATGGATGTGACCCCTCGGTTCGCGAGACCACACGGAACAATCAGATCAAAGAAAGTCAAATCCGGATTGACGTTGAGGGCCACTCCGTGCGAAGTCACCCACTGACTGGTCCTCACGCCAATGGCGGCGATTTTTCGATCCCTGACCCAAACCCCGGTCGCACCCACGATCCGACTAGCGTTGATACCGAAGCTGGCCAGCGTCTGGATCAAGCAATTTTCCAGGCGTCTCAGATACCAATCGATATCCCGGCGATAACATTTCAAATCGAGGACCGGATAGGCGATGAGCTGGCCGGGCCCATGATAAGTGATGTCTCCGCCTCGATCCGTCGCGTAGAATCCTACGCCTCGTTTCGCCAGCTCTTGTTTGGAGACCAGCAGATGGTTGGTTTTCCCAGATCGGCCTAATGTGATCGTGTGAGGGTACTGGACAAACAAAAGACAGTCGGGCAACTGATCGCTCTTTCTCAGCTGAACGATCTTTTCCTGAATCGCCAGACTTTCTTCGTACTCCTGCTGACTTACGTCTATGACCTGGCACTCAAGCATCGGCTTTACCGTCGACCTCTCAGTCGATTCAAAACACGGTCAAAAGCAAGCATCGTCTCAGCCATGAGAATACCTTGCAAGTCACACACGAGGTCACGATTGGCCAAAAAGCCTCAAACATTTTAAACCAGCGGAATGAATGGTTCAAATGAAACCCTTTGGAGTGGAGACCCCAAGCAGGGAGCCGCTCACGCGCATGCGACGCCGAAAACCGAAGGTACATACATTCCGCCTGTGAATTGAAAGCAGGAAAGCCAATGCGTCAGCGATCGGGGAAATGTAGCTCGGACCGACAACCGCTGAAGGGTGCGACTTTCCATTTGCCTAAGTGGATTCTCGCAAAGTTCCCTATGCCGCCAAAGAAACTGCCGTTGCGCCGATTTGCTCAAATTAGTGGCATCGCCTTCCACCCAATCAGATGGGCCGCTATTGCCGAAATCTCAAGGGGCTCAGATATAATAGAAGGTGGCAGGCTGCTGGTTCTTCTGAACTCGCGAGCCAGCACTCTCCAGCTGCTGAAGTTGAGGTGAACTCTTTGAACTACACTCTCACCTGTTTCCTGATCGTGTTGTGGGGGTTCGTTTTGCAGGGCTCGGCCTCGCAGCCTCAGAGCTCCTTGGTTCCCGCCGACAACAAGGTGGTAGAAGGAACGCTCGTCTGTCTGGACAAGGACCTCAAGGAGGTCGCCTGTCGTGCGAAAAACGAAATCTACGGTCTCAAGGCTGCCGACGGGCAACTCTACCCACTCAAGGCAGACGAGAACGTCGAGGCCTTGCACGTGGAAAAGAGGTTGAGGACCAGAAACTTTCGACTAACTCTGCGACAAGAGCCCGATTCGCGATTATATGCGTTAGTGAAGTCTCAGTTCTTCCGCGACGGCCGACTATACGATTTCCACTACTTCTGTGAGGTCTGCAACATCACGACCCACGCCCCGGGACTATGCATGTGCTGCCGTGAAGAAACGGAGTATCGCGAAAGCCCTGCAAACTAACCCCAGCCGAAACAACGCAATGTGTTCGAATGAATACAATCGGAGGGTAGGATTGGCGCTCCGCCGTCAGCCAACGGTTGAAAGAAAGACAGGAAGCGTTGGCTAGAGATCGCCGCGGGTGACGCGCGAGAAATCGATCGGATCAAGCCCTAAGGATCTTACTCACGACATTGCCGTGCACGTCGGTAAGGCGGAAGTGACGGCCCTGGTACTTGAACGTCAGCCGGGTGTGGTCGATGCCCAGGCAGTGCAAAAGAGTGGCGTGCAGGTCATGCACGTGCACGGGGTCTTTGGTGATGTTATAGGAGTAATCGTCGGTCGCTCCATAGGTGATACCCGGCTTGATCCCCCCACCCGCCATCCACATTGTAAAACAGCGTGGATGATGATCTCGTCCATAATCGTCGGCCGCCAAACGCCCCTGGCAATAGACGGTGCGGCCAAACTCACCGCCCCAGATCACGAGCGTATCGTCCAGCAATCCTCGAGCCTTCAGATCCAGAACTAAAGCTGCCGACGCCTGATCGGTAGCTCTGCACTGCTTGGCCAGGTCACGCGGGAGTTTGCCATGCTGGTCCCAACCACGATGGAAAAGCTGGATGAAGCGCACGCCCCGCTCTGCCAGACGGCGAGCCAGCAGACAGTTGGCCGCGAACGTCCCGGGCTTGCGGGCGTCTTCGCCATAGAGATTGAAAACGTGCTCTGGCTCTTTAGAGAGGTTTGCCAGTTCGGGCACGGAGGACTGCATTCGAAAGGCCATCTCGTATTGCGCAACACGAGTCGCAATCTCAGGATCGCCGAACTCTTGCAGTTTAAGCTGATTCAGTTGGCCAAGGGCATCGAGGAATTGGCGGCGCAATCCTTTGTCGAATCCCTCGGGATCCGACAAGTAAAGCACTGGATCTCCGACCGAGCGAAACTTTACTCCCTGATACTGCGTCGGCAGGAAACCGCTTCCCCAGAGGCGGTCGTAGAGAGGTTGGTCGCCGCCACCTTGGGTGATCATCACCACAAAAGCTGGCAGGTCCTGATTCTCGCTTCCCAAACCGTAGGCCAACCAAGCGCCAATGCTGGGCCGCCCCGCGACTTGAGCGCCGGTCTGGAAAAACGTAATTGCCGGGTCGTGGTTGATCGCCTCGGTATGCATGGACCTGATGAAGCACAACTCGTCCACGATTGTTGCCGTATGCGGCATCAGCTCACTCACCCAGGCTCCCGACTGTCCTTGCTGGGCGAACTTGAAGAGCGAAGGTACAACGGGAAAACGATCCTGAGTGGCGGTCATTCCCGTCAAGCGCTGACCTTGGCGGACGGAGTCCGGTAAGTCACTCCCGCGAAACTCCTCGAGCTTCGGCTTGTAGTCGAACAACTCCATCTGTGACGGGCCGCCTGACTGGAACAGCCAGATAACCCGCCTGGCTTTTGGCGCAAAGTGGGGCAAACCTGCAAGGGCGTCATGAGCGGATTTGGCCGACGAGGCTGGAGCGCTACTGTCTGCCAGCAGGTCCTTGCCAAGCAAAGAGGCCAGCGCTGCAGTGCCAATACCAGCGGCATTCAGGCCAAAAAAATGCCGGCGAGTCATGGCACTTTGAAGCTCCTGCCACAGAATGGGATTCAGGTTCATGGGACACTTCCTAAATTTGACGAATGACCAAGTGTGAAGGGCTTGAATGACGAAATCTGAAGGTCTTCACCGTAAAATTTTTCTTCATCATTGGACTTAGGCATTCATCATTCATTCTTTGGTGATGGTTTCATCCAGATTCAAAATCAAACTTGCGACGCCCGTGTAGGACGCCAGTTCGCTCGGGTCAAGGCTCTCATCTCGGGGCGACTCACCGTAGCTCAGAAATCTCAGGGCTGCTCTGGAGTCCGTGTTATAGCGATCTCGGAAACGGTGCAGCGAATCCAAAAGGATTCTGGTCTCCTGCGCTCTCGGCGGACGCGCAGCCGCCAGACGAAAGGCGTAGCTAATGCGTTCCGGCTCTTGCGAGCCTCCTTCCTTCAGCATCCGCTCCGCCAGTTTGCGCGAGGCTTCCAAATACGTGACGTCGTTCATGAGGTTCAAGGCCTGCAAGGGAGTATTAGTGCGAGTGTGACGTACGGTGCAGGTTTCGCGGTTGCTGGCATCAAACGCAATCATGGCCGGAGGCGCAACCGTACGTTTCCAGTAAGTATAGAGACTCCGGCGGTACAGCTTCTCACCGGTATCAGAGCGATACGTGTCTCCAAACGATAGCTCCTCCCACAATCCTGGAGGTTGGTAAGGCTTCACTGAAGGGCCGCCAATCTGGTCCACCAGCAAACCGGAGACCGCCAGCGCCTGGTCCCGAATGACTTCTGCAGGCAGGCGGAGCCGCGGTCCGCGCGCGAACAGCCGATTCTCCGGGTCTCTCTCCAGCAGCTCGGGCCTTACCTGGGAAGACTGGCGGTAAGTCGAGCTCATCACGATTGTCTTGACAAGCCCTTTGACATCCCAGCCGCTTCCGACGAAGTGGGCCGCCAGCCAGTCCAACAACTCCGGATGAATGGGCCGTTCACCTTGAGATCCGAAATCTTCGGCTGTCTTCACCAGCCCCGTCCCGAACAACATTTGCCAGAGCCGATTGACCGTAACGCGCGACGTCAGCGGATTGGAGGAATCGACCAGCCAGCGAGCCAGTCCCAGGCGATTGTTGGGAAAATCCTTCGACAACGGCGGAAGCACTGAGGGAACACCGGGACTGATTTTCTCGCCGGGAGCATCGTAGGCACCGCGCTTGAGCACAAAAGTCTCCCGCGGTGTCTCAGTCTCCTGCATCACCATGACTGTCGGGATGGTCTCAAAAAAAACGTCGCGTTCTCTCTGAGCATCGAGCCATTCACATCGCGCTTCTTTGAATCGCTTGGGTGCGAATCGGTCCATGAAACAAAACGCCAGTTTGCTGTTTTGTGCCGCACTGCGGCTCTGCGGCGGCAGGGCGGCTATTTCATTGACCGTCTCCAACAAGGCCAACACGGCAGCTTCCTCGGGAGACAAGGCCCTGCGGTAAACGTGGACTTCGTCGATCACGCCATGAAACCGGTTCTCGGGCCCTTCGCCTGCTCCGATCCGGAATGGATCTTTGGGATCGATCGGCCAGGTCAATTCATCGAAAAGCACGTCGATTTTCTGTGACGCGCCGTTGACGTAGATCTGAACTCCTTGGGCCTTGCGTTTTCCGTCATAGCTCATCACGACGTGATGCCATCGGTTCAGTTCCAATGGATTCGTAGTCTCCAGACGCAGGCCGATGTCCGTCCACCGCATCGTAATGTGCAGCCGAATCTTGCCGTCCTTGAGGTACAACCCATATCCGTGGCCTTGTGGGGCATCCTCAATACGTGACATGATCGCGCCATTGGCGGCGGTCGGGTAGATCCACGCGGCGAGGCTAAAGGCGTCCTGGTAGTTGAACTTTCCCACATCGCCCGCATCAATGAAACGCTGGCCGTCAAAGCTAGCACCTTTGCCAACCCTGCCGGGTACAAAAGGCAAACTGCAGTCTGTGGTACCGCCAATCACCGGCTTTCCACTGTGACACCCAGAAGCCAACAATCCTTCAAGGGGATAGTGCACGACCAAGCCGTCGCTGATTGCCCAGTCCTCCACCTCTGCTTTCGTGAGAGACTTCTCCCAATCCCTTTGCGCTTTGGCGAACTCAGGTTGAAGTTCCAGGTACTTCTTCTTGGCGGTCTCTACCTGCGCGTCCAGCTCTTTGAGAACAGCCTCCTGTTTTGCCGTGGGCGCCTTAATATAGGGTTCCTCGTTTCCGAAGTTGTAAACGAGCCCTTTTTCCTGAACATTGTTAAAATAAGCGAAGAGCTGATAGAACTCCTTTTGGGTGATCGGGTCGTACTTGTGGTCATGGCAGCGGGCACAGCCAACCGTTAACCCCAGCCACACCGTGGAAGTGGTCTCGACCCGATCGGCGACGTATTCCACGCGAAACTCTTCTGGGACGATCCCGCCTTCCGCATTGGTACGATGGTTGCGATGAAACCCCGAAGCGATTTTCTGGCCTCGCGTGGCACCTGGCAACATATCGCCCGCGAGCTGCTCGATTGTGAATTGATCAAACGGCATGTTGCGATTAAACGCGTCGATCACCCAGTCCCGCCAGCGCCACATGGTTCTTACACCATCGCTCTGGTAGCCGTTCGTGTCCGCATAGCGCGCCGCATCCAACCAGCGCGCCGCCATTCGCTCGCCATACCTGGGTGATTGCAGGAGCCGATCGACAACCCTTTCATAGGCCTTGGGAGACCGATCCTTCAAAAAAACGTCGACTTCCAAGGGCGTGGGTGGAAGGCCCGTCAGATCAAGCGTCAACCGCCGAATCAAGGTAGCCCGGTCCGCCTCCGCAGAAGGAGACAGACCTTCGCGTTCGAGCCGATGCAAAACAAAAGAGTCAATCGGATTGCGGAGCCATGCCCTGTTTTTCACCACCGGCAGTTCAGGATTCAGTGGTGAAATGAACGCCCAATGCTGTTGCCATTTGGCCCCTTGCTCAATCCAGAGCCGGATTCGGTCAATTTCCTGGGCAGGCAGCTTGGGGTGTCCTGCCGCGGCAGGAGGCATGCGGAGTGCCTCGTCATCCGACGTGATGCGTCGAAACATTTCGCTCTTGTCAGGATTTCCGGGCACAATGGCCAATCGCCCTTCCCCAAGGTCCCGCTTTGCACCTTCTTCGGTATCGAATCGTAACTGGGTGACCCGATTAGCCTTGTCTGGACCGTGACAGGTAAAGCATTTGTCCGACAGAATCGGGCGAATGTCCCGATTGAACTCGATCGGACCAGGACTTGAAGCAGACCAGCTGGCCTCCGGCGAAGAGAGCCAGCCAACAACCACCCAGGCAATGGCAAAAATTGGGAAAGAAAAGTTGGGAACTCTCATAAGGCGATCGAGCAAACTTGATCTAAATTCCTTATTTTACTAATAGAATCATTTTCCACAAATGAAAAGAGGATGAGGATGAGAGGTAGATAAGAAAAGTAACGCTCCTGCTGTATCGATCGGGAACCATGCCAAACTCGTGACAGCGGCACTTTGATTCGCAACAGGGGGCCACTGCCTTTTCCTTCCTGGGCAGACGCGAGGGGATCCAGGTACCTCGATGTGCCTGACGAGAAAACCAGTCCTAGACAAATTGTCTGATTTGCCGACAAATTGTCTAGGCAAGTTGATAGAACGAAGGGGCAGGCAAGGCCGATTCGTGGGGGGAGACTCACAGACACGCTCGAACAAAGTGTGAAGATTGTGAATATTAGGCCGAAATGAGAGACGGAACAGGCGCGTCGATTCATAACTCTCAGGACTTGAACCGCGTCTGGAAGCGATGTTGCCTTCAGTGAGCCGGTGGTTGTGTCAAGGTAGAATCTAACGAAGAGTACTTTCAAGGGTCACAACGAACAGGCCATCACTCATTAACCTCGAAAGAATGCTCGGAAAAGAGATTGTTTCATGATCAGGCTGCTTATACCTATTGCCATGCTGATTATCGGCTGGATTGCCTTTGCTATCCTGGCCCAAAGAAACGAGAAAAAAGTTCAGGCTGAATGGATTGAACTTCTGGACCCGACGAGTGAGAGAATTTTCCAAAAGGCCACCCTCGAGATTGAGGGCAACACGGCAATCGTAGGAATGGTCGTGGACGAGGCTATGGAAGTCCGTCAGTTGGGAGACCTCGATGAGGCAATTCGCTTCTTGAACATTGGTGGTGACGTCATTGAGCGGTTTACTCCAAATTTGCTGGCGCTACTGTCGGTCATGGCGAAGTTCACACGCATGGTCAGCGCAATTGCTCCTGTCAATCCCATTGTCCCCGGAGACTTCCATCTGAGTGAGCTCACGAGTCTGGCGCATTTACACAGGATCTTGCACCACGTCCTCGCTTCAGCCAAGCAGCGCTTCCGGCTGAAGCTGTACATCCTGGGTAAAGCCCTTTCCATCACCAGTCATTACTTCGCCAAAAACATCCGAAACGTGGTAACACACCGAAGCTCGGACGACCGCGAATGGGATCAAATCTTCGGCGTGCAGCAGGATTTCCAGAGACTGTCCAACGAGTCAGTTCGAAGCTTTCGAGTGTTGCTCGAGGCGCTCTCGTGCGACGCTGCTCGGGAGCTCTCCAGACAGGTGTGCCCCCCGCCGGCAGGATCGGGTCTGTAACCAAAGTCTTTGAGGCGTTGTCGCCCCTGACTTCGACCTCCCAGCATCCAAGTACCTTGCACTTAGCGACAGAATCCTTTCCCGGGCAAGAAGGGGACCAACAGCCGCACCGAACGCTCACGTTGCTGCTGGTCAGGAAGTCAGGTACTTCTCCAATTCCAACATTCTTTTTTTGATGGGTAGTTTTTTCAGGGAGCGAAGCCGCTTCACTTCGCCCAATTCGGCGAGGAGGAGTGTCATCTGGAGAGTATTGCTTTCCCGTAAGGTTCGCTGGCTGCGTTTGGCTGTGGAACGGCAGGAAGCTTGGCTGGTCTCCAACTGATGGAGTCCCTTGACCACGTCGGAGAGGCGGGAACGCAACTCGGTCGTGGCAAATTCAGGGGGCAGGCCCGCAATTTCTTCACGATAGTGCCGAACTCTTTGACAGATGCGATCTGCCACCCGCAAGGGTAGTCCGGCTGCCGAGGCTAGATCTTTCCTATCAGCCATGATTAGCGCATGCAGGGACCAAAGACCAGCTCGGTGCAGCTTCTCCAGGCTCACCTTGCCGAAGCCTGGAACTTGCTTGAGCAACGACTGCAGAATCAACTCTTCCCGCTCTAGACTTTCCTCGCTCAACCGGAAAGCGTGAGGAAGAGTCACCACCAGCGCTTCATAAGCAGCCAGAAGTTGATCGCGAGCGACAGCCAGCAACCAATGTCCCGGTTGCCGCTCCGACCAGCAAAGCACCTCGTCAAATTCGGCGATCTTCGCTGCCGGTTCGTAAAGCTCCATCGTTTGGGCCGCGCTCTGAATACTGCGAAGCACTGGCTGGCAGAAGCGAATCCAGTCTTTGTTGGCGGTTCCCCGCTGCAGACGGAAGATGAAGTTTTTGACTGGTTGGGCATGTTCCGCCGCAATTTCGGCGAATAAGGAATCGGCAGCCTCGTCTTTCCCGTGTTGTATTGCATGTGAGGCCATTTCAGAGCCAGGCAAACCCCCACCAGTGGCAGCATCAAAGGCCGCGTCGAAGGCATCCACCACTTCCTCCAGGAAACTCTCTTCCATATTCATTTCAAAGCCGAGCCTCCCACCTATCCTTGTCCAAGCATCCTGGCGCGTGCGTTTCGACCCTCGAGTCTAAACAGGTTAAGGGCCAACCCGTGGTGAGTCTCCAGCAGAGCCAAATCGTTGGGTTCATAGCGCCCGGCTTTGTGGAGATTCGAACCGAGAGAGTCGTTTTCGATTTGGAGGAACAATTCTGAAACTGACTATTGCAAGGCTAAGTCCAAGAAATCCTAAACAGATTCCGGTGGCATTGACAGTATCAACGCCCGTCAACTAGACTGGCTCGCGAATCCACATTATGAACGGAGGGACGCCGGGTGGCTAGTCTGCGCTCCGTAAAAGCGTGGTTCCATCCTGTGACCTGGAAGGCAAATGACAAAAGAGTCTCAGCTTTTACGGCCGAAGCGCGGCGAGGATATTCACACTCGCAGAAATCGAAATGGAGAGCGCTATGATGAACCGCAGACGGTTTTTGAGCTTGAGTTTAGCCAGCGTGGCTCAACCCCTTTGTCCTTGGCTTCAGCTTACCAGGCAAGTGAGTGCCCAGGCCAAGTCTTTCCACCTGAAGATCGCGAGTCTCAAGACCTTTGCTGTTAACGTGGGGAACGTCAACTGGGTTTTCTGCAAAGTTTACACAAACCAGGGTCTCGTTGGTTTGGGCGAGGGTTCGATTACCAGCAAGGAAGCCACTCTTGCCCAAGCCATCATGGAACACGAGCGTTTCCTTGTGGGAAAAGATCCCACGGAGATCGAGCTGCTGTGGCAGGGGATGTTCCGTTATCCGCGCTGGCGCGGGGGGCCCATTCTCAACAGTGCCATCAGCGCAGTTGAGATTGCGTTGTGGGATATTCTGGGCCAGGCTCTTGGAGTACCCGTCTACAAACTGCTCGGTGGAGCAGCTCGCAGGCGGGTTCGTCTCTACAAGGATGTGGACGGCGCTACGACGGAAGAGTTGATCGACAGTTTCCTGAAAGCGAAAGCTGAAGGCTATACTGCTGCCAAGTCCGGATTCATTACCGTGGACAACGACCTGGTAATCCCTGCCTACGCTGTACGTAAGGGCGCCAAGAAGTTAGAAGGGGTCCGCAAGGCGATAGGTGAGGACTTCGATATTTGCATCGATGCTCATGGAAAACTGACAACCGTCATGGCGATTGACTTTTGCACGCGGATCGAAGAATTACGCCCGTTCTTTGTAGAGGAAGCCACCCAATTGGAAGACCTGGGCGAACTGGAGCTACTGCGGCAGAAAACGAAAGTCCCGCTGGCCACGGGAGAGCGGTCGTTCACCAAGTACGGTTTTACTGAGTTCTGTTCGCGCCACCTAGTCAACTACGTGCAGCCTGACGTCTGCCACGCGGGAGGCATTCTGGAAATGAAGAAGATCGGGACGATTGCCGAGGCGTACCGCATTGAGATGGCACCTCACAACCCGCAAAGTGAAGTCAGCACTTTAGCCTCGTTGCACGTTGATGCTACGACACCGGCCTGTACAATTCAGGAATATAATCCTAACCTCGCACCATGGGTCTTGGAACTATTCAACGGCGGAGCTGCTCAGGTGAAGAACGGATTCGCCGAACTTCCGAGCCGTCCGGGCTTAGGAGTGGAACTCAACGAGAAAGTGGCGGCGGAACACCCTTACAAGCCCGTCAACCGGCCAAACTACGTCTTTTCAGATGGAGGGGTGGCGGACCATTGATCCGCCAAGGAACCATTCACGCAAGGCCGCCGGGACTGGTGAACCCACCCAACTCTTTTCCACAGCACATTCTCAGGAACCAAACATGGAAAATTCGGCTTTCGACCAAATTGAGCAGGCGCTGAAGTCGCGCGGACCCGAGGCAACATTTGACTACCTGATCCAGAAATTCCTGGAGGAGAAAGACTATGCTCGGATCTTCCAAACGCGGCTGCTGAAGAAACGCTTCGAGCTTGGGCTTCCGCTTGTCCACAGGGATCTCTTCGATGGCTTGGCGCCCGATCAACGGAAGACTTACGAGGAAGCTTTTGTCCAGGCAGCGCGGGAAACCGGTGAACTTTTTTTGGCGGATGGCGACATTCCCAGGGCCTGGTCTTATTTTCGCGCCATTGGGGAGACCTCGCCCATTGCCGCAGCGATCGAAAAGATTGACCAGCATGAGAACATGGCCGCTATTATTGAGATCGCTTTCCACGAGCAGGCTCATCCCCGCAAGGGATTCGAGTTGATCCTGAATCACTACGGAATTTGCCGGGCCATCAGCAGCGTCTTTCAGTATCCCGCCGGCCAAGGTCGGGAGGATTGCATTGGCCTGCTGCTGCGCACTGTGCACCACGACCTGCTCGCCAACCTGAAGCGCACCATTTCGCAAAGGGAAGGCCAGGCCCCGGAGACGTCGAACCTTGCAGAACTGCTCGTTGGGCGCGACTGGTTGTTCGAGGACAATTGCTACTACATCGACACTTCACACGTCGTCTCAGTCATTCAGTACAGTCTCGAAGTGAGCCGTCGGGAACCGTTGGAACTGGCTCTGCAATTGGCCGAATATGGAACTCACTTGGGGCCGATGTTTCAGCAGACCGGGAATCCGCCGTTTGAACGATTTGAGGATTACGCTTTCTATTTGCGGGCGTTGCTTGGACGCGAACCCGAGGCCGCGCTTGCTCACTTTCGAGCCAAGGTTTCGCAGAGCGACCCTAGCGAAGTGGGGACTGCCCCGGCCCAGGCATTAGTGACTCTACTGGCCAAGCTCGAACGCTACGACGAAGCCATTGCCATTTCCCTTGTTCACCTCAAGGGAGTTGATCCCTCACAACTCGCTTGTCCTTCTGTTCAGCAGCTCTGCCAAGCCGGAAAGGATTTTGCGCAGCTAAGAGAGATTTCCCGCGAGCAGGGAGACCCGATCGGTTTTGCTGCGGCCGTCCTGCAAGCGAGCCCCGCCGATTAAGGCAACTCTTCAATGCTGATGTCTTTGTACGACGCCTCGCTGGGCGGTCCCCCGTGGATCTGCAAGCAGATGATGCCGCTTTGCTCGATGGAGTCGTCAGGCTCGGTATAATCGACAGTCTGCTTGCCGTTAATCCAAAGCTGAACGTGTTTGCCCTCGCAGCGGATCAGATAGTCATTCCAATCGTTGCGCTTCAGAACCCGCTGGAGTTCTCTCATGCTGGATTTAGCAAGTACCTCCTTTCGCCGTGACTCATCGTACAGACAACCCCACCATTCCGGATCTCCCAAGTCCGCCTGATATCCGATGACCTCATGATGATTCGGGATGCGCTTCGAGCGAATCTGCACGCCCGCGTTGGCGCCCTCTCCCAGCACTTTGAACTTCAGACGAAGCACAAAATTCTTGTAACTCCTTTGGGTGCACAGGAACTCATTTCGAGGAATCTTGGCAGCGAGAGTACCTCCGACGACGGCGCCTTGCTCAAGTCGGAAGGTCTTGGTCGTGTCACCTTCCCAGCCTTCGAAAGTCTTCCCATCAAACAAAGAAACCCGCTCCGGTCGACCGCTAGCGATTGCGAAGGAGAGCAGAGCCAGGGATACAGTCAAAGACAGTGTTTTCCACCAACGTTGATGTTCTATGAATGCGAAATGCATTGGCGCCTCCTCCGTCAGGAGCTCATCGTCGAATGAGAGCGGTTATAAAAACGAGGTGTTGTCGAGGAATAGTACAGAGCGCCCAGGCACAGGAACAAGGCTAAGCCAAACCAGCGAACGGGGCCGCTCGCAAACACCACTGTCCCGTTGAAGACGATGAAGGCAAGAAAGCACTGCCAGACGATTTGAAGAAATTGAGAGCGATGCAGATAACTCTGAAGCCCGCTGAGCCACCACGAAATCACATCTCCCAACCAGCCCAGCGTAAAGGCGTAACTGACGAACAGTCCTTCGCCAAATTCTACGCCCACCGTTTCCTTCGTTTGACGGGCTGTGTCGTGCAGAGCCGCTGCATGGCTCCAATGATGATAGAAATGGAAGGCGCAAACCACGTGGGCAAGGTAGATAAGACATCCGGCAGTCCAAGCGGCTCGGGCGGTTTGCAAGAGCTGTGGCCGGCGTCGAGCCTTGAGCAAGCAGGCGGCTCCCAAACCGTACCCACACAGCGCGATCCAGATTGTAATCTTTGTGAGCAATTCTCCGTTCATGCGTGAGCGGATGTTTGACTTGCTGACTCAGCACGCGCACTTCAATCGTGAGGGGAACATCTCCGAAACCAGAGGCCCAAAACCCATGCCGTAGCTCTCAGCGCACCGTAATCGGTTGTCCGCCGATCCAGCACCATCCTATCACATGCGTGTGTCGTTCGTCGGCAAGACACCCCCTAGAGCTCACTTCGCGCTCGCTTTCTGTACTTTGACACAACCTTCAGTCCTTCCCTGCTTCGGATGCTCTTGGGCTGCTACTTACAACGGTGCTATCCTGTCCACTCAGCTGGGCGAAAGGCTCCTCCTCACTCCTTCGTGGCCAGGGAGGAGAACACCATTCTTCAACTGGGGAACTGACGATAATGAGACTTCTCCGGGTGCCTCTACTTTTGTTGTGTCCAGTTGTCTTGAGTGCCCAATCTCGTCGTCCGCTGATCGCGATAGGCGGCATCAGCCACGAATCTAACTCGTTCAATCCCGCGAAGACGACCTACGCAGACTTTCGCCAGCGCGAAGTGACTTCGATTGACCAAGCGCTGCGGGAATGGGCCAGAACCAACGATGAAGTGAGTGGCTACATCGAAGGAGCCCGGCAGTATGGCCTGGAGCTGTATCCAGCGCTGGTCGCTGGCGCTGCCCCCAAAGGCCCGGTCACCGATGAAGCGTTCGAGCAGTTGCTGGACGAGTTGCTGAAGCAGCTTATGGCGGCTCCCAAGCTGGATGGGCTACTACTGGCCAACCACGGAGCCATGGTTGTCGAGAGCTACCCGCATGGCGATGCTGAAATGGTGAAACGCCTGAGGAAAATGTTTGGCCCAAGCTTTCCCATTGTCGTCACCCACGACTTTCATGCCAACGTTTCCGAGCAAATCGTGAAGGGCTCGACGGTCCTGATCACTTACAAAGAAAACCCTCACCTTGACACCAAAGAGCGCGGTCTTCAGGCCGCGCGGATCATGGCGGAGATCGTGAAGGGCAGGGTGAAGCCAGTTCAGGCGATAGTGAAACCGCCGATGGTATACAGCATTGTTTACCAGCACACCAAGCGCGACCCGCTCTTGCCGATTGTGGAAGAAAGCCGGCGTCTGGAGAAGCATCCCAAGGTCCTGGCAGCAAGTGTTTCGGGTGGATACCAGTACGCAGATGTTCCGGCTATGGGGCCCAGCGTGATTGTTGTGACGGACAATGATCCTGCCTTGGCTCAAGACGAGGCACAAAGGCTGTCGGACATGCTGTGGGCAACGCGCGAACGAATTCTTCTTCGCTTGCCCGAACCAGCCGACGCGGTGAAGCAGGCAATGGAGAGTAGCAAGTTCCCTGTGGTGCTGATGGACATGGGCGACAATATCGGCGGGGGATCAGCTGGCGACAGCACGTTCATCTTGACCGAGCTGCTGAAGCAAAAGGCCGAGGGCTGGGTGATGACTATCGCTGATCGGGAAGCCGCCCAGGCAGCGTTTCGCGCGGGAGTCGGGAACCCTTTCGATATGCGAGTAGGAGGAAAGACAGACAAGCTGCATGGAGAGCCGGTCCAGGTCGGCGGCAGGGTCAAATCGCTGCACGACGGCAAGTACATAGAGACCGAAATTCGCCACGGTGGTGGACGTTACTACGATATGGGATTCACGGCTGTGATCGAAGTTAGGGGATCCACTCACGACTTGCCGAATCTGCTGCTACTGACAACAGAGCGCTCCAGCCCGAACAGTCTGCATCAGCTCATCAGCAACGGCGTCTATCCCGAACGTCAGAAGATTCTGGTCGCAAAAGGAGCCATTGCGCCCCGGGCCGCCTACGAACCCATTGCAGGACGCATCATCGAAGTGGACAGTGGTGGAGTGACCGCAGTCAATCCCGCCCGTTTCGTCTATGGTCGCGTCCGCCGGCCTCTGCTTGGACTGGACCGATGAGAGGAAGTGTGAGTCAGAGAACAGTTGACAGGGGATACCTAATGCCCTGTCACCTCCGCTCCAGCTTCATCTTCATGCCAAACTTTGGGCGCAGGGTCACCAGCGGCTCCAGCGCGACCGGATGTCCTGGAATCAGTCGCATCTGCCACCGTTGCGCCAATGTGGCCAAGAGCAGGGTTCCTTCCATCCAGGCAAACGCCTCACCGATGCACTGACGTGAACCGCCGCCAAACGGAAAGTAAGAAAACTTTGGCCGCGAAGCTTTTGCCTCTGGAGTCCAGCGGTCAGGATCGAAACGCAGGGGATCGGGGAAGAATCGGGCGTCGTGATGCATGACATATTGGCTCAACAGCACCAGGGCACCGGCCGGAATGCGACAGCGAGGGAGGTCGCAGTCTTTCACAGCACGGCGCCCGATGATCCATGCTGGAGGGTAGAGGCGCATCGACTCAGCCAGCACTCTCTCAGCATAATTCAGCCGTGGCAGGTCATCAACTTCAGGCAAACGACCCGCTAAAGCCGTATCGAGCTCTGCGTGCAGTTTCGCCTCGACTTCTGGATGACTGGACAGCAGATACCAAGTCCAGGTTAGCGCCTTCGCAGTCGTCTCGTGGCCGGCCAGAAAAAGAGTCAACAACTCATCGCGAAGCTGCAGGTCGTTCATTCGGCCGTCCGTCTCCTTCGCTGTCTTGAGCCGAGAGCAGCATCGAAAGCAGATCGCCGTGGTCCCGCCCGTCTCTGCGCCGGCTTCTCGATCATCCCATAGATAATGGCATCCAGCTGCTGGCGGGTCTTCTCGAATTTGCGGTTGGCAGGTAAGGGAAGTTTTTCCAGGTACTCGGCAAACGGCGACATCATGCGGCGCCACAGTTGCATGGCAGTCGTCAAGGCGCGTCCGATCTCACCAGCATCGCCGGAGACGTCTGTATCAAACAGGGTTTTGGCCACAATCGACAGAGTCAACCGCATCATCTCCTGGTCGATCTCCATGACGGCACCGTCGGTCCAACGTTGTTGCAGTTCCCAGGCGTACTGACTCATGACGACGCCGTAGCTCTGCACGCGCTGTCGATGGAATGCGGGCTGCACCAGCCTCCGCTGCCGGCGGTGAAAGTCGTCTTCGCTAGTCAGCAGCCCCTCGCCCAGCAAGCGTTTCGCTCGCTCCAACCCGCGGCCCTTCCTGAAGCAGTGGTCGTAAGTAACGAGTACATCCCTGATAAGATCGGGATGGTTCAAGAAGAAGACCGGCTGAGAACCAAAACGGAAGTAGACCAGATCGCCATATTCTTGTGCCGCTCGTGAGAGAAACTCGATAGGCCTTCGCCGGAAGGCCATGAAGGTGAGGAGAGGACAAGGCGTCTTGGGACCAGGAAGGTCTGAGTGGGAGATCGTGCCCCTTACCTGAGTGGTCAAACGCCCTCCTTCACTAGGCTGCGTCTGGGACACCGCACGCTACCAACTTCGGCGCAGAGGAGTCCAGGATCAAGGTCCTGGCGGGTTCGCAACGTCCCAAAGCCTCAGTTGCCCAGATACCGCATGGTAGCAAACCGAGCTTAGCTTTCAATTAGAAGTTTTCATCCCTTCCGGATGTCAATAGAATATCTGCGCGAGCGATAGCTCCTCAGTTACGGGAGCCCGCCTGGGGTATGCCTGGGAGCGCCCGCTTGCAGCGGGTTCCCAGGACGGTCGTTCCATTCGCCCAGTGCACAGACGCGGTGCATTGCAAAACAACGGAGCAGCCTGATGGAAAACTACGAGAAGCTGGGCGCATTCTATTTGGGCAGGTCCTACGATCTGAAGAACCAAAAGCACAGAGAGGGTTTGCTCCTTTATGACTCCAAGGACCTGGTGACCCACGCCGTCTGCGTGGGCATGACCGGGAGCGGGAAAACTGGGTTAGGTCTGACCCTCTTGGAAGAAGCAGCCATTGACGGCATTCCGGCTTTGATTATCGATCCGAAAGGCGATCTCTCGAATTTGCTACTAACGTTTCCTCAACTACGTGGAGAAGACCTGGAACCCTGGATCAACGTCGATGATGCGCGCCGCAAGGGACTCAGTTCCCTGGACTACGCCTGCCAGCAGGCGGAGCTCTGGAAAAAGGGACTTGCCGAGTGGGAACAGAGCGGCGAGCGCATTCAAAGGTTGAAGAACGCTGCCGACTTCGTGGTCTACACGCCGGGAAGTTCAGCCGGACTGCCTATATCTGTTCTCAAATCCTTTGCCGCTCCTGAACCGTCGATTGTGGAAGATCGCGAACTTTTGCGTGAGCGCATCGGCACGACGGCAACTAGTTTGCTTGGACTCCTGGGCGTTCAGGCGGATCCGATTCAGAGCCGCGACCATATCCTGCTGTCAACCCTTTTCAATCACGCCTGGCAGCAAGGCCGTGACTTAGACATGGCTGCGCTGATCCAGCAGATTCAGACGCCACCTTTGGACCGAGTCGGTGTGATGGATCTGGAGTCGTTCTACCCTGCCAAGGAGCGCTTCCAACTGGCGATGCAGCTCAACAACATGCTGGCAGCGCCGGGCTTTGAAGCCTGGATGGAAGGCGAGGCGCTCAACGTGGATGCCTTTCTGCGTACACCAGAAGGAAGACCGCGAGTGTCGATTTTTTCTATCGCACATCTCAGCGATAGCGAACGCATGTTTTTTGTCTCCCTGCTGTTGAATCAAGTGCTGGGATGGATGCGCACCCAGTCAGGGACCACCAGCTTGCGTGCGTTGATCTACATGGACGAAATCTTCGGGTATTTCCCTCCGGTCGCCAATCCGCCTTCAAAGGCGCCGCTACTTACCCTTCTGAAACAGGCTAGGGCCTTCGGTGTGGGGATTGTTTTGGCAACCCAGAACCCGGTGGATCTGGATTACAAGGGGCTCTCGAATGCAGGGACCTGGTTCATTGGCCGCCTACAGACGGACCGCGACAAGGCGCGGGTCCTGGACGGCTTGGAGGGAGCCGCAGCGACGGCTGCTGCTAGCTTCGACAGGCGGGCCATGGAGCAAACCCTAGCTGGACTTGGCCAGCGAATCTTCTTGATGAATAACGTTCATGAAGATGCTCCCGAGATCTTTGAAACGCGCTGGGCACTCTGCTATCTTCGCGGACCACTCACCCGTGACCAGATCAGGGTTCTCATGTCGGACAGGAAAGCCAGCGGCAGCAGTCTCCAGTCAACAGCCGCAGCAACGGTCGCGGCGGCAACGGACACCGGAGCGACAGGGACTTCAGCGTCAGCCACTAGGACTCCACTGCCATCGAAGGTGTCGCCGGCTATCGAACCCTCTTCGGCAGTCTCCGGAAGTGCCCGACCGGTGCTGCCTCCGGAGATCAGTCAGTTTTTCCTTCCGCTGCGGAGCTCCCAGCCTGCCGGGAGCTGGCTGTTCTATCAGCCAATGGTGCTTGGCTGCGCCAAAGTTTACTTCGCCGATGCGAAGGCCGGGGTTAATGCGGAGCGCTCAGTCGCTCTTCTCGCTCCCGTCAGAAGTACTGCTCTCGCAATTGACTGGCAAGAAGCGCAAGCTATGGAACTGGGTGAATCGGACCTTGAGAAGGAACCGTCCGGCGAGGCGCTCTATGCTCCACTGCCTGCGCCTGCCGCCAAGGTGAAGAGCTTCGAGGGTTGGAAGCGTTCCTTCATCGATAGTTTGTATCGCAATCAAGTACTGGTCCTCCTCAGAAGCCCGACAGCCCGCCAAGTTTCAGGTCCCGATGAGTCTGAGGGTAAATTTCGCATCCGTCTGCAGCAGGCGGCACGAGAAGAACGGGATCGGCAGGTAGAGAAACTGCGTCAGAAGTATGCTCCGAAGCTGGCTCAGCTACAGGACCGAATCCGCCGCGCCCAGCAGGCTGTGGAGCGTGAAACCGAACAGGCTCAGCAGCAGAAGCTGCAAACCGCCATCTCTTTCGGCACGACTCTGTTGGGAGCGTTCCTCGGCAGAAAGACGCTCAGTGCCGCTAATCTGGGGAGAGCAACGACCGCCGCCCGTGGCGTCGGTCGAGCCATGAAAGAGTCTCAAGACGTGGCGCGAGTCGGAGAGACCGTGGAGGCTCTGCAGCAGCAATTGACCCATTTGGAGTCGCAACTCCAGGGTGAAATCGCCGCTCTCGAAGTCAGTACCGATCCCTTAACTGAAAAATTCGAGACCGTCACTCTTAAGCCAAAGAAGACGAACATTGCTGTTAGCTTGTTAAGCTTGGTGTGGCTGCCTTTCTGGCAGCAGGGGAGCGGGTCGTTGTCTTCGGCCTGGGAGTGATCGCGTGTCTCTATCCGATCTCCGCAAAGATTACGTGTCCTCTGGCCTGGGTGAGGCCAGCCTCGATCCAAACCCGTTCCAGCAGTTTTCGAGATGGTTTCAACAGGCGCTAGATGCTGCGCTTCCCGAACCCAACGCAATGACGCTCGCCACCGCAACACGTGAGGGCAAAGCTTCCGCGCGGATTGTTTTGCTTAAGAGCTTCGACGAACGAGGCTTTGTCTTTTATACAAACTACGAAAGCCGGAAAGGTAGAGAGTTGGCGGAGAATCCGTATGCCGCCCTGGTTTTTCACTGGATTGAACTGGAGAGGCAAGTTTGCGCAGCGGGCCAAGTCAGCCGTGTCTCGCGGGAGGAATCGGAGAATTATTTCCGCAGCCGGCCTGTTGGCAGCCAACTCGGAGCCTGGGCGTCGCGGCAGAGCCAGGTGATCAGCGGGCGCGAGATTTTGGAAGATCGACTCAAACAACTGGAGAAAGACTATCGGAACAAGCTGATTCCCTTGCCGCCTGACTGGGGCGGGTTCCGCCTGGTGCCGGAGATGATCGAATTCTGGCAGGGACGCCCTAATCGTCTCCACGACCGGCTCAGATACAGGCTCCAGGATCAGCAGTGGCTGATTGAAAGGCTGTCGCCCTAGACCTAAAACTCCTCTCAAGATCGTTGCCTTCGTCCTCGATCAACAGCCGACCACGGCGACAAGAAGCAGACCGGCGATCTTTTTCGTCACTGGGTAAGCTCTGTGCACCGGCATCAGCGGTCGTTGCATGCGTCGAAGTCGAAAACAGCGAGTCAAAATCTGCTGCATTCGCAACCTGCAAGAGACCCGGATGGCGATCGAAGCTGGTGTTTCGGCGCTTGGGTTGGTCTCGCGAGATGCCCAGTGGGCCAGGAATGATCGCCGAAGCGCAGATCGCGGTGCGAATCATCCCGCACAATGAGAAGCACGCGTTACTTCTTGTAGTCAATGGGCCTGAATTCCACACGGCCTTGGAGTTGGGTAATCTCTTCCAGCGTACAATGCCCGCCTCCGTGAAGCGCGTTGGCGGCGCCAGCAGCCACTGCCAGCACGCCTGTCTCGTGCATGGAAAGTCCCCGGACCAACCCCGCGGCCAATCCAGCAAACGCAGCGTCGCCCGAACCCACGCTGTTTTTTGCTGGGATAGCGGGAGCAGTGAAAACGTAGCTTTCTTTCTTCGAAGACAGCACAGCCCCCTTTGAGCCCAGTGTGATCATAGCGAGGGAGCTGTCGCCGCTGCACAAAAGCTTTCCGGCTTCAGCCGCGGCAGCTAGGTCGTGAATGGAGCGACCCAGCAGTGCGGCTCCTTCTATGTCATTAACCTTGACGACAAATGGCCCGGCATCGAGGGCGCAGCGCAGGCCAGCTCCTGAAGAATCGATCAGGGCGCGTTTTCCCCAGTCATGGGTCAATGCAATCAGCCGGGCATAGGTTTCGTCGGGGACTCCCGGTGGTAGGCTTCCCGAGAAAAGGACTAGCTCAGCCTCGCTCAGGAGGCCCAGAAAATGCGCGACCAGACATTCCATTTCTTTAGGGCTGATGCGAGGGCCCGATTCATTCACGACGGTTTGGCGCGATGTACGGTTCTCAATGAGGATATAGCAGCTACGACTCTCGTCCTGGATCAGGCAGGGGGCACAGGCAATCCCTTCTTTGCCGAGCCCCTGCGCAATGAATTCTCCAGCAGGACCGCCCAGAAACCCGGTGATCACACAAGGCACACCCAGTGTCTTGAGGACCCTCGCTACATTGACGCCTTTGCTACCCGCTTCGAGCCGTATGGACTCAGAGCGATGGACTTGCCCGACGTCAAGATGGTCAACTTCAATGGTTCGATCGACCGCCAAGTTCAAGCAAACGACAAGTATCATGAACGCGAATCAACCACTCCTTTCCCCCTCTACCACTCTCGTACCAGGATTGCCTTCGTGTAGACTGGGCGAAATCCGGCTCGCTCATAGTTTCTCTGTGAAATGCTCCCGGGTAAAGTGGCTGCCACAGCCAGATCACAAGCAGCGGCAATCGCTCGATCGCAACGTTCCTGAATGAGGGCTGTGTGGACGCCCAGGTTGCGAAACTCAGGCAAGGTGCTATCCGCATACAGCACTGCCAAGCCCTGGCACATCGACATCGCTGCTCCGCCAGCGGGCTCCCCGTTGATCCAGGCGAGAAAGCAAGTGCCGGACGGCATAGCAAAAATAGTGTCGACCTGATCAAGCGTCTTCGGGGTAATTTCCTGATTTTCCAGGAAACCCGTAGCGACCGTGTGCGCCCAGAGTCGTCCATCAACGGGCGACGCTGCCTTCACGTCGATGTCGGCGGAGCACGTCCGAAACGATTGCGTGTTCAGGAGGGGTCGTACCAGCACCGTGTTGAATTCAACCAGCTGATAGAATCTTTGGCCCAGCAAGTCCAGCAACGAAGAATCTGCGAGGGGGCACAGGTCGATTTGCACAGCCTCACCTCGGCTTCGGTAGAACGCTTCTACCGCTTCCAATTCTGTCGTGCTGACAGGACCATTCATCCCCAATCCCAGAACATGCGTCAACGGCGATCCGGACCCTGCGAAGAGAGCATACCCTCCCGCTACTTTCTCAGCAGCCGCGCCCGAGTGCGGTCGCAGGCGCATCATGGTCTGGACGCATTCCAATCCGCCTAAGGCTACTCCTATTTCCAAGCGACGCGCCAGGGCTAGATCTGCCAACAACATAGGTTCAATTCTCCTATGCCAATTTGTCCTCATCGCCGGGCTCGTCCTCGATCAGGCGACGACGAGAACGACGACACCTTGTCTTCTTCTGGGACGCGGAATCATACTCCATTTTCAGACGCCCAGAAGAGATGATTGGTTCTGAGGACTCTCTGCTTGCACGAGAGTCTCAGCAAGCTTAGACTAGCTAAGCAAGAGGTCCCCGTCGAATTTGAAGGGGACCCCGGTCGCGCAGCAGTCGCGAGAGCTGTGTCCCGTCTGTCGGAATCCGAAGGCCCCAGCGGATACTCCTCCCCTGCCGCCGCTTCGCGGCCACCCTTTGCCAAGGCTAAGAAAGGGACACTCCGGAGAGAGGAACTAAGGAGAAGGTATGCAGAATGACGAAAGGCGCATCGCGGTCTTCATCGATTTCGAAAATGTCGCGATGGGCGTCCGTGAAAGTAAGTATGGGAACTTCAATATCGAACTGGTTCTGAAGCGCCTGGTGGAAAAAGGCAAGATTATGGTCAAGCGGGCCTATTCCGACTGGCACCGTTATGCCGAGTTCAAACGCGCTTTCCACCAGGCCGCCATCGAACTCATTGATGTGCCGCAAACGCGCTACAGCGGCAAAAATAGCGCCGACATCCGAATGGTCGTGGATGCGCTGGATCTGTCTTATCAGAAAGACCACATCGACACCTTTGTGCTGGTTTCGGGCGACAGCGACTTTTCGCCGCTGGTTTCGAAGCTTCGAGAGAACGGCCGCTACGTCATTGGAATGGGAGTGAAGCAGTCCTCATCTGATCTGCTGATCAATAACTGCGATGAATTCATCTTCTATGAAGACTTGGTCCGGCCCACCACAGCCGCGCCTGTGGTCGATCCGAAGCTTCATCTATCTCCCAAGAAGGCAGAAGCCATCCGCCTGGTACTGGAGACGTTTCAGGCGCTGCAGCGCGAGGGGAAGGAAGCGATCTACGGATCGATGATCAAACAGACGCTCATCCGGAAGCTCCCTTCCTTTAACGAAACGTATTATGGCTATCCGATGTTCTCCAGGCTGCTGGAGGACGCAGCGGAGAATAAACTCCTCAAACTCGCCAAGGACCAGAAGAGCGGTGGTTATATCGTCACGCTGCCCAGCGAGGCGCCTGCACCGTCCACTTCGCCAGCTCCGGCAGAAGGCGCTCAGGACAGTCAGGGAGGTGAGGCTGCAGCGGAAGGCGTGCCTGGAACGGCTGGCCCTGCGCCCGTCCCGATGGAACCGCGGGATCGCTTCCGCCGCGGGCGCTGGGAAAGAGGACGCTCGCACCGAGGACCGAGCCGCTTTGGAGACAGCTCGCAGAGTATTCGCCCCTTTCCAGCTCCAGCCAATCCACCTTCCGAACGTGAGGTTGTAGATACCGCTGCGGGTATCAGTGAAACGCTCGCTGCTCCCCAGCAACATTCCTCAAGCGAGACCAGTGTTGATCATGGTTCAGAAGCGCCCTCTGGCTTGCGGCCTGCTGAGACTGTCGAACTCGCGCCGCCAGTGGATTCCGTACAAACTCCCCCCACGCTGTCTGCTCCGTCCACGGAAGAAGGAACCGCTACTCTCCCACCAAAGCCCCTGCCAGGGCGAAGCCGACAGGGCCGAAGGCCGCAGCGCTCGCAGAGAGCGGCGCCAACCAGGACGAGATCCGCACATCCAGCGGCGGCTTCTAACTCAAAAGAGGCAGGCTCCCAAAGCGAGCCGCGGCCTGTAATGCCATCTCGCGAAGACGATGCTCAGCATCCTGGCGAGCTGAGCTCAGGCGCTTCACAGAATGGCCGCATCAGGGCTTCTGGTGAGGTTCCAAGCGAGGCACAGATCCCGGCTGCTAGCAAGGCTCACGCTTCCATGAACCGGAAGCGCGACGCTGCGCGGCGTTCAAGTGGCTCGCGAGTCCGCCGGCAAAAAAGCGGCTCCAAAAAGCCCAGTTGAACAGAGTTCCGAAGGCCGACGTCGCTGTAAGACGAATGATTCAACCATACGGAGGCAGGAAATCGTCCAGCCAGAAGCGAGTCCGATCGGGCCGATCTTGAAGGCCTTGAAGTTTGCAGCCAAGAAACACCGAGACCAGCGGCGCAAAGGAAACGAGGCGTGTCCCTATATCAACCACCTGATCGAAGTCGCGGAAATTCTGAGTTGTATCGGCGGCATCGATGACCTCGCGACACTGCAAGCTGCCATTCTTCATGACACGATCGAAGATACCGATGCTACTGCTGTGGAATTGGAGAGCCAGTTTGGACCGGAGGTTCGGCGTTTGGTGGAGGAATTAACAGACGATAAGAACCTTCCGAAGCAAGAACGCAAGCGCCTTCAGATCGAGCGCGCACCGCGTCTCTCCAGCCGCGCCAAACTCATCAAGATCGCCGACAAGATCTCGAACATTCGGGATGTAACCTACTTCCCTCCGAGTCATTGGCCGTGGCAGCGGCGCAGCGACTACCTCGACTGGGCAGAGCAGGTTGTTGCCGGCCTCCGCGGCTCCAACCAGTCGGTGGAAGACCTCTTTTACCGCACGTTGGATGAGGGAAGAATGGTGCTGGCAAGCGGTGGGCACTGACCTGTTCTGAAGGGGTCAGTGGAACTCGGAACTCGATCGTCAGGGAAGCCACGCCTCGGCAACCTAAGCCAGATCTGTGCCGTGTCGACGCACAAGACGATTATCACTGTGCCGCGCCCCGTACTGCAGCTTCTCCTGGATGGACTTGGCTGTGATCGTTGAATCGCAAGAATGAGATTCCGCGAGATTGAACAGGGACCCGAAATCCGACAGACAGAATGAAATCGAGCGCCTCTGAATTGAGAGGGGTGCCGGCAGATTCAGCAGACTTCTACGACTTTGGCTCAAATTTGACCCCTAGCTTGCAAGCGTGCCCTGCGGCACAGTCTTCAACCCGGACGACCCGGCCTTTCGTGTTGAAACTTTCAGGGCTGTTCGGTTGAGACAACGTGAGGTCCAGTAATGAGCTCACTCGGATACGCCGCCTCAGGAAAAAGGCAACCCCGCTGGACGAGATATTGAGTGTTTCGGTTTGCTCCTCAAATCGATTGCCATCGGCGTCTGATCCTTTGACCTTGATCGGGACCTTCGCTTGTAACCGTTTTCGCTTGCGTCGCTCGACGCAATTAAGCAGCTGTTTGAGGTAGGCGCCAGCCTGCTGATCGGTTTTGCTTATCATGAGATTTGCCTTGGAGATTTGCCGTCAGTCAACACGCCAACTCAATCGGCATCCTTCATGAACTTTCTTATCGATTAATTGATCGGAAGAAGCCGACCACTCAAGCGGGTTTCGAGCGAGTCTTCTATGTTTGATTGCTGGGTGTGGAACTTCTTTAGAATGTGGTAGCGGGGGGGAGACTTGAACTCCCGACCTAAGGGTTATGAATCCTTCGCTCTGACCACCTGAGCTACCCCGCCATCAATGACTTGCGAGAAGTATACAACCGACCGTGGGTAATCTTGTGAGAACTGTACGGCAATAAGCCTTTCAAGCTTTCTCAAGGCTTCCCGTTTGCTCTTGGATTGGAGACTCCTACCTCGCCTGAAAATCTCTTTGTCTCCTGTTTGGGAGACAGATCCGAGGCATTCCTCAATGTCGCGCAGAGTATAGCGAACAGGTCTGCCCGCGTTCAAGCATGGAATGGGCCTCTTCCAGGGTATTGGGCAAGCGTTTCGCGGGATAGGCCGGTCAGTTGTGCCACCGGTTCGGTGTGAACACGAACCTGGCCTATTAGGCGGATGCCAGGGTGAAATCGCAGCGTTTTTCGACGCGCCCATGTCGGAGGCCCGCTGATGGCACCTAAGGATATTGCTGCAGCAGTAACTGGATTCTCTTTGAGCCGGAGGTCGAGCCACCATAGACGACCAATAGGTGCATCAGGAATCGCCTGAGTCGTCCCACGGGTCGCAGAAACCCTCGACCCTTCACCAAAACTGGTGAGTTTACTGCTCGTTGGTATCGTGCCCTTTCAATCGCTTCCGATTGGAACCTCCCAAGAAAAAAAACTCAAGTAGTGCGGCCGCAGCATAATGGGCAGACAACGCAACAAGGTCATCGAGCGCTGCAAGCTAATCCTAGGCAACGCCCTCCGCACTAGTTGTGAATCTAAATTCACAATTTATTGACATCTTTTTACTTCCGCTTAACGCAGTTTGACATCCTCTAGGGTATGCTTTCGTATGCCATAGGGTCCGGGGGAGGTTGGAATGAAGTCAAAGAGAACAAAGCTCTGGAGCGGCAACAGCCGATTCCGGCTCATGCTCACGCTGGAACTGGCGGTGATGCTGCCAGCGGCGGCGCTCATTTATCTAAATTTCCACCACTTGAAAGAAACCAAGCGTGAGAAAGCGTTGGAGGCCGCCATTCATCGTGACTTCCAGCAGATGCTCGCCATCTCCGAGAAGAAGATCAACCAGAAGGCTTATTCGATGATGGAAGAGGCAAGGGATGTTTTCCCCTCTCCGGATACCGACACGGAGTCGGAGAAACGAAGGAAGCTTGACCTCATCTTGTCTAACAACCCGTGGTTTGCCCACGTGTTCCTCTTCGACCGTGAAAAGGGCATCCTGTTTCGTTCCCAGCCGCAGCAGATGCTTGACGGAGTTTTCCGTGAGGAGCATGAGCGCATGGTCATGATGTACGGTGGATGGCTTGGCTTCGATGGCAAGACGGTCGTGGAAGAGATCCACAAGAAGAGTCGTCCCTTCACTTGCTACAACTTTAAAGTGAAGCGAGCCGGCCGCAACGCTTATATGGCGAATGCCTTCTTCGTCTTACCGCAGCTCCCCACGGATCGGGTGGTGCTGGGTGGGGTCAGCTTCGAGCCTATTTACTTGGAACAAACCTTCCTTCCGGAAGTGCTCGAGGAGCTGATCGCCCGCAAGTTGACTGAGGAGGGCGGAAATCAGCTTGCCATGGCAGTCTATCCCACGGACTACGAGGGCGGGCACGGGGACAAAGTGCTGGCCGCTTCGGCTTTGTGGAGAGAAGGGAAGCCCGAGGTCTCGCGCAACTTGGAGGATGTCTTTCGTGGATTGGCGCTGGGCATCAAGTTCCAAGGCACGAGCGTGGAAGCGCTCGGCCGGGCATGGGTTCAGCGCAGTTTTCTCATCCTCGGGGTTCTCTCCATGCTGCTGATCGGTGGCCTGCTGCTGACTTATCGCAGCGTCAGCAAGGAAATGGCGCTGGCCCGCCTGAAGTCCGACTTTGTTTCCAACGTGTCGCACGAGCTGCGCACGCCGCTGGCGCTGATCCGGCTGTACGCCGAAACGCTCGAGCTTGGGCGCATCAAGACCCGGGAAAAAGCGGAGGAGTACTACCGCATCATCAGCAAAGAAAGCGAGCGGCTGACTGCGTTGATCAACAACATCCTTGATTTCTCCCGCATCGAGGCTGGACGCAAGGAGTACGACTTCCGTGAGACGGACATGGCGGAGCTGGTGCGCAACACGCTCGACGCCTATCGCTACCAAATCGAGCAACAGGGTTTCGCATGTGAGCAGAGCATCGACTCAGGCATCCCTGCCGTGCGTGTAGACCGGGAAGCCATCGCGCGCGCTCTGGTCAACCTGCTCGACAACGCGCTGAAATACTCGGCTGACGAAAAGTTCCTGGGCGTCAAGCTATACCGGGCCAATGGCGTTTTGAAGCTTGAGGTGGTCGATCACGGCATCGGCATCGCGCGCCGCGAGCAGTCGAAGATCTTCGAGAAGTTCTACCGGACGGGCGACCCGCTGGTCCACAACACCAGGGGAAGCGGCCTGGGCCTATCGCTGGTCCGCCACGTCACGCACGCGCACGGGGGAAAGGTGGAAGTGGAAAGCACGCCGGGGAAAGGCAGCAAGTTCACTTTGTCGTTGCCGCTGTCAGCGGCCGCACAGCCGCCGACGAATGGCGCAGCATCAGGGGCGACGGCATCATGAAATCCAAAAAGAACCTCACTGGGCGACCGAATGGCGGCGCGACCGAGTCCCGATCAGGCACTGCTCAGCCCACGCACAGGAGCGCTGTTGAAGGGAGCGTGAGCAAGAGAACCCGTATTTTGATCGTCGAGGACGATCCTGCCATGGTGGCCGGCCTGCGCGACAACTTTGAGTACGAAGGCTACGAGGTGATCAGCGCCAGCGACGGAGTAGCGGGCCTCGAGCGCGCCTTGGCAGATGAACCCGACCTCGTCGTGTTGGACGTGATGATGCCACGGATGAGTGGTCTCGACGTTTGCAAGCAATTGAAGGCCAAACGGCCGTCAGTACCTATCATCATGCTGACCGCCCGTGGCCAGGAAATCGATAAGGTTGTGGGCCTGGAGTTGGGTGCCGACGACTACGTCACCAAGCCGTTCTCCGTCCGCGAACTGATGGCACGGGTGAAAGCGGTACTGCGACGGGTCTCGCCGCAGGCAGCAGGCTCCGGAGGTCTATCGGTTCAGCGATGTCGAGGTCAACATCCGCAGCCATGAGGTGCGACGTGCCGGCAAACCCGTCGAGCTCTCGGCGAAGGAATTCGCGCTCTTGGCTTATTTTCTCTCCCATCCTGTCGGAAATTCTCAGCCGCGACCGCCTGCTGGATGCGGTGTGGGGCTATGAGAACTACCCCAATACGCGCACGGTTGACACCCACATCGTTCACCTCAGGCAGAAGCTGGAACCGAACCCCGAGGAGCCGCGGTTCATTCTGACCGTGCACGGCAGTGGCTACAAGTTCGTCGGATGAGGTCGACGGTTTTATGAGTCAGTCAGACTTCAGTAGCAGGTTGGTGGGAAGGTATGCGGTCGATGTCCAGGCCTCTCTGCCGCCACACCAGGAGTCAGATAATCGTGCACGCCAGCAAGAGCTGGAGGCGAAGCTCGAGGCGCTTCAGAAGGATTACCTCGATCTGCACACCGCACTCTTCGAAGCTGCACAAGTGCACCGGCGCCTGTGTGCCCCGCGTCTGGTCCGGCACGGCGCCTTCGAGATTGCCAGCGAAATTTTCGCTGTTCGTCAATTGCCCGGTGATTTTTTCACTGTGGAGGAGGCGAGCGGCAGCGTAATCCTTGCGCTAGGCGACATCTGCGGCAAAGGTCTGGCAGCCGGGATGTGGACCACGCATCTGGTGGGGTTGGTTGGCACGCACACCGCCGCTAGCCTTGAGCCGCACACGATCGTTACCGGCGTGAACCGCGACTTCTGCCGGATGTCGTCGGTGGTGCCGCTGACCAGCTTATTCCTAGCAAGGCTCGATCCGGCCACCGGAAGACTCGACTACTCCAGCGCCGGGCATCCTCCCGCGCTGCTGTTGCGCGCGAACGAAAGTCTGGAATTGCTTTCCGAAGGAGGGCCACTGCTCGGCGTCGTCCCCTCTGCTTCCTACGCCAGGGGATGCCTAGAACTACGTGCCGGCGACGTACTGCTGGCTTACTCTGACGGCATCCTCGAGTCGCGCAATAACGCCGATCAGGAGTTCGGCTATGAGCGCTTGGAGGCGCAACTGCGCCACACACGAGCCGCCTCCGCCGAAGCCGTGCTGTTTTCGGTGTTGGGCGCCGTTCAAGATTTCGCCGCTGCGAGCCCGCTGGCAGACGACATGTCGCTCGTCGCCGTACGTCACGACGCTGCACAAGGCAATGTGTAAGAGGAAGGATGCACATCGCAGAGCAGAACGGCTGGCCCAGTTCCCCACGGCTTCGGCTGCTGCGAACCTTGGGTCGGGGGTTGATTTGGAGTAATGGCTTCCGGGAATAATTAGGCCCCAGGGGCATCGCAACTCTGAACACATCACCTGCAGGCGATCGGCTTGGTGCGTTGACGCGGAACGCACTTTACCGGGTTTCAACAGCGAAGCCCTTAGCGAGTAGAACTCGTCATAAGGAAAATGTAGTGATTGCAGAGCGCAATTTCAGACAGTCTGAATTTCGAGAAAGGGTAACGGAAGCCATTTTGGAAATGCTGGCGGACTTGCCCGAAACCCAAAGGAACATCTTTGTCTGGAATCACTACCGCGGTTACCAGCCAAGACAGATTGCAGAGATCCTCAGATGTAGCCCTTCCGAAGTCGAAGCCACGCTCGACGGGATCAATTCGATTCTTTATCGGAGAACTCGCAGTCTGCTCAAGGAAGATCCACAGCTCGACGCAGGAACAGACCTACCTCGCGACGTCACACCACAAGAAGCGACACCTTCGCCTTCGCTGGACGCCGCCCGGGCGGCTGAGCTTTGGCGTTAGGGCAACATAGCGAAACGCTGTCGCGGAGTGGCCGAGCGTGTCGAGCTGCACACAGCCGATATGACGGCACTCCCCTTCCAGGACGAGACCTTCGATATCGTCCTCTCCAACCTGCCCACGATAGTTGTGCTGGCCGATGCTCCTAAGCCGAGTTGCTTTCATTTCCATCGCATTTCAAACAGGTGCTCGGCGTCACGCCGCAGCAGTTCTGAAAGCTCCGGGAGCAGTCGAGGCAAACAGGCTAGACGATGTACAATCCGGGGATGAAGACCTCAATTCAGCTGACTCGCCTCGGAGCAATTTTGATTCTGTTCTGTGCTGTTGATGTGGCGGCACAATCGGAACGACTGAGCCCGTTCGAAATTGGAATTCAACTGACAGGAGTTCACCTTCACAAAATTCACGAGACGCCCTACGGGCTGGGCGCGCGACTGCTGATACATCTCACTGAACGCATCTCGTTCGACAGTGAGGTGGTCCACTATCCTGAGAACACGTCTGGCAACTTCGGCGAGACCACGGTCTTATTTGGAGTGAGAGATGGTTGGCGCTCAGATCGGCTAGGGGTATTCGGCAAAGCCCGCGCGGGTCTGATGCATTTCGGAGGGGCCTACTTCGACGTCCGCCTCGAGCGCAAGACGTTCTTTACAATCGACCTTGGCGGCGTCCTTGAGTATTATCCGTCTCCGCGCACGGCTTTTCGTATCGACCTCGGCGACACGATTCTGTTCTATGGGTCTCAGGCACTCATTCGCGGTCCCGGATCGCCGCCACTAGGCACGGTCCACAATTTTCAGCCTGCCTTGGGATTCAGTTTCCGGTTCTGAACGCCTCCGTATCGGAGCTCTTCGGGACACAGTTACAAGCAATGATTGTCGGAGGCCTGCTACCGCGTGGGTAAGCGCTTCGTAGTCGCTCCCTACCGAAGTTTGCTGAAGGGAGACGATCGTAATCGTCCTTCACGACGCGCTCGAGTTCTCAGGCAAAGGAAAGGCACGCTATGCTGAATCGCAGAAGTTTTTTGGATCTCGCTTCCGAGCTTGGCCTCGCCTCTACGCTCTTTCCTGGCGTGTTGTGGGCGATTGCGGAAAAGCAGAAAGAAATCACCTCAGACATGATCGACCAGGCTGCAGCGATTGCAGGAATCGCGATTCCCGACGAAGCCAAGTCGATGCTAGTCGAGGGTCTGAGCAACAACGCGAGGCGAGTGGAGTCTATCCGCGCTCTGAGGCTTCCTAATAGCGTGGCTCCAGCATTGGTTTTTGATCCTGTCCTCCCCGGGATGAAGTTTGCGGGGCGGAGCATCCCAATGCAAATGTCGTCAGCGCCTGCTGCCTGGAGTTCCGCAGTGCCCAAGGACTTGGAGGAAGTTGCCTTCTACAGCGTTCGACGGCTCGCTGAGCTGATCCGCACCAAGAAGGTTTCTTCGCAGACCTTGACCCAAATGTACCTGGAGCGGCTTCGCCGCTACGATCCAATGTTGAAATTCGCGGTGACGCTCACAGAGAATCGGGCGCTGGCGCAAGCTAAAGAGGCGGACAGAGATCTCTCCGCCGGAAAATATCGAGGCCCGCTGCATGGGATTCCCTGGGGAGCAAAAGATCTTCTGGCAGTAAAAGGATACCCCACGACATGGGGAGCGGGAGGGTTTGAAAGCCAGAGTTTCGACGAAGACGCCACCGTCGTCAAGCGGCTCGACGCCGCTGGAGCGGTACTGGTCGCCAAGCTCACTTTGGGCGCACTGGCCATGGGAGACAAATGGTTTGGAGGTCGTACCCGGAACCCCTGGAATTCGCGCCAGGGATCCAGCGGCTCTTCGGCTGGCTCGAGTTCAGCTACCGCCGCAGGGTGCGTCGGATTCTCGCTCGGATCGGAGACGCTTGGCTCTATCTCCTCGCCATCAACCCGCTGCGGAGCCACTGGCCTTCGACCGACATTCGGAATGGTGCCGCGCACGGGAGCAATGGCCCTTTCCTGGAGCATGGACAAAATCGGGCCAATATGCCGGTCAGTCGAGGACTGCGCGCTGGTCTTGAATGCGATCTATGGACCGGATGGGCTGGACCGCACGGTTCGCAAGGTGGCATTTAACTGGGATGCCCAACTGGATTGGCGCCGTTTGCGCGTCGGTTATCTGAGGTCAGAACTTGATCCTAAGCCCCCGGAGCCGGTGAAAACGAACGGCTCCCGGTCTGAGGCGGGAACTACCGCGCGAGAGCAAAGGCAGAAACAGCAGGAAGCAAAGCGCCTGGCAGAGGCTCGTCGTGAGTATGACCGGCAATTCGATCTGGCGGCTTTGAGCAAACTGCGGTCGATGGGGCTGAAACTGATCGAGCTCGAACTCCCCAAGCTACCGTACGAAGGAATGATGCCTTTGCTCGTGGCTGAAGCTGCAGCCGCGTTCGATGAGTTGACCCGGTCCGGGAGAGACAAGTTTCTGACCGAGCAAGGGCCAGGTGATTGGCCCAATCTGTTTCGAGTGGCGCGTTTCTATCCGGCTGTGGATTATATCAACGCCAACCGGGCCCGCCTGTTGCTCATGGAAAGCATGGCCAAGTTATTCACTCAAGTCGATGTGATCGTGGCCCCGACGGATGGAGATCAGTTAGTCGCTACTAACTTGACCGGACACCCAGCCGTGATTCTGCCCAATGGCTTTCGAGGTAAAGAGGCGCCCGTTGCGGCGGCTGATGACCAGGCGAACGACGATGCGATAGGTGGGCCCGGAACTCCTGTCAGCTTGACGTTCATTGGGAATTTGTATGGTGAAGCCAAGCTGCTGGCCCTAGCCAAGGCTTACCAGGATGCCACCGGCTTTCATCTGAAACATCCGATTCTGAAGCGCCCGGCAAAAACTTGAGCTGCCGTGGGAGGTCAGAGGGAACTCGTCAGCTTCGCAGGCGTGGCAGTGCCGGTTTCGCGACGCTCTTTCCAACGCCAGTAAAAATACAACGGCAGGCCACCAAGGATAGTCAACATGCCAAACCCCGAATTCCGGGGATCACCTATGGCAATGAAGATCAAAAAGAACAGGGCCACCAGCAGATACAGCAGCGGGACGAAGGGATAGCCAGCCACTTTGTAAGGGCGCGGGAGATCGGGCTGCCTCTTTCGCAAACGAAACAGTCCGATGATTGTCAGCACGTTGAAGAGCAGGGAAGCGAAGGCCGTAAACGTCAACAGATCGCTGTAGAGCTTTGCCCCGCGGGCGCCAAAGCTGCCTGAGAGAACCAGCACGCACGACCAGATCGCCTGGTACTGCAGAGACCGAAGAGGCGTTGCCGTTTCGGGATTGAGGTGCGCCGCCCCACGGAAGAAAAGCCGATCTTTAGCCATGGCGTAATAGAGCCAGGGGCCGGAAAGAATGAGCCCGTTGTCGCAACCCGCGGCCGAGATGAGGACTGCCAGCGCGATCAGACCAAGCCCGATGGGTCCCATCACAATCTGAGCCACCTCAGCGGCAATGCGCTGGTCAGGAACCTTGGCCGCCAGCTCCACCGGTAGAACATAAAGGTAGGTAACACAGGCCAAAGTGTAAATCAGTGTGACGCCCTAACGTACCCAGCAGCAAGGCTCGGGGCAAGGTTTTGACCGGGTCGTGGGTTTCCTCGGCAACAAATGTCACTACGTTCCACGAGTCGTAGGCAAACAACGCCTTCGACATGGCCACGGCAAAAGCCGCAACTGTTCCGACCGCCACGGTCTCCGGCAGCAGCGGCTGGAAGTGAGTCCAGTTTCCCTTACCGCTGCCCAGCCCGAAAACCACCAGCCCCAGCAGAGCCGAGATCTTGGCGAACCCCAGCACATTTTGAACCATGGCTCCAGCCTTGAGCCCCCGGGAATTGATCCAGGAAAGGATGAGGATCAGCAGAATCGCTGCCAGCTGAACAGCCGATACTCGAAACGAGGCAACGGAAAACACGGCGTTGGACTGGCTCACTGCGGGGAGGAAGACCCCGAGGTAATTGGCAAAGGCTACGGCCACCGCGGCGATAAATCCGCACTGGATCACCGTGAACAGTGTCCAGCCGTAAAGGAAACCCCAAAACGGAGCGAACGACTGGCTGAGATAGACGTACTGGCCACCCGTGCGAGGGAAAGCCGCGGCAAGTTCACCAAACGACAAGGCGGCGCAAACAGTGAGAAGGCCACCGATGATCCAGACGAACACAAAGCTGCCAGCGCCTAGCCGAGATTCGATGGCAATGCTTGCAATCAACCCGGGAGCCAGGAAAATGCCACTACCGATCATCGATCCCATGATGATCATCGTGGCGTCGAGCAGCCTTAACCGGCGACGGGGTTTCTCTGAGTCGGGCATGGGGCGTGATCTAAGTGTGTCTCCAAACGCTTCAATCGTTGAACCAGAGCGCTGGTGGATGTAAACGCATAGCCCTTAGACATGTCAATTTCTTTCTACCAGTTGGGTTGAGGCTGTGGGGAGGGCGGGAACCAGAGGCGTCCAAAAATGCGACGGGACTGTCGTCCCTTGCCCATGGCCGGCCTCCTGTGGCCCTCTGGGTCGCCTTATAGAGATAACTTGCCTTTGAACGCGCCAGAAAGCGAAGCTGAGAATGTGGCCTTCGTCCGCTGCACAGCTCGAAGGGTTGGGCCTTCCCGCGGAACCACTAGCGATCTAAAGAAAGGCCGCGTTATGTGCCTCCGTGCGCCGAGTCCAGTGTGTCCACAGCGCACGCTTGTCCAGATCAGAGACTATAATCTAAAATTCTTGTTATCTTTTGGCAGTAGATCGTATCGTTACGGCGCCACTTGACTTTGACCTCCTGAAGTTGATTCTTTCGAGGGTCGGTCGGTAGGCCTTGGCGGCGTCGGCATTGCTGAAGAAGAAAATAAGTATGCCTTGCGAGGTTTCAATCTGGCTCTTGAGCAGCGACGGTTCACTGGTTCGTGGGTAGTCGCCTGAATGAGGTCCGGGGTGGGTAACGACGTCAGTTTGCTTCCTAATCTAAATCTGCCGAAGGCTGGTCGGTTGGCTAGTTCCGGATTCCAGAGGTCGCTGGAGAGCCGCACTGTGCTCTGTGGCAACTGCGAAACCAACCGAACTCTGGCTGTCTCCAGTTCAGGCGTTCTCATTTGTTCCACTTGCGGGTCGAAGAACTGGATGTACTTGCCAGTCACGGCCAGTTTGAAGGCATCGGTTGTTGTCAAAGGCGAGCTGGTCGCCGACGAAGACCTGACCATCGAGGGACGCGCAGAGGGCCGGGTCGATCTGAACGGGCATACTCTCTGGATTGCTTCGGGCGGTACTGTCAGAGCTGAAATCTACGCCAAAAATGTAATGGTCGCGGGAACGGTGGTTGGAAACATCTATGCGACCGAGGCGGTACAGATCAAGCTGTCCGGGTCCGTGGAGGGAAACATTCGCTGCTCGCGAATTTCTATTGTCGATGGGGCTGCGTTCCGGGGAAGGATAAATATGGAGGCGCGTGCATACAGCGCCCGGGGATTCGGTTCGCAAAAAGTGGCATCCGCAAAAGGGCCATAGCTTTTGAAGAAGGATAGTGAATGGCGTTGTGCCGCGCCGGGCGACAATTGGCATCGGTTTCATCAATCTGACAGGGAACGAAACAGCGCCCGTTCCCTATAAATTGATACGATCACGGGTAGGGAACGCTCGCCGTAGCGTTCCCGTTTAGTACGGATCCGTCCACGCTGCCGCATTCGAATCTCTTCTTGTCCATCCGTTTCAATTCGTGGGTTAGCTCGCTCCGGGGTAAAATGGATAACCATTCACTAACTTCCTTCCTGTCTTTGCGGTTTGGTCTTTCCCACTGTGACAACTCTTGGAGCCTCTCTGTCTGGGGTCGTGAATTAATCGCTCGCAATCTGCAATCGCCAATTGCCAATCTCACGGAGCTTCCCAGTCGAGGGCGTAGATCTCTTCGGCTGCCGGCGCGACGCAACAGCAAGGGAGAATCGTCTGGCGCCAGACCAAACCACGGCGACCAACTCCCCCATTCTCGTCGGAAGTCCTTCAGGCTGACCACCGGCTCCAACCTTCGGTCACTGATCCTTACACGAAAGATGGCTGGATTGTCTTGGGATAGGCTGTCAAAGTAGAGGTATTTGCCGTCCTGTGACCAACTCATATAGTTCACAATGGGGTTGGCCAATTTGGCCAACTCTACCCACCTCTGGGTGGTGAAATCGAACAGCAGCCACTTTTTCATTCCGGCTCCCACCGCAGCCAGGTATCGGGGTTCGGGCGACCAGACCGGATACCAAAGCCCCTCGGAGCCGGGGAGAGTCGAAACCTGCCCGGTTCGGAGGTCAACGCGCTGGATGGCCACTGGCCCAAAAGCGCCGCCCTCCCAGGCCTCCGCAACGGGTCACGCCCGAAGACCAAGGAATTCCCGTCCGGTGACCAGTCAAAGTCGGGTTCTCCGCGCTCTCCAGGCAGTAACTGCTGGGGCGTACCCCCGTCGGCCGAAACTAGATGGATCTTGGGGTGCTTTCCGGGCAGCACGCCTGTGAAACCAACCTGCCTGCCATCGGGCGACCAGTGAGGCAAAATGGCCCGCAGCGGAGGGAAACTGAGCTGCAGCCGCTGGCTACCGTCAATTTTGCTGCGCCACAAGGTCGCTTCGGGATAAGTCACGTAAGTGACCCACTCGCCATCCCTGGAAAAGTCCAGGTGCTCCGCCGAAATCCCGGAAAGGTAGGGCATAAACTGGCCGGACTTGGTATCGTAGCGCACCAGTTCACCACGCCGTTGGGCGCCCAACACAAAGAGCTTCCTGCCGTCGGGGCTTGGAACGGGAGCATAGGTGCTCATCGGGCCTGTGGTCAACCGGACCGGCTCTGGGCTGGGTTTGCGGAAGAGCCCTCCCTGTTCACGCAGGGCCCATATGTTCGCCATGCCGTCCCGCCGGGACTGGAACAGGAAGTACTTCCCATCGGCTGTCCAGCTGCCGCAACATTCCGCAGGCACGGTGTTCCAGCCGGGGAGTAGGGGATGGAGGCTAGTCCCGTCCCCAGCCACTTCCCAAAGTGACAAAGCATTATCGGTTTGCAGGACGGTAAAGCGTAGCCTGCTTCCGTCCGGCGACCAGCGAAGCCGATACGGTCTGCCGGCTGCCGTGACGAACCTGCGAGATTCGGTCCCGTCACTCTTGGCCAGGTATAGATCGTTCCCGTGGGCGTAAAGGATCTTCTGCCCGTCCGGGAACCAGGTCGCGTCGTGGGCCAGCACATCGCCCAGGCGGCGCGGCGATCCGCCGAGCAACGGCAACACCTAAAGCGGATATTCGTTTTGGACCTCAGAGAACCTCAGAACTAGAACCTTGGATCGGTTCGGCGAAATGTCCAACAATCGGCGTATTTCAAAAGGTGTGGGGATCGGCACCGTCTCGCCCCCCGTGGCCGAGACTGGGCCAGGTTACCGGTAAAAAAGCCCCGGTTTTGAAATACAGCCGCCCGCCATCAGTCACCAAGGTCATGTGGTCAAACATGTCAGGAAGGAGCTTTTGCTGGCCGTCACTGGTTAATTGAACATGGCGCAAGATCTTGGGGGGTGGCAGGGGCGCCTCAGGTAAAGCAACTGCCAGCAGCCCTGCCAACAGGGTCACGGTACCGGCCAGAGCCACCGCCCACCTGCGCCAGCGCAATCGAGGCTGCTCGCCGGGGAGAGCTGGCGACGACATTGTGACACCCGTTCTCTCCCCGAATCCATATCACGTTTGAGCCGCTTCAGATCCGCACCAGCTCGGAAACAGACTGGTAGCGGACTTCCCGGTCCTTCTCCAGAGCCTTGGTGAGGATGTGCTCCAACTCGACGGATAAGTCCGGATTCAACTGCCGCGGTGAGGCGGTGTACCTTGTGGAGAATCGCATCGAAGATGGCTGCCGGGCTGTTGCCCTGAAAAGGCTGGGTGCCGGTGGCCATCTCATACAGCAGCACACCCAAGCTGAATATGTCTGTCCGATGGTCCACCTTTCCCCCAAAACTTGCTCGGGCGACATGTAATGGGCTGTGCCCATGATCATTCCCGACTCGGTCTTGAGCGTGGATTCTGCGACTGTTTCAGTGGTCGATGGGTGCCAGTCGGGGCTCGGTAGTTTGGCCAGCCCAAAGTCCAGACACCTTTGACTAGCCGTCAGGTCGAACCATGATGTTCTCTGGCTTGACGTCCCGATGGACAATCCCGGCCTGGTGAGCCGCGGTGAGTGCACTTGTCACCTGAATGGCCACATCCAGCAATTCACTCAATTTCATTGCCGCTGTGCCAGCCGTTGGCGTAGCGTCTCGCCCTCGATGATACTCAGTCGCGATGAAGGTGTGCCGTCTAGTTTCTCCAATCTCGTGAATGGTGAGGATATTGGGATGATTGAGGGCCGAAGCGCCCGGGCTTCTCGCTCGAAGCGGCGCACTCGGTCTTCGTCTTGGGTGAACTGGGCGGCAGCAGCTTGAGTGCCACCTTGCGTTCCAGCCGGCTGTCTTGGGCCAGGTACACTTCTCCCATCCCACTCTGCCCGAGCAGGGAGAGAACCTTATAGGCACCGATCTGCTGTCCCACCATGCTGTGGGGTTGATCTTCCAAGAGGTCCTGAGCCTCCTCCAGGGCAGGTGTTTCAATGAAGCTCCCCGCTTGTTGGTGATGAGCCAGCAGTGATTCAACCTCTGATCGAAGCGCTTCATCCCCCGCACAGGCTTGGTCGAGGAAAATCGACTGTTCTACGCGGCTCCCGTTCCAGAGCCGCATGATACAGATCTCTGTATGTGTTGCCAACGCTCAGGTTTCATAATTTCAACCAGGAACGGAACGGCGTCCGTTCCCTACAAAACGGCCGGGGGGTTGCTCGTAGGGAACTGTCGCTGCTGCGTTCCCATTTTAGTGCTGAAAGTGCACTGTCATCCGCCCATGCCACCGCTTTTCGAATCCGTTCTTGTTCGTCCATTCAATTCGTGGGTTAGCTATTCTGAGGTGAAATGGTTAATCATTCCCACTTAATTTCCTTAGTGTCTTGGCGCTTCAGTCTTTCCCACTGTTCTTGGCGCCTCTCTCTCTGTGGTCGTGAATTAATCGCTCTGCAATCTGCAATCGCCAATCTACGGCGCCTCCCAGTCGAGAGCATAGATCTCCTCAGCTACCAGCACTGCACAACAGCAGAGGGGAATCGTCTGGCCCGAGACCAAACCAAGTGAACCAGATGCTAGATTCTCGACGCAGGTTCTTGAGGCTTAAAACCCGCTCAAGATTTCCATCAGCGAAGCGGACACGAAAGATTGCGGGGTCGCTGGGTGAATCGTCATCAAAGTAAACGTACTTTCCCATCTCGCGACCACTTGATATAGTTCACGGGGCTGGTGGTTAATTTTTTCCACTCTTCATGGTACTGAAATCGAAGAGCAGCAACTTTTACCTCTCTCCCAAGTGCAGCAACGTAGCGTCCATCGGGTGACAGCGTATGGAGCCGACTAGCCCTTCGGAGCCAGGTAGCGTCGAAACCTGCCGAGTTTTGAGAAAAAGCCAAACAGAAGACTCTTGCCGTGGTCGGAACGGGAGCAGAGGCGCTGATGGGGTTTTCCAGTCAACTGAACTGGCGCTCCGCTACGCTTGCGAAAAAGTCCTCCCGGTTCACGGACAGCCCAAATATTCGTCATGCCATCGCGATGGGACTGGAAAACAAAATATCTTCCATCCGGCGTCCAATTGCCGCAACATTCCGCCGGCGGATTGTTCCAGCCAGGAAGTAAGGGGCGGAGATTGTTTCCGTCGGCCGAAACTTCCCAGGGATGAAGTTCATTTTGGGGTCTGTGACGCTAAAGCGCAGGTTTTGTTCCGTCGGGAAAACAGCGGGGCCATTAAGCTCTGCCGGGTCACAAGCTTCCGAGACTTTGCCTTCTTCGCAGTTCAGTCGACAATCGCAAATCGTTCAATGGACAATCAGTTCAATCTGGATCCGAGATCTAGAACCCGCAATCTGCAATTACGGGTCGAGCTTCATGCGCCGGAGTAGGTCCCGGAAACGCGGGTCCGAGCGCACAAGGTCGAACTTTGGATCCACTTTGACCTCGGTCACAATGTACGACCGGTCCTGGCAGGCTTTACCCAGCCATGCGAAAGCCTGCTCCAGATCACCCAGCCTAGATACATGATTGCTACTTCATGCCCCGAGATATACTTCTGCTTCGACAATCCTGTTAACTGTTGAGCAATTCTCAGCGCCTCATTTCTCCTGCCTGAGAGCGCATAGGCATGGCCGAGCCCTGCTAGAGTTTCCGGGCTGCCTTCTGAAAGGGCCGCCCTGCGAAACTCTTCGATAGCTTCCTTGAACATCCTCTTTTCCATATAGGTCAACCCCAGAAAACGGTGCGCGATGAGAAAGTTGGGATCCATCTCGAGTGTCCTCAGGAGCTGCGCTATCGCCTGGTCGTATTGGCGGACAAAGTACAATATTCTTCCCAATCCACTCTGGGCAACAAGCGACAGCGGATCAGCCTTGATAGCTCGTTTCATCTCTGTAATGGCTTCATCCCGCCTTCCCATGTAGATTAGGTCATATGAATACCAGATATGAGCTGTCACATGGCTCGGGTTGATCTCGAGGGCTCGCTTGAATTCCGTCTCGGCCGCCAAAAAGTCCCAATCAAATTTCATTATGACGTACCCGAGTGAGGTGTGAGCTTCGGCGAGTGCGTCATCAATCTGGAGAGCCTTGGTGGCTGCGGCTCGCGCACCTGTGGAGGCATCCTTTGGGGAAAGGTATCCATAGGAGCCAAGGATGTTGTAGGAGTCGGACAATCCAGCATAAGCCAGGGCGTAGCCCGGGTCTTGTGCGATGGCCTGCTGGAAATACTCGATTCCTTTCCTAAGCGCCTCTTCGGTCCTCTTATTCCAGTAGTAGCGACCCTTGAGATAGGCCTCATAGGCTCCAGTGTCCTCCGTGTAGCGTTTGGTCAACCGTTTTTGCTCTTCCATAGTCAACCGCAGCCGTAACTTGTCAGAGATTGCCTTGGAAATCTCTTCCTGGATTGCAAAGATGTCGTCGACCTTACGACTGTACCGGCCACCCCAGAGTTGCGAGCCTTTCTCAACGTCCATTAGTTCCGTTGCGATGATCAAGGTGTTGCCCCTTTGTTGGACCCTCCCAGTGACCGCGGCCTGGACACGCAGGTCGTGCCCAACCTTTTGAGGGTCAACTTCTTTCCCTTTGTACCGGAACACGGTGCTCCGTGCCATAACGCGGAGGTTCGGCAGTTGCGAGAGGCTGTTGATCAGGCTCTCTGTGATCCCATCACTGAGGTACTCCGTATCGGGATTGGCACTCGTATTGGTGAACGGAAGCACGACGACCGAATCGATGGCCCTATCCATTGTCTTATCACGCCTGGCGAGCAGATAGAGCTCCCACACCACCCAATGTCAGGATTGCCACGCTTAGAGCCAAAAGGGCAAAGTGGCGGATATCACGCCGCAAGAAACTCGCCAAGACAATTGCCCACACATGCCATCCTGACTGCCACGGCATCGTAGTGCAGAGGGCTTTACTAGCTTCCCAACCGCAGTTGCTTCCCCCGAGTCGCCATCTCGTTTGAGGTTCCTCAGGTCAATCAGAAGCTCACGGGCCGACTGGTAGCGCCGTTCTCGATCCTTTTCCAGGCACTTGCGCATGATGCGCTCCAACTCGGGAGGCACGTTGTAGTTAAAGCGGGCGATAGCTTCCGGTTGTCCATGCAGGATGCCGTCCATCGTCTCGTTTAAACTCGTCCCCAGAGAAGGGCAGCCGGCCCGTCGCCATCTCATACAACACCACTCCCAGACTGAAAATGTCGGTGCGGCGGTCTACCTCTTGGCCCAATATCTGCTCCGGGCTCATGTATTGCACCGTTCCCATCACTGCTCCCGGTGCGGTACTCACCTCCGTGCTGGTGTCGCTGGCCGCAGTCTGTCCTTCAGGCCGCGTGACCTTGGCCAGCCCGAAATCGAGCACCTTCACCTGTCCCCGTGGCGTGAACATTAGATTGGCCGGTTTGATGTCGCGGTGCGTGATGCCTTTGCTGTGCGCTTCATCCAGAGCGTCGGCTGACCTGGATGCCCGATCTCCACAATCTCCACTGTATTCATCGGGCGATTCCCGATCTTGGCGCGAGAGTCTGGCCCTCCACGTACTCCATGGCAATGAAGTGGACCCCATCGCATTCTCCGATCTCGTAGATCGTGGCGACGTTGGGGTGCTTGAGCGCTGAGGCGGCCTTGGCCTCCCGGGTGAAGCGCCGCATCCGTGCCTCGATCTAAAGCGAGTTCAGCGGGCAAGATTTTCAGCGCAATGCTGCGCTCAAGCCGAGGGTCTTGGGCCAGGTAGACCTCTCCCATCCCGCCTGCACCCAGCAGCGAGAGAACCTTATAGGCGCCGATCTGCCGTCCCACCATGTTGTGGTGTTGATCTTCCAAGAGGTCCTGAGCCTCCTCCAGGACAGGTGTTTCAATGAAGCTCCCCGCTTGTTGGTGATGAGTCAGTAGTGATTCAACCTCTGCTCGTAGCGCTTCATCCCCGGCACAGGCTTGGTCCAGGAAAATCGACCGCTCACTTGGCTCACGTTCTAGAGCCGCATGATACAGATTTTGTATGTGTTGCCAACGCTCAGGTTTCATAATCCGACAGGGAACGGAACAGCGTCCGTTCCCTACAAATTCAGGTATGCGGCGGAACGCTACGGCGAGCGTTCCCTTCTTACTCAGCTCTCGATGAAGCCAGGCTTGAGCCACACTCCATTCCCGCTTCACCGTCCGAGCTGAGATCTTCAGCACCTCAGCGGTTTCCTCAACACTCAACCCACCAAAAAACCTCAATTCCACGATCCGGCTCTTTCGTAGGTCCATAGCGGCCAAGGCATTCAGCGCCTCATCCAGGGCCACAAAGTCTGCGCGCAAGGGTTGGGCGACTTCTCCGGCTTCTTCGAGCGACACCTGGTTAGCTTCTCCTCCTCGCTTGTCAGCCTGGCGCGCTCGAGCAAAGTCCACCAGGATGCGGCGCATCAGTTGCGCCGAGATGGCAAAGAACTGGGCCCGGTTCTGCCACTGCACCTGGCTGGAATCGATCAGTCGCAGATAGGCCTCATTCACCAGGGCTGTGGTCTGCAATGTCAGATGACGGCGCTCTCCAGCCATGTAGTGATGTGCCAGCCGCCGCAGCTCCTTGTGGACCAGTGGGACTAACCTCCCGACAGCTGCCTGATCTCCCTGGCCCCATGCCAGCAGCAACTGAGTGACCTTCTGAGGTGAGGGTGTCGCCATGGACCCTTTGTGGTGATGGTTTGAGTGCCGGGGCGTTGATTATACCACCAGCGAGCAACGGCAGAACTCGATCGTCGTGGCCCCTTTTCGTCCTCCTTTCCGCCTAAACCAGTGAAGCCAGTTAAGACGCTGGCCTTAAACGATGGCGAAACGAGGCGACAAGACCATGACAATGACCGTTGGAAAGACCTTGATGATGGGCCTCATCATTCTGCTTCGGGTGACCGGGCTGGCTGCAACAGATGGAGATGAAGCAAATATAGCCCGAATCAAAGTCCGTATTTGGGACCGGGTTCATGTTGAAAGCGAGACATTGAACCGTGCCAAGAACATTACCGAGAGCCTTTATCGCCGCGCAGGAATTGCGATAACGTGGGTGCACTGTACGGCTGAGCCCACCCCGGAGAATCGGGCTTGTGCGTGCCCCAAGCGGTTTAACGACATCTCAGTCCGAATTTTCCCCCGTGCCAGGGAGGTCTACCCAAAGACTGGCTACTACAGGGGCGGGGTCGCCATTCCGTTGGTCCCTGACGGTGCCAGCGGCATTGTTTTTCTTCTCTACGATCGGCTGGAGAAAGTGGCAAAGGCAGGGAACATCCCCCTGGAACTGGTTCTGGGCATCACCATGGCACACGAAATTGGCCACCTGCTGATTTCTCCCGGTCACGCTGCTGCAGGGATCATGCGAGCGAAACTGGACGGGAATGATTGGAAACTTGCAAGCCGGGGAGCACTGCGATTCCACCCAATGGAGGCAGAGATCATAAAGAGGGGTACCCAAAAACGGAATGAACAGCAACAGGAACAGCAGTCGCCCCACATTGCTTTCTAGACCAAGCCAACCCTTAACAGAAGAGTGCCCATGCTGGCCCTTGGTTGGACGTCAGCTGCGATCGAGAGCCCAGAGTCTTATCTCACGCTGAAGGCCCGGCTCATTCCTTCATTATTCATCGCGTGGCCATGAAAGAGGGCGAGTACCGAATTGTTGCTGAGCGTTTGCAGGAAGTTTTTCTCCAGGCGCCCAAAGGACAGGACAGCCAAGCCGGGCCACAAAGTGAATGGTTCCTGTTTGTAAGAACTTTGGCAGATGTCCTTATGCCCTCAGGGCTCGCAGAGCCTCGCGCGCCCGTTTCATCGGAACCGCTTCCGGATCGTTCGAGCCTTTCACGTAGTAGACAGTGGCGGCCAGGAGGTGGGGTTGCCAGTCTGGGTTCACCAGAGGCGCGTCTTCGATCACAGCAGCCAGGTACTTGTAATAGTGGACCTCGTCGGCCTTGGCTAGAGTGGAACGCAGAGCAGCGGTCAGGAAGGCTTGCCGCGCCGGAAGATCCTGGGCGAGGCGGAACACCCGAGCAGCGGAAGCATCCAGATTTGATGGAATTCCGGCGAAGGTTTCGGCGAGGGCACGGTCGAGTGGCGCCGTGTCCGCGCTGGGTTCCATATCGGTGATCGGAAATGGGCGGAGGCCGGCCTCGCGCGTTTCAGCCCATTTTCGAAACTGGCCCATCCAACCCACAGCCTGCAGGAGGAGCAGAAATCGGACTTCAGCCTCGGACGTGACAAGGTAGGCGTGATGTAAAGCATTGACAGCGGTGACAGCGTGGACGCCGACGATGGCAGCGCTGGAACGAGCTCGCATTCTGAGCTCGGCTGCGGCCAAGTGAACGGCATCCCAGACCGTACCGGCATTCGTTTGGCCTTTGAGGAAACGGCCAGTGACTTCGGCGCAGGCTTCTTCCGGGGTCGATTCACGGATAGTTCCGAGGATTCCGCGGGTTTTGAGTGGATCTCCCTGCTCCGCAATCCAGTTGTCGTCCAGCCGCGAGAAGGTCTCTTTCAGGCGCCTCAGGTTGTTGCCGTAGCATTGGTCGTCGAACGCATATCCATTGACCTGTTGCTGTTTGCCGAAGTCGAGCAGGCCGAGAACAAGCGAGCGAAGCACGGGCTCGGCATGCTGCCAGCCGATGGCGTTGAGGGTACGGTGGGTGTTGGCGACAAAGATCGCCTTGTGGCCGATGTTGCGGTAGTCGCGGGCTCCGTAGTTCCACAACAGCTCGAAGACCTCGCTGGCGCTGCGGTGGCGGGCAAGCGCAACCGCGGCGCGCTCGGCCCGTTCGGAGTCCCAGGCTTCCATGGCCGCCGAGAACTCAGCAGCAGCCCGTTCTGGAGCGGGAAGAGGCCCACGCAGCGGCTGCATGGTATAGTCCCCTGCCGGCTGACGCGCGTCGCGTTCCTGGGCGCCCTTGAAGTCGTCCAGCGCATAGAAAAGAGGCAACAGACGCGAGTCGGCAGGAGCTTCGAGGCTGATAATGTGAGCCGAGTGGATGACGAAAACGCAATGCAGCGCGAATCCAGGCGGACGGGGATTGACGTTGCGAATTCCAGCTAGAAAGAGAGCCGCCAGGAGCTGTCGATAGGACACACCCTGCCGGAGTTGGTCGACGACCATCTCGGCGCACTGGTCGCGAGGCGTACGCTCGATCAAGGACACGAGGGGTTCGATCTCAGGTCGAAACTTCACAAGGCCAGGAGTCACCTGCGCTTCCTCACGGCTGAGGAGAAGCGGGCTGGCAAGCACTCGGGCAGCGCTGCACAGAGCCGCGCTGGTCAGTCCGTAGAAGACATCACGTCTCGAAATCGGCCTCATCGTCGGATCCTTCCTTGTAGTTTGCTGAATGATAGCACTCCTGTCGTCCCGCACGAAGGAGTTGGGCGCGAAGGTGTCACCCAAAGTGAGGTTGAAGGGAGTTACGCTCAATCGAGAACCAACCGAGTCGTCTTGATCGGAGTTTGTTGCCCGGTGTGTGCGACGGACTGTAGCCAGCGACTCAGAACGCCGAGCGGCAAAGTGGTTTCTGTCCAACCTCTGAGCCTCTGACTCTCTCCCTGACGCTGGGGGGCGAGGGAGAACGGAAATGTTGACAGGTTTGTGGGCTTGGCCGCCACCACGCAGGACTAAATGTGAAATTCCACCACGTCACCATCTTCCAGGATGTGATCCCGATGGACCATCTGCCCTTCATACTTTTCGGATCCCCAGATTCTGGCAAACCTGAGTCTGTCAGCGAAATCCTTGTGAATGCAAGCAGCGGCTGCCACGACTGTCGAGCCCTTCTTCAGAACGAACGGATCGTTGAGGTCCACTTTCTTTCCAGGAGGTTTGGAATAGATGCGGATAATGTGAAGCATTTCATAGATACGGCTTTTCAGAAGCGACAGGCTCGGCCCATCGTGAATTGACAGACGAAGGACGCGGAATCGTGGGTAAAGTTCCTCCAAAACTTTGAAGGATTCCTCGTTCGCATCGAGGTCGCTCTTGCTGCCCACGAGCAACGTTTTCTTCGCGACAAACCCGGCTGGAGCAGGCTCAGCGCTGGGTTCGGCTACGAGCAGGATCCTCGATTCCTCCAAAAGTGAAATCAGTGTTTCCACCTGTTCCAGCAGATCCCGAGAAGAGAGGTCAGCCAGCAACAGCGCCGCGTCGGCGTTGCGGATAATGCCGGAGAGTCGCGGTTGCCAGAATTCCCGGTCAATCGCCGGCAGATCCACCAACTGGATCTGAATGTTTTCATAAGGCATCATGCCTGGCTGAGGAATTCGGGTTGTGTAGGGATAGTCGGCGATCTCGGGTGCAGCCTTCGTCAAGCTGGCCAAGAGTGACTGATTTGCCGGCATTGGGTGCGCCCAGCAAGACCACCTGTCCGGCTCCTTCCCGCTTAACGACATCCAGCGCATCGTGCCGACCCCCGGCGGCACGCGGCTTCTCCAGTTCCACTCTCAGCTTGCTTAATTTCGACTTCAGATCGGCCTGGAGTTTTTCTGTACCTTTATGTTTGGGAATGACAGCCAGCATCTCTTCCAGGGCATGGACCTTCTCTTCAGGCGTGGCGGCCTGTTTGTAGCGCTTCTCGGCTTCCAGATACTGCGGAGTTAAGTTAGCGGGCATAGGTTATTTAGCGGGATCTGTGGAGCGCGGCACCATACTGAGAACTCGTCAACGCCGAGCGACCACGCCGTTTCTCGCGAAATCTGAGCCACTCACGTGATGCCAAACGTTTCCTTGGCTCTGAACGGAAGCCGGGCCAGGATTACATCGTGACGGCGCACCTGTCTCTTCGTCTGCCGGTTCTAGGCTGGGTCGGGTCTGTCGATCAGCGCTGCCAACCCTCGCCTGAGAGCGACAGCGACCGCTGCAGTGCAAGATTTGCATGGCCGCGAGTTCCGCGGCAGAATGCTAACGTCTCAAAACATCTCACTTGGCACGCTAAAAGCGTGCACTCCAGGCTATCGAGGTCCCTTCCTCGTGTTAAGGCTTTCTTTTTGTTCGATCACTCCCGTAGGATATTCACCGCGACAAGAAAAGGCGACGAAAGAAATGAAAGGCTTGAGCCATGTCTCAAAGGGTCTCGATAACGGGCAACGATCTGACGCTTGGGCAATTCTCAGAGGTTGTTTTCGGTAACGCACTCGTCCGCCTCGATTCGTTGGCGCGCGCTCGCATGCAGAAGGCTCGTTCCTTGGTGCAGGCCCTGGCCGCGGGTGAGGCCCCTGTTTATGGCGTCAATACCGGCTTTGGCAAGCTCAGTGACGCGCACATCGGGCCCGCGAGGATTGGTCAACTGCAGCTCAATCTGGTTCGCAGCCATGCCTGTGGTGTTGGCGAGCCTCTCACGGAGGCGGAAACCCGCGGAATGATGCTTTGCCGGGCCAATGTGCTTGCCAAAGGCTATTCGGGGGCTCGTCCCGAGGTCGCGGCCTTGCTGCTGGAAATGCTGAACCGCAGAATTCATCCGCTCATCCCTTCTCAGGGATCGGTGGGAGCGAGCGGCGATCTGGCCCCTTTGGCCCACTTAGCTCTGGTGCTGGTCGGGGAAGGCGAGGCTAGCTGTGACGGCAAAACGATGAGCGGGCGCGCCGCCCTCAAAAAGCATCGGCTCGAGCCGCTCCACCTCGAGCCCAAGGAAGGCATCTCTCTGCTCAACGGGACTCAGGGGATGCTCAGCGCCGGCATTGTCGCACTCTTGTCGGCTGAGACTCTGGTCGATACCGCAGATGTGGCGGCCGCGCTTTCGCTGGATGCCCTCAAGGGCACACCCACAGCCTTTGATCCGCGAATTCAGCGGCTCCGTCCCTATTCGGGGCAGGCCCTGACGGCTGCTCATTTGCTCCGGCTGAACTCCGGCAGTGAGATCCGGCAATCTCATCTCCATTGCCCCAAAGTCCAGGATGCCTATAGCCTGCGCTGTGCCCCGCAGGTTCACGGCGCGATCCGCGACACTCTTGCCTTTGCTCGCCAGACCTTTGCGGTCGAACTGAACGCGGCTACCGACAATCCGCTGGTGTTTGTGAAGGAGCGTGAGGTGCTTTCGGGAGGAAACTTTCATGGCCAGCCGCTGGCTCTGGCACTGGACTTCATGGGCATTGCCCTGACGGGGCTGATCAGCATCTCGGAGCGCCGGATTGAACGGCTGATCAATCCGGAGTATGGCGACTTACCTCCGTTTCTGGCTGCGGATGCCGGTCTCAACTCTGGATTTATGATGTTGCAGGTCACCGCCGCGGCCCTTACGTCGGAGTGCAAAGTGTGGGCTCATCCTGCCTCCGTAGACTCAATTCCCACCTCGGGAAACAAAGAAGACCATGTCAGCATGGGCATGGCTGCGGCACTGAAACTAAGGCGGATTCTGGAGAACCTCAAACACGTATTGGCCATCGAACTCCTGTGTGCCGCACAGGGAATCGATTTCCTTGCGCCCTTGAAGCCAGGGCGCGGTTCCCAGCGGGCCTACGAGTTGATCCGTTCAGTATCCCCACGCCTGGAGCAAGACCGATCGCTTGCCCCGGACATCCAACGAGTGAGTGACTTGGTTGCTCAGGGCCGGTTTTCAGGGATCTTGAGGCAGTGAAAAGCCAGAACCTTCTCTGAGACTTCAGATTCGAAATCCGAGACGCTCATCTGTTGATCGCGGCTTACGCCAGGCATAGAATGTTTGCCGCAGCCTGTTCTCCGGAGTCACCCATGTCAACCATCAGCCGATCCGTGCCGCGCGAGGCCTGCAGCTATCCTGCCAGGGCTGGCCGCAAGAAGCAGCCAAGCGCATGTTGATGAATAACCTGGATGCCGAGGTGGCGGAGAAGCCCGCGGAGTTGATTGTTTATGGCGGAACCGGCAAGGCAGCGCGCAACTGGGAATGCTACCAGGCCATTATCCGGTCCTTGGAGTCCCTGGGAAACAACGAGACCCTCTGCGTGCAGTCAGGGAAAGCCAGTGGGAGTTTTCCAGACGCATGAATAGGCTCCTCGTGTACTCATCGCGAACTCGAATCTGGTGGGACACTGGGCCAACTGGGAGGAGTTCCGCCGTCTGGAAGCACTCGGACTCATCATGTATGGCCAGATGACCGCCGGGAAGCTGGATTTACATCGGAACTCAGGGCATTGTGCAGGGCACGTTCGAGACCTTTGCCGCAGCGGCTCGAAAACATTTCAAAGGCGATCTGACCGGCAAACTCGTGGTTTCAGGCGGAATGGGTGGCATGGGAGGAGCACAACCCTTGGCGGCGACGATGAATGGCGCCGCCTTTCTGGGGATCGATGTGGACGCCAGCGCGCATTCAAAGGCGTGTGCGCATGGGGTATTGCGACCGCTTGGTTGAGTCGATTGGATGAAGCTCTCGATCTGCTGCTGCAAGCGAAGCGACCAGCAGAGAGTCATTCTCCGTTGGTTTGGTAGGCAACTGCGCTGAGATTTTGCCGGAACTAGTGCGACGCGGCGTCGTTCCGGATTTGCTCACCGATCAAACGAGTGCCCACGACCCGCTCAACGGCTACATCCCGCGAGGGTTTTCTTTGGAGGCCGCGGCTGAACTGCGACGAAAGAATCCGGATGACTATCTCAAACATTCCCTGGCGTCCATTGCCCAGCACGTTCAAGCCATGCTGGACCTCAAGAAGCTCGGAGCGGTGACTTTTGACTACGGAAACAACATCCGGACTTTTGCCCATCAAGCAGGTGTCGCCAATGCCTATGACTTTCCCGGTTTCATTCCCGCCTACATTCGCCCACTCTTCTGCCACGGGCGCGGTCCCTTCCGCTGGGTCGCGTTGTCGGGCGACCCGCAGGACATTGCTGTCACTGATCGAGTGGTCCTGGAGCTATTTCCTGAAGATGAGGTCTTGCGCCGCTGGATTCCGTTAGCGCAGAAGAAAGTCCCGTTTCAAGGGCTGCCGGCGCGGATTTGCTGGCTGGGCTACGGCGAGCGAGCCAAATTCGGGGAGCGCATCAATGCGTTGGTGGCCGACGGAACCTTGAAAGCCCCCATCGTGATTGGCCGAGATCATCTGGACTGCGGCTCGGTTGCTTCCCCCTTCCGAGAGACCGAAGCCATGCGGGATGGCAGCGATGCCATTGCCGACTGGCCCATCCTCAACGCCCTGCTGAACACGGCTTCTGGAGCCAGCTGGGTTTCTTACCATCACGGCGGAGGGGTGGGCATCGGTTACTCGCTTCATGCCGGCCAGGTCACTGTTGCCGATGGCTCCAAGGACATGGCTACGCGGATTCAACGCGTCCTCAACAATGACCCTGGGCTCGGCATCGTCCGCCATGCCGACGCTGGCTATGATGAAGCCATCGTGGCTGCCGATCGCCACCAACTAAAACGGCCGATGGCGTGACCGGGGCGCATTTCCGAAAAGGGCGCTCCCCAGCGTGCCTGTGGACTTTCTTGCAATCTTCGTGGGAAGCACGCTAGAAGCGTGCGCTCCCAGCAGTTATTCCGATGTCCACCCTCATCTCACCCTGCACGCAGCTCTTGACGCTCGCCGGAAGTCCGCTGGCGCGCAGGGGACCCGCCCAGAGCCAGCTGGGACTCATCGAGCAAGGCGCAGTGCTGATCGAAGGCGAAACGTCCGAGCCGTGGGTCTGGCGAGCGAGCTGGAGAGTCGGTACGCGGCCTGTGCGACCAGCACATCGATGGGGAGGGCTGCGTGGTGATGCCAGGCTTCGTTGACAGCCATGCGCACCCTGTGTTTGTAAGCCCGCGAGACCATGAATATGAACGGCGCATCCAAGGGGCTACCTATCAAGAGATTGCTGAGCAAGGCGGTGGCATCCTAAGCAGTGTCCGCGCCGTCCGCAGCACTTCCAAAGATGAGCTTTTGCAGCTCTCGCAAGGGCGTGTTCGCTCGAGCTCATGGAGTATGGGACGACCACGCTCGAAGCGAAGAGCGGGTATGGTCTGGATTTGGAGAACGAGACAAAGATTCTGGAGGTGATTCGCGAACTTCAGCAACGCCTCCCTCTTGAGCTGGTTCCCACCTTCTTGGGAGCCCACGAAATTCCGCCGGAGTACCGGTCTCAAAAGTCTGCCTACATTGACCTGCTCATCGACGAGATGATCCCGCGAGTCGCCCGCCGCCAGTTGGCGGAGTTCTGTGACTGCTTTGTGGAACCGCACCTGTTCTCCGTTTCGGATGCCGAGCGGATCGGGAGAGCGGCACTCCGGCATGGGCTCGGGATCAGGCTCCATGCCGACCAACTCACCCGCAGCGGTGCCACTCAGTTGGGCGTCCGGCTCGGGGCAATTTCGGTGGACCATCTCGAACAAATCGAGGCAGAGGATATTCAGGCGCTGGCGGGCTCCCAGACGATCGCCACTCTGTTGCCGGGCTCGGTGTTTCACTTGGGGCTCAGTCGTTATCCGCCGGCGCGCGCACTCATTGATGCCAATGCCGCCGTGGCCCTGGCCACGGACTTCAATCCTGGATCTTCTCCCACCCTGAGCATGCAGATGGTCTTGTCCCTGGCCTGCACCCAGATGCGGATGACTCCAGCGGAAGCCATCGTGGCGGCCACGATCAATGGTGCCCACGCACTGGGCAGAGCCAGCCGCCTTGGATCGCTAGAGCCCGGCAAACAAGCCGATCTCTGCATTATGGAAGTCGAGGATTACCGCCAGATTCCTTACTTTTTTGGGATGAATCATTGCAGGATGACCATCAAGAAGGGCAAGATTGTTTACCAGCGCGGCTGAGGTGTGGGCGCTAGGGAGAAAGCGGCCTCAATTCTCGGCTGGGATCTTAGAATTTCCCAACACCCCCAAACCCCTCTCCGCGCGGGAGCGAGGGAGACGCGAATCACTGAGAAACCCAGCTTCCTACCTTAATTACCGTTTTATGAAAACCATTGTTGAATGTGTGCCTAATTTCAGTGAAGGGCGCGATCGGGCGGTCATCGATCAGATCACGGCGGCTATCCAATCAGTCCCCGGACTCATCGTCATGGACGTTGAAATGGACGCCGACCACCATCGTTCTGTCATCACATTTGTCGGTGAAAAGGAACGGGTAGGAGAGGGCGCCCTCCGTGCCATTGGGAAGGCAGCAGAACTCATTGACATGAACCACCATTCCGGCGCCCATCCTCGAATCGGCGCCACAGACGTGGTTCCGTTCATCCCGGTTCGTGGCGTAACACTGGAAGAATGCGTGGACATTGCCCGGCAAGTAGGCGAAGAGGCTGCGCGCCGGTTCTCCATCCCCGTCTATCTCTACGAAGCGGCAGCCTCGCGGGCAGAGCGAGTCCAATTGGAGAATATCCGTCGGGGCCAGTTCGAAGGGCTACGTCTGGAAATCGAGAACTCTCCGGATCGTGCGCCAGATTTTGGAAAGCCGCGCCTCCATCCTACGGCGGGAGCGACAGTCGTAGGGGCCAGAAAGTTTCTGATTGCCTATAACATCAACCTCGGCACGCCCGACGTGGAGATTGCCAAGCGCATTGCCAAAGCGATCCGGTTCTCCAGCGGTGGGCTGCGCTACGTGAAGGCCATGGGCGTGGATCTAAAGGCTCGCAACCAGGCTCAGGTTTCCATGAACCTGACCGATTTCGAGCAGACGCCACTCCACCGAGCCTTTGAAATGGTGAAACGGGAAGCCGAGCGCTACGGCGTCGCTATCGCAGGCAGTGAGATTGTGGGCCTTGTTCCGCAGCGAGCGCTCGACCTCTCGGCCGAATTTTATCTTCAGATAGAAAACTTTCGCCCGGAACTGGTCTTCGAGAATCGGCTCAATGCTCTCCTGGAGGACACCCCTGAGTTGGTCGCACTGAAAGTTGCCGATTTCCTGGGTTCGGTTTCTGCAACGGACCCTGTGCCGGGCGGTGGAAGCGTGGCCGCACTTGCTGGCGCGCTGGCAGCGGCCCTGGGGAAGATGGTCGTGGGATTCACGCTGCCCAAGAAGAAATTCGAAAGCCATCAGAGTCAGTTGCGGGAACATCTTCGTCTGCTGGAAGAGGCTCTGGCTGAGCTTCGTCAGGCGGTAGATCGAGACGCGCAGGCTTACACTCAGGTTGTGGCAGCTCAAGAGCTGCCTAAGAGCACCGAAAGCGAAAAGCACCTGCGAGGGCAGACATTGCAGGAAGCTCTCCGCAACGCCACTGTAGTTCCCATGGGAGTAGCAGAATTGGCCTATCGTGTGATGCAGTCATTGCTGGCCCTGCGGTCCATCACGAATCCGAATTTGGCTTCCGATTTGAATGTGGGTATTTGGATGGCTCTAGCGGCAGGGGAAGGAGCCCTGGAGAACGTAGCGGTCAACCTTAAAGCGATGCCGCACTCCGAATTTGTCGCCGCTCAGAACCGGCGTTATCAGGAGCTCAAGAGCCTTTTGAAGCAGTTTGGCATGGCAAATTTGTAAGAACGTGTCTACTCGAATCTGGAGCGGGCCTCCTTCCCAAGCATGACCCGCGGAGTAGGCCACCACTGGTCTCCATTGAGAGGGCCGGAAAGGCTGCAGTTGACGTTGCATTGCCGCGCTTTTCGTTACCTCTATCCGTCAGAGAAATTACCGATCTCAAGCGCGCAACCATTGCCCGGAGAGCGATAGGCTCTGCCGGAAGTGGACTGGGTTCGCACAGAACCTGTTGCTGGGAACAAGCTCCCATTGAGCAGATCGCCGAAGCGCTTCGGAAAACTCAACGCGCTCTTCACTCGATGAGAGAACAACACCACAAAGGAGGACAGAATGCGATTCGCGTGGCTAGCTTCAGTGCTTCTGGTGGTAGGTGGAATTCTGGCTGCCGCGACACCACCGCGCTCGAAAAAGCAATTCATCAATCCGAATGGCGTCCCGAAGCCGACAGGGTATACACAGGTGGTGACTTCCGGACCTGGACGAATGATTTTTCTTTCAGGCCAGGGTGGCGCCGCTCCAGATGGCACCATGCCGGAAGACTTCGCGACACAAGCCACGAATACGTTCGAAAACATTGGTCGCTGTCTGGCGGCTGCCAACGCCAGGTTCGAGGACATTGTCAAGATCAACTACTATGTCACCGACATGGCGTATACTGCTGAACTTCGCCGTATCCGCGCACAGTATCTGAACCAGGCCGGGCCACCGGCTTCCACATTAGTGCAGACCGCCCTGGGGCAAGGGCTGAGACTGGAAGTCGAAGTCATCGCCATCGTGCCGGAATAGCAGCGCAAAAACAGGCTCGGAACTTCAGGGTATTCGGTTTTCCGTCGGATTTCCCTCCTCGACCCGTTCAGAGCCGCAGACCTGCGCGGATACAGGCGGTGCGCTGTCGTTTACTTACAGCCCCCCGCGCAAATAGGCGATCACGTCGGCCAGACCCTGCCGAGTCATCGACTTCTCGACGTCCTCGGGCATCAGTGAGATGCTCGAGGCGCGGATTTCCGCGATATTTCGACGCAGAAGCGTCACGTCTCCTTCGTCTGAGCCGCCGCGCAGCGTGATGGCGCCCGGAGTTTCGTTCGCCAGGATGCCGTCGAATAAGCGACCCTCCTTCGTCGTCACAATGTAGTTCACAAATCGCGGCTCGATGGAAGAGCTTGGATTTAGGATTGCCGTCAGCAGCTCTTCTTTGGTCTTGTTGCTGATACCCGACAGATCCGGTCCAATTCGCCCGCGGTTGCGTTGCGGCAAATGGCACTTCGCGCATGTCTGTTCGAAGAGCTGCTTTCCCCTGAAAACGTCGCCCGTCAGTTTCAGCGCATCGCGATAACTTTCCAGCACCTTCCTGCGGTCATTACTCTCTTTCAGGAAGAACTGGCTGGCGCGATAGGCGATTCCTGGGTCGGGATGTTCGAGCAAACGGGCCTGGGCCGTGATGTCGATGGCGCTGCGTTCGACGCGCTCTTCCTCCAAGGCCTTCAGCAACGCTGTCATCCACTCGCGCTGGCTGAGCAGCGCCGCCAGCACTTTCTGGCGGACCTCCGGACTATAGCTTTTCCACGGTTCCAGCAGCGAAGCAGCGATCCCGGGGTCGTCGAAAGCCGCCAGGGACCCAACTGCTGCAACTTTTAGCGGAGCGGCGGCAGCTGAATTGAGAATCCGGCGAAGCACAGGTTCAACTGAGACATACTGACCACCCCGCAAGGCTCGAACGGCGACCATCCTCTGACTCATGGGCAGGTTTTCAGCCTGCGCCGCCGCAACTGCCTTTCGGACGAGTGCCTCTAGTTCCAGATAGCGCGCAACCTCCCAGGCAGCGTTCTGCGCCGCTTCAGAGGAACCATGAAGGAAGGTCGACAGAGCTGCTTCGGCGCCCGGAACCTGAAGATTTTTTGCTCCCGCCAGTTTGAGTCCCGTGGCCAAACCCATGAGACCGGCCTCGGGCTGTTCTCGACCGGGTAACGCCTTAAGGAAACGCGAAATTTCTCCAAGGTCATGCTTCCCACCGATGAGAGAACCCAACTGGGCGAGCATTTCAGCGTTCGCCCAGGAAGGATTCTTTGCGACCAGGAGCTCAAAGAACTTCAACGCTGAATCGCTGACGGAACTCAGAATCGCAATCCGGAACCACGGGTCGGAAGCTCGCTGAAAGGTGATCTCGGCCAGGGCACCGAGCGCGCGGCTGTCCTTGCAGCTCCCTAAAGTGAAGGCTAGTTGGAACTGGACGCGTGGTTCGGGATCCCTGGTCATCGCCAGCACCGCGTTCCGCAGCGGTTTCGATTTCTCCAAAAGAGCTTCTGATAGCCGCAGCGCCTGCTCGCGCACATGATAGTCAGGGTCTTTGAGGGCGCGCATGATGAGCCCGGCGTCCAGTCCCGAAAGACCTTCCAAGGACCACAGGGCATGAATGCGAGTTTGTGGGAAGGAGCTCTCTTCCGCCAGTTTTCTCAGCAGAGGGACGGCGGCCGTATCCTGGCGCTCCAATAGCAGGCGCTGCGCGGTCTGCCGATGCCAGCCGTTGCTGTTTTCGAGCTGCCTGACAAGCTCAGCCGTGGCGGCGTTCCCAAGTCGGGGTTTGAGATCCCGCTGGCGCAAGGGCTGGTTGGGCACAATCCTGTAGATGCGCCCCCTGGTGTCCCCTGCCCAGAAGTCCATGGTCTTTTTCAGCTCCTCGGGAATGGACTCTGGAGTCTCGACGTAGAGACGGTAAATGTCCATCACGTAAAGATTGCCGTCCGGCGCATTCGCGAAGTTGCACGGCCGGAACCAGATATCCGTGGACGCTAGAAACTCGACTCCGTCTTTGGCGCGACGCGCGGAGAAGCTGACTCCATCGGGCGTCAAGATATCGCGATGCACCAGGTTGCCACTCACATCGCCGGTGAAAACATTACCCCAATATTCTTTCGGGAAGACGTCACCCGTGTATACCGTGCCCCCACTGGCTGCCGTGAAATAGCCGCTGAGCCGCTCGGTTCGGTTTAGCTGGTTTTCATTGTAGCGTTGTTGCCGCAAACGAGTGCGCTCGACTCGCCAGGCCTGCGGCTGCGTGAGCGGAAACATCGGAGCTGAAGGGCGGCCATGGTCGGAGATATCCTGGGCAACGGCCGGAACCTCGAGCAAAGGAGATCGTCCCAGGTATTGCATGGGGACCACGACGTGGCGCAGGTGAACCGTATTCTGAGTGATAAAACGATTGCCCCACTGGTCGAGGGTCAAACCAAATTGGGCCGGACCGCTGGCCGGTTCCGCCAGTCCGCGGTCCGGTCGGAAGCGAAAATCCGCGCCGCGCACCAGAATCGGCGGTTGCCCCGGCTGATCGGGAGACGTAATGCGACCGTCGCTTCCGTTGTTTGCGGCATAGATCCAGTTGTCGATGCCGAACCTCAGATTGGTGATCCGGGCTTCAGGGTTTACCTTTGGAAAACCAGTGTAAAGCACATGGCGCTGGTCGGCCTTGCCGTCGCCATCCGTATCTTTCATGTAGAGGATGTCGGGAGCGCTGGTAACGATCAGACCGCCCTTCCAGGGAAGAATTCCACTGACCTGCAGCACTCGATCCGCGAAGACGACTGCCCGGTCGATCTGCCCGTCGCCGTTGGTATCATCAAACAGCTTAATCTGAGAGCGGGCCGGTTTTCCGGGTGGAGGATCTTCGGGATAGTCCAGCATCTCGGCTACATACACCCGTCCGTTCTCATCGAACACCATTTCGACTGGGCTCACCACTTGCGGTTCGCTGAGGAACAACTCGATTCTGAAATCTTCGCTGAGGTGGAAACTCTGCAACGCTTGCTGGGGTGACAGGGCTGGGGAATCTGATTTCGCTCTGCTGCAGGCCGTCAACAGAAAGGAGAAAGTGGTCAAGACGAAGGCTATCGCCCGAAATCCAGATTGAGACATGCGAGGTCCCTGTTTAGGATTGAGCTCGCGTGGAGTCACTGACGGTTTCACTCAGAGAAAGAACCGATAGTCTGGCTGGCCTTTCGCCAGCCGCAGCAGCATCACGCCGAGCTCACGGGCGTGATAGTCACCCCACATTGTGGCTTCACCCATCGGAATGCTTTGACCCGGCGGAACGTAGTCCCACCCGTTTGGCCGGTGGTACACTGAATGCAGCAGCAGCCCCTGATGGTTCGGGTCTTCCGCAACATACGGGGCCGCGAAAAGGTTCCTGGCCACGGTGAGTCCAGCTTGAAAGTACTGTTTGCCCAGGTCTGTCCTACCTTCCGATTCCAAATACCGGCCCAGACGCAACAAGCCCTGGGCTGAAATCGCTGCAGCAGAGCTGTCTACGGGCTCGTGCGCGTTAAACGGGTCTGCCGGCTGATTCAAGTAGTCGCCCATCCTGGCCAGGCCGGGAGCTCCCGTGTCCCAGTACGGGATACCATCGACCGGAGTGTTGTCGATGTAGAAATCGGCGACAGCTTCCGCCGTTTCCTGAAACCGTGCGAGCAACTGGGATTTGCCACTATACGTCTCCAATTCCTTTTCTTTCAAGGTGGCCAGGAACTCAAGTTGCTCGGCATAGCCGCACAGAATCCAAGCCAGGCCTCGAGTCCAGGTTGAGAAGGGCGAGTACCCTTGCTGGCTGCTGGGGCAACGGTAGGAGCCGTCGTTCAGGTTGAAGATCGACTCGTGCGCTACGCGTCCACGCACGTCGTAGGCATCGCGTCCTCGGCCAAAATAGACGTTGTAGCGCGAGGTCGTCTCCGCGTGCCTGATGAGGCGACCCAGCAGGGAAATCTTCCGGTCTCGTTCGCCCATCAGGACGTGGCCCAGTTGGTGAGCCACTGCCAGCGAGCGCAACGACCTCGCCGTATCCGCAAAAAGCGAATGCGGGCCGTTGAACGAGTGAATGAAACCCTGCTCTTCTCTCAGATCGGTCCAGCGTGCCGCTTGAACGGCGCCACTGGTCTTGAGAGCCAATTCGTAAAAGTGACGTTCCCAGTCACTGAAAGGGATTCTTCCCTGGTTCATGAGCCGCAACAGGTTTCCATAGGTGCTGATGTTGTTAAAGCCATGGTCGTGCACGCCGACGTGGCTGACGTGCGTTGCCATGTATCGCACCGTGGCCGTCCGGCCCATCTCCAAAAACGCAGTCTCACCCGTAGCGTCAAACTGAAGAATGGCGGAACCAAACTGAAAACCCTGGGTCCATTCCGTCCAGCCGCGAGATGTGTACTCTCCCTTCACTGTGAACACGGGCGTCCCCCTGGCTGGATCCCACCTTTGATCGAGTAGTCGGATCTTCTTGGCTGAAAGTTCGAAAAGATGCTCCAGCCGCGGAATTAAGTCTTGCGGGGTCAGGCTATTGTCAATCAGAATCATGCGCTCCTCAAGATCATGACGTGATCTTCCCGCGCTCGGAAATCGGAATCGCTTCCAGCGAAAGGAATCGGTGAATGATATTACAAACGTACTAGCCAGCGTCATTCAAACGGGCGTTTATCGCGGGAGAGTTGGAAACCAGACCAGCCAAAGGAACCTTTGAACCAGGCCAAGGCAACGGGCACGAGGAAGTCTCTTTGATCGAACCTCTCCATTCTTTCCCCGCAGACAGATGGCAAGAAAGGGACAACCGTTACAGAACTGTCGAGGATCGCTTAACATAGAGAAAATTTTTCGTCTCCGAAAAACTAACTTCCATCCCCTCGCTCCGATGCGGGAAAGGGGCCAGGATGAGGGGGTACACGGCTGATTGATTCGCTTCTAGAAACTGTCCACCCCGTCAGGCCATAGAGGGTGAGAGGGAGCCTACTTCGTAGTTGAATCTCAATTCTTCATGGCTCCCTGCGAGGTTCAAAGGGATATCTTTAGAAGCAAGTGAAGCTTGCTGCTTTTCCCCACAGGTATAATGGCGGTGATTCTGTTTCAAGCCACATCGCCTTAGCGTTTCTTTTATCTTTCATCAGGAGGTTCTGATGGCTTGTGTTCTGGCGTTGGACCAGGGAACCACGAGTTCCCGTGCCATTCTGTTTGACCACGAGGGCGCCATTGTGGCGGTCGCGCAGAAGGAATTTCAGCAGATCTTTCCCAAGACGGGTTGGGTCGAGCATGACCCAAACGAAATCTGGACGTCTCAAATCAGTGTCGCCATTGAGGCTCTCGGCAAGGCGCGTGTGCGCCCGCACGACATCGTGGCGGCAGGCATCACTAACCAGCGCGAGACGACCATTATCTGGGATCGGGAAAGCGGCCAGCCAGTTTACAACGCCATTGTCTGGCAGGATCGCCGCACCGCGGCATTTTGCGAGCAACTCAAGGCAGAGGGCCACGAGCCGCTGATCCAAGAGCGCACCGGCCTGCTTGTGGACGCGTACTTCTCCGGCAGCAAGGTGCGGTGGATCCTGGATAACGTGCCTGGCGTGCGAGAACGTGCTGAAGCAGGAAAATTGGCCTTTGGAACCGTCGACAGCTGGCTAGTCTGGAAGCTAGCCGGCGGGCGCAAGCATCTGACCGATGCCAGCAATGCCTCACGAACGATGCTCTTCAACATTCACACAGGAGCATGGGACGAAGACCTTCTACGTCTGTTCCAGATTCCTTCAAGCCTGCTGCCCGAGGTGCGCTCTTCCAGCGAAGTTTATGCGGAGGTTAGTACGACGCTCGGGTTGGAGCAGATTCCCATCGGTGGCATCGCGGGCGATCAGCAAGCTGCCCTGTTTGGCCAGATGTGTCTTTCTCCAGGACTGACCAAGAATACCTATGGGACCGGCTGTTTCATGCTACAAAACACGGGTACGAAGGCAGTCAGCTCGCGCAACCGCCTGCTGACAACGGTCGCATGGAAAATGAACCAGCGTCTCGAATACTGCCTGGAAGGCAGCGTTTTCATTGGCGGCGCGGTGGTACAGTGGTTGCGGGATGGGCTGGGGATTATCCGGTCCTCCTCCGAAGTTGAAGCATTGGCAACGTCCGTCGCCGACAACGGCGGGGTCTATCTCATTCCGGCCTTTGCGGGCTTGGGAGCGCCGCATTGGGATCCCTATGCGCGAGGAATTATTGTCGGAATCACACGCGGCACAACGGCAGCGCATATTGCTCGGGCGGCGCTCGAGAGCATCGCCTATCAGGTGGCCGACTTGCTCGATGCCATGCATGCGGATGCGGGTATCCGGCTCGCGGAGTTGCGCGTTGATGGCGGCGCGGCCAGGAATGACTTGATGATGCAATTCCAAGCCGACCTGCTGGGTGTGCCGGTCGTTCGCCCCTCAGTCACGGAAACAACTGCAATAGGGGCAGCTTATCTCGCAGGCCTGGCTGTCGGGTTCTGGAAGACGCCGCAGGAAGTGTCCGCCCAGTGGCAAGTAGAACGCCGCTTTGAACCTCAAATGCCTGTTTCGCAAGCCAGCAACTTGCGCGAACGCTGGAAGACCGCGCTGGAACGGGCGAAGCGTTGGGAGAACGGATGAAATTGTGGACGCGGCGTTCCCCTACTTCGACGGCACTGAAGAAGGGATGAAGACTTTCTCCTCGTCATCGTCCTCGTCGTCGGCTTCTGATGGGGGACAAAGGCCGGGACGAGTACGCGGACGACGACGGGGACGATTCCCGGGAGCACCTCATGAATCGTCCGGAAATGCTTAGCCGGGTTTCCGCACAAACGGAACCTTGGGACATGATCATCATTGGAGGTGGAGCGACCGGTGTCGGGATCGCCGTTGACGCGGCTTCGCGTGGCTACGATGTCTTGCTCCTCGAACAGAGCGACTTCGGAAAGGGCACCTCCAGCCGCAGCACCAAGCTCGTGCACGGTGGCGTCCGCTATCTGGAACAAGGCAACATCTCGCTCGTCATCGAGGCGCTCAAGGAACGGGGCCTGTTGCGGCAGAACGCGCCACATATCGTCCGCGATCTGGGTTTCGTAGTTCCAAACTATGACTGGTGGGAAGCCCCGTTCTATGGTCTCGGTCTGAAGGTCTATAACCTGCTCGCCGGCAAATACGGTTTCGGCTCGTCCCAAATACTCTCCCGAGAAGAAACACTCGAACGTTTGCCCACAATCAACACCGAAGGTCTGCGTGGCGGAGTGGTTTACTACGACGGACAGTTCGATGACAGCCGGCTGCTGATCAATCTGGTTGCGACCGCGGCGGAGCAGGGCGCGACGTTGCTGAACTATGTACAGGTCACCGGTCTGAAGCGAGGCGAGGATGGATTTGTGGATGGTGTCATTGCTCGGGATGCCGAAACCAGCCGGGAGTTTCAGGCGGACGCCAAAGTAGTGATCAATGCCACCGGCGCCTTTTGCGATGCCGTCCGGCAAATGGCGGAGGCAAACAGCACGCCGTTGATTGCTCCTAGCCAGGGAATTCATCTGGTCTTTGACCGCTCCTTTCTGCCGGGTAGCAGCGCGATCATGGTGCCGCATACTAGCGATGGACGGGTGATGTTCGCCATTCCCTGGCATGGACATACCCTTGTAGGGACAACGGACACGCCTGTTGTCACTCCTGCATTGGAGCCGGTTCCCATGGAAAGTGAGATCGAATTCATCCTGGCCACGGCTGGGAAGTATCTGTACAAAGCTCCCACCCGGAAAGACGTGCTGAGTGCCTTTGCCGGAATTCGGCCGCTGGTCAGATCTGAGAATGCCAGGAACACCGCCGCCTTGTCGCGGGATCACACCATCCATATCGATCGGAGCGGTCTGTTAACCATCACGGGAGGGAAATGGACCACCTATCGGCACATGGCCGAGGACTGTGTCGATCAGGCGGCCACTCTGGCACGACTTCCCGAAAAACCTTGCGTGACAGCTCATCTCAGTATTCACGGATTTCACAGGCACGCGGATAAGTTTGGCCCGCTTGCGGCCTATGGCGCTGACGCTCCGGGCATTCAGGACCTGATGCGGGCAGATGAGAGTCTGGGCCGTGCGCTTCATCCAGCATTGCCCTACTGTGGTGCGGAGGTCCTCTGGGCCACGCGCTTCGAGATGGCGCGAACGGTCGAAGATTTTCTGGCGCGCCGCACACGCGCGCTTTTCCTGAATGCTAGGGCTGCCTGTGAAATGGCGCCGCGCGTTGCTGAACTGATGGCTAAAGAGCTCGAGGTCGGCTCGAGCTGGAAGGCAGAGCAAATCGAGGTCTTCCAGGCCCTGGCGAAGGGATATATCGTGTGAGTGCCTCATGCTGGCCAAGGCAGGAGTTTTGTGGACCGGCCCTATCCTTGAAGTTGTGACTAAATCGAAAACTTTGGTTCCCTCACGCCGGGGGTGACGGAGGGTGCACGCCGTGTGCTTCGCGCTACTAGACCGAATGCCGCCAGACGCAGATTGGCAAGCACTCGACCAAGTTGTGAGAGTCCCCTCACCCCAACCCCTCCCCTGCGTAAACGCCCTTCCTGAAACGAATTCGAAGGAGGGGCTGAGTTCTGGAGGTCTGACATCGATGTTGCGTCTAGCCGACGCAGCTGAACGTCCCAGACGGGTTTGCCAGCAGAATCTCCAAATGAAGATGTGAGTCAGTGCATTTACCCACGCCTGGTAAATGCCAGTCGAAGAATGGCCGCGGTGTCGATTCCATCCCGGACCAGCTGAAGCAATGCTCCAAAAGGTAAATTCCGGCAAGAGCACTTGACAACTTCGGGAACTAACCTTATTCAGTAACAAACCACAGAAGGTCAATAGTTCTTGTGTTGAGGAGGAACCACCCATGAACAGCTTTGTTTCTGCTCTCTTTTCCCCTCAAGCGGGTGCGCAAAGCAAGGGGCAGCCTGCCAGTCCAGATCAGCAGAAGGTCGCAATGATCGAAAAGGCCGGCGGGCGCGTGGCTGCGATCGCCCAGAATGATAATCGACTCGAAGTCGACTTTCACTTGCAGGGAGCGCCGGTAGGTGACGCGGCTCTGGCATCGCTTGCCGGATTGAAGGATGTGGTTCACTTGAACCTGGGCAAAACGAGCATCACTGACGCGGGTTTGGCACAGATCAAGGGGATGACCACGCTGACGCGGCTTCATCTCGAACAGACGAAGATCACTGATAAAGGACTTGCAAACCTGAAAGGTCTCACGGCTCTGGAGTACCTCAATCTCTACGGCACCGAGATCACCGATAAAGGGCTGGACGAGTTGGCTGGACTCTCCAATCTAAAGGGTCTCTATCTGTGGCAGACGAAAGTTACGGAAGAAGGCGTGAGCAAGTTGAAAAAGGCCCTACCCAAGTTGGACATCGTGACGGGGTGGGAGCAAAAGGAAAAGAAATAACGGCAGATAAGGTCTCTTCCAGGTTTCATGAGCCGCTAGGGTTCACAGGAAACTGAGACCCTGTCTGGGACTCACTAGCGAGCGTGAGCAGGCTGATATTCCGAGCTTCATTCATTGGACCATTGGACCTTTTCGGATCTAACGTTACTGCCGACGTTTCCCCTCAACTCCCGTTCAGCCCCACTTCGACCCATTGCGAACACCCAACTGAAGTTTCGCCTGCCTAGCGACCAATATCGCATGCCGCAATCAGCCTCACCTGCCTTTTGTCGATCACTACGATTGCCTCTGAACTGGGCCTCGAAGGGTTGGAGGAGTGGTCATGGCTGACGGAATGGCTCCCGAATCTCAATCATCTCGGTACCAAGTAGCAGCCGTGAGAAACGGTTCACTGTTTCAAATATCACCGGCTGGACTCGAATCCAAAACCGCGGATTGTCGCTCCGAAGTTTGGGAAATGGGCCTGCCCGGTCCTTGGTCATAGAATTTTTCCAGGGCCAATGGTACATTGACAAAGGTAATGATGATTCTGACGATGCGAGGTTCGAGGGAATGAAATTGTCTGGAAGAGGTTGGATCCTGAGAGTCCTGTGGTTTGCATTCCTGCCACACTTGAGTCTCGGTTTGGTTAGGGCGGCGGATCCCTACGATGAAGCCTTGCGGCGGGCCGCGCGAACCATGTATGCCACCGAGCATGACCTCGCAGCAAAGCAATTTGAAGAAGCCATCCAGATTCAGCCGGAAAACCCGCGCACCTATCTCTACCTGGCATCCTCTTACTGGATGCGAACTCTATACCATCAGAATAGCCTTTTGACAACTGCCTTTGGCCTTCCAGCGGATCCTTACTCACCTACTCCCTCTACGGGTTCTTTTCCGGAGTTCAGAGCCAAGTTTGACGATGCGATCCGCCGAATGAAAGCCAAGGCACAAGCGATGATGGCCGCGCAGCCTCAAAACCCTGAGGGATACTTCTGGCTGGGCATGGCCGAAGGCAGCGAGAGCGTCTTTATTGCCTCCGTCGACAAGAAGTACTTGACCGCCAAGGGCCCGGCCGATCGCTCTTTCGATCTGATGGAGAAGGCGGCCAAGATGGACGCCACCTTCAAAGACCCTTATTTCTCGATGGGAATGCATATGCACTTGCTGGGAACACGAGGATTCTTCACGCGCGTTCTGCTCAAGATGATGGGTTACCGGGTCTCGAAGGAGGAAGGCCGCCAATATGTGGAAGTGGCCCTGCGCGAGGGGCGCTACGTGCGGGATGACGCTCGCCTGGGCCTGCTGCTGTGCCATATTCGGGAGCAGAACTGGAAGGAAGCCCTCGGGCTCTGCCAGCAGATCCTCCAGAAATATCCGGAGGATTCGTTGCTGGCGGTGGTCATGGGCCGAATTCAAACCTGGCTGGGCGATTACCAAGGCGCCGCAGCAACTTTCCGGCAAATTGTGCAGCGAATAGAGTCTGGACATCGGGGTTATGCCGTTCTGTCGTCGGGTGAGATCCACTTGCGCCTGGCTCTCGCTTTGATAGCCGCTGGGCAGCCTCAGGAGGCTTTGATCGAAGCGGAGAGGGCCGTTCAGGATTCAAAGGCCATCCCCCTGGTTAGAGCGGCATCACATCTCACGTTAGGCCAAGCCCGCGACCTGCTGAAGAATCGATCGGGAGCACTAGCCGCCTATCAAGCGACCATAGCTCTAACCCCCTGGACTCCTAGCCATGATAAAGCCCGCCTTTTTCTGCACCAGCCCTACGATGGAAAAGTGCCGCCGGGGTAACCTGATTGCGGAATGCGGATTGACGATTGCGGATTGCAGAATGTCAGATGACGATTGAGGAAGTGCCGAGACCGGATGAAGCCCTCAGAATATTCACAGTTCCACATTCCGCTCCCCACGCTCTAGTCCGCATTCCGCAATCGACATTCCACAATCCGAAATCCACATTTGGCAATCTGCAATCTCAGGCCGCCATTCATATATGCCCCTCATTGAAGTCCAGCATCTGTCGAAGGTCTTCAAGAGCTACGAACGCAAGGAAGGCGTCTGGGGAGGAATCCAGAATCTCTTTGTTCGCAATGCCCGCGCAATCAAGGCCGTCGACGATATCTCGTTCAACATCGAAGAAGGTGAAATGGTGGGTTACATTGGCGCCAACGGCGCCGGTAAGTCGACCACAATCAAGATGCTCACGGGTATTCTGGTCCCAAGCAGCGGAACGGTGCGTGCCGCGGGATTCGTCCCCTTTCAACAGCGCAGCCACTACACGCGCGGAATTGGGGTTGTCTTCGGACAGCGGACTCAGCTCTGGTGGGACATCGCGGTCGTCGAATCCTTCCGTCTCCTCCAGAAAATCTACGCCGTCTCTGACCGGGATTATCACGAGCGACTGGAAACGTTTGACTCCCTCCTGAATCTGAAACCGCTCCTGCACACACCGGTACGAAAGCTCAGCCTGGGACAGCGCATGCGCTGCGACCTGGCGGCGGCTCTGCTTCACAATCCGCGAATTCTGTTTCTCGACGAACCGACTATTGGATTGGACGTGGTTGGCAAGGAGAACATCCGCCAGTTTTTAAGAAAGATCAACAAAGAGATTCGGGTGACTGTATTACTAACCACCCATGATCTTTCCGATATTGAGGAACTGTGCCAGCGGATCATGATCATCGACAAAGGAAAGCTTCTGTTCGACGGGGCTCTGGCCCAGCTCCGGGAACGCTTGGCCTGCAAGTCCCAAATTCTTTTCGAGCTGAAGGAACCGCAAACGGTTTCCCTGGCGACGCTCGGACTCAACGGAGATCTTGAGTTCGAACAACTCGACCTGATGCACTGCCGCGTGGTCTTTGATAAGAGAATGATGCCTTCGGCAGAATTGATCAAAGTGCTGGTGAATCGTTTGGCTCTGCGGGACGTGGCGCTCGAGGACACCACCATTGAGGAAATCGTCCGGGAAATTTACAGCCGCGGTGAAATTGAATGACGGGTTGGATTGCTCCCTACGCGGCCTTTGGGCGAATCGCCTTCCTGCAAATCCTCGCCTATCGTCTTCGATATTTCACAGGCATTGTCACTTACCTCGTCAACGTCACCGTCTACTACTTCATCTGGAAAGCTCTATACCAGAGCGGCGGAACCTTGCAGGGGTTCAGCTTCGGGCAAATGATTACCTATGTGGCGGTCGGTTGGATTATCCGGAGTTTTTACTTCAACAACGTGGACCGCGAAATGGCCAATGACATCCAACAGGGACACATTGCGGCCAAGCTGTCGCGGCCAGTAAACTACCAGGGCACGCAGGTTTCGCAAGCTGCGGGGGAAGCCATATTTAGATTGCTGATGTTCACTCTTCCGACCGGCTTGGTCATTCTGCTGATTTATCCCGTGCAACCTCCGGCATCAACGACCGCGGCTGGCGCCTTTGTCCTCTCCTTGATGTTTTCGTTCGCGATCTTTGCGGCGCTCAATTTCATCATCGGCACCTGCGCAGTCTATTTGCACTCGATCCTCAGCTTGATCCGCGCCAAACACTTCTTGATCGAAATCCTGTCAGGCTTGATCATCCCCCTCAACTTTTTCCCCGAATCATTGGCGAGAATCTCCGCACTACTTCCTTTCCAGCACATCAGCTATACACCGCTAATGATCTACATGGGAAAAATTCAGGGTCCAACGCTTGCCTCGGTCATGGCCCAGGAGTGCGCCTGGTCAATCGGACTGCTATTGGCCGGCCACCTGCTGTGGAAGAAAGCCGCCCACAGGCTCACGGTTCAGGGAGGGTGAAGGAATGCGGAGTGCGGAATGTGGATTGTGGGTGCAGCTTGCGGAGTGCGGAATGCTGAATGCGGAGTGATGAATGCGTGCTGCGGAGTGCCGATTTCGGATTGCGGGGTGCGGAATGCAAATGATTGCGGAGTGCTCGAATGCTGAGTGGGTGATGAATGTGGAAGTGCGAATGGCCTGACGGCTTCATCCGACCTTCGCACTTCTCATTCCTGTTTCGTCATTCCGCAATCCGCATTCCGAAATCCACACTCCGCACTCGCCAATCCGCAATTCCCAATGGCCATGCGTCACCTATCAATTTTGGTTGCCTACTTTGCTCAGTATTTGAAGGCCCGTCTGGCTTATCAGGGCGACTTTTTTCTGGCGGTCCTGACGAGTTTCTCCGCGACGGTCGCTAGCTTTGGCTTTCTCTACATCCTCTTCTATCGTGTCAGTTCGTTGCAGGGCTGGCGGTTTGAAGAGCTGTTGTTCATTTACGGCTTTTCCCTGATCTGTCTGGGTTTCTTCAATGTCCTCAGCCTCAATCTGTATGAATTCGGAGAACGCTACGTCATGGAAGGACGGTTTGACCAGGTTCTGTTGCGTCCTCTCCACTCACTCTTCCAGGTGTTGTTCGAAGCCTTCCGGATTGAGTCCTTTCAGGAAGTCCTCACGGGACTGGCCGTGGTAGTCTATGCGATCGTAAAGTTGGATTTGAAACCTGGAACCGCCGAGGTCCTGCTGTTCTGGGTCATGGTCGGTTGTGGCGTAGTAGTTTACTTGAGCATTTTCACGCTGCTGACGTCGGTTTCGTTCTGGTTTGAGGATCGTGTGGGCATCATCCCTCCTGTCTATAACATGATCCCGTTTGGCCGATATCCGACAACGATCTACAACGTCTTTCTGCAATTTCTGCTCAGTTGGATCATTCCCTTTGCATTCGCCTCTTTCTACCCGACCACCTTTTTCCTCCATCGCACGGAATTCCGGGCACACTTCCTGCTCGTGCCTGCGGTGGCAGCGCTGTTCGGGTGTCTGGCTCTGTTCGTCTGGGAACGGGGGGTCAAGGGATATCAGAGCACGGGAAGCTAGAGGGAGCGAGCGACCTCAGCCCGCCGCGTCAGGGCGACGGTGGCATGGGCGTCTCGCCTATGCGCCGCTCAAGGGACGCCCGTGCCACGCTAGCTACCAGTCCAGTTCAATTGTCGCCCCTGTTTACTCGGCTGTGGCGGCAAGCATATAAGCGGGATCGGAATAGACACCGATCGCCGGCCAGTCCGTCATCCCGCGGGCAACGAACCGGAACAGTCAGGTTATCCAGCTCCTCGTAAAACCGCGACGTACTCCGCCACCACCTGGATTTGCTCCTCGTTACTCGCCTGCAGGATGATCGGCTGGTATTCCGGATTGGTCGGGGACAGGACGATCCGCGCGTGCCTCCAGACCTCATCGGCCGCCATCTTTTCCGATGAATACCGCTTGACGGTGAAGGCCCCGCCTGTATCGGGGTCCGCCGGACCGCGGTACTGAGCAAGCACGATCTTGCCCTGCCGTGAACCCACTGGCTTCGCGCGGAACACGACGTAATCGCCGTCGCGAATTGCCGGCTCCATGGAACGCCCGACGGCGCGGCATACGAACATCCGATCGTCGAGTTTTCCGACGCCCTCGGCCTCGATCCAGCCCTCCGGTTCCACGGCCTCACCGTTGCCGAAGTACCCGGCAGCCGCCTTGAGCGAGTAAAGCGGCAGCAGTTTCTTGAACGCCTCGCGCTTGATCCGCTCGTCTTCGAGGGAGATTAGTTTGAGTTGTGGCTCCGGCCGCGGAACCACGAGGCTTGCGGCTAGCTCGGCCAGTGACTTTACGCCGGCCGCTAGCGCCGCTTCGAGCTTGCGCTGCGGCACAAACAGGTACCGCCACTGGCCGTACTTCGTGCCGCTCATTTTCTCGCACCAGAGCCGGGCTGCCTCGCTCTTCAGTGCGGTGTTCGGACGGATCTCGCCCTTCGTTTCTACGAGCCACATCACTTCGCGGCCGTCCACGTCGCGCGCAGCGATGATGAAGTCAGGGAAGTATTGCCGGGGCCGGTTGCTCTCGTAGTACGTCACGGAGAAGCCAAGCCGCTCGTTCTTGAAATAGCGCACTACGTCCTTCGCCCCGTCGAGGAAGTCCGCGAATTCCTTCTCGAGGTCCGTATGGCACGGTACCTTGTTGGTGTGGCAGCGCTTGCCGTCAGCGACAATACCGGTCCACTGGAAGCGGCGGAGGTTCGCCGAATCAAGCCACTCCGGTGATCCCAGAATCGGGACTGCCTCGACGCCAGGCAGACTCGATCCCGCGGATTTTATTCTCGATGATGTCCATCGCTGGGCCGCCGCCAGAACGGAGATGCCAATGTCTCGTAGATCGCTCCTTTGCCCGCCCACCTCCATCGTGCACTACCCGCTGATCGACGTACCTTCGCGTCACCTCCAGCAGTTCCTCGAAGGTCGGCCCGATGTTCAAGTTCTTCCGCCGATCCGGGGTTGGTCTGCCAGATAAAGTTCCTCCGCAATACGAAAGGCACTTCTCAGCGTCGGCCACTCAGTGCGAAACTCTTCAAGATGCATCACGATTTCTGGCGAGCCTCCGACAACCGGTTTCATCCGCACGTCGGGCGGCGTCTCCTTCGGATTGATCTTGATCTGGGGAAGATCTTCAACCCGGATGAGATCGGCCAGCGATTCGGTCACGCCGACCGCCCACGACCGCACGTTGGGTACGGTGACGCGGAACTTCGCCTTCTTCGGGTCCGGTTCAATCCAGTGCAGGTCCGCGCCCCACTTGCCGGTCCGCGCCCGCTTGCGCTTCTCGACAGGGAAGCCAACGAAGGGAATCCCGAAGGCGTCCACGGTCTCCTCGCCCGCCCTCGGGACGCTCGGCGAGTGGCTGGTTCAGTATGTCGTAGTTCGTCCGCCGCAGGCCCCGGCCGATGATCTGTTCGGTGAGCAGCGGCGAGCCGAAAGCCCGCAGGCCGAGGATGTGGGTCACGCTCTTTACGTCCCAGCCTTCGGAGAGCATGTTCACACTCACAATGCAGCGCACTTGCTCGCCTGCCTTCCCCTTCGAACCGACCGTGTTCACCATCTCGCGCAGCACGGCCTCGTTGCCCTTGTCGGCGTCGAAGACCTTGGAGTCGATCTGGATCGTCACCCAGCGCCTGCGGTCCTCGTCGTCCGGGTTGCGCAGCAGCTCATACTCGCGTGTCAGGTGTTCGAAGAGCCACGCTGCACGCTGCGCGGTGTCGGCCACGCAGAGCAACACGGGACTCGGTTCGGGCCGCATCGTCTCGAAAGTGCTCGCCCACTCGTCGTGATCCTTCTTCCACGACGAGTAGATGCTTGCGATCGCTCCCTTACAGGCGCGCAGGTACTCCTCCTTGGTCCGGGCACCCTTTACGTCGTCCCAGAGGTCGAGGTACACCCGCCCGTGCGCATCCGGGTCGGGCAGCCGCACCACCTTGACCAGCCCCGACTCGAAGGCATCGTAGACCGAGAAGTCCGACACCAGCCACTCAAAGAGCGTCCCATCGGGCTTGGGCGAGCCAGAGCCGTACCACGGAGTCGCCGAAAGGTCGAGCACCAGGCTCACGCGCGCAGCCTTCGAAATCCGCTCAAGGATCCGGCTCCATCTGATGTAGCCCGGCTCCTCTCCCTTGCTTGGTGCGCTTTTCGCCGTAGACGTGGTGCGCCTCATCGTTGATCACGACCACATCGCGCCAGCCGCCCAGCAGCCTGCGGATCGGCGCGTTCGGGTCCTGCCTCGCGCGCCGGCGCATTGCGCGCAGCACCGACTGCGGGATGAACCGCCCTTCCTCCAGCGGCATGTCACCCTTCGCCGATCCAGTCGTCACGCTTTGCCTCGAGCGGAATGCCCTGCCAGTTGCGCACCAGCACGTTTGGGTGGAACTCCTCCCGGTACTCAGGCGGCACCATCTCGAAACCGTCGTACAGGTTGTGCTCGCCGGCCGGGTCGAGCCCGTCACCGCGAGGCTGCCCGCTCACCCGGTCACGGACTGTGAGGTTCGGCACCAGTACTAGGAAGTTTGCAGAGAGTGACGAGCCGCTCACCTTGCGCTTGTGGAGCGTTGCCCAGGTGACGAAGAGCGCCATCACCACGGTCTTGCCGGTCCCAGTAGCCAGTTTTAGGGCGTAGCGCAGCAGGTCGCCGGTCTCGGGCATCTTGCGGCGGTTCTGCACCTCGTAGAGGTAGATGACCGTCTCGACCGCTTCCTGCTGGCAGAAGAAAAATCGTCTGCCGGTTGCCCGGCGCTCTTCGTCGCGCTCGAACCACCATTCGAGCAGCCGCCGCGTAACCACCGCAGTTCCAGGATAGCCCGCAGCGCGCCAGTCTCGTATCTCATCTCGCAGATGATTGATGAAATCGTTCATCTGCTCGCCTGCGATGAGCATATCTTCGAAGAGCGTGGCCTCTCTGCCGACGACACTGGTGATACCACCCCGTGTATCCCGCGCCGACGCCAAGAACCGAACCGATGACCGGCGCCCGTCTTTAAGTCTCGACTTGCCTCCAGGGAGGAGTTGGTAGTGCTTGTCCGGCTCTCTGAACGCGTCGCAGATGACAACGCGATCAACAACATAGGCCATCGCGCCGCCCCCTTACGCTAGGTCCCGCACGACGGTGGACTCGTTGCCGTACACGTCCACGACCTTGACGGCGATGCGCTTGTAGCCGCGCACCGGGAAGGGCTCCGAGGCGAGCTTCAGCGTGAACTCCTCCGGATCTACCTCGGCCTTGAGCGCGGCCTTGATGTTCGGCGTCTTCTTGAAGTCGAAGAACATCTGGCAGTCCACGAAGCAGTCGCCGTCGTAGTCCTCGTCGAGGTACCAGGCCGAGACGTAGCCCGAGTCCGCCGCCTTGTACTCGGTCGTGCGGCGCTTGCGGTCGAAGAGCGCCACGCCCTTGAGTGTGACGCGGACCTGCTTCTCCTTGCCGTTCTTCTCGACCGTCGACCTCGATGTCCGGCAGCGCGAGCGGCGAGAAGAGCATCTCCGGCTGCGTGGCCTTGAGTCCCTCGGCGAGCGTGTCTGGGCGGATCATGATCAGCTCGACCTTCACTTTGCCGCGCTTCTCGAGGGCCGACTTTACCTCGCCCACGTTCGCCTCGAAGGCCCAGCCGAGCACGTGCACTTCGAGGATGCCCGAGGCGAGCGCATCCTGAACGGCGTCGTTGATCTGCTTGGCGGTGACGCGCCCCGAGAGCGGCCCGACGGAGATCGCGATTTTCTCCTTTTCGGTCTCTGCCACCGCGTGCACGAGCCCGCTCGCACCCTGGATCGCCGCGTCCTTGCGGTAGAGGCGGCAGATTATCTCGATGTAGTTTTCGAGTTTGGCCGGCTCGCCGTAGCCCGGGCCGCTCGCGGACGACGTAGCCCTTCCAGTCCTCGACGGAGTAGCGACCGAGGGACATTACCTCGAAGGGGCCGCAGACGCGGATGGCATCCTTGTCGACCTCCGGCTGGTCAACAAGCTCGACCTTCTCGGGCTCCAGGTCGTAGGCGAGACTCTTGAGCGTGACTGCGGTTGACGCGTCTTGTAGAGGAAATTGCCGGACGACCTTGCCGTTCCGGGTCTTGTAGTGCTCGAAGGTCGCCGAGACGAGCCGCTTGCGCGCGACGTTGACCGCAACCCGCGACGTGTCGCACGTGATCCATCGCCGGCCCAGCCTCTCCGCGCAGAAGGCAGTCGTTCCAGAGCCGCAGGTTGGGTCGAACACAAGGTCGCCCGGCTCGGTCGTCATCGCGATGCAGCGCTCGACGACCTTCGGCGCTGGTCTGCACCGACGTAGACCTTTGGCTCGCACCGAAGCTCGATTCCCACGGTGTCGTCCCAGATATTGCGCAGATCGGGGAGACGGGAAATCGTCCAGATAGCGCTATGTACGCAGGCGTTGCCTTCGACGATCGAGCCTGCCTTTCGCGGCGAGCCGTCGCAGACCTTCCGGGGTGGTCTTCCAATGGCTGTTCGCGCCGGGAGTGGTACTTCTCGCCCTCGAACGCGAACGGCTGTCGGTCCTCGCGTCTCGCCCTGAGACGTCGAGGTTGTCCTGGCTGAACACGCGCCACCCGTCGGCAGCGCGTCAGTCCTCGAGCTTCCTCCGTCGTGAGCTTCGTCGCAGTCGCCGTCCGGTAACTCCACCACGTGTACTCGCCGAGCGTCTTCCTGCCGACGTCGCTTGCTACGTAGAGCTGGCGATACTTGAGCGCTGAGCTTGTCCTTCGCGTACCACAGCAGGTAGTCGACAGACGGCATGAGATGCGCTGCTCCGTGACCGCGTCGTCTTGTTGAAACGATGATCTGGCGATACGTAGTTCGCCGCGCCAAACACCTCGTCCAGCAGTGTCGCGCACGAGGTGCAGATTCTCGTCGCTGATCTGCACGAAGATGGACCCGCTGTCTGACAAGCAGCTCGCGGCACAAGATAAAGCCGCTCCTCGAGGTAGGACAGGTACGAGTGGATTCCCAGCGCCCACGTGTCCCGAAACGCCTTGATCGTGAGCACGTCGTCGGCCTGGTCCCTGTCGTCGTTCTTCGTCGAATCCACCCGCTGCTGGAAGTTCGAGTCGTACTTGATGCCGTACGGCGGGTCGATGTAGATCATCTGCACCTTGCCGCGCAGGTTCTCGTAGTGGAGCAGCGACTCCATCACGTGCAGCGAGTCGCCGCAGATGAGCTTGTTCTTCCAGCCCTCTTCGTGGGTGTAGAACTCGACGCGCTTGTTGCGGTCGCTCTCGCGCAGCGTCTTCTCGAGGTCAGCGAAAAGGTGCCCCTGCCGTGCCGCGCCCGATTTCTCCTCGGCCGCCCGGCGTGCCCGCTCGATGATCTGGGCGATGCGCGACTCGGAGACGATCTCGTTCCGCTGGAGCGGCAGCACCGGCACCTCGCGCCGGTTGCGCTTGCCGGCCCAGAAGAGCACCGGGTCTGCGGCCGGGTCCATGTCGACCACCACCGGCCGCTCGTCGCCTTCCGGCAGTTTCCCGACCTCGATCGCCTTGCTCCAGCCGTTGTCCATCGGCAGCGTCACCACCTGCTCTTCGGCCGGCAGAGCGATGTGTGCCCGGTCTCCGGCGTGCGCGGTTCCTTGATCTCGTCGTAGGTGTAGCGGGTGACCTTCTTCTCTCTTGCTGTTGTTCTTCGGCTGTTCGAGCCATATTCAGGCTCTCTCCTCGTTACGGATTAGTTCGGCGAGCGTTGTCTTCGCCGGCAGTGCATATGCCGCGGTAATCGCAGGCGCGACACTTCTTTGGCGTGCGGATCGACGGTCAATGTGCCGGTGCGTAGTGCCGTTGGCAGCGTGTGCACCTTTGTCCTCACATCTTCGATGAAATCCTCGTCCACGGCCCGCGGCTTGCGCTTGCGGTCGTCGAGTTCGTAAATCTCCACGAGGTCGGCCTTCGGCCGGTGAGTTCCTGGTAGCCGAGCGCGTAGATGTGAAGCTGGCCTCGGTGATGTCTTCGGGCTGGGCACGGTCGTTGGATTTCAGGTCAACGATGGTCGTCTGGCCGGTGTCTTTTCGTCGGACAAGGTCAATCCGCCCGACGACGCTCACTCCGTCGTCGAGGCTAATCTCGATTAGCTTCTCAGAAAACTCGATGTTCTTCGAAGGTCAGCCTGATTGTCCTTGATGTAATCGCTGATGACGCGCTCAGCAGCCAGCTTCAAGTTTCTCGCGGAGTGCCTGATAGGCGTAAGGCGTGTGCAAATGGCGTTCGCTGAGGTGCGGCACCTCGGCTCGCGTCGGCGTAAGTCGCCACGAAGGCGCGTGTGTGGACTTCGGCAAGCGCGTTGTGCAGCGACCGCCCGTAGCCTAGAGCCTCGTGAATGGGGGCGTTGAAGCCGTAGAGGATGCGCAGCTTGAACTGATAGGGGCACTCGAAGAAATACTTCAAATCGGAAAAGGAGAAGACGACATTGGCGACGCCCTTGCGCGGCGTCGGATGGCAGACGCTTGCGAGCGGAGTAGTCCGGGCGCCTTTCGCTTCACGTATTTCGAAACGTAGAACGTCGTTCAAGAACTCGGACGGACGCTGGAAATAGTTGGTCTTGCCGGGAACCGGAGCGTAAGTGAGATGAAGGAACTTCTGGCTGCGGGTCATGGCGACGTAGAACAGTCGTCGCTCGTCCTCGATGGTGCCCTCGATAGCGCGCCTGCTTCGGAACGGCGGCGGGGGGAAGAACGTGCCAGACGCTCCGGCCCCCTGGGGTTTTGAGGGGAATCGATTTTTGATGAGCGCCGGAACGAACACTACAGGCCACTGCATTCCCTTGGCCTGGTGCACCGTCATGATGCGGATCGCGTCCGGGTTCGCGTATTGGTTGTTCTGCCAGCCTTCCGGGTAGGCGCTCTCCGCGTGAAACTCGAGAAAGTTGCCAAAGGATCTCGTATTTCTCCTTGGGCTGGGAGTGGTAGTGAATCGTCTCAAAGTCAGAGATGAGTTGGGAGAACTTGCCCAGGTTATAAAACACGACCTCGCCTCGGCCGCCGGGAACACGTTCCTCGCGGACGCCTGCCTGTCGAGGAAGGTGCTGTAATGTGCGCTGGATGGAGTAAAAGCCAAATCGCTCGTCGGGGTTGTCGAAGGACGCCCGTGCGGTGGTGGCAGTCGCGATAGCGACTTGAAGGTCGGCGGCTGCCACTCCGAGATTCGCGTTTGTCCCAGGCGTTGAAGACAGTGTTGGCGTCTGAGTTGGCTCGCCCAGCCATGTAGTAAAACAGTTCGCGCGCGGCGTTGGCTTCGGCGCGTGTCGAACAGGTTGTTCATGCCGACGATGACGTAACGGATATTGGCGGCATCGAGGGCAGTAGTGATGGGCGCCGCATTGCGAATGACGCTGCGAAGAAGAATCGCCATGTCCGACCATGCAAGGCCGCGCTCGTGTTCGGGTCGTTCTCAGTCGGCTCCTTAAAGGCGACGCCGTGGAGAGCTTGGGCTGTCTCGGACGATGTAGCTGAGCCTCGGCATCGGGGTCGGAGAATTGCAGCGCGCACGATGTCGCCAGCTTCGTACGGCTGCGCGTTGGCTGGCTTCATCTGCTTCGGCAGACGACCGGAGTTCTGCTCGATGAACACGCGCGCTGTCTCAATAATGCCTTCGGAGGAGCGGAAGTTGTCTTCCAGCCGGATCTGCTTGACTTCTGGGTATCGTTGCTGAAACGTGAGGATGTTCTCCACGTTACTGCCGCGCCACTGGTAAATCGTCTGGTCGTCGTCGCCGACGACACAGAGACCCGCGCCGAGTTCGTGAAGCGACCAGACGATGGCTTCCTGGATGGGATTCACGTCCTGGTACTCGTCCACGATGACGTGGCGAACACGGCTGGCGAGGTGGCTACGAAGGCTGTCGTTGTTGGTCAGCTCGATCGACAGCACGACTGAGAATCTCGGAGTAATCGAAATAGCGGCGTGTCCTCGAGCAATCCCTGATACGTCTCGAGCGCGAGTAGGGAGTAGCCGTCGTCGCAAGAATTTCGTGGTCCAACTCATCCCTCACGCATGATATTGAGGCGCGGACAGGTAGTGCTGCGTGTCCCTGTAACGGCGAAGCGCCGCACCGTTGAGTGTCGGTGCAGGCCGTGAGGCCGCTCGCCTTGCTGTGCCGGTCGATGAAAAGCGTCTGCTGAACCTCGTTGAGGACATTGAACTTTAGGAGGTCGTGGACCTCTGTCATGAGCAGGTCGAGACAAAAAGCGTGGATTGTCCCGACATACATCTCCGCCATGCCGTAGACTTCCCCGAGCTCTTCCCGGCATCGGGTAACGATCCGGTCCTTCAGCTCCGCCGCCGCTTTGTCGGTAAACGTAAAGGCAACAATGTTCGCGGGGATATAGCCTTGCTTCAGGAGCGCCGCCACACGGCGGGCAACCACCTCGGTCTTGCCCGATCCCGCACAAGCGATGAGCTGAAGATTTCGCCCATCGTGTTCGATAGCCTTCTGTTGCGAGTCTGTGAGCTTCATCCAGTTTTGATTGCTCCCAGCAGGATCGCGCTCGGCGAAGCAGGAGCATGTGGCAAACGACCGACAACCCGCCGCCGGCGGCTCCATTCGCGTGGTTTGGCCGCTACTGACTATAGCAAGTCGAATGGTGTGGCGATTCCCGCCAGTCTGCCGCCGTCAATCACAAGCACCGGCTTCCCTCCGGACGCCGGTTGGCGGTCCAATGCGCGGAGCCGACTTGAGGTCGACGCAGCGTGGCACGCGACAAGTTCCGCAATTCCGTAGAGCGGGTCGGCCCCTTCGGCGCTACTAATAAGGACCGAATCGAGATACCCGAACATGCGAAGACCCCTTGGGACATCGTTCGTTCTCCGGTCGAATCCTTTCTCTCATCCGGAATCCAGCCGCAGGCCCTTGCCAACGTCTCCCGGTAATTCCAAGCCATCCGATCCTGAGGCCACGGCGTGAGTTCCCCGGCGCTTTTATAGCCCAGTCGGATAGTCGAAGGGATTACTGGGGCCGAGCTGGCAGGTGTGGATGGGCTCACACAACGTCCCCACGCCGGCGTCCCTCTCGGTCTTGTAGAAGAGTGACCCTCGTCTGCCATCGGATCGGGCAAGACTATGTTTCCCGCTGGGCCGACTCTTCGTGGGGAACGAACTCGTGCAGCGGCGGTCCGCCGTCCCGTGCCGGCCCTAACTCAGGCTTTCGTCAGGTCCCCTGCCAGCAACGTGATTTCGGAGCTTACTTGACCGTCGCAAGCTCGGCGCCCTTTCCTTTCACGGGCGGACCTGCCTGAAGGATGCTTCCCTTGAAGAGGTCCGTCTTGAGCTGGAACTTCTGATTCGCCAGCAGGTTCAATTCGGTTTCAAACGGCTGGTAGCCGGGAAGGACAATCTTCAAGCGGTGTTTGCCTGGAGCCAGAAGGAGAGCCTGGCTTGGCCCATCGAACTCATCCACGTGACCGACAAACCGGTCGTCCACGAAAACCGCAGCGCGATTGGGACTTACTGACAGCTTAACCTCAGCTGTCGTTTCCGGGTAGGTCGCCGTCTCGTCTTTTTGCATGGCCACACTGACGACATGCTTTTGTCCGGGCTCCAGAAGGACCTTTTGCGAAAAATCGCGATAGCCCGCCTGCCGGACTGTGACTTCGTGCTCACCCGGCAACAGTAGCACCTTTTTTGATCCCTTCAACTCCTTGAGAAAACCCACGTACTGCCCATCGATCCAGACCCCTGAGCTTTTTTCAATCTTGCCAGTGCCAACGAATTGAATTTCCCCCATTACTTCGTTTCCGGCAAACAGCACACTGCCAGGGTCGCCAATCGTCATGACACCGAAAACAAGTATGAGGACGAAAGGTCTGGCATTTAAGTTAATCATTGTTCCTCCTTGCGCCTTAACCATCCGGGCGCGAATCAACTACCCAGAATCTGAAATTGTCTCCTGCCACAAGACAACCGCCTGGGCGGTTGAATTCAGAATCGTGCTCCAGTATAGTCTGCTATCGCTTTGAGATCAACCGATGAGGGGATTGGATTCATGGCATCGGGCACCATCGAATCGGCGCGTGACCCAGCAGACGGGTATTCGGCAGGAACGCGGCCTGAAGTTCAGTCGATCGCATCCCGGCTCGAGCGGCTTCCGCTTTGTGGTTTTCACCGTCGCTTCATCACGTTGATTTCTCTGGGTGGATGGTTTGATTTTTACGATATTTTCATGATGGCTTATATCGGGGCGGCTCTTCAGTATTCAGGCATTCTAACGCTGCAGCAGTTCAGCCACATGATCGCCGCGGGGTTCTGCGGGATGTTTGTGGGAACGATCATCTTTGGCATGGGTAGCGACCATTTTGGACGCCGCAACGCTTTTCTGTTGATGCTGCTGATCTACTCGCTCTGCACGCTCATGGGAGCGTTTGCTCCCAACGCGTCATGGCTAATCGTCTGGCGCGCGCTGGCCGGGATCGGCATTGGAGCAGAACTCGTAGTCATTGACACCTATGTCACGGAGATGTTGCCCCGCCATGCCCGTGGCCGCTACGTGGCGATCACCCAGCTAGTAGGGTTCACGGCGATTCCAGCCGTAGCGCTGCTTTCCAAGGTGCTGGTACCGACCCGCTGGCTCATGGATGGATGGCGCTGGGTCATGGTGATTGGCGCGGTCGGAGCGCTCTTTGTCTGGTACATTCGCCGTCGCCTGCCTGAATCTCCCCGCTGGTGCGAATCAAGGGGGCGCCATAGAGAAGCGCAGCAGATCATGGAACGCATCGAAAACGAGATTGTCCGAGAGACTCGGAAACCGCTGCCCCTGCCAAAACCTCTTACCATCCAGTCTGTGCCGCACATGCCGTTCCGGGAACTCTGGCAGCCGGCCTATCGTGGGCGAACCGTGATGCTCATGGTCTTTCATCTGCTTCAGACCATTGGCATTTACGGTTTTGCCAATTGGGCGCCCACTTTTTTCTTGAAGCAGGGCAAGAGTCTTGGGCAATCGCTCGAGTACGGCTTTCTCATAGCCCTTGTCAGCCCCATCGGCCCGCTCATTGCGGTCTACACCGCGGAGCACCTGGAACGAAAACGACTGATTGTCTGGCTGTCGCTCCTGATGGCCGGAAGCGGCTTGGCGTTTCCGTTCGTATCCCGGCCTTTGGCCATCGTCGGTGTTGGCGCATTGTTGACCATCTTCAGTTATTGGTTTTCAGCTGTCCTCCATGCCTATCAGGCAGAACTTTTCCCCACTCGCGCTCGAGCCACAGGAGTCGGCTTCACCTACAGTTGGAGCCGGCTGAGCGCGGTCTTTTCCACGTTGATCATCGGCATGCTGCTGACCAAGGGAGTCTTGGCTGTCTTTCTCTTCATGGGTGGAGCGATGATAGGAGTGGCACTGGTAGTTGGACTTTTCGGGCCCAAGACGAACGCGGTGTTGCTTGAGCAGATTTCTCACTAACAACTCTTCCTGAAACTGAGGGCCTCTCCCCGAAGGTCCTCAACCCACCTGTGTTTGAAGGAAATCTGGCGACGGAAGTTTCGCTTGCAAACCTTTCCCGCTTTCACTCATAATCGAATCACGGTTGCTGATGCGCCAAAGCGCGGCAAGTCCGTACCTCCGGAGAGACGTTTAGGTCATGGAAGCTACCAACATTCGATTCTCCCGCCATCCCGCCTGGCTGAGGGTGCGGTTTCCAGGTGGAGAGAATTTCCACAGTCTCAAGAGACTGGTCCGTACCAACGAACTGCACACAGTTTGCGAAAGCGCGAATTGTCCCAATATTGGGGAGTGTTGGGACAAAGGGACAGCAACATTCATGATCCTAGGGAACACTTGTACCCGGCGTTGCGGGTTCTGCGCGGTAAGAACCGGCCGACCTGAAGGTTACGATCTGGATGAGCCCGTTCGCGTAGCCAAAGCTATCCAAATCCTGAAACTGCGTCACGCCGTTGTCACCTCAGTGGATCGAGATGACCTCGAAGATGAAGGATCCTGGGTCTTTGCGGAGACGATTCGCAGGATCCGCGAGTGGAATCCCGGAACCAAAGTGGAAGTGCTCATACCTGATTTTAGAGGCTCAGTCACGAATCTTGAGCGGGTGATCGAGGCGGCTCCAGACGTGCTGGCGCACAATCTCGATACGGTGCCGCGCCTCTACGCGAAAGTCAAGCCCAAGTCCTCTTACCATCATTCGTTGAGCCTCCTCAAGCATGTCAAGGAAACCATGCCCTCAATTCGGACCAAAGCCGGGTTCATGCTCGGGCTGGGTGAAGAATTCGAAGAGATCCACCAGGGACTGGATGATTTGCTGGCAGCTCGAGTGGACATCGTAACGATTGGGCAGTACCTGCGCCCTTCCCTGCGGCATCTGCCTTTGCTCAAACATTATCATCCGGACGAATTCAGGGAGCTGAAACGGATCGGCGAACATAAGGGTATCCCACACGTTGAGGCTGGGCCTCTGGTCCGCAGCTCATACCACGCTGCAGAGCAGGTGGACGAACTCTTAGGACGCGCGATCTCGGAGCCGTTTCCGATCCTTTCGTGAAAGCTCCTCACAAGGAGACCCCCCGGAAACCCTGGCGGGTTGTCCAGGCTTCTCTCTAGCGCGACAGACAAAAAGGTCGAGGACGACAAGGACTTCCGAACGAGAACAGGATTATCGTAGAGAGGAATGTTATGCTCAACCCACCGGGAGAGATTTCGCCAGCGCTCTTCTTTGAAACTGTCAATGCCTATCAACGGACTCAAGCACTAAAAACAGCTATTGAACTGGATCTCTTTACTGCCATAGGCGAAGGAAACCATACCTCTCAGGCCCTGGTAAGAAAGTGTGCGGCTTCTGAGCGTGGCCTGCGAATTCTTTGCGATTACCTGGTGGTGATCGGCTTCCTTACCAAGCAGGCCAACCGATACGACCTGACTGCTGATTCTGCAGCTTTCCTCGATCAGCGCTCACCCGGATACCTGGGTGGAACGATCAGGTTCCTTCTCTCGCCAATGCTTACGGATGGTTTCCAGGAACTGGCGGCAGCGGTGCGGAAAGGGGGCACCGTGATGTCGGAGAAAGGGACCCTGGCTCCAGAACATCCGGTATGGGTGCAGTTTGCCAGAGCGATGGCTGCGATGGCAGCCCTTCCCGCCAGACTGATTGTGGACCTTATCGATGTGGATCCGGACCCGAACATCAGCGTGCTCGACATAGCGGCCGGTCACGGTTTGTTCGGAATCGCCTTTGCCCAGCGCTATCCCAAAGCCAAGGTCGTTGCTGTCGATTGGCCCAGTGTTTTGGAAGTCGCTCAAGAAAACGCAAAGAAGGCAGGTGTCAGCCAGTACAACATCGTCGCCGGGAGCGCTTTTGAGGCGAGTTTTGGCAATGGCTACGATCTCGCCTTGATCACCAACTTCTTGCATCACTTTGACGTGCCGACCTGTCAGACTCTGCTCAAGAAAGTTCACTCGGCCCTTGCAGACGATGGCAGGGCCGTGACCCTGGAGTTCATTCCCAATGAAGACAGGATTTCACCGCCGATAGCTGCCTCTTTCAGTCTGATGATGCTTGGCTCGACACCGAGTGGCGATGCTTACACGTTTTCTGAGCTCGAAAGTATGTTCCAGAGTGCAGGATTCTCGCGAAACGAGCTCCATCCATTGCCGCCCACGTTTTTGCAGGTGGTCGTGTCTCACAAGAGATAAACTCAAGCTGGCTCATTGAAGCTCTTGCCGCAGAGTCTCGGAGTGCCAGGAACATATCATGGACTGCCCATACGCAGGAGCCCGATCTTCATTTGACCAGGGGAGAGATTTCCATGGTGGAACCTCTCTCAGCCTTCCTGTTTCCACATCATAGTTGAAGCGACTCACCTTGATGGCCCTGGGTATGTGAGGGGTGGAGTTTCATCCTTTGTAGCTCCCGCATTCTCCTTTTCAACGTCGCTGAAGCCGCCAAGCTGAACGCCTCTCCCGCAATGCCAGGTTCTCGACGAGGCTACCTGTCTTTCAGCTGCCCGCTGGAAGCACGGTTTGATATCATGGCTTCGAAGGCACTGCGAAGGCATTCACACGAACTCGTTCAGCCTTGGAGCCAAGGCGCTTTGCAAGCCCAACGGCGCCAGGCCAAGCTTTTACTGCGTCTCAAGGAGAACTCTCGATGAAAGCTCTGTTGCTCAAGGACTATAAGCAATTAGAAGTCACTCGTGTGCCGGACCCCGCCATCGGACCCGAGGAAGTGTTGGTGCGGGTTGAGGCCTGCGGCATCTGCGGCAGCGATGTACACGGCTACGACGGGCACACTGGCCGGCGCATCCCACCACTGATCATGGGGCACGAAGCAGCAGGTGTGATTGCCGAGGTCGGTCCCGACGTCAAGCAGTTTTCCCCCGGCGACCGCGTGACCGTCGACTCAACCGTCTACTGCGGCAAATGTTTCTACTGTCGGCGGGGTGACGTCAATCTCTGCGACAACCGCAATGTCCTGGGGGTGTCGTGCAATGAGTACCGCCGGCATGGGGCGTTTGCCGAGTTCGTGGCGGTTCCGCAGCACATTGTCTACCGACTGCCGGATGATCTGAGCTTTGAGCAGGCTGCCATGATCGAAGCGGTCTCGATTGCTTTTCACGCCGTCAATCGCACGCCCTTGAAGCTGGGCGATACCGTGGTCGTAGTCGGGGCGGGTATGATCGGCCAGCTTGTGATACAAACGCTGCGGGAAGCCGGCTGCGGCAAACTAATTGCGATTGATCTCGACGATCGGAAGCTGCAGATGGCGCAGCAGCTCGGCGCAGACGAAGGAATCAACGCCAACGCACCGGACCTTCGCGGCCAGGTTCTTGAACGAACACACGGCAGGGGAAGCGATCTCGCCTTCGAGGTGGTGGGAGCCTCTGCTCCTTTCAATACGGCCGTAGCCAGCGTCCGTAAAGGCGGAGCCGTGACCTTGGTCGGCAACTTGTCGCCCAAAGTGGATATGCCGCTCCAGCAAATCGTTACTCGCGAGATCACTCTGATCGGTGTGTGCGCCTCGGCTGGCGAGTACCCCGCCTGCATCGACTTGATGGCTCGCGGCAAGATCGACGTGCGAGCCTTCATCAGCGCCTTCGCGCCACTGGAGGAAGGACCGATGTGGTTCGACCGCCTCTATCAGCAGGAGCCTGGGTTGATGAAGGTCATCTTGAAACCGTGATCGGATCTGTTCGAGCGCATAGCTCGAAGTTTCGAATCAGCAAGTTTTTACTCGTCGCAGCCCGGGGAAGTCGTGGTTGGCTGAAAGGCCGAGTGGGGCGTGTTGCGAAGGCATCGAGATGGAGAAATTGAGAACGGGAATCATTGGCACAGGGAAGGTCGGTCACTTGCATGCCGCAGCCTTACTGGACTTGGAAGAGTCAGAGTTTACGGCCGTGTGTAATGTGAACTTCAGAGCCGCTCAGGCTTTCGCGGAGCACTATGGAGTCAAAGCCTATGCCGACGTCGAGGAAATGGTGACAGCGGGAGAGGTACAGGCCGTGACGATCTGCACGCCACATCCTCTGCATGCCGAGCCAGCCATCAAAGCGGCTAGAGGCGGCGCCCATGTGATCGTAGAGAAGCCCCTGGCTTCCTCCCTGTCCGACTGCGATGCCATGATTCGAGCTGCCCGAGATGCCCGGATCAAGCTGGCGACAATCAGTCAGAGGCGATTGTACGCGCCCGTGCAGAGGATCAAGAAGGCCATTGATGAGGGCAAGCTCGGCCAGCCGATCCTGGGAACGGTCAACATGTTTGGCTGGCGCGATCAGGCCTATTATGAAAGCAACGCCTGGAGGGGGACCTGGAGAGGTGAAGGCGGTGGTGTGCTGGTCAATCAAGCCCCGCATCAATTGGATCTCCTTCAGTGGTTCATGGGGCCCATTGACGAAGTCTTCGGCTGCTGGGCCAACTTGAACCACCCCTACATCGAGGTTGAAGATACGGCAGCAGCCGTCATTCGTTTCAAAAGCGGCGCCCTTGGCTCGATTATTGTCAGCAACTCTCAGAACCCGGCGCTCTACGGCAAGGTAGCCGTCTACGGCAAGAATGGTGCGTCGGTCGGCGTGCAGACCGACGGTGGAGCCATGTTCATTGCGGGGATGTCGACCATCACCGAACCACCCATCAATGATGTGTGGACCATAGCCGGGGAGGAGAACCTTTTGAAGCAGTGGCAGCGAGAAGACGCTGATTTCTTTCTCAAGATTGATGCGACCAAATACTACCATCGACTTCAGATCGAGGACTTCCTCAGGGCTATCCGCGAAGACCGCGATCCTCTGATAACCGCTGAAGAAGGCCGGAAAACGGTAGAGTTATTTACGGCCATCTATCGCTCCCAACGCGACGAGCGAGGCATTAGGTTTCCATTGGTTCCCGAGCCAGGCAGGAGCGATTTCGACGGACGGTTGTCCTAGCGCCGGAGAAAGGATTCATGTCATCGAAAGCTCACCAGGAAATCGAAGCGCTGCGAGAACTCATCCGTCATCACGAGTATCAGTATTACGTCCTGGATGCCCCGGAAATCTCAGACGCTGAGTTCGACAAGCTGCTGGCGAAGCTCAAGGCTCTTGAAGCTAAACATCCAGAGCTGATCGTTCCAGACTCGCCGACGCAGCGAGTGGGCGGCAAACCTGCTACGGGATTCATCGCCGTCGAACACGCAAGGCCCATGCTGAGCCTGGAGAACGCTTATTCGGTGGAGGAACTTCTCGAAATTGGCCGACGCGTTAGCGAATTCGCCCCCTCGGCAGCATCCGGATACGTTTGTGAGCTAAAGATCGACGGCCTGAGTCTGAGCCTGATTTATGAAGATGGGATGCTGCGCCGAGGCGTGACGCGAGGCGACGGGACGCGAGGCGAGGACGTCACGTTTAACGTCAGGACCATTCGGTCCATTCCTCTGCGTCTGAAGGACCCGTTGATCCAAAAGCATAGCCGGCTGGAAGTTCGCGGCGAAGTTTTTTTCCCGTTGGCATCATTCAACGAGCTCAACAAGGAACGCGACGAACAGGGCGAACCTCGCTTTGCTAATCCCAGAAATGCCGCCGCAGGAACGCTGCGAACTTTGAATCCAGAGCTTGTCGCTTCCAGGAACCTCGACATCTTTCTCTATCAGTGCCTCGTCGATACCCGCATTCCGTTTGAGACGCACGCCGAGACCCTTACCTGGCTCAAGCGAGCAGGGTTCAAGGTCAACCCGAACTGGAAGCTGTGCGATTCCATGGAAGCCGTTGTTGACTATTGCAGAAACTGGGAGGGGCAAAGGGACCGGCTAAGTTATGAGATCGACGGCGTTGTGGTCAAAGTCAACTCCATTCGCTTGCAGCAGGACATGGGAGCGACGTCAAAGTTTCCGCGCTGGGCCGTGGCTTACAAATTCCCCGCCCGGCAAGCCACCACCCAGGTGCGGAACATTTTGATTCAAGTGGGCCGGACTGGCGCGTTAACGCCCGTAGCAGACCTGGAGCCCGTGCAGCTCGCCGGCAGCACCATCAGCCGCGCCACCCTTCACAACGAAGACGAAATCCGCAGGCTCGGACTGAAGATTGGCGACTTTGTGCTCATTGAAAAGGGTGGCGACGTCATCCCTAAGGTCGTCAGAGTCTTGGAGAGCCGGCGCCCCGATGAGGCCCGCGATTTCGTCATGCCCACCCATTGTCCTGTTTGCTCTGGAGAAGTCTACCGGCCCGAAGGCGAGGCTGTGTGGCGCTGCGCCAATGTGAGTTGTCCGGCCAAGGTCAAAGAATCGTTGCTGCATTTTTCGGCACGCAAGGCGATGAACATCGAAGGCTTGGGCGAAGCGCTGGTGGACCAGTTGGTGGACAAAGGGCTGGTCAAAGACCCGGCGGATCTTTATCGCCTCACGCTGGATGACCTGGTGCAACTGGAGCGCATGGGAAAGAAGTCATCCCTGAATCTGCTGTCTCAGATCGAAGAGAGCAAGCAAAACGAGTTGGCGCGCGTGATTTTCGGGTTAGGCATTCGTCATGTCGGCGAACGGACCGCACAAATCCTGGCGCAACGCTTCAGTTCGATGGATCGTCTGATGAATGCCAGCCAGGCAGAGCTCGAGTCCGTGTTCGAAGTGGGACCCGTGGTAGCTGAGTCCATTTTCCGATTCTTTGTGCAACCTGCCAATCGGGACGTGGTGGCGAAGCTCAAGGCCGCTGGAGTCAATATGACGGCCAAAGGCGCCGCCATGAAATCCTCCCATCTCCAGGGTAAACAGTTTGTCCTGACTGGAAAGCTTCCCGAGCTTGTCACGCGAGCAAGCCGCAGCCCTGATCGAGCAGCATGGGGGTCGAGTCACCGCTTCGGTCAGCAAGAAAACCGACTTTGTTCTGGCGGGCGAAGACGCTGGTTCCAAACTTGAGAAGGCGACAACTCTGGGGATCGCGGTCATCGACGAGCCCACTTTCCTGAGGCTGATTGAAATCAATCGCGCCAATTGATTGCAGTGACCGCAGAGGACTAAACAATTCCCAGCCTGCTCACTGAAGTGGTCCAGTCTCCCAACCAAGCGGCGGTCGGAAACCGCCGCAGTCCTTGGTTCGCAACATGCGGTACGGCGCTCAGTGAACGCCGCTACACGTTTTCACGGCTTCAGGACAACACTCCCACCTCCACTACGGGCTAATCAGACTCCTGTCTTTGGACGAATATCTGTGCAGGGTGAAGCGTGGACCCATGAGGTCCCCAGGCTTGTAACCAGCGCCCACCGTGGCTAGCCCAGCCCAAAGGCCGATACAGGAAGAAGCCCCTGGGCATGTGCTCGGCAGCGGTGCTGGTGTGAAGTCTGCCCTGAACTAAGGATTTGGAGGATTACTCTGATGAACCTCAGTCCCTGGCGACTGCTTTCTTTCCTGGCGCAGTTCGAGACTTTTCCGGACACTATCCGCTACCTCATTTACAAATACGAAGAAAACAGAGTGATGCTGATGGTGTTCACGGTGGCCGGCTTGCTTGTCGTAGTCGTATGTCATCGGCTACTGGCCAGAAAAAAGTAGCGTCGACTGGTCTCTTGACGCCGCCTGGACGCTGTGTCAGACTCGCGTTAACATTTCCTCGAAAGGTGATCTTCAGGAGGTCAAAGCGCTGCAACAAGTATGAAGAAGAATGTAACGTTCGGTCAGGGGGCCGAAGCCATTTTTGGAACCCTTGACGAAAACCTGCGATTTCTGGAATCCGCATTCGAAGTTCGAATTTCCCTCGCCGAAAACAACCTCATCATCGAAGGTTCCGATCAACGAGTCGAAGTCATTGAGCGCCTCATTCTCGACTACAACCAGGTGCGCCGTGAAGGCGTGGTTTTCACGAATGGCGACCTTAAGTCGATCATCAAAATCATCTCGGAGGACTCATCCCTGCGACTGCGCGACTGTTTTCCGTCGGTGCGAGGCCGGATCTGCGGCAGAAAAGCCGTGACTCCCAGGAGTCTTAATCAAAGGCGCTATCTGGATTCCATCGAGAAATACGATATGGTCTTCGGTATTGGTCCTGCCGGTACAGGGAAAACTTATCTCGCGGTGGCGATGGCGGTGGCGGCTTTTTCGAGCAAGCAAGTGAACCGCATTGTGCTGGCGCGGCCGGCTGTGGAAGCGGGAGAGCGACTGGGCTTCCTGCCAGGCAGCTTGCAGGAAAAGGTCGATCCCTACCTGCGGCCTCTGTATGATGCGCTCTACGACATGCTGGACGTGGAGAAGGTAGACCGGTACATTGAGCGTGGCACTATCGAAATTGCGCCCATTGCCTTCATGCGTGGACGCACGCTCAATGAATCTTTTGTGATTCTCGACGAGGCGCAAAACACTACATCGGAACAGATGAAAATGTTCCTCACCCGTATCGGGTTCAATTCGAAGGCCGTGATCACGGGCGACGTGACGCAGATTGACTTGCCGTCTGGCCGGACCTCTGGTCTAGTCGAGGCCCGGAACATCGTGTCGAACGTAGAAGGCATCGACTTCGTCCATTTCGGCGAGAAGGACGTGGTACGGCATCCGCTCGTTCAACGCATTGTGCGCGCTTACGAGACCTACGGCAATTCCAACCGAAACCCATCTCCCGGCGACACTTCCGTGGCTTCCGAGAATTCTGCCTCTCCACCCGCCTCAACCGTTCGGGAAACTGGTGGCAAAGAGAGATAAGCCTTCATGACCGGACCGGTGATCGTTAACCGGCAACGCCGCTACCGAATTCCTGTCGCGCGAATGCAACGTTTCGCCAACACGCTCGCCCGGCGGCTTCGGATTGAGCACCTCGAATTCAGTCTGGTTTTGTCCAACGATCGTGCCATCCGGCGTCTCAACCGGAATTTCCGCCAGAAAGATAGATCTACCGACATTCTGTCATTCCCAGCTCAGGACCCTGTTCCCGCCGGCGCCGATTTGGACAATCCCTACTTAGGTGATATGATTCTGTCCGTCGAAACGGCGCGCAGACAGGCTTTCGACAGAAATCACACGTTGGAAAGAGAGCTTTGCCTTCTGATGATTCACGGCTTGCTGCATCTCCTTGGTTACAACCATGAGGCTGACCGGGGCGAAATGCGCCGGATGGAACTGAGGCTGCAAAAAGAGCTCTTATGATTACCACGGCAGTTGTCCTGTGCGCATTGCTGGTCCTGTGGGTCGTGACCTTCCTCTCGATCTTTGAAATGGGGCTGAGCAGGGTGAGCAAAGTGACGCTCCGACGCCTGCTTGAAAAACACAAGTCGAAAGCATTGGAACAATTGAGTGCTTTGGCTGACAACCGGATCGAGAGCTTGATCTCGGTCTATGTCAGTATCCAGGTTTGCCTTACCGGCTTTGCTATTCTATTGACCGGCTATCTGCACAACCAGCTGCAGAGTTATGCCAAAGCCCTGCCGGCTGCCTTTGGCATCATGTTTCTAATCGTTGTCGTCTTCCGCCAGTTGTTACCGCGAATTTTTACGGTTAAAAAACCGGAGCGAGTTCTACTGCCGCTCATGCCGTTGTACAGCCTGTTGAAGCCAGCTTTGGCTGTGGTGGCCTACCCCTTGTCATCGAGCCTCCGGCTCTTCACGCAACTCGATACGCGGGAAGAGGCCGAGAAGTCCGACGATCATATCGAAGAGGAGATCCAGGCGTTTATCGATGTCGGCACCAAGCAGGGTATCCTCGAGAAAGATCAGGCGCCGTTGATTCAGTCGGCTGTGGAGTTTGGCGAGAAGGTCGCCGGCGACATTATGACCCCCCGAACCGAGATGGTGGCCATAGACATTTCCTCCTCCTTCGCTCAACTCCAGCAATTGATGACGCAGACCAAATACTCCCGCATCCCGGTTTACCGCGGCCATATCGAGAACATTGTAGGCATGGTGTACGTGAAAGATGTACTCGATATCTGGGATAGCCAAAAGCCTTCATCAACCCTGGAGAATTTGATGCGCCCAATTCAGTTCGTCCCGGATACCAAGCGGGTCGCAGAACTGCTTACAGAGCTCCAGCACAAAGCTACCCATATGGCGATGGTGCTCGACGAGTACGGAGGCCTGGCAGGACTCGTAACAATCGAGGACATTCTGGAAGAGATCGCAGGCGAAATTCATGATGAGGATGAAATCGGCGAAATGCTTCGAATCACCCAGGACAAGAATGGACGCTATCTCATTCCTGGAAGCCTTCCTATCGAGCAGGTTGAAGAGTTGTTTAGCATTGACCTCAACCACGAAGAAAACTCAACCATTGCGGGCTTCGTCAATTCGGCTTTCGGGCGCGTACCGCGCCGCGGCGAGCGCTACGAGCATCAGGGTGTTTTGTTCGAGGTCAAGGAAGCCGACCGCCGCAAGATCTACAAGCTCTCCGCCAGCCGGATGCCTCCCACCCAGGGAACCAGCGCCGAGATGAGTGCGAAGAGCTGACCCCACCAGCTTTTCAGCGCTCAGCCCTCAGACGGTTGTGGTGCATACCTTATTAGTAAGGTCTGCTTCTTTGGACGTTGACTGAAGCCAACCCGCGAGATCGAAGCCCGCAGAACCGCTAGCAAGCCCGGATCTGTGCTCCGAGAGATCGGCTACACGTGACTGCTCGCGGCTCACTGCTGATCGCTGACAGCTTTTTTCTATGTTCAAATCAGGTTTCGTTTCCATCATCGGTCGTCCCAATTCCGGGAAATCAACGCTGCTGAACCAACTCCTAGGTGAGAAGGTCTCCATTGTTTCCGACAAGCCACAAACCACCCGACAGAAGATCCTGGGCATCCTCACGCTCAAAGAAGGACAAATTGTCTTCACTGATACCCCTGGCATTCACAAACCGGGATATGAGCTTAACCGGAGGATGATGCAAACTGTTTACGACTCCCTGGAAGGCACGGATTTGTTGCTCTTGCTTGTAGATGCCACCAATTCATTTGGTTCGGGCGACCAGTTTGTTCTCGATCTGATTAGAGACCGCAGCGTGAACACATTTCTGCTTTTGAACAAGATCGATCTTGTGCCAAAGGAGAAGCTGCTGCCTTTGATTTCATTGTATTCACAGAAATTTGACTTTATGGAGATCGTTCCCATCTCCGCCTTGAAGAGCGACAACCTGGGGTTACTCACGAGTCTCATCCTGAAGTATCTACCGGAAGGGCCAGCTTATTTTCCGGAAGAGCAGTTCACGGATCGGCACGAGCGCTTTCTGGTTGGTGAAATCGTCCGTGAAAAGGTCCTGGCCACACACCCGCGAAGAGCTTCCCTACTCCACGACTGTCCTGGTCACGCGCTTTGATGAGTCCCAGGACGATGTGGTCCTCTTAAATTGCGACATTGTCGTGGAAAAGGAATCGCAAAAGAAGATTGTTATCGGCAGCCAAGGGCAAAAGCTCAAAACGATCGGAACGGAGGCCCGACTCGACATCGAAGCCTTGCTGAGTAAGAAGGTCTTTCTTGAACTCTACGTCAGGGTGAAATCCAGATGGCGGGACGATCCGAAGTTCTTGAATGGCCTGCATTCGGCCTGACCACAGAATGAAAATCAACGAGATTTACCACAGTATTCAAGGCGAGTCGTCCTATGCGGGCCTGCCCTGTGTCTTTGTCCGGCTCACCTACTGTAATCTGCGCTGCACTTATTGCGACACGGAGTATGCCTTTTACGAAGGTCGTGACATGACTGTGGAGGAGGTGTTTCAAGCAGTCGAACACTACGGCTGCCCGCTCGTCGAAGTTACCGGTGGCGAGCCTCTCGTTCAGAACGAGGTTCTTCCGTTGATGGACCGTCTGATTGACGCTGGCTACACCGTCTTGATCGAAACTGGAGGCAGCATCGACGTCGGAAAAATCAATCCGCGTGTCGTCAAGATCATGGATCTGAAATGCCCCAGCAGTGGCGAGTGCGACCGGAACTTATACACTAATATCGACAAGCTTCAGCCTGATGACGAAATCAAGTTCGTAATCGGAAACCGCGAAGACTATGTCTGGTCCAAGGAGATGCTCGAGAGGTATCGTCTCAGTGAGCGCTTTCCGGTTCTGTTTTCCACGGTCTTCCGGCAGCTGGAACCTAGACAACTGGTCGAGTGGATTCTCCAGGACAAACTGAAGGTCCGCTTTCAACTCCAAATGCACAAATATGTCTGGGACCCAGCGACCAGAGGGGTTTGACGCGTCTCGGCCATGGGGAGCGAGACGCACCCTCGCGGTCAGTTCTGGTTGACTCAATCACTGACTTCCGGTATTTTCACGCCTGGCATTCATTGAAGTTGTTAGAGAAGGAGGACTTAAGGTGGCAGAGAAAAAGATCAGCAAGACAGCTCGCTCCAGCCTCGGTGATAGGGCAAGCCAATTCTCCAGCAAGCTGTGTCCCAGCTGTGGAACGGTTATGGTTGCAACCAAGTTCATCAAGTCTGAAGAGCGTCCTGGCGGCATGTACTGGGTTTGCCCTAAAGATGATCAACGCATCAGGATCTGAAGAAGCCTAAGGTTCCTTTTGATTCCAGGAAAAGCAAGAGGCAGAGCTTTGGCTCTGCCTCTTGCTTTTCCTACCCACGAAACGGTTTTCCCGACTATGAGTACTATAGGCCCCCATCACGTCACTAGCGAGTTGGGACCGGGCAAGGAGACGTTTTCGCGCGCGAGCTGCTTGTATCGCCAGCAGAGCCCTGAGCCCAGAACATTGCGGACCCTAGAACCATCCGCGCGATCATTAAGGGAACTTACAGCAGCCACGCCGTTCTCCTTTCCCCGTTTACTTATCGTGTGACAAGCAGCGGCATGTAGCCTCCCTTGACACGGCTAGTGTCAAGACTGTTTGGCTTTTGCAGTGAAGGTGGAGAGGGCTCCGGAGGGAAAGAGCAGATTGCTTGACCCCGAGTGCAGGGCACAAGTCGAGAAAGAACCGGCGCCACGGAAGCCTCAGTCCAGCTTGAATCGCAGTGGGGTGAACGTCTCCAAGAGCTTTGGCGTATCTCCGGTGGTGATCAGTTCGGCCATCAGTTTGGCCGTAATGGGAGCCAGCAGCAGACCGGTGCGGAAGTGGCCCGTGGCGATGTGGAGTCCTTGAATTTCAGTGGATCCCAGAACCGGCAAGCCTCCCTCGCAAAATGGACGTAACCCGGCCCAGGAACCGAGAAAGGAGGCCGTTCGGACCACTGGCAACACAGCAATCGCCGCTGAAGTAATTTGCTGGATACCTCCCAGCGTCACGCGCTTGTCGTACCCCACCCACTCGACCGTGCTGCCCAGAAGCACACGTCCATCACGGCGAGGCACCAAATAACACTCAGAAGAGTAAACCACGTGCCTTAAGATCGGAGCCGGGGTTTGGATCGCCACCATCTGGCCGCGGGCGGGTTTTACGGGCAGCCCATAGGTAAGACCTGTGTCCACGTGACCAGACCAACTGCCTGCCGCAATGACCGCATGGGCTGCTGGCCAGAAGCCCAGATTGCTATGAAACCCCGCTATCTTCGACCCTTCCAGCTGGACCGACAATACCTGGCAACCGCAAGTCATCTCGACCCCCAACCGCAAACAGCCAATTCGTAGGGCCTCGACGAGCTCACGATTGTCGACATAACCTTCGCTGGGGAAATAGAGCGCAGAAAGGATCCCCGGATTCAGGCTGGCCTCGAGCGCCAGAGCTTCCTGGCCAGAACATTCCTGAACAGCGAGCCCCAGGAGCGCTTGTTGTTCCTTTCGAGCCTGTAACTCGGTTGCTTGTTCCGGTGTGAGAGCAACATAGAGCAGTCCAGACGGGCTGAAGTCCACTGGAACGCCCGAGTGAGATGAAATTCCCTGCACGAAAGCGGGATAGATTTTGCGACTGGCCAGAAGCAGTTGGGCCAGTGGACCTGCCTCTTCCATATCTGCCTGTGGCGCCAGTATGCCGGCCCCAGCCCAGGATGATTCCCGCCCAATCTCCCCCTTTTCCAGCACAGCGACCCTCAGCTTTCGCAAGGCCAATTCGTAGGCGAGGGAGAGTCCAATGACCCCCCCGCCTGCAATGACAACATCGGAAACGCGATGGGACATAAGAAGAATAAAGTCCCCTACCCCTGAGGAGAGGGCAAAGATTCTGACTGTCTTGTGAACTTTGTAGGCAGCAAGTGAAGCGAGTCAGATTTGTGCCAGAGGCATTGATGCGAAGTGCAGAACCACTCCTCCACGAGAGTCCTGCTGAAGGCGTGCGTTTATTTGTTCAGCGGGATAGTGCTACGCCAAGCTAAATCCGCGGTAGCCGCGACGAACGCGCCAGCTGCGTGTCGGTGACGGTGGCAACTGAAAAAGTTCACGGAGCGTGTGCTCCACCAAGCGATTCAGCATCACTGGAACTTTGCGTCGGAGACTAGCCAAACGATCGTTTCGATTTAGTGAATCTGCAAGAGTCGGAGTCCTGCCAGCCCCGCTCAAATCCTCACGGAAGCCAATTGTTCGATCGAGGTCTTGGCTGCAGGATGCAAGTGAGTAAACTCAACCCCCATACCCACCCACTTCAAACTGTGCCGAACCACACCAACTGCGCGATAAAACCTTTGGTCTGTCCCGAGGCGAAGGCGCAACTTGACCTGCTCGCCTTGTGGTAACGGGTTCAGCGTTTGAACAAAGACTCCAATCGGGCAGATGTCAGTCCATCGAGCCTTCACCTCTTGATGACCGGCCTCAAAATAAACGTCGTTGACCAATTCGACCCTTTCATATTTGCGAGTATTCTGCATAAAAGTGAAGTTCTAACTCAGCTGAACAGAAAAGGGAGGTACCGGGACCACATTGCGCCGTCGAAAAACCCCTCGATTCTAGTTAACCCACAGCGGTTTGTCCACTAGGATTGGCGACACAATTCTCGGACGGCGACCCGTTCCTTAATGAGCAAGGCCAGCATCTCTGCTGCGAACCGCACATCGCGAACTCTCCAAACGGCGGGTCTTGACCGTAATCGCCTCGCGAATCTCAGCCACCCTGTCTGCCTCATGGAGAACTCGCAGGATGGTGATGCGATGCTTTTCCAGCCCAGATGTTCAAATCCGCCATGGTACCTATTCCACGGTTTACTTCGAGACCATAACCACCACTTCGGCTTCCTTTTGGTCTCGACTTGTCCCTCCGAAACACTGGCTGATTTTTCTACAGGTGTAACCGGCTCGTTGTGAGCATGAGCATTGCCTCTTTGCTACCTTTCGTCGACAAATGCGGCAAAGGTCTTTACCATAATCCTTCTCCTCTTTTGATTCCTCCTATCTATTTTGCCAACATTTCGGGGAACCACTTTCGTTTCACCATCTCCAGCACTTGATTCCACCTAAGAATCTCTCCTGGGTGCTTCTTTCTCGCAGCTTCTGCGTCTGCCGCTGTCGCAAATGCCAGCAGATTCAAGCTCATCGGACTCATCAGGGCTTTGGTCTGGAGATAGATGGCTCGGTTGACATTCACGAAAGAGGCTGGATTGTCAAAGTTGACGGAGGACATCGTTGCGACCGTATCCGGCTTGGCCATCTGCTTGATCGTGAATGCAGCCAGACATTCACTGGCATCAAAGATGTAAGTCTTCCCTTTGGCCGTTCTCAGCTTTCCCCCATATTGTTTGTCGCTGATGATCATTCTGCAGTAGTCACAAGCCTTCCGGCTACGATCTTCACCGGCAAAAGCCAGTGGCAAAAGAGCGAGTCCAGAAAGCACTACCACTATTGTGACTTTGAAGATCTGATTCAAATTCATCAATAAGCTTTGCATTGAGAGGCCCCAATCGGCTGCATCAACCGCTTCTCGCCTCAAGGAGGTCACCCTTCCTCCTCTTCGCCAAAGTACCGCAGCCAGTGTTTCAAGTCGCCCTGGGGCAAGTCGCGTTTCTCGGGCTCCCCCTCTTTGGCTTCGGCCAGGAGGCGATTAAACTCGTGGCATTTGAGAGCCTCTACTCCACACGTGCGCGCATAACCGTGAACCGCGTTATCCGAAGAGACCACACAGAGGCTTTTCCGCGACTTCGCACTTTCGACCTCGCGGCGAATCAGGTTGTCCGCGCTGGAATTCGGCCCAGCAAAAACGAGCTGAATCCAGCGGCTCTTTCTCAACGGCTGAGGCGAGCCGTCAAAAACAACGGTTGCCTTACGGCGTTTCAGATTCAGAAATATACTAATTCTATCCAGCAAGATCTGCCGAGCCTGTGGGTCCCGGTAGGAGATGGTCTTCGTGTGGCCGATGAGATTATTGCCGTCGATCAAGTACATCTGTAGCCGCCATGTGCGCCACCCGGGTTCGAAAAGAGTGCCGGTGCACTGGGAGCGCGTCCCAGTGCTGCCGTCAGGTGGCCAGGAAGGTTACCAACCGCAATCTGGATGAAAAACGGGCGACTTCCCTGTTGTCCTATTTTGCCAGGTCGTGGCGAGAGAGTGAGCCTGGATCGACCTTGTGAAATCCCTCGGTCTCGACAAATCTCGACCTTGGGGTATGAGATCGGTCGCTAGCAATCGACTTCCCGGATTATTCGTTCATAAAAGCTCTCGTAGCGCTCAATGATACTGTCGGAGCAGAAGTTCTCATGTGCCTGTCGACGGGCCGCCGCACCCATCGACGTTTGTTTGTCGCCGTCAGAAAGAACTTCAACGGCCAGAGTGGACATCGTTTCGATGTCGCCAGGTTCCACAAGGAAACCGTCCTTCCCATTGCGCACAACTTCGGGAATCCCGCCCACGTTCGAAGCGATCACCGGTACCTCACAGGCCATGGCTTCCAGGGCCACAAGACCGAACGACTCGGTTTCACTCGGCAGCAGCATTAGGTCTGAATTCGAGAGGATGTCCCCGATCGAATCCTGCTTCCCAAGAAAGATCACCTGGCATCCAAGCCGCTTGCTTCGAACCAGCCACTCGGCGTTTGACCGGTCAGGCCCGTCGCCCACCATCAGCAGCCGCGAGGGAATCTTCTTCTGTACCCGGTCGAAAATCTCGACAACATCCATGACCCGCTTGACTGGCCGGAAATTGGAAATATGCACCAGAATCTTCTCGCCCTGAGGTGCATACTTCAGCTTCAACTCTCCATTAGCGGAGCGGCGAAACAAATCACAGTTGACAAAATTCGGAATCATTTCAATGTGACGATTGATGTCGAATTCGCGACAGGTCAAGTCCCGCAGGTACCGTGACACCGCGGTTACACCGTCGCTCTTCTCGATCGAGAACTTTGTGATCGGCAGGTACGACCGATCGTTACCCACCAATGTGATGTCGGTACCGTGCAAGGTAGTAATCACTGGGAGCCTACGCGGTAGCAACATCTCCTTGGCAAGATAGGCACTAACAGAATGCGGAATAGCGTAGTGCACATGAAGCAGGTCGAGTTCCTGATTAGTAGCCACATCCGCCATTTTCGAGGCCAAAGCCAGTGTGTAGGGCGGATGCTCGAAGAGCGGATAATTCAGCATTTCCACTTCGTGAAAATGAATCCGTTGGCTGATGCTGTTCAGCTTGATGGGAATGGCGTAACTGATGAAATGGATCTCGTGGCCCCGTGCCGCTAGCTCTTTGCCAATTTCGGTAGCCACGACTCCACTGCCTCCGTAGCTTGGATAACACGTGATGCCAATCTTCATAGGAATTCCTCATGCGGCCCTAGCAGGATGACAGGCTGACTCCCTCGTGGATCCATGACAAACCTCAGTGGATCGCCCTCTCGGAAACCGCCTCCACATTTCTCGTTTGCCACTGGAACCGCTTCCGCCACTACGCGGGACCGTGGGGATGAAACTCCAAGGAGTTTGTCCTCCCACTTGCCAAACGGACACCACCCGTTTCTACTTAGGATCAACCGGTCTTGTCGCGCCACCCTCGAGATTCTCCGGGGAGAGCTCGTTTCAACCGGCAAAGAACGTTATCGGGTCTTCAATGGCGATGGCCTCCTTGGAAAGAAACGCCTCAGCATACTCACGATGGATCAAGGAACCATAGTAGCGGTTCAGTCTTTCCAACTCGGGGAGGAACTGCGGAACACTCAAGTAGGTCTGGGGCTCCAGAGAACTCGGATCGAAAAGCTGCGATTTGAACGAGCGGATTGCGTCCATCTTTTTCTGAAAGTACGCGCTGACATCCACGTAAAAGCTCGCCTGGACCGTATGCGGCAATGAGAAATAGAAAATCTTCCTGGGGCGAAAGCGTTCCTGACGGGTCCTGATTTTGGCGAGGCCAGACAAATAGCAGGCTTGGGTCACGATCCGGCTGGTATAGACGTGATCGGGATGCCTGTCATCCCAGTAATGAGTGAACACCAACTCAGGCTGGTATTTCCTCAGGGCCCGGACAACCTTCAAGCGCGCTGTGGGCGTATCGAAGACCTCGCCGTCTTTCAGGTTCAGATTTTCCCGCGCTTTTAGTCCCATGATGGCTGCAGCCGATTTAGCTTCACGAGAGCGGATTTCCGGAGTCCCACGGCTTCCGAGCTCTCCGCGCACCATGTCCACGACACCCGTGCGATATCCCAGCGTGGCCATCTTGATCAGTGTTCCGCTCATGGAGAGTTCAACATCGTCTGGATGGGCACCAATCGCCAATGCGTGAAGTTTCATGCGGGAATCCGGCCTCCCGTACCTTGCCGTTGAACCTGTGGCCGAACTTCGATCCTCCGATCATCATTTCCCATGTCTTCCATTCTCACCAGGATCACATCTTCCAACTCTGGCAGGTCTAGCTTATCAGCCCACTCCACAACGATGATAGCAGGCTCTGCAAGAATCTCAGCGAGATCCAGGGACCGTAGGTCCTGTTTCGTGTCAAGGCGATAGAGATCGATGTGAAAGACTTTGAAACGCAGCAAGTATTCATTGATCAAGGTGAAGGAAGGACTGGTCACGTCATCCGGGTCGGGCTGCCCCAGCCCACAGATGAGACCTTTGGCAAAGACGGTCTTTCCAACACCGAGATTGCCTTCCAGAAAGAAGATGGCTGGAGTCTCGAGCGACTGTCCGATGGCAAAAGCCAGCTCGAAGGTTTCCCGCGGAGAATGAGAAAACGTCGTACCGAAGGCTAGGGTCATGAGGCCAAGAAAGGGCGCTAAGGACGAGAGCATCGTGGTCGTCCGCGCGATGTTTGTCCGAGGGTGAGCGACGACGGAGGCGATTTTCAGATGGGGAGCGACCCTTGTGTTTCCCTTAGGCTCAAGAACGCCTTTGAAAGATTGGCCATGATGTCCGAGGCCAACAACGATTGCTCGCCCCGAGTGTGCCGAGCCAAATCGCCCGCCAAGCCATGAAGATAAATGGCCAAAGCGACCGTCCGCTCCAAGACATCCAAGCAGGAACCCTTGCCAGACTCCGGTAGCAGCAATGCCTGCCCTAAGATCCCCGCCAGCACGCCGGTGAGCACATCGCCCGACCCACCGGTCGCCATTCCAGGGTTACCCGTCGGGTTCACGAACACCTGTCCGGAAGGCGAAGCGTAAAGGGTCCGGTGTCCCTTGAGAATCAGATGAATCTGCCGCTCCAGAGCGAACTTCCTCGCGAGGCCCACTCGATCTGCCAGAATTTCGCCGGTGGAGCGACCGATCAGCCTAGCAAACTCGCCGGGATGAGGCGTCAACAGAAGCATTCGAACTCGGCCCTCCAGGAGATCCGAGTGCCCGGCAAAGGCGTTGATGGCGTCGGCGTCCAGAATCACCGGAACCGTGCTCTCTGCCACCAATCGCCGGACAAACTCAATAGTCTCGGCGTGTGTGCCGAGCCCAGGCCCTAGAGCGAGCACGTCCTTTCCTTTCAGGAGCCTTTCCATTTTTCCGTAATCAAACGCTTTTGTCGAAACTCCGCCCGACTCTGTTGCCTCCAGCGATTCGGTCATGACTTCAAGCGTGTGTGAAGCAACAATAGGTAAGCACGAAACGGGAGTGCCCAGTGTCACGAGACCAGCGCCAGCCAGGAGAGCAGACCTAGCTGTCAGGCTCGCAGCACCCGTCTTGCCCAGCGATCCCGCAATCACCAAAGCATGGCCGTAGCTGCCTTTGTGGGAATCGGCGACCCTTTTGAACCGCCGCAGCGTCTCGATCGCCTCCGCTTCCACAAACACGTTCAACCAATAACTGGGGCTGTCCACTAATGTTGCGGGCGATCCGATTGGAACGACAACCCAACGTCGAATCGGGCCGTCCCCGGAAGAGAATACATGGGCTGGTTTGGGAGCAGTAAATGTGACCGTAAGCTCAGACGTCGCGGCCAGAGCCTCCTCAGGTTCAGTGAAGGCATCGCATTCCAGGCCAGAAGGGATATCGATAGCTACGACTCTGCGGCAACGCTGCAGGTTTCGAATGACTCCTTCCAGAAAACCGCTTACCGGAGGCCGTATTCCGGTTCCGAGGAGACCATCCACTATCACATCAAACTCACCAAGATCCCGCAGCGTCCGCTTCAGGCTTTCTTCGGTGAAACCAGACTCGTCGACCACTTGAATTGATGCGCCTGACTTCTGCAAGATCTCCAAATTCACCCGTGCATCGCCTTTCACTTCAGCCGGTGGCGCGAACAACAGCACGTCAGCTGGGATTCCACCCATCATTAGATGCCGCGCCACCACAAAACCATCCCCACCGTTGTTGCCTCTGCCGCACAGAATCGCAATCCGGAACCTCCGAAGATCGCCAAAGTGCGCCTTCATTTCTCGCACGACCGCGCTGCCGGCATTCTCCATCAGGACCAAACTGGGAATGCCGTGCTGCTCCGTGCTGAGGCGGTCCACTTCACGCATTTGCGCTGCGCTAAGAACTTTCATGGCAAAAATGGGGAGGCTAACCGCAGCCAGAGTCGCTCGCAACGGCTCGCGTCTCTTGGAGGCTTCTCCCCTTCGTCTCAGACTTGCTCCGAAACCGCCGTCCAGTCTGGGAATTCGGGCGATTTCAATCTAAGCGGAGCTACCGGCAGAGTCAAGAAAATTTGCCTATCACCAATGTTGACATCTCCGAGTTACTCACTTACAGTTCTAGTTAAAGGTGGAACAGGAAATGCTGATCGTTCAGTCCGGGAAGGTCTCAAACGAATTGTCTACAGGTTTCGATCATTGAATGGCAGGGTCTCACCATGCGGAATGCATATGCTTTTTTCTCCATCCTCCTGGGATTGACTATCTTCTTGTTCGTGATTTTCGCTTGGGTGTTTGTCGAGGAACGAGTCAGACTTGCCTGGAAGCGAAGACACTTGAAGAAGCTGGCCCCGCGCGAAGACTTCTATTGCGTGAAGAGTAGCCTGAAACAAATCAACGACAATTTCTACGTTGCGCAGATTCTCTTCACGAACCGAAGAGACTGCACGCTGACCATTCCGGGTGAAGTTCGCCGGCGGAGTTCAGAAAGCTAGTCCCACCAGGTCGTGAAAAAGTTCGCCGCCTTCCTCCCGTTCCGCTTCCAGAATGCTAAAGCGGACTAGGAGATCAGGTGAAGTATTCTTTCATCTTGCGTCTTAAGAAGGTCGCCGACTCACGCAGCTCATCCATGCCGTTCACTCCGTCCTCGATCGAGATCCAGCCGTTGAACCCGACTGATTTCAGGATCGCAAGGATCTTGTCGTAGTCGTTGAGCCCTTTGCCGATGATGCCGTGCTTCAAGTTCCTGGCGTAGCCTAAAGAGCCATCCTGCGTTTTCAAGTCATCAAGCGTTCCACTCTCCAGGTAACGGTCGGAGGCATGCATTGTCACGACCCTCTCTTTCACCTCCTCGAGCAACACTAGGGGGTCTTCTCCAGCCACAATGGCATTGGAAGGATCAAAGTTCACACCGAACCAGGGCGAATCGATCTGGCTGACGATTTCGACGAACACGTCCCGTTTCTGAGCAAACTCCGGGTAGTGCCAGTAGTTGTCCTTGTAGTGATTCTCCATGATGAGCACAACACCACGCTTCGCTGCGTGCTCCAGACAGGCGCGGATGCACTCCAGGACCCAATGCACTCCCTCTCTTCGGGAGACGTCGGGATAAGCCTGCCCGGACAAAATCCGGCAGTAAGTTCCTCCCAGCCGGGCTGTCAGGTCGACCATCGCATTCTGCTTGACTATCTCCTCCTGCCGCTTCGCCCGATCTGCGATGGTGAAGTTCGGCGAATAGCAGAGCATGGGCATCTCTAATGTTTTCTCGCGAAGCTTCTCTCTGACTTTCTCGAGCATCGCTTCATCGAGCGAGTCGACAAACCCAGAGTAGAATTCCAAGCCGTCCACGTCTAGCATCGAAGCCAGCTCGATCCACTCGAAAATGGTCATCGACTGCTCGATACACAATTGGTCCATAAAACACTTCGGAAAAACCGCAAGTTTCGCCATGTGTCCCTTCAGTATTCTTCGCCAGGTCGCAACAGCCTCGGAAACCTGCCGCACTAGCGTAGTTTCTGAGTTCAAGGTTCCTGGACCCGGCCGTAGCACTGTCTTCAGGCCTAGACTGGGAACTAAGTCATCATTAGCATCGGTTGGTAGAGGAATCAGGACTTCGAAAAGCAGAAAAAGGCAATTGATAAACGTTCTCGATTAGTACACGAGTCAGGGCTAGAGCTCTGACGACCCATTTATCAATTGCCTAACTTGGCAGGGTCTCATAAGCCTTGAAAACTGGAGCGGGAAACGGGATTTGAACCCGCGACTTCAACCTTGGCAAGGTTGCACTCTACCGCTGAGTTATTCCCGCTCTTCAAAGCGATACTAGGTCAGCCAGTTTTCGAATGTCAACACGTTTTTTTGACGAGCCGCCTTTGCCACCATTGCCCCAAGATTCGGTCTGGACTTGGTCTTTCGGCTTTCTGATTCCATCCTTCAGGGCCTGTCGCTCTCGGCAGGCCCATCCATCAGCGTAAGTCCTTAAAGGCGTCTTTGATCAGCTGGAAGCGCACTTCACCATTTTCCATTTGGATACTGACAATGTCGAAGCGGTAGCTGATGTCGCAAAGACCGTGGAGGGATCTATATTGACTGGCCACACGACAGATCTGCCTTTGTTTCCTTCGATTGACCGACTCCTCGGGTCGGCCATACTCAGCTCCCAAGCGAGTCTTCACTTCGACAAAAGCCAGAGTATCGTCTTCCCAGCCGATTAGGTCGACTTCACCGGTTGAAGTCCGATAGTTCCTGGCCACAATCCGATAACCCCTCCTGCGCAGGAAATGATAAGCCTGAAGTTCTCCCGTGGCCCCCTTCTTCCTGTTCAGAGACTTCCCTTTCTGCGCCTCCGTAGCACTCTTCTCCCAACGTCGCAATACAGAACGAATGCGGCTCAGAAGGGTCGAAGTCATCAGAATTCCTTTGATCATTCCCGTTCAACCGCTGTAGCCCCCTGGCTCAAGGTGGGACGGATTAGGAGGGTGCCTCTTGGCAAGCCCGGCCCCGCTCCTCGGTCGAGCCAGTTACCGCGCGGAGAGTTGATCGACTTAGCATCATCACTTGCTACCCGGCGATCCGAGCCGGCCCGCTACCTACTGGAACTCCGAGAACACTTCGTCGAGAATTTCCAGCGCCACATCGGCCTGATCCCGATTGACGATCAGCGGCGGCATCAGTCGCAACGTATTCTCGCCACACCCGAGGATAAGAAGCCCCTTTTGAAAACACCTTTGCACAGCCTGGTCTCGCCACTCAGCTGCTTTTGCCCTGGTTTGACGATCTTTGACCAATTCGATTCCAATCATCAGGCCGCGCCCGCGCACGTCGCCAATCACCGGACGTCGATCCATCATTCTTGACAGCGACGACATCAGATACTGTCCGACTTCGGCGGCATTGCGGATGAGGCCTTCCTCAAGTAGCTGGATCGTCTCGAGTGCTGCTACACAACTTATCGGATTACCACCGAAAGTTGAGGCATGAGACCCTGGCGGCCAGCTCATGAGTTTCGCCGATGAAACGATAGCGCCTAGCGGAAGACCCGAAGCAATGCCTTTGGCGATGACCATGATATCGGGCTCCAGACCGAAATGCTCCACGGCGAACATCTTTCCGGTCCTCCCCATGCCCGACTGAACCTCGTCTGCAATGAGAAGAATGCCGTATGTCCTGGAAAGCCGCATTAACTCATCAAAGAACTCAGGTGGCGGAACCACATAGCCGCCTTCACCCTGAATAGGCTCAAAGACAATAGCGGCTACCTCGTCCGGACTCAGGACCGTTTTGAACAGCTGGTCTTCGATAGTTCGAACACAAGCTGGATCGCACTTGCCTTGAGCTGAATGCATCGGGCAGCGGTAGCAGTAGGGATAGGCAACGTGTGTGATCCCCTCCAGGAACGGTCCAAAGCCCCTTCGCTGAACCGGCTTGCTGGCCGTCAGAGACAATGCGCCGAGGGTGCGGCCATGAAAGGCACCATAAAAGGCGATGAACTTCTTTCGGCCCGTCGCATAACGGGCCAGCTTCAAGGCCGCCTCTATCGCCTCGGTCCCCGAATTGCCGAAATAGGCTTTCTTGTCCGAGGCGCCGGGTGTAATTCCTGCCAGCTTCTGCGCCAATTGCGAGAGTTGAGGATAGTAGAAGTCGGTGCCCGACAGGTGGATCAGCTGTGCCGTCTGCTCCTGGACCGCCTTCACGATCCGAGGGTGGCAGTGCCCAGTTGCACAGACAGCGATTCCGGCCGCAAAGTCCAGAAAGGTATTGCCATCGACATCCGTGACGACCATGCCTTCACCTTTCTTTGCGACCAGTGGGTAAGGCCGACTATAGGAAGGTGAAACGTATTTGTGATCCAGCTCTAGGATGCCCCTGGCTATCGGCCCTGGCAAAGTGGTGTGGAGGTCAATCCAGGAGTTCTTGGGCATAAGTGCGCAGGTGGTGAGTAAGGAGTGATGAGCGATGAATGACTGGCAATGGGTCATGAATGAAATCAGCAACCAGCCAGTCTCATTCCCCACTCCTAAGGCAGCCTATCAGGCCTTATCACTCATGGCTCATTGCTCATCATTCTTCACTCATTGATTCACCGCCTCTTCCAGCGGACACCCTCTTTGGTATCCTCGATTGCGTAACCCAGCTGATAAATCTGGTCTCGAATCTGATCAGCCAATGCGAAGTTTCGCGATTTGCGCGCTTGGGTTCTTTGGTCGATCAGATTCCTGATAGTTTCGTCCAATCCGGATTCCTCCGGGCGCCATAACTCAAGCACTTGATTGAAGTCTTCCAAGGTCTGCAGAGCCACTTGACGATCCTCGTCAGTCAGCGCGTTTTCTGAGAAAGCCGTGTTAAGGTCGCGCACCCAGTTGAAGACCGCCGCCAGAGCTTCGGCAGTATTCAGATCGTCATCCATTGCCCTCTCAAAATCCTGTAACGCCGCGGCAGAGGCCCGTTGGACCTTCTCGTTGCCACCTTGCTTCAAGTTTTCGGTCAGGAGACGAAGCTTGAAGTCCTCCAACCGTTTGAGCGAACTATCTGCCTGTTTCATGGCGTCAAACGTGAAATTCAGTTGACGCTTGTAGGGTACGCTTTGCAGTGCGTAACGGACGCCCCGAGGATCAATTCCCCTATCGATGAGATCTCGCAAAGTATAGAAGTTGCCTTTCGACTTGGACATCCTCTCGCCTTCAATAATGAGATGCTCCCCATGCATCCAGTAGCGCACGAACGGCCTCTCAGTTGCCGCCTCGCTTTGAGCGATTTCATTTTCGTGATGAGGGAAGACTAGGTCGATAGCTCCGCAGTGCAGATCGAAGGTCTCGCCCAGATACTTCATGCTCATCGCCGAACATTCAATGTGCCAGCCAGGCCGCCCAGGCCCGAAAGGGGAATCCCAATGAGGTTCGCCATTCCTCGTGGCCTTCCACAACACGAAATCGCGCGCATCCTGCTTGTCGTATTCGTCGACGTCCACGCGAGCACCCGACAGGATGCCCTCCGGGTCAAGCTTCGACAGTTTGCCGTAGTCCTTGAAGTTGGAGATTTTGAAGTAGACCGATCCTTCTCGCGCATACGTGTATCCCTTATCCTGCAATCTCTGAATCAGTTCCACCATGTCCGCGATGTGATCGGTGGCATGTGCTACGACATCCGGCCGCTGGATGCGGAGCCTCTCGCAATCTTCGAAGAATGCCTTTGTGTAGTGGTCCGTGTATTCGCGCAGTTTACCGGGCTCTGAAGCGCCCGAGTTGCGGATGGTCTTGTCGTCGACGTCCGTAATGTTCATCACATGACGGACCGCGTAGCCTTTGTAACGGAGAAAGCGTTTGAGGACGTCCTGAAAGACGAAGGTGCGAAGATTCCCGATGTGGGCATAATCGTAGACAGTGGGGCCACAGGTATACATTCGGACCAGATTGTCCTGTAGCGGATGAAATTCTTCGAGCTTGCCAGACAGAGTGTTTGATATCCTGAGCACGCCGTTCGAATCCTCTTAGAACCGTTCTGAGAATAGACTCCCGTGCCTGAAAAGTCAAGACAGGCGCGCCGTCCGCGAGTTTCTTTACACCGTTTTTTGAACTATGCTAGACTTCAGCGTTTTTTAAGAAGCCAGATCGAGTCGAGAACCTTTTGAAGGGCGCTCCTCGATTTTCATTCCTGAAGTCATCCTTAACAAAGGTGAAGTGGAAGGTCTTCAGGGGGTTGTCCTGTGGGATCGGGAAGCCGTCAGAACACCCCACGCCCTTCGGGCCACCTCCTCTGCTAACCGGGAATGCGCTTTTCTCTAGCTCCATATTTCTCGCCTGGGAAGTAGGTGTCTTGCTTAAGCTGAAGAGAATCCAGATCCAAGGTTTCAAATCCTTCGCCGACAAAATGGAGATGACGTTCGAAGGTTCCGGAATTATCGGAATCGTTGGACCGAACGGCTGCGGAAAGAGCAATGTCTCCGACGCCATCGCCTGGGTCCTGGGCGAGCAAAGCGCAAAGTCGCTTCGTGGAGGCCGCATGGAGGATGTCATTTTCAACGGCACGCGCTCCCGGCTTCCTATCGGTATGGCGGAGGTTAGCCTCACGCTGATCGACCCAGAGGTTCAGAAGGAGGCCAATCTGGCGTTCACTCCCGAACTTGAACCCGTCGAAGCAGCCAGGGGTGACGGTATTATCGACGTTGATCCTTTCGAAACCGATGAACCCGCTGCTCAACAACGCGTAGAAACCATAGAAGCGCCGGGCGGCGTATCGACGCCTGGAACGTCCACCGCAGCGACCGCGAAACGTCAGCGACGTCCGAAGTTCCAGCCGAAACCGGGAGAACTCGTTGTTTCACGACGATTGTTTCGCTCAGGCGAGAGCGAGTATCTTCTCAATGGCAAACAAGTGCGCTTGCGCGATATCCAGGACATCTTTCTCGGGACCGGCCTGGGTCCCGATTCCTACGCCATCATTGAACAGGGCCGCGTGGGGATGATCCTCAGTTCGAAGCCGTCGGACCGCCGCTCGATCATTGAAGAGGCTGCCGGCATCACAAAGTTCAAGTCGAAGCGAAAACTGGCAGAATCGAAACTCGAGCAGGCCAAACAGAACCTGCTTCGGGTAAACGACATCACTGAGGAGGTCTCTAAGCAGCTAGGCTCGTTGAAGCGTCAAGCCGCTAAGGCTAAACGCTATCGCGAGCTGCGCGAAAGCATGCGGGAACTGGCCAAGAATCTGTTCAACGCTCGCGCTGTCATCCTCGATGACCAGTGTAGCCGCAATACGCAGCAACTGGAGGAGGTGACCGAATGTTCCCGTCAAAGACGCCAACACATCGACGAGCAAGAAAGAAGTTACCGCGAGACGAATGCTTCCATTTTTGATTTGGAGAACCGGCTCAAAGAATTGCGCTACCAGCTCTCCCAGCTGAACCTCGCAGCCGATCGCGGTCAGCAGCGCATCGAGTTCCAGAAAGAGCAGCTCAAGGAATTGGACTCTCGAACTCAGGAAAACGTCCGCGAGATTGAAAAGCTCGTCCAGCAGGAGGCCCAGTATCAGAGTGAAGCCGACCTCAAGAAACAATCTTTGGCTGCAGCGACCGAACAGTTTGACCGCATTGAACAGGACTTTGCTTCGCAGAACTCGAGCTACCAGGCAATCCAGAGCCAAGTTGAGGAACTGGAGACCTCCAACGAGCGGCACCGTGTTGGACTACTGGAGTATGTGAGCCAGGCAGCGACATTGCATAACCAGCTGCGGCAGCTCGACGACCTCGAGCTCCGGCTGGAGAACCAATTGAAACGGCTCCACCAGGAACGGGATGAGTCAGCCTTGTTCCGCCTGCGGCTAGCTGAAGAGCGTGAGGTTTCTGAACGCCAACAAGAGGAGCAGGAACGCCGGCTGGCAATGCTGAAAGAGGAAACGGCCACCCTCGCGGCGGCTTTATCTCAGCTCAAAGGCGAGGCCGCTGCCCATCGCGATGTTCTCACGGACACCAAAGACCAGTTCAGCGCAGCAACTCACCGCGTGCAATCGCTCGAGGAACTGGCGGCCCATCGTGCCCATACGACCGAGGCCGTGCGCATGCTGCTTGCCGCTGCCGGCGAAGGCATGCAAGAGAGCTTTGCGACCCCTGGAATCCTGGCCGATTTGTTCGAAGTGGAGGGTCCCTATGAAGCGATGGTTGAAGAGTTCTTGAAGCAGGAGTTGGAGTTTCTTCTGGTCGAGACACCGTCCACGGCCAGGACAGGGATGGCCTTGCTGAATAAGAACAACGCCGGACGTTCGACGTTTCTCGTGTTTGGTGACGGGCAGGCGCCACGCTCAAACGGATCCAGTGACGCGGCTCAAGTAGCCCTTCAATGTGATCCTTCGCTCATTCCGCTCGGGAACGTGATTCGAATCGCAGCTGACTACGCTGCTGTCGTGGAGGAAGCTCTTCCTCAACTGACTTGTTCGTTTATTGCATCCAGCTATGACCAAGCCGTTCGGCTCGGAGAACAATTCCCCCAATTTATCTTTCTGTCTGCCGGCGGAGAGGTGGTTCGGGGCCGGCTCATCTCCGGTGGCGGCAAGGCCTCACTTGGGCATCTGACCCTAAGGCGCGAGATTCGAGATTTGCACCGAAAGGTCGAGTCTCTGGAAAAGGGCATTCTGGCGCAGCACGAAAAGCAGGAGGTGTTGGTTCAATCGATAGACTCCCAGGAACATACCCTAGCCGGAGTGCGGCAAAACGCGCAAGAGTTGGAAAAGAACCTCTTCGCCGCCGACTTGCGGGTGAAGCAGATCCAGAACGAGCTGGAGAGAATTGATCAGCGGCACAAGCTAGCCGTGCTGGAGTCGGAACGGACGGAAGCCGAGATGGCCCAGGTATTGTCGAGGCGTCTGCAGCATCAGCATGATATTGCGACTGCCGAAAATCACAAGTTGGAGATAGAGGGTTTGATTGCTTCGCAATCCGACAACCTGAAACAGCTGAAAGACCAGTCTTCTCGGGAAGCCCAGAACCTCAGTGAATTGCGTTCAGAGCTGGCAACGTTTCGCGAGCGCAAGCTGGCCGCCGAAAGTGAACTCGCACGTCTCGGCTCTAGTATGGAGGAATGCCAGGAGCGCCGCGAGCGCCTGGAAGCTCAGAAAACGGCCTGGATCGCTCAGACTGGCGAGATTCACGCGTCGATCCGCCAACTGGAAGAAGCCCTGTTTCATCAAGCGGTACAGAAAGCCTCACTCGAAGCCGAGATCCGCTCAAGAGAGAGCGATCTCTTCGAGGTCCGCGCGCTTCAAACCAGATTAGAGCAGGAGCTGCAGGCACTGCGCGGAGAGCTGGAAGCGATTCAGATTGAACGGACGCAGCTGGAAATCGAAAGGGCGAAGCTGGGCTCCGATCTCTCCCACTTGCAGGAAACCTGCCTGGACGAACTGGGCCTGAATCTAGAAGACATTCGGCCAGAGACGGTGCTTGTCCTGGAAGAAGGGGAATTGTTCCGCCTCACCAAGGAATATCAGGAATTGAAAGAAAGAATCGAGGCCATGGGGCCAGTCAACATGATGGCGCTGGAAGAGTATCAGGAATGCGAACAACGTTTTCAGTTCCTCAGCACCCAGCGTCAGGACTTACTGGATTCCATCGAAGACACCACCGCCGCTATCAAGGAAATCGACCAGGTGTCACGTGAGCAGTTCCGCGAAGCTTTCACAGCCATCAATGCGAACTTCCAAGAGAGCTTCCAGACGCTTTTCGGTGGCGGGCATGGAGAAATGAAACTGCTGGATGAGAACGACGAGCTGGATAGCGGCATTGAAATCATCGCACAGCCCCCAGGAAAGCGGCTACAGAACGTTTTGCTGCTGTCGGGGGGTGAGAAGGCCTTGACAGCGATCGCCCTGTTGCTCGCAATCTTCAAGTTCCAGCCAAGCCCGTTTTGCGTTCTGGACGAGGTTGATGCTCCACTCGATGACGTCAATACGGGACGCTATGTCCATATGATTAAAGCCATGAGCCAGGGCACTCAGTTTCTGTTGATTACTCACAGCCAGAGAACGATGGAGATTGCAGACACACTTTACGGCGTGACGATGCAAGAAGCCGGTGTATCGAAGATTGTTTCCGTGCAGTTTCAATGATTCCGAGGCGGCTGCCAAAGAGCATCGAGCCGTCCGTTCGTCAGTTGCTAGAAGCAGACCAAGCATCTGGCAGCGATCGTCCTGGGAGCGCGGACTTCCAGCCTGCAGCCGGCTGGAATCGGGCGCTCCCAGGTAGAATTGCCTCTCGGTGACCGACTGCTCATTCGAGTTGTCAAGCCTGTTGACAAGCCGCGTTTTTGTTCTACAATGGCGGCTCGCTTAAGTTGTACGGCATTTTCTCTGGGTTCACTAGCGTTAGCCTTAACTTTTTCCCTCAAAGTCCCGCAGACATCCCTAACGTTCATTTTCATACCGCGCTCACCATGGAGTATTCCTCAGTCCAGCTGAAGGTCGTGTTGCCTGAATTCGAACTCTTAGGCCGCGGTAAGGTGCGCGAGATTTATGCAATAGACGACAGCCTTCTGATTGTTGCGACCGATCGGATTTCAGCCTTCGATTTCATCCTGGGCAGTGGAATTCCGCACAAAGGAAGAGTCCTCACTCAGATGTCGCTCTTCTGGTTCAAAATGATGCAAGGGCTCGTACCAAACCATCTAATCAGCGCACGCCCTGAAGAGTATCCCGAATCGCTGCGCAAACACGCAGACAGGTTGCGTGGACGGTCGATGCTGGTAAGGAAGGCCCAACCCATTCCGGTGGAGTGCGTCGCACGCGGATACCTGGCGGGCTCAGGATGGAAAGAGTATCAACAGAAGCAATCCATTTGCGGCATCCCTCTGCCCCCACGCTTGCTGGAGTCCTCCAAGCTTCCAGAGCCTGTGTTTACACCCGCGACCAAGGCTGCCAGCGGCCACGACGAAAACATTTCGTTCGAGCAAATGATTGAACTAGTTGGCAAAGGAACGGCTGAGGAGCTGAAAGCACATACGCTCAACGTCTATCAGAAAGCCGTGGCCTACGCAGCCGCACGCGGAATCCTCATTGCCGACACCAAACTTGAATTTGGGCTGCACCGGGGAAGGATCATTCTGATTGACGAAGTTCTCACTCCGGACTCGTCGCGGTTTTGGCCAGCCGCGGAATACATTCCAGGAAGGCCGCAGAAATCTTTCGACAAGCAGTTTGTCCGCGACTATCTGGAAGCGAGCCGTTGGAATAAGCAGCCGCCCGCTCCAGCGCTGCCCGATTGGGTTATCCGGGCAACCAGCGAAAAATATATCGAAGCCTTCGAGGTCTTGACGGGGTTGAAACTAGAGATGTGATTCGGCGCCCTCATCTTCACCGCGCTGTGCTGCAGATCGGCAGTCCCAATGTCTTTTCTCAGACAGCTCACCATTCTCGATTGGATAGTGTTGACGATCCTGCTGGCTTCGGTCGTGAGCAGTGTCCTCAAGGGCTTCGCTAGAGAAGCCGTCTCGCTCGGTTCGGCTGTAGCAGGGCTCTTGCTGGCATCGTGGTTCTACAAGTCAGCAGGGAGTTTGGTGGCCCCTTACGTGAACACTGAAGAGATCGCTTCGATGTTTGGTTTCGGTTTGATCTTCTTCGGGATTTTGCTTTTGGGAGTCGGCATTTCCCTCGTGATCAACAAGCTAGTGGATGCCGTGCGTCTTCTGTGGTTCGACCGCCTTCTGGGTGCAGCCTTCGGTTTCATGCGCGGCTGGATCATCGGGTCCGTTCTGTTTTTGATCCTGACTGCGTTTCCGGTTCAGATCGAGAATGTGAAGGAGGCTCGGCTCGCACCGTACTTGCTTGTCGGAGCGCGCGTTCTAGTCACTGTCACACCATCCTCCCTCAAAGCGAAATTTCTGGATGGATACGATAAAGTCCAGAAGCTCTGGGAGCGCGAGGCTATCCAACATTCTGTGTTGTGACCACGGATGGATGTGCCAACGTGGCTCTGCTTTTTTCACTTGTCCCGAATGATCCGACCAGTGCGGATCGACTTCAAAACGTCTTGATACCGGTTGTGTCTTGCTTTCGAATGGGAGTTGGCTGTGAAGAATCAATTGGAATCCTTGGTCACTGAGATGATTGACCGCGGGTTGTTGTATGAAGAAGCCCTCCAGGAGTTCGAGAAGAGGTTCATTCTGATGGTCCTGGAAAGAAACAACGGGAACCAGACCAAAGCAGCCAAGGCGATGGGAATTCATCGCAACACCTTGAACAAGAGGTTAGCTGCCTACAATCACAATAAGAGGAAGCGAGCGAGTGCGCGCCTCTGAAGCCAGGCTTCAGTGTGGGAATCCGGAAGAATCTTGCATTCCACCATATTGGCTCGCCGAACCTCTGAGGATGCCTTTCTCAAACCCTAGCTCTCAAAAAACTCCCTTGACACAAACAAGTTGATTGCCTAACATTGGCACTCGTCGTCAGAGAGTGCTAACAATCAATCCTTTTTTCAGCCCTCTAAATTCATTCTAAGGAAAGGAGCAAAACCCTATGAAAGTCAAACCGTTACATGACCGAATCCTGCTCAGGCGAGTTGAGGAGAAGGAGAGTATCAAGGGAGGCATCATTATTCCCGACACCGCCAAAGAAAAGCCACAGGAAGGTGTGGTGGTGGCGGCGGGCAACGGCAAGATTCTGGACAATGGAACGAAGATCAACCTCGATGTGAAAGAGGGCGATCACGTCTTGTTTGGCAAGTATTCCGGAACGGACATCAAGATCGAAGGCGAAGAATATCTAATTATCCGCGAGGATGAAGTTCTTGGCATCCTGACGGAGTCCGCAAAGTCCAAAACCTCGAAGTAGTTCTTTTTTGCAGTTAGCAATTCAGACGTCAACCCAAACATACTGACAAGCAACAGGAGGTTTTTCAATGGCAAAGCAGATTATCCAGGGAGAACAATCGCGTCAGGCCATTCTGAAGGGCGTGAGCCAGCTGGCCGATGCCGTCAAGATCACGCTCGGTCCGAAGGGCCGCAATGTAGTCTTGGACAAGAAGTTCGGATCTCCTACGATTACCAAAGATGGCGTGACCGTGGCTAAAGAGATTGAACTGAAGGACCCGCTGGAAAACATGGGTGCCCAGATGGTGCGGGAGGTGGCTTCCAAGACCAGCGACGTGGCTGGGGATGGAACCACTACAGCAACCGTGCTGGCTCAGGCGATCTTCCGTGAAGGCGTCAAGACGGTGGCAGCCGGAGCCAATCCGATGGCGTTGAAGCGCGGCATTGAGCGCGCGGTTGAACTGGCTGTAGAGGAGATCAAGAAGCAGTCCAAGCCGGTCAAAGGGGACATGATTGCACAGGTTGGAACCGTTTCGGCGAACGGAGACACAACCATCGGGAATATCATCTCGGAGGCCATGAAAAAGGTCGGCAAGGACGGTGTGATTACGGTCGAAGAAAGCAAGACAATTGAGACGACGCTGGAGGTTGTCGAGGGAATGCAGTTTGATCGCGGCTACCTGTCGCCTTACTTCGTGACGGATCCGGAGAGAATGGAATGCGTTCTGGAGAATGCTTACATTTTGTTGCATGAGAAGAAAATCAGCTCGATGAAGGATCTGCTTCCGTTGCTGGAACAGATTGCCAAGACCGGCAAGCCCTTCCTGATTGTCGCGGAGGAAGTGGAGGGAGAGGCGTTGGCAACTCTGGTGGTCAACAAACTGCGGGGAACCCTGAATTGCGCCGCCGTGAAAGCCCCTGGCTTTGGTGACAGACGCAAAGCCATGCTGGAAGACATTGCGATTCTCACCGGAGGCAAGGTAATTAGCGAAGACTTGGGCATCAAGCTAGAGAACGTTCAGCTGGCCGATCTGGGCCGCGCGAAAAAGATCACAGTCGACAAGGACAACAGCACGATCGTCGAAGGTGCCGGCAAGGCCGCTGATATCCAGGGCCGCGTGAAGCAGTTGCGCACCCAGATTGAAGAAACCACCTCCGACTACGATCGTGAGAAGCTGCAAGAACGGCTGGCGAAGCTAGTTGGCGGCGTCGCCGTGATCAAGGTTGGCTCGGCAACCGAGACGGAGATGAAAGAGAAGAAAGCTCGCGTGGAAGATGCCATGCACGCTACCCGCGCAGCCGTCGAGGAAGGCATCGTTGCTGGTGGCGGGGTAACCTTCATCCGGGCCATCCCGGCGCTGGAAAAACTCAAGCTGGATGAGGACGAGCAGATTGGCGCTAACATTGTCCGTCGCGCCCTCGAAGAACCCCTCCGCCAGATCGCTCAGAATGCCGGCGTGGAAGGTGCGGTCGTCGTAGCCAAGGTCAAGGCCGACAAAAGTGAGAACTTCGGCTACAACGCCGCCACGGAAGAATACGGCGACCTGGTGAAGGACGGCGTCATCGACCCGGCCAAGGTGGCTCGAACCGCATTGCAGAACGCGGCCTCGATTGCTGCTTTGATGCTGACTACCGAGGCCCTGGTTGCGGAGATTCCCGAAGAGGAGAAGACGCCTGCTGGACCTCCGGGAGGCCACATGGGTGGCGGAGGAGGCATGTATTAAGCAGGTGGTTTCTCAAGCAAGGCAAAAGGCTGTTGGAGCCGTTATCCAACGGCCTTTTTCGTTTCCCTCAAAGGGAGAATGCTTGCCTGTATAGCCGGTAGCCGCGCCACGGAGACTGCCACTGATCTCCGGGATCTCGTCTATCGCGACAATTCTCTAAACTCGGTTGCAAACCCCGTCCTCCAGGTTGCAAGTCTCAAGATTGTGCTTGCGTTTCCGTGAAGGATTCCCTCCTTTTCTTCAACAGCCGAGTTTGCCCATGCATCTGCCTGGAGTTCCTCTTTTGTTGGTAGCACCATCTGCGAGGAGTGACCCATGAGCGCGAGAGGTTTTCAAAGGTTGTTTATTGCTTCAGTCATCGGAACGGTTCTCTCAGGCTGTAGCTTTCAATCGAGAGAGTCTGCGGGTACCGCACATCGAAAGAGCAAGACCGTGACCGTGGCCCAATCGGGGGCAGCGGATTTTGTCGGCGCGGACGACGCTGTTTTGCAGCGGGCGGCGGATTCGCTGGAGCCAGGCGATACACTCGAAATCGGTCCAGGGATTTACCAGATGGAGAACAGCCTTTTTGTTCCTTCCAAAGTCACGGTGCGAGGGAAGCCTGGTCAGACGATTCTGCAAAAGGGCACAGGGGTCGAGAGCTTACTGATCGAGGATGGGGACTATGGCGAGAGCCAGCTCCGCGTCACCAATTCGCAGAAGTTTCGTCCCGGAATGGGGATTAGTGTCAGCGATAAGCTGCTGAACAGCGGCTGGGACGTTTCGGTCACGACGGTCAAATCGGTCGAGGGTGACCTGCTGAGGATCGATCCCATGACGTTACGGGACTACAACGCTGGACAGCAGCAAGCTCAGGTTCGAAACACGTTTCCGATCCTTTGCGCGATCGAAACGGACGGAGTTGTCTTCGAAAGCCTTATCGTTGATGGAAACAGGGCGGTCAACGCCTACCTCGACGGTTGCCGCGGTGGAGCGATTTATCTGTACCGTTCCAAGAACGCGATGATCCGCAACTGTGTTGCCCGGAACTACAACGGGGATGGCATCTCGTTTCAGATAACCGATAACGTTCAGGTTGTGAACAGCGAATCGTACGGGCACAGCGGATACGGGATTCATCCGGGAACGGGTAGTCCCAGAGCTTCGGTCAAAGGTTGCCGCATCCACCATAACGGGGAGGTTGGGCTCTTTCTATGCTGGCGTGTGCGTGCGGGGCTTTTTGAAGACAACGTGATCGAGAACAATGGGAAGTACGGAATCTCCATTGGTCACAAGGACACAGACAATCTCTTTGTAAACAATAGGATCACGGGCAATGGCTTTTGTGGTGTTTACTTCCGCAAGGAGAACTTCAAAAACAGCGGGCATCGTAATACCTTCAACGGCAACAAGGTAGTGAATAATGGCGCTCAGAAGGAAGGATACGGCTTCTACATTGAACCAGAGGCAGGTGATCTGGTGATCACCAAGAACCAGATTGCTGAGACTCGCACTGGCAGCAGTCGCACACAGCGTTATGGTGTATATAAGGCCGCTGGCGTTGGATCCATCACGATACAGGACAACCAGATGGGAGGCCACGTGGAGAAGGACATCTTCGAGATTAGCCAGATGCGGTGATTGGATTGGCGTGATGATACTGGAAGAATACGTGTTCCTTTGTTGGAAGTAGCGTATCGCTCAGCGCAAGGGGTATCCGTCAAACTGGTAATCTCCGGGAGTGGTTCTTCGTAGCTGGTTCGCATCAACTGCCCAAGCAAATTGCAAACTCGGCCCCGCCCTCAGGGACGTTCCTCCACTCGATTCGACCTCCGTGGCGTTCAACGATTCTTTGGGCGATCGGCAATCCTAGACCTGTTCCACCGCGCTTGTTGGAGTAAAACAGCTTAAAGAGATTTCGAGCCTCCTCAGGGGCTATCCCGGGGCCGCTGTCTCGCACTCGGATACTCGCCTGCCCGTCTTCCGCAACGACAGTCAAGTGAATTTCACGCTGCCCCGGCTCTTTCAACAGAACCGCCTCTTGTGCGTTGACAATCAGGTTTAAGATGGCCTGTTTCAATAGATCGCGGTCGGCCCGAAGCTTGACTGGGCGGGCACAATCGTCTTTGACCAGGCGGATGCCCGCGGTCGCACATTCACGACTGACTAACATCAGCACCTCGTCCAGCAGTTCCCAAGCTTGGAACTGCTGCGTTTTCAGTTCGAGGGGCTTCGCATAGACCAGAAAATTCGTCGCGAGTCGGTCCAGCCGATTGATTTCTTGCTTGGTCCCCTTTAGTAGGGCGCTAAGTTCTGAAATGTCGGTCGTTCCTTCTGTCACATCCTCTGCAATCATCTGCAAGTTCAGATTGATTGCGCTCAAGGGATTGCGAATCTCATGCGCCAGGCCCCCAGCCAGAGTTCCAAGATAAGCCAGCCGATCGGCCACATGTGCCTCAGCTTCGACAACCTGGGCCCTCTTCAGTAGCCAGAATACGTAGATGAACGCTAGGCTCAAGATGCCCACCACGACAGAAGAGCCCAGCAGGATGCGGCGCACAATGCTGGCGCGCAGCCCGGAGAAGCGATTGTCGATCACATTCTTATCAATGCCGAAATGAACAATCAGCTCCGGCTGGTCATAAAGAAAGATGGGCTCGATCAGGTCGAGGTACACCATATTCGGGTTTCCCAAAGATGTGACCTCCATCTTAGGCGCTCTCGAATTGCGCGGCGAGATCAAAATCTTCGAGAACTGGTTCTGCTCCAGCTCCATTCCACGCCGAACGGCTTTCCACAGAATTTCTCCCTTCAAATCCTGTATCAGCACATACAGCATTTCCTCCTGCTGGGAGACAAGCCGTTCGACAAACGACTGGATCTCGGCATGTCGCTGAGGCTCGGTCTCCGGATTGGAGGCTCCTAAACGGGCATTGACATTCTGAATCTGTTCGCGGATCAGCTGAATCAGGCTTTCGCTGGTCGCGGTCAACTCAGTGCTAACGCGGTCACGCAATGAATCCGTCGCCAGCCGGAAAAGTGTAAATGTGGTGATCAGAATGATGGCGGCAAACAAGACCGAACTGATGTACAAGTGCCGCTTGAAAATGGGTTTGCCTTTGATAATAGAGGGTGGAAGGAGCTTCTTGTCTTTCATAAGCCACACATTCGCTGGGGTCTACTGCTTCACAAGAGTGACTCGACTTCCGGAAGAGCACCTTTCAGGCTCAACGATTCTAAGTCAACTGAGCAAGGAGCCACGAGTTCTTTTGAGGCGTGAAGGTGGTACCTCCCTCCAAGTCCTTCCTATTTCAAAGAAAACGGCTGATTGTCCAGTCGAGCTCGCTGTGCGTCTGTATTCATGGTTCTATCGTCACGTTCTCCAGGGTTGTTTGGTTGTGCTCGCCCAGGTCACGTAGGAGCGGGTCCAGCCACCAAAACCGTTGCACAGCCCCGGAGTCAGGTGGGGTCGGTCGAAAGTTGACAAGCGACAGGGCCAGTTGTAGTCTGCAACGCTTTGACGACGATGCACGAACAAACCCTGCAATTCCTCATCCTGGCATCGGTGGAAGGCTTAGGCTGTCGCGGGGCCCATCGTCTTCTGGATCACTACAAAGATCCCGCAACTTTGCTTCGTGCGTCTGCGCAAGAGCTCATGCAGCGAGGCGCCCCGGAAGTCGTCGCGAAAATGCTGCTGTCGGAAGCACGCAAGACTCAAGCGGAAATCGAGCTGAGCAAGTGCCTGCAGAACCAGATTCGAATCCTGACATTGTCCGACCCAGCTTATCCGAAGCTGCTCAAAGAGATCTACGACCCACCGATCGTCCTCTACGTCAAAGGAGCGGTCGATTCTTTGAATACCCATGCGATCTCGATTGTGGGCTCGCGACGGGCAACTCCCTATGGCGTCAATGCTGCCGAAAGGCTGGCCCGCGATCTGGCCTCGCGCGGACTAACGATCTGCAGCGGTTTAGCGCGCGGGATTGACACGGCCGCTCATCGGGGTGCGCTGGAAGCTAAGGGCAAGACCATTGCAGTGTTGGGAAGCGGAATCGACCACATTTACCCTCGTGAGAACAAGAAGCTCGCGCAGCAAATTGAGTCTCAGGGTTGTATTGTCTCCGAATTCCCAATCCATACGAGCCCGGCACCTCAGAATTTTCCCATTCGTAATCGCATTATTAGCGGCCTCTCGCTGGGAACTTGTCTCGTGGAAGCAGCGGAGTTCAGCGGATCACTTATCACCGGCCGTCTGGCCCTGGAACAGGGACGCGAGGTATTTGCTGTCCCCGGGAACATTACGTCCAAGACCAGCTTCGGTCCCAATCTTTGGATCAAGCAAGGCGCCAAATTGGTGCAGGATTGGCAAGACATTGTCGAAGAGTTACCGCGAGCCGCAAAAGAACAGGTGGCTCTGCAGCAACCCCGCGAGCAATCTGCCCTGTTTTCCGAGGTTTTGACGGCCTCCGAAAAGTTTGTGCTAGAATTGCTGCGCCCTGACGAAGCCGTTCACATCGATCGGTTGCTGGAACTCTCGCGCATGAGTTCGTCAGACCTTTTGTCGGCACTCTTCGAGCTAGAATTGAAAGAAAGGATCAAGCAACTGCCCGGCAAGAGCTTTGTGAAGAAGTACTAGACCAATTCAAGGATCCAAGGTCCAGCGCGCAGCGTCACTCAGACTTTGGACCTTGGCCTTTGGGCCTTGGATCATTCCTGATTTCTTATGTCAAAATCTCTGGTCATTGTTGAATCACCTGCCAAAGCAAAAACAATCAATAAGTACCTCGGGCCGGATTACGCCGTCAAGGCCTCTCTGGGACATGTTCGCGACCTTCCTAAGAAAGGGCTGGGCGTTGACTTGAAAAACGAGTTTGAGCCCACATATCAAATCATCCCGGGGAGGGAGAAGGTCGTCAAGGAGCTCAGAACCGCTGCCAAGAAGGTCGAATCGATCTACATCGCAACGGACCCGGACCGTGAAGGGGAAGCCATCGGCTGGCATCTGGCGGAGGAATTGTCCTCCGACAAAGGAAAAGTCTTCCGCGTGCTATTCAATGAGATTACACAAAAGGCCGTCCGTGACGCGTTTCTCAAACCCGGCAAGATCGATTCGCGGCTCGTAGACGCCCAGCAGGCCCGCCGGATCCTGGACCGGCTCGTCGGCTACAAGATCAGTCCGTTGCTCTGGGATAAGGTACGGCGCGGAACGTCGGCTGGAAGGGTTCAAAGTGTCGCTTTGCGCTTGGTCGTCGAGCGAGAGCGAGAGATTCGAGCGTTCGTTCCCAGGGAGTACTGGACCATCACAGCCAACCTAGGAGGCCACAATCCCCCGCCCTTCGACGCTGTCTTGCAGAAGTTCGCGCGCAAAAACATTGAGATTCAGAACGAGTCGCAGTCACAGGAAATCCTGAGGCGTCTGGAGCAAGCCCGGTTCATCGTTGAAGGTGTCAAGAAAACGGAAAAAAGACGAAACCCCGTGCCTCCGTTCATTACCAGCAAATTGCAGCAGGAAGCTTCCCGCAAACTGCGCTTCAGTGTGAAGAAGACAATGACGATAGCCCAGCGGCTCTACGAGGGCATCGATCTCGGTAGTGAAGGCAGTATCGGTCTGATTACCTACATGCGCACGGACTCGACTCGGGTGTCGGATGATGCTCTGACTGACGTCCGCAGCTACATCGGCCTTAACTTTGGCGCGGACTATCTGCCGGAGAAGCCAGTCTTCTATCGGAGCAAAAAGGATGCTCAAGATGCTCACGAAGCGATTCGACCGACTTCTACGGCCTATAACCCTGAGGAGATCAAACCGTACCTCAGTCCCGATGAGTACAGGCTCTACAAGCTCATCTGGCAACGCTTCATTGCCTCGCAGATGAAGCCAGCGTTGTTCGATCAGACCTCCGTCGAAATCAGTGCCGACAGATACCTGTTCAAGGCCACTGGCTCACTCCTGAAGTTCGATGGCTTTCTGAAGGTCTATGCGGAAGGCAAGGACGAGAAGGACGAAGAGGACGAGGAACTCGAGCACAAGCTGCCGGTCCTGACGGAAGGCGAGATCCTGAGACTCAACAAGCTTGTTCCGGAACAACATTTTACTCAGCCCCCGCCGCGCTTCACCGAGGCTACACTCGTCAAAACCCTCGAAGAAAAAGGCATCGGACGGCCTTCCACCTACGCCGCGATTCTGACGACTATCCAGGACCGTGAGTACGTCGTTAAAGAAGAGGGGAAGTTTATTCCCACGGAACTGGGTTTCGTCATCAGTGATTTGCTGGTGGCGAGTTTTGCCGACATCTTTGACGTTCAATACACCGCGCGCATGGAAGCAGAACTAGATGAAATCGAGGAGGGAAAGATTGGCTGGACGCAGGCTCTGCGCGAGTTCTACGGAAAATTCGAAATAGATCTGAAGCGCGCGCAAAAGCAGATGAAGGACATGAAGGCTCTCGAGGAACAGACCGACGAGAAGTGTGAGAAGTGCGGTAGCCCCATGGTCATCAAGTGGGGGCGTCATGGCAAGTTCATGGCATGTTCGGCGTACCCCGACTGCAAGAACACCCGGGAGATCGCCCGAGAAGGGGCGACAACGAACCCCATTGAGAAAGCTGAGGTCGAGCAAATCGAAGAACTATGCGAAAATTGTGGCCGTCCCATGACTTTGAAACGGGGACGTTTCGGCCAGTTCCTGGCCTGTACGGGATACCCCGAATGCAAGACCACCAAGAAACTGGCCACGGCGGGCTCCGGGCGGCTGTCGATTCCCGATGTGCCGCTCTCCGAACCATGCCCTCAATGCGGCAAGAACCTAGTCATCAAACACGGGCGTTTTGGGGAATTTACTGCCTGCAGCAACTACCCCGCATGCAAGTATGTGAAGAAGAAAACGCTAGGTGTCGCCTGTCCACAGCCCGGCTGCAGGGGTGAACTGGTCGAGAAGAAATCACGGCGTGGGATCTTTTATGGGTGTGATCAGTACCCAAAATGCAAGTTTACCACCGGGAACAGGCGGCCAATTAATAAGACTTGCCCTCAGTGCGGAGCCCCCTTTCTTTTGGAGAAAGTCACCAAGAAGCAGGGCACCATCCACTCCTGCAACAATGAGAGCTGTGACTACAAAGAGAGCGTCGAGCTTGTCACCGTCTGAGTCGCCATCGAAGGACACTGGAGCCCGGAAGATCGTAATACTACAGCAAATCAGCAGATCCTGTTCGCCGGGTGTTCGGGTTGGGCAGGCACGAATTCAAGCGACTCAACCAGCAAGCCTTCTTCCCCCAGACGACGCATCATCTCGGCAAAGACTGGATCTTGCCTCAAATCAAACCCGCGTGTTTTAGTTTCTATCATCCTGGGGAATGGCAGCTGACTCAGGCGATCCACCTGACGGTTTAGTCCCTGCCGGACGACTTCCATTCGCTTGCCCATTTCCTCCGCCAGGACCTGAGCTTCAGCTTCTACGGCCCGGCGAAAGACCCGCTGCGATGCCAGATATGAGTAAACGATCACGACCGACAGCGGAACAACAGACAACAGTAGAAATGCGAGGATGAGTTTCAAACGTAACTTCATGATTCAGATACCCAAGAGACTTCCTAAACGCTGCGTTACTTTCATTCGCAAGCTCTGCCGAACCAGCGGCCTCCCTCGCCAGTATCGGCCAGAAATCATATCAAATCAAACGCAGGGCTTTCCCGGAGTTCGCCAAGACTGTCCTATCGTCGGGGTTCTTCGTGCCCTTCATGAACCTGAGGAAAAAGCCGCCTCAGCAGAAGATGCGTAGGCCAGTAAGCCACCGCGAACAGCACTGTGGCAGTGACGGCCAGATGCAGTATCCCAGGGCTGAGAGCAAGGTTGAAGAAAGGATCGCGGTGGGCAAAGTTCAGGTTCAGCTCAGGCCGGACATATCGTGAAACTCCGAGCACCACGATAGCAATTGCCGATTGAACGAACAGAGCCCGCGGCTCATACCTCACCCGGCGCACGGCCCACAACATCAGAAGGGGCCAGACCACGTGGTACAACGATAGGAGGCGGACCGCCAGGGGGAATCCCGAATCCCACATGTACTCAGTCCCGCCAATCAGGTGCCCGCCAAGGACCAACCGCCAGAAGACATCCAGATCCCAAAAGAGGGGCGCCAACAGCGAGGAAACTGCCTGACTTGAGATGAGAAGCGAGTTTCCCCGCCAGATCCCGAGGCACGTCAAAATCACCGCAATGTTGCACAGATGCAAAAAGTTTGCCCAGCCCCAAACGACGGCATAGGTTGCTCCCCAAACGGCCAGCCAAACGAGAGCTAACCAGCGCGTCCGAGGAAACGCCGAAGTTGTGGTTGCAAGCGTAAGAGTTGTCGACACATCTGGATTCTCTCAGATTCCAATTCATCGGTCGAGCACATCGCGGGCGTCAACGGCTCGTGTAAGAGAGCTGTGTGGCCTGACAAATCTATCCAAACGGTAGCACGGTCTGCTCGGGTTCCCCGGTCCACTCGGGTACCGAACTCTCCAGGCAGCGGGAGTTCAACTCGTACTTCTGACGCAGGTCAGACATCATTTTCTGAATCTTCTGGGAATATTCCTTCCCGAGATAGGCCGAGGAACCGAATAACTTTCGGTACTGTCCAATCAATTTCGGGAAGTTTTCTCTAATAAACGGCAAGAAAACCCTTTGGGCGGAAGGCATCAGAAACAGGGGACAGGCTGCCAAGTATCTAGCTCCAGCTTCCTTCGCTCGACCGGCGATTTGCTCAAGGTCGACCCTATCATCCGTCAGGAACGGAATCACTGGCATGATGAATACCCCGGCGGGAATTCCCTCCTCTGCCAGTGTCCGTACGGCAGCGAGGCGCTTCCGTGGCGTTGCTGCCTTGGGCTCCAGTAGCCTGGCCAGCCTGGGCTTCAGTGTTGTAATCGAGACGTTGACATGAACACTGCCCTGCTCCTGAACTCGTCTCAGCAAGTCAATGTCTCTCACCACCAGATCAGATTTGGTAGTGATCGAGAGAGCCAGTCCGCGCTGACCTGCCAGGACTTCGAGGATCCTCCGGGTAGTCAGAAACCTGCGCTCGGCCGGTTGGTAGGGATCTGTCGCAGTACCCATGGCGACGGGTCGATGTCGCACCTTGGCAGGCGACAGTTCTCTGGCCAGCACGGCAGCCGCGTCCTTCTTGCTGTAAATCTTCTGCTCGAAATCTGCACCATCTTCCATCCCCATGTATTCGTGCGTGTAGCGCGCATAACAATACTTGCAGCCAAACTCACAGCCGCGAAAGGGGTTGATTGTCCAATAGAAGGGCATGTCCTCATTCGAGCAGCGATTCAGGATGGACTTGGCTTCCATTTCGAAGTAGGTCGCCTCTCTCTTCTCCAGAAGCCGCTCGCTTTCCGATGCCATTCGCGCGATTCCCACAAGGGGCGCGCGGGACACCGGATTTACTGAAGTCATGGGACACCTCAAGACTACCATGGAACAAAGCCCGTCTCCGCTAAACAGCGGGCTGAGTTATGTTCTCTTTTTGTTCGCCTCATGTCAACAAGAAACTTCAGGCTTCCCAGATCAAGCCCAGCTATCGCGAGCTGTTATCGAGAACCTCGCGAACTTTGCGCGCCAGGTCGTCCGGACTGAAGGGTTTGTGGAGGAAGGCAGTCTTAGGGTCGAGGACGCCGTGGTGGACGATGGCGTCATCCGTGTACCCCGAGATGAAAAGAACTTTGGTTGAAGGACGCAAGACGATGACATGGTTCGCCACTTCGCGACCACTCATCTGGGGCATGACGACATCGGTAAGAAGGAGATGAATCGGATCGGGATGTTCCCGCGCCATTCGCAAGGCATCTGCAGGGTTCAGCGATTCCAGAACGGTATACCCACTGGCTCGCAACACCCTGCAGACCAAACTCCGCACCGCCTCTTCATCCTCCACCAGCAAAACTGTCTCTGCTCCGGTGGGCAGCTCGTCTGCGAGGTTCGCCGCCTCCTGCGTTTCAATGGGATCGTCGACTCGTGGAAGATAGATCTTGAACGTGCTGCCCTGATTCGGCTCACTGTAAACCCAGATATAGCCGCCGCTTTGCTTGACAATGCCATACACTGTGGAAAGCCCCATACCGGTTCCCTTACCTTTGACTTTGGTCGTGAAGAACGGCTCGAAAATGTGGGAGCGTATGTGGTCATCCATGCCGATTCCAGTGTCACTGACTGCCAGCATCACGTACTGGCCGGGCTGCACATCAACATGTTGGCTTGCGTAGTCCTCATCTAACACAACGTTCGCAGTTCCGACGGTGAGCATACCACCTTGGGGCATGGCATCTCGGGCGTTGACAGCCAGGTTCATGATGATCTGTTCCATCTGGCCGGGGTCGGCTTTCACTCGTTTCAGATCAGGTCCGAGCACCATGGTCAGTTGGATGTTTTCTCCGATAAGGCGCCTCAGGAGGCGCTCGACATCGGACAGCACCGCGTTCAAGTCGAGCACTCGCGGTTGTAGCATCTGCTTCCGGCTAAAGGCCAAAAGCTGCCGAGTCAAGGTCGTGGCGCGCTCCCCAGCTTTCTTGATTTGTTCAATCTCCTGCCGCACGGGACTCTCGGCGCCCAATCTTCTTAACATTAGTTCGCTATACCCGGTGACCACGGTCAACAGATTATTAAAGTCGTGAGCAACTCCGCCCGCCAGGTGACCGATAGCCTCCATCCGCTGAGCGTGAGCCAGCTGTTCCTCGAGGTGCCGGCGTTGGGTGACGTCGCGGGCAATCCCCTGCACTCCAACTGCTTGGCCGTCTTTCAAGACCAGTCGAGGGCTCACCTCCAGCACCACCTTGCGGCCGTCTTTCGCCAGGATTTCCAGGGAACAGGGTGTGTTCGGTTCGTCGGCAAACCTGCGTGCTATCATCTGGCGAATCTGTTCCTGGTATGCTGGAGCCACAATCTGCAGCACGCTCATCTGAGCGGCCTCCGCTCGCGTATATCCGGTAATCTGCTCGCCTGCCCGGTTGAGCGAAGTGAAGTGGCCCTCCAGATCATGAGTGTAGATAACGTCATTGGCATTCTCCACCAGCTCCTGATAGTCATGGAACGCAGCGGCGGCTTCGTCGCGCAGGCCATCAGCATCCGTCCTTCCCGCGCGACGCAACCAAGCCGCCAGCTTTTCGACACGCGCCGATAGTCTGTGAACTGGTTTCCGAAGAAACACAAACAATTCGAATGTCATGAACTTGGGATCCTTGTCACCTTCGACATGAGCGATTGCATCGAGAACAAGTGCTCACAACGGCCAATAAATAGGGATGACAAGCATGGCGACGAAGAATGCAATCAGAGTCAAAACGGCACCGTTCTTGACAAAGTCCAGGAATTCGTATTTTCCGGGGCCATAGACCAGAGCGCAGGCTGGCTCAAAGGGCGTAATCACGGAAATCGAAGCGGCAATGCAAACCATCATGGCGAAGGTGCGCGGATTGACACTCAGCTCCTGCGCTGTGTTCATGGCTGTCGGCAGAATCAGCAGGGCAGCCGCAGCATTTGACAAGGGTTGGGTGAGAAGCACGGTTATCCAGAAAAACGCCCCCAGAACCGTCATCGAGCCGAAACTCCCCAGCAGGCGGATGATGCTATCGGCCAGGAACCTAGCGGCACCACTGCTTTCCATGGCCAGGGCCATGGAATACATTCCCGCAATCAAGAACAAGACCCGCCATTCGATGTTTTCGTAAGCTTGCTGAGTCGAGAGACAACCTGTTAGGACCATGAGTGTGGCACCTAGCAGGAAACTGATGGTGATCGGCAACAGGCCGCTTCCGCCAACGATGATCGCCCCGAAGAAAATCAACAAAGCGAGCGTGGCCTTGTGGCGGCGGTAATTCCTGTTAGGCACTTCACCGAGTACAATCAGGTCCGGGTTGGATCGCAGGTTGGAAATCTTCTCGCTTTCTCCCTGTACCAGCAAGGTATCGCCCACCGTCAACGGAATGCGACCAAGCTTGTTCACCAATGATTCTCCTTGACGATAGATGGCCAAGGCATTCAGGCCGTATCGCTGCCGGAAGTTAGCTTCCTTAATCGTTTGACCCACCAGGTCCGAAGTTGGCGAGACCATGACTTCTGTCATTCTTACCTCATCGGACACAAAGTCCTTACTATTAATTTCTGCTTTGATCTCAGCCCCAGTTTCTTCCTTCAAATGGAGAATATTTTCCAACTTGCCCTCCAGCAGAAGGAGATCGTTTGCCTGAAAGAGCTCTTGCTGGTTTGGGAACAGCAACTGCTTTCCTTCGCGCACGACTCCGAGAACGTTCAAGTCAAACGAAGCACGCAGGCCGCTTTCGCGGATCGTCTTTCCAACGAGCTGAGAGCCAGCCGGGACGGTGATTTCGGTGAGATACTCCTTAATGTGGTATTCCTTGACCAGGTCTCTACCGCCACGATCCGGGATAAATTTCCGCCCGATGGTTGTTAGGTACAGAATTCCCGTGATCGCTATCGACAGACCAATGGGCGCAAACTCAAACAGTTCAAAGGCCGAGAGTCCATAACGCGGAAGCTGACCGCTCACAGCCACATTCGTCGAAGTTCCAATTAGAGTGCAGGTGCCACCCAGTATGGAACCGTACGCGACGGGCAAAAGGAACAAAGACGGACTCCAGTTCATCCGTCGCGCCACACCGATCACGATCGGAACAAAAATCGCAGTCGCGGCCACGTTGTTGATGAAAGCCGAAATCAGAGTCACTGCAACCAGATTGAAAACAAAGAAGCGCGGGCGGCTATCACCCGAAAAGGAGCTAATGAGAATGCCGATACGGTTGGCGACTCCAGTCTCGATGATTGCGCCAGTCATGACGAGTACCGACCCGATCATGACCAAGGCCCCCTCGCCAAAGCTGCTCATCGCCTGTTCTGGGGTGATGATCCGGGTCAGCACAAGAGTCAGCATTAGCATCAGAGCGACGACGTCAATTGACCAATACTCGAGGGCCAGCAGGACGATCGCGACAACGAGCAGGAAAAGAACGATGGCAATTTGCATGTTAGATGCTGGGTCTTAGGTGTCGGGTTCCGGGTGCCAGGTTTCAGGTCTTAGGCGCAAGGGACGGTGTCAGGATTCGGGTGTCGGATGATGAACGAGCGTTGACGTCGCTCACGCTGGCCGCCCGATTCCGGTCGGCTGTTTCAGTCTGTCTTCCCAGAATGCCAGTAAATCTTGACGTTATGCGTGGCCCGGCCGGCTGCAACAACATCCATGAATCCATCTTGATTCAAGTCAACGACGACCAAATCCTCAGTCGCCATCGCCCCATCATCGACTATGTACTTTCGCCCCCTGTTCCAGGCTTCATCCTGCGGGTCATAAATAGCAAGGCCCGGGCGGACATTTGTGTCACTGGCACCGCGCCAGCCAACGATGAGCTCCTCATCGCCGTCACCGTCGAAATTGGCGCATCCTAATGCATGACCGTCTTTGAGCTTGGCATCCAGAATTCTTCGCGACCAGACTGTGCCTAGTTTGGAAGGCTCGACATAGACAACGAGCTGATGTCCGTGCCAGGGCTCGATCGTTGCAAGATAGCGTTTGCCGCTTTGGAACTTTCCCAACTTGACTTCGCCGGCTCCAGGCGGGCTTTCCGCTTCATCGCTACCTTCGCCCAAGAGCGTCTTTTTCCACTGGCCGCTTTCGCCACGGTCCAAGAGGTAAACACCTTCCAGGCTGGCCGTGATGAGCTCGTCGCTGGGATCGCTGTCAAAATTGACGACCAGGAAATTGTGCAAGGCATGCAACGACTCGTCGATCAGTTCAGGTGTCCAAGGCTCTTGGGCTGGATTGTTGGGAACAGGATACCTCAAAAGCCGCACGCCGTTGCCTTGTCCCCAGTCGGGGGGTTTGGTTCCACGCCCATGGAGCGGCGCGACAATCAGTTCCTTTTTCCCGTCTCCGTCACAGTCTCCCCACCGGATTCGATGTAAGGTTGGTTCTGACCCTATAGGGAAGAGTTCCCAGGCTTTTTCAGCATCTGCGGGCTGTCTGAGCCATTGCAGGCTTCCGCCGCTTTGAGTGTTTGTAGACATCCACTCGGCCCCCAATGCGACGTCAAGCTGTCCGTCGCGATCGATATCATGGGTGGCAATACAGACATTGTCTTTCTTGGTCAGACCGCTTATCATCACGTGTTTCTTCCACGTCGGATTCTCCCACCAGACAGCCTGCGTCGGATTAATCGCGACGATGTCGACTTTTCCATCGGCATTGACATCAGCCGACGTCACGGCATAACCGACTCCAAAATCACTCTCAACGACCTGTTGAACGAACTTCGGGACGGCAGGCTGTTGCGCTGGCGACAAATGACTCGCCGCTAAAAGAGCTGCCAGGACACAAGCAAAAGAAATAGGGATTCCTTTCATTGTTGGCTTAACCATAACAAAATCAACCTTTCGATGTCCTCAAGGCACTGGCTCGGGTCGGTCGCTCTTGACATTCCACAGCCGCGGTTGGCGGAGCCACGTTGAATGAATCCCTGAGCGGACAGGTTCCTCAATCGCTACCAAATGTAGTCTTTCGCTATAGACCGCTTGTCGTGTCCGTCGAGAATGTGGACGGCACGAATCCTCTTGAGGCTGATGGGTGAGAGTTGACCGACGGGGATGTAAATGATCTTTCTGCCTAAGCTCGATGCCACAGTCTTGAAGATCGAACGCGGCGGCTGAGCCGCGACGTAAACAACGAACTTTTCCAGGGTGTAATCCAGTGCTGCCAATAGCAAGGTCTCCGGTTTCGACTCAGCAAACCAATAGTCGGGGTCGTGCCACACATCCGTCAAGCGCCTAGGTGGATAGGAAAGCAGAAAGCCGCCATACTCCGCCCTGGCAATACCCGGGCCAACGTTTTGATCGTATGGATCGGTGGAGTAGAACGCCATGTCCGATTCCTGGCTGTGCTCGCCTAACCAGGTCATGCACCAGGAATAGCGATTGTTACGATCCTCGTCAAAAATGAGGACGACAGCCCCTACCTCACCCGATATTTTCTGAAATTGGCGCACATACAGCTTGCCTTCATGCCAGTTGCGCAGCGTCTCACGGATATCGACGCCATCGAGCAGTGAGGTTGAGAATGGCTCGGTGTGAGAACGCTCTTCCGAAAGCACGCTCTTGCCTTTCTTCTTCAGGAAGAGACCATAGTTTTCGAGCACAATGTCTTCGGGCGGATAGGAACAGATTCTGTTGCCGTCAAACTCCTGCGCCCATTCGCCGGGGAACTTCTCCTTTTTGCGACCCTTCAAGCCGAGAGGTCGCACGCGCGCCTTCTCCCGAGGCAGTCGGCGGCGCAAACGAATGCGCTTCATGTTCACCCATAGTTCCTCGCCCGAGATGTTCACCGTCATCAGGTCCGAACTCACCCTCTGATAAAGATGGGAAGCGCCCAGGTCCCAGAGTTCCCAAGCAAAATTATCGTCCACGATCGACCGTGCTGCCACGGTTTGATCGAACAGGCCGCCCACGAGACTTTTGCCGAGTAAAGCCAGATTCCGCGAATAGCGCGAGTAGAGCCGCCGTTGCCAGTGAGCCAGCTTTTCCCGAGTGCTCTCCTCGTAACGCTTCTCCGCTTCGGCAAAGAGCCGGAGATTGAATCGTTGCCGGTCCATCAAATGAAATCGCTCGGGAGGAGTTGGTATGGCAAGTTCGAATGGGCTCTCAGGCGCGGGCTGAAGCGCATTTGGGTCCCCGGAGAGGACCTGGCTTGGCTCCGTGGCCGAAGGATCCGTCGATGACAGCCCATGCCAATCCACATGCCCGGCGGTGCGCTGCACCACACTTTCGAGTACCCGATGAGGATCTTCCCGGGGAGCAGCCATCAGCTTGAAGACTCCTACATCTCGGACAACCGCAAGGCCAGTCTCGTCGTCGTGCGCCTGCATGAGCCCATAGCGCCGGACTTCGTAAACAGACTGCATGAACGGAGCTTCGATCAGCACTTCGGCCAGACAATCAGGATGTAGATTCAGCACTTGGATGCCGTCACGACGGGCGCGGGCCAATGGTTCGGCTTGTGGTTGCTGCATTGCGTCCAGGACGGGATCGAGCAGGTTCAGCGACAGCACCACCGTCACCTCAGCCGACGGGTCACAGCTTTGCAGTTTCCAGGCTATTCCGGCAGCGTGACGTTGCACTTCAAATGAGCTAGGTTGCGGGTAGACGCGATACTGCTCCACGTACTTTCCATAACCGAGGCGGCGAACGGCGTAGCTGTCCGGGTAGAGATCGCTCAAATGCGGACGCTCGCCGATGTCGGGATCGACGAAAAAGATTTCCGCTCCAATTTCCTGCGCGCTGCGAATCGCTTCGACAAACGGGTCGGTGATCTCAACAGGAATGTAAATCGCCTGGTCCTGCTTGGATTCTGAGTAGAGGATCACCGACAGCTCGGGCAACCGTTGCACGGCCCGCAAGAACGCAGCCTCAAGAGTGGCTGGCAATTCCACCGCCACAACCTGCGGCCTTTTTGACAGAATCGCTTTGCGCGTCTCTTCGGCGAATTCCATCCTTCCAGGCACAACCGGCAGGTAGTGCAAGCGTCCCCGGCGCAAGGCGCCGGCTCCCTCAGCGCCGGACATAGCGCAACGCCTCCTCGCCCAGCGTCTGCTGGATGGCAATCTTCAACGAACTGGCCCGATCCAGAGTCGAATTCGTATTCATCAGCTTGATCGCAAACCGGGCCATATTGATGCCATCTCTGACTGTGTAACGTTCGTCGGCTTCGTGGGCCGCCTGAAGAAAGTCGGTCACATAGTCAAGGATCTGCTCCTCTGCAAACGGAAGATTTTCCTTGAGGATTTGCCGCTCCTCTTCCCGCTCCGGGAAATCGATGAGGATCTGCGGCTGCAAGCGGGAGTGAATATACTCGGGCAGCTCGAAGGTCGAGGCATCATCATTCATCGTTGCCACCAGTCGGAAATCAGGATGAGCTTTGATCTTGATCCCGGCGACGATCGATTCGACATAACGGCGACTGTCAAGCAGCGGGGCCAGACTGGCCCAGCTTTTTTCACTCATGCGATTGCCCTCATCCAGGATGACGATGCCGCCCCGGATCATGGCGGTAACCAGAGGTGAGGCCACGTAGCGCAGTTTTCCCTGGGACTCGATGACGGGAGTCACCAGCAAATCCTCCGGACGTGTGTCCAAAGTCGCCTGCAAGATGTAGACTTCCCTGCCCATCTGTTTGGCAACCGCGTAAGCCAGCGTGGTCTTGCCCACGCCGGGCTTGCCCAACAGCCGCGGGCTCATTGGAACATCTTTTGGATCAACGATCATCCAGGCCGCCATCAACTGTTTGACCAGCTCCTCTTGACCAACCCAGCGAATGGATAGCTCGTCCGGATGTGCCAGGTAAATCGTAACACCGTCCAAGATGACAGTTCGCAGGGAGTGTGGAAGTTCGGTTTTCATAAAGCTCTCGATACCAATCAAGCAAGGGCTGATGCCCTTAGTATCCCCGAGTGTTCGTCCTTATCGTTGTCTTCGTTCTCGTCCCGGAAGTCCAAGGGCCAAGTCCGACGAGGAGAAAACGACAACGATTCAGCATGAGAACAAGATTCTCGTTTCGCTCAAAATAACCAGTGCGACACAAGTGAAGCGGCTCTGATCGGCAAGCCAGTATAACTTGATTCAAGACGCCGGTTCTTGTCAAATGTGGGATGAGCTTCTCAAAAGTAGTGGTGTAGGCAAAAAACGACTACGGATGTTGGCGCCACCGCAGGCGTTCACTTGAAAGTCTCGATGAAGTGCTGCAGAGCAAGAATGACAATTCCGTTCTCTTGTTTCATAGAAACGGAAGCTTTGAAACGCTGGGTCTGCCCAGTGACAAGAGCGACTGAGATGGCGAAGGTTTTCTAATCACCGCGTACCCAATCGGCTCATTCAAATATGGCCGCGCCAAAGTGTTTAGAAAGAGACAGGATGAGGTTATCTTGATGAAGGATAGTTCGGGTAGAGTAATCGGTTTTGAGAAGCTCAACTTCCGTGCCCATCGCGATCCCCCGATGCCGCACACTTTGACAGATGGGTATTCGACGGGTAAGCTCTTCTCAACCTTTAGGAAAGGTACATGGACAGGAACACACGCACCAACTTAGATAACTTGCGCTCTCAGGATGGCGATACGCGCTTCAAGGCATTGAACTATGTTCTCAAGGTGACCGACGAGCGAGTTGACTGGGCGCACGAGGTGTGGGACGACCTGGTACAACACAAGCGTCACGAAGACAACCATCAGAGGGCGATTGCGGCGCAGGTTCTTTGCAACCTGGCTAAGAGCGACACAGAGAACAGGATGCTGAAGGATTTTGATGCTCTCCTGGCAGTGACGAATGACGAAAGATTCGTTACCGCGAGGCACTGCCTGCAATCGCTTTGGAAAGTTGGGGCTGCCGGAAAGAAATACCAGAAGGTCGTGGTTGATGGTCTTGCAGGGCGGTTCAGAGATTGTGTAACCGAAAAGAACTGCACCTTGATCCGCTTCGACATCATACAGGGTCTTAGGAAGCTCTATGAGGCAGTAAAGGATGAGAAGATAAGGGAGAAGGCGATGGAGTTGATCGAGACTGAAGATGACGACAAGTACCGCAAGAAGTATGCAACTGTCTGGAAGATCAAGTGAAGGTCCTCGATTCGAAAGAGACGCACCTAACAAATCGCCTCACGAGGACTATCCAGGTGAACATTGGGTCTGGCCGGGAGACACCTAAGGTGAGCTCCGTTGCGTTCCGGCAGACAGTCGCCGGAAGAATGTACCCGCGTATGACCGCAAAGGATCGGTGAAGGGCATGACCAAAACGTAGGTGTCAGCCAGAGGTATTGCAGGGCAGTTTGCGGCGAAGCTGAGAGCAACTACCCTGGTCACCCACCGACCTGCCCGAGATGTGTGTCTCCAGTTGGAACTCGTCAAGGCGGCGGTTCAAGGCGCGTGGCAGATTGGCGGGATTAAGTTTAAGTCTGTCGGCCGACCTGGCCGATACTGAATTGCGAAAGAACGTCTACCTGGGGGAACGACAACAAGATGATTACACTTCGCAGATCTTGCCTGGCGTTGGGAGTCCTGTTCATCTCGCTAAACTCGGTTTCAGCCCAGAGTCTAGCCGATCTTGCCAGCAAGGAAAAAGAAAAACGCGGCCAGAACAACGCCCCCAGGAGGGTCTATACGAACGAGGATTTGCGCAAGTACGAGGACTCGCGAGCGGAACTCACAACTAGTCCGGCGCCTGAGACGGCGCCCAACGAGAGTCGTACCACAGCTAGACTGTCGCTTACCGCAGACGACAGTGATGAACGCCTCTGGAGCAAGCGTTTCATTGAGGCAAGAGGCAGGGTCCAGGAAACCAAAGCTCAGGGAGAAACACTTCAGGCAAAATTGAACGACCTGAATCTGAAGCTCTTGCGGCAATCCGATGTGTACGACCGGGAGAATGTGTACGCTCCCCTGATCGCTCAAACGCGGGAGCAGCTCGAGAAAAACAAGGCGGATGCGGCGGCCGCAGAACAAGCACTTGATGACCTTCGCGAAGAACTTCGCAAGAGCGGCCAGCCAGCGGGTTGGGAGAATTCCCAGGCAGCACTGAAACCTGATCCGGCAGAGCGCCAGCCCGAGGAGCCCAAGACTAAAGACCAGCAGTACTGGCAGGAGAGGCTCGCCACAATTGACAAGCGCTACAATGCACTCCTCGCCCCGCTGGAAACCGAGCGTTTTCAGCTTATCAACCGGCGCGACCCCAAGGAGGGAGAATCCACTGCGGCCACCGGCTCGCTTGGCCTGGGAGTACCGCCCAGAGTGATCGACATCGATGTTCAGACTAAGGAACTGAACCAGAAACGAGAAGAGGAGAAGGAGAAACTCATCGAACAGGCGATCCGCGAGGGAGCCCTGCCTGGATGGTTCCGGTAAATGCCAGAGTGCCACGGCCTCAGCTGTTAGCCCAGCGCCTCAAGCCTCACACCTCAAGTCTCAGGTCTCATGCCTCAAGTCTCACATCTCACGCCTCAAAAATCCGGTCCATGCGTTGTGCGATGTCTCTCAGTCGTTCCGGGCCTCCACCTTCGAGCTCGGCAGAACCCCAACCTTGAAAACCGACTTCATCCAACGCTTTCATCACCGCAGGCCAGTCGCAATCACCCTCCCAGAGATTGACCTTAAACCCAGCCCGCGGCCCTTCGCTATCTCGCTTCTGGCGGCTGAATTCCTTGATGTGCAACTTCAGAATGCGTTTGCCGAGAACGCGAATCCAGTGTTCAGGCCAGCCGTAAGTAATCAGGTTGCCGATATCCAGATGCCAGCCAATCCAGGGACTTCGGAATTCATCGATATAACGTGCGGCTTCAAGCGGACTTAGCAGAAATTGGTTCCAAACGTTTTCGACGGCAATCTTGATTCCTGAGTCTTCTGCCAGCGGCAACGCTTTTCGGATTTCAGCCTGGGATCGCGAGTATGCGTCAGCGTAGGAAACTTCTTTCTTGACGACGGCCGGAACCAGCAAGACCGAAGTCCCGCCATAAAGCTTGCATTCCCGCAGCGCCGTCCTCAAACCTTCCAGTCCTGCGGCTCTGACAGCCGGGTCCGGGTCAGAAAGTGTCTGATTCCAGTGAACTGAATCAACCACTCCGCAAATCTGCAGTCCGGTTGCGTCTCGCGCTCTGAGCACTTCGTTCTTGTCCAGGTTGCTGGGACTATCGAGTTCCACACCGTCATATCCGACTTCTCTGAGCATTCGGAACTTTTCCAGCAATGTGCCTTCAGTTTTCACCATGCCAAACATGAGGGCTTTCTTCATCCCGGGACGCTTCTTGGCAGCGCCTTGCTGCCGGGTCCGAGTCATTCCCAAGGCAGCCAGGATCGCCCCGGCTCTCAAGAAGTTTCGTCGTGCGAATGTAGAGTTCATAGGATTCAATAGCGCAGCCTGGGTTCTGCTTTTGAACACACCTACCGGCCTAGATCCTGAGCTATGCTTGTCGCGAAATCCCCGTTACGCAGCCAAGGCTCCCATTTCCGCGAAAGCCCTGACTATCACGCCCGCCAAGTTCGCTACCTATTCAGCCCACGACCTGGTGGATTAACTTTCCACCCGTGTCGGTCAGGCGGCGGTTCCTTCCGGCGTGATAATAGGTCAAGCGCATATCGTTTAGACCCATCAGATGCAGAATGGTCGCGTGCACATCTCGAATGTGATACACGTCTTCAACGGCTTTCAAGCCTAGCTCATCGGTCGCTCCAACAGCTACACCGGCTTTGACGCCTCCGCCGGCAAACCAGATCGTCATGGCACCAGGGTTGTGATCGCGGCCCTTCGTCTTCTGGTCAGCCGGAGTGTCAGGGGTCCGACCGAATTCCCCCATCCACACCAGCAGGGTGGTTTCGAGCAAGCCGCGTTGCTTGAGATCCATAATGAGAGCAGCAATTGGCTTGTCCGTCTCCTGCGCATTCTTGAGATGGTTCTTGCGCACGTCGATATGCGCGTCCCAAGATTGACTTGGTGTGTAAACCTGCACGTAACGCACGCCGCTCTCCACCAACTTCCGTGCCATGAGACAGCGCTTGCCGAAGGATTCAGTCACAGGATCATCCAACCCGTACAGCTCTCTGGTGGACGGGCTTTCCCGGTCGATAGACAGCACTCCCGGAACCTCTGCCTGCATCCGGTAAGATAGCTCGTAGGCATCAATCCTGGCTTGAAGGTCGGGATTGGTGAAATGCTTTTGGAGGTATTCCTGATTCAAAGCGCGCAACAATTCTCGTTGCTGGTCTCTGGTTTCCGGGGTCAGGTCAGCTGGTGATGCCAAGTCTCGAATCGGATCTCCTTTCCAGCGCAAGACGGTCCCCTGGTATGATGCCGGCAAGAAAGCGCTTCCCCATTGCTGCGAACCGCTAAACGGAATAGAACGAAAATCAGGCAGAGCGACATACGCGGGCAAATTCTGATTCATAGTTCCGAGCCCGTAGCTCAACCAAGCTCCCAGTGACGGATTGCCAGGCATGATGAAGCCAGTATTCATCTGGAAAACTGCAGCAGGATGGTTCCCATTGTCTGCCTGAACAGACCTGACAAAGGCCATATCGTCCACACACGATGCCAAGTTGGGAAGGAGGTCCGAAACGTCCATCCCGCACTTGCCGTGCTTGCTGAAGTTAAAAGGACTGGCCACTAGATGACGTGGCTTGGCGAACAATCCAGGCTGATCGGTTTTCTTGTGCTTACTCCAGTCCATAGGTGTGCCATCGAACTTCTTCAGTGCTGGCTTGGGATCAAAGGTGTCCATCTGGCCCACTCCCCCAAGCATTGACAAAAAAATGCAACTTTTTGCCTTGGGCGTGTGATGCGGAGGCTTTGGTGCCAGCGGTCTTTCGTCAACCGGTCCGGCTGCGAAGAGATCGCGATGCAGTAACTCCATTAGTGCGATTCCGCCGACTCCCACCAGGTTCTGATACAGAAATCGCCTGCGCGATTCTTGAACGCTCATCGTCTCACTCCAAATACAAAAACTCGTTCAGGTTAAGTAACACCACACTCAAATGCGCCAGCGCTTCGGGCGCAGGCAACTTCTTGAGCAGCTTCATCGATTCACCTTTTTCACTTTCAGAAGGGGGCCGCCCCAGTGCCAGCAGGAACGCTCGGTCGATCTGCTGGTCGGGCTGAGGGCCAGCCTCACGCAAGACGCGCCCGGCCAAGTGCCGGGATTCGCGATGCACCAGCTCGCCATTCATCAGAGTAAGCGCTTGCGGAGTCACGGTCGTGAGATTGCGGCGGGAGCAGGAAACGTTCATGTTGGCTACGTCAAACACTTCCAGCATGGGATTTACCACCGAACGCCGCTGAAACGTGTAGACCGTGCGACGTCGTTGTTCGGGTTCTTCTGACGGAAACCATTTGAAAAACTCGAAGCCCTCGGCCAAGTCGGCAGGAGTATCCAGCAGAGCTCCAGGTCCTCCTGAAGCAGGGTTCAGCCGTCCGGCGAGTGCCAGAACAGAATCTCGCAAAGACTCAGCATCCAGACGCATCCAGTTCATGCGCCACAGCAACTCGTTATTGGGATCAGATTCTGTGTAACTTTTCCATTCTGGATGCGCAGTGGCCTGTTGGTAAGTGTTGGAAGTGAGCATCAACCGGTGCATGGCCTTGATGCTCCATTTCTGATCGATGAATTGTGTTGCCAGCCAGTCCAGTAGTTCAGGGTGCGAAGGCCGGGCGCCGTTCCTCCCGAAGTCGCTGGGAGTGCGCACGAGACCCTCCCCAAAGTGGTGATGCCAGATCCTGTTCACCATAACCCTGGCTGTAAGCGGGTTTTCCGCACTGGCAATCCACTCCGCCAGTGCCAGGCGCCGTCCCGAGCTGCCTCCCACAAAGGGAATTTTGGCGGGTTCGGTTTTCCGTATCACGCATTCCAGAAAGCCTGGCTCGGTCTTCTCGCCTTTGCTCTCAAGTTCGCCACTGACTAACAGATGAGTATCCGGCAGAGCCGGCACGTCAGGAGGAACCACTTCTTTCACGGCGACGGCAACCGGCTGGTAGCGCTTTCCCAGTTCATTCAAGCGCCGCAGGTTGTCTTTCGCTTCGAGGTAACTTTTCCAAACGGGCTCCTTGAAAATTGGATCGTCGCGTTCCTGAAAAAACACATTGGCGACATTCAGCTCCCGCATAAATTCAGCGACGGCTGGATCTTCTGGCTTCAGGTTCTTCGATTCCATGAACCGTTGCTTCAGCGCTTCCTTCCGTTTTTCGAGTTCGGCGTTTGCTTGTTCCACTTCGTCTTCATGCTGCCGACAGCGCTGTTTCAGCTCCTTCGGATTCTCGGCCTCAAGATAAGGAGCAGGCCGCTCATCCACTGCAGTCGCCGCGAAAAACGCCTGCAGCCGGTAGAAATCACGCTGCGGAATCGGGTCATACTTATGGTCGTGGCACTGAGCGCAACCTGCAGTCAGACCGAGGAAAACCGAAGCTGTTGTCCCGGTGACTTCGTTCAGAAAGTCCTGCCGCAACTGTTGGCGAGACGTCGCGTCAGCCTCCCAGGTGGCCATTCGCAAAAATCCCAAAGCAATCAGGCGCTCGGCACTGTCCTCCTCGGCACCTCGCTTGTCCTTCATCTCGTCTCCGGCCAACTGTTCTTTGATGAAAAGGTCGTAGGGCTTGTCCTGGTTAAAGGCTCGGATGACATAATCGCGATAGCGCCACGCAGTCGGGCGCTCGCTGTCGATAGCAAAGCCATCTGACTCCGCAAATCGAACAAGATCGAGCCAATGCCGGCCCCACCGTTCGCCGTAGCGGGGATCAGCTAACAGCTTGTCGACCAACTTGGCAACTGCTGCCGGGTCACGATCGTTGACGAAAGCCGAGACTTCTTCCGGCGCTGGCGGCAGCCCTATCAGATCGAAATAGACGCGCCGGATCAAAGCGCGACGGTCGGCAGCAGGCGCTGGAGTCATGTTTCTGGCATCCAGCTTCGCAAGAATAAACGCGTCGATTGGATTGCGAATCCATGATGCGTTGTTCACTGCAGGAACTGCGAGGGCTTTCGGCGGGTGCAGCAGCCACTCGAGATGTCCATCGCGAGACGAGTCTGGCGCAGACAAGGGCGCCATCGCGTCGATCGCGCCCGCCAACTCCTGAACCACATTGTCCGGCAGCGATCCTCCGAGCGGCATCTTCGGGCTTCTTTCTCCTCGCACATAAGCCATCAGCAGGCTCTTCTGCGACGAACCCGGTGTCAGCGCGGGCCCATGCTTGCCTCCACGCAGCAACCCCTCCAGGCTCAAGATCGACAGACTGCCTTGCGGAGAGGCGGTTCCATGGCAGGAAGCACAGTGAGTGTGCAGGAGTGGATAGAGCCTTTTCTGGAAGATTGCCGGATTTTCTTCAGCAGCGGCGGCGGAGTTGCCCAGGAGAATCAGGACGGCTAAGAAACCCAATCGCAACATGTGAGAAAACTCCACGAGATGACCACGGAAAGCAACCTGCCGCGGCATCGAGCAGTTCGACGCACCCTTACGACAACCTGTTTTGTCCTGGAATGGCGACGTCCGGGAACGGCGTGGGACCCCACTCCAATTTTGGCGGGGCAAGGTTCTCCTGCGAGTTGATCGCTTGCTCCCAAGTTATCGACTGGCCAGTATAGGCCGCCATCCTTCCCAGGATCGCCGTCATCGTGCTGTGCGTCATCCAGACGCCGTCGTTAATGGGTTCTCCCTTCCGAATGGAGGCAAACAGTTCGTCATGTTCAGCCTGATACATGTTGTTGTGCGACCCCTCATACTTCCACTCCTTCTCACCGCGAATGATGTGGAGTTGCCGGGAACCTTCAATCTCGCAGCTACCCTTGGTGCCGAGAATATAGTCCTTGGTTTCGTTTGCACAACCTTGCTGCTGGCGACAGTGATGGAACCCCTTTGCCCCGCTGGTGTAGTCATACGTCACGCTGAAATGGTCGTAGATGTGACCCCAGTCTGGACCGAGCCGCGCCTGTCTCCCACCTAGCGCAATCGCTTTAGCCGGCAATTCTCCGTTCATGGCCCAACACATTTTGTCGATGCTGTGAACGGCCTGTTCGACGATGTGGTCTCCTGACAGCCAGGCGAAGTAGTACCAATTCCGCATTTGGTACTCCATATCATTCCACTCTGGCTGGCGGGGGCGATTCCAAAGCGGACTCGTGTTGTAGGTGGAATAGACGGTGGTGATCTTGCCGACTGCCCCGTCGTGTATCTGCTTAAACGTTTCCCGTTCTGCAGTGCTGTACCGCCAGCACAGGCCAGACACCAGAGCTAGTTTCTTTTTCCTGGCCTCTTCCACCGTGGCTAGTACTGAGCGCACTCCCGGAGCATCGACCGCCACTGGCTTCTCACAGAAGATGTGCTTTCCGGCCTCCACACAAGCCTTGAGATGAGCCGGTCGAAAGCCAGGCGGCGCGGCCAGTAACACAATGTCCACGTCACTGTGAATCAGTTTTTCGCAAGCATCAAATCCGACGAAACAGTGGTCCGGATCTACCTGGACACGCTCGCCCGACTGGCCTTTCAAGACATCGAGACTGCTCTTCAAGCGGTCTTCGAACGCATCCGCCATAGCCGTCAGGACGGTGTTCTGATCCGCGGCCAACGCTTGCACGGCGGCACCTGTGCCTCGACCACCGCAGCCGACCAACCCGATCTTTAACGTCTCGCTGTTCAGCGCAAAATGCTCTCGCGGAAAACTGAGATAGGCAGCGACGGCCCCACCTGCTGTCGCTGTGGTGCGAAGAAAGCGTCGACGCGAAAGGTTACTTCTCGCTTGCTGTTTCTGGTTTCTCATGAAAGTCTATCTCTGAAATAGGATTTGAATTGTCATCGCCATACCTGAAATGGCCAAAGGGGGCCCAGTGCGTCCGGAAGGGGCGCGTCCTGAATTCGAACTCCCTCGAATGCGCAGTTCTGAGCCGGTTCGCCTAAAGGAATTCTCGTCGTGGCGACCCTCATTTTGCCATGTTCGTGCGCAGGCAATCCAGCCTTATATCGATCTTGGTTCGACTTGCCCTTACTCCATTCCAAACCATCCTCCAATTCGGTTCATGACAACATTCGTGATGTCCCCATTCGACAACATGCTCCGATAGTTGCGGGAATTCCAGCCCGGGAACCAGACAGTGTTCAGCAGATGCTTGTGGAATTCCTTCCAAACCAGGCCATTCGCCCGTTTCATGAGATAGTCGTCCTGTTTCAGCTTCGGGTCTAGCCCAGTCAAGATGCCGGCAATCGTCACCTGAGACTTGATGAACAGCGTTATGTTGAAGCGAAGAGCGTAACCTTCTTTGGTGAGCCGAACGATCAAATCGGCCAGCGTATCAAAGTTGCTTCGTTTCGACCGCTGCTGCAAGGTTTCTTGAATCACCTGGTGCAGACGTTGAAGCTTCTCGGGCGACTGCGGCAGCTCGCCCTCGATCAGCCCACCGAGATGCTTCTGGAGTCGTTTGGCGTCATTCAGTTCGATTCCAAGCATGAGCTGGACCAGCTCCATTCTCTGGGAACGGGGAAATAGGCCACACAACCCCCAATCCAGGAGGGCAATCCGATAAGGGTCCTTGGAATCGTTCGCCACATGAAAGACATTTCCGGCGTGTGGGTCGCCATGGAACAACGCTTCCTCGCGCTTTGAGAAAATCACGTCAAAAGTCAATGCGTCGCTCAACCGCCTCGCCATAATGGCTCGTTGGGGGGCGTTTTCGAGGAACGCATTGGAAATTTTGTCCCCACGCACAAACTCCATCACCGTCACATGTGCGGTCGAGAATGAGTAAAGTGCCGGAATCAGGATTCTCGAATTGTCCTTGTAATAGCCGGCCGCGAGCCGGAGGTTGTCCTGCTCGTCTTCGATCTGGATCTCCTCGGACATCGACTTGCGGATGTTCTGAAACATTTCAGCCAGTGGGATTTCACCCAGCTCGTAGAAGGCGCGATGCTGGTCAAAATAGCGCGTCAGCTCGTCAAGGATGGCCAGCTCTTCAGGAAGGGCCTTGAGGACGTAGGGTTTGATGACCTTACAGACGACGTCGCGGCGTTCCTGGTCCGCGGGCATTTGCAGGCTGGCACGAATCACCGCGCCCACACTGGCTTCAGCCAGGATCCGATCGGCGAACTGGATTCGGTATTTCTCGATTGTCTGCTGGCCAAGCTCGCCGGAGATGAACTCCACCAGTTCCTGCCGCGTGCTGGTTCGCAGACTGTTTTCCAGCGTCTGAAGCGCTTTCTGAATGTCTGGCTCGAGCCCCGCGTTTCTGGCCAGGATCTGTCCAATCTTTTGAAAGGTCGGCGTGCCGGAAGCGAACTGTAGAATGCGATCGCCACGGCTATTGCCGGAAGGCAGATAAGCAAAATCGACGAGACGGTTCAGCAGCCGCTCTGAGTCCAAACGGTCCAGGAAGTAAAGCAAGGCGTCATGAACAATTGGAACCCATTCCTTCGAACCGGCAGGGATTACATCCAACACGTTTGAGTGATGCAGCAGGATCTCTAGAGTTGGAGCTTTCCACTTCTGCCAATTCACTGATCGGACAGCCGACAGCACCTCCGATCTGGGAATCTTCTGCAGAGTGGACGCATCTGGGGAATTGGCTATCTCAAGGAGCAGTTTCTGAGTGGCGGGATCGAGCTCGCCCATCAGTTCCGTGAAGAGTTTCAGGCCGGCCTGACTAGTATCAAAATGCTGATAGTGGTCTTTCGGCGTGGGGAGTGGAACCTCGGCCTGGCCAGAGGCTGGAACCAACACCAGCGCCGCGAAGATAGAAAGAAGTCGCAGGGTCACAGGAATGTGTTGCCTCGCCAGCTAACGCTTCACACGGAAGGCGCAGGCAACCCTATCAAATCCACTTCAGACATGCAAACCCACCATGCCGACGATTTGACGTTGAGCGGGTCCGCAACAGATTTGTCGCTGACTTGACCTGTTATTGAGCACTAGCTGAAGCCAACCACAGTCGTAAACCCGCGGAGAATGGCATGTCAAGGGGACGTTCAAGCGGACGGATTCAAACACTGACTCACGCCATTGGTTCGTACGGATCCTTACAAATTCTCGGAAACCCAACGATTTGTAGAGCGAGAATCCACCGACGCCCTATAATTCTTCTGCTGTTTCACTGTGTCGCGTAAGGAGCGGCGATGGACTTCACACAAGGCTGCCTTGCGGCTTTGCCCGCCGAATTACGGCAAGCCGCTGCCTTGTGAAGAAGGCGACGGACCTGCTGCAGTTCCGGGGATACAGCTGCTCTGCTTTGGGTGTCCGTCATTTCGTCTTGGGAGGTTCTGTGTGACAGAGTTACACCGCGAAGATGTCGCGGCCATTGAGAAGCTTCATGACCGCTGGATAGATGCCGAAAGGTCGGGAGACTTTCACGCCGTTCTTGAGTTGTGCACAAACGACGTGGTGTGGCTTCCACCCAACTCTGCTCCTCTGCTGGGGAAAGAAGCAATCCGGCAGTGGTTGGGCGCCGCCCAGCCGGAAATCAAGAATTTGGAACTAAGAGGTTTGCGGATTCGAGGGAGCGGGTCGGTCGCGTACAAGCTCTGCGACTTTTCGACGACATACCTCACTCCGGGCTCATTTGACGTCAGGAAGGTCGGGGGCACACACTTATGGGTACTCCATCGTTTCGAGGACGCTTCTTGGAAAGTGGCGGTTGTTGCCTGGAGCTTCTCAGTAAGCAGATGATTCGAAAGGCAAAAGGAGTTCACTTCCAGTGCGCCATGCCGCTTGGCGACAAGAGGAAACGTGCGCCTCTCGGACGCCATAGCACCTGGTTCATCCTCGACGGTCCCCCGCGGGGACAACAACCTGCTCGCGCAGGCTTCTACGGAACTCTGCGAACCGTCTTTGCAGAACTCGGTTATAAGGTCAACTTAAGGACATCTTGTAGATACCTTTTGGACTTGGTGGCACTGTCGCGTGGCGTCGTATCCGTCGAATCCAGTTCCACAGTCAGCCAACCAGTCCAGCGCTTCTTCTTGAGAATCGCTAGAATCCCAGGAAAGTCAACACCTCCCTTCCCGAGCTCGTAAAAGATACGCTTGCCTTTGTCGGTATACCCTTCTCGCTCCGGGATAGATCCTTTGTGACCACCGCGGTCTTCCGGCTTGCAGTCTTTCAAGTGGAATTCCACGATGCGGTCAACGTAGGCGTTGGTTAGCTCCACAGGATCGATCCCGGCCATGGTGATATGGCCCGTGTCCAAAACCATGTAGACATGCTTTGGGTCGGTCAACGCCATCAGCTGGTCGATTTCCTTCCGATCCTGGAGCTGTGTCCAGAGATGGGCATGCACACCGAACTTCAAGCCCTCGTCGCTAATGCGCTTTCCTAGTTCGTTCATGGTTTTGGCCATCTGTTCCAGATCCTGCGGGGTTGTGCCTTCCGGCCGGCGATTGCCTGTATTGATCTTCAGATGGGTGCAACCGAAGCCTTTGATCCAGCGAACGAGCTTTAGATGTTCAGCAATGATGCGATCGGCCACGGCCGAGTCTTCAAACTGCATCACCATCGGACCACCGTTGGAAACCGTCACAAACCGGAGGCCGAATTCGGCCAGGAGCATCTTCATCTCTTCGGGCTTGTCCCAATACGGCAAGACGTAGGAGTAAAAGGTCTCTACGGCTCTATAGCCCACTTCGGCGGCCTCCTTGAACGATTTGATGAGGTCCTTCTCCCAACCACCGCGCGTGTTGGTCGTGATGCCCAGCTTGAACTCGGGCTTTTTGGCAGCAAGCAGCGAAGCAGAGAACTGAGACGCGATCGCGGCGAGAGAGGCATTCTGTAGGAGCCGGCGGCGAGTCAGTGAACTCATGGCCATCCTCTTGGAATCAAAGTTTGGGTTCAATGGGTCGAGTCCCTGAATCCGGCTTGGTCGTGGCGGGTCGGCAACAATCCTGAACTTTGGCCTTGGATGGAGGCTGGTTCAGTATCCTCTCGTCTTGTCTACTACATTCAGCAGCGGCAAGCCATTCGAGTATCGTCGAACGTTCTCCGCCGTTAGTGCGATCAGGCGAACCTGACGGATTGGCGCCTGGCCGGAATTGTGCGGGGTAATTATCAGATTTGGACAATCCCACAATGGGTGTTCAGCTGGCAAGGGTTCCGGTGTGGTCACATCCAAGCCGGCTCCAGCGATCTTCCGCTCCGTCAGCGCCCTGACCAATGCCTCCTGGTCGACCAGCCCGCCACGGGACACGTTGACAAAGTACGCGGAAGGTCTCATCCGGCTGAAGACACTCTGGTTGAACATTTTCACGGTTTCCTTGGTGTGAGGTGCGGCACTGACGAGCACGTCCACCTGCGGCACCATTTCAAGAAGCCACCCGGGTTCACGCAATTCCGCCACAAAATCGGGTTTAGGAAGCGGTTTCGGATCCACGGCTAGAATCTTCATCTCAAATCCGTAATGGGCGCGCCGCGCGATCTCTGTTCCAATACCTCCCAGACCGACGAGACCCATGGTCTTATGATAGAGGTCGATCAAAGGCACACTGTTTTTTTCTCCCCATTTGCGCGCCCTAAAATTGGGAAAGGAGTCCTGAACGAGACCGCGTGTGAGGCCAAGCAGCATTCCGATAGCAGTTTCCGCAATGACAGGTGCATAGACCCTCTGCATGTTGGTCAGGACACACGGATGCTCCATAAGCTGTTTGGGAAGAACCTCAACGCCAGCCGCAGTATGTTGGATCCATTTCACTTTCTTGGCGTGGGCCAGCGCATCACCGTCCACTGGACCAAAGATGGCCTCTGCGTCGGCGATCTGGTCCTTCAGCGCGGATTGATCCCGCAGCCTAACTAGCTCCACATTCTTGCCGGCAGAGCGGATCTGGTTGGCTTCCGCATCGGTAATGCTGTGAGTCACGAGTAACTTGATCGGTCCGCCATTGGGTTTGGGTTCAACCACAGGATAGATGGGAGCAACTACCGGGGTGGCGGCGGCCACCGTCGTTGAAGTGCTGGCCAAGGTCGCCGCGGCCGTCCCTCCAGCGAAACCTGCCATAAAGTGGCGTCGTGAAAGGCTGTTTTGGGACATGGTCATTCTCCTTGTTTGATCGTCTTACGAAAAAAAGAAAGGGAGAAACGGCGCTCTGGCGAGAACGTGCGAGTCACCGTCAACTTCTGACCGGCCCGGTTCCAAACTCTCAGCGCTGCTTTCAGACAAACCGCGGTCAGTCCACTGCCCGGCCACCAATCCAGACCTGGTTGATCTTCCTGGTATTTAGAATGTCTTCCAACGGATCAGCGTCCAACAGGACTAAGTCAGCTCTCTTGCCTGCCTCCAGGCTTCCGTAGTCCTGCTCAATCTTCAGGCACTCGGCAGCATTCAGGGTTGCAGTTTGCAGAGCTTGAGCCGGAGTCAAACCGGCTTGAACCATCAATTCCAGCTCTCGATGCTCGAAGTAACCTTGGAACCGAGCGGGGGGGCCAGTGTCAGTCCCGAATGCAATTTTCACACCGGCATCGAACAGCTTCTTCAAGTTCTTCTGGCCGATCCTGAGTTGTCCTGGATATTTCGAGAAGTCCGGATCCGCCTTGACCTTCTTGCCCCAAGCCGGATCCTTCAAGGTCGTGATCACTTCCGGGTCTGCCCAGCGGCTGAAGAATGGATCGTCCAAAAACGCGGGCGGCTCAGCGTACACAAATGTGGACTCCTCACGCGTCAGTGTCGGCACAGCGAAGGTTCCTTTCTCCTTGAGCATTTTGATCAGGGCGGCGTCGACTTCGCGGTCGCGCACGCTGTGAGCCATTCCATCTAATCCGGCATCAACTAGACCCTTGGCATCCACCAGGTAGAACAAATGCGCCATGACGCGCAAGTTCTGTCTGTGGGCCTCGTCGATGATCGCCTTATAGAGTTCAGGTCGAATCTTCTTGTAATGTCCCCAGTGATCGTCCACCCAGATCTTGACCATGTCGACCTTCTGCCTAGCCAGTTCCTGAATGTGGGCTTTTACCTCATCAACGGTGTCCACCTCGACTGGGATTCCGACATTCCCCGGCAACACTGCTGGATACCCTTGCTTCCCAGTGAAGCCTCTGCCGGCGGTGAACACAGTCGCTCGAGGCGACTCATCGGCTTTGGCGCCACCCCGCACGTCGAACATCGCTTCGAAGTCTGTGCCGAGGCTCATTACCGTTGTCACGCCGTAGCGAGCATATTGCTTCAGCTGAGCGAGAATGTTCTCCTTACTGTAGTTCTCCTTCGACTGCTTCAACCCCTTGGTCATGCCAACGTGACCGTGCATGTTAATGAGTCCGGGAATGAGAGTCTTTCCTTTGGCATCGATGGTTCTAGCGTCTTGAGGAACCGTGACCGTACCACGTGGCCCGACGGCTTCGATGTGGTCGCCTTTGATGACCAGCACGGCGTCCTGGACAGCAGGCGTTCCTGTGCCGTCCCAGATCTGGGCGCCATCGAAAATGACAGCTGGAGGCTCTGCAGGCGTCGCCGGGGCCTGAACAGATTTCTCGGCGCAGCCGTGAAGCAGGACAAGGCCCGTGAGGGCTAGCCCCACCAAGATGCTCCGAGCCCTTACCGACCTTTCGGTACACCCAGAAGATGAATGGAAGGCAAAAAGAACCATAGTGTCCTTTTCTTGTCGTTTCATGAAAGATGAATGTGCGTGAAAAGTTTGGTCAGATTTCCTGGATTGCATCGGGGCTCGGGCAGACGAACGGCTTCTCGATCAATAGTCGGTTGCGAAGCCTATTTCGATGCAATTAGCTATTGTGCATCCGTGCATCTTCCAGGATTTGCTTGGCGCGAGTCGGATTGTAGATGCCGCAGGAACAGAACCGGGACATGTAATTGCACGCCTGCTCGGGCGTGCGCCGGCCTTCCCGAACCCAATCAATCATCTTGCGCGCAAATGTGAACGAGATCATCCCATGCCCGCACATGGTGGAAAGTTCCAGCACCTGGCGGTCGGCTAGCCGGTCGGTCTTGCCAATGAATCCCAGCGAATACTCAACGCTGTGGCGCGGCAGATTGATATCGTGGCAACACTGCTGGGCGTTCTCAATCGAAGCGCTGATGTTGATAGAGAGGCCCAGATCGGCTTTGCGCAGTTCTTGGACGAAGTTTTCAACAGCTTCCCGATTGTCAAACACGGCGGCCACCGTCGTTGGATTGGAAACCTTCTCGACGACTTCCTCGATGTTGGGGCGGCTATCACGGGTCCAGTGAGCCAGTGGGTTCAGATGCTGCGATGGTCGGTACATTCCTCCTTTGGATCCATCTCCGATATTGACCGGGTTATGCTTCACCGCCATCCTCAAGAACTCTCTCAATTTGGGAACAGAATCTTTGTCGTTGTAACCCCGACACGGAATGGCAAACACAATGAAATCGTTGCGCAAGCTCTTTTCATTTCCATATCGGTGCAAGGTGTTGGTCATGATGACTCCTAAGCTCTCAGTGGTTAGACTTCCGGCATCGAGCAGAGGGTTCGCGACGACTCCGTCGTCGCTTTTATCAAACTGGCAGTTGCTGCTGCTCTGTTATGTCACACTCACAGCTTCACGAACCTCGCTGACCTGATTGGATGCTCGTCCCAATCCCAGATTCGTCTTGCCCCTGACAAAGTCGAATTCTTCCTGGCGGAGGATCTCTTCCAGCTCGTTATCACCATTTTCGTCGCAGCGAGCTGCCGCACCGATGGCGACAACGGTGTCGAGGCGTTTCGCGACCTCTCGAATCTTGCGCAGAACCGCCGGGACATTCTTCATCGACGTTTTGAATTCCACAATCGCCGAGAGGATTTTCTCATTCAAGATGTCTTCACGAATGTCGCCCGCGCTGGGATTGGTCATGAGGTTAGTAACCGGATTCCGCTTCTCGAACACGAGATCCAATTTGGCCAATTCACGCGTCATCTCCTGGATTTGCCAGAACCGCACGCCTACGGTAGGCCGTCCAAACTCAACCGTAAAGCCGGCGTCCCCTGGTCCCACGCGACGGGTCACATCATTCGTCTTTACCTCTTCTGTTCCGCGACCGTGTACGCCTGTGCTTTCGTGTGGAACGACCGGATCGCTGAATGCCCGGCGCACCACACGCGGCCAAGTGAGTACTGGTTCCGTAAGGGCATCGGTCGGGCAAACATCCGGCTCGGGATCAAACCGCCAGCGCAGCCAGCTTCCAATCTTCCGTATGGTCCGGACCATGACAGGGTTCAAGTGCTCCTTGCTCATGCCTCGGTAGCACGTGTAGCACTCCACGCACTCGTCCTGATTCACGGTCGCCCGCCTCTTCACGGGATCAATATGAATAGCGCCCATCGGACAAATTGGAATGCAGTTGCCGCACGCCACGCACTTTCTTTCATCGATCAACATACAAACCTCCAGTACCCGACCGAATGGGAGGGCTTGGATCGTTCAATCAGCTGGCTAAGGTGACGGTACCCGAGTCCCCGCTGACGCGCGGGCTGCCATGCGCCAGCGATACGTCCCACAGCCGTAGTCTACGAAGTTCGCGCCGGGAGGGAATCTCCCACTTCTTCAACGACAGAAATCGTGGGGTCAATCTTAAACCATAACAGCCCGGCAACCAAACAGAGAAAGCTGGCCAGAATGAAGGCCGGGGTCCAGGAATTAAATTGCTGCACCAGCCAAGCCACCAGAAGGGGGGAAAGAGCCCCTCCCCAGTTCCCAAACATGTTCATTACCCCTGAGACCGTTCCCGAGTGATCGTGCCCGATATCCAAGGGAACCGCCCAAGACACTCCGGTGGTTAGTTCCAATCCTCCCACAGCCAAAGACATTGCTAGGACTGCCAATGTTGGATGGGAGGCCAAAACGCCGAGGGCCACAAACACTACCGCGATTGCAAAGCCGGTAATGGCAACCAGCCGGCGGCTGTAGCACAGGTTGCCGGTCCGCACATAGAGCCGGTCCGAAAACCAGCCGCCCAGGGAGTTTGTCACGGCTCCGGCAAGCAGTGGAATCATAGTGTAGATGCCTGACTTCACCAGACCAAACCCTCGAACTTCTGCAAAATAGGTTGGGAGCCAGCTGAGAAAGATCCACAACACATATCCATAACAGAAATACATGATGCAGACATACCACATATTAGGCCGGCCGAGGAGCTTCCTCCAGGAAAGGACGCTCTTCTTCGGTCTTCCGACCGACTTGCCTTCATTGATCCACTCCAGCTCGCTCGCGGAGACACCTTGGTGGTCCTCTGGACGATCCCGATACCAGAAGAACCAGAAGACAGCCCAGAGGATGCCGATCACTCCGAAAACTAGAAAAGGCATTCGCCATCCCCAGAGGACAATCAACCCAGCAACTACGCCGTGGGTGAGGGCGCCTGCCAGGCGAGAGCCCGAATGGGTGACGCCCTGGGCGAATCCGCGCTCCGAGGTCGCCAGCCAGCGCGAGAACGCTCGCGTGGCGCTCGGGAAAGCGCCTGCTTCGCCGGCTCCAAAGAGAAAGCGGATCACGACGAACGAGGCGGTATTCCAGGCTGAAACGGTCAGCATCGTGAAGGCTGACCACCAGAGTACGATGGAAGAGAGCATACGCCGCGGGCCAACGCGATCCACCAGCCAGCCGCTGGGGACCTGCAGAGTGCTGTATCCCCAAGCGAAGGCACTAAAGATGAGTCCCTGGGTCAGCTTGTCGAACGAAAACTCCCGGGCAATAACCGGCATTGCGGCATAGATACAAACCCGGTCCATGTATGTGATGGCGTAGAGCAGCACACAAAGCCACAGGACGCGATAGCGCACTGACGTTCTCACAGAACTCAACTCCGCAGCGCCCACACGCACCTTTGACGAGAGGTTCATCGAACAAAACCGGAATGAGACAATGAAGCGCGAGTCTAGTTGAAACAAAACCGAAAAGCAAATGCTGAAGGTGGCGAGTGCGGCGGGTTGCGTCTGAATTGCGGAATGCGAGATACGGATACGCTGAAGCAAGCTGCCGAGGCACTAGCCCGGGCTCGATGGTAGCCCCTAAGCAGCCGAATATCGAGTCCGAATGACCTGTTGACAACCCTAGTCATTTGCCTATAATAGCGACCTTGCTTACGCGGCTACTCCTCAGTAGCTCAATGGCAGAGCATCCGGCTGTTAACCGGAGGGTTGTAGGTTCGAGTCCTACCTGAGGAGCCAAGACCCGCAGGCTCCTTATCCAGCGCTGGTTTGCAGCGCCCGTGTGTGGAGAGTTTTCATCATGGCTAATCATGCTTCAGCAATAAAGCGCAACCGGCAGAGCCAGAAGCGCCGTGCCCTGAATCGCAGCCACGCCCAGCGGCTGCGGACCCAGCTAAAAAAAATCACGCTCGCCATCAGCGCCAGCAATAAGGAAGACGTGCAGAAGCTGCTAGGCCCCACCCTATCCCTCCTCGATAAGTCTATTCAGAAGGGTGTGCTGCACAAAAATGCTGCTTCCCGTCACAAGTCAAGGCTCATGCATCGGGTCAACGCTGTATTGGCCCCTCAAGCCACCGCTTGAAATTTCCTCTTGATACAATTGCTCGGCTCCGCTGACTTTTGCCGTCCCTCAGGACAGGAGTCGGCTCCCACGTCCGCCCAGCGCTGAAGCGCTGGATTACGTTCGTCTGTCCTATGGGACAGAGTTTCGAAACCGGCCTAAGTTGACATCAATGAATGCGGGACTCAGCCTATCGAAGTGTCAGGACACTGTAGTATCCCATCATCAGTATGATCGTCAGCGTCGCCACCCACACTGCAACGGTGATCCACAGAGGTGGTCTGATTTCGCCGGGAAGGTGACGGTGTCGCAAATAGAGGACGCCGATCCCGATGATCGGGAGCATCAGTGCCTGTGCTATGCCACCGGCCACGACCATCTGCACGGGCGACTCCAGCAGCATAAACAGTACCGCAGGAACAATCGTTAGAAACAGCACAAATCGTTTCCGGTAACGCACTCGTGCTCCGTAGTCGACGTTGTCAAAGAACCCCATCAAGCGGAACATGTCGGCGTAAACTCTCGCGTTCGCTGCTGTGGCGGCGAAAATGGTTCCATACAAAGTCGCGATGGCGCCGACGTAAAAGACCCACAATGACCAGGGACCGAGCGTTTGCGTATAAATGTTGGAAAGTACTGGAATCATGTCCTTGGCTGCTGGCACGAGTCCCATACCGTGTAGAATGCCAGCCCCTAGCAGGTAAAAGGCGATGGTTGCAATGGTGTAAATCACCATTGAAACGAGAATGTCAACGTGCATCACCCGAACCCAACCGGCCGCGCGCGCCTTCCATTCAATTGTTTTATCGCGCTTGCCGGCAAAACGGGCGTAGCCTTTTTCTACGCACCAGTAGGGATACATGAACAACTCTGAAGCCCCGACACCCGTAACTCCAAACACCGCGACTGCCGTCGACAGGCCTTTGCCGGGTAACTGAAAACTCAAGCCCTGCCACACATCGGACCATTTGAAATATTGCGGCATTCGGGTCAGCAACAACGCCGAAAGCAGCGTCAGCAGCGTGAACAGGCCGACTTTCAACATTGCCAGACCTTCGATGCGGTCGTAGCCGCCCCCCAATAACAAAGCGAGAGTGACGCCTAGGAACACCAGTACCCAGATATTCACAGGCACCGCTGGAATCAACTGGTTCATCACTTGAGAAACGCCACCAAACATCGCTCCGACTTGCAGCAGCGTCATCAGGACCATAATGGCCCACGCCCAAACCACCCAATTCACCTTCCAGCGCGGACCCGGCACGAGGTTGAAGCCGGCCAGGCCGGTCTCCCCGGTAGCGATCGTGTAACGGCCAATCTCCGCCTGCACCGCTGGCTTGATCAGGCAACTCAGAATAATCACCCAGAGCGCCGCGTAGCCCACCTGCGCTCCCAGCGTTGTTGTCGCAATGAGCTCTCCTGAGCCAACAATTGAAGAAGCCAGAATCATGCCCGGGCCGATGCGTCGCAGGACTGCGAATAACGTGGTCGGTGGCGCTGCAATGTCAGCAGCCGCTAGTTGGTACGGATCCTTCGGAGGTGCTTCCGTCGTTGCGTTCAAGAGGAACCCCTTGGGCGGAGGTGAGGCGCGCGTAGTGTAAACAATGGTTCCATACTGATGCAATCGTTTCTTTGGTAGCCGGTCTCCCCTTCACAGCAATCCGGACGGTCCGATTCGTCAGATTCGACCTGCGAGTTCGGATGGGTGGCGGGTCAGAGGTCAGATTGGGACACGGGTTATAGGTGAGTCGGGGTCGCAAAGTTCATACATTTGATTTCATCGGCTGAAGACACAGTTTAGAGTCACCTAAACGTCCTTCGACAAGAAATCTAAGGGTTTAAATTTGCTAAAATTAGGTGTTTAGACTAGTCTAAATTTCTGTGCCGGCCTCTGTTCGTAAGTGGGACTCCTAAGGGAGCTAACGATGATTTCGAGTACCGTCGAGGATTATCTCAAAGCAGTCCTCAAGATGGAGGACATGAATGAGAAGGCCAGTACCTCCAGTGTGGCCCGCCAACTGTCCGTAGCTGACGCTTCGGTAACCGACATGTTGCGAAAGCTGCAAAAGGCAGGATTGCTGGAGTACAAACCCTATTATGGAGCAACCCTTACCGGGCAGGGCAGGCGGCTGGCGTTGAAGATCCTGCGGCGCCACCGGCTGATCGAGTTGTTTCTGCACCAGGTAATGGGCTACGGCTGGGAGCAGGTGCACGAGGAAGCTGAAAAACTGGAGCATGTGGTCTCCGACTTCTTCGTCGAGCGAATTGACGCATTGCTGAACTACCCAGACAAGGACCCGCACGGGGAAGTCATTCCCGATGCCGAGGGCTTTCGTAGCCCGGAGCCAGATCTCTGCCTCGCCAGTGCGGATCCTGGTGGCTACACGCTCCGAAAAGTCACTAACGATCGACCCGAATTTCTGGCTTACCTCGAGAAGGAATCGATGATCCCGGGAACCCGTTTCAGGTTGCTGGAGAAGGCGCCGTTCCAAGGGCCGCTCAAATTGAGCATTCGTGGGAAAAGGAAGACGCAGTACATTGGACTGGAGGTTGCAAAAAGCATCTACGTTTCACCTGAAGAATCGTTGAGTGCTTCGGCAAACCAGCCCGCGAACCGGACGATCAGACAGCAGAAGACGGGCCGGGCCGGCAAAACAGCAATCCGACGGTCTGAGCCTTCAAGATCAGCCGACAAGTGATCCACAGGACGCTCGGAATTTTTCCACGGCTTCAGCTGGACTGGAGGGGGCTCAAACACCACGAGCTAGCACAGGAGAGTGCCTGTGGATTAGGTCTGGTTGCGGAAAGGGGGGCACGCAAGTGATGTGTACTTTTCAGAGCTTCTCCGTTCAGTTCGCCGGCGAGGCACCGGCTGCAACCGCGTCGCCACCGAGAGAATGGCGCCGGCCCAGACAACGTGACAGCGGAGCGAAGAAGGAGATTTGACTCACGGAATCGGAACTGAAGATGAATAAGCCCATAGACAAAGACGGCGTTGCAGTTCCTTCTCGAAAGTGGCGCTCAGCCCAAGGTTTGCCCAGCCTTCCCGAGGTTTACCAGAGCATTGAAATTCCCCAGACGCTGGGCTTTTGGCGGAAGATGCTGGCGTTTGCGGGTCCCGGCTATATGGTGGCGGTGGGTTACATGGACCCGGGGAACTGGGCCACTGACCTCGCGGCCGGCGCCCAATTCAATTACACGCTGCTGTGCGTCATCATGATTTCCAATCTGATGGCAATCCTGCTGCAGTCGCTGGCGGTAAAACTCGGCATCGTAACTGGCCGTGATTTGGCGCAGGCTTGCCGCGACTACTACTCTAGGCGCACGTCCGTCCTGCTCTGGGTCTTGTGCGAGATTGCCATTGCTGCCTGCGACCTGGCTGAGGTCATTGGGTCCGCCATCGCTCTGAATCTGCTGTTTGGCCTGCCACTGGCCTGGGGCGTTTGTCTGACGGCCCTGGACGTACTGGCTGTTCTCTACCTGCAACAGAAGGGATTCCGCTACGTTGAGGCTTTCGTAATTGCCCTGATCGGCATCATCGGCGTTTGCTTCGCAATGGAGATCATTCTTTCTAGGCCCAGCGTTACGGGGATACTGAATGGTTTTGTTCCCCGCGCCGAGGTTCTGCGCAATCCCGAAATGCTGTACATTGCCATTGGCATTCTGGGCGCAACCGTAATGCCTCACAACCTCTATTTGCATTCCTCTATCGTTCAAACCCGGAAATATCGGACGAGTCACGAGGGACTCAAAGAAGCCATTCGCTTTGCGACGATCGACTCTACGTTTGCCTTGATGCTTGCGCTATTCATCAACGCGGCCATTTTGATTATGTCCGCGGCCACCTTCCATCACACCGGAAACCAGGACGTCGCAGAAATCGGCGATGCGTACCAGCTTCTGTCGCCTTTGTTGGGTACCACTTTAGCCGGCATCCTGTTCGCTGTGGCGCTTCTCTGCTCCGGACAGAACTCCACGCTGACCGGGACCCTGGCTGGACAGATTGTCATGGAGGGGTTCCTCAACATACGGCTGCGCCCCTGGCTGCGTCGCCTGATCACTCGACTCATCGCGATTGTCCCGGCAGTCATCTGTGTTATCCTCTACGGCGAAAGTGGAACTGCCAAGCTGCTCATCCTGAGCCAGGTGATTCTAAGTCTGCAGCTTTCGTTCGCTGTATTTCCACTGGTGCAGTTCACGAGCGATCGCGTGAAAATGCACGCCTTCGTGAATCCGCCGTGGCTCAAGGGCCTCGCCTGGTCCATTGCTGTGATCATTGGGAGCTTGAATGCTTGGCTGCTGATTCAGACGGTACGAGGCTGGTTGAACTGAATGCGAACACTCCACAGACGTTGAGTGGCCAGGCTGTGCTCCTTTCTCAGCGTGGGGTTTGGCGACGGCCCAGCTCCGTCGCGAATCGATTGCGTGGCAGAATTGCAGATCGAACGACAGGTTGAAGAGCACTTTCGAGAATTCAACCCGTAATGGGAGCAGACTCAGTTCAGTTTCTCAAGCAAGGCACCCGCTGGCATGTACAGCAAGATCCTAGTTCCGGTTGAAAACTCAGCCAACGATCAAGTCATCCTGAATCATATTCAGGAACTTGTTGTTCTCACGCACGCCCGATTGCTGCTGGTTTGTGTCGCTCATGGTTGGGTAGCGCGAAATTTCGATCAATTGAAGTTGCGCGAATCGGAAGAAATGCACCGAGACCGGGAGTATCTGATCCGTCTCAGTGACGAATTGCGAGGCAAAGGCATGGAGGCGGAGTACATCCTCGCTCATGGAGAGCCGTCCGACGAAATCATCAAGATCGCCAGGGAGCACCAAGTTGACCTCATCGCGATGACCACCCACGGACACCGTTTTATCTCGGATCTCCTCTACGGCAGCGTCTCCCACGACGTGCGTCACGCCGTGGATATTCCTGTCTTGCTCCTCAAGGCCCGCAAAACGGCGGCAGCGACGTAGAATCGAACAGGACACGGATGAACGCTGAAGAGCTCACTCGGCGATGAGACGCTGCTTCCTCGTCTGTTTTCTCATTTTCTCTCTGGCCTATCCACAGTTCTCCCGCGGACTGACAAACCGTCCTGTAGCCCCTCAGCATTCGTTTTGCGGGACCCATCGCGATCGGGTGAGGGACGAGCTGCAGCGATCCCGAGATTTGCGTAGGGTGATCGAGTTCCGGTCCAGGCACCAGGAGTTGACGGCAGTGGCCGGAGCCACGCAGGATATCGGGCAGATCGCGGTGATCGAGGACGATGGCACGATCGTCTCTCCTCAAAACCCCTTCGACTTGCCGGCTCAGACTCTTCGGCTCAGTCCGGAAGGGCCAACCGGGAACTACCGGCTGACCCAAAGGCCGGAGACCCTGGGAAGCCAGTTCGGCACTCAACTCACGTTGACTGACGACGACAGTCGGGAGATTGCATTTAGCGGAACCTTCCGATTCCCCTTCTTTGGGACCGCCTACTCCAGCGTTTTCGTCAACTCCGATGGCAACCTCACTCTTGGACAGGGCGACGCCGCTTCGACAGCTCGAGATCTCAGTCGCTTCAACTTTGGGCCGCCAAGGATCGGCGGATTCTTTGCGGACTTAGACCCCACGACCGGACGCGGAGCCGTCTTCGTCAACGCCCTTGCGGATCGTTTTGTGGTCACCTGGAGCCGCATCCGAGAGTTCCAAGGCAGCACGGAAAGCTCGTTTCAGATCGTTCTGTTTCCCGACGGAGCTTTTGAACTGGTCTATGGAGGCATTGCTGCCGGCTCCGGCATCGCGGGGTGGAGCGGTGGCCGCGATCTTGAGACGCTGGGGCTGGTCGACCTCAGCGTATCCACGGGTCTCCTGCTTTCCGGCCCCAAAGCTGAACGGTTTGCCCAATTTACTGAAGTCGAATTGTCTGCACTCGCCAGAAGGTTCTATCAAACCCACGGAGACGACTACGATCAGTTGGTGATGTTCACGAATTTCCCGTTCAACTTGGACGGGGCCTTCGCCTTCCAGATGAACCTCAAGAATGAAATTCGAGGCATCAACGTCCCGCTCGAAGACTTTTCCGCCACATTTGGCAGTCAAGGCAACCTTCAGAGTTTTCTGACCATGAATGAACTGGCAGCCTACCCTGACGATCCGGACGCGATCTTTCTCGGAACCAACTCCGCAGTGAACATCCTGGGACATGAGGCCGGACATCGCTGGCTGGCCTATGTCCGATTTCGCGACAACAACGGTCAAGACAGTCCAGATCTCTTGGGGCGAGACCAAGCGCACTGGAGCTTTTTTTTTAACTCGGCGGCATCGGTGCTGGAAGGCAATGAGATTCAAGACCTGGGGAACGGGAACTTCCGAACTGTCGCTGCAACCGACCGCTATAGCAGACTTGATCAGTACCTCATGGGTTTGCGCGAAGCCTTTCAAGTGGGTCCGTTGTTTTACGTGAACAACGCTGGCGGAACCTCCACAACCCCATCGAGTCCACCTGCGATCGGAGTGAGCTTTACCGGCACGCGACAGGAGGTGACGGTCGACGACATTATCGAAGCGGAGGGACCCCGAATTCCCGCCGTGGCTGCTTCTCCGAAAGTCTTCCGCCAAGCCTTCATTCTCCTCGTGCAGCGTGGCGCGGCACCTTCGAGCGCTGAGATCAACAAGCTGAATCGCATCCGGCAGCGCTGGCAGGAATTCTTCTTTCAAGCAACGGATAGCCTGGGCAGCGTCGAGACGTCGCTGGACACCGTGCCGGCCATTCCGATCCTCAGCGGCCTCACGCCACCCTCAGGTTCTACTCTGGGAAGCACACCGATTTACATCATGGGAAATGATTTTCAAGAGGGCGTCACCGTCCGTGTTGGGGATAGCGCGGCAACGACGGTTCAGGTGGTGACCCCTTCCCTGATCACTGCCAAGACTCCCCCCGGCTCGGAAGGCCTTGTCTCCGTCACCGTCGCAAACCCGGGCGCTTTGCCAGTAACTTTGAGCAACGCCTTCACCTATCGCACGCTGAATCCGGCGGTAGTGTCGCCTGGGGTGCTGCGGGTGGCGTTTGCGCTCGACACTCTGAATTTCAGGTCAAACCTGGGCATCAACAATCCGAATCCAGTGAGTGCCGATGTCCGAGTGTTGCACTTGGACAGTAGCGGTCTCGTGGTCAATGAACTCGCCTCCCTCACCATCTCCCCCGACGGATACACGCAGAGAAATAGTATCCTCCGCGAGCTGGAAGGGGTGACTTCCATCACAGGACGGGAGGGTTCGCTGGTGCTGGAGTCCAGCCAACCTTTGCAAGCCTTTGTTTCGCAGATCAACAACCAGACCGGAGATCCCAGTATTCTGGAAGGCTTACGGGAAGGCGCTTCCCGCCTGATCCTCCAGTCGGCTGCCAACACGGGTCCCTTCCGGTCGAATCTGCTGGTGTCAAATTTGGCTTCCGCAGAAGCCCGCGTCAATCTGACAGCATTGGACCGGGACACTGGGCAACCGCTGGGCACGCCCATTCAGAACTTAGCCATTCCAGGTAACGGGTTGGTGAGTTACGAGAACATTCTGGCTGCACTGAACGTGAACGACTCCTTCGGACCGGTAGAGATTCACTCTCTCGACGGCACTCCCTTGGCTGCCGTTTCGCGGGTTTCGGGTGTGAGCGCAGGAACCAGCGGGTACTTTCCGGCGCAATCTGTCGATTCGGGGCAGCCCCTGGAGTTTATCCCCTTTGTGATTGATACCGGCGCTTTGCGCACCAACCTCGGCATCAACAATTTCGGTACGGCGCCCGCCAGCGTCAACGTAAGTCTCATTAGCTCCGATGGCATGCTGCTGGCTGCGACACCCTTGCCTATTTCGGTCGCACCTCAAGGCCTGGTCCAGATCAACAATGTTTTGCGTTCCCTGCTGGCAGGATCGAGCAATGCTCCTGTGACCGGCCAACAGGGCTACCTGCGGATTACCGCGAACGCACCCGTCAAGGCATATGCCACTCTGATTGACAATGTCAGCAACGATCCGAGTATTGAAACCAGTGTCAGCAGCGGAGGCAAGCACTTGCTCTTGAAGTCCACGGCCAACACAAATTTCCGATCGACTCTGGTGGTTGTGAATCCGAGCACCTCCCCGGTTACCGTTAGCATTTTGGCCCGAGAGGGAGGCACCTCAAACAATGGCGCGGTCACCGGGACACGAACGGTTACCATACCTGCCAACGGCCAATATGTGAGTGAGAACATCCTGAAGGAAATCGGCGCCACTTCAGTTTTTGGACCGGTTGAGATTCGTTCGTTGAATGGAACGCCCATCATTGCCGTTTCCCGAGTCTACAGCACCGTGGGCAATACGAGCGGTTTCTTTAGCGCCCAATCTCTTCCCGAATGAGAATTGCTTCAAATGTGGCGTCGTTGGCGGAGAGCATCTCTCCTTCTCCCGCTTGACCGCTTTGAGGGGACAAGGAAGAACCAGAACAGGGATCGGACCGATGTGAGAGCTTGGTCGCTCGCCGAGTGGACAGGAATTGCGTTTCTGAAAAGAATTACATCCTAATTCCACCTAATGGAAAATCTTGCAGCTCCTAGTCATCAGACATCCCGGCAATTTACTGAAAGACAGTCTGTTAACAGATCTGGAGCAATGGCCGTGTTTTTGCTCAATAGGAGGCTAGCAAATAATGATTTGGGGAGCAAACATGCAATTCGTCATCAACACAACCGCAGTTCTCGTAGTCATGCTGATGTCTTTCCAGCTCAGTCTGTTCTTAAGCCGTGGACTGTTGTCGCTCATGCTCCTCTCCATGCACCGGTTGGGCTCTCGGATCCGGCAGTAGTGTTCCCCCACAACACACACTTAATCGAAAGAACACACAGGGAAGCCAGCAGAACAATACGGGCCTGTGTTGCTGCGTCGAGAGGGCTCCCTAAAGGCGACAAGGTTCACAGTCATGAGGCGGAGCCCCGGTCCACGCCAATCGACGCCTCCTGACCTTGCGTGTCCAGTGCGAAACGATGTGGGACACGCTCCACCGGTTCACCCTTTGTCATTCATCACTTGCAGTTCGGCGGCCTGAGGTCGCCTGCCACAACTCCTTGTATGGCCCATCGTCTAAGGTCCAGAAAGTCACAATCGCCTAGTGGACCGACTTTACCGTATCTGATGTCCCTTCCGGAGAGGGGTGTCCGCTCGACCGGCGCCTTGGCGGGAGGGCTGTTGCGGGAGCTCAGTGAAGTGGTGTTGCCTCCCAGTTTCCGCCGAACCAAGCTTTACCGATCATTGGTCGATACCACGCTGCGCTTCATCATTGAGCAGGTTGGCAATGTTCCAAGAGCCTCTTTTGACGATCCCCAGCTCCCTTCTGATTTCACACTGCGCCGTTCGGTAGGCAATGGTATCGAAATCATTGGGATTCTGCTGTTCCGGCTGTCTCCAGTGTGGGTGCTGGCGGCGCTCTCTGACCTTTCCTCGGCCAGCCGAGCCTTCATCCGGGAGATTTCGGAATCCTTACAAGAGAGGGGGCTTCTGGAAAGGGACGCTGATTTTCGGACGATTGATCAAATTCTGGACGGACTGGAAAAGACTTCCGCTCGACTCGCAGATAACTTGAACCTGCCCCCTTTTGACATCGGAACCCTTCGGTCGGAGTGGGAGACTCTTAAGTTTGAAGCCAAGAGGATTCCGCCCTGGCGGCGGCCCTCCAAGGAGCGGCTGGCTGCGGCTTGGCAGCAGCTCAGGACCGAAGCGGCCCAACAGGACTGCTCGGTCTTTGAACTCTCCTCGCTGCTGGCCCTTTCTGCGGCCACCCGTTTGCCCGGGAAAGCGCTCTGGCTGTCTCAGTGCGCCACGCTGGCTGCCCGCCGGACGGGACTACTCTTAGCCAGCACTCTGCTCGACAACTATGCTACCACTCTCCGTGAAATTCATCAGACTGGCTATCTGCGCTACTGGGCGCGAGAGTTCAAACCCTATCTGACCGCCGCGGCCGCTCACTTTTCCCCAGCTCAGATTTCCTACACGGAACGTTTCCTGGAATGGTGTGTGCGGAGGCCACCCAGCTCGGATTGAGACTTTCAGGGAACGCAACGATGAAACGGCTGAGCCAAGCATTCGCAGACACTCAACTTCGGCCGTTACGCTAAGAGGCAGCAGCCAGATTTCATTTGGGTTTTCAGGCAAACCAAACCGATAGCCGGCTATCGGTTCAGATAGCCCGCGACCTCGCCTGCTGTTCCCTTCGCACAACTGTAAGGCTTCTTTCGGACAATTCTTCTCATCAAAACGTATCCCCCCGCTGATTCTCGGATTCACTACGGTCGCCCACCGGATGCAGCTTCCCACACTCTCACCCTTGGCGGTAACACCAAAAGCGCATGAAGGACCCCTGGCAAACATATTGCTCGTGTTTGCCAGGGGTCCTCTTGAGATCGGCCTTTTTAGCGCGGTTGTCTGCCTGTGAGGCTCACTTTGATGTCTGTCAAGTTCCCGACGATTGTGACCTCTTGGAGTCATGACCAGAAGCAGAGTTGCTTGATCGGCGGCTGAGTCGACCCCTCATCGGTTCCGATCAGGGATGGCGTCTTCCGGAACCGTCTTTGTCATGGGCGGCGAAGGCCGGTCAGCTCAGCCACTATGGGAGAGCCGCCCAAAGCCAGCTGTAACCACTAGATTCTGGCTATTCCTCGGCCACAGTGCTATGCTCCACACCAATTCGACGACACTAATCAAGCCTCCAGATCAGAGGAAGGACTCGGTGGCATTGGCGTCCGGTGCTCTACTTGCCCATTATGAAATTCGATCCAAGCTCGGATCGGGAGGCATGGGTGAGGTCTACCTGGCCCACGACACCAAGTTGGGTCGCAATGTCGCGCTGAAGTTGCTGCCGGAAGAATTAGCCCATGACCGTTACCGGATGCAGCGCCTTCTTCAGGAGGCCCAGGCCGCGTCTGCCATTAACCACCCCAACGTTTGCGTCATTCATGAAGTGGGTGAGACCGAGGACGGCCGCTCCTTCATCGCGATGGAGTATGTCGAAGGGGAGAGCCTGTCGGCCAAGATTGCTGGAAAGCCCCTGGCCCCGACGGAAATCGTCGACATCGGCATCCAGGTGGCCGATGCCCTCAGCGAAGCCCATAGCAAGGGGATTATTCATCGCGATATCAAGCCTTCGAACATCGCAGTCACTGCGCGAGGCCAGGCCAAGGTTCTGGATTTCGGCCTAGCCCGGATTGCGCCGTCAAGTCGGCCAGTCGCCTCTGGCGACCTCTCCACTCAAGCCAAGACCGAGACTGGCATCCTGTTGGGCACCGTGGACTACATGAGTCCCGAGCAAGCCCTCGGACGTGACGTGGACGGTCGCAGTGATGTCTTCAGCCTCGGTGTGGTCCTATTCGAGATGGCCACGGGCAGGAGACCGTTTTCCAGCAAGAACCCATTGGAAACGATCGATCGCATCGCCCATGCCGAACCCGAGCCGATCGCCAGGTTAAATCCACAGATTCCCTCAGAGCTGCAAAGCATCATCGCGAAATGCCTGGAGAAAGACCCCAAGCGGCGCTACCAGTCAGCCAGCCAACTGATGCAGGAACTCACGGCACTGAAGCAGGAGGTTCGGCCCAAGCTCTATCGCCGCCTGACGCTGGCTCTCGCCTTCTTCAGCGTGTTGCTTGTTTTGCTCTCGATACCCTCGGTGCGGCAGCTGATATCAGAACGGTGGGGACTGCTTCCTTCTGAAAAGTACCTGGCTGTGCTTCCATTCCATGTAGTCGGCGAGGACCCTGACAGTACAGTTTTTGCCGATGGTTTGGTGGAAACTGTCACCAGCAAGCTTTCCGCGATTGAGCAGTTCCAGGACACATTGATCGTTGTGCCTTTTGCGGACGTGCGCGAGCGGCGTGTGAGAAGTCCCAGCGAGGCGAGAGCGGCGTTTGGCGTGACTTTGGCAATTACTGGGAGCGTGCAGCGAGTAGGGGACCGTACCCGTTTGACGCTGAATCTGAACGATGCCAAGACCCTGCGACAGCTTCAGTCCTCGGTACAGGACTATCTTCGGACTGACCTCTCTCTACAGGACGGCGTCATTGTCAAACTCGTCCACATGTTGAACTTGGAGCTACGCCCGAACATACACCAGGTCCTGGCCGCTGGAAGGACGAATGTGCCTGAGGCCTATGACTTCTACTTACAAGGTCGCGGCTATCTGCAACGCTATGACAAAGTGGAGAATCTGGATCTGGCAGCTGAGTTGTTCAATCGAGCGCTTCAGAAAGACCCAGGCTATGCACTTGCCTATGCAGGGCTTGGAGAGCTTTACTGGCGCAAGTACAAGGAGACTTCAGATACTCACTGGATTGAGCCGGCGGTCATCAACTCGCAACACGCGGCTCGGTTGAACGATCAATTGCCATCTGTGCATGTGACCCTGGGCTTGATTTCTACGGGTCAAGGCCAACACGAGCGGGCGCTCGTTGAGTTTCAGCAGGCCTTGAACCTCGACCCAGACAACAACGAAGCACTCCGTGGCCTGGCTAGCTCCTACGAGGCAACGGGAAATATCAAACAAGCAGAAGAGACCTATTTGAGGGCCATTGCCCTCAAACCTGGCTATTGGGGTGGTTATGCTCGCCTGGCACGCTTCTATTATTCGCAGCGACGCTACGAGGACGCCATCTCCTATTACACCCAGGTCATCGGGCTCACGCCTGACAGTGCCAGGGCCTACAGCGATCGAGGAGCGATGTACGTTGCCTTGGAACGCTGGGCTGAAGCCAGGAGGGACCTAGAACGTTCAATCGAAATCCAGCCCAGCCGTGCAGCCTATTCGAATCTCGGAAGTCTGTATTTTTACGAAGGAAGGTACAGTGATGCCGCGGACATCTATGCCAAAGCCGTGGAGTTGAACGCCAAGGACTACAGGCTCTGGGGAAATCTGGCCTCCGCACGTTTTTGGACATCCGAGGAGGACCGGACATCGGAAGCAAGAACTGCCTACGAGCAGGCAGTTCTCCTGGCCGAAGAGGAATTGAAGGTGAATTCGAGTGACGTGACGGTCCTCACCAATCTTGCCCAGTACTACGCCTTCCTGGGTCGGGGTGACAGAGCTCTCCCGTTGTTGAATCGAGCGCTGGGCCTCACGCCGGCTGACAACAAACTGATGTTTCGTGCTGCCGAAATCTACGAACAACTCGGAGAGCGGCAGCTGGCCCTGAAGTTCGTTGCCAAAGCCATGGAACTCGGCTACTCCAGAGCAGGCATGGAACACTCTCCAAGTCTGCGTCAATTACGGACTGATCCTGGTTATCAGAGCCTCTTACGGACTCGGGAGCAAGATCTGAAACGTTAGTGGTCCTGAGATTCAAGATCGGAGACCCTGAGTCGCATCCGCAAGGCTTCTAAAGTTGGTCGTTCGAGTCCCAGTGCCTGTTCCGGTGCAAACGATCTCAATTTCTGTCAAGTTCGTAGGCCCCCACACCAATTCGATAAGGAGGAAACTTCCATGGAGCCAACACCTCAGGAGAGTTGCACGCCAAAGACTCATCGGATCATCATTGCCCAACGAGGCAACTTTGTCGTCAGACCGGGAAGACTCAACGTTCGCAGGGGAGATACCGTCATCTGGATGGCCATTGGCGCAAAGGTAAGCATTTTCTTTCCAGCTGGCATCTTCCGTCCCAATGAAGGGCTCTTGGCAGGTCGGGTAGTCGACGTTTCCAACGGCGGAGAGAGCCCAGCTCTCGTGATTCGAGACGATATCGAGTATAAGATCTATCCTTATTCCGCCTACTGTGACAAATCCAATTCGTTTGCTCAGGGAGGATCCGATCCAGAATTGATCGTTGGACCTTAGCATCGTCGCTCGGAAGCACTGTGAGCTATTTCGATTTGAGCCAAGGATCCGCAAACGGCGACAACCTGAATCGCTGCGGGTGAAGCGCAGGTGACAAGGCTCGCCTGTGCACTCGGCTGAGGAATCAATCTCGGGTATTGACCAGTCGGCCTTCCCATCGCTCAACTCCCTAGAGGGTTGGTTGGCCTATTCAGGAATTTCAAGAGGGAGAGCTGCCGATGCGCGATCGGCTCTCTTGGGCCTGGAAGGGCTTGAAGGAGACTCCGAGTGACGTGGTGACCCCACGAATCTCTCTGACATGCTATGAAATTCTAGAAGGTCGCCCCTAGCGGAGACCGGCGCACAACTTAAAGATCTTAAAAAATTGGCCTTTCAGTACTCGCATAAATCAAACCGCTAAGGAGAAAACCTCGATGGTGCCAAAAACTCCGTCCAAAAATCGGCCGAAAACTCACACGATCATCGTTGCCCGGCGAGGCAACTTTGTCGTGAGCCCCGGAAAACTCAACGTTCGCAGGCGCGACAAGGTCAGATGGAAGGCCATCGGCACGAACGCACACATCTTCTTTCCGAACGAGGAGCTCTTCGGGCGCTCGACACTCCGCGTCGATGCCAAGAGAAGAGGCGAATCCCTCCTTGTTCGGGTCGACGCTCCCGAGACGTCCTATCCCTATTCCGTTTACTGTGATCGATGCAATGGCTTTGCTCTCGGAGGGTCCGATCCAGAATTGATCGTTGGGCCTTAGGACTGAAGTACGCCAGTGGTCGGACAAGCTTGGCCTCCTTGGTTTTCTTCGTTTCGCTCTTGGCGGGGGCGTATGAATGAACGATCACCCGCTTCCCACGCGACAGAGTCCATCTCTGGAGTGTAACTCTCAGGCTAGTGCCACTGAGGTTCACAAACCGATCAACTCTGCACAGAAATCTCTGCATCCCAATGCTGGACGCTTGCGGCGTGGCAACGACTGCCGACCTGACTTGCCCGTAACGACGCGGGGACAGAGTAGCGAACTACCGAACGGATGGTTCGCCTGTCGCTTTGACCCAAAACCAACCTCGCAGAGTCACACTGCGCCCAGAGCCTATGACTCGAATCGGTAACCTCGTTGCCTTCCAAAGTTCCCTTGGTCAATTCAGAGCCCTACTCGCAAAGAAGACTAGCCAAAGCGTCACCAGTAGCCAGTAGTTCTTGATGAATTGTTTTGTGGTTTTCATGAGCAAGCTGAATAGTGAAATGTGAAAGGGTCACCAGCAACAACGGGGCAACCCGAAGTTGCGATCTTCGGGTTGTCGCCCAGTCTGTTTGTGTGAGCGGCCCCCGTTTCATGGGCACTCCCTTGAGGTGCTCAAAAAGGTTGGGTCGAAGCGCACCCAACCTTCCCGATGGTCTTCAGTTGCGAAACCGTTGCTTCAACACCGTTGATCGGTCACGTCCCGAGTATTGCAAGGGGCTTGCCACGGGCTGGGACACTGCTCAAGCGCCTGCAGAGTTATGGAAATGCTTTGATTTCTTTGGAGATGTCTTTTGTCTAGTCAACGGTCAAGGTTTTATGGTGGTTCGAATGACCAGGGGCTTCGAAGTCGATCGGATAGGATGCTAATGATTTGGATAGCACCCCAACTGGACGAGTCACCTTCTTGACAACAATAATTTGAGCCGTTGAAGGCGCTCCTCACCTGCCGTATAATCGCCTTCGATTGGGTTCTTCAAGGTTCCGCTGGCCAAGTATTGGCTGCCGATCGAGGTCGCGATGGATCCCAGGCTCATTGCCCATTCTGGCCCGTTGATGGGTCAGACTCTTTCGTTGACCGAGGATGAGATTGTGATTGGCAGGGACGACTCAAGTCACATCAGCCTCGCTGATCTGGCCGTGTCGCGCCACCACTGTCGCATTTGCAGGACCGGCAACAGCTTCCGCGTTGTCGACCTTGATAGCCTTAACGGCACTTTCGTGAATGGGTTGCCTGTAAAAGAGCGAACCCTCTCGCATGGCGACCAGATCAAACTGGGCGACACCTGTTTTTCTTTCTTGCTTGAAGACGAAAGCCAGTTGGCCTCTCGCGGAGCAGTGCGGTGGGATGAGGAAGAAACCGACCTGGTCGGTCGCACGGTGGAACTTCGCCGCGAGGATGCTCTCTACCTGCAGCCCGAGAAAACGATCATTAAGCTTCCTCCCAACCCGCGCATCATACGGAATTTGAACACGCTCCTGGCTCTAAGCCAGGTCATTCACTCACTTCAAGACACGGAAAAACTGGCCCACCAGCTATTGCAGTCCATCGTTGAGGTCATACCGGTCGAGCAGGGCGCGCTGCTCTGGTGCACGAACGATTCCGAAGACGGCTTCTCACTGATTAGCAGCTGTGGAACGAAGGACTCCACGGCAACGATTGCCGTCAGCCGGACCGTGGTGCGCCGTGTGCAGCAGTCGAAGACCGCGATTTTGCACAATCACATCTTGCAGGAGCCCGCGCTAAAGGACGCGCAAAGCCTGATCGTGTCCCAGATCCGTTCACTGATGGCCGTTCCGCTCTTGCTCTACGACAAAATCGTTGGACTGATTTACCTGGTGACGCGTGATCCGGCAACGCGCTTTGACGAAGATCACCTTCAACTGCTCACGGCAATTGCCGGCATGGCCGCGGTGGGCTTGGAGAACGCCAGACATTTTCAGGCCCTCCACTTTGAAAACCGGCGTTTGCAGGATGAGATCAACCTTCAGCACAACATGGTTGGAGAAAGTCCACGCATGCAGGAGGTGTTCCAGTTCATCGCCCGAGCCGCTCCCCGCGACTCCACCGTCCTGATTCGTGGTGAGAGCGGGACTGGCAAAGAGCTGGTGGCTCGGGCGATTCATCAGAACAGCCCGCGGCGCGACAAGCCTTTCATGGCCATCAACTGCGCTGCGCTGACGGAGTCGCTTTTGGAAAGCGAGCTGTTTGGCTACGAAAAGGGCGCCTTCACGAATGCTTTGACTCAGAAGAAGGGCAAACTGGAAGTCGCAGACGGAGGAACTGTCTTCCTGGACGAAGTAGCAGAGCTGGCGCCGGCACTAGAAGCCAAATTGCTCCGGGTGTTGCAGGAACGCGAGTTCGACCGGGTAGGTGGCACACGTCCCATTGCTGTCGATGTTCGCATTGTCGCCGCTACGAACAAGAACCTGGAAGAAGCCCTCAGGCAGGGCACTTTCCGGCAGGACCTCTATTTCCGGCTCAACGTAGTCTCTCTGACAATGCCTCCGCTACGCGAGCGACCCCAGGACATTCCCCTGCTGGCAAGTTACTTCATTGAGAAGTACAGCAAGAAGTCTGGCCGCCGTGTTACCGGGCTCGCGCCTGAGGTCCGGGCTCTGCTCGTCCATTACGATTGGCCAGGGAATGTCCGTGAGCTTGAGAACGCCATCGAACACGCCGTCGTGCTGGGGTCGTCGCAGCTGGTGCTTCCCGAGGATCTGCCTGAAGCAGTGCTGGAAAAGGAGTCCGGCACCGGTGTGCCTTTAGCCAAGTATCACGAGATCATCAATGAAACCAAGAAGCAGACCATCATCAAGGCATTCGAGAGTGCCGGCGGCAGCTACACGGAGACCGCCCATCTTCTCGGCTTGCATCCAAACTATCTGCATCGGCTGATCCGCAACCTGGATTTGAAGCTGGTCCTGAAGCAAAGAGCCGGTGGGCAACGGGAAGGTCGTCCGTCATAGACTGACACACGGAAAGAGACGAACAACGCGAATCTATGAAGAGTCAGGCTTCGCGTTCGTTGCGGTTTTGAGAGCCCTGTCAGCGGGGGTTAGCGTTTGGGGGTGATCGAGGAGGGAGAGGCTCACAACCTCTCCTGTCTTCCCATGCCACGTCTGATCATGGGTGAGTCTCTGTCTGCTCGTTCAGCCTCGTCTAGAGGGCGCTCCCGCCGACTGAAGAGCATGCGATGCGAGCCGTTTTCCTATCGCGTCGATCTTCTGTCATGACCTCTGAGAATTGCTGTCGCGTCGCCATCCGGCAAAAGAATTATGATAAAACGTTTTCAGGTGTGTTATCGTATCCGTCATCAAAACATAGATTTTGTCTTGGTCCTCGCGATTTGAAGTGACTCTCTCGGAAACAGAATCGACTAGCTGGGGACTGGGGGCGGAGGATTGTGTGATGAAGATTGATCTCAGGGTCAATGGTGTCGAACACGTTTCAGAGGTGGAGCCCCGCACTTTGCTGGTGCATTATCTGCGCGAGACGTTGAACCTTACAGGTACCCATATCGGCTGCGAAACGACGCTCTGCGGCGCCTGTACGGTTCTGATGGATGGCGCAGCCGTGAAATCATGCACGGTACTGGCTGTCCAGGCTGATGGGACGGAAATCACCACTATCGAAGGATTGTCCCAAGGAGACAGACTCCACGCAGTTCAGGAAGGTTTCTGGGAAGAACACGGCCTGCAGTGCGGCTTCTGTACTCCGGGAATGATCATGGCAGGCGCCCAGTTGCTCCAGCAGAATCCGAATCCCACAGTGGACGAGATTCGTCACGGAATTGAAGGAAACCTCTGCCGGTGCACGGGGTACCAGCACATCGTACAGGCAATCCAGTACGCGGCGAAGCAGCGCTAAATGGGCCCGATGAGGAGTGGAACAGGGAAGGAGCAATTGCGACGGCTGGCTTCTGCACTTCGTTGACCCCCGTCTCATCGCTTCGGTTTCTTAATGGGAATGCTCTTCCGATTTAACACGACCTAAATCCAAGGATTCAGCGAGGAAGCAAAGCCATGCCAAAATACGTCGGGGCTCGAACCAAGCGGAAGGAAGATCCGCGCCTGATCCGGGGCATGTCCACGTATGTGGACGACGTGAGGCTCCACGCCATGCTGCACGTGGCCATCGTTCGCAGCCCGCATGCGCACGCCCAGCTGAAACGCATCGATGCCGCGGCCGCTCTGAAGTTACCCGGAGTCGTCGCGGTGTTCACAGCCCAGGACGTGCAGGACAAAGTGGGTTCTGTGCCCTGTGCCGCCCAAATACCCGATTTGAAGATTCCGAAGCATCCGGTTCTCGCCATCGGAAGAGTTCGCTACGTCGGCGAATCTGTGGCTGCGGTGGTGGCTCAGGATCGATACATTGCTGCCGATGCTGCTGATCTCATCGAAGTCGATTATGAACCACTCCCTGCGGTGGTCGACCCACTGGAGGCCCTTGAGCCCGGGTCGACCGTCATTCATGAGGAATGGAAGGACAACGTCGCTTTCAGAACACAATCCGCAGGCGGCGACGTGGAGAAGGCGTTCAACTCGGCTGAGGTTCCAATCATCAAACAGCGCATGCTCAACCAGCGATTGATTCCAGTCGCCATGGAAACCCGAGGTGTCGTTGCGCAGTACCAGCGGGGCGACAACTTCCTCACCCTGTGGTCCTCTTCCCAGATTCCTCACCTCCTTCGAACTCAGGTCGCCGTCATGCTGAACTTGCCGGAGAACCACGTGCGCGTGATTGTGCCGGAAGTTGGCGGCGCTTTCGGCAGTAAGTTGAACGTCTATCGCGAGGAGGCCTTGCTCGGCTTCCTGGCAATGAAGCTTGGACGGCCACTGAAGTGGATTGAGGGACGTCGCGAGAACTTTCTCACCACGATACATGGCCGCGACCAGATTGATGACGTCGAGATCGCCGTCAAGAAAGACGGAACCATTCTCGGACTGAAACTGCGAGTCGTGGCCGATCTTGGAGCCTACCATCAGCTGCTCACGCCACTGATTCCGGGATTGACGGGCGCGATGATCGCCGGTTGTTATCGATTCCCGAACGTATCCATCGAAACCATTGGTGTCTTTACGAACAAGATGGCAACGGACGCTTACCGCGGCGCCGGCCGGCCGGAAGCCACCTATCTCATCGAACGTGTTATGGATCTGGTGGCAGCGGAGCTGAAGTTAGATCCAGTCGACGTGCGGCGCAGGAATTTCGTCCCATCTAACCAGTTCCCCTACAGTACGCCGACGGGCCTCACTTACGACAGCGCCAACTACGAAGCTTGCTTTCAGAAAGCCCTCGACATTGTCAACTACAAGCAGTTGCGCGAAGAACAGGGCAAGCTGCGAGCTCAAGGCAAGTATCTGGGCATCGGCATCTCGACTTATGTGGAAATCTGTGCGATGGGTCCGTCTTCCGGCATGCCTGCAGGAGGTTGGGAAAGCGCTACCGTGCGCGTGGAGCCCACCGGGAAAGTCACGATCCTGACCGGTTGTTCACCCCACGGCCAAGGCCAGGAAACGACTTTCTCCCAGATTGCAGCAGATGAATTGGGCGTCGACTTCGACGACATCATCGTTCAGCACGGCGATACGGGAACCGTTCAGTACGGTATCGGGACGTTTGGCAGCCGGGCAACCGCCGTGGGTGGCACAGCCGTCTATATGGCGCTCCAGAAATTGAAGGAGAAGATGGGCAAGCTCGCGGCTCATCTTTTGAAAACCGATCCTAACTTCACGCTAGAAAGCGGGCGTGTTGTCTCAAAGGCCGATGCTTCGAAAGCTCTGTCTTTCTTTGATCTCGCCCAGTCAGCCTACCATGCGAAGTCGATCCCCTCGGGCTTTGAGCCGGGGCTGGAAGCCACTGCGTTCTTCGAGCCTTCGAACTACACCTTCCCGTTCGGCGCTCACATCGCCGTCGTGGAAGTGGATCCCGAAACTGGAGAGATCCAGTTCAAGCGCTACGTGGGAGTGGATGACTGCGGGCGGATTATCAATCCGCTCACCGTTCACGGCCAGGTCCATGGCGGCATCGCTCAGGGACTCGGTCAAGCCCTCCTCGAGGAGGCCGTGTACGATGAGTCGGGTCAGCTCATCACAGGCACTTTGATGGACTACGCGATTCCCAAGGCCACGGATCTTCCGTGGTTCGAGCTCGACAAGACGGAAACTCCTTCGCCGGTAAATCCACTTGGAGTTAAGGGTGTAGGCGAAGCCGGCACCATCGGTTCGACGCCGGCCATCGTCAACGCTGTCGTCGACGCGCTGGCTCCCTTTGGTGTGAGACACATTGATATGCCACTTAAAGTCTGAAAAAGTCTGGAAGGCGATTCAGGCTGGAGCGCCGAGGTAGCCGGATTGCGCGGCAATGAGAAATTTGTGCATACTCCTCGGCGGCATTTCCCTTTCCAAGGTAACCACGGGCGCGTTTCGCGAGCCGCGGGTGGTTGGCATCTTGGGACTCCACCTCGCCCGAGCGGTACAAATTGATGTCACTTTCGTGAGGCTTTCCGTCAAGGAGAATTATTCATGATTCCCAGTAGCTTTGAATACTTCGCTCCCAAGACAGTGCAGGAAGCTTTAGGACTGCTCTCCAAGTTTCCGGACGAGGCCAAGGTTCTGGCCGGTGGCCACAGTCTCCTTCCGCAGATGAAGCTGCGGCTGGCGACGCCGAAGTACATCGTCGACATCGGGCGTATCTCCGCCTTGTCTTCTATCAAGGAGGAAGGCGCCAAGCTCCTGATTGGCGCTTTGGCGACTCACCATTCCCTGGAGTCATCTGCTTTGCTGAAAGAGAAATGCCCGCTGCTTTCCGAAACGGCAGCCGCTATCGGCGATGTGCAGGTTCGAAACCGCGGTACCATTGGCGGCAGCCTCGTCCATGCGGATCCGGCCGCGGATTGGCCAGCCGCCATCCTGGCTCTGGATGCTGAATTGAAGCTGGTTGGTCCCGCTGGAGAGCGTGTTCTCAAAGCTCAAGATTTCTTTGTTGACATGCTCACAACTGCTCTCAAGCCCAATGAACTTCTTACCGAGATCCGCATTCCCCAGTTGCCGCCACGGACCGGCGGCACTTATCTGAAAATGCGCCAAAAGGCTTCGGGTTTTGCGATCGTGGGTGTGGCTGTGCGTCTTACGGTCGATGCCTCACAGGTCTGTCGGGAGGTTGGTATTGGCATTACCGGCGTGGCGTCGAAACCGTACCGAGCCCGGGTGGTGGAAGACGCACTCAAGGGCAAAAAGCTCGACTCGGCGGTGATTGCGACGGCCGCCCGAAAGGCGTCCGAGGGACTCGATGCTTTGTCCGACCTGCACGCCTCGTCGGAATATCGTTCCCATCTCGCAGGCGTTTACACGAAACGCGCTCTCGAAGCCGCCTTAGCCAAAGTGAAGTAATGTCATCCCTCATTTGACAGCGCTACTCCGCTATTGTCTTCCTTGGCAAGTAAGGACGGTGCTCTCGGCAGAGCTATCGGGGTTCTCTAGATCACAGCTACCCCAGTCACAACCTCTGAAGGCTTCGTTTCCTGTCCCCCCTTTGCTAGGGTAAGGGATTCTCAGGAGATCCGCTTGAAAATCGAAGGCTCCCACCTGATGAACGCTCCTCGCGAGCGAGTCTGGAAATATCTCACCGACCCAACGATTATCGCCAAATGCCTTCCTGGCTGCGAGAAAATGGAAGCTGTGGGAGAAAACCTGTACGAGGCCACGCTAAAGATCGGCATCGGTGCGATGAAAGGAACGTTCGGCAGCCACATCCGGATGGAAATGATCGACCCTGAAAAGCAATACCGACTAGTGGTCGAGGGTAAAGGGGCTATCGGCTTTCTCAAGGGCGACGGAGTCATCACCCTCGACGACTCCACGCAGCCAACGAAGGTGATCTACCACGGTGATGTACAAATCGGAGGCCTCATCGCCAGCGTTGGCCAACGCATGATTCAAGGCTTTGCCAAGCAGACCATTTCTCAATTCTTTGCCGCAATGGAGAGAGAGTTGGAAGGTTCAGGCTAGAGACTTGAGACTTGAGGCTTGAGGCTCATCGGGCGATCATGAAGATTGCGTTGTGCCTTGCGCATCGGGCATTTCAAGGATGTTACTCAGAACCCGCAAGGTCTAATGCTGCGGCTCGAGCACGCCTCAAGTCTCAAGCCTCACACCTCAAGTCCTCAAGCCTGCAAAGGAGACCTATGACAAGAAGAACTGTCGTCATCACGATAAGAGCGCTCCAACTCGCAACCGCCCTGACCTTCACACTCGCCGCTTTCCGGCCGGCGCACGCAGCTGCCGCCGAAGGGTCTCGACATTTATTTCGTCGACGTCGAAGGTGGAGCCGCGACCCTGATCGTTACTTCGGAAGGAGAATCGCTGCTGATGGACTGTGGCTGGAAGCGCGACGACTTGCGCGACGCCAAGCGTATTCACGACGTAGCCAGGCGTATCGCAGGTCTCAAGAAGATCGACTACTTTGTCGCCAGCCACTTCCACACCGACCACTTTGGCTCTATCAGTCAGCTCGTCGGGCTCATTCCGATTGACAAATTCTACGACCACGCTGTCATGCAGGAAGGGCAGGAATACGACAAGCAAGCTTTACCCCGACTACCAGAAGGCTTCCGAAGGCAAGCGGCAGATTCTCAAAGCCGGGCACACCATCCCATTCAAGTCAGGAAGCACTTCGCTTAGGGTGATGTGCGTCGTTTCCGATGGGCAGGTCATTTCCAAGCCGGTGGGTCCTGGAGCGGGCCCAAACCCCTTTTGCAAGGATGCTCCTCTCCAGGACGAAGACAAGTCGGACAATGCGAAGAGTATCGGGCTGTTGGTTTCCTTCGGCGACTTTGAGTTCCTGAACCTAGGCGACTTGACCTGGAATATCGAGCACAAGCTGGTTTGTCCGAACAACGTCCTGGGCCAAGTGGACCTTTACATGGTCACTCATCATGGCATGAACATCAGCAACAATCCGGTGTTGGTGAAAGCCGTTCAGCCCACGGTGAGCGTGATGTGCAACGGGCCCAAGAAAGGCGGCCATCCGGACAGCGTGGCGCTGTTGAAGAGCCTGCCAAGCCTGAAGGCAGCCTATCAACTGCATCGCAACATTCGAGACGAGTGAGGCTGAGAATACGGACAAGGCTAGCGTCGCCAATTGGGAGGAGAACTGCAAAGGCGAGTTCATCAAGGCCTCCATCGCCCCCGGTGGAAAGGAATACACCGTTCAGATTGGGGAGAAAGGAGTACCGAAAAAGTTCAAGGCTGAGTAAGAGTCTGTATGGCCGAGAAACAGCCCGCCGGAGAGCGACGAGCAAGATAGCGGGAGGGCAAAAAATACCCGGCGCAAGAGAGCTTTGCAGCCGGGTATCTCCAGGGACGGCTCGATAATCAAGAAGCCTGATTAGGTCTTCAAGAAAATGATCAGGAGAGTATATAGAGCGAGCGACTCGATGAGCACTAGACCTAATAGCAGTGCAAATCGGATCGCGGGTGCTGCTCCAGGATTACGCGCCAAGCCTTCGCAAGCTGCCGAGATTGCCTTGCCCTGAGCCAATGCACACATCGAAGAAGCAATCGCCATCGCAAAGCCTGCCGTGAGCACATTCCACTGAACAGGCCCTCCGGCGGCACTCGGTTCTTGCGCGAACAGCGGCGAGGCCACCAACAAGCCAACTACAATCAGTAAGACAATAACAGAAAACCGGTTCATGGTTTTCTCCTTTCAATTGAGATCAATCCGCTTTTGCTGCGGATTGCTATGAATTGCCTCACGGAGGTGGTTCCCGGGAACCCCTCGTGCATCCCGAGCTCACACATGAGACAAGAAAGCGTCATAAGTCATGAGTGATGAGTGAGGGTTCAGCGATGACCTCAAGAAGTAATGCGTCTTGTCGAGTGGCTCTGGAGACCCACTCATCACTCCTTAATCATCACTCGTCACTCATGACTCATTTCTCACAATTTCTCACCACTGATCTAATGTTCTTCGGCAACGGCGCCGGCCACGTAAATCATGGTCAACACCATGAAAATGAAGGCCTGAAGGAAGCTGGTGAAGATCGCCAAGCCCATAATAGGTAAGGGCAGGATCAGCGGCAGCAGTCCAAAGAACACCATAATGATCAATTCTTCACCATAGATGTTGGCAAACAAGCGCACAGTCAGGGAGAACGGACGGGCTAGATGACTAATGATCTCGATTGGAATCATCAGCGGCGCCATCCAGGCAACCGGACCACAAAAATGCTTCAGATAGCCTAAGAGCCCCTGCTTCCGCATACCCAGATAGTTGTAGTAAAGGAAGACCACAATCGCACAACCCGCCGTGACATTGACGTTGCTGGTGGGAGGCATGAACCCTGGGACCAAGCCGACGATGTTCATTAGAAAGATGAAGATTCCAATGGTGGCAATCATCGGCAAATACTTCTTCCCACCGTGGCCGATGATTTCTTCAAGCTGGCTGTTCAGGAACTCCACCACCACTTCCAGTACATGCTGGAGTTTGCCTGGATTCTCCATCGAAAAGGAACGACGAACCAGGGGGAAAAAGGTACAGCAGAAGGCAAAGATGATAACGGCGAAAACGACATGGTCGGGAATGATCTTTTCAGCAGCGACATACTGCTTGCCGAAAAGCCCGTACACCGCAGAACAGAAGGAGTGCTTCAACGGGGCAACAATCGGACCGAAGATCCGGTTTGCCTGTTCTGCGATGAGAAAGCTATGTTCTTCCATCCCGTTCCTCTAAGAGAGTCTTGATGACGAGGTAGATACATTCGAAAAGGACAGCTGCCACAAACAGAAGAAGGCCAAGAATCACACCCTTGGCGTCGAAAAATCGGAAGCGGACTATAGCATACAGGGTGACTCCTATCAAGCCGTACCTTAAGAAATACTTGAAGATAACATTGTGCAGCGAGGGGCGGGCACGGTCCCGTGAAGACCCGAACTGCGTTGAAGGGAACTCGCTGACCGAGAATTGATTCAAGGCCTGTCTAGCCAGGGGACCCCATCGCCTGCGGCTCGAAGCTGTCGCTCCCGTGCTGTGTGGAAGCGGAGTCGTCGTGTCGCTGAAGTTCGAAACAAGCCGGTCGATCCCCTGCTTCATCCAAGAGAAGTTGAGGTATGAAATGATCGCTCCGAGGAGAAAGCTGACAACGAACTTCCAGGAAGAGAGGAGACTTGCTGTGATGACGACGCCCAGGGTCAGAACCAGGCTGACCCGTGTCAATCGCCTTCCGAGGTTCTGATAGTAAGAATCGGTCAGGATATCCTGGCTAGTGGGAGCCATCGTCCTCGCGCTCCAGGCGACGAACCACCCTGAAGAAATTGACGAACGCGGCAGCGATGCCAAAGAGCAGGAAGATGGTCTTAAACGTCATTCGCCTGCCCATCCATTGATCCAAAAAATAGCCAATGCCATACCCGATCCCGATGCAGGCTGGGAACATGATGCCAACGGAAAGCAGATCTCCCAGGTTCTTGTATTTAGGGCCAAGCATCGTTTTTGTGGTGAATTCTCGACTCGCTTTCGTTAGGATAGCCTCATTCCAGAGAGGCATCGGGACCCAGCAACGCAGAGGTGGCGCTCCAAAACTGCCCTTCGCGTCGCAACCCGCCGACTAGTCCTTATTTTACCGGTCGCCTTTCATCTTGACAAACCAGGAGGATTCCATGATCAGGAAGCTTCTTCTGACCTTGTCCGCCGTAGTGGTCTCTATCGTGTTCTCAAGCTGTACTGAGTCCTCGAAATCAGGGACGCCGTCCGCGCCGACAGACGTCAAGCCCGTGGACCCCAAGCAGCCAGCCGTGGTCTATGATCTGACCAAAGAAGACATCACTAAGGTGCCCGAAATCACGAGCCGGAATATCAGCGTGGAGGGAGTAAAGCTAGGCGATCGCACGCGCGACGTGGACAAACTGCTCGGGAATCCGATCAAAACCGAAACGCTGCCCCGACACTATCGGAGCGCTTACCGCAATCATGGCATCTATCTCGAGTTTGACCGGTTCACCGGGAAGGTGAGCGCCATCTACGTTAACACGAATTACTACAAGCAAGCCAAGGGCCGGCTTTCCGACCTGTTAGCCCACGGCAAGCTCGATCTGTTGAAGAGCTCGTTTGGCGAGAATCCCGTCGAGTCTCAGCCGGAGCGAAATACGACCTTATGGAACTACCCTGAAAAGGGGATCCAGTTCGTCCACATTAAGCAAGCAGACACGGCTAGCTATACACTGAAGCTGACGGAGCCGAAAGGATGAGGGCATTGCGGAATGCGGAATGGGGAATGCGGAGGGGAGAAATGGGGACTGGAGGGGCCTGAGATTCCAAAGTAACCAAGGTGGAGTGCGGCACGGATAACAGTGACCTCAGGGACCGGACAAAGCCCTTTCGTCTGGCTGTTGTCGAGGCCTTGCCCGGCTCCGTTGTTACATCCGTCATTAGCCGACAGCTCATCAAGTGTTCCAACCTCTGTCGGGGCGAATTACAGAGCAGCGTGCCGCGCAAGATCTGACTTCATCGCCAAGCTGGGTATCGTGGAAGAGGAGTGTGACGAGTCCATCTATTGGATGGAGATGAACACTTCTGGAACTTGATTTCGGAAGCTAACGACTTTCTCAATCGCCATTTCTTCGATCAAGACGACTCGATCTAACCGGTAAGTTTCCACCCGGATTCCATCTTCCGCACTCCGCATTCCGCACTCGTTTAATTCCGCAATCGGATATCCGCATTCCGCGATTGTGCTTTTCCAATCGACAATTGTCGGCTTTCGAGCGCTTGTTGCGGTCTTGAAAAGAATCCGGGCTGAACTTTTTCCACGATCTGGTTCACAGGTTTCTCGATAATGCGGAAAAACGGTTTCGGATAAATCCCGATCCAGAATGCCATAACCACAAGGGGAATTAGCGTGGCGAATTCTCTGAAATTCAGGTCTTTCAGTTTCTCGTTCTTCGGGTTTGTGATCTGTCCAAACATCATCCGCTGATACAGCCAAAGCATGTAGGCGGCCCCCAAAACGATCCCCATGCATCCCCACACGCCCCAGCTAATCTTGCGCTGGAAGGCGCCTGCCAGAATGGTAAACTCGCCGATGAAGCCGTTCAGCAGCGGCAACCCAATCGACGACATGGTGATGATCAGGAAGATGGTCGCGTAAATGGGCATGACGTGAGATAGCCCGCCGTATTCTGCAATGTCACGTGTGTGCCGCCGCTCGTAGACGATGCCGACAATCAAGAACAGCGCTCCGGTGGAAATACCATGGTTGATCTGCTGAATGATGCTGCCGTTGATGCCGTTGGGATTCAGTGCGAACAAGCCCAGCATACAGAAGCCCAGGTGACTGACGGAAGAATAGGCCACGAGTTTCTTTGCATCCTTCTGCATCATGGCGACCAGAGCACCGTAAATGATGCCGACAATCGAGAGGAAAGCCATCAAGTGCAACAGTCCAAACTGGTGGTTCACCAGTCCAAAGGTCAGATAGGAAAGATTCAACGACGCCGTGTCTTTCACAGCATCAGGAAACATAGGCAAGCTGAACCGTACAAATCCATACGTCCCCATTTTCAGCAGCACACCCGCCAGGATGACAGACCCGGCAGTGGGCGCCTCGACGTGAGCATCGGGCAGCCACGTGTGGAACGGAAACATCGGCACCTTGATGGCGAAACTGGCAAAGAACGCCAGGAAGAGCCAGAACTGGTATTCCCAGGGCAGTTGAAGTTTCTGAAGTTCAGGAACACTGAAGGTCAAGACACCCGTGACCTTGTGGTTGTAGAAGTACAGCGCCAAAATGCCAAGCAGCATCAGGACTGAACCCAGCAACGTATAGAGGAAGAACTTGATGGCCGCATACAGCTTTCTGGGCCCACCCCAGACACCAATGAGGAAGTACATCGGGACCAGCATGACTTCCCAGAACACATAAAACAGAAAGAAGTCCATGGCCATGAACACACCGAGCATCCCGGTCTGCAGCAGCAACATAAAGATGTAGTATTCCTTCACGCGTTCCTCGATTGCCGTCCAGGAGGAAAGGATCGACAGGAACCCCAGGCCCGTGGTCAGGATGATGAGCAGCAGACTGATGCCGTCAATGCCGAAGTGGTAGTCTACGCCGATGGATGGAATCCAGGAATGCCGCTCGACAAACTGCATCCCTTCCGCATTGAGGTCAAACTGGAACAGCAACGGCAGCGACACCAGAAACCCGGCCGCTCCCACGATGTTCGCAAACCAGCGGATAAAGTTCTTGTGTTCCTTGTTGACAAACAGCAGCAGAATGGCGCCCACCAGCGGAGTGTAGGCAACCACAGACAAGAGATGGCTTTGGAACATGTCTTAAGGCTCCTTAAGAATTCATCAACCGCAGATTCACCGAGACGTAAGAAAGAATCGGGACGCAGATGAACCCGATAGACACGGACTAGCCTTTCTGCCATGAAGCAAACACGGAGACTTCCTGCAACAATTTTCTTTGCGTCTCAGTGTCTCTGCGGTTTGAGCTTCGCGCCTTCGCGGTTCCTATCGCATGAAGAAATAGGTGACGATCAATAGAATTCCAGCCACGGTGAACGCGGCATAGTTCTGAATGATGCCAGTCTGCAAGCGCCGTAACGGGTAGCTCAGGTAATAGAACAGGTCCGACCGGCGCACCGCGAAGTCAACAACCCAGTAGTCCAGGAACCCAGAGATCGAAGCCGTCAGCCGCGTCAGCCAAGCCGAGCCGTTGACGCCGCCATCGATGACGTTTAGGTCAAAACGTGCCAGAAATGTACCCAGTCCCTTCGCCCGATTCACGAACAGCGTGTCGTAAATCTCATCCACCCAGTATTTGTTCAGCAACGTGATATACAAACCGCGGAACCGGTTCATCAGGCGCTCCGGCAGTGCCGGGTTCCGCAGGTAGAATTGCCGCGCCAGCAGTATCCCCGCCAGCGCTACTCCCACCGACAGCCCCATCAACCCCCACTCGACCGCCTCCGATCCCGTGTCCTGCTCCCAGCTTCACCGGATGCTCAAACACCGGCTCCAGAAAATGTTCCAACGCATTCGGCAGGTGCCCCAGATACTGCCCGATCACATGCGGTATCCCCACCCAACCGGCTACCACCGACCCCGCCGCCAACACCATCAATGGCACCGTCATGCTCCCCGGCGATTCATGCACATGCTGCTCCACCTCCTGCGACATCCGCGACTTCCCGTAAAAGGTCAGAAACAGCATCCGGAACATGTAAAACGCCGTCATCCCGGCCGTCACCGCCCCCACCAGCCAGAGCAGCCAGTGTCCGCGCTCGCTCGCATAGGCCTGCCACAGGATCTCGTCCTTGCTGAAAAATCCCGCCAGCGGCGGAAACCCCGCGATCGCCACCGTCCCCACCAGCATCGTCCCCCACGTCGTCCCAATCTTGTCTTTCAACCCCCCCATCTTGCGAATGTCCTGCTCCCCGCCTAAGGCATGGATCACACTGCCCGACCCCAAAAACAATAGCGCCTTGAAAAACGCATGCGTCATCAGGTGAAAGATCCCGGCTCCAAACGCTCCCACCCCACAGCCCAGAAACATATACCCCAGCTGGCTGACCGTCGAGTACGCCAGAATCCGCTTGATGTCGTTTTGCACCAACCCAATCGACGCCGCCATGATGGCCGTCAACGCCCCCACCACGGCCACGATCAGCATGGCGGTCGGCGACAGCAGAAACAGCGCGTTGCAGCGCGCCACCATATAGACCCCGGCGGTCACCATGGTGGCGGCGTGAATCAGCGCACTAACCGGTGTCGGACCTTCCATCGCGTCCGGCAGCCAAACATACAGCGGTACCTGCGCCGATTTCCCCGTCGCTCCGATAAACAGCAGAACGCAGATCGCTGTAACAATGGCGTCTCCCGTTACCAGGCTGCCGTTGGCGGCTTGGCTCCTCACTTTTTCAAAGACGGAGGAAAAATCGAGGGAACCAAAGGTCGTGAAGATCAGGAACAGGCCCAGCATGAAGCCGTAGTCGCCCACGCGGTTGACGATGAACGCCTTCTTGCCGGCATCACTGGCGCTTTTCTTGTAGAAGTAAAACCCAATCAGCAGATAGGAACAGAGCCCCACACCTTCCCATCCTACGAACATCAGCAGAAAATTATTGGCCAGCACCAGCATGAGCATGGAAAACATGAACAGGTTCAGATAAGAGAAGAACCGGTAGTAACCTGCTTCATGCGCCATGTAGCCGGTGGAATAAATATGGATCAAGAAGCCTATCCCGGTGACCACCAGGATCATGACGGCGGAAAGCGGGTCGAGCTGGAATCCCCACGGGATCAGGAATGGTGCCAGACTTCCTGAGCTCAGTTCGCCCATGCCAGCCGGAATCCAGGTAAAGACGTCGACCTCGAAGTGCCGTTCGTGTGCAGGCAGCTGAAGCAGTTGGTTAACTGCGCCAATCGAAAACAGAAGCGCGATGCCCACCAACCCACAGGCGACGATATCGATCACTCGTTTCGGGAGTTTCTTTCCAAGCAGGCCAATGATGACGGCGCCAGCGGCGGGAAACAGCGGGATGATCCAGATTAGCTTCAAGAAGTCCATAGCTCACCCAGATTGTGACAGCGCCAGAACTACAACGGAAGCAACTGTCACGACTGAAATGACTCGGTTGGTGTCTGGAATTTAGTCAACGAGGCTTGAGAAAGATGCCGAACCCGAAGTTTGCAGTAGATCGCTAGGATCGATCTCGTTTCTTGTCGTTGTTGAAATCCGATGCGGTTTGTAACACATCGATTTTTCAAAGTCCAGACAAAATCCAACTTGGAAGAGGAGGGATCATTCTTCACCATTCCTTGAACTCCCAATCCCAGCGTTCCGTCGAGTTCGGGCGGTCTTGCCATGATGCCGCGGGGCTAGCAGCGTTTACTCTGCACGCTCGCGCCCAGCAGTATCTGGTGGGACCGTGGAATAAAGATCGCTGAAGTGCTCTGGGTATCTGATCTCGATTACGTCGATGGGACACTGCTGGAGATCCTGCCTCCCGAAGGCGCGATCCATTGGGTCTGCGCCTATTTCACCTCCGGCCAGCCCCCTTGTTGGCTTCCTCTAGCAGCTTCAGGAGTGTTTCTGCAAACACTTTCCGTCGCACGGGTTCCGGCACCTGGCAAGCGTCGAAGAGTTGGTTATAGCGCGCGATGTTTTCTTCGAGCTTCAGCGGGTCCTGGTCTGTACCGAAGACAAGTTTCTCGAAGGCATGAGGCGTGTTTTCGGGCATGTGTGCCTGACTGCCCGGCCCCCACCAGAAATACTTCCGGAAGACCACCAGTTCATCCTTCTTCTTGATCAGCGAAGACCCGGTCAGATCGAAATAAAGGTTGGGGTTCCAGCGTGCTGCTTCGGCAGCTTCGTCATACCATGGATTGCCCAGGTGGGCTCCTACGAGCGTCAGTTCCGGAAAGGCTCGAGCCAATGTATCCAGGTACATCGGACGCATGCGAGCCGAAGATCCTTTTAGTCTCGGAACCTTGTCAGCCGGTCGGGAGCTGATGCCCGTATGCAGCAACGTTACCAGGCGATAGCGCTCCGCCCGAGCAAAAGCCGGAAAGTAGCTGGGATCATCATAGTTCTTCAGCGGGCTGTGAATCTTTAACCCCTTAAACCCGGCCTCCTGTGCCCGGTCGATCTGGTCAACCACGTCGGCGTCATCCAGATCGATCCAAAGAAAAGGCACAACCACGTCGCGGTACTCAGTAGCTGCGGCTTTGAGCTTGCCAAAATGCTCCCGTGTTGCCGAAAGGCACGCCACCGCCTTTTGTTGGCGGTAGACGCGGACGAGGTCCTCGAAGAAGCTCGCGCGCTCATCGAAATGGATGTGCACATCGACATACCGCGGCGTGGTCTGGCCATGCATCGAGTTGCCCAGGAAGGTCCATGCCAGGGCGCAGGACAATAGTTTCATGGTGCCGGTAATAGGGACACGGTTCATGCATTCCTCTCTTTCAGTCACTTTCATGCCTGAGCAGACTTCAAAGCTCAGCAGCCGGCGCGAGCCTGTGACGGAGTCAAACAACCCACTCATACGCCCCAATCATCCATTCGGCCGTTTCACACGTATTCTGATTGGGAGGCTCGGGCAGCGCCAGGCAACCCGCCAAGCCCTGCAAGACTCAAACTCAACCGTGAAATGGGATGGCGCCAGCGGGCAAAGGCGCTGCCGGCACAGGCAAGGCCATGCACCGACCGAGCCATCCACTCAACATGATGGAGGACCCATGAAACAACGTACTCGAACAGCCTTTCTCGCATTCGCTTTTGTTGCGGCAATCCTGGCCTTTTCACCTAGTGCAGGCTGGGCTAAGACGTCGGAATTGCCGCCCACAATGAAACGGCAGACCGCCAATGACGCCGTCAAGACAACTGAATGGCTCCAGAGAAAGGTACGGCACGAACTGGTGATGCTGCCATACTACGGCGTTTTCGATAACATTACCTACAGGGTCGAGGACGATCGCGTCGAACTGCTTGGGCAGGTTCGCCGCCCTACCCTCAAGTCTGATGCTGCTCGAGTCGTCGAGCAGATCGAAGGCGTCAGCGCCGTAGTCAACAACATCGAAGTACTACCGCTTTCGCCCAACGATGATCGCATCCGTCTGGGCGTTTATCGCGCTATCTACGGATCCGATGCTTTATTTCGCTACGGCTTGCAACCAGTGCCTTCCATTCACATTATCGTGAAGAACGGGCATGTCACTTTGGAGGGAATCGCAGCCAGCGAGATGGACAAGAACATCGCCAACATCAAAGCGCACGGCGTTCCAGGCGTATTCTCGATTGCGCAAAACATCGTGGTAGAGAACAAGTAACACACCGCGCACAAAGCATCTACCCAAGAAGAGGCTGAGCGACCAGCCTCTTCTTTTTTCTCACCCAGCAAAGCGAGCCTCTTTCTCCAACGTCGCCGGCCTTCCGCAGCTCTCCCACCTTTCAGCCTGTCCGGTATCCGTCCGTCCCCGCAATCTGACATCGGCCTCTTTGGGGATGCAGCACTACGGATCTCCGGCGGCTAATCCGGAACGAACCGCCACTCGATGACATCGAATTCTCCAGTCACATAGCGGGCTGGCGCCTTGTCACCAGGCTTACCATTGACAAAAAGCCGCCAAGACCTGCCTCGCTGACCATTGCGACGTTGCTCCGATCGCTATCACAGGCTTACCGACATCCTGGCCCAACTCCACTCGCTTAACCGAAGTGAGGAGATCGAGAACCGTTTTCCCCTTCGACCCTCGATAGAGAACGGGGGTTTCCAATAGTTCCTGCTCGGATTTCCGCCAAGCCGAATACCACGCATCTCGGAGCATAGATGCGCCTTCTGCCAAACGGTCTGCGGTGAAGCCGTGGGCTTCAACAGGCTCGTTACCGGTTCCGAAGGTGCCTCGCTGGTCTAAGGACGTAGACCGCCTCAAAGTGAGAGAAAGCCCTGCGAATGTGCGCCTCCGCCTCCGACCGCCAGTCATCCAGCAGTCGCAGTGGTGACAGCCTGCCGGCAATGTCTGCCTCCGTTAACTTTTGGTCGACATAGACGGTTTCAAAGCGACCGTGAATCTGCTTGGACTGGTAGTTCTTGGGATTGGGATAACGCGGATCCCAATCGTCGGAGTGCACGGTTGTGTGAAGCGGCTGTGAAGCATCCGTGATCCAATGCCCGAGAACTCCAGCGCTGAAAATGGCGTTCTCCTGAATCTGTTGCAGGGCAGCCGGATCCAGAGTGGGCGCTTCCTGGGCCTCTCTCCATAACCGAAACTGAACGGTCAGTCGTTGAAGTTCTTCAACCATTGCGTAAAAGACCGCTCCAACCTGGTGCAGATTGGCATCGTCGCGGCGGATCCAACCGCGTTCGAGTGCCAGAGCGACGAATTGATAACGGGTCTGTGGGAAGGGCGTTTCTCCTATTACCTCCAGACGAACGTTGTGATTGGCGGCCGTCGCATTCGTCAGTTCGATCCGCGCTCCCTTCAAACCGCCCCTAGCTTCACCTCGCCAGCGGTCTGGCTCCGGAATCAAATAGGCCAGCCTCTCAGTCGCCGCACGAAAGAACAAAGGCATGTCCCCCGGAAGTGCGCGAGCCGCCACCCGTCCTTGCATGATGTGGCCTTTGGTCCCCCAGGGCCAAACCCACTTGGCGCTCAGGAGCAGGCAAAGGGGAAGAATCAGGAGAATTCGAATCATGGCGACAGTGTAGCAGCACCTCAAACCACCGAAGGCCGTGGCTCCTTCGGCAACGGAGTCCATGGCTGGCTAATTGTTGCTTGGTTTTTTTGGGAGGCCATTCGAGGGCCCTCTGAGGTTACCGCGGACCTCGAAGCTCACTGAGTCAAGAGCCTGTGTGGTCGTGTCCACGAGTTCCAGGACATGCTTCCCGGATTGGGGGCCCCACAACAGCACCGAACCTGCGGTGCCGACGTCTTCTCCGTCCAGTCTCCAGCGCAAGCCACCGTCCTTGGGATCGGCCTCGAAGAAGAGTTTCTGTTGATCCGCCGGAATGTCGGGATCCAGGGCAATGACGGTTCCGGAGGCTGGATAAACAATCTTGAAATTCGTAGGGCCGCTGGCTGGCAGCACCTGACTGGTCTCTGTTCCTTTAAGAAACCATTCAGAACGTGTATGGCCAAAACCCGAGAACTCCGTCCGGCGGGCGACGACACCTCTCGGAGGGCTCGGTGCGCGACTGAGCAGCTCCCGATGCAGCCAGTTCATGACTTCAATCCAAACAGGCGCTGCCCCCGTAATGCCGCTGACATTCCACATGGCCTCGCCAGAAAAATTGCCCACCCACACCGCCACCGTGTAGTGGTCGGAGAAGCCGACACACCAATTGTCACGCATATCCTTGCTGGTCCCCGTCTTTACGGCCGTCCAGAATCGGGTCGAGAGCGGACTCTCCAGGTGGAAGGTTTCGCTGCGACTCTCTCGGTCGGACAGAATATCGGAGACAATGAAGGCAGACTCCGAAGAGAGCAGGCGACGTCCGGTCAGGGGTGGTTCCTTGTCGAAGGTCAGACGCAAAGGGTCCCAAAGCCCACCGTTGGCCAGCGCCCTGTAGGCATTGAGCAGTTCCCAAAGTGTAACATCTGCCGCGCCCAGAGCGAGTGACGGGCCGTAGAAGTCGGCAGACTGAAGATTCTCAAATCCGAAATCGCTCAGCTTTTGAACAAAGGACTCTACCCCAACCAGATTGAGCAGCTTAACAGCCGGAATATTGAGGGAGGAAGCCAATGCTGTTCTGGCGGTGACCACACCGTGAAATTGCTTGTCATAGTTTTCCGGCCGATAGATGCCGTTGACAGCCGGTACATCCAGCGGAGCATCGTCGAGGAGCGAGGCAGGCGTCAGCAGCAACCCATCGAACGCCAGGCCATAGAGAAATGGTTTGAGGATCGATCCGGCCTGGCGCTTGGCCTGAGTGCCATCCACGTAACGCGCGCTGGCGCGGTCTCCAACATTGCCAACGTAAGCCAGAACTTCTCCGCTGGCGTTATCGGCTACCAGCACAGCACCGTCGTAAACGTTCCGTTCCCGTACCGACAGGATGTGTTGCTGCAGCGTCTCTGAGGCGAACCGCTGCAGTCTTCGATCCAACGTGCACAACATCTCGGGAGGTCTGGGTTGCCTCCGGGAATGCTGACTCGCCAGCAGCCGCCGGTAAACATGGGGTGCCAGGGCAATCTCCGGATCGATCTTGTAGGGAACCGACAGCGCATCCTGAGTCTTAGAAAGAATGGCTGCGTAGCTCAGTTGGAGGTTCATGGTCTTTGAAAGCTTGCCGGCCCGGTCCGCAACTTCGTTGATGGAAGCGCTCGGCGCCCGGACCAATGATGCCAGGATCACTGACTCGCAGTCATCCAACCCATGCGGCCTCTTGTCAAACAGTCCACTCGAAGCCGAAGCAATGCCCTGTAACTCTCCTCGGAATGTGACCAGGTTCAAGTAGGCTTCCAGAACTTCTGCTTTCGACCATCCTTCTTCCAGTTTCCTGGCCGCTCCAACCTGTTTCCACTTCTGCCAGAGCGACCGGTGCGACGCCCGGGGTTGCAGATCCGGCATCAGTTTCGAGACCAACTGCATCGTAAGAGTGCTAGCTCCTCGCATAGTCTGGGAAGAGAGCCGTCCTAGCAGCGCCCCTGCGAGCGCCTTCCAGTCGACCCCTCCGTGCTGATAGAACCGCTTGTCCTCAGCGCTGATCACCGCAGCCTGCAGGGCAGGTGAGATATCTTCCAACTCGACCCACTTCAGACGTCTGCCCTTGGGGTCGACCCTGAATTCGTGAAGGATTTCATTGTGACGATCCAGCAAAACGGCTTCAGACGTGGCGTAGGTGGCGCTCACTCTCTGAAAGGAAGGAACCGAGGGCGTGTTCAAGGAAGCAGCCATCCAGACGAGGACAGGTAACGCGGCCACCAGGAGCAATGCCATGGCACGTGGCCAGAAACGAGTCCTCGCTGAGCGTTTACGTGAATCTTTGGAGTCGAACATAAAAACCGCTTTGGGGTCTTCTCTGCGGGTGTAGTTGAATAGAGAGGTTCAACCCCTTCGGGGTTGACCGGTTCCTCGACATCAACCACGGGTTCCGCTTCGCAGCTCCACCCGTGGCTACTCAAATTCAAGCCCTTCGGGCTTGCGTTCCGGCCCTGCTGGGCTGCGATGGTGTTGCTACCTTTTGGATTGAAGGCGTCCGTTTCCTAAGCGAGGTGCACATCTTGTACCACTTCCATCGCGCTGAATACAGGCAGCGTACTTATTTCGATCTCAGGATCCACGCAATGATCGCGTCAAGATCAGCGTTCGGCACGTCGGAGTGCGAAGGCATGGGAATCGTTCCCCACACTCCCGTGCTGCCATTTTTCACCTGCTTGATGAGGTAAGCGGCTGCACCCGTCTGCGCGCGATATTTCGCCGCAATGTCCTTGAATGCCGGTCCAACGCCTTTCTTGTCGACGGCGTGACACGCCACGCAGCCGTACTTCGTCAGCATCCCTTCCACGCCGCCCGTCGCAGGCAGCACAGGCTGCGGCGCAACGGGAGGCTTCGGAACGTTGGTAGTCGCGGTCGCATTGGTCGCAAGGTCTTCATAGGAAGTTGTCGGCACCACATTCGGCACGGGCTGCGACTTCAGATATGTCACGATCATCCATATGCCTTCACTCCCCAGCACCCCACCGTACGCGGGCATGCCCTTCGGTCGGCCGTAGAATATCGAGTGGAAGACTTCTCCGTCCGCGCCGCCGTAGTGCCAGCGCCCATCGACCAGACTCGGCCCCATCCACCCCAACCCGCCGCCGCCGTGACAACCGTCGCAGTTCATAGAGGAGAACAGTCTTTCTCCCGTTTGTGCCCTCTGCTTGTCGTTCTTGTACGGATTCTCGAGCGCCACGCCAGCCGGAGGCACCCCACCTGCTGACAGGTTAGCTTCGTGCCGGATCGCCGGGGGTACATCGCTCGAGTGCTTGGCCTCCGCATAGCACTTGATATTGGTAAACGTCGCAACACATGCCCCGAAGACGAGTATGGCGCCCCATCCGGTTCGCTGTTTCATGACTTCATCTCCCATCTACAACGCAAAGATCCACACGATCCCGCCCTGGCTCGTATGTCGGCCGATATCTTTCATTAAATCCGCTGGCGGCCGCACATCCGCTGGATCGTCGGCCCGCACATCGCCCGAAAGCAGAAACCAGTCGCCACCGAAGCCTGCGTAAATCGCCACATACTGTTTTCCATCTGGGCCTGTGTAGGTAATCGGATTGCCCACCACTCCAGAGCCCACTTTGAATTTTGAGAGCAGTTCGCCGGTCTTCGCATCAACTGACTTAAACCAGCCGTCGAGCGTCCCATAGAACGCGACATCCCCCGCAGTGACGAGCGCTCCGCTCCATGCGGGATACGGCTCCTTCACCTCCCACACTTTCTTCCCGCTGGTCGCGTCCCAAGCAATAAAAGCACCGAGGTTGCCGCCGGGGCCAGGGTGGTAGGGTGAACCCACGCCAACGAATGGAACCCCACGGATATAGCTCGCGCGGGTGGCAGCGAAATCCATGCAGAAGTTGTTCGTCGAGGTGTAGAAGAGTTTGGTGCGTGGCGAATAGGCGCCCGGCGATGCTGGACTCACCCCGCCCTCGAGGCTGGGACAGATATCCTTGATATTGCCCTTCGAGGCGCCGGTTTGTTTGCTGGGGTTGAGTACCGGTCGTCCAGTCGTGAGATCAATCGATTTGGCCCACGTCACCGTCACGAAAGGCGGCGCAGACAGGACCTCGCCCGTCGTACGGTCCAGCGTGTATTGGAATCCATTCTTGTTGAACGTCACCAGAGTCTTGCGTGCCCGTCCGCCCATCTCGAGATCGACGAGAATCAGGGTGCCGTTTGCGTCGTAATCCCAATTGTCGTGCGGCGTAAATTGATAAGCCCACACCAGCGTGCCATCTGACGGTCTGCGCGCAAGCACGCTCGAGGTCCACTTGTTATCGCCAGGACGCTGCTCAGGATTATACGGCGCAGGATTTCCGGTGCCATAGTACACCAGGTCGAGGTCCGCATCGTACGACATCCATCCCCATACCGGAGCACCACCGACCTTCCAGGCATCGGCCGGCCAACTCGCCTTCCCCAGCTCAGCTCCTTTATCATAAAACGGCTTGAAGGTGTTGGCACTGACGAGCATGTCGGAGTCAGGACCGAGATTGTGTGCGGTCCAGAGAACTTTGCCGGTCTTCAAGTCGAGTCCTTTGACCCAGCCGTAGACGCCAAACTCGCCGCCAGAGGGGCCGACGATCACGCGGTCCTTGACCACCAGGGGGGCCATGGGAGTCGTTTCACCCTTACCTACATCGGCAATCGTTGTGACCCACACTTCACGCCCTGTTGACGCATCGACTGCGACGGTGTGTCCGTCCAAAAGATTGTAGACAATCTTGCCATCGGCGTAGACCGCCCCGCGATTGATCACGTCGCAGCAAGAGACCCCTATTGCGTTGGGACTCACGGCCGGACGGTACTTCCACTTGAGCGGGTAACCTTCCTTTGTGAGGTCAAAGGCGTAGAGCACGTTCGGATACGGCGTGACAACGTACATGGTGTTATTGACCACCAGTGGCTGCCCTTCGTGTCCGGCCAGCACGCCCGTGGAAAACGTCCACACCGGACGAAGCCCTTTGGCATTGGCGGCCGTGATTTGCGCCAAACCACTATAGCGGGTAGAGGCGTAGTCTTTGGCAGGCATTGTCCACTGGCCGTCTTCTGCCCCATGCGTCGTGTCGTAGGTGAAGACAAGCAGCATGAGAATCGCAGCCGTCCGGGCTAAACCCCACATCAGCCTGCGAGCCAACAGCACCTGTTTCATGTTTACCTCACTTGCGGTTGGGTAAGTGTCCACGAGTCATTCGGCTAGCGACAGGGAGCGTAGGCTATTGGCGGTCGCTTGCAAGGCGCGTTGGGCGACCGTGACCAGAGCGTCGGGTCCGTCAACCGGACCGATTTGTGGTAACGCAAATCCTAAGCGCATCGGAGTTCCTTTCATGAAGAGGCTACACCGCCGCGAGAGCCGCTGAAAGAGTAGCTCGTTCATTCATCATGGCATCACCTCAAGTTGCACTGCTACTAACCAGATTCGAGGCTTAACGCAGGTTAGACGGCCCTTCCATACTCACTCACCAATCAGTCTTTCGCAGTTACCTCGAAGACACGGTATTGCGATACCAATGGCTGAAACGCCTCCAATGGTGAACCAGCCCGTATTGGAAAGTATCGCTGAACCGTAAAGCTTGTACTGATCAAGATAGGCTTTCAGAATCTCTGACTTATTATTGTCGGCGATCATTTCCAAATAAACCCTTTCTCGTTGGCGCTTTTCACCCGAACGGCCTCTCCATTTGCAATCACATTTCTCACCCACTGGGTATATGCACGCGGCGCTACCAGATATCTCTTTTCATTGCGCGCAAGCACGTTTACAGGGGTTGAGTAGACGCGCCCACTTTTTACGGCCTCGGACCTCCAAGAGAAAGTTATGCGGTAAGCCAATGCCGATTTTAACCGGAAAACCGAATGCGTGATTGATCAAGCGGCCAATCTCGCTCGGCTTTGTTGCGGCTTCAAGCGCTGGTTAAGCATCAGCGCGCACCACTGCGCCGTCCTCGCGCTGCCGAGTGCGCCATTGCCAGAGCCCGGCTGTCACCGCGGTGGAAAGACGACAGTTCAATTGACGAGCCGCCATCACTATCTGACCCCGATGATGAGCCTCGTGGGCGACGAAGTAGGTCAGGACATGACCGACATCAAGGGGGAGATTGCGCCAGACGTATGCCTTGGAGGGCGGGATCCGACCCCCTCGTGCGCACCCGAGTTGTAGGAGGGCGGCGATGCCTCGGCTGCTTCGTGCGAGGGCCGAGACGAGCTGCCGGCGAGTGACGGCTCGGTGATCCACCCGTGTAGGGGCGACGATCCCATGCTCATGGCCCAGTGTCTTGATCCAGCTACACCGCGAGTTATGGAGGTGGGCAGCAATGGCCCTGATGGTGCGCCTTGAGACCCCGGGAACGGTCGCGGACCAGAGGGCCGCAGGAATGTGCTCGATGAGGTAGCCCGTGACACGGCTATTGGTTCTCCAGGCGGCTAGGACCATGTCTTGGAAATCAGGAGGTGGGGCCATGCGAGGAATCCCTGAAAAGTCGAGCTGATGCCTAACGGCGCGTGAGATAAGCTGCACTCCGACTCTCGGCAGGGACACGGCGTTTGATGTCCCTGCCGAGACCAAGGGCGGAGCGAAGCGGAGTCGCTCCAGCGAGGCAGCTTCATGGAGCAGATAGGCGGCCCTCGCACCACCGAACCGAGTCGTCGCTCAGGAGCGATGGCTTCCTTCCAGCGCCCGCTGCAACTTGACCCAGCGCCGCCTGGCGGCTCAACCTTATCTCGCGCGTCGATAAGCGGCGCGACCTCCTGCACTTCCTTGCCGTCTCTCGCTCTACGTTTACTGTCGCTTTCGAAGAATCCTCTTGACGGTGCGAGCGCCGCTTATCGATCCCGGCTAAGCTGCTGCCGGAAGCAAGAGCGCAGCGGACGCTGTAGACAGTCAGCTGCCCGCCGCCGTGGTTAGACATCCCAGTCTTCCCATGCCTGCCCAAGACCCCGTCCGCGTGCCTCCTAATTCTCCTCAGCGTACTTTCTTTGGCGCACCGCATCGTTGCCTTCTGTCACGGGCCGTTCCTCGATCAGCTCGTGCTCCGTGGCCGTCTGAAATGACACCACGACCCAGTTCTCTCCTGGTACGACCCACTGGTGCCACACATTCGGTGGAATCGAGATCCACCGTTCTGCAATTGGCGCTGTCTGGTCACTCGTGACCAGGTGCGAACACCAATCGCCTTCTGACCGAGTCTGAAAATCGCCGGATCCCCGGTACGACATCGTGCGCTGATGGCTGTTGGGGTGCCGCTCGGCCCCAGTAGTCGTGTTGGCGCGCAGAATGAACACCCAACTCGACCGGATAGTCTCTAGGAGAGGAACCGTGTAGAAGTCGAGGGGGATCGGCTCCCAGGCCAACACGTCATCGGGTCTTTCTCGGAGTTTCTGCTCGACGCGAGCAACGATCGCGTCGATTTTGGGTCTGATCGCGTCGGATCTCACTGCGAGATCAAGCGCTTCCAGAATTCTAGACTCCTCCTGGTCCATTGTGCTTCTCCGAGTATGTCTAACGCGCGCACGATAAGCTGCGAAGCGGAGTCGCGACAGCGAGGCGCTTCATTGAGCAAACAGGCAGCGCTCGCACCAAACCGAGCCGTCGCTAAGGAGCGATGGCTTCCTCACAGCGCTCGCGGTAACTTTGATCCAGCGCCGCCTGGCGGCTTCATCTTATCTCGCGCGCCGATAAGCGGCGCGACTCTGGTTGCTTGATGGCTCCACTTTTGCCCCACCTTATCCGTCGCTTTCGAAGAATGCCTTCGACGGTGCGAGCACCGCTTATCGTCGAGTTAGGCCACCTTCATATTAGGTAGTGCCACTGAATGGGCCAGCTGGGGCAGTCGCCTGTCCCTTTCCGGTGGCATCTGCGTTAGTCTCACGCTGAATACCAGTCCAACACTCGCAATGCGCGGAGTGTGTTCCAGCGGCTCGGTTTGCCGGCGCCGTCTTCCATGTCGAAGTGGGCCTCACCGGCGTGGGGGTTCTCGAGCGGCCATCGCCCGTCGCCGTCCCGCTTCTTCTCCACCAGATCGATGGCCTCCGCGACGCGTTGGTCGGGTTCGACGCCGGCTCTCCGCAGATAGTCCAGACCCCACAGGACGTCGTAGTGCCAGCGAGTCGGAAACGAAAACTGCGTCCAGTCGGGATCGATCACCTCTCCGGTTGACAGCGACCTGAACATGCTACGTTCCAGGAGGTACTCCTGTCCCCGAAGGCGAGCGTCCTTCACGGCAGTCGTGGCGCCTTTCGCCTTCTCGTACTCCAAGAGCCCTTCGAGGACACAGATCGTCGTGTGAAACGAGGATCGCTTGCTCGGCGGGGCCTCGCAGTTCCAGCCCCCGTCCTCCAACTGCTCGCGGAGAAGCCGATCGACCAACCGATCGCTTGCCTCGCCGAAGTACGCGCCCGAGGCGAGGACCCTGCCGTTGATGCAGGGCTCGACCTCACCCTCGAAGAAAGGCGCCTCGTCGAATTCTGGTCCCCAGGTGCTATTGTCGCGGACGAGGCCTACTGCCCTCCGGGCTCGCTCACTCGTCGAATCCAATCCCAGGTCCCTCAACAGCAGCAGAGTATCTGTGGTGGAGGTCCAGCCCGGAAAAATGTAGGGGCCACCACCCCATTGACCATCGGGTCCCTGAAGGTCGAGGAGCCGGGCACCCCAACCCTCGGAGGCAACCCGCGACCGCTCACCGGCGACGACCTCGTCGGACTCGTCCATGAGCTCGCGCATGACCTGCCAACGGACCGAAGGGTCCGAATCAAGCAGCCACTGTATGACTGATTCCCTCGGCTCCGGGGCTTCCCGTTGGGGTCTTTTGGTCGTCATCCGCTGCTTGCTCCTTGCTTTGGTCCAGAGACGGTGTTGGTGGCCTAACGGCGCGCGAGATAAGCCGCACCCGACTCTCGGCAGAAGCACGGCTTTTGGTGTCCCTGCCGAGACCAAGGGGCGGGGTCGCGCCAGCGAGGCAGCTTCATTGAGCAAATAGGCCGCGCTCGCACCAAACCGAGTCGTCGCTTAGGAGCGATGGCTTCCTCACAGCGCTCGCTGTAACTTTGACCCAGCGTCGCCTGGCGGCTCAATCTTATCTCGCGCGCCTGCTCCATATCGAAGTTTCGAGGAAAAGTCGTAACCGCCCCTCAAGGTCATTGACGTCTCCTCTATCGGCTAACGCCTCATAGATGACGCCGCCAAGATCGGCAGGCATCTTGGCCCCCTTTTCTCGAACGATGAGGACACGTTCGTGGCCCTTGGAACGAACAAAGTAGCCGGCTTCGAAGATCACATTGTCGCGAGGCGCTGCTTGTTCGATCTTTCCTTTCAGCCGGTCGTCGCGTGTGAACAGAAACACCCCGCCACTCGTACGCCTTGCGGCGTCCTCGACTTGCTCGAGAATCGTACGCCCTCCAGGGAAGTCCCTTTTCCAGTCCAGTACGGTTGCACCTAGGCGCGTGAGAATCCCGTTGATGCTGTGGGCCGTTCCTTCCACCTTGCCGCTGTAGGCCAAAAAGATATCCCTACGTTCTCCGATCCGCGTGTTCCAGTTATTCAGAAAGGCACGAAAACTACTTCCCGCCACCCACGTGACGTCAGCCTGCGCAGGGACCGTGATGAATGGATCACCGGCATAGCGGTTGAAGAAGACCCTTTCTTCCACACCGTCCTCTAGCACCGCAAGGATCGGAAGCCCATGTGTTCTTGCAATCGCCCCTTCGTAATGGCAGTACTCCGTCACCAGCGAAACGTTCTTGCCCGCCGCGGCTCGCGAGCACTGCCAAATCGGGAACCCAAGTATGGCGGCTCCGACGCAGCGCTGCATCACCTCATCAGCGGCATTGGGGCTCCAGGATCTCCCAGAAGCCAAGCCTCGACCTCCTTCAGGTGAGCCAAACACTTGTGCCTCGTAGCCGAGCGTCTCGATCTCCTTGACGATCGCCCACTTCAGTTCATTGCGACGATCATCTAGATACTCGTCTCGAGGACTACTTACGAATATGCGTCGCGCTATTGTCATGGGCGGTTCTTCGTCGATACGTGAGTGCGGGCACAACGATTTCCGGCTAAGCTGCCCGGCTTCCCACTGCTGTGGAGTCCGAGCAAACCTTGGAAACTCTCACTGCCGTTTCCAAAAGGAACGCGTAAGCCGGGTCAGCTTGAGGCACATGTTGGGCATCGCTGTGAGAAACCATTCGACCGACCGAGGGTTTGATGCCACGCGTCACCTGACAAATCGCCTTCGCCGCGTTCGCCAGGCTTAATTCGCGGCCCCTCTCACTTCACTGGCGGCCTTTTCGATGAGCGCGGCCACCACATTAGGCTGTGACACGTAGATCGCGTGACTGCCCGCGACCTCGACGACTGTCGAACCCGCGCGCTTGGACATGAAGCGTTGGGCCGCTGGTGGGATCATCTTGTCGTCCGTGGCAACCAGATACCAGCTTGGCTTGGTCTTCCAAGCCGGCTCGCTGATCGTGCCGCTGAGCGCGTCCACGCCCCATGGGACTTGGGAGTCTGCCATGAACGCGGCCCTTTCCTTGTCGACGTCACCCGCGAATGACTCGGGAAACTTCGCCTTGTCGAGAAATAGATAGCCGTCCTGCGGCGGCAGTATCGGAGGCACGGGCGCGCCCGGCGGTGGATCCTTGATAAGCGTGGACACCGATTCACCCCTGTCCGGGGCAAAGGCGGTGATATAGACAAGCCGCGCTACCTTTGGATCGTTGCCGGCCTCGGTGATCACCACTCCGCCGTAGGAGTGGCCGACGAGAACCACTGGGCCATTCTGCGCAGCAACAATACGCTTGGTCGCGGCGACATCGTCGGCGAGCGATATCGTCGGATTCTGAACGATGCTGACTGTGTAGCCGTCCTTCGTCAAGATCTTATAGACGCCTTCCCAACCCGAGCCGTCCACGAAGCCACCGTGGACGAGAACGACGTTCGTTACTCTCAAACCTGGTATTTCAGCCATGGTGATCTCCTTTCTCTGGCACATAATAAGCGACGCGATCCCCTTCGATTAGAAGCTCATCTCTAGTTCCCCGCGTTCATCACCCTGACAGGCGCATTGGGAATCTCACCCAGCATTTCCGGAGAGTAGAGTGCCTCGACCCGTGTGGGTGGCAAATTGAACAGCCCCTGGTTGTTGAAACGCATCGTGTACTCGACAGTCCATTCTCCCTTTGGAACGAATTCATAGTAGGCGCGAAAGGCTTCCAGAGATCGTTCTTCAAAAGCCGGCCACACCCATCCCTTCTGAACCTCGCCTTTCGTAGCCAGCAGCGAGTCCCTGCCCAATCCAGTTCCAAGGATGGCAGCACCGGCTGGAATCGGATCATTCACCACGACCCAGGTCATATCAGCCTGAGCCTCGATCTGCAGCTTCACTCTTACAATGTCGCCTTGATGCCAGGTGCCAACTTCTCTCGACTCGACTGGGCTCAGTGTCTTCCTGATCTTGTAACCTGTCGAAAGGGGTTGCTGCAGCGGAATGGCAGCGAGGCTCTGAACGGTGATCCAGGGGTTACCCGAGGTGGTTGGGCTTACAGAAAGCGCACTTCGTTGCGATGGCCAGGGAAAGGTAAAGTGACTGCCTCGGGGTAAGGCATTCCAGTCGAGCGATTCTGTCTTTCCTGATAATACGACTGAGCTCACGCCTGACAGTGGCTCCTGCTCGAATGTCTTTGAGAATTTCTCCATCGCGAGAACGCCCCAGGCATTGGCTACCGTGGTATCCCACCGGCCCTGCTTTTGTCTGCCCAAAGCGCCTCGACCGAGCCGCGGCAAGTCCTCGTTCCAGGAAGCAGAATCCAGCAATGAAAGAATCAGCCGGACCGCGTTACTGTCGTTGGAAACCATGAGCCACCACAGGAAATCGGTTCTTTCCGTTGAAAAACCCATGGTCGTTCCTTGAAAATTGAGGCGGGATCTCAGAATCTGTTCAGCCTCTTTCAGTCTCTCTTCCCGGTTTGAAAGAGCAGGCAGCCTGCGCAGGATATTGAACCAATCGATCACGGCTGAAGTGGGCCAGAGATTCGGCTCAACCACAATCGACGCCAACATGGGTGGCGCGGCCTGGCCGAGACGACTCAGGGCCTCGATCGCCGTGAGCTTGCGAATGGCCAGGTCGACCGTCGGAAGAGCAGAGGAGCGTGTGAAACGCCCTTCGACAAATCTCTTGAGGCCTGAAGTCATTCTTTCCAGGCTTTCCTCGGGGATCTTCCACCCTGCCTCTTGGGCGATGGCTATTAGATATGAAGTCAGCACGTCACTACCACTGACGCCAGAGGGGAAATACTTGACGAGGCCTTCGGAGTCGAGCAAGGACGGCAGACTATCCATTACCTTCTTCCAGCGGCCTTCATCTCGAAGAGTCACCGCTCTGGAGACCTCCTGCTCCAGACAGCTGTAGGGGTAACCCCTCATGTACTCTGTCACGCCGGACAAACCGCCACCGAGGGTGGGCCGCAGAAAAACCTGGACACCCCCTCGTCCTGTGAGGGCTGCCGCTGGGCGTTCCACATCCACACTCAGTTTTTGATCCACCTGTGCCAGCGTCGCTTGAAAGACTCGAACCGGAACCGCTGGAAGCACCCTTTGCGCAACCGCGAGGGAGTCGCGACTTCCATCGCGGGCCTGAGCCTCGAGTTCATATCGTAGCCTGTCAACTCCTAGAGGAGCGGAAACACTCCAACCGAGATTTTTCGATTCACCGGCCGCCAGTGAGATTCGAGACGCTGTCAGGGGTTCCTTAACCTCCCTGATGCGCGCTGAAACGTCCACTTCCATGGAGTGGTCAGTCGTATTCCTGAGGGTGAATTCCGAACGATATTGGTCACCTTCCCTGACAATCGGAGCGATGCCGGAGAGCAGCATCAAGTCCTGAGTCGATCGAATAGAAGTAGACCCAGTCCCAAACTGGTCCAATCCTGAAGTCGCCACCGCGACAATGCGAAAGCTGGTCAGAGAATCATTGAGCGGGATCTCGACCGAGGCTTCTCCGTTGACATCCAGAGGAACCCGCGCTTTCCAGAAGAGCAACGTGTCGAACAGCTCACGAGTGACCTGTTTCCCTCCACCACCCCCCGAGGGCAGCGCCTTCAGGCCGAAATGTCGCTTCCCGATCACCTGTGATTGGGCTGTGGAAGTCTGAACACCGTAAGCCCGCCTGCCCATCATTGCCTCCAGAAGCTGCCAGCTTCGGTTCGGCATGAGTTCCAACAGCCCCTCGTCAACTGCCGCGATCGCTACCTCACTGGCTGCGGCCGGAGCCTTGCCTTCGGCCGTCCTCACCGCGATGGCCACTTTGACTTTCTCACGAACCTTGTACGTTGGGCGCTCGGACGACACCTTAACCTTCAATTCGTGGACCCGCCAGCCAACGGCGATTTCGGCAATCCCCAGCTTGTAGGCCGGGCGGCCCAGATCAACGGTGGCCGTGGGCTGGACCCCACTAACGCGCCCACGCACGACCAGGACAGAAACATAGATGTTCGGCGCAAAACTGCCTTTGACCGGAATATCAATGACCGGTTCCTTGCCGGAAAGATGCTGCACCAAGGCCTCACTGACACCTTCCCTCTCGATGGTGACCAGCGCCGTGGCTTCCGCGAATGGCATCCGGACTTGAAATCGAGCCTTCTCCCCGGCTTCGTAACGCTTTCTCTCGGGCAGCAAGTCGATCCGGTCGTCATCCGAGGCTCTGAACCACTGCTGATTTTTTCCGGCTACCCAAACCTCCCGATGGACGGTGGTTTCCAAACCCGACTCATCTTTGACCGAGGCCTGAAGAATCACGTTGCCGGAAATCGGAGAAGTCGCTTCGCAAAAGAGCAGGCCCCTTTGATCTGTCCTCCCCTCGCAGAGCTTCCCCACTTTCTTGACTTCGTAAGAGTGTTCGTAGGCATAAAAGCCTCCTACCAGCCGTTTCCGGTGGGAGTAAGTTTTCCGTTCGTACAGGTCGACCCCCACCGGCGCTTGCGGCACCGGCTTGCCGGTTAAGCCGGTGACGGCCACCTGGAATTTGAGAGTCTCCTTTGAAAGAGTCCAGGAATCCGGTTTGATCCCCACCAGCCAATGGGCGGGCCATAAGGGGACTCTCGAGGAGACGGTCTGAACTTCGCCATTGGGGTCTCGAAACTCAAACTCACCGAGCATTTCGAGCGGCCTGTCGATCTTGGGCAGACCGGAAATGCTGGTGCGGACCGTTCCTACCTTGTCCAGGGTCAAGCTGGTACTCTTCAACTCGAACTGTTTCTTATCTTCCTCGGTTTCGCTCTCTTCCCCACTGCGAAACAATCCCTCTTTGACAGCACCATTGGAGAATGCGAAGTCATCGAAGCCTTCAAAAGGGGACACATAACGGTTTTGGAGCTGGTGTCTGAATTTGACCGGCAGATGGCCAGCGCCTCCTCCTGCGAGAAAGCTGACAGCCAGGTCGACGGTCACCTCGGGGGCCGAGACGAGCGGATCTTTGGGGTAGACTATGGTCCCCTTCATCAGAGGCACACGGTACTCCTCTACGCGGAACGCTCCCGAGGTATAGATCCTGCCCGACTTGTCAGAGTGCTCACAGGTTACTTGATATTGTCCAAGCTTGGCTCCCTGGGGAATCGTCCAGGTTGTCTCCGCAACTCCAGAGCGGTCCCACGTGACTGGGATGTCATACTTCTGGTCGCTGCCCAGGTGTTGGATCCTGATTGACGGTGGTCTCTTGCCTTCGGTGACCTGGCCGAATCCGCTGGTGAGATGCCTTCGGAGAACATGCTTCATGTGTGCCGTTTCTCCAGCCCGAAACAGACTGCGATCCATAATAGTGTGCACGGCCATGAGGCTGGGATCGTATTCAGTCGGGAGCTGAAACCTCCAGGCTTCGATGCCTTCGTTCCAGCTGCTGTGAACAAAGGCCAGATCTTCCCCAAGACGCGCTGTCACAAAGAGCCCGCTGTCCAAAGAACGGAAAGAGCATTTTGGGACGGCCTCAGCCAAGGGCAACTTCTCAGCTCGAGCGATTCCATCCGCGCCCGTTGCACCTTCCCAAAGCAAATTCCCTTGACAATCCCGAATCTGAACCCTGGAATCCTTCACTGGTTTAGCCTGATCCAACGTGGTTACCCACACCAGTGACGACTCGATGCCCCACTTGAAGTGCACTGAGAGGTTCGTGACCAGAACTGTTGTTGGGACAAACATCGGTTTGGAAGAGCCCAGCAAGGCGGCTCCAAGAAGCTCGCTTTTGACCTCCACCACGTAGAAACCCGGAGAGGGAAGTGGAATTCCCAGGACTTCGAAAGCCTTGGCACCCTGGAGTTTCGGGAGCGAGAAGGTCCTGGCTTTGGCAGCGGCAGCAGCGCTGAAGATCGATGTCTCGCGATCTTCCCAGCTTCGTGAATCGATTTTGTTCAGCCAGGTGAGGATCTGGGCAGGGCGATCGGAGGGCACTTTGAAGATCATTCCTCGCATCTCTTCGGTGAGGTACTGATTCTTCAAATTGATTTCGGAGCGCTGGATGCTCGTCTCGCCTTCCGCAACTTCCAGCATCTGGCCGGCAATTTCCGGCTCCACATTCCTCACCGTGACGGGAAGCATTGGTGTCGCATTCAGTTCCAGAATGCCGAAGTTCGCAGCAAACTTTGCCAGGGGTGGAAATTCGTCGGTTCGAACCGACAGGGGAAAACGGCTGGCATTTGCCAACCTTCTTCCCGCGTCATCTTTGAGGTTGGGCGTCAACTCGACCTGGAATTCTGTCTTTTCCGGAAAGGGGCCTTTGAAGGTGACAGCTTGCACAGATCTCTCTCCCCCGTCGAATTCCTCCTGCTCAACCTGCCAGCGCCGGCCTCCCGGGCCTTTCAGAACTGTTTTTCGGGCTTCGCTCCAGACAACCGGGGCGGAGAAACTGACCCTCATAGGCGCAATGGGTACACAGTCGCGTTCGGGTCTTTCTCTCGAGCAGTTGAAGGTGACCAGAAAGGGCGAACGAGTCTTGAAAGGGAGAATCTGGTCCTGGGTATTGGTCACCCCGCTTTCTGAGGCAACCTCTTTCCCCCACACCAGGCTGACTTTCGATCGCTGTGGGAAACGGCGCTTTGCCTGAATCAGAACAAGGGAGCGTGGAACATTTTCCCGGCGGGCGTATTGACCTTGCGTCTTGAGAACACGTTCGCGTTCTTCACCCGACACAATCCGAATTCCAATGCGTTCCTTTAGGCCCTCCACGGCGAAATAGACGTGAGCCAGAACAGAAGCTTCGGTAGGTTGACCGTCTAGCTCCAAAACGAAGATCTGCTCTTCGTCTACAAAGTCTGAACCCTGGTAGGGCACGGACGAAAGGATCGACGGCCCTCCCGTGGAGAAGGTAAAGACAAGCTGTTCACCCACTGTTGTTCCCGCCAGTGTCTTGAGTCCTTCTCTAACGCGGAACTCGCAGCGAACACCTGCTCCCAGGTCGTGGTCGAAATCGTAGATCCAGTTCCTTCCATCCGCCCAGCGGGCCGTTCCCTTTTCGGGACAATCGATGACAAAAGGCGCTACCGATTCGCCTGGAAGACCAAGCGGGACCATCGGTTGCGAGAACCGTGCTCGCACCTGCCGTACGTTCTTGACGGTGCCTTGAGGTGAAAATTCCTCAATACGAGCGGCCTGCTGGGCGTAAAGCGAAGGAATGGGCAGAAGAAGATAACCGAGGAGAACCCCTGAAGCTAGTGCGATGCTCAGAAGCACCTGAAGAATTGACGGGGCGAGCGTGCAAAATATTCTGGAGTATTGTTGCCGCCATGTTGGGCCGTTGGCTGGGCACATTTGGATTTTGCGATGAACGAACTGGAGCCAAAATTCGCGGACATTCTACACCCGCAAACCCGTGCTGTCATCACGTGGCCCGCCAGTAGTGAACTGTTGTCCAGCCCTGGCGAAATAACGATCATGCCACTGCCCGCTCGCGAATCTGGTTCAATACTGAAACCAGTTCATCGACCTGGGTGGAACTGAAAACAGCCATCTGGGCCCTGCGGACTCAGGTCCGTGAACGGTGACTCATACAACAAGGCCGGATCCATTACGCCCTGTTCTGTTAGGTGATCGATGATCAGATTCACGAACTCAATCTGATTCGCGGTCAGCGTCCTTCCCGTCAGAAATCCAGCGAAAGCCTGCTTGGCCGCTTCGCGATCCAGTCCGACCAGCGAACGAACGAATAACCCGAGGCCCTGGCTCTCCTTTTTTGCTCGCTGAAGGTCATCGTGCCCGCCGATTCCGCTTGCAGCAAGCATCTCTTCCAATTCACTCAGATCGGTCGAAGTCAGCGGCCGATTCATGCGGAGCTTGTGAATCGTTAGATGATTTTCATGGCTCTTCAAGAAAGCTCGGGCTTTAGCCCGAAACCGCTCGAAACCATCCGGCCGGCGGAAACCCGGCAATTCCACCGAAGTCTCATCTCCCATCAAGTCTTCAAAGTCCGTGTAAATCGGCTTGCGCGCCTGCTTCTCGATGAGCTTCACCAGAGCGCGCAGTCGCTTGCGCACGGTCTCGAGCATCGGAGTGGTCACATCCTGCCACCATTCGTCTGTTTGAATGTCTTGGATCAGAGCAAGTTGCTGGTGCACCATCGGGATACTCGCCTTCTCCTCCAGAAGGCCGGCGATTGACTTCACCTGGTCACGCAAGCGCTGAAAGCCGTGGTCAGCGCGAAGAACAGCGAGTTGCAGGCTCAACATGAGCAGATCAAACCTCTTGGCCTCCTCATCTTCGGGTTCCTGTTCGGAGGGCAAACCCGCGACTTGGTGGGCCAGTTCTTCAAAGGATTCAGGCGTCAACTTCCACCAGGTCTCGGGCTGCGAGTATTTCTCCACGAGCCGGCGTCGCGGACGCACAATGAAGTTGTCCACATTCATGGCCGCAACCTCTGCACACAGATGCGCGGCCACGGCGGACCGCAGCCCTTCTTCGAGGCTCGCCTCACGCACCTTCTTGCCGCTCGACGCGGTTGCAGCCAGATGGTCCAAACGCTCCAATCAGATCCAGTCGGGCTATGAACAGCCGTTTGCCGAGTGACTCCCCGAGTGCGCCGTCTGTGCTTTCTGGGTTCTGGCTGAAGAATTCTAGGTTTTGGCAATAGTCGAAGAGGTAGAAAAACTCCTTGTGTTTTCCAGGTCCGAACACATCGGGGCACAGCCGGGTTCCACGTCCCACCATCTGCCAGAACTTCGTCTTCGAGCGCACGAGCTTGAAGAACACAAGGTTCAGCACCTCGGGTATGTCGATGCCCGTGTCAAGCATGTCCACCGAGATGGCAATGTGCGGGTTCTTGGAGGGATTAGAGAAACTATCGATGAGACTTTGAGCATACTCCACCTGGAAGTCAATCACTCGCGCAAACTCGCCCTTGTAATGCGGATAGTTGACATTGAAGCGATCGGCGATGAACTCGGCGTGGTCGTGGTTCTTGGCGAAGATGATGGTTTTGCCCAGCCGGTCGCCGCCCGCTACGGTTTGCCCGCGCGTCATCAAGTGCTCCAGCACCTTGTCCACGGTATCCTTGTTGAAAAGCCATTTATTGACCGCCTCAGCCTCCACGCGATCCGGTGCAGTGCCGTCCTCGCTCCATTCAACAGCGTCCCACTGCTCTTTCTCATCCTCTGAAAGGTCGTCGTACTTGATGCCCTCGCGTTGGAAGCGCAGGGGGACCGAGACCGCCTTTGGGAGGCACCAGGAACCCATCCTTCACGGCGTCCTCCAGACCATACGCATCGGTTGGGACGCCACGTTCCAGATCAAAGAGCGAATAGGTGTTCCGATCCACCTCATCCTTTGGCGTGGCGGTGAGGCCCACTAACAAAGAGTCGAAGTACTCAAAGATGGCGCGGTACTTCTGGTACACCGACCGGTGGGCTTCATCGATGATCACGAGATCGAAATGCCCCACGCCGAAACGGCGCTGGCCGTCGCGGCTGTCGTCAATCAACCGCATCATCGTGGGATAGGTCGAGACGAATACTCGGCCCTCGGTATCCTTTTCGGTGACCAGATTCACGGGTGAGGCATCAGGAAGGTGCCTTTTGAATGCATTCACCGCCTGGTTCACCAGGGCCACTCGATCAGCCAGAAACAGAATGCGCTTCGCCCAATTGCAGCGCATCAACAGGTCGCACAGCGCAATCACGGTGCGCGTCTTACCGGCGCCAGTCGCCATGACGACGAGAGCCTTGCGGTCACGGTCACGCTCGAAGGCTTCACCGATGCGCCGGATAGCGCGCGTCTGGTAGTACCGTTCCACGATGGCGTCGTTGATGGCTTCCTTCGACAATTCTTTTCGGCTGGATCGCCGCTGGATCAGTAGTTCCAGTTCTGTCTTCTTGTAGAAACCCTGCACCGCGCGCGGCGGATAGCTGGCGTCGTCCCAAACCCAATGATCATAGCCGTTGGAGTAGAAAATCACTGGGCGCCGCCCGAACTGCTTTTCCAGGCAATCGGCATAGAGCTTGGCCTGCTGCTGGCCCACTCGGGGATCCCGCTTGGTTCGCTTGGCCTCCACCAGAGCCAGCGGCTTGCCGTCGTCTCCCCAGAGCACGTAGTCGACGTAGCCCTTACCTGCTCGTTTGGCATCCCACTCACTTCAAGCTCGCGGTCTTGCGACTTGTCCAGTGCCCATCCGGCTTCCTTGAGCAGCAGGTCGATGAAATAGTCACGGGTTTCGGCCTCGGAGTAGTCATGCGTGTCTGGTTGCGCAGTATTCGCCTGCTTGGCGGCCGCCACCTCCTCTCGCAAGCGTGTCAGTTCCTCATCGAGGGCCGTCTTTTCGGTCAGCAGTTTCGCCAGTTTCTCGTCGCGGTCTCCAAGCTCGGCTTCCAGTCGCTGGAGTTGCTCCAGTGTCTGTAGGGGTACGGGGGTGGTCTTCGGGAGCAGGTCAGGGTTGAACGCCAGTCCGGCTGCAGGCTTCGCGCTCCGGGCGTAAGTGCGGGCAAACCAGAACAGGACATGGAACAGCTCTCTGACAGCCATCAGAGCATCAAGCTCTCTGACGGGTTTGTGGCTGTGGACCGCCAGATTACCAAGATCCCTTATCAGTCGCGCTTTGGAGAACACGGCCGGACCAACGGTTTGCCGAAAGGTGGGTTCATGAATGAGTGCGCTCAGGTGGTCCTGATAGGGAAGCTTCAGCGACGCGTCATGTTTGTAGAGCCAGTGAACGGCGAGTTCCAGCGAACGCCGCGTGTAGAAGCAGGCAGTACGCGCATCGGGATACACCAGAGACTCCGCCTTGCTTGCAGCATCGTGCAACGCAGGCCATTCGGTTTGGAGGAAAACAAAATTGGAATTCACACCGTCTCCCTCTGATTCCTCTTCCAGGCCGGCACTGCTTTCATAACAGCTTCAAACCGTGGCTCGACCAGAAACATGTCCCGCAGAGCACGGTAGTCTTTTCCAATCGGGCAGTCGAGATCCCGGAGGTGCGATACCGAAGGTTCCAGTTGGGCGATTTTGACCGTGCGCGATGGTCCAGCCGTCAGAAACACCACCTTGGCTGGCACTTGCTCGGACAACCCTCGTTGCTTGCGTGGTGTGAAGCGCCAGAGGCGTGACATGTTCATAGCACGCCACACCCCAACATTATCCAGCCCCGAAAGGCGACATGACGCCGTTCACGCAGAACTGATGCTCGAATTGCCGAAGGTTTCCATGCAGCTCCTACCGGAGCTTATTCGTCTGTTAGCTGACGTTCCTATAAACATGGCGCTCCTCTGAGCTTTTGCTTCGCCCACCGGAGCGTCGCGTCAAGCGCCAGCGGCGCGACATGTTTATAGCACGCCACATCCCCAACAATTCCCTAGCCCCAGCGGGGCGGCATGGCCCAATTTGTGGCTATTCGACCGGCTCGAACAAGTATCGTTCCTCGTAGGGCACCTGGAACTTTTCGAGGAACTCCAGGTATTCCTCTCGGAATCCCCTTTGTCTGTGATGCTCCACCTGGTTTTCGATGTAGCGAATCACATCCGTAAGTTGCGAATGCGAATAGGAGAAAGCTCCGAAACCTTCCTGCCATGAGAAACGACCCCTGACCCAGCGATTCTCGTTAATGTGGTTGGTCGAGCCGGTCTTGATGTCACCTACCAGGTCCGACAACGCCATGTTCGGCTTCAGGCCAATCAGGATGTGCGTGTGGTCGGGCATGCAATGGATGGCCAGAAGTTTCTGGCCTTGTCGGGTAATGATGCCGGTCATGTATTTATGGAGCTCTTCCTTGCGTTCCGGACGAATAAGATTCTGCCGGCCTTGCACGGCGAAAACGACCTGAATATAGATTTGCGTGTAGGTGTTGGCCATAAATTGATCTGCGAATGGAGTTCAATATTGTTGGTTGTCGGGTTTTCCAAGCGCCAGCGACGAGAGTGTGAAGGCGCTGGCGGCGCCACATGTTTCTAGCACTCGCCGAGCCAATTCGCCTTTGCGCTCACGGTGTGAAAGCGCCAGAGGCGCGACATGTCTATAGCAAGCTACATCCCCAGCAAATCCCTAGCCCCAGCGGGGCGGCATATCGATCTCGATATGCACGCGGGTCGTTGCGTTCGTCGTTCATGCCGCTCCTACGGAGCTTGCCTGATTTGTTGGCTGACGTTTCTATAAACATGGCGCTCCTCTGGAGCTTTCGGTATTCGCCCAGCCGGGGCCTCCCGTCCAGCGCCAGCGGCGCGACATGTTTATAGCAAGCTACATCCCCAGCAAATCCCCAGCCCCAGCGGGGCGGCATATCGATCCCGATATGCTCGCTGGTCGTTGCATTCGTCGTTCATGCCGCTCCTACGGAGCTTGACCGGCATCGCGGTGTTGGTTCTATAAACATGGCGCTCCTCTGGAGCTACAGCTCCCCGCGGAAGGCGCGGTGCTGGAGAGAGGCGAAGAGCTCGTACAGCTCCGCCAGCGACGCCCGGTGCGCCTCTTCAGCTACTTTTGCCGCATGTCTTTGGCGGGTGAGCTCACCGTTGTGCGCGTAGTGTGTAAGCGCCAGAGGCGCCACATGCTTATAGCACTGCATCCCCAAAGAATGCCAAGCGCTAGAGGCGCGACATGTTTATAGCACGCCACATCCCCAACAATCCCCAGCCCCAGCGGGGCGACATGACGCCGTTCGCACCGAACATGGCGCTGGAATTGCCGAGGGTTTTCATGCCGCTCCTATCGAGCTTATTCGTTCGTTGGCTGGTGTTTCTATAAACATGGCGCTCCTCCGGAGCTTTCAGCATTCGCCCAACCGGAGCGTCCGGTCCAGCGCCAGCGGCGCGACATGTTTATAGCACGCCCCATCCCATCAAATCCCAGCCCCAGCGGGGCGACATGACGCCGTTCGCGCCAACATGGGCTGGAATTCCCGAAGATCATCATCATGCCGCTCCTACGGAGCTTATTCGTTGGTTGGCTGGTGTTTCTATAAACATGGCGCTCCTCTGGAGCTTTCGGCATTCGCCCAGCCGGAGCCTCCCGTCCAGCGCCAGCGGCGCGACATGTTTATAGCACGCCACATCCCAAGCACATCCCTAGCCCCAGCGGGGCGGCATATCGATCCCGATATGCTCGCGGGTCGTTGCATTCGTCGTTCATGCCGCTCCTACGGAGCTTGACCGTGCTTGCGGTGTTGGTTCTATAAACATGGCGCTCCTCTGGAGCTACAGCTCCCCGCGGAAGGCGCGGTGCTGGAGGGAGGCAAAGAGGGCGTCCAGCTCCGCCAGCGACGCGCGCTGCGCCGTCTTCAGCTTCTCCACCGCCGTCACTCGACGGGCGAATTCGCGCTGCAACTCGATGGGGAGGGAAACGTTCGAAGACCGTGAATTTCGCGTCTCTTCGAGATCATGTTGGCATTGCGCGACACCTCGTTGGCAGCTTGCGTAGCGTCGACTGCTCTGAATCGGGCAGACTTGCAAGATCGCTGATCAAGAAGCATTGGAATCGACGATGCCACGTGCATCGAGCGTCAAATCGAAACGGCGAATGCATCGCAGTCTCGCGATCGTCGACAGCGCCAGACGTAACTCGCTGGCCAGAGCGCAGATTGCCAGCTGATTCACGATCGTTGCTGAACAGCACGTCGCCGGGCTCGAACTGTCAGCGGCCAGGTCGTCGTCGCATCAATTCCGCTGAGTCGCATCAGAAATGAACTTCTCGGTGTCGAAAGTGATTTCGCCGGACATAATGTGCTACGAGCATGAATGGATGTCCCTCGGCATTCCAGGTCGGCAGGCTCGTGTGTCGCCGTCTGTGATGCCGCACGCAGTCGCCGAACCGAGCTTCGCGGCCAGCCTTTCGGATTGGTGGCGGGGTCGCCGAAGAGGTCGAGGAAGAGGGATTGGGTGAGGGAGTCGAGTTGGGCGAGGGCGGCGCGGCGCTTGGCCCGCAACGCCTCCGCCCGGTCCAGCACCTCCGCAATCCGCCGCTGCTCCGCCAGCGGCGGCAGAGGTGGCACCAGGTAGCTTCTTGAGCTTATCAACTGGCAGATGTGTCTGCTGTGCGTCGCCTGACGCCATCGACGCAATCACATGCGATTGTGCTTCGATACAAGTGCGCACAAGAAATCGTGCGTCGATACCGTCGCGGCATCGAAGAGCCATGTCATGTCCTGATTGATTGCGATTGGCAACCGGTTCGATGCCGACTAGAATCGCGAGCTTCAGAACACCAGTCGCGCGACACATCGAGAATCGAGTGTTCTCGGCACTGAACGGGTTACGTTCGCTCTCGTAATGCTCGACTGCGTGATCGTGATTTGCGCTTCGGTGATGTCCCAGACTTCGATGTCCTTCGGAGTCACCCATGGAATCGTCCTCACCGTAGAACGTCCAAGGTTGCTCCGAGTGGAGTGCCACCTGCGCACAATGCTTGCAACTTCGCCGAGCGATGCTGGTCTTCCACGCGCTCACTTCAGCATCCCCTCCAGTTCCTTCATGCCCTGCTGAATCTCCGCCTCCAGTTGGCCGAGGCTTTCAGGATTTCGCCTGGCGGGCGGTGCGCGACTTCTTCGTGGACGACTTCCTTGTAGCGGTTGAGCGAGAGGTCGTAACCCTGATTGCGGATTTCGGATTGCGGAATGCAGAATGACTGAGCCGTTCGCGAGCGTTCGCGTTCGCTCTTGTCCCGTTCCTTCCAACGCGTCAGGATGTCGGGCAGGTTGTTCTTCGCGTGGTCGTCGGCGGTGAGCGCGACCTTGGGCACAGGGCCGAGCTTTTCCGGCGGCAAGAGTTCCGTGCGTTTGTCGTCGAGCGACATGCCGTCGGCATCCACGTCGTAGAACCACACATGGTCCGTGCCGCCGGAGTTGGTCTTGGTGAAAAGCGAGGATGGCGGTGGAGACGCCGGCGTAGGGCTTGAACACGCCGCCGGGCAGCGAGATGACGGCGTCGAGTTTCTGTTCCTCGACGAGAAGCTTGCGCAGCGTCTTGTGCGCGTTGGACGAGCCGAACAGCACGCCGTCGGGCACGATGACGGCGGCGCGTCCGCCGGGCTTGAGCAGGCGCAGGAAGAGGGCGAGGAAGAGCAGTTCGGTCTTCTTCGTCTTCACGATCTGCTGAAGGTCCTTGGCGCAGTTCTCGTAGTCGAGCGACCCGGCGAACGGCGGATTGGCGAGGACGAGCGTGTACTTCTCCTCCTCGCCCGCGTGGTCCTGCGCGAGCGAGTCGCGGTAGCGGATGTCGGGATTTTCCACGCCGTGCAGGAGCATGTTCATGCTGCCGATGCGGAGCATGGTGTTGTCGAAATCGAACCCGTGGAAAAGTTGATGGTGGAAATGTTCCTTGAGCTTCGGATCGCGCAGAATTTCCGGGTGTTGCTCGCGGAGATATTCCCCGGCCGCGACGAGAAAGCCCGCCGTGCCGCAGGCGGGATCGCAAATGACATCGCGCGGTTGCGGAGCGATGAGTTCCACCATGAGCCGGATGATGTGGCGCGGGGTGCGGAACTGGCCGTTCTGCCCGGCGGTGGCGATCTTGCCGAGCATGTATTCGTAGAGATCGCCCTTGGTGTCGCGGTCTTCCATCGGCACTTGCTCGATCATGTCCACGACCTTGGCGAGCAGCGCGGGTGTGGGGATGGTAAAGCGCGCGTCCTTCATGTGGTGCGCATAGGTGGAGTTGTCGCCGCCCAGCGTGCGCAGAAACGGAAAGACGTGGTCGTTCACGACGGCGAACATTTCCTTCGCCTCGAAATGCTTGAAGCGCGACCAGCGGAAATCTTCGTAGGATCGGCCCTTGGAGTCTTTGCCACCGGGAAAAACGCGACGCTCCATCGGTTTCTTGAGCCGCGTGGATTTGTTTTCCTCCAGCGTGTGAAGGTCATCGAGCCGCTTGAGGAAGAGCAGGTAAGTAATCTGCTCGATGACTTCGAGCGGGTTGGAAATGCCACCCGACCAGAATGCATCCCAGATTCGATCAATTTGATTGCGAATATCGGTAGTGAGCACAGTTGGTCCGTTCCTTATAGACAAATGCATCCGTGATGGTGGCTGCCTGAATGCGGTCGAGATGCCTTCGAATGGACGCTATTTTGGCCAGAAGGATATCTTGATCCACCATGGCTTAGCTGGAGAGCAGCGCTTCTTCAATGGGCTTGCGAACCTGCTTCAGGTCGAAGTACGCGAAGATCGTGCGAACCCGGAATTGACGCGCAGCACGAGCAGAACGTTCAAAGACGATTTCACCGTTCCGCAAGACCTGCATGCCTAGGATGGGGGAGGCCTGGTTGAGGTTAACCAGATCCGCCTGCCGTCCCAAGAGCGTTGTCAAGTCCTCGCGCATGTCCAGCACACGGAGAGCGTCCGGCGGCTCTGCGAACAGCAGGGCAACGTCGATGTCACTTTCTGTTGTCAGGCGCCCGCGCACTACCGACCCAAACAGATAGGCTGCCAGTATGGAAGGCTGGCTGGCGGCGTATCGACTAACCACACCTGCGATGTCTTCCTTTTGTCAGAGTGACCTTCACGACACAGCCTCCTTGAGGGGAAGGTACTTCACACCAGTTCCACGCCCAAGCAAAACACGGTTGGCCAGCCCAGGATGGCCATATGACCGCTATCACTCGGTACCGGTGTCCGACGCTTCACCGGGTCGCGCCGTACTGATGGGCAACCCAGCCAAGTGGTGACGCTCACCGCAGGGGCTCCTTCGATCGCCCAACTTCGGAAGCACCCGTTTCGAGTTTCTTGATGTAGGTCTCCAGCGGTGAAGGGGCAGGGTCTAAAGCCGCTGCCTGCTTCAGGAAAGCCAGTAGCGCGATACCCCCTTCGACAGGTAGATTCAGTTTCTGGCCCCGATGCAGCACCATGGCCTTTCCTTCTTCCAGCAAGAGACAAGCCTGCCTACCTCCGTAGAATGAGGCCATTCCGGCATCAATAAGCACCACTTTCCCGGCCAGTCGCGGGATCACGGTACCGTCGGTGACCGTGTGACCGATCACAATCCGCTGACATTGGAAACTGCCCAGGACTACTTCAACCTCGGGTGCGAGCTAGGCTGGCTTCTTTTTCAGCCAACCCTCGGTACCAGAGGGGGCCCTCCGGATCCATCGCCATGCCGCCTTTCAGCTTGCTAAAGTCCTCCAGTTCGGCCCGAACCGTCTCGTTAATGAGCTGAATGGACATGGAGGCGTACTTCGGGCTGATACCGCCATGCAGGAAGAGCGAGTCGTTGATACGGATGACGGCATTGTGACGACGAATCCACTTTCCATATTTTCCCTTGGGGCCGAAAGCTACCCGGTGCTCAAAATATCCCAGCGGATGGCTCGTTTCCCATTTCTTCCGGTAGTCCTCGTCAACCTTCACATCTGGGGAGGCCCTTTTCAGCTCTTCAGACGTGCTCCTTGAAGAACTGGTCCCGGACAGCCTCTGAGTTGGCGTCCCGGAAAGCAGCGTACTCTTCGGGCGAAACGTAGCGAAGGTCGCCATAAACATTCATGGCTTCATGGTTGCCGATCAGCGCATGAACAACGCCTCCCGCTTTGCGCGCCTGCTTCTCCAGTTCCATGAGCAGGTCCATGACCTTTCGGGAATGTGGCCCGCGGTCGAGGACGTCACCCGTCTGCACCAGATGGGTCTTGCCGCCAATCCAACGGTTGCGGCTGTCAATCAAAGCGGCAGACTGCAGAATGGCCGCGAACTGCTGAAAGTCTCCATGAACATCCCCGATGGCGACGACACGCTCGACACCTGTCCAGACGTCCTCAGCCACCAGTACCTGAAGACTGCAAAGCAGCAGCCACAGTATCACCAGCCATCCCATTCTCTTAGCCATCACGAGTCTCCTGCGTCCTGTGGAAGATGGACTTAGCGATCGCCAAAAGGCACTACCTCTTCGACAAAATCATATCATCCTGGAAGCCACTCTAACGAGGCAACTCCAGGCATTTGCTGCTTACCCCGCATTCAACGATAATGTCCCTGCGGCGGGCTGGCAACCAAAGCAGGACACAAACGAACTCGGAAGACGCGGGGTTTTGTGATTACAACTGGAAGGTGGCCCTTCCTTGAAAACCCAAAAGAGTATCTTCTTCAGTTTTGCTCATCCAGACGACGAAAGCTTTAGCGTTGCCGGCATCGCCAGCAAGTATGGCGCTCAAGGCGTTCGTTTGGCCTTGAGCTGCGCCACCCGGGGACAAGCAGGAAAGGCTGGAGACCCCCCGATTTGCTCACCGGAGCAACTGCCGGTAGTCCGCGAAGCCGAGCTGCGCGAGGCTGCAACATTGTTGGGTATCGAGCACGTTCATTTGCTGGAGTATCGGGACAAGCAATTGGCCGCGGCTGCTCCAGAGGAGATTCGCCGCCAGTTGCTCTCTTTCATCCGTCTATACCGTCCTCAGATTGTCATCACCTTCGACCCAAACGGAGCCAACTTGCATTCAGACCACATAGCCATCAGCCGATTCACTTCCGACGCGGTTGCTGCGGCGGCGGATCCTCGCTGGTTCCCGGAAGCAGGACCACCGCACCTGGTGCAAAGACTGCTTTGGACCACTCCGGTGCCGTTGTACAAGCTGGCCTTGTTACCAAACCTGGCGGACCAGCCCGGCGTTGATTTTGTCATTGACGTCAAGCCGTGGTGGGAACGTAAGGCTCAAGCGCTGCGGGCGCACCGCACCCAGCATCTTTCCATCGACCGAATCTGGTTCCACCAGCCTGACCCGGAAAAGCTATTGAGTCGGGAAATGTTCTGTCAGGCGTGGGGACCCGCGCTGCCGGCGCGTCCGTCTGATGACCTGTTCGCGGACTTGGATTAGTCTCCGCAGGAACAGCGTTCAGATGCGCAACTGATCGAACCGCGGTCATTAGGATTGTGACAGTGCGGCGTGAATGGCCTGGAAACTGAACGGGAGTTTCTGAGCGATCGTCAATCGAGAGCCTTCCGCGTTGATCTAGGCGAGGAGCATTTCCAAAGGTTCACGGGATTCTCTTTGGCTCTCGGATCTGGATTTCAGATCGTCAGGAAAGCGACACAGAAAGCATGAAACGGATTGCTCGTCCTCACACACCATGCTTCATGTAACGCTGAATCGCACCCAAAGCGCGCTCGACCTCGGAGTGCAGGTTGTAGAAATGAGGCGAAAACCGAAGTCCTCCTCGATCCGCACCCAATCGTGGGGCCCCGGCGATGCGGTCCTTCTCGTACAGCGCTGCTGCCAGTCTCTGAATATCCAAACTTCCAGGCTGGAATGAAACCACAGCCGATGTGCGCTTAGGATCAGAGCTCGTCCAGAGCTTCACGCCCTGAATCTGCTGCAGGCCAGAGATCAACGCCTGAGTCAGTTCCTGAGCACGCGCCTGGATGACCTTCCTTCCAATTTTCGTCTGAAACTGAAGGGCCTCGCCAAAACCCATGATGGCAGGCTCATCCCGCTGGCCAAAGCTTTCAAACGTCTTCGAGATGCCCACGGCACCCGGAAAGGCGCTGACGATGCTTGGCCAGATTCTGGTTTGAGCGCTTTTGTTGATGTACAGCACACCAACTTCTTTTGGCCCGCAAGGCCATTTGTGGCCGCTGGCTGCGTAAAAGTCGGGCTGCATGTCGCTGAGATCCACATCGATCAAACCCAACGACTGTGCGCCATCGACGAGCGTCAGCACACCGCGCTCTCGGGCGAGACGGCAGAGTTCCCTGGCAGGAAACAGATCGCCAACGGTGCTGGTCAGGTGGGTGAAGGCCAGAACTTTGGTTCGGTCGGTCATCTGACGTTTGACGGCTTCCAGATAGTACTCGCCTCCCGGGTGCGGGTTCACCTGGTCGACAATCTTGACAGAGTAGCCGAGACGCTTCGCCTTGATCTTCCAGGCTTCCAGGTTGCTGGGATGGTTGTCTGAAAACAACACCACTTCGTCGCCCGATTTGAGGTCGATCCCACTCGAAACCAGGTTGTTGCCTTCGCTAGTATTGCGCGTAATGACGATTTCTTCCGGTGTGACCCGCAAGAATTCAGCCAGCAGCTTGCGCGTGGCCTCCTTGCCTTCGCTCATCTTCACTCGATTAGGAAAGGAGGGATCGCCATCCATGTCCTTGGTGTGGCGTACCACCGCCTCGACGACGGGGAGGGGCGAGGGACATAGGTTAGCGGCATTCATGACTCCCAGGTCGGCCGGCATCAGAAACTGCTGCCGCACGGATGACCAAAAGTTCTCGCCCGGGTGGGCTGGAGTAGGCGGCAGCGTATTGGTTCGAGCCGAGATTTCAGGCTCGGTCAATCAGTAACGCGGTGACGCCCCCAACACCCAAGCTCTTGGCAAACTGCCTGCGATTCAGACTGATGTTGACGTCTCCCGAATTCCGACCCATACAGCCTCCTTTGGTCGATTGTTGGATTGCCCATCATCCGGCTCTCTCAACGAGAGCCGAGTGGAGGGAACGAGCCAGCGCGGCTGAGTCTTCCGGACTAACCAGCAGAGTAATTCGCAGTGGGGAACTATCAATTCCCAGAACGGATGCTCCCCCGCGTGCCGCTTCGCTTAGAACACTGGCCGACTGATTCGCGGAACCCAGGCCGGTGCCCACTACCGACACGGCAGCCAGATTCTCGCTGATCGACAGTTCGGCGCCGAATCGATCCTGCAGGGACCGCTTCAGACCTACCCAGTCAGGCAGATCGTCGGTTGCAAACAAAGCAATCGAGCCTGCTCCATCGTCCGACAATCGCCACAGCGAAACACCGGCTTCCGCCAGTTTGGCGCCCAAGACCGCCGCATTCGCATTCAGGCGCAACCTCACCAGGCCGCTGGCCGTGGCCACGCCACAGGCTTCACGTCCACTGGCGTCGTGTCCCACCAGCGTTCCGCCGCCTTCCGAGTGAGCCGCCCGCGCGTAGACGCGGATCCCCGCTCTTCGAGCCCACTCGACAGCCTGGGCGTTCAAGACCTTGGCTCCATGTTCAGCCAGCTCTTGCATTTCGTCGTACGAAATGGAATCAAGGCGGCGCGCCTCGGGAACGACGCGCGGATCGGCTGTATACACGCCATCCACATCGGAACAAATTTCACAGGTTGCCCCAAGTGCTGCCGCCAGCGCTACAGCAGTCGTATCCGAACCGCCCCGGCCGAGCGTGGTGATCTCCCGGCGATACGACATCCCTTGGAAGCCGGCAACGATGACCACCTTGTTTCTTTCCAACTCGTCCTGAATACGGACAGGACGCACTTCAATGATACGAGCCCCAGAGTGACGATCGTTGGTAATAATGCCAGACTGTGACCCCGTGAACGAGATAGCCTCCAGGCCTCGCTTTTGAATGGCCATGGCCAGCAGAGCCATGGCGATGCGTTCGCCGCTAGACAGCAGCATGTCCAGCTCGCGCCGCGGCGGTGAATCGGTGATTTGATGAGCCAGGCGAATCAGATCGTCGGTGGTCCGGCCCATCGCAGAGACAACCACGCACACCTGCTTGCCTTGCCGGGCTGTTGCAGCCACGCGATCGGCTACCCGCTCGAGCTTGGCAATGTCTGCAACCGAACTGCCTCCGTATTTCTGAACCACCGTGTCCGGCATGAGGCGTCTCCTGGGTCAGGCTAGCCGGCGTTCTATCCCTTGTAAAACATCTCGTAAAGGGTCAGGCAGATCTCCACAACGATCAGCACCACAATGTACCATTCCACCCGCAAGGAGCGGTTATTATGCAAAATGTCGAGCAGAGTTTCTACCGTGCGACCGATGAGATCCAGCTTGCGTTCAAGCCCCAGATGCCGCTCGCGCAGCTCGTACTCGTCTTCGAGACGCGCGTACAAACGTCCCAGTTCCGGGCGGTCCCACAACAAGTCGGGCTTTTCCCCGACCTCCACGCGTCCCACCGTCTTTTGGTGAATCAGCAGTGTTCCTCCGATGTAACGCATCAAGTCCTTGCCGCGATGCCAGGCCTTGCCTTTCTGTTGCAGACCGGCTGCCAGCGGCTCGATGGAGTCGAACACTTCGGCAACGCTCGCCTCGTAGTAAGCTAGCACAACGCTCTTCGCGAGAATGTCGGCTACAGTTTGCAGTCGTTCAACGGAAAAGTCATGGAGGTGAATCACTCCGTTGGCCGGCTGCTCTTCACTGGCTGGATCGAGCACTAATTCCAGCTCCTCCGTCTCCTTGCGGCTGAAAGGCTGGCTCAGCAGCGGATTGAGCTGGTTCAAAAAGGAAACCTCTTCAAGAGGCTTCAGATCAAAGAGCACCACTGCTCCGTAACGAAAGAGCACCGCATATCCATTTTCGCCCGCGCTGATTAGCAGGGGCGACACGCCCAGGCGATGCGACGCCTCGAGTCCTTTGAGATCGATACGCTCGGCGATAAAGAACGCACGAGCCTTGATTCGAGTCCGACCCGAAAGGACTCTCGCTTCACTGACAATTGAAGATTCTTGCTCCATGCGATTAGCTCACTCCCGGACGCCAACGACGAGCTCTTTTGAGCTCGCCAGCACATAAGGATTACTATCCTCGTGGGTGGAGCGAACGCAGCCTATTCTATCGAGAATTCAACTGCCACGGAAGAAAGCTCTGCGCAAAGATCCCTAGCTCCTGAGACCTTCCGGGGCAGACCAAAGGCCGAGGCCTCTGCAATTAGACCAAGCTGGTGTTAGAACTGCTCAGCGCGTACTATCACAGAAAAGGGCAGCCTGTTTACCGAGAGTGAAGGAGCCGCGTACGCAACGTTCGGCGATTTCTTGACACCCAAAAAAGGGGATTCCAGGGGAGTTTTCATGCCGCGTTGCGGCGCCACGTGCGATGAAAATGGCGGTTAGAACAAGGACCCCTCTTCATCTCCACCTTATGCGTTTCGCAAGGAGGAGAAAGATTTGTCCCCCGTGGCAAGGGGGACGCCGCGCTTTGTGCGGCAGGGGGTCTGGAGGACGCGAAAGCCCTCCTCTTGATCCCTCCCTGCCAAGAGGAGAAATTATTCAAGGGAGGTCCATGAAACCTACACACGCCAGCCATTCCGTTTTGCAACTCATCAGCCTGGTTTTGCTGTTGGCTCTCTTCGCCATTTTCGTCTCCTGCCAACGCACCGCCGCGCCCGAATACGACATTGTGATCAAAGGTGGGGAGGTCTACGACGGAACAGGCGGTGAACCTGTTAAGGCGGATGTTGCAATTGCGGGTGACGAGATCGTAAGGATCGGGCAGATTGAGGCCTCTCAAGCCAGACGTGTCATTGACGCCTCGGGCCAGGCCGTAGCACCCGGGTTCATCAACATGCTGAGCTGGTCGACCGAGAGCCTCATAGCCGATGGCAACTCACAGGGAGAGATTCGCCAGGGTGTCACCACGCAGATCATGGGTGAAGGCTTCTCGATGGGCCCGCTCACTCCTGCCATGAAAGAACGGATGATCAAAGAGCAGGGGGACATCAAGTACGCGATCGAATGGACCACTCTCGCTGAGTACCTCAAGTATCTGGAGAAGAAAGGCGTTTCACAGAACGTGGCCTCCTTCCTGGGAGCAACAACCCTTCGGGAATACGCCATCGGACTGGAAGACAAGCCGCCGACGCCGGAACAGATGGATCACATGCGTCGTCTGGTGCGGCAGGAAATGGAGGCGGGCGCTCTAGGCATTGGCTCTTCGCTAATCTACGCACCTGCCTACTACGCCAAAACCGAGGAATTGATCGAGCTGTGCAAAGTGGCAGCCGAGTATCAGGGCAGATATATCTCGCACGTCCGCAATGAAGGCAACCAGCTGCTCGAATCCGTCGATGAGTTGATTCGAATCAGCCGGGAAGCCAAGATCCCGGCCGAGATATATCACTTGAAGGCATCCGGAGAATCTAACTGGCCGAAGATGGATCAGTTGATTCAGAAGGTGGAAGCGGCGCGCAAGGAGGGACTGAAGATTACGGCGGATATGTATACCTACATCGCCAGCTCGACGGGTCTCGACGCTTGCGTCCCGCTCTGGGCGCAGAGTGGCGGACCGGAGGAGATGCGGAAACGCTTCAAAGATCCGAACGTCCGCCGCCGGATCGTGAAAGAGATGGAAGGTGTCACGCGTGGGTGGGAAGGGTTTCTGCAGTCGACGCGCGATCCAGAAAGGATTCTGCTCGTCGAATTCAAAAGTGAAAAGCTGAAACCGCTTCAAGGCAAGACACTGGCCGAAGTAGCCCGGCAAAGGAAGAGCAGGCCAGCCGACACGATTCTGGATCTAATGACTGAAGACGAATCGCGCGTTGGGGCTGTCTACTTCATGATGTCAGAAGAAAATGTAAGGAAACAGATTGCCTTGCCCTGGGTGAGCTTCGGTTCTGACGGAGCTTCAATGGCCACTGAGGGTGTCTTTCTCAAATTCAGCACCCACCCGCGATCCTACGGGAACTTTGCCCGCCTGCTGGGCAAGTACGTGCGCGAAGAAAGAGTGATTTCCCTGCCTGAAGCCATTCGGAAGCTAACCAGCTAGCCAGCACAGAACCTGGGGATTGAGCGGCGAGGGGTTCTCAAGCAAGGCTTTCTTGCAGATGTCGTGGTCTTCGATTCTCAGGCGATCCGCGATAAAGCCACCTTTGAAAACCCGCACCAGTACGCTGTAGGTGTGAACTATGTCCTCGTCAACGGACAAGTCGTGTTGGACAACGGCCAACACACCGGCGTCAGGTCAGGAAGGGCGCTGTGGGGGCCGGGAAAGAAGAAATAGGCTGGGCTGCCGCTACAGGCTGTTCCGAAACGCCGAACTAATGCTCTAGGCTGCTTCCTGTCTTGCTTTCGACTGGGCCTTGTGCGCGAGATGCTCCTCGTAGCATTGCAGCAGCTCGTGCGTCAGCTCCTCGAAGCCTGTGAGTAGAGCGTTATGCAATTTCTCCTGGCACCTCCCGCGACGCGGAATGTCGCGGGTCTTAAGATAGGTATCTCGCAAAGCACCGGCTACTTGACGTTTCTGCTCTCGCGAAAGTTGAACAGCGGGAGGCCCACCTACCCTGACCAGGGCGCTCAAAGCGTGGCTTAGGCGCTCTTCCAGCATTCGATGAATGTCTGAAACTGATTCGGTCAGCCCCCACTGAATCAGGATTCGGAAGATCGAGCGCTCCAGAGCGATTTGGTATTTGAAATCAGCCAGCCAGTCTGAGGATTCAATGGGTAATGGATTCATAGATACCTCCGGAGTTCTGAATTCTGCTTTCTGCGTCGCTGAAACTTGAGGCCAGAGGGTGGGGTATTAGACTTAAGTCTCAGGTTTCAAGTCTCAGGTCTCAAGCCTCAAGTCTCAGGTCTCAGGCCTCAACTGAGCCGCCGGTACAAACCGATGAGCTTGCCAACTATTTCTACTTCTCCTTGAGTGACTTCAATCGGGTCATACTTTGCGTTCTCCGCCTTCAAAACAATCTTGTTGCCACGCCGGTAAAAGCGCTTTAGTGTCGCGTCAGACTCGTGGAGGCGAGCGACCACGATTTCTCCGTTTTCAGCGTTCGGTTGCTGTCGCACCACTGCCAGGTCTCCCGGCAAAATATGAGCATTCTTCATGCTGTCGCCCTTCACCCGCAGCAGAAACACTTTTTCATCAGGCGCCCACTCGCGTGGCAAGGGCATGGTTCCTTCCTGGTTTTCTTCCGCCAGCACAGGCAGCCCTGCCTGTACCCGGCCTAAGATGGGCACGTCGTTGATTTGTTCGGAGGTATGGAGGAGTGACTGTCGCGGAACATTAGTCCTCGACTTCGAGGGCTGATGGTGCAGATAGCCCTTGGAGCGCAGACTCTCGATATGTTGCTGAATCGCCTGAGCCGATTTGCCGAGAGCCTGCGCCATCTCTCGTACAGACGGAGCCATGCCGTGCGCCATGAAGTACGACTGGATGAAGTCCAAGACCTCTTGTTGCCTTTGGGTGAGTTCCATAGCTCGATAGCGGATTTGCGGATTGTGGGGCGCGGAGTGCCGGAGCAGATTCAGAGTACGATTCGGCAATCCGCATTCCGAACCGGCATTCCGCATTCACGATTGCCGATTCACCCTCTCATCTGGCTCCCGCATCCTGCATTCCGCATTCCTGATGCCGGAAACACGACACAACATGATCATTCACCATCCCCACGGCCTGCATGAAGGCGTAGCAGATGGTCGACCCTACGAACCGGAAGCCCCTTTTCTTTAAGTCTTTGCTCATCGCGTCCGATTCTTTGGTTGTGGCTGGAATCTCTTTGAGACTCCTCCAACGATTCTCGATCGGTTTGCGATCGACGAACTGCCAGATGTAGGCATCAAAGCTCCCGTAGTCCTTCTGAATCGATAGGAACGCCTTGGCGTTACCAACAAACGCCTCAATTTTTAGCCGGTTGCGAATGATTCCTGGATCAGTGAGCAGCTTTTTCTTTTGCCTGGAGCCGTAGCGAGCGATTCTTTCGGCATCAAAACCTTCGAACGCCTGGCGATAGTTTTGGCGCCTTTGAAGGATGGTCAACCAGCTGAGCCCAGCCTGAGCACCTTCCAATAGCAGAAACTCGAACAAACGCCGATCATCGTGAACCGGGACACCCCACTCGCGGTCGTGATACTCCCGGTAAAGCTCACTACCGAGGCACCACTCACATCTTTTCAATTCCTGGCTTGGCGTCGGCGTTTTTTTCATAGATACTTGTCTATGCAGACATGCGTCAGCATAGACAGATGTC
>CAVVYL010000011.1:0-25660 GCA_963752385.1 uncultured Acidimicrobiia bacterium | reverse complement strand
TAACACGGGCAGGCCGCGAGCGGCAACCGAGCCGACGCTAGGGGGTGTTGGGGCTGTTGCAGCAACTCGTAGGCTTTGCCCTGCTACCGACGCAGAACCCGGTCGGGGACCTGCTGAGCGCCACAATCACCAAAACCCCGCAGGGGTGGCGGAGACACAGCGGAGGCTCCTCATGCCTCAGTATTCGACGTGCCTTCTCTATCACCTAGTGTTTCCACGAAAGACGAGCCAAACCCCACCACCCGCGGCAACCTCTCGCCTTGAACGGACTATGCCATTAAGATATGCTTCAGTCCGTCAGAACGAACCACGCTAGCGGTTGAAGACGCGTGGTCCTTGCTAACTCGTCTCATGCCATTTGTCGAGGGAGGTTGGAACCAGTCGTGAAGTCGCTGCGTCCTAGCGAACGACCCGAATCTCGAGTGGAACAACTGATCTTCGGCGACTCAATGCGGACATGATGTGTCAAGGATGGCCACTTCCGAGGAGACCTGGGAGAATAATTGTAAACTAGCCATAGAGAAGCCCGGTCGGCAAACTACGCTCTGGTGTTCGAGGCAATCATGCAATTTGCTGTCGTTGGAGCAGGAAACATTGGATGTGTCTATGGCGCCAATCTCGCCCGTGCGGGCGAACAAGTGGCCCTGATTGATGTATGGGAGGAACACGTCCGGCGTATCCGGACCGATGGGCTCAGCATGGACGGCCTGCACGGAAAGTTCACGGTTCTGGTCGAGGCCGCCACGGATGCGGCTGCTGCACCAAAGGCGGATGTGGCCCTGATCTGCGTGAACACCTACGCCACGCGTGAGGCAGCGCACGCGGCCAGTGTCGTTCTCAAGGATTCCGGCTATGCTCTCACGCTGCAGAACGGCCTGGGCAATGTTGAAACCCTCACGGAGGTTCTCGGAGCGGGGCACGTTCTAGCTGGGCTGTGCTATCACAGCGGGGATCTGAACGGGCCTGGTCAAGTTACGCACACTAACAAAGGGCCTACCTACCTCGGAGAGCTGGATAAATCCCGAACACAGCGCTTGGCTGCACTGTGCGACGTGATGGAGCGCGCGGGGTTGAACCCTGTGCCGGTGGACGATATCATGGCGGTCATCTGGAGCAAGTTCGTGCACAACTGCGCGATCAACGCCGTCTGCGCCGCAACGGGTGTACGTCCAGGCCACATTCATCAAGTGCCGGCGCTCGACGAATTCCAGACCCACATCATCACCGAAACTCTGGCTCTGCTGAAGGCCAAGGGCATTAGCATCCCTGACAGCAATCCGTTGGAGACGATCAAAGCATACTGTGCGAAGAAGTTCCATCGGCCATCGATGCTCCAGCACCTGGAGCGGGGGCGGTTGACGGAGATTGATGCATTGAACGGCTACGTGGCGCGCGAGAGCCGACAGCTAGGTCTTGCGGCTCCCTACAACGACGCCCTGACCGACCTGATCAAGGGAAGAGAGTACGGACAAGCCGCAACCGCCCTTCCTGGGGGCCCCACAAAGACAGAGGTCTAGATCACCAAGCGAGTCGAGCGTCAGTGCAAGAACCTGAATGAATCGTCGACGCTTTTTGATTGGACCAGGTCTCGGTGCGCTGTGGCTGGCAAGAGGCTTGGCTTCTGCTCGGATAGGCCAGAGGGAACTGTGCCAGGGTGCCCCGTTCGGCTGGCTCACTCGCGTATGGGACAACACCGCCATTTATCTCGACGTGAAATCGTCAAAGCCATTCCAATCCTCACGTCCGGAAGCTTGCTGCTACCTCTAAGCGTGCTAAGGGGGCAGACTCTGGACACCCGTTCGCCCGGGATCATTCGCGGTTCCCTGGTTGACGGGTCGACCCGAAAACCAATCGCGGCAAAGATACGAGTTACCGACACGGCTTCGGGAGAGGCCTACTTTCCCGCAGCAGCGATCAAGACCATGCCGCAGCGAGCGTCTGCTGGCGTGAAGCACTACTTCTACGCTCGCGGCTCCTATGAGATCGCCGTTCCGCCCGGAAGGTACCAGATCGAGGTCGTTCGCGGGCTTATGCATGAAGCGGTGACTGATTTTACGGAAGTAGGATCCGGAATTACTCACGTGTTGGATTTTGCGGTTCCCGTGCTCAAGGATTTGCATGCCTCTGGCTGGTATTCCGGCAACACACATACACATTACCATCTGGAAATCGACGAGGATCCCGACGACCGATTGCGGATGGTTCCTCCTGCTGAGGCCCTGGACGTCAGCGTCATCAGTTATCTGATACGCAACGACTCGCCCTACATAACCAATCGTTACCCCGTCGGTCGCTTGCCGGAGTTCTCCCGTGACGGCACGCTTATCGATATGGGCGAGGAAGCGCGAAACAACCGAACCTTCGGAGAGATCGGCTACGGTCACTGCTTATTCCTGAACATTCCGCGTTTGATCGAACCGGTTTCGACTGGTCTGCTCTCGAAAGACGGCAAGGCACCCGACTTCCCTACCCTGTCCATGCTTTGCGCTGAGGCCCAGAAGGCGGGCGGGACTACAGTGTGGTGCCATAACGGCCAGGGAATGGAAATGCCCATCGGCTTCGCACTCGGCCATGTCAATGCCTACAATCTTGGTGATGGTTTGGACGCGGATTATGAGCGCTATTACCGGCTGCTCAATTGCGGGTTTCGATGTCCAGCTTCGTCTGGCACGGATTGGTGGATCTATGATCACAACCGTGTATTCGTGAAGGTGGAAAACGGGTTCAGCTACGATTCATGGCTAACCGGACTCCGTGCAGGACGCACATTCGTTTCCAATGGGCCGTTGTTGGAACTATCTTTGAACGGTAAGGGACCAGGCGAGGCTATCGAGACAACCGGACCCCTTCTAATTACGGCACGAGCCGTTTCCCGCATTCCATTTGAGAGGCTTCAGATCATCAAAGATGGAGCTATTGTGGCAGAACAAAACGCGATCAATCGGCGTGAAGCAAGAATTGAGCGCGAGATCATCACTGATTCCAGTGGATGGGTTGCAGCCCGCGTGTCTGGGGATTCCAAGACCCATGCAGGGTACACAGTGTTCGCGCATAGCAGTCCTGTCTACTACACGGTACCAGGAACCTCATCCCGTCGAGCCTCTGCTGCAGGTGCATTTGTCGATGAGATCGAAGAATCGATGCGATTCGTGCGGAAATCTTACCGTTTCGCTAATGAAGCTGACAAAGCCCTTGCCCTGGGCCGTTTCCGGGAAGGAAGAGACTTCTACGCGAGGCTGGTATCGAAGGGCTAAGGAGGCAGACATGAACAAGACTTCCCGTCGCGGCTTCTTGAAGACTGTAGGGGTCGCCGCCGCCGCTCCGGCGACCGTCCCTCGAGCTGCGCTGGCCGATTCCAAAGGGATGAAGGCTCAACGCCGCACCGCTTTTGCGCCCAGCACTGAGCTCAAGAAATTGTCTGAAAATCTCTATCTTTTGCAGGATACCTGCAATGTCTACTTGGTGCGTGATGGAAGTCGAGGCTTGTTGATTGACTTCGGATCGGGAAAGATTCTGGACTACTTGCCTGATCTAGGTATAAGCAAAATCGATTGGATTCTCCATACTCACCATCACCGTGAACAGTGCCAGGGGGACTATAGAGCCGTGGAGCGCTCGATTCCCATTGTTGTGCCCGCACATGAATTGCATCTGTTTGCCGACGCCGAAAATTTCTGGCGCAATCGGCGAGTGTTTCATCTTTACTATGTACGTAATGACTTTAATACGCTCACCGAAAACGTTCCCGTTGCTTCTGTCCTCCGCGACTATGGCACCTTTCGCTGGAATAATCGCGATATCTTCGTCCTGCCGACGCCGGGCCACACGTTAGGCTCGGTCTCCCTGATCATGGAAATTGACGGGAAAAAGACTGCTTTCACCGGTGACCTCATGCACTCGCCCGGGAAACTGGTGAACCTGTGGGATACCCAAGTCAATTATGGGGGTGCGGAGGGAATCGATTTAGGCTCTTTCTCTCTGGCTCGACTACGCGAGCAGAAACCCGCTCTACTTTGCCCTTCCCACGGCGACCCCCTGCCCGACCCTGACAGCGGCATCCAGCAAACCATGGATCGGCTCATCGAGTACTATCGCTTCCAGACCGGAAACGCTCCCAGCGTGCTCTCGCGAGGCTATGCCGTCAGCCCGCATTTCATCGCTCATCATCTGGCCACTTCGGCTTTTTATGCCATCCTGAGCAATAGTGGCAAAGCCATGTTTATTGACTACGGCTCTGCTTCGAGCATTCACTTCGGGAACTTTGAGCGAGCCACAGCGCCGACGGATCGGATTCGTTTCGTGGAACACAATATCGATGATTTGAAGTCGCGCTTTGGCATGAAGTCGATCGATGTCGCCATGCCGAGTCACATGCATGATGACCACATGAATGGGTTCCCTCATTTGACGCGGCATCACAACACCCAGGTATGGTGTTACGAAAACATGGTGGACATCTTTCAGAACCCACGCGGGCATAACCTGGGTTGTACGCTGGGCGAGCCCTTCAAAGTGTCGCGATCTTTTCGCCACGGCGAACGATTCAAATGGGAGGAATACGATTTCGAGATTACCCACTCTCCTGGCCACACCGAGTATCAAATGGCCCTGTTTGTCACCATTGACGGTGCCCGCATCGCTTTCACAGGCGACGCCCTTTTCCCTCACACCGATCCAACTCAGGGTGTACTCCGGCACAACCTGATTTTTCGCAATCACGTCGAAAGCGACAGCCACCTCAAGTCCATTCGGAACCTGATCGACCATGAACCCAACATCATCGCCCCTGGTCATGGAAGGCCCTTCCTGGTGAACCACGCAGACTTGTTGGCCACGGAACAAAAACTCAAACAGCAAGAGCAACTATTCCGCCAAGTCATTGCGGACCCGGACGTCAACTTCGGGCTCGACCCTAGTTGGTGTAGCCTCTATCCCTATCAGATGTTGATTAAGCCGGGAGATGCCGTGCGGGCTGAAGTCCGGGTACAGAACTACCGGAAAGCGCCAATGAAAATGGAGATTGCCTTGGTAGCTCCCGGTGACTGGAGGATTGAACCCGATGTGTTACGTTTTGAGGCTCCTGCTGGAGAAAAGGCGCGCCGTGATTTTCGCATTGAGGTTCCCCGGGACTGGCAGCCTGGCTCGCCTCGTTTTGCAGTGGCTGCCGACGTCATATGCGATGGGCAATATCTAGGGCAAATTACCGAGGCTGTGGTCGACGTTGGTCATGAGCCCCCTGCTTCGCTAGCACTCCCCAAATACATCTAGCGCACCGCGATCGCTACCGATGTAGCTAAACCTGGATCGTGGTCAGCGACCATGACAATTTCTGCGTTGCATAGATACGGTGACGATGTGGGCCAGCCTCGAAGAGGCGGAAGTCAATAGACCCGTCCCGTCAGGGCGGGATTTGGACTCGAGGGCATCGCAGCGAGCTCTGAAGGAAGCGACACTCTCACTGTAACGGCCCATCAGGCCTCCAATTGGTTACCACTGGTTGCAACGCCTTCACGGGCGTAGCTACTCCCTCTCAGCTCTTCGAGCCTCACCGTCATGTCCTCCGCAACGTGCAGATTACATCACCCTAAGACAACAGCACTAACTCAAATGCCTAACCAACCCGAGATGATTGGCCATTGTTGGCGGAATGCAACACAGGAAATACCTGTATAAAACATCGAGCAACAGATCAGGCCAAACCGCATCAACCAGGGTGGCCTCAATTGTCTGGGCAGCAACGCCACGTTTACGTACAACACATGCAGCGCGGAAAATCCCAGTCCAAGGTTCAGCAGCATTCCAGAGGCTACAGCCATCACCAGCGGATTGGGGGTGAGTCGGAGGGCCAACAAGCCCCACAGGCCGTACGACATGAGCAGCAGGTAATAGACGTACTTGACCTGGTTTCCCTCCAGATGGTGCAGTCGTTTCACACCCATCCATATCACATCGGTCCAACGCCGACTGATGGAATCCAAAACTGAGATTTGCGAAGGGAACAAAACCACGAATCCACACAGCAGTGTCAAGAACCAGAAGATCTCTCCATGGCGCGCGGAAATCGCGGATGCGGTCATGGCGGCCGCTGCGTTACCTTCGACATTCCTGACACCTCGAATAAACTCGTAGGAGACCATGGCAGGAAGCGCGACTCCGATCACACAAGCCGGTGCCCAAAGCAGAAGCTGATCCCGAAGAATATGCCTGAGCCAATTTCTCCATCTGCCCAACGCGCAGTCGGCCACCTCGAAAACTTTGCCAGTGTGGGAGAGCTTGATGCTTTTGCCTCCTACCGCACTTGGGATGGCACCCACCTTTGATCCCATGCCCCAACCCTTGTCACGCGCATAATTCGAGAAGCTAGCGTTTGTAAGGCCGCCGGCACCTGCGATAGCAGCAAACGCAGCCAGCGTCGCCCAACTAAAGTCACCACGCGGAAGTGCGCCGAATCGAAAAAGGCCCGAGAAGATCTCCAGCTTGGTTTCCCAGCTCACCCAGAAAACAGCGATGAGACTCAAGTAGCCCAATACTAAGAGTAGCTTGACGGTCATCACACGTTCCAGTGAGTTGTAAATCTTGCCACCAAAGATCAGGGGTACGAAGGCCGTCAGAAAGATCCCGTAGCTCAGACTACGAACAAGGGGGGCATCCTGAGATGTGGGAAGTTGATGCAAGATGACGGCGGCCAGAGCGACGGCTGCATTGGCTGACAGGAAGGGCCAGTAGGTACCCAGATCCAGAAGAAGATAAAAAGGGGTCCAGAACCGCGGTCCAGGCCAAGTACGCAAGAAGCCCACAAAGATGGACTCGCCGCTGTAGAGGGCATAGCGCATGACGGCCAGGTTATAGAACACCTGCATGAGGATCGCGACCGTTGCCAGCCACATGATTTGGCCGCCATATCGCGCTGTTACTACTGGACCCAGCAGCCATTCGCCACCCCCAATGTTAGACCCTGCCATCATTACCCCCGGACCAATCAACATCGTCCACTGGCGCATTCGGAACACAGGCGCAGGGGGAAGCTCCGATTTTTCCCAGGCTGGGAAATATCCGCTCTGTTGAGGCGAAACTTTCGATGTGATCATCGTGCCTTTCGCTAACCACTTCTCCAGGGCTCGAGAGATTCAACGCCCGCAATCTTTCTATAGGCGCCTGAAGATTCTGTGCATTCAGAACCTGGCACTTGAATTTCAGGGCTGTCTGAAGAGGCACGCCGTGAGCCGGCAGTTCTGCCATCGTTCCGCATGCCTGAGGATCCCGATTCTCGGAAAACTGAAGGACCCTGGGTACCCGTAATTCAGTTTTTGGGCTTGCTTTCTGGGCTTGCAAGACTGTGGTTGGCCCGCCGCAATGTATCCTGTGCCAGATCTGCACTGCTGTATGATAGCATTCCAAATGTTTCCAGCACCGCGCAAAGCTGTTCGAGTCTTCCATGCTGTTCTCTAGCCGAAGTCTTTGAATTCATAAGGAGGTAGAGAGATGGTACTTGGAGCGACATCCACCCGGCTATTTTTAGCCTGCCTGCTGTTGGTAACAACATTCATACCTTCAGGCCGAGCCCAGAGCTTGAATGCCTCATTGAGCGGCACAGTAACAGACCCGAGTGGCAGCGTCATTCCCAACGCCGAACTTATGCTGACCTCTCTGACCACGAATTCGGTGGTGAAGACTACGACCGGCTCGGAGGGTCTTTTCACCTTCCAGAATTTGCCAGCCGACTCCTACGATTTGAAGGTCTCTGCCGGGGGATTCCGGGATTTTCTGCAGCGAGGGATTGTCATCCGCGTCAATGAAAAGCTGCGTCTGGACGTCAAACTCGAGTTGGGCACCGCCGAGCAAGCCATTGAGGTTTCAGCCAATGCTTCTCCACTCAATTTTGATAATGCCGAGGTAAAACAAGGCATCACTCCGGAAAGTATCCAGGAACTTCCCTTGCTGGTTAGCGGCAGTGTTCGTTCGGCCGCCTCGTTCATTGTTCTGATGCCTGGTGTAACCACTGGCGGCCAGGGAAGCGCTTTCGATGCTCATATCAACGGGGGAATGAGCTATGCCGGCGAAGCAGTACTGGATGGGGTCGGCGTGGTTCAAAGCTATGGCGGCGGGGTGGTCGGGGCGATCGTTGATACTCCCTGGTCACCGGAGAGCATCGGGGAAGTCAGTGTCTTGACCTCGAATTTCGAGCCTCAGTACGGCGCCTCCTCTTCAGGAGTGGTCACGGCTGTGACCAAATCCGGCACTAACGCATTCCATGGCACCTTGTTTGAGTTCCATCGCAATACGGTACTGAACGCCCGCCAGTTCGGCATTCCGGAACGGCCCAGGGACATCGAAAATGATTTTGGCGGCAATATCGGAGGCCCCATTCCCAAGTTGGGGAAGACCTATTTCTTCGTAAACTACGAGGAGTTTCGTCAAGCCGGGGGACTAACCAGTCCGATCTTGAGCATTCCTTCGCTCAAGGAAAGGCAAGGCGATTTCAGCGATTGGGTCGACAGTGACGGAAATCTGATTCCGGTGTACGACCCCGCCACGACGCGAGCCAACTCTACGTTCGATCCCAACCTGCCGGTCGGTCTGACCAACCTACCCTATCTCCGCGACCAGCTAGGTCCGGGATTGCTAGAATCGCATCGATATGCGAATCGACCAGTTGGTATTGGTGGAAAATAAGACGGTGGAGAAGATTCTTCCCATCCACTTGGCGCAGCTGCTGACGTATCTAAGATTAAGTGGTTTGTCTTTGGGGTTGATTGTCAACTGGAACGTGATCTTCCTCCGGGACGGCCTGCAGCGCTTGGTTCGCAACCATCCAGAGGAACTGACGGTTGGGCACGGATAGATGAGTCCGGGGAGCTCCTGGGTCGCTCCTCTTCTTCGTGTTCTTGGCGTCCTTGGCGTTTCGTTCTTCTAGCTGCTTCAGGCCGCTAGATACCCGAAGGGTTGCGAATGGGCCGCTTCGTAGACATGTTTTTAAATGACGGAACGAAATCAATCCAGGGTTGATTCGCTGCTGGGCTGCGCGTAACATCCTTTGATATAGACCTATAACTGCTCGTTCAGGAGCGGATGACGTGCAACCGGATCGCATGATCGGCAAGACCCTTTCCCACTATCAAGTGACGGAAAAACTTGGCCAAGGCGGGATGGGAGAAGTCTACCTCGCCCAAGACACTCAGCTGAGACGAAAAGCCGCGCTCAAGTTGCTCCCCGCTCAGTTCACCCAGGACGAGGATCGTTTACACCGATTTGAGCAAGAGGCTTATGCCGCCTCCGCTCTGAACCATCCGAACATCATCACCATTTACGAAATCGGGCAGGTAGGGGACTCGCACTTCATCGCTACCGAGTTTATCGACGGGCAGACGCTGCGCCAGCAGATGACCTCAAGGCTGAGACTGACCGAAGCTCTAGATGTCGTCATCCAGGTAGCCACGGCGCTGACAGCCGCACACGCGGCCGGGATCTTGCACCGGGACGTCAAGCCGGAGAACGTGATGCTGCGGCCAGACGGCTTAGTCAAAGTCCTTGATTTTGGTCTGGCGAAGCTGGCTGAGAGAAGCTCGCCGAGAATGGGTACCGAATTGCCGACCGCCGCCCAGGTTGATACAGATCCTGGGACAGTGATGGGGACGGCTCAGTACATGTCCCCGGAGCAAGCGCGGGGGCTGAAGGTGGACGGCCGCACAGACGTCTTCAGCCTGGGCGTAGTGCTCTATGAGATGGTGGCCGGGAGAGCGCCGTTTGAGGGAGCAACAGCGGCCGACCTCATCATCTCCATTATCGAGAAGGAGCCCGCCCTGCTCTCACGCTACTCCCAACACGTCCCAGCCGAATTACAACGAATCGTAAGCAAGGCCCTGCGCAAAGATCGAGAGACACGCTACCAGACGGTCAAAGACTTACTGATCGATCTTAAGAGTTTAAGAGAGGGGCTGGAATTTGAAGCCAAACTCGAACGCTCCGGACAGTCCAATGTGCCCAGCGGAGGGGTAGTGACCCCAAGCGGTGGGCAAGGAGTTGCGGCGGCAAGAGAAGCAGCGGTGAGCACCGAAAAGGTACAAGTGGTACGCACCGCTTCGAGTGCTGAATATCTCGTCGGTGAGGTCAGACGTCACAAGGGACCCGCCCTCCTCGTGCTGGCGATTCTCATCATCGCGGGAGCAGCCATCCTCTATTTTGTTAGGGGCGGCAAGGCCATCGATTCAGTAGCGGTCTTGCCCTTTGTCAACGCGAGTACTGATCCCGATACGGAATACCTCTCAGACGGCATCACCGAAAGCCTCATCAACAGCCTCTCGCAGCTATCTCGGATTAAGGTCATCGCGCGAAGCTCCGTCTTCCGTTACAAGGGGCGTGAGACGGACCCGCGAGCCGTAGGGCGTGAGCTGGGTGTGCAGGCGGTGCTGACAGGCAGGGTCACGCAGCGGGGTGAGGACCTCTCGATCAGTGCGGAGCTCATGGATGCGCGAGACAACAGTCACATCTGGGGCGAGCAGTATCACCGCAAGCTGGCAGATCTTCTGGCTGTGCAGCAAGAGCTCGCCAGGGAGATGTCAGAGAAGCTAAGGCTGAAGCTGAGCGGCGAAGAGCAGCAGCGACTAACCAAGTCTTATACTGAGAGCACCGAAGCCTATCAGCATTACCTCAAGGGCCGCTACTACTTGGACAAGTCTTCAGAGGAAGGCGTAAAGAAAGCCATCGAGCACTTCAATCAAGCGATCGAGATAGACCCGAACTACGCATTGGCCTATGTTGGGTTGGCCGATGCGCATCTTGGACTTCAGTTCCATAATAGTCTCGCGCCTAAGGATGCCTATCAAAGAGCGAAGGCGGCAGTGTTGAAGGCGCAGGAGATTGATGAGACGCTGGCCGAAATTCATGCCTCGCTGGGTGAGATTAAGAAACGATACGACCGGGACTTTGTAGGTGCTGAGAGAGAATACAAGCGAGCCATCCAACTCAAACCGAATTATGCGCTCGCGCACTCGGGGTATAGCCTATATTTGTCTGCCGTGGGGCGGCACCAGGAAGCCATTGCCGAAGCGAAACGAGCTCAGGAACTTGAGCCGCTCTCGATAACGAACGGCGATGTTCTGGGATATATTTTTTTTCAAGCGCGCCAGTACGACCAGAGCATAGAAGAACTCCGGAAGACACTTGAGATGGACCCGAACTTCGCCCTCGCGCACTGCGATCTTGGGAATACTTATGTGCAAAAGGGAAACTATGAGGAAGCTATCGCGGAGATTAACAAAGCGGTGACTCTTTCGGGAGGTGAGCCGATCCACATATCGACGCTCGGATATGCCTATGCAGTAGCAGGTCAGAAAGACGAGGCGATAAAGAGACTCGACCAGTTGAAGGGGTTGTCCAAGCGAAGGTACGTCGGGCCCGCGCAAATAGCACTTGTCCACATAGGGCTTGGGGAAAAAGATCAGGCATTCGAATGGCTCGAGAAGGCCTATGAGGACCGATCTATAACCAATGACAATTTTGCATTCAAGGTCGATCCGCAGTTTGATAACCTTCGCTCAGATCCGCGATTCACTGACCTGCTGCGGCGCATCGGCTTCCCGCCGTAACTGATTTTGAGAACACTATGCGCATGAACGCTGGCAGTCATCTTGGCCGCTACGAGATCCACGCGCTGTTTGATCCCGCTCGTCTGCGCGACGACTGCGCGCCGACGGGCTTCAAGGGCTACGGCGTGAAGACGCGTGCGGTGAAGGGGCATGAGTTTGGGCTCGATCTCTCGGTCGAGGACAAGAAGGCGCTGGTCGTGTTTTTGAAGACGCTGTGATGGAGGTTTTCATGAGCAACAAAGGCTTTTGTGTTCTCGCCGACGTTTGCGCCGCAGTCGGATTCAATCCGTACCAAAAACCGAGCTCCTGACGAAGGGGAAGCGACTCGATGGCGTACGATCCCAAGAAACACCATCGCCGGTCCATTCGGCTGCGGGGACACGATTACTCGGGTGGTGGCGCATATTTCATTACCGTTTGTGCCCAAGACAAGCAATGCCTATTCGGTCGCGTGGCAGAAGGCGAAATGATCCTGAATGAGGCCGGGCGAACTATTCAGCGTGTGTGGGAGGACTTACCGCAGCGGTTCCCGACTGTTGTGCTGGATGTTTTTCAGCTAATGCCCAACCATCTCCATGCGCCGACTGAACTTCCTTGGAACTTCGGATTACCCGTTGTGCTTTAGCCGGGATGATCTCCACATCGCCGGCACAAGAACCGGATTGGCGGATTCCTGAACTCTGACCAGGCGGGAACGTCACTCGAAAATGGCTGGGAAATGGGCCCCCCAGAGGGCAACATCTGACAGGGTTATTGGCCACGCATCGAAGCGGTGGAAGAGGGTCCACTGTGTGCAAGGCGGCCGCCGCTACCTGGGCACTGCCATCTCGGTGGTCTACGCCAGTGCTCTCTTCTCCTGCACGAGAATCGAGAAAGGCGGGGAGTGGAGGTGCTATGGTTCCGATCCAGCCAGCACCAAATATGCCGCCGGTGATCAAATCAATAAGAGCAACATCGGACGGCTTCAAATCGCTTGGCGCTGGGCATCTATCGATCAGCCTCTGCTGCGTGCGGATTCGACGCTCTGGACCTGGAAAAACGAAGCCACACCTATCATGGTAGATGGAGTTCTTTACACCAGCACATCGATGAGCCAAGTTGCCGCTATTGACGCTGCCACCGGAAGGACCATCTGGACCTACGATCCGGAGAGCTACAAACAGGGAACGCCTCCCGGTGGTGGGTTCGTGCATCGAGGTGTCGCCTACTGGGGAAGCGGCAATGATAGGCGAGTGTTTATAGGAACGGGGGATGCCCGCCTTATCGCGCTCAATGCAGGAACTGGAAGACAGATCCCTGCCTTCGGTCAGGCAGGCCAAATTGACCTCACCCAAGGGCTGCGTCGTCCTGTCGATCGCACTTTCTACGGTGTCACGTCGCCCCCGATCATTTGCCGCGATACGGTCGTAGTTGGATCTTCGATTCTCGACATTGACGGATCAGTGAACATTCCATTTCCAGGGGAGATGCCGCCAGGCGACGTCAGGGGGTTTGACGTGCGCTCGGGCAAATTGCGATGGCTCTTCGAGTCAATTCCGCAAGGTCGCAACATAGGTGTCGAAACTTGGGAGAAGGACTCCTGGGTCCACACAGGTGATACGAATGTCTGGTCGTTGATGAGCTGTGATGAGAAACTCGGCTACGTCTATCTACCCTTCGGCACGGCGTCCAACGACTATTATGGTGGCTCTCGCCGCGGCCACAATCTCTTCGCTGAGAGTCTCGTCGCAATCAATGCAACAACAGGCCAGCGCGTGTGGCACTATCAGGCAGTGCATCACGGCCTATGGGATTACGACCTTCCCGCTGCGCCGAACTTGGTGGATATCACCGTCAACGGACGTCGTATCAAGGCAGTTGCGCAGGTTTCCAAGCAAGCGTTCGTCTATGTTTTTGATCGTGTCACGGGGGAGCCGGTCTGGCCAATCGAAGAACGTCCTGTCCCTCAATCGACGGTAGCCGGAGAGAAAACATCGGACACGCAACCATTCCCTACGAAACCTGGCCCGTTTGATAGGCAGGGTCTCACTCGAGACGATTTGATTGATTTCACGCCCGAGCTGCGGGAAAGAGCCCTTCAAATCGTCAAAGACCATACTTATGGGCCACTGTTCACGCCGCCAAGTGAGAACGGCACCATAGCCCTCCCTGGTGCGTGGGGTGGCGCCAGTTGGGCTGGAGCGGCAGTGGATCCTGCGAAGGGGGTGTTGTTCGTCCCGTCCATCAGCGGACCTGCGATCCTAAAGGTGTCAGCGGGCTCCCATTCTGCTTACGTCTATACGGGAATTCTGCAATTCGGCCCAGATGGGCCGCAAGGACTGCCTCTCGTAAAGCCCCCTTACGGAAGAGTCACAGCCATCGATCTAAACACCGGCGAGCATCTATGGATGCGTCCCGTCGGGGATGGACCTCGGAATCATCCAGCCCTGCAGCATTTGAATCTTCCTCCGCTGGGCTGGCCCTATCGCAGTTTTGTCGTGCTAAGCAAATCGTTACTGTTCGTGGCTCAGGAAGGACCAGTAAGCGGGCTGCGTGGTATCTCCCCGCGAGGAAATGCCATAGAACTTGAAACTAAGGTTCAGGACCCAGCCCTGCTGGCACTCGATCCAAATGACGGTCACCTGATCGCAAAGATTCCGCTGCCAGGAAATGCGACAGGGACGCCGCTCACATTCACGGCGCGAGGCAAACAATACATCGTCATACCTATCGGTGGTGCATCCCAACCGGCAGAATTGCTGGCGCTGAGCCTGCCTTAGCAAAATGTTCCGGGGCACAGCTTGCGTCGAAAGAGTACAAGCTGGGCACGGTTGATCTTGAGCCTCATGACAGTGAGGAAGCACATGCCACCTTGGGCGCTGTGTTCTGTTGGCATTTTGCTTAAGTCTCGCTGGCTAACTCGTGTCCAGTAAGTTCAGCCTAAGGTGTTGAGAAGCGTCGGCGGGGGGCTTTTTTGAGACACAAAGCGTTTCACGTTGGCTTTTTCCAGCTTGCACTTTTTGCCCTCATGGCCTTAATGCAGAATGGCCGAGCGCAGAAATCAGGCGGCACTGGCTTCCCTGACATCCCCACGTGGCTCGGTACACCGATCTTCTGCCTGTCCGCCCCACTCCAAGCACAGTCCCCTGCGACTTTGCCCCCTAGTAAAACAAGCAGCACCAAACTCGGACTGACCAAAGAGGACTGGCCACAGTTTCTAGAGACGGCAAGAGGCAAGGCACTACTGTATGCAGAGGGCCTCCCGAATTTCACGTGCGTTCAAACCACTCGTCGCTATGCCGGTCAGACTCGTCAACTGTCTTTCCCAACGGGTGTTTCCGTACCTTCAGGGCAGGCAGGGCAAATTGGGCCGGGACCGCAACATGGAGAGGGACTGCAATGGATCCTCCAGGATGAGATCGTTCAGGAAGTCATTTATAGCAACCAAAAGGAACACTACAAACTGTTGAAGGGTGCTCAGCACTCGTCTCAGCAAGGCGGCCTCCTGATTTCGACCGGGGAATTCGGCTCTACCCTAAAGTCTCTATTTGATCGAGCCTCCAAAGCGGACTTTTGGTTCGAGAAGATTGAAAAGATCCGGCGGTGGAAGGCTGCTCGCGCCAAGTTTCAAGTGAGCAGTGAGAATTCAGACCGCGAAATTGTCTATGGGGAAGAATCTGACCCCAAAGCCCGTTCACTCAAGGTGGCCTACGGGGGCTTGGTATGGTTTGAAATTGCTTCGGGGCAAGTGATCCGTCTACAGTTTGAAGCTTTGAACCTTCCCAAAGATTTCCCTATTGCCCGCTCCACATGGGCGATTGATTACGATGTAGTCGGTATTGGAGAGCCAAAATACTGGCTGCCGGTGCGGGCCGAGGTCCAGTCGATGACCTCAAGCTGCAAGGATTTGCTTCCTGCCGAAAAGAACCGTCTTACTCGAAACGTGATTGAGTTCAAGCAATACCACAAGTTTGAGACGGAAGTGAAAGTTCGCCCCGAGTGATGGGAAGCAGCTTTCAAATAATTGAGAAAAACAAATTCTCACGCAAAGGCGCCAAGGCCCAAAGAGGAGCCATCAGCGAATTAGATACTGCAGGGACAGCGGACGGGGACGGAGAAAATGCTGAAACGAGGACGCCCTCTATCGAAGGCCAAACTCACTCCGAACTAGCTACTCCGAATAGAAAAAGTGAGTGAGTTGGGAGATCGGGATGAAGCGCGAGGCTTGGCGGAGAATGGCCCGACAAGTTCCGGTGTCCAGCTCGCGGTGAGCGGGAATGGTTAAGTTTCACTTCTGCCGTCGATCCCGGTACGCCGCAATTTCATATGGTGCCACGCTGGGAGATGACTTCGAACCCGAACTGACGGAGGATTTGCGCCACGTCGCTTCCGGAGAGCCGCTTAAGCCAGGGGCAGGACTGGCCTCCATTTCAAACGTAACGATGATGGTCGGAGAAGCGACGAGACCAATCTCGGCAAGGTCTTCACCCTCAAGCTGGAGGGCAACAGCCTCACGCAGGTTCGCTGTGACCTCATCCAGCGTAGCGCCCTGGGTCACGACGGGAATCTCCAGACACTCGGCGACGAACCCGGATTGCTCTCCCGACCGGATTACGGCCTTGATGGTATGTTGCAGCGGCATAATGGGACTCCTCACACTAGGAAGCATGTTACCACAGAGCATCACAGGTGATCAATTGGTGGTCTGCCACCCAAATCCACCGCCTAAGTGGGCGGTGGGCAAGACTGCCGTGATTTTTCGGCTCCATGGCGGATTTTTGCATTGCCGAGAGGCCTGACAGGAAGCGGGTTTCCAGTTCGGAGACGCGAAAGACGAATCGGAAGTGGGTTTTTTCGACACCGGTCCCCGTTTTCATGTTAAGGCTGGGATCCAGTTGGGAAGATGTGGTGATCGTCGGCCTAGCCGCTCGGCAGCAAGGCCCATTGCTGGAGCTGGGCGCGCGCTTCTACGATCCAGTCATAGGCCCGGCACTTCTGACTGAGACGCACCACCAGTTGCCGCGCGTGCGCGATCACTCGACCCGGCAGGTGAATCAGCCCGAAGCGCATGGCCTTCATTCGCTTGGGCGCCCATTCCTGGCCTAGCACCAGCCGCTTCAACGCCGCATTCAAGTTGAACGCCAAAATCATGATCCACCACCAGGCCGCGTTCTCTCCAAAGTCTGCCGACGGCAGCGTCCCTCCCGCCAGATCTTCCTTCATCACCTGGTGCACTTCTTCGCTCTTGCCACAGCGCTCATGTTGCCAGTGAATCAGCCGTCCGCCTTCCCAGTCCAGATTGGTCACGATCCCAAACACCTTATATCTTTGCCGCTTCATCTCCACGGTCGGAAACGGCAGTTCCCGGTTTTCCATCCCCGGCAATGCCAGCTGCCGCAACGGTTCCCGAATCGCCAGATACCGGTACGCCGCTCCGCGCTTGCTGTGTCCCACCCAGTTGGGCACAAAACAGACTTCCGCCCACTCCTGTCCCGTCTGGACTGGCTCGCCATTGATCTCCCGCAGCAGCGGCTGCCAGTCTCTTTCACCCACTTCCTCGACCGCGTCCCGAAACTCCCGCGTCACATCACAGCTGATGGCAAACTCGATCCGCCCAAACCGCTCGTTCTTCCCCTCTGCACAGTACCGCAACAACTCCTGCTGGTAACCTGCCGTGTCACTCCGCAACCGCACCCGCTCAACTCCCGCCGGCAGCATCGCCAGCGCGGCCTTCAACACCCGCAACTGCTCATGCCCCGCCGGCACATTCCCGTCTCGAAACTCCGTGTGCAACACCAACCCCGGCTCGGCCCAATAGGTGTTCAGCGGTTGGTACGCCTTGAAATGCTGGTAGCTGTACAGCGCCCCCTCCTTGCTCGTCTCCACCAGGGTCGCATCCTGATCCAGCGTCGCCACCTGCTCCGGATGCTTCCGCTGCACGGCCGCCACCAGATCCTGATTCACCCGCCCCAACCCCTTCAGATGCGGATGGGGAGCAGGTATCCAAGCCTTCCCCTTCTCCCGTTGTCCTTCCTGGCTCGGGTCATTAAACCCCGCCAAATATCGGAACACGGCCGAGGGCGACGGCACCGTCCGCTGCCGCTCTTTCCGCCATCGCCGCTCCAGCTCCCGTCTCACCTTCCTCGGCAACCCGGCTAACTCCACCCGCTTCAGCACCTGACAAAAACCTTCGTCGGCCTCCAACTGCTTCAAATCTTCCACATGCTCCCCACCGGCCAGATTCATCAGAATCAGTGCCAGTATCACCTGAACATCGGTCCAGCCTTGCCCTCCCGCTCTCACGCCCACGTGCCGCTGGATCGATTTGCCCAGCCCGATCACCACCGCCAACTCCAAATACAGCGGCAATCCACCCAACGCCGTCAGCCCCGTCTCTCGCTCTCCCCGGGTGATGTAACTTTGTTTGTGTAAAAACAAAGAGGGTGTAAGTTTGGTTTTCTGGCAAGAAGACCAAAATTCCTTCCCTAAGAAAGGAGCTTACACCCTATGAAGAAGAAGTTAGCACCGGTCACCGAACAGTTTCAACACTTTGTCCAGCAGATGCAAGAGAGCTTCTGGGGCGACGTTTACGATAAGGGCAAGCAGGCCGTCAAAGAGTTATTGGAAGCGGATTCGGAGCGGCAGCGGCAGCGATATTTGATGGCGGAGCCGTATGAGCGGACGGGGGCAGCCGAACGGGATTATCGCAATGGCACCTATGGGAGGGATTTAGTGACCCGGTTTGGGACGATTCGGATTCGGATTGCCCGAACGCGCCAGAAGGGGTTTCGGCCGCGAGGGCTGGAGGCATTTCAACGGCGGGCTGAGGAGGTAGCGCTGCTGATTCGGGAAGCGTTTCTGCGCGGGATCTCGACGCGGCAAGTCGGGCGGGTGATTGGAGTAATCACAGGAGAAGTTGTCAGTGCGCAGACGGTCTCGAAGATCACGCAGAGTCTGGATCGGATGGTGAAGGCGTTTCACGAAAGTCGTTTGAAGGATGAGTGGAGGTATTTGTTTTTAGACGGGGTGAGTTTACGGGTGCGTCGACCCAGCGGGCGCAAGCGGGTGCAGCTGTTAGTTGCTTATGGAGTGCGGGCCGACGGCAACCGACAGTTGTTGGCTTTTTTGCGCAGCTCGGGAGAGAGTCAGGCGGCCTGGGAGGGATTGCTGGAAGATCTCTACCGGAGGGGCTTGGAAGGCCAGAAGCTGAAACTCATCGTCACGGATGGTTGTGCGGGATTGATAGCTGCGTTGCAAACAGTCTATCCTCGGGTGCCTCATCAGCGGTGCTGGGTGCATAAGATGCGAAACTTTGTGCAAGCGGCCCGCAAGCGAGATCTCCCGGCCATCACCGCCGATGCTCGAGACATCTACACGGCCGACAGTATCCAGCAGGCTCGCACGGCTTTTGAGACGTTCCAGCGGCGCTGGCAGACCTCTTATCCCGGCCTGGTTCATTGCCTGGAAAAGGACTTGCCCGATCTGTTGACCTTTTATCAGTTTCCCAAGGCCCTGTGGAGAAAGCTGCGCACCACCAATGGGATTGAGAGACAGTTTGTCGAAGTGCGTCGCCGAACGCGTCCCATGGTGTGCTTTGTCAACATTCACAGTGTGGATCGCATCATCTTTGCGATCTTCAACCAGTTTAACCAGCGGTGGGAAAACCGCACCCTCAGAGTTTTTACACAAGCAGCTTGACATCACCGCTCTCCCCGCTCGTACTTGAACCCTAGCACGCCTTGTGACATCATCCTCTCACCTCGTTGGTGAATGTTGTTCTCGATAAACGCATTCTAATGCAGCCGAAAGCCGCATCCAACGGGGTTTTGACGTCTCTACCCACTTTCCTCATTTTTTTGGCGGTGAATCAGGGTGCCATGGGACTTCCAGGTGCAAGCACTGCTGGTACGAGCCTCTTGGCCGAGTTGCCATTAGTTCGGTCCTGGTGCTCAAACAGGGGTTTGACCTGTCCGCTTGCGAGACGACTAGATGATTAAATAGAACGTAGTGCTCAGATGCGAAGAAAACGAATTGTCACGCAAAGCCGCCAAGGGATAGTTAGGTTGGTCTTTGTGGGCTTTGCGCCTCTGCGTGAGAGGACTTAGCCTTGGTTATCTCTCTCAGGTTCCCAGGTTCGTTCGAAAAGCGGTTGCATAGCGTTTTTCCGAACTGCGTGGGTGTGTTGTTGATCCCGTTACGTGGAGGATCAAATGAGACTTTCGCCGAGCGTCGTTCCTTCACTCGCTATCGTTAGTGCGCTAAATGAGTCCAGGCTGCACAACGGATGGCCCCTACTTTGGCAAGACAACTCCACCTTCCGAGCAGCGACTGGTGTTCGCGATCGCTGGCGAGCCTGTAACACTCGACCCCGGGAAAACGTCGGGAAGCTATGAGAACCGGATCACTCCGGCGCTGTTCGAGGGGCTGACCAGTTGCCATCCCAGGACGCTTGAGCCGATGGCTGCACTGGCCACGCACTATGAGGTGAACGCCGATAATACTGAGTTCACTTTTTACCTGCGTGGCCATCCGAACCCGCGCGGGCACAAACTCCCCAATACCGACACTCTGCGGGGCGAATATTTGGCCGGCACCCACACCGAAGATTTGTCATGGGGGCGTGCCGCTCCGCCTGATCGCATCCCGGCGCGCTGGAGCGACGGAGCGGTCATCACCGCGAATGATTTTATCTATTCATGGCGGCGCGTGCTAGATCCCCAAACCGCCGCCCCGATGGCCAACGACCTCTTTTATGTGAAGCATGGCCAGGCGATCGCCGCGGGCAGGCGCCCGCCTGAAGACCTAGCATGGGATGCAACGGCAACACCCCCAATGTGATTTGCCCGTCAGACTCACGGTTACAAAATTCTCTGGCCAAGCAGTGGTTCCAGTTCCTGCCCGATCCAACCTTTTCAGGGCCACTGAACAACTACGTCGCCCCTCCCATACCTAATTTTACCAGCGCCAACGGCACACGCCTCATAGACGTGAGGGTCGACCACTACGTGGGCAACTCAGACCATATATTTGGGACCTTCCACTACCGCCGCTTTCCTTCTCGCGACATAACAACCTTGCCAAAGCCGATCGCCACGGAAAACACGGGTTACGGTTATCACACGGTCAGTCGCCTCAGTTGGGACCACACCTTTAGTCCGACTTTGTTGAATCACGCCGCTTTTGGGTACCGCAACAATCCCGGGGGGACCGACTGCATCGGTATGGATTCCACCAGTGAGATACCGCGGATCCCCGGTGTCGCCAGCAATGAGCTTGCTCCGGTAATTGGTTTGGAAGGATTCAACGGCTATGGCTGCAACAACCTTGACAAGAGCGACGGACCTTCTGCGATCTTCAACGACCTGGCGACCTGGGTGCGAGGTAAGCATACGTTCAAGTTTGGGGCTGAGTACCGAAGGATTTGGCGCAACGGGCACACGTCAGTCAACCAGTCGGGATCCTTCAATTTTTCTGGCCTCAGCACTGGACTAATCGGGATCAACAGTGGCAACGCTGTCGCCAGTTTCCTTTTGGAGCAGGTCGATAACGCGAGTGTTGGCTTCCAGAGCATAGACGGCGACTTCCCCAGAATGGGCGCCTGGAACGCGCACTTCGGCGACACCTGGAAGGTAACTCCGAAGCTGAGCCTCAGCTACGGCCTCCGCTGGGATGTCTACAAACCTTCGGTGGAAAAATTTGACCACCTGTCCTTCTTTGATCCCGTCGGGTCCAATCCCGGGCGGCCAACCGCCCCGGCCGACTGGCTTTTGCGGGAACGGAGTGGGGCGACGCCAGTTTTGGGAAACGCCACCCGGAAGAAACCTGGTATCGCGGCTTTGCGCCCCGCCTGGGCATCGCCTTCGGCCTGACTTCGAAGACGGTGATTCGCACTGGTTACGGCATTTTCTACGAACAGGTGTCCTACCCAAACTGGGGGCTGGGAGTTGCCCAGGATGGATTCAACTCCAACGTGGCGTTCTCCAGTTCGGACGGTGGATTGACCCCCGCCTTTATTCTCAGCCAAGGCGTTCCCCAAAACTTCGTCAAGCCGCCGTTTATCGATTCAGCCTTTCGCAACGGTCAGGATCTGACTTACCGGCCCTTTGATGCCAATCGCCTCGCCTATACCTCTCAGTGGAACCTGACTCTCGAGCACCAGTTCAGCAGTGATTTTTATATTAGCGCAGCCTACGTGGGGAACAAGGGAACGCGATTGCTCTCACGCAACGCGCCGCTCAATGCGCTGGATCCAACGTATCTTTCGTTGGGGCAACGGCTCAATGATCAGTTTGAACCTGGCCAAACCGAGCTCCATGGAGTGCCCATCCCTTATTCCGGTTGGACAGAACAGATGACTGGGTGCGCACCCACAGTGGCCCAGGCGCTGTTGGCCTATCCCCAATACTGCAGCAACCTGTATGGTCTAAACGAGAACGCTGGCAGCTCTACTTACCACTCCTTCCAGTTCAAGGCTGAAAAGCGCTTTTCGCGGGGACTATGGATACTCACTTCCTATACCATGTCCAAAATTCTGACCAGTACTGGCGATGATTTGCAGACCCCGGCGACGTCCTGGAGCGGTGCTGTCGGGGTTATCAGTCCCTTCGAGCGGCAACGCAACAAGTCACTAGGAGTGAGTGACGTGCCGCAGGTACTTTCGGCCGCGCTGATCTATCAACTGCCCTTCGGGCAGGGCAAACGCTTTCTGGACAGGAAAGGGGTAGTGGACAAAATCCTTGGCGGGTGGCAAGTGAGCAGCATCTTTCGGGCTTCCTCGGCCATCCCTTTCTTTTTCCGCTCCAGCAACTGTAACTTGCCTGGCCAATTCGCGGCGGCTTGTATTCCGGCGATTCTTTCCGGGGCCAATCCGTTCGCCCAAGATAAGGACAGTTTCGATCCAAACCAACCTCTGTTCAACCGCGCGGCGTTCGAGTCCCCGGACAGCTTCAACTTCTACTATGGTCAGGGACCGCGCATCTCGAACCTGCGAGGTTTTGGTTACCAGAATCACGACCTCGGTTTGCTCAAGGACACCCGTATTTCTGAAGGGGTAAGGATCCAATTTCGCGCAGAGTTCTTCAATGTGTGGAACTGGCACCGTTTCACGCCACGAAACGCAGGGAGCTATAATTACTCAGCCTTCAATACTGACGTCGCCAGCCCCAGCTTCGGGATGTGGAATGGGACGGTAAGCGATCCTCGCAACATCCAATTCGGCCTGAAGCTTCTGTTCTGACTGGGTTGGTCGCCCCGCCGCTACCGCGCACTTGCCCAGGCAGGCGACGTCTGGGCGATCTGGGGCGTGACTCACCTGCCCGTTTGGCCCGCTCACGAGCGACGCGCGGTCCACACCGGTGGTTCAGCCCGCAGCCGCGCTGATGCGCTAGCGTCGCGTGGCGATAATCCGGCCCTTTTCAATCCTTGCGGAGGCGTAAACACATTCGACCACTTAGGGCGAAAACAATTTCCCTCAGACTGAAATAGCAGAGCAGGCCAGAGAGCGGGCCAGAATTGATTCGGCTTTCAGCGGCTCGATAAGCGGGTTGATGTTGTCTACCTGTCCCGGACCGATTGCCGCTGTTGCCTTCAGCTGGGCAGGTGATATTAAAATAGGGGCGTCGGAGTGGCAGCTCAGTTCGATGCGAAGGCGAGTCGCATGGCCCAAAACTTTGATGTGTGTGTAGTCGGCAGTGGGCCGGGTGGGGGGATGGCCACCTACGTTCTCGCCAATGCTGGCCTCAAAGTGGCTCTGGTCGAGGCTGGAAAGGCGCTACGAGCCGGCATCGACTACAATACCCACTTGCGCCTTCCGGAAGGTTCAAAGAACTTCATCGCCCGTGGCCCAGACGCTGCCGGGCCGCACCTGATTTTCGAAAGGGATCACTTCACTCCCGTTGGAGACCGTCCCGGTCATGGTCTGTTGAAAGCCTTGGGCGGGCGGTCAATCTGTTGGGCGGGTCACAGCCTTCGTTTCGGACCGCTGGACTTCAAGAAATGGCCGATTTCCTACGACGAGGTGGCCCCCTACTACAGCAAGGCAGAGCGCTTCATGGGAGTTTATGGATACAAAGACGGCCTCTACAATCTTCCGGATGGGGAGTTCCTCAACCGGTGAGAATGCGATGTCCGGAGATGCTGCTGAAGCGGGGGGTGGAAAGGCTGAAGGCCAAAGGTCGCAAGATGGAATTCGTGGCCCAGCGCAAAGCGATCCTGACCGAAGACCACTCTTCTCGTCGTCCTCGTTGTCACTATTGTGGAGAATGCATGAGCGGGTGCTGTGTGGATGCCAAATATACCTCCGCTAATACCCCTATTCCTCTCGCACTCAAGACTGGAAACCTGACGCTCTTCACCGAGGCAACGATGACTCGAATCCTGCTGGACGAATCGCAGCGGAGGATTACGGGGAATTGAGTACAGCGATTCCCGAGGCAATGTGGGAAGCGTTGAATGCAGGGCCTTGGTGTTGGCTTGCAGTGCTATTGAAACAGCTCGCCACCTGCTCTCGAACAAAACAACGGAATTTCCGAATGGATTGGCGAATGGCAGTGGACAGGTTGGGAAGAATCTCACCAGTCATTTTGGTTTGGAGGTTGTGGCTTATTTTTCGGAGCTGAGAAGCCGTGATGTTTCGAAAGATAACGGCACCGATTATTTCCACAGTTTGTTGACGGGACTTTATTGGGACAAGGCCAATCCGAAATTCGAAGGGACCTATCAAGTCCAGTGTGGTGCGGGAATCAGGCCAGGGTCGCTCGCTTATAGAGATGCACCAGGCTTCGGCAGCAGCCTTGAAACGCGAGATTCGAGAGAAAAACGTAGGGCATGCTTCCATGGGAATGCAGGGCTCGTTCTCGTTTCCCCCATAAGTTCGTGGATCTGGATCCAGAGCGGAGAGATCGTTTTGGGGCTTCCGCTTCCACGAATCCACCTTCATTACGAGGACAATGATGTTTCTATGGCGCAGGACATGGTGGAGACCTGTGAAGAGATCATTCGATCCACTGGAGGGGAAGTCCTTCGAACTCCTGGGACGGTCACGCCGAAGCAAACTGCAAATTGACCAGAACCACTGGGTCGGAACTGTCACGCATGGGAACAAATTCAAAGATTCGGTGGTGAATACTCATGGTCAAAGTCACGAAATTCCGAATCTCTTCATCGGAGACGCCTCGGTATTTCCTGCCTATCCGGAAAAGAACCCAACCCTTACGAATATCGCGCTTTCCTGGAGGACCGGTGAGCTTTTGATCGAAAAGTTTCGTCGGGGAGACTTGAACTGACCTTGTCTCCCCACTCCAAGCCAGGTCTCTATCACCCGAATTGAAACCCCGCTGAGATCTTGGGACTACCAAGCCTGGATGCGCCTGCTCGATGCCCTCCGATAGCGCTCTGAAGATGCTGGGTGGATTCACTGAGACCAGGTCGGCTTGATCGTCCACGTGCCAGGGGTGGACACTCGCTTCAAGTAATTGATTCCCCAGCCCGAGTTGAAAAATGAGAAAATGCGCGGCTGGAGAATCCGAATCAATGGCTCGCGGAGCAACATCTAATGATCCACACGCTTGTTCTTCACCGTGTATCGCGCACGTTCAGTCACGCCGCTGATACGGATGCGATCAGTGAGTCTCTGTGCGACTTCAAACATCGTCTGGGTTGATGTGGCAGACCCTACGAGTCAAGACTTCGAGAACTTGGCCAAGGAATTTGGGTTTCATCCTCTTTCCATAGAAGATTGCCGTCACCAGCACCAACGGCCGAAGGTGGAAGAGTTCCCGGGCTTACTACTTTATCGTTTTGTACGAGGTGGAACTCATCAAGTCAACCCGGCTGGCTCGAGGGGAACTGGGTATTTTTCTCGGGAAGAATTACCTCGTTACCGTGCACAGCCGGCCGATCCGCGCTATTGAAACGGCTGAACGCCTGTGGCGCAGTTGGACAGATCTGGCAGAGAGAGGCTCTGGACGGGTGGCTTATCTTTGAATCGACGCCATTGTAGACGACTACCTGCCGCTACTGGATACTCTGTCGGATCACATGGACTCTCTCGAAGACCGGATCTTCGCTAAGTTTCAGGTCGAGGCCATCGAAGAGAT
>CAVVYL010000010.1:0-148875 GCA_963752385.1 uncultured Acidimicrobiia bacterium | reverse complement strand
TATACAATGTCAAGAAGAAACTCTAGCTGATGCCTCAGACCTATTGAATCCTCGCTCCAGGGCTGATGCAAAGGCGCAAACCTGCACACAGGGGTGCCCTACCCCGGCAGGCCAAATCCCTGTCGTTCAGACTGTCACTATCGACCATCCTCAATCAAAGAGACGGTAGTTCTCGCCGGGACGCACTTCGGGTTCTTTCGCAATCTCGGGCAGAGCGATCTTTTCCAGTTCGGGGTAGGCTTTCAGAAGAGCCGGCATCACTCGAACGCGTTGGCCGGTGATCTGGTGGAGAAACTCAAGAGCATTCTTGACTTCGGCGGCGCGGTAGTGATTGTTGAAGATGACATAGAGCGTGCCGCGCCGATGGCGAAACTCTTGGATCATACCCAGATACGATTCCAGCTCTTCCGGAGAGTAGTCGTAGTCGTAGCGGGCATCGCGTCCGGCTTCGGCCGCAAACCAGGTGGCAGCGTTACGCCCGTGAAAACGCAAGTAGGCAACTTCAGACGAAGTAAAGATCCGCGTCGGCGGCAGGGAGTCTGAAACTGCCGGTTGATCGATGTTTGCGAACGCAACTTGGCGCTTTTCCAGCAGCCGGTAGAAGGATGGCTTAGCAAAAGATTTGTGACGCACTTCCACCACCAAGGGAGCCTCTTGAAAGGTCTCGAGAAGTTCGACGAGGTACTCACGGTTACTGGGCTCGTTGTGAAAGCGATAGGGAAACTGAAGCAACAGAGCCCCCAGCCTTTCCTGCTCCAGCATCGGCCGCAAGGCGTCTTTGAACAGAGCCACAGTTTCTGGCTGAATTCTGGGCCGGTCTTCGTGAATCTGATCCCCGTGAGTGAACTGCTTGTAAAGCTTCACGGTAAACTGAAATCCAGGCTTGGCGGCGACGCTCTGCAGCCATTTCTCCACCGTCTTCGGAGTCGGGATGGCATAAAAACTGGTGTTTACCTCGAGGGTGTCGAAAAACTGGGTCAAGTACCTCAGCTTGTCAAAGCTCGACTCGCGAGGATAGACCAGACCTTTCCAGTCGGGATAGGACCAGCCCGCTAGACCTACCAGGACTCTGACTGGTGGACGGTCACGCGTAAGATTAGAGGGCATTTCATTCACTGCACGATCAACCTCGAACTCACTTCACCAGGAGAGGCAAAACCAGTAGGATAACGTCACTCGCGTCTATTCCCGGTCGAAAACTTTGGCATACCTCTGTGGTGGCCAAAGGTCAGGAACAATGACTTCGTCGGTCAAGGTGCCGGAAGTCGCCATTCTCTTCTCCGTGTCCGCGCTCTCTGTGTTAGGCTGTTCATCGAACGGTCTGCGCAGTCCTTAAGTTTCCAATCAGAGAAGGTCGAGGCGTCTCTTCACTGCTCCTTGGTCTTCTCGGTGCAGCTATGACTGTATGGCTGAGTCTTTCTCTTTTGTTCCGTCTTCGCCAAATTTCTCTGTAACCGAAATCCTTAGAGATTCGTTACTTGAACATGGGCAATATCGCGATGGTCCAAGCCAGAAGGCCAGAGCTGATTAGGGCCGACAAGGAACTTGTCCAGCGCTGCCAGCAGCGCGACCAGTTTGCCTTCGAGTTGCTGTTGCAGAAGTTTGAACGAAGGATTTTCGGGCTCATTTACCAGATCGTGCGATCTCCCGGTGACGTAGAAGACATCGCTCAGGAAGTGTTTACCAAACTTTACTTCTCCCTCCCCCAGTTTCGCCTGGAAGCTTCCTTTGAGGCTTGGCTCTATCGGATCACGGTCAACCAATGTTATGACTTCCTGCGCAAGCGCAAACGGGATGCCCAGGTTGTGGAATCTGACCTTTCGGAGCAAGAGGCCCTTTTCTTTGAGAGGTTCGGCTCCATCACGCAACCTCATTACGCGGATGTTAGTAGCCGACTTGAGGTGCAACAAACCGCAGAACGACTTTTGAGCGCATTACCGCCCAAAGACCGCTCGCTCCTCATTCTCAAGGAAATTGAGGAGCTTTCGATTGCAGAGCTCAGCGAAATCTTCAAAGCTTCTGCAAGCGCTATTAAGCTAAGGCTCTTTCGGGCACGTAACCAGCTCAGATTGGTGTACGAGAAAAGTCGCAAGAAAAACAAAGGAACCCCACGATCATGAGTCATCAAAATCTCAAAGGCTGGCTTGAAGAGTATGCGGAGAACCGGCTGCCCTCAGAAATCGCTCAGGATCTGGAACAGCATCTGGCGATCTGCCGCGACTGTCAAGACCAGTTGAAAACGATTCGCCTAACTCGCGGCATTGTGCGAGCTTCCCGGTTGGAGCAGCCCCCGGTTCCGGCGCCGGGTTTTGGCAGGACGGTTTGGCAAGCCATCGAGCAGCAACGTGAACTCTACTCTTTCTGGAATCCGTTGCGCCGCGTGGCCTTCCGATTCATTCCGGCTATGGCAGCATTGGCCATCGGCATCGGAATGTTTGCGTATTTCGAAATCTCTTCGACTCTGAACGCCCGGCAGCTGCCGGATGAACCGCTGCTGGAAACCTCCCTGGAGCTTTCTTCCCGGTGGGGTCAGGAAGTGGCTGTCTTCTCTGAAGGGATTTCCCAAGACCAGGAAGAGGTCGTATCCACTTTGCTGGAAGGCCAAATTGATTCATCGAATCGGGGAAAGGAACCTCAACCATGAGCCTCTCAAAACTGAAAGCCCTGCTTGTTATCTCGACTGTGTTTCTCCTGGGTGCGGTTGTGGGCGCCTCTTTGGGAACATCCATCGTCTCCAAGAAATTCGCTTCGCCCACCGAAGGGGCTGCCAAATCTGGAAAAGAAAAGCTCATCGACAAATTCAAAGCCCGCTTGAATCTTTCGCCAGGCCAGACAGAAACGCTTCAGCTCATTCTGGATGATACCCACAAGCAGTTCAAGGAGCTGCATCAGACTGTGAAACCACAGTTTGAAGGAATCCGCAACCGGATGCGCGATCAGATTCGCGAGCAGTTGGACGCGAAACAAAAACAGGAATTCGAGGTCATGGTCCGGGAATACGACGAGTGCAAATCGCGAGGTAAGAAAAAGTGAGGCGACCGTTCTAAAACCTTCGAACGGCGGAGAAGCGCAAAGCGTGCCGCTCCACTCTTCCAAGGAACTCGCCATCGCATCGGCAGTCCAGCTTGAACCTTCCGAACCACCTAACTTCACGCGGCACCCAGTTTCAAGCGTCATTGTCTGCCTGACTTGCCTTTTCGAAGGGTGGGCATTTCTCTGTCAATCCGGCGGCCAAGTGGCGCTCGCCGCTCCTGCATTCGACTCAGTGCGCCAATGGAACGCAGAGCACCCTATACCGCGGTCTAGTCCGCGTTCAGGATTTTGTCTGTGTCCCGCCTTCTCAAGGTTTCTGCAAGTGTTGGACCTGCCGTTTTTTGGATAGTCTCCAACTCCATCTTTGTTATGCTTGAGCCTTTGATCAAAGACGCCTGAACCGAACATGCTGAGCCGGCTTGGCAACAAACTGACCTTAGGCTTGCTATTCGCTCTTTGGGCAGGGCCTCTAGCAAGCTCCGATACTCCCAAACAATACAAAGGAAGAGCCATTGCACCGGTCATGAGCGCGGAGGGCGCGGATTGGCTCACCCGCGAAGACCGGGAGACCTATGAGCAACCGGAAAGGGTTTTGGATTCCCTGAAGATCGTTCCGGGAACGACGGTTGCCGACATCGGAGCCGGGGTTGGCTATTTCAGCTTGAGGATAGCCAAGCGAGTCGGGTTGTCAGGTAAAGTCGTTGCCGTTGACGTGCAACCGAAGATGTTGGAGCTTTTGAAAACGAATCGAGATCGGGAGCGACTCAGCAACATTGAGCTGGTGCTGGGAACCGAAACAGATCCCCGCCTCAGCCCACAATCCGTCGACCTCATCCTTATGGTTGATGTGTACCACGAATTTCAGTATCCAGAAGAAATGATGGCCGGAATCCGTCAAGCTCTAAGGCCGAACGGACGGTTGGTGCTAGTAGAGTATCGTGGAGAAGATCCGACGGTTCCGATCAAGCCTGAGCACAAGATGACGGTTCAACAGGTGCTGAAAGAGATCGAGCCGATGGGATTTCGACTGAAAGAGAAGCTGGATTTCCTGCCGTGGCAACATATTCTTATCTTTGAGAAAGAAAATTGACCGAGAAGCAAGGTCTCAGCGCCCTGGTTGAGGTGCAGACCGGTATCCCGTCCTGATTCTGTAATGGCCCGGGCGACTTGACAGGCTCGCGGAGCCTGTCCTTCTTGGCTTTCAAAGCATCCCGCTGCGTCTCATCAACACGAACGTTCCCATGTCGAACGAAATTGGATTCGAAATGGCCACTTCCAGTATTCGCTTCGGTCCGGGAGTGACCGCTGAAATCGGACTGGACCTGGTTGAACTGAAAGGCCGGCGCGTAATGGTGTTGACCGACCCGTATTTGCGCGCACTGGCTCCAGTCAATACGGTTCTCGAATCCTTGCAGAAGTATCACGTCTCCTTTGAACTCTTCGACCGTGTTCGAGTGGAACCGACTGACGACTCATTTCAAGAAGCGATTGCCTTTGCGCGCCAGGGCGGATTCGATTGCTTTGTTGCTGTGGGCGGTGGTTCCACCATGGACACGGCCAAGGCAGCGAATCTCTATTCAACCTACCCGGCCGACTTCCTGGACTACGTCAATCTGCCTATCGGCAGGGGTCTCCCGGTGCCCGGACCCTTGAAGCCCTTGATCGCAGTTCCCACGACTGCTGGTACGGGCAGCGAAACCACGGGAGTGGCCATCTTCGACCTTGTCAGGTTGCACGCGAAAACGGGAATCGCTCACCGGCGCCTGAAACCCATGCTCGGGATCATCGATCCGGAAAATACGCGAAGTCAGCCGCCCGCTGTCGCCGCCTCAGCGGGGCTCGACGTCTTAAGCCATGCGTTGGAATCCTACACGGCAATGCCCTTCACCGAGCGGCCTTACCCGGAAAGGCCAATGTTACGACCGGCCTACCAAGGTTCGAATCCAATCAGCGATCTCTGGTCTTTGGAGGCTCTGCGCCTGGTCGCACGCTATCTGACGCGAGCGGTCGAAGATCCCTCGGATGGCGAAGCCCGTTCCCATATGCTGCTGGCCGCTTCCTACGCTGGAATGGGGTTTGGCAATGCGGGCGTTCACTTGCCGCATGGCATGTCGTATCCGGTCTCCGGCATGGTTCGCCAGTACCGCCCGGAGGGCTATCCCACGAGTCACGCGATGGTGCCTCATGGGATGTCGGTCATCCTCAACGCTCCTGCTGTCTTCCGCTTCACAGCACCCGCCTGCCCAGAGCGACATCTGAGAGCCGCAGAAATCCTCGGCGCTGATGTTTCAAGGGCAAAGGCTGGCAATGCCGGCCAGATCCTTTCCGACCAGATCATCCGCACCATGCAGCGGCTCCAGATTCCGAACGGTTTGAACGCGGTGGGTTATCACCGGGACGACATTCCGGCTCTAGTCAAGGGCACTCTGCCGCAACATCGAGTCACTAAGCTTTCCCCCAGGCCAGCCGGAGAAGAAGAGTTAGCGCATCTTTTTGAAGACGCGCTTTCCTATTGGTAGGAGGATGGTCCCAAGCAGTTAAGGCTGACTCGGGAGGAGAAGGGAAATCGGGTAAGAGCTGTTCGAGGTCGAACTCTTTCTGCAAGGAATGACCCTGTGGCTCCGGAGGAGCCTAATGTTTGTAGCACCGAACAAACTCAATATTGACCCTCCCGCTCCAGCGGAGCGGACTGTGCTTTCACTCAAGCATCTTCGATCCACTCGAAGAGATAGGGCTCTTTGAATTCGATGCAGAACTTGCGCAACAGCCCATGGTACTCCTGCTTGAACGAATGTCGCCTGTGGTGCTGCTCCTGGTTCTGAATGTATCTGACCACGGAATTCAGCTGGGAATGTCCATAGGAAAAGGCTCCGAATCCCTCCTGCCAGTTGAATTTCCCTGGAAACCATTTCTTCTCGTTGATGAATACGGAGGAGGCTGACTTTACCTCTCTCACCAGATCTGACAGAGCTACGTCAGGTTTCAATCCGATCAATACATGGACGTGATCCGGCATTCCGTTGATGGTGATCAGCTTCTGCTTTTGTTGCGGATGATTCCACTGATGTACTTGTAAATCTCTTCCTTGTGAGCTAGGTGAATGAGGTTCTGTCTCCCCTGGACGGCAAAGACTACTTGAACATAGATCTGCGAATAGGTATTGGCCATGGTTCGCTGGCCCTCCGTTTTGCACATTTCGCTCCTCTGGAGCGGAGGCTAACGTTGACCCGACACGCTGCTACAAACATTAGGCTCCTCCGGAGCCAGCGTCAATGCTAGCTCGCTCATGAGCCCTGCCCTACTCTCCGTAGAGACCCGGTGCACTTCGGACGAGCGCAACCCGTCGAGGTAGCTCTCCCAAATCAGCACGCGCTCCCTTCATGCGCTATAATCTCGAACATGAGCCTTGACCGTTTCCACCCCGCCGTCCGTCACTGGTTTGCGAAGCACTTCACTGCTCCCACAGAGCCTCAAAGCAAGGCCTGGCCTTCAATCGTCCAAGGACAGCACACGCTGATCGCTGCTCCAACTGGATCTGGAAAGACCCTGGCGGCGTTTCTCTCGGCCATCAATGACCTGGTACAGCGTGGCGTGAGTGGCCAGCTTAAGGATGAAACGCTAGTGGTCTACGTTTCCCCTCTCAAGGCCTTGAGCAACGATATTCAGCGCAATTTGCAACAACCCCTGGAAGGCATTCAGCAGGAACTTCAAACCTTAAGTCTGCCGAATTTCGAGATTCGCACCTGGGTCCGCACAGGAGATACTCCACCCGCCGAACGGACCGCCATGAGACGCCGGCCGCCGCATATTGTCGTAACGACTCCGGAATCCCTGTACATCCTGCTGTCCAGCGATGGGGGCCGCTCCATGCTGCGCACCACGCGAACGCTGATCGTAGACGAGATCCACGCGCTGGTGGGCGACAAACGGGGCTCGCATTTAGCGCTGTCTGTCGAACGGTTGCAGGCGCTGGTGGGCCACGATCTCCAGCGAATCGGTCTCTCCGCCACTCAGCGGCCCATTGAATCCGTGGCACGTTTCCTGGTTGGCAAGCGGGGACTGGGCCCGGATGGGAATCCTGAATGTACTATCGTGGACAGTGGCCACCGTCGCCAGTTGGACGTCGATCTCGAGCTTCCCAACTCGCCGCTCGAACCGGTGACGTCTCTGGAAGTCTGGGAAGAGATTTATGACCGTCTCACCGCCCTTATTCGCGAGCATCGCACCACACTCGTCTTTGTCAACACCCGACGATTGGCCGAGCGCGTCTGCCGGCATTTGGGTGACCGGATTGGCAACGACCAGGTCACCTCGCATCACGGCAGCCTGGCACGCGACCAGCGGCTCTCCGCCGAGCAACGATTGAAAGAAGGAAAAATGCGCGCCCTGGTGGCCACTGCCTCCCTCGAGCTCGGTATCGATATCGGTTCGGTCGACCTGGTCTGTCAGCTGGGTTCGACGCGCTCCATCGCCAAGTTCTTGCAGCGGGTGGGTCGGGCTGGACACTGGGTCGGTGCTATTCCGAAAGGGCGGCTCTTCCCCCTCAGCCGGGATGAGCTTGTCGAGTCGGCTGCCCTTCTGCACTCCATGCGTCTCGGAGACCTTGACCAGTTGGTTATCCCGGAGCAGCCGCTGGATATTCTCGCCCAGCAACTAGTCGCCGCTGTGGCTTGTGAGGAGTGGACTGAGGAGGCGTTATTCAGCTTGGTCAGGCAGGCCTATCCCTATCGCAACTTGTCCCGTCAGGACTTCGATGACGTCGTCCGAATGCTGGCGCAAGGTTACTCGACTCGCCAGGGACGACGGGGTACTTACCTGCATCACGACTCAGTCAACCATCGGCTGCGCGGACGCCGGGGAGCCCGACTGGCGGCGATCACCTCGGGCGGTGCTATTCCCGATACCGCGGACTATGAAGTTGTCCTGGAACCTTCTGGAACCGTTATTGGGAGCGTCAATGAAGACTTTGCCATTGAAAGTCTCGCGGGCGACATCTTCCAGCTTGGCAATGCCTCCTGGCGGATCCTGAGGGTAGAGCCCGGACGGGTACGCGTCGAAGATGCCAAAGGCCAGCCTCCATCGATTCCGTTCTGGCTAGGCGAAGCCCCAGGCCGCAGCCAGGAGCTGTCGGCTGCCGTTTCGCGCTTGCGCCAAGAAGTCCGAACGTCGCTCACCGCCAGCCCGGAGGAGACTTCAAACGTTCGTCCTTCCTTGGCGAGTCCTGGAGCTACCGATCCTCCTTTGGCAGAGCCAGCGATTCGCTGGCTTACGGCAGAAGCCGGCATCTCGCCAGAAGCCGCTCAACAAATCGCGGACTATCTGGCCATCACGCAGAAAGCGCTGGGTGTGATCCCGACTCAAGAGACTCTCGTTCTCGAGCGCTTTTTCGACGAGAGCGGTGGCATGCAACTGGTGATTCATTCTCCTTTTGGAAGCCGGCTCAATCGGGCCTGGGGTCTGGCCCTGCGCAAGCGCTTCTGCCGGAAGTTCAACTTCGAGCTGCAGGCGGCAGCCACCGAAGATGCCATCGTTCTTTCCCTGGGTCATTCTCATAGCTTTCCTCTAGCGGAGGTCTTCGACTACCTGCGAGCACACTCGGTGCGCGACCTGCTGACTCAGGCCGTTCTGGACGCTCCGATGTTCACGGTGCGCTGGCGATGGAACGCCTCGCGTGCTTTGGCCGTGCTGCGCTGGCGAAGCGGCCGCAAGGTAGCGGCCCAGCTCCAGCGCATGAACGCTGAGGATTTGTTGGCAGCGGTGTTCCCGGATCAGCTGGCCTGTGCCGAAAATCTGAGCGGCGAGCGCGAGATCCCCGACCATCCTCTGGTCCGGCAGACCCTCAAAGACTGCCTGGAAGAAGCCATGGACGTCGAGGGTCTGGAGCGCTTGCTGGCCTCGATAGAGAAAGGCGACAAGAACCTCGTTGCTCGTGACCTGGTTGAGCCCTCTCCGATGGCAGCCGAGATCCTCACGGCGCGCCCTTATGCCTTCCTGGACGATGCCCCTCTGGAGGAACGGCGCACGCAGGCCGTCTACAGCCGGCGCTGGCTCGATCCAGAGAAAGCCTCGGACCTGGGACAACTCGACTCTGAAGCGATCGCTCGTGTGAGGGAGGAAGCCTGGCCCAGCGTCGAAAGCGCCGATGAGTTGCACGATGCCCTGCTCCAGCTCGGCTACCTGACCGAAAGCGAGGGGCTCACCGCATCGCATCCGTTCAAGACCGAAGACTCAGCTGCGCCGGCAGCCGAATGGCAGCCGCTGTTTCGAGAGCTGGTCGCTCAGAATCGGGCGGCCCGGCTCCTGGTCGCGATGCCAAGTGGCAGCACACGCAGCCTCTGGGTTGCAGCTGAACGCCTCGCTGAGCTGCAGCGGGTTTTGCCAGCAGCCACAATTCAGCCTCCCATTCCAATTCCTTCATCCGACTCGCCGGACCCTGAACACGTGGCCTTGGCAGAGATCCTGCGCGGCCGGCTGGAAGGCATCGGACCGGCAACAGCTTTGGAGCTTTCGAACTCGCTAGGGCTGTCCGTGAGCTCTGTCGAAACAGCTTTGCTTCGCCTTGAAGCAGAAGGGTTCGTGCTGCGCGGGCGTTTCACGACAGGCAGGGAAGAAACTGAGTGGTGTGTCCGCCGTCTGCTCGCCAGGATCCATCGTTATACACTCGATCGGCTGCACCGGGAGATCGAGCCGGTCGCCAGCGCCGACTTCGTCCGCTTTTTGCTGGATTGGCAGAAAGTCACGCCAGAACGTCGAGTGGAGGGGGCAGAAGGTTTGAGCGGCGTGCTCGAACAGCTCGAAGGTTACGAGGCGGCGGCGGCAGGCTGGGAAGGCGAACTCTTGCCCGCCCGTCTCGTGGACTATGATCCAGCCTGGCTAGACTCGCTTTGTCTGGCAGGACGATGGATGTGGCTGAGGATGACCCCGCCCAAACCCTACCAAAACGGCGCCTCATCTTCGAAAAGGGGTTACGGCGCTGGAGGACCAATTCGGTCTACGCCAATTGCGCTGCTGCAACGAAAGAATCTGCCCGCCTGGAACAGCTTGTGGTTGCCGCCGAGCCCTCAAGGAACCAAACGCTCCTTGGCGGCGCAGGCTATTGATGACGTGTTACAACAGTCGGGTGCTTCGTTTTTTGGTGACCTGATGGAAAAGAGCGGTCTGCTGCACAGCCAAGTGGAAGAGGGGCTTGGAGAGCTGGCCGCCAGCGGCTTGATCACAGCCGATAGCTTTACCGGTCTGCGGGCTCTGCTCACGCCCTCGGCCAAGCGGCCACCCTTGACCAACGGCAAACGGCGCAGATCGGTAGCCACCTTTGGCATGGAGCACGCAGGACGCTGGTCAAGCCTTCGGCGAGCGGCCACCGGCTCTGAGAGCTCGAACCCAGCCGTGACAGAAACCGTTGCCTGGGTTCTGCTGCGCCGCTACGGGGTTGTGTTTCGCAAGCTGCTCGACCGGGAGAACATTCTCCCCTGGCGAGACTTGCTCCGGATCTATCGCCGGCTGGAAGCGCGAGGCGAAATCCGGGGCGGGCGCTTTGTGGCGGGCTTCTCCGGGGAGCAGTTCGCTCTGCCCGAAGCCGTAGGTCTTCTGCGAAGTTTGCGGCGAAGTCCAGGCACCGGGAAATTCGTGTCTATTAGCGCCGCTGATCCGCTCAATCTGGTGGGTATCGTCACGCCGGGAAGCCGCGTTCCGCCCGTCGCCTCTAACCGCATTCTTTATCGCGACGGCGTGCCGGTTGCGATTCGGGAAGCAGGTGCCGTTCGTTTCCTCGAAGTCATTGAGGCGGCCAAGCAATGGGAGCTAAGAAACTCTCTGATCCGCCGTTCTGTCCCGCCACAGCTCCGCGCCTACCTTGGACAGCCGGCCTAGGCACAGGTTTCTCGCAGCTGGCAATCACGGTTCCTCATCGCACCGCTACAGGAAAGTCACCTATCACACCACCTGATGACTAGAGCGCGCAATGTCCTCTTGGTCGCCGGCCCCATTTGACTCAGGCAAATCCCTCCAGGCGCCAGCCCCTGGCCGCAAACAGCGGCACGAACTCAGACGGGACAAAAAGACGATCTTCGGGGCGGGGGATCTTGAAGTAGCTTTGCGGGCGGAGCATCACATCCTCATTCTTGCTTAGGTCGATGACCGCGCGATCCGGCGCCTGCCCTCGTCCAAGGTACCTGATCTCGAAGGCCTCGAACCGAAGGGGATCGGCTAGATCGAAGACACCGAGTCCGGCTGCTCGAGCATTCTTCACGAAGTCCCGCGCCTTCTTAAGATCGCCAGTTTCAGCGACCTCGTTTGCGGTTCCCGGAACGAGCACGGCGTCGGCCACGGTGTCCGCCTCACGAAATGGGTTGACGTTGGGCCAGATGATGTATGGCAACGTACGCCCCGCCTTCAGCATGCGCTCGTTGTACGTGTCCGGCCGAGGCTCGGGGACGTTCGCGTTCGGCTGATTCCGATTCACGAACGCCAGAAAACGCCCGAATGTGTCGAAGACTTCGTAGGAGAACGACAAGAAGAACCCGAATTGGTCAGGGCTCTGGCCGAGAGCGGTCATGTCGCTCTGGATCAGGTTCTTGAGCGCTTCGCCTGCGGCCACTGCGTGGCGATGATGGTTGGACGCGGCCCCTGGCCCGATCCGTCCGCGTAAGTGTTCCACCAGAGGTGGTTCAAGCGTGGAAGCTGGGAGGCCGGGTGCGAATGGATCCGTCAGAAAAAGCTCCCACGGCTGACCATCGAGCTTCTGTGAACCACCCAGCGGCTGCTCGAAGGACTTCTCCGGCGTGTCCACCCCAAGGAATCGGACGGATCCTGTTCCGTCAAGCTGGGCGCCTACCGTGTCGCCGTCAGGGACGGCTTCGTCAAGGTTCTGGACTGTGCCGTCGTTGCGACGGCGGATGCCCATGATCGCTCGGGGGCTTCCGTCACCCAGAGTGAAGAACGTCTCGGCCATATGTCCTCCTGTTCAGCTCAGTGTGTCCCCCAACATTGCCATCGTTCCCATGTAAGACTCGCCCCTTGCAGTATGGGACGGACGACGCCTCGCTAGTCCCTCCAGGCAACCCAATTCCAGCTCTCCGAACCCTTAACACTCTGGCGTCTGATGGCTGCATGCGCCTGGGGCTCGTCAACGAAACTCTTCGAACGCGTGGCTCTTAATCTGGTGAGGTCCTAAAAGGACAACGGAAGCGTAACCACATGGCGAAGACATGTCAATATTCTGGGCGGCCAGGGGGATCGTAGATGTAGGGCCGAGGCCGATTCTTCGAGGGAGAGCCCTCAACTCGGGCAGGTCGGCAAAAACCTAGGCATCACTCAATCCGGTTGGGTGTAGAATCCAACAGGTTCATAGAACTTTAAGCCATCCGGCGTGAGATCGACCGCGCTGCGGTGAACAAGGAAAATCATGCGTCGCCGAGAGTTTCTTGAAACCTCCCTGGCCAGCCTAAGTGGGTTGTTATTGAGTCCCGAGCGGGCTGGCGCACAGGCCAGAAAGAAAATTCAGATCCGGGGCGCTTATGCTTCGCCGCAGACCTTCTGGGAAAAGGGAGCGCGGCTAGATGACTACGGGATCAACGCCATCTTTGTCCATTCCGGCTCCATCGATGAAGGCCTGGTGCGGCGGGCCCGATTGGAAGGTGCCAAGGTGTTCGCCGAGTTTGCCACGTTCAACGGCAACGGCTGGCTGACACGGGGTGAGGGGAATCAAGAGCAGGTGATTGAGGAACACGCCGATGCGTGGCCCATCGATGAAACAGGGCAACGGTCGCCTCGACAGACCTGGTTTTTGGGGGTCTGTCCAACCAACCAGGCGTTCGTCACATCGAAGCTGGAAGCGCTGAAGCAATTGGTGACGAGCCAGCGACTGGACGGAGTGTGGCTCGACTACATGCACTGGCACGCTCAGTTTGAAGATCCCAAGCCGCGTTTGCCGGAGACGTGCTTCAATGAAAGCTGTGTAATGAGGTTCCGCGAAGAGACAAAAACAGAGGTTAAGGGCACGAAACCCGAGGAATGGGCGCGCGATATCTTGAGGAGATACGAGGGGCCCTGGCGTAGCTGGCGATGCTCGGTGCTGGCGGACTTCGCCCGCCGTTGCCGCGAGGTCATTTGGCAGCATGCGTCACACTTGCTGCTGGGAAACTACCAATGCGCCTGGCGTGATGATGAACATGCCGGGGCTCGACGGAAAATTCTGGGACTGGACCTAGAGACTTTGGCGCGGATCTTCGATGTCATGAGCCCGATGCTCTATCATGCCCGCTCGGGGCACTCCGTGCGCTGGGTAGAGCAGAACGTCCGGTGGCTCTCCCACGAACTCGGGCTAAAAGGTACGCCTACGGAGCGGCTAAAGATCTGGCCGATTGTTCAGGTCCTGGAGTGATCCCCAGGGAGAGAAAGTCAGCGCCGAAGAGTTTGAAAAAGTTCTCCGAGCAGGAGTGGCAGCGGGGTCGACTGGTGTGATGATGTTCACACTGGGTGCCGTGGCCGAAGATGATGCCAAAATGGCCGTGCTGAAGAAGGTTTATGGGCAGATGAAAGCTCAGGGATAGGGGCTGCGCCCCGGTTGCCAAGGGGACGGCCCCTTGGAATTTTGGTGGTAGACACCCAACAGAGAAGCCTTATGACGATTCGACGAAACACCTTGATTGTTTGCATCACCCTGCTGGCCTGGGGCGTTGCCTGCCTGGGAGTGCTGCCTGCCCAAAGCCAACAGTCCCAGACAAAAGACAAGGACGAGTCGTACACGCTGCACGTCGATGTCGATTTGATCAATATCAATGTTGCCGTCACAACTGCGTCAGGCAACTATCTCGCCGACTTGAAGAAGGAGAACTTCAAAATCTACGAAGACAAGGTTGAACAACAGATCACAAACTTTTCGCCAGTGGACGCGCCATTCGCGGTGGCTCTGGTGCTCGATACCAGCATGAGTACCGAAGGCAAGCTGGCTCGCATTCAGGATGAAGCGATTCAGTTCGTGAAGCAGCTTCATCCCGATGACGAAGTCACGGTTATTTCTTTCGATGATGAGGTTCATCTGGAAACTGACTTTACCCGGAATCGAAACGCGATTGAACGAGCGATCAAGAGGACGCGAACAGGACAGGCGACGCAACTGTACGAAGCCGTCTACCTGGCGCTTCAGGAACAGCTGCGCCCGCGACGCGAGCGCAAAGCCATGGTGTTGTTTACTGACGGTGTGGATACCACCAGTCCGACTTCCTCAGCCAAAGAAACCATCGAAAAGGCTAAGGAAGCAGATGCCTTGATCTATCCGATCTTCTTCGATACGCGAAGGGATATGCGACGGATGACGGGGAGTCCTTATCCTCCCATCGGTCAGCCAAATCCGCGATTTCCCGTGCCGAGCAGGGTGCCCGTGGATCCTCGGAGCCCCCGCCAGCGCGATCAAGATGACTGGCAGATTGAAATGGAGTACCAGCGAGGACGAGCCTATCTCCAGGATCTGGCCGAGGCGACCGGCGGTACGTTATACGCGGCCGAAGGTCTAGACTCGCTGGGAGGTGCCTTTTCAAAAATCGCTCATGAGCTGCGAAGCCTTTACAGTCTCGGATACGTTTCCACCAATCAGAAAAGAGATGGGAAATTCCGAAAGCTCACCGTGAAGGTCGACCTGCCCCAAGCCATTGTAAAAGCGAAGAAGGGTTACTTCAGCCAGAAGAAATAATCTATTGCCGTGCGGCGGCGCTAGGATATGACGTAGTGAGGACCGATTCTGGCCGTGTGCCGCATCCTGGATGAACAGTTTTGAAAATGTCCTGTCCAACGGCGGAGAAGGACGGCGTGACCATCGTTGACCGTAGCCAGTACCTGGACCCGAGCTCATCAATAACTTGCTGACGCCGTCATTATCCTGGCTGGATGCGGCTCTCTTTGAAGTTCCGGCAGGTTACAAGCTCAGCAAGAAGTAGAAAAAGTCGGGCTTCGGCGGCCATCAGAAGCCCATTGACGACGTCCGCTGCCGACAGGGCAAGTGCGAAGAATCAAGAGCTGCCGGATTTCCTTGCCCCACCGGGGAGAAGGCTTTGGGCGTGAGAGAAGTCACTGCGCAGTGCTCGACGACGCCTTACGGTTGGGCTAACGTTCTTTCCTGGCGGGCGTCGGACCGGGGGATCGACGGGCGTAGGCAACTCGTACCAGATCTCGACCTCGTATCCGTCCGGGTCGCTGCAGAACAGATAGGGTTCCCCGGGGCAGAACTCGCCGGTGCTCAGAATCTTGCCACCGGCGCGCTTTACGGCCCGCGCTGCTATGCCGATATCCGCCGGATGCACGAGACGGAAACCGAAGTGTGCCACACCGCCTGCTTTTCCAGCCCGCTTGACCGACTCCTCAAACACAAGCACGTCCCGGCTGCCAGGTGTCTGTGCCTGAATGAAGCCTTTCTGGCGGTACACGGCTACGACGCCGAACACCTGAGCATAGAAGCGCAGCGAGCGCTCAGCATCTCGCACCGCCAGCGCAATGTGGGTAAGGCCGTGCGTTCTAACCATCGGTTCCCTCCCCCTGAGACTCATTGGAGAGTCCCCACGCTGCCCTCAGGCCACCAGGGAGCTTGAAATTGTGGCAGGCCGGCCGGCGGGCGACTGTACACCGGTGATGCAAGTATCGTTCGGCGGGAGACCGCCTTCCAAGGCGTTCCGGCATAGCGATTCTCATCCATCATGACCTCAGTTGCCCTCTCGGCTACTCCCTCAACAAGGCCTGAATACTTTCCCACGACAGAGATTCCAAAGTATCCAGAATGAGCTGGGCATTCCCGAGGAGAGGGCGAGGGTTGCTAGTTGTGACGGCAAGGCATTTCATGCCGCCGCGGCGGGCAGCCTCGACTCCCGCGACTGAGTCTTCGATGACCAGGCAGCGTTCCGGCGAAATCCCGATCCTGCGGGCGGCTTCGAGAAACACTGCCGGGTTGGGCTTGCCCGGCATCTCGGCGCCCGAGACCAACGCAGCGAAACACGATCGAATACTGAGTTCATCGACGATGACAGCGATGTTAGCCAGTGGAGCCGAAGAGGCCACCGCTTGTGGAATGCCGGCCTCCTGGAATCGCTCCAGCCAGAGCTTCACCCCCGGAAACAATCGGACCTGCCCGCGAATGGCTCTGCGAAAAACCTCTTCCTTATAGTCGCTGATCTCGCCGTCTAACTCTGGAGTCACCTGCCGTTTAGCCAGTGTGGCGATGATCCCCGCGTTGTTCATGCCGAACGTCCTCTGGAAAGTTGCCCTTCCAAATGGAAACGCATACTTGGCGCAGGTTTCCACCCAAGCCTGGTAGTGCGCCTCGGCGCTATCGACGAGCACACCATCCAGGTCCCACAGAACGCCGAGGTTGGAATCAGGCGTGGGGTGCCAACTGTCGGAAAGACCGGTTTTCATTTTCCACTAGGTCCATGTCCTGCCTGAGAAAGTTCACAAAACAATCAGGTTTTTCGCCCTCTCGCGTGGTGAAAGGACGGCCGAAGCGACAGCGGTCGTGGAAGCGGCTGAGGGGCCAGCCCCAACGGAGCCGCGACCCTCGGCGCATGAGGTCGGTTGCCATGACGAGGGAGCGCGAATGGCAGGGACCCTTGCGGCAGTCGTCAACAATCGGGTTCCCATGTCTCGCGGCAGCGCGTTCCTGCCTGACCGATCCTATCTCAGATGCACCGGTTGCCAGAAGGCCCCGTTGCCGGCAGAATCCCAGGCTGCGAAGCGCACCCACTTCTGGTTCATCGCATTGAACGGGATTCGAAAACGATGACTGCCAAAGGGAGGCTGATCGGTTGCCGTGATCACCTGACGATCGATCTTTTGGCCGTCGCCCCAGACAACCTCGACGAATTCCAATGGGAAGGTCCACTCCAGGTCGGCTACCAAGGTCCGCTGGTTCCCTGCTCCCTCGATGGCAAGATTCTTGAACAGCACTTCACCGCTGGTGACGAAGAAGTCTCCGGAGCGCATGGCTCCGACAATTGGGGTCCAGTCCTCGTCGAAGCTGGGCAGCCGCTCGAGTTTGATATAGTTCACCATCAAGTGCGGATAGGAGTCGTCATCCGGAAACTTGGCATAGGTGTCCCCTTCGGCCACCAGGTACTTCGGACCGGCCCAGTTGTTCATGTCGTCCAGAGTGCCGAAACAGCGCACCTCGCACAAGCGGCTCTCGGAAAGATCCACGGGCAACGACTGGAACGCACCACCTAGGAACCGATCACTACGAAAGTGCTCCGTCTCGCGGAGAGCGTCTGGATAACCGCTCGATCCTTTGGTGCGCGGATGAGCCTGCCAGACCAAGCCGTTCTCAGCCTTCAGCATTTGCAGCTCGTCGGCAGCCGATCCCACGTGGTACACCTTGCCGTAGTCAGGGTGATTTTCTACGAGCGGTTGCCCCGGCTGCCGGACCTGGGTCCAATACACCGGCCTAGGAAATACGGTGGTGTAGTGACCGCCGAAGTAGGCATTGGGCTCCTCGCCGGGGATGATTAGAAAGTCGCGGTCAGAATGACGGTGCGAGGCGTCGAAGTAAACCTTCTGTTCGCTCAGGCGCAGCGGCCCGGGATCTTTGGCGTGCCCGTCCCCGTGGAAGTCGGACATCATGGCAATGTTAATGCCGAGCGCGCGGAAGGTGGGAATCCAGGGCGGCTGGAAATCAATGCTTCCCGCATCCTGCACCTGTTCGTGGAAGGCCGTGTGGAAATGGCTCACGGCCACCTGGAAACCCGGGACAGCCTTGTAGCGGTCATCGTGGGTAAACCCCATCACTGCTTCCTGCGTCGCGGGGCTGGGATCGGGGCTCAGATAAAAGTAGGTCGCCATCCGCTGCCAGGTCCCAGCAGGCGCGTTATACAAGGCAAAGTTTCCCAGGGCGAAGCTACGTGCCTGCCGCGACCGCCGCTGCCACACGTCGTCGGAAAAGCCGAACGGCCGGTACATTTCCTCACGATCGGACTGCCGGACGCCCACTGAGAACGAGCCGGCGTCGTCCTTGCGATACCAGACGTAGCCTAGGTTCAGCTCGATTTCGCGGCCAAAAAAGAACTTGTGAGGCGGGGGAAAAACCGCCACGGAACCGCCCGCGGTCTCAACGATGGCGAGGCGGTTGCGCGCGCGCAGCGCCACTGGATCGGTATTCGGCGATCCGCCGAACTCAACCTTCTGCCAGCCCCGCGCCACGTCCCGCCAGATCACCCGCTTCGCCGTTTCCGTGTGAAAACCTTTGAGTCCGGCACGGTAGTGGTAGGCCACCGAGGGTTCTTCAGTCTTGGCGATCGCCTCCTGGCGGAGCAGATTGGTTCCCTTGTAAACCGTGAACTGCGCTCGCCCTGAGAAAACTCCAAGCGAGAGTCCGGGAAACGACACCTCCAGCCGGGCTCCATCGGTTTTCACCTGACACCCGGATGCGCTATAAGTCGCTGTGGCACGGCGAATCTCGTCAGGGGTACGGGGAAGGCCCGGGTTTGTTTCCGTCGATCCTGGAAGCACGAGCGGCGCGTCCCAGAAGACTTTCCACTTTTCACGCTCAAGAAACTCTGGATCGCGATCGAGACCAAGCTGGCGGAGCGGGTTAAGTTGCTGTTCCGAGATACGCCGTTTTCCAGTCGTCACGTGGAACTCAGGGCTGAGATCGCGTCCAAGCATGATCCATTGGGTACCTTGTCGTCTGACCGCCATTTCGCGGATCACGGGCTCCCTGTTCTGCAGCCCGAAGCTCACTTTCAGCTCCTGCCCGCGTGCTCCTTGCCAAGTAACTCGCAGCGCATCCCCGTCCATTTCGGCCTTGAGTCCGGGCACTTCTTTGTATCCGCTCAGATCGCACGGCATCGAGCTAGCGCCCCCGATCGAGGCGCCAGCCAGAATGAGCCAAAGGAGTCCAATCATAGGCTGCCCCTATTGAGTCGCCAGGCTCCGCTTATTTTCCGGCTAGTGTCTTGAGAATCTCGTCGGCGTGTTCTTCCGGTTTGACTTTGGGGAAAACTGAAGCGATGCGTCCGGATTCATCAATCAAGTACGTCACACGGTGCGTTCCCATGTATTTCCTGCCGTAGAGCGCCTTCTCGCCCCACACACCGTAAGCCTCGACGATCTTCTTGTCCGGGTCGGCTAAGCAGGGTGAAAGGCAGATCGTACTTCTCAGCGAACGATTTGTGAGACTTCTCGCTGTCGACAGATACCCCCAGGATTTCAATGCCTAGTTTCTTGAATTTTGCATAACTATCGCGAAAGGCACAGGCCTCCTTGGTGCAGCCGGGTGTGTCGTCCTTCGGGTAGAAATAAAGAACAACCTTCCGGCCACGATAGTCCTTCAAAGAGACCTTCTTCCCGCTCTGGTCCGTGCTGCTGAAATCAGGCGCTTTAGCTCCTGCTTCCAAGAGATTCATCTTCGATATCCTTTCCGAATTGTTGAGGGTTGCAGAGTCAGGAACCCCTGCCCCCGGCCCTTGGCGAGGTCAGAAAGACTTCTGCTCAAATTCACCCACTGCCCAATTTCAGCTCTGAAATCGCTCGTCGATTTCTACCTGATAGCCACTGACCAGACGATTCGTTTCGTTGGCCATGCCGACGACGGCCATCAGCTCGCCAAACATGGCCGGAGTCATCCCAGCTTTGCCCGCAGCCGCCGTGTGAGAAGCGATGCAATAGGCGCATTGGTTACTCACACTGACGGCCAGGTAAAGGAGCTCTTTGGTTAGCGCATCCAACGCTCCTGCTGCCATCACCTGCTTAATGCTTTGCCAGGTCCGCTCGAGCGTGACCGGATCGTGGGCCAGCGCTTTCCAGAAATTGTTGACATAATCTGTCTGCCGAGTCGCCATGATGTCATCATATACGGCCCGAACTTGCGAGCTCGCAGCGTCATATTCGATCAAACCCAAGGTGGCCATTTTGACATCCCCTTCGAAAACAAAACCGAGTAGCGTGCTGCCTCTTGCTGCGGGTCTGCGGTGGTTCGCGGATGAGGAGAGGAAATTGGCTCCCGTCTCCCATTACCTTGAACCCTTCGCGCACAACTCTACAGGGAAGGCGTCCGCTGCCTGAACTCTAAAGCATCTTCGACCGCGGCTCCAACTCTCAAGATGAGGGCCTCTTGAAAGCTCCTTCCAATAATCTGAAGCCCCAATGGTAGTCCTTGTTCGTCAAAACCGCAGGGAAGCGATAGCGCAGGCAAACCCAAAACGTTAATGCCTCGCACCAAGCGGGTGGAAGCGATGCGAACATCTTCTTCATCGCTGCCCAGCTTAAGTGTGGTCTGTCCGATTCTGGGTGCGCTGGTGGGCGTTGTCGGAGTAAATAGACAATCCACCTGCTTCCACACGGACTGGAACTCCTGCCGCAAAACGCGGCGGATGCGCTGCGCATTGATGTAGTCGGTGGCCGGAATCAAGCGGCCCTGATCGAGGAGAGCGAGAACATCTGTCCCGAAGTCTTCGCGGCGAGCCAGATACCGTTCCATCGTGGCCGACGCTTCACACAGCAAGATAATTCGCCCAATGGTATTCAGGTTGGCGATGTCCGGCAGACGGACCGGCACGACCACCGCACCCGCTCGCTCAGCAACGACTGCCGCCCGCCTGACAGCTTCCGCGACGGCCGGAGCGATTCGCTCAAAGTAGAAGCCTTCAGGCAACCCTATCCGGACGCCCTGAATAGAGGTGGCCTCGGAAGGGAGATAGGGCTCAACCGGTTTGCGACTTGACGTGTCATCACGGGAGTCAAAACCTGCGAGCACATCCAGCGTCAGGGCCGCATCCCGAACACTACGGCTCAGCGGGCCCATGTGATCCAGTGAAAAATCCAAAGGCAGCACCCCGTAACGACTCACGCGCCCAAAGGTCGGTTTCAGGCCGACAGTGCCACAGAAGGACGCCGGAATACGAATCGATCCTCCCGTGTCGCTGCCCATTGCCATGAAAACCAGACCGGCTGCCACAGCGCTTCCCGAGCCACCGCTGGAACCGCCTGGAATCCGCTCCGGGTCCCAGGGATTGCGCACCGTTCCGAAGTGAGGATTTGAGGAAGTGATCCCATACGCCAACTCGTGCATGTTGTTCTTGCCCACGATTACAGCGCCGGCCGCTTTCAAGCGTTCCACCACGGCAGCATCGCGTTCGGGGATAAGGTTGGCGAACAACTTCGATCCACAGGTGGTGCGGATTCCGCGAGTGGAGAAAACATCTTTTACGGCAATCGGAATGCCATGCAGCAGACCGCGATCTACTCCAGCAGCCAGTTCCTGGTCAGCTTGAGCCGCTTGTGCTTCTGCTGATTCTTCGGTGATCGTGATAAACGCTCTGAGAGTGGGTTCGATCCTTGCGATCCGTTTCAGCGAGTCTCGGGTGAGTTCAATAGACGAGATCGTCTTTTTCCGCAGGGCCTTTGCGGCTTCCTGAATGGTCACGTGTGCTCCTCGGTTGGTACGAAGATAATCGCCGGCTCAGTGTCGTGAGAAAGGGTCTCCATCAAAGTCGCCAGTTGGACATCGAGTGCTTGCAGCGCGGCTTGCACCTTTTCCAACTGGGATTCAGGAACCTCCGGATCAAGACCCTTGGCGATGAGTTTCCAGTCTTTAGGCATGGTGACCTCCCGCACTAGGCACACGGTGGCGGCTTAGCCTCTGGGCAGTTTCGGCGGCTCCACCGGTTTCTATAGCGGCTGCTGTTCTTGTTGTTGGCGGCGGGACCGGCGTTGCTTGGGTACCGGTTTCGCGCTGGCAATCTCAATGAATGTCTGGATGATACGCTGCAGCTTCTGAGCCGGGAGCAAAATCAGGTATCGATACTTGCCCGGCGTGAACCGCGTGCGTTCATCATCAAGGTTCATCCTTAGTAGTGTGTCTTATACGACAAATTGCGTAAGAATGTTACTCGAAATTTAACAGGTTCTGACCACAAGCCGACTCAGGAGAAGAAGTTTCGGGAGGCATCCCGCCAGCCACGGCGTCAGCAAGAAACGCCTCTGCGATTCCAAGTTACTCGCCCGCACACGCGGTGGGCCTTGAACCCTGCTCGACAACCGGGACAATGATGTGCAAATTCTCTCACACCCGACACAAAACCCTGCTTGGAAATCCCCGACAAGCAATGGTATGATTTCCGCTCTCAATTTCACCAACGGGAGAGGAGAGGAAAAGAGTATGACGACAATAAACAGGCGCTATTTTCTGATGACTTCGGGCATGGTTGCTGCTGGCTCTGTGGCGGCCCGCGCCTCTTCTCCAAACGGCTCTAATAGCCGGGTTCGCGTGGCGGTGGTCGGACTAAAGGGCCGGGGTGGCGAACACATCAGGGGGTTTTTGAACCTGAGGAAAGACAATGTGGAATTGGCCGCCCTGTGCGACGTGGACGAGAGCGTGCTGAACCAGCGTCTGTCTCAAGTCGAACAGGAGGCAGGCAGGAAGCCACTAGCCTTTACCGACGTGCGCAAGGTTCTCGATGACAAGTCCATTGATGCGGTCTCCTTTGCAACGCCTAACCATTGGCATTCGCTGGGAACCGTCTGGGCTTGCCAGGCAGGCAAGGATGTATACGTAGAAAAGCCCGCCTCTCACAATATCTTCGAAGGCCGCAGAATGGTCGAAGCCGCACGCAAGTATAACCGGATCGTCCAGCACGGGACGCAGATCCGCAGCAGCGAGGCAATCAAGGAGGCCATCCAGCTGCTGAAGGAAGGTCTGATCGGCGAGGTTTACATGGCCAAGGGGCTTTGCTACAAGCGCCGCGACACCATTGGCAAAGCCACAGAAGAACCCGTGCCGGCTGGAGTCCATTACGATCTGTGGACGGGGCCAGCCCCGCTGCGACCTTTCACCAGGAACCGCTTTCACTACCAATGGCACTGGCAGTGGATGTACGGCAACGGCGACCTCGGAAACCAGGGCGTTCATCAGCTCGACATTGCCCGCTGGGGTCTTGGAGTCAAGTTGCCAACAAAGGTTCAGTCGACGGGAGGCCATTTCATGTTCGACGACGACCAAGAGACCCCAAACACCCAACTATGTGCGTTCGGGTACCCTGAAGAGAAGAAGCTCCTGACTTTCGAAGTGCGGCACTGGGACACACCTTCTGAAGGCACGGACCTGCGGGTCGGCATTCTCTTCCTCGGTTCCAAAGGCTACATGGAGATCCCAGCCTATGACACGTATCGGGTCTTCCTCGGGAAGGATCGCACTGCGGGACCCACGAACAAGAAAGCCGGTGATCACTTTGCCAACTTTATCGGCGCAGTTCGCAGCCGCAAGCCGGAGACGCTCAACGCGGAAATCGAGGAAGGCCACCTCTCCACGGCGCTTGCCCATCTCGCCAACATTTCTTACCGAGTTGGACGCACCCTCACCTTTGACCCGAAAACCGAAACGTTTCCCGGTGATCAGGAAGCCAATGGGTATCTGGGGCGGGACTACCGGGCCCCCTACGTGGTGCCGAAAGAAGTCTAGCCTTCAAGAACAGGGGACCGAAGCAGCCGTAAGAGGATAGAGAGCGTAGTCCAAGGGCAGGTATTGTTTGCAGGTCCGGCTTCAGCCGGAGAACACGGTTCTCTTTCCCGTGAAAACGGGACTGGAAAACACTTTGCGACTGATTGATTCTTGAAAAGCAAGGCTTCGAATCGTTCCTTGAGCTCTCTCGACCTCACTCGCCCCACAACCAGCTCCACACCCGCTAGCTCCCAAAAAGTACAGGTTCTGAAATCTCGAAGGACTGCCTCAGGTTTTCAACCCGCAGGTCCCCTTGTCGTCCTCGTTTGACCGCTTCCTTCTCTCAGGACTGGTTTCACTCCAGGGCTCCCAGCGAAGTTCCTGCACAGGGAAGCGTCGACATCGACGACCGCACCCGTCCCACGACCCGAGCCTACCGCATCGGCACGCCGCCCAAGATTGACGGGCTCGTCACTGAGGCACTCTGGTTGGAGATGGAACCGGCTACAGGCTTCGTCCAGCAAGAGCCCAACAATGGAGCGCCTTCGAGCGAAGAGACGGAAGTGCGCATCGCCTTTGACGAAGACAATCTCTACCTGGGAGTGATCTGTCTGGACAGCCAGCCGGAACACGTCGTGGTTACTCAGAATCGCCGGGACGCCGGTTTGGAGAACACAGATTCGATTGAGATCCTCTTGGACACCTTTAACGACAAGCAAAACGCTGTCATCTTTGGTACCAGTCCGACCGGCATCGAGTACGACGCCCAGGTTTCAAAAGCAGGCCAGGGGCGAGGGGGAGCAGGCACACCAGCCAGAGCGGGAGGTGCAGGAGCAACTGGCGGTGCTCAAAGAGGCGGTGCGGCCGCCATCAATATCAATTGGGATGCCGTGTGGGAAGTTCGGTCTCAGGTCACCCCGCGTGGGTGGGAGGCGGAGCTCAAGATCCCACTCCGCACCTTGCGCTACAAACCCGGCAGTGACCAGATCTGGGGCATGAACATCAAACGAAACTTGCGGCGGCGGAACGAGCAATCTTTTTGGTCTCCGCTTTCCAGGGCTTACACGTTTACTCAGGTCGAAATGGCAGGCAAACTCGAACACCTGGATCTCAAGCCCCATCGCAACCTTAAGCTTTTGCCTTATGTGCTGGGAGGAGTGAAACAGGACTTCACCAGGCTGGAGGATCGCACCGACCCTCAGCACACCGTTGGTTTGGATTTGAAGTATGGCTTGACGTCAAGTTTGACTCTGGACGGGACTTTCAACACCGATTTTGCCCAGGTCGAAGTCGATGACGAGCAAATCAATCTGACCCGCTTCGATCTGTTCTTTCCCGAAAAGCGTCCTTTCTTCCTGGAAAACTCCGGTTTCTTCGACTTTGGCACGCCCCAAGAGAACGAGATTTTCTTTTCGCGCCGGATCGGCATCGACGACTCGGGAGAGCAGGTACCCATCGATGCCGGATTGCGGCTGTCAGGCAAGGCGGGGCGCTATAGCCTGGGCCTGTTAAATGTTCAGACTCGCAAGGTCCCCGAGGTCGCTCCAGCCAACAACTTCAGCGTCGCCAGAATCAGCCGCGAGTTTGGCCGCCGCAGTTCTTTTGGAGGCATTGCCGTGGGCCGGCAGTCGACGTCTTCTCGCGACGGCCTGCCCGACGGCTCCAGTAATAGCACCTTCGGAGTTGATCTCAACCTCGGCCTGGGCAAATACGCGAATGTCTTCAACTACTTTGCCAAGTCCTTTACGCCAGGCAAAAACTCAAGCAACCAAGCCGGCGCAACGACGTTTGGCTACGACGATCGGCACAATCGGATTGATGCGGCCTATCAGGAAGTGGGCCGGAACTTTAATCCGGAAGTTGGCTTCGTCAGGCGTCATGGCTTTCGTAAGCCCTCGTTCGGCTACCGTTATACCTTCACACCGGAAGGCAAATACCTTCGCAGCATCTTTCCTCACTTCCAGTGGAACCGCTGGTACACGATCCCCGAGCCCGGTGGTCCCAGCGGAAAAGAGTCAGCCTTTGAGCATTACCATCTCGACTCGATCTGGCAAAACGGTTCGCAGTACGGTGTTGCCTGGAACCGCAACTTTGAGCGCATCGACGAACCCTTCGAGATCTTCCCGGGTGTCCAGATCCGACCAGGCGCCTATCAGTATAGCGAAGCCGTGATTAACTTTTCGAGCGATCCCAGTGCCACGTTGTTTGGTTCCGGCAACACCGCCATCGGCGACTTTTATGGCGGCACTATTCGGACCCTCAACCTGAACGGCGGCTACCGCATTGGCTACACATTCACCTTCACCGGAAGTTACGTCCGCAACTGGATTCGCCTGCCTGAAGGAGACTTCAACACCGACCTGGTTGGCTATCGCTTCAATTGGGCACTCTCGCCCAAGAGCTATTTTCAGTCCTTTATCCAGTACAACAGCCGTACGAATCAGGTTGGCCTCAACTTGCGCCTGGGCCTGCTTTCGACTTCGAGTACCGGTTTGTTCATTGTCTATAACTCGCGGGTCTCAACTATTGACTACACCGACCCGCACGAACACATGGATCGCCGTACCCTCAGCCGCGCGTTCTTCGTCAAATACAATTACCTGTTTGATTTTTGAATCCAAAGCCAACGGTATGTGAACCCGGAGTGCCCCTTCGAGGGGTTTCATGAGGCTGCACATGACGTCGGAATACGGATCGTACGCCAGGATATGTGCGCTCCCAGGAGATTTATTGCGTCAGTTCACCCGCCGCAGCGGACCGTGTTGCCGGAAATCACTTCCAGAGCGTGACCAAGAATCCCTGAAATCGCTGCCAGCGACTCCCGGACTCCTTTGACACTGCCAGGCAGATTAATGATGAGAGTCTTGTTGCGGACGCCCACGACGGCTCTGGACAGGGCAGCCCGTGGATTGCCTTTCATTCCTTCCCGCCGCATCAACTCAGCCAAGCCCGGAACCGCTTTTTCGATCACCGCTGCCGTAGCCTCGGGCGTGACATCGCGGGGAGCCAGACCAGTACCGCCGGTGGTAACGATCAGGTCAATGTCTGGCGCCTGAGATTGCTCCGTTAGTTTTTGCCGTATGATCTCGAACTCGTCCGGCACAATCTGGACGGCTCGCACGTCACAGCCAATCTTGTAGAGTTCCTCTCGAGCTGCCGGGCCGGACAGGTCCTGGCGTTCGCCTCGTGAGGCCGAATCGCTGATGGTGAAAACAAGGGCGTTCGGTTTGCGCATTAGAGGGCTTCTGAGTTCTGGGTCAGTGCCCAGAGTCCGGCGTTCGGAGTCCGGAGCCTCGAGTCAAGCATCTGTACTGTGTCCGGAGTCAGGGGTTCGGAATCCCGAGGCATGGTATCAATCATTAAGCACAGAGTTCTTAGCCAACCATCACAAGCAGGAAGACTAGCCACTGATCTACTGCAGATCCCCTTGCCACGTCGAGAAAGTCGAGCAAACTGGGCCTTGTCGATCCGACCGGCTTCCATCGCGAATCCTTCAGCAACATTCGAACTTACTATGGTAGGTCAGCCTTGCCACGTCGAGAACGAGCAAGTTCTCGAGCACCGCTTCCAAGCTTGTATATCCTTCAAAGCGTCTGATTGCGAACTGACTTGGTACAGTTCACGAACAAGTTCTCGAGCCGCTGCCAAGCGACCATGACTAGACTCTGGACCGAGTTCAGAACTTCTCCAAATCTGCCAAGGCACCCAAACCATGGCTTTTTCAAGTAAGGGATAATCCCCCCTTCCTGGTACAGGCGCAGCATCATGCTCGGGATCTGCACATTGATCCCCTGCCCTTTCGTCTTATTTAGGAGCGTCTGAGATGCCACATCGAATTCCAACTCGTCTTGCTCATCGATGGAATCAGTATCGGCGATGACACACAGCAGACCCAGGTTGATCGCATTACGAAAAAAGATACGAGCGTAAGATTTGGCAATGACCGCTCGGATCTGGGAATACTTCAACGAGACGGGCGCGGTTTCGCGCGAGCTTCCGCAGCCAAAGTTTTCGCCAGCTACTACGAAATCTCCGGGCTTCACTTTCTCGTGAAACTCTGGCCGGTATTCGATGAAACAGGCCTTGGCCAGTTCCTTCGGATCGGTTGTGATGTTATGCCGCCCAGGAGTGATGAGGTCGGTGTTGATGTTGTCGCCGAATTTCCAGTTCATAGATCTGCTGTAAGTACCCACGAAGACCACTAAGGGCGCCAAGCTGAGGGTTGTGGTTCCTCGGTTCCTCAATGGAGGAAACCCCGTGGGTCCGTGATGTAGCCGGTCAATGCGGAAGCTGCGGCGGTCGCCGGGCTGGCGAGATAAATCTTGGCCTTTGGACTGCCCATGCGCCCCTCGAAATTCCGATTGCTGGTTGACACGCACACTTCGTCGTCATAAAGCACGCCGCCGGCTCGGCCCAGACAGGGTCCGCACCCGGGACTGGAGACGACCGCCCCCAGCCGGACAAACTCTTCGATATAGCCGCGCTGCAGGGCCTGCAGATACACTTTACGGGAGGCTGGAGTTACGATGGTGCGCAGGCCTTCTTGGAGCCGTTTTCCTTTCCACATCTGGTAAACAACTTCCAGGTCCTCAATTCTGCAATTGGTGCAGGACCCGATGAACACCTGATCCACTTTCACTCCCTCGGCCTGCACATCTTCCACTGGCACGTCGTTGTCGATGTCCGGCGGGCAGGCAATCATCGGCTTCAGGTTTGAAACCTCGAAATGCAGGACCTTCTCGAAATGTGCGTCGTCATCACTGCGCAATTCTTCGAACTCGATCAGACGATCATTCTCTTTCAAGTAATCTCGCGTCCACTTGTCTGGAGCGACGATGGCGGCCTTCGCGCCCATCTCGGCGCTCATGTTCGTCAGCGTGAGACGCGCCGGCACGTTGAAACGTTCGACCGTCTCGCCGCCGTATTCGATGACGCGATAGTTGGCCCCGTCGGGACCCATCTCTTTGGCCACAGTGAGCACAACATCCTTTGAATAGCATCCGTGCGGCAGGTTGCCGGTGATATTGACACGAATGGTCTGTGGGACTCGGAACCACGCTTTGCCTGTGGCCATGGCGATGGCCGCATCCGTGGACCCGACGCCAATCGTCAGCGCTCCGACTCCCCCGCCTGTTGGACTGTGTGAATCGGCTCCAAGAATCAGATTTCCAGGATTAATCAGGCGCTCTGACATCACCTGATGGCAAACCCCGTCCACACTGATGGGAATGCCCTGCTCCTCCGCGAACTTCCGGATCTCGGCCTGCAATTTGGACATGGCGACGCTCGGACTCGGGAAGGCGTGGTCAAAAGGAATGAAGATTTTCCTGGGATCGAAGACCCGGCTCGCAATCTGATAAAACGGCTCCAGCGCCCACGCGCAGGTAGTGTCATGCGCCATCACCAGGTCGAGATCGGCCAGAATGAAATCCCCAGCCTGCGCCTTCTTGCCACAGTGACTGGAGAAGATCTTTTCAGCAAGTGTTTGTCCCATAGAGTTTCTTTCCAACCCGTTAGATCAAGCAGGCAGGAACGCAGAAGTCAGATTTAGCGAGTTTCGATGGTGAAGCGCACCGCACTTCAACGAGAAACACCGCCGACATTATAGTGAAACGCTCAACTCCGGGCAACGGCGTCCAAGAGGTCTACATTCCGAAGTCTAAGGTATACCAACTCGATCCTTTGGCAGGCGAGAGTTGACTCCCCTGAAGAGAGTCTCTCAGCGGCTCTGCTGGCAGGACATTCGGACTCCAGGCACACCCGGCATTTCGCCTTGACCCATGCCAACCGCGAGCTTAAGATACGTCTTCGTTTTCGAAGCGACCTTCACCGGGCAAGCCAGCCCTCCAATCTCATGAGCGATCGTGTCAAACCACTTGTCGGCATAATCATGGGAAGCAAGTCAGATTGGGAGACGCTTCGCCACGCTCGCGACCTGCTCACGCAGTTTGAAGTACCCCATGAATGCCGGATTGTTTCGGCGCATCGGACGCCGATCTGGCTGGCGGAGTATGCATCGAAGGCCGAAGCTCGAGGAATCGAAGTGATCATTGCCGGCGCAGGGGGTGCCGCCCACTTGCCGGGAATGGCAGCCGCGCAAACCCTGCTTCCCGTGCTCGGGGTTCCGGTCGAGAGTCACGCGCTGAAAGGAATGGATTCGCTGTTGTCGATCGTACAGATGCCGGCTGGCATCCCGGTGGGCACTCTGGCCATCGGCAAGCCAGGGGCGACCAACGCGGCCCTCCTCGCAGTGGCCATCCTCTCGATCTCGCGTCCGGAATTGCGAGAGAAACTCCGGCAGTATCGGACGGAACAAACCGATCGAATCCTGCATGAGGAACTGCCGTGACCGAAAGGCAGGCGGGCCCTTGAATCGCGCTTCCCAACCCATTCTCCCGGGTTCAATTATCGGTGTCCTGGGCGGCGGCCAACTTGGTCGCATGTTTGCGATTGCGGCCCGCCGCATGGGCTACCGGGTTCACACGTTCTCGCCTGGAAGCGACACGCCCACGGGTCAGGTGGCCGACGTTGAAATCAATGCCTCCTACCAGGATCTCGAAGCCGTCCGACAATTCGCCAAAGGTGTCAGTGTCGTCACCTTCGAGTTTGAAAATGTTCCGGCTGCCACGGCTGAGGCGGCTTCCGAGTACGCCCCCGTGCGCCCAGACGGTCTGATCCTGCATACCACCCAGCACCGGCTTCGAGAAAAGACATTTCTCGCCAAGAACGGTCTTCCCGTGACTCCGTTCCGCCCGATTCATTGTCTGGAGGACCTCCGTGCGGCTGTGAAAGAGCTGGGGTATCCAGCTGTCTTGAAAACGGCTGGTTTTGGATATGACGGTAAAGGCCAAGTGAAGATCAGTTCTCCAGAACAGGCCGAATCCGCCTTTGGTTCGGTGCCTCATCAGGAAATGGTGCTGGAAGCTTTTGTGGACTTTCGCAGCGAGGTCTCCGTCGTAGCCGCGCGAGACTTGAACGGTGTCTTCGCCCACTGGGGCGTGATCGAGAACTGTCATTGCAATCATATCTTGGATATTTCAGTAGCTCCCGCGGACGTCTCACCCAAGGTTTACGACCAAGCCGTCAAAATCACCCGAACAGTGCTGGAAAAGCTGAACGTAGTTGGGCTGCTTTGTGTTGAGTTCTTTCTAACTCAGGGCGGCGAGCTCTTGATCAACGAGTTAGCCCCACGTCCGCACAACTCTGGCCACTTTACCTTCGACGCCTGTGTCACTAGCCAGTTCGAACAGCAACTGCGAGCGGTTTGTGGCCTCCCTCTAGGATCCACTCAAATGTTACGTCCGGCAGCCATGGCTAATCTGCTGGGCAATCTTTGGCAGAACGGCGAACCTGACTGGTCTGCTGCCTGTGCGCACCCCGAAGTAAAGCTTCATCTTTACGGGAAACTAATTCCCAATCCAGGTCGCAAAATGGGTCACCTCACTGCCTTGGCTGACTCTGCACAGAGTGCCTCCGAAATCGTCCGCGCAGCGCGCGCCGCCTTGGTCGTAAAGTAATAGAGAATCTAGCGGATGACCCGAAGCATTACACGCTCGGAGGACCGTCTTCTTGCCTTACCGCTGAGGATGCTGAGGCGCTGCAGGCTTTCGTTCCGAACCAACGGGACAACAGAGTACGATTCCTGGCGACCAGCCCATAACCGACGAGCTCCAACAGAAGTAAGACGGGGAAGGCGTAGGTCAGAATCACCAACAAGGACCAGGGAAAGTAGTGGTAATAAAAGTAGTTCACTGCAAAGGCGCCACGGTATACCTTACCCCGCCGGGAAATGACTTGAAGCTTCTGCCTGCAGTCGGCATGGCTGATTCCCCAAGGGCCCAACGTTTCTTCAGAAAAAGATTGATACGGAAAGACTTGGAAAAGATTTTGCCTGTCGATCCGTTTCACAATGTCTGCAAAATACGTGCAGATCCCGCAATCTCCGTCGAAGAGCATCGTGTGCTGCTGACCGATTCCAGAGGATGTCAGGTTTTCGAGTGGATTCGCCATTGCCAGCGTTTCATTTACAGTCTAAGGCCAATTCCTCAGCAAACGGTTTCATTTCGCTAACCCGCTGCCCTTTGTTTCGGGAGCTCACTTTCTCCACAGCACCGCCCGCAAATCCATTCAATCACAATTCGGGCAGTCTTCCAAATCCCTCCCTTGACGATTGGGTCTCTGGTCAGGGTTTGAAGGAGAAGAAGTCCTGAGGAACCTAGCGCTTCCTCGGTATCTCCATCTCGTAGCAACAATCGTCACTCTGCTCAGAAACGCAGCGCGTTGCCGGAAGACTGAGAAGATGAAAGAACCTCAGTCACCGACCAACGCGAAAGGGCAAGACTGGATTTGTCCAATCGGTGGCGAGCTACTGGCTCTGGCGGCACTTGAGGTCCCTGAGAAGATTCAAGATTCACCCCGCAGCTGTCGAAGAGGTAATTCCAGCCTGAGTTTCTTGAATGAGCGGCATCTTTTCGAGCATCTCTTGCGTCTTACACGTGAGCTTTTGGAAGACCGAAGAGCAGCATGCTCGAGTTCTTTCGGTCGGACGGCTTCAATTCGCAAGCCGTCGGTCTTCCGAGCTTCGAAAAATCACCTGCGTTGGGGTTGAGGTTGCCGTTGCAAGACTGAAAACTTCTTCGCTTTGCTAAATCGTGTTACTCTACATTGGGAAAAGGGATCCAACCCAAGGAGTTCCTAGACTGAATCCCTGAAAGGAAGTACTTCATATGAACAGTTTCACAGACGGCAAACCTCTGGAAACGGCGAAGCCCGCCCCGGCCCCGGTCGTCCTAGGCCGTCCGAGGGCCACTCCCAGGTATGGTCTGTTCGGATTTCTCGCTATCCTTGGCCTCCTGGGCTACATCATCTATGATCTTCAGGCCAGCAAGAAACAGCTTCGGGAAGCTCAGCAAACACAAATGGCGGCTTTGGAAGCGAAGCTGGCCTCCCGTCTCGATGACAGCGACAAAGAGTTTCAGGCGCTGACCTCCGACTTCAAAGTAGTACGCGATCGGCTCGGTGTAACCCAGCGGGAACTGGACCACGCGCGGTCGATGGCGCAACGCCTGAGAGCTGAGCAGGAACAGTCGGTCAAGCAGCTCAATGCACAGATTTCCCAAAAGGCGGATACGCAACAGGTGGCCGCTTTGCAGGAGGAAGCCACGAGCAAGTTTGGAGCTGTCAATGCTGATGTTACCGCAGTGCGAACGGATGTGGCCTCAACCAAGAAAGACCTTGAGGGCACGCGCAGGGACCTTGTAGACGTAAAAGATACGCTCACCCAGCAAATCGCCCGCAACCACGATGAGTTGCAACAGCTGCGGCTCAAGGGCGAACGCAACTACTACGAGTTCGAGCTGGATAAGAAGAAGAAGGTGGCCCTGGTGGGCGATGTCCGGATCATGTTGCTCAACACAAACCACAAGAAGAAAAACTACGGCGTGCGGATCGTAGTCGACGACAACCAGTTGGAAAAGAAAAACCGCACCGTCAACGAACCCGTGCAGTTCCTGGTGGGCCGGACCAAATTGCGCTACGAGCTGGTGGTTAATGACGTCCAGAAGGACAAAATCATGGGCTACCTGAGCGTCCCTAAGGATAAAGGATTGTCTGCAGAAAAGCTCTAGCTCTGTTTGGAGATTTGCGGATTAGCGATTGCCCATTGTGCCACGAGGTTTCAGGCACAATGGCAATCGTCATTGATCATTTGATTCGCACCGGCAAGTCGTTCTCGAGTCGGGATAATTCGGAACTGGCAACCACTTCCCCGCCCTTCAGGCCCTCTAACACCTCGACGTCGTCACCGAACCGATCGCCTAGCTTGATGACTCTTTCGCGGATCTTCCCGTTTTCCACGACGAAGACCTTGTTGACTCCGAAGAAATTCAGAATGGTTTCAGCTGGAGCTGTGATGACGATTTCTTTCTCGTGAGAAGTCACTTTGGTTTTGGCAAAGTAGCCTGGTTTGAGAAGCTGGTCTTTGTTATCGATGAGGGCCTCAATGGTCAGCGCCCGGGTCTGGTGGTTAACGGCGGGACTCACCCTCGAAATCCTTCCCTGAAAGGTTCTGTCGAACGCATCCACGGTGATGCCCACGGCTTGGCCCTCCCGGATGCTAGGCACCGCCCTTTCCGGAACTTCGGCTCTCGCCTTGAGAGGATCGGTCTGAACCAGAGAAACGACGGAAGTCTGAACGGTGAGGTACTGTCCGATGGAGACCAATCGTTCCTTCACAAATCCGTCGAAGGGGGCGCGGATGTCGGTGTCCTGTAACTTCTTGCGAGCGAGCTGAAGCGCTGCGCGATTCTGCTTTAATTGAGCTTTCAACCTCTGCACGGTCTGCAATGCGGAATCGTAGTTCGCTCGCGCCGACTTGAACCGGGCCTCGGCTTCGTCCCGGCCTTCCTTCGAGACCACTCCTTCCCGAAAGAGCTCCTCGGCTCGCTTGTATTTTTGTTCCGCTTCATCCATCTGAGCCGCCGCACGTCGAACCTCAGTAGCCTCACCATCGCTGCGAAGTTGTTCATTTTCTTCATTCAGACCTAAACGAGCCAGTGCCTGTTGAAGCTCGGCCAGATAGCGGTCCACACTTAGCTCAAACTCCCTCGCCGAGATCTTCACCAGTAACTGGCCTCTCTTTACGCGATCACCGAGGTCTACCAGCACTTTCTCCACTGGCCCTTCAACCTCGGAACTCACCACGACTTCTTCGTTCGGAAGCAAAGTCCCGCTAATATCTATAATTCTTTGAATCTCCTTTCGGGAGACCTGCCTAGCCTCGATCTCCAGGTCCTCGCGCCTGAACGCCTGCACTGCCTCGGAAGGGGATGGCCTTGAACAGGAAGAGAAACAGGCTCCCAAGAGCAGAAGCATCAGCATTCCTCCGAAGCGAAGCAAACCTCCGCGCGGCCTAAGGAGATCGTCGGTCATGGTTCCTAATCAGTTCAGTCCAACTGTAAACAACCTGACTCACTGTAGGGGAAGAAAGTTACCCGTGTCAAGGAACTTCAAAACCATAAAACCAGCCCGATCAGCTGGTAACCAATTTCTTTCGGTGGTGACCGCGAATGACGCGAATTGACACAAAATGGAACTGCGGCTATGTGTCTATTGAATGAATCGCCAGGAACCCGGAACCCTGCTGGTGTCACAAGTGACCGCGACAGCGAGCCGCCCACGACCGAGTTCGGCTTCGATCCGTGGTGATTTGCGTTCATTCGGCCTGACAACGTTCAGCCTCCGATGACTTCTCGGCGACCGCCTAGAGGGCCAGTCCCGCCGGACTCCCAGCCACGTTCTTAGGTTGTCAAATACATCAAGGTAAACTTAGAAGTGAAACTCTCGTTGAAAACTGCCGATTGAAAGGCGTAGAATTGGGCACAGTGGCGCTTTGGCCTTGGAATCCTCTTCCGTCAAACGAACCGCTTAGGAGCAAACGAAGCATCTGGTCTTCAGAGTCCGAATAATGAGATGTGCTTGACATGGCTCTTTCCTTGAAGCGACTGCAGAGAACGATGAAATCAACCCTGGAGTGGCGTCTGGTTTTCGGGCTACTTCTTGTTGTGCTGGCACTGCTAGGCGCAGGTGGGGTGTCTTATCACAGCACTCAGGAGTTTGCCGAAGTCGGTCGTTCCGTCGCGCAAAGCCAGGAAGTGTTGCGGGAACTGGAAAGCACGTTGTCAGGCATCAAGGATGTGCAGCATGGCGAGCTGGCTTTTCTACTCTCGGGCCGTCGCGAATTTTTGGAGGCTTCTTTCACAACAGCTCCCATGATCGGCGAGCATCTTGGGCGCCTGATGAAGCTTAGCGATGGAACGCCTCGAAGGAATCAGATTCTGGATTTGCAGAGGCAAGTCGATCACCTGCTGGATGAGATTCGTCGGACATCAGAAGGCGGCGAGCGGACCGATTCCGCATCGCTAGATCTAGCGCTGATCTTGCAGCAGGCAGCCTCCCGCACGGAGACGATCCAATCCCGTGTAGCAGCTTTGGTTGTCGAAGAGACGAAGGTGCTGAAACAGCGTTCAGAGGTGTTGAGATCAAAGGCCAGGTTAGCCTCAGGTTCGTTTCTGACGATGACGGTCTTGACATTCGGGCTTGTCGGCTATGTGTTTTGTCGATTGGTGCATGACATGCGAGATCGGCGGCGGTCGATGGAGCTTCTCCGCCATAGCGAGGAGCGATACCGAGTGCTAGCTGAGAACTCGTTGGATCTCATCTCCCTGGTTGATCCGAAGAGTACTCTTGTCTATGCTTCACCGTCCCATCAGCGTGTGCTGGGTTGGGAACCGTCCCGGCTCATGGGTCAGAACCTGATCCTTCTCATCCACTCAGAAGACATGGCTGAAGTGCGCCGCGTCATTTCGGAGCTGCCGCGGACCGGCCCAGCTCGGCCGATCGATGTCCGGTTACGCAAGGCGGATGGAAACTGGCTGGAATCCGAACTGCTATTGTCTACATTCTCCATTGGCGCTGTTACCGGCCATCGAATCCTGCTTTCCGCACGTGACGTTTCCGACCGGAAACAGGCCCAGCGAGAAAGAGAAAAACTCATTGAGGAACTGCAGGTGGCGCTTGCCAGGATCAAGGTGCTCAGCGGATTCATTCCAATCTGCTCGTCTTGCAAGAAGATTCGCGATGACCAGGGATATTGGAACCAGTTGGAGGCCTACATCCAGAATCACTCCGAGGCGCAGTTTTCACACGGGATCTGCCCCGACTGTGCGGAGGTTTTCTATCCCGATTACTTTACGAAAAGGGCATGACCTCTGATTGTTCTCTTCCGGCAAGCAATAGTGAAATGCTGCAGGTTGCTCTGAAAATAGCCCGACAAATCCAAAAACCTTACGAAACAACAGAAATCAGTTTGCATCGAACGTGGTGCCCCAACGTGCATGAACGACTCCCCCGACGTGTGCCGGCCAAGAGCTAAGCTGGCTTACCTCTTCACTGCGAACCGGCAGCAGCCAAGTGCAGCCCTCTCTGGCTGTGGCGGAGCGATGACACGAATGACAGCCTTGAAACAGATGTGGCTGTCCTCGAGGAACCCCTCAGGCTTGGTGTTCTCACGCGCACAGCCGAACGAATTCTGAGGAGAGCCGCGACCCTTGAAGTGAAAGTGCTTCCATCCATGCCGAAGAGCCCACATCTCTTGGACGCCCAAGTCTTGCGATTTGTTGCGGACAGCACCGATGCAACGATGGTCGAAGCTGATGAACGCATCGTTGCAGTCAACCAAGCGTTTCTAACCCTGTATCGTTATCTCAAACCCGAAGTCTTGCTTGGCCAGCCTGTCTCGATTCTCTACGCGGATGACGACAGCGATCGCGTTCTGGAGATCAAGCGCCGCTGGTTGCAAGGAAGCCCTGCTCCCGCCATCTTTGAATTTCACGGAAAATGTGGAGATGGCACATTGATTAGCTTGGAGGCATTTGCATCGGTGTCGCAAGTTAACGGTCAGGTGCTGCTTGTGACCGTCGTTCGGGATACCAGTGAAAGAAAGAAGGTCGAGCAGACCCTGCGCAACTCTGAAGGCCGCCTTCGCGCGGCGCTGGAGAGTCTCGGCGAGGGTCTGTTGATCACGGATATTCAAGATGTCGTCCAGTTTGTCAGCAACCGAATGCTTGCCCTGACCGGCTTCACCCTTCAGGAAATGGTCGGCAGAGCCGCGTTTGAAGTGTTGCTGCCGCCCGGGGAAAGGGAGACGGTCATCCGGCGAAACCAGGCGCAATTGCTGGATACGCCTGAGCGATACCAGATGCGTCTGTTCCGAAAAGATGGGAGTTCGTTTTGGGCGGCAGTGACTGCCGTTCCGTTTCGAGACAGCGATGGTGCCGTCATAGGAACCTTGCGTTCAATCACTGATATCACTGAACGCAAACAAGACGAAGAACGCATGAAGTTCCAGACCGTGGTCCTGTCGCAGGTTAGAGAGGCCATTGTAGCGGTGGACAACGATGGTTTGGTCAGTTACTGGAACCAAGGTGCCGAGGACTTGTACGGCTTCAAGTTCCATCAAGCTTTGGGCCGTCCTCTAAAGGAGCTCATCGGTTACGATTGTTTGGAGGCAGTCATAAATGAGAAAGTGTCCGCGGTTCTGATCGATTCAGGCGTGTGGCACGAAGAGGGGGCACATCGGAGGAGAGACGGAGAAGCGGTTTCTGTCGAGCTGTCAATCGGCCGGCTCAAGGACGTAAACGGGGAATGCTGCGGCTACCTGGCGGTCATTCGCGACATCACCGAGCGCCAGAGTGCCGCCGAGGTTTTGAGGCAAAAGGAGGAACAACTCCGCCAGTCGCAGAAGATGGAGGCTATCGGCAAGCTGGCCGGCAGCGTGGCGCACGACTTTAACAATTTGCTGACAGCGATTCTGGGTTACACCGAGCTGCTTTTGAGGCGTCTCGATCGCAATGACCCATTGCGCAGCGACGTCGAAGAAATCAAACGATCGGGGATCCGTGCTAGCGACCTCACCCGGCAGCTCCTGGCGTTCAGTCGCAAGCAGGTGCTCCAGCCACAGATCCTGGATCTGAACGCGGTCGTTCTCGGGATGGACAAAATGCTGAGGCGGTTGATCGGCGCTCATATCGAGTTGGTCACTGTGCTCGAGCCTGGGCTGGCGCCAATCAAGGCAGACCGTGGCCAAATTGAACAGGTGATCCTGAACCTGGCTGTCAATGCCCGCGACGCTATGGCTGCCGGGGGAAAACTAACTATCGAGACCGCAAACGTCGATGCCGAGCCTTCCACGCTACGCCGAACGAGCGCGTCAGAGCCTTGTGTGATGCTCGTGGTCGGCGATACGGGATGCGGGATGGATGCGGAGACCCAGGCTCGTATCTTTGAGCCCTTTTATACCACCAAACGGCAGGGAGAAGGGACGGGGCTGGGACTGTCTACTGTCTACGGCATTGTTGAGCAAAGCGGTGGGCACATTCGAGTGGAAAGTGAGCTTCTGCGAGGAACTACTTTCCGGATCTTCCTGCCCCGGGAAGCGGTTTCGAAGGAAACGTCGACTTCGATACGCGGGGAGCTGGACCTTCCGGGAGGAACTGAAACCATTCTACTGGTAGAAGACGACACGATTGTCAAGAATCTTGTCCACGAGATTCTCAAACGGACCGGCTATCGCGTGCTGGCAGCCCACCATGGAGCCGAGGCTCTCAGGGTCGCCATTCAGCACCAGGGGCCTATTCACCTGCTATTGACCGATGTGGTCATGCCTCTCATGGGAGGCCGCGATTTGGCCAAGCGGTTGCGCGAGCTGCGCAAAGGCACCAAAGTGCTGTTCATGTCCGGATACACCGACGATGCTGGTATCCATCTAGGCGCTCTGGAGGCCGGCACAGCCTTTATCCAGAAACCCTTCACACCTGATTCGCTGTCCAGAAAAGTAAGAGACATATTGGATAGTTAATCAGGTCGCAAGGTCTCAGCTGTAAAGTTCCCGCCTTCTGTTCCCTTCCCTGTAAACTAATCCACTTTCAGCACGGCCAGGAAGGCTTCCTGTGGGATGTCGACACGGCCGACCCGCTTCATTCGCTTCTTGCCTTCCTTTTGCTTTTCCAGCAACTTGCGCTTGCGGGTAATGTCTCCGCCGTAGCACTTGGCCAGTACATTTTTCTTCATTGCGCGAACGGTTTCTCGCGCAATTATCTTGCTCCCAATGGCGGCTTGAATTGACACTTCGAACATCTGGCGTGGGATAAGTTCCTTCATCTTTTCGACCAGCGAGCGGCCGCGGTTATAGGCAATATCGCGGTGGACAATGACGGAAAGCGCGTCAACCGATTCCCCGGAAACCAGAATATCCAGCCGCACCAGCGGCGAAGTCCAGTACCCAGAAATATGGTAATCCAGCGAAGCGTAGCCACGCGATGCAGATTTGAGGCGGTCGTAGAAATCCAAGACGATTTCGTTCAGGGGGAGTTCGTAGGTGATGACCACTCGCTTGGGTGTCACATAGTCCAGCCCCTTTTGCACGCCGCGCTTCTCCTCGGCCAGCTTGAGAATCGCTCCGACATATTCGTCGTTTGTCATAATGAGCGCGGTAATCACCGGCTCTTCGATCTTGGTCACTTCTGACGGAGGCGGCAGTTTAGTCGGGCTGTCGATCTCGATCACCTCGCCGTTGGTCAGAGTGATCTTGTAGCGCACACCCGGCGCTGTGGTGATCAAGGAGAGATCGAACTCGCGTTCCAGCCGCTCTTGAACAATTTCCATGTGCAGCAGCCCGAGAAAACCGCATCGGAATCCGAAACCCAGCGCCAGAGACGTTTCCGGCTCATAAAAGAACGAGGAATCATTCAGGCGTAATTTCTCCAATGCATCTCGCAGCGCTTCGTACTGGTTGGGTTCAATGGGATAGAGCCCCGAGAAAACCATCGGTTTGATCTCTTGAAATCCCGGGAAGGGAACGGCGGTGGGCCGAGCGTCTTCAGTGATGGTGTCACCGATTTTGGTGTCTGACACTTTCTTGATGTTGGCGACCACAAATCCTACTTCACCGACCGAAAGCTGATCGATCTCTTGCATCTTCGGAGTTGAGACGCCGACCTTCTCGACTTCGAAGGCCTCTCCGTTGGAGGTCAGCCGAATCTTCATTCCGGCTTTCAGAGTTCCATCGATAACGCGCACGAGAACGATCACACCGCGATAGACGTCGAACCAGGAATCGAAGATCAGAGCCTTCAGTGGCGCGTCGTAACTGCCTTGTGGAGCGGGGATCTCCCGCACGATGGCATCCAGCACTTCCTGCGTGCCAATGCCCTGCTTCGCGCTGACCAAAAGCGCATTTTGCGCATCCAATCCGATGATGCTTTCGATCTGCTCTTTGATCCGCTCAGGTTCTGCACTAGGCAAGTCAATCTTGTTGATCACAGGAATGATCGTCAGGTTGTGATCGAGAGCGAGATAAGTATTGGCAAGAGTCTGCGCTTCTACGCCCTGTGAGGCGTCGACAACCAGTAGCGCTCCCTCGCAGGCAGCCAAGCTTCGTGAGACTTCGTAGGAGAAGTCGACGTGGCCCGGGGTGTCGATGAGATTGAGAACGTAAGCCTCGCCGGCTTTGTCGCGATAATTCAGACGGACAGCATGGGCCTTGATAGTAATACCGCGTTCCCGCTCCAGGTCCATGTCGTCGAGCACCTGCTCCGCCATTTCGCGCTCCGAGAGCGCGCCCGTGAACTCCAGCAACCGGTCGGCCAGGGTCGATTTGCCGTGGTCGATGTGAGCGATGATGGAAAAATTGCGAATGCGGGTTTGATCCATGAACTCCCCGGTCCCGAAACCGTCAAGGATTACGCCAGGCCGCGGCAGCGACTGCTCATTGATGCTGGCACTCCGGATTGCCGCTACGCGCTACGATGCGGTGGGAGGTAGCATGATCTTCGGTGTTAAGCTCGAGAGCTGGGCTAGCCTTCCAAGGGACCCGATCTTTCTTCTGCATCGACTCCACCATTCTTGATCGTAGAGCGACCGGTGTTGATGATGTAGCAATCTCCCTTGCCAGAAACGGAACTCACGAGTGAGGATCTTGCTGCAGAGGTGGCAGAAGCGACGAAGCAGGGACTGCTCAAAGAACGTAGCTTACGAGCGCTTGAAATGTCAATCGTTTTTGAGGCAGAACCGGTGCGGAGTCCAGCGTTTGGCGGACATTTTAGAGCTTCCGCACAGCCTTGACAGGCTGTGGCCGAAGTGGTAGAAACGACGCTTGCCTTCGAGGCAGGATCTCGGAATCATGTGGTAGCGCAGCCCGATTTTTCGGAGGGCCGCGGTTGCATCAGCATTTCTTGAGACCCGCCCGTTTCAAGGCTACAAACCTGCGCACAACGAGGGTGTGGGCTGCCTATGTTTCAGTATCCATAAGCGAACATAATCCTCATAACGTCGCACATAACGGCTTGGCCGGAGAGAAGATCCTGAAGATGTCCTACAACGGAATCGGTGTACCCAAAGAAGGAGCCAAAATCACGTATGTGAATGGCAAGTTGGTCGTGCCGGACAATCCGATTGTCCCCTTCATTGAAGGAGATGGCACGGGCCGCGATATCTGGAAGGCCTCAGTTCGAGTCTTCGAGGCGGCGGTCAGGAAGGCCTACAATGGAAGGCGAAAGGTTTACTGGTACGAGGTATTTGCGGGGGAAAAGGCTTACCACAAATTCGGCGAATGGCTGCCCGATGACACCCTTGCGGCGATCAAAGCCTTTCGTGTTGCCATCAAGGGGCCATTAACCACTCCGGTGGGTGGGGGTATCCGCAGTCTGAACGTGACCCTTCGGCAGGTCTTGAACCTCTATGCTTGCGTCCGACCGGTGAAGTATTACCAGGGCGTCCCCTCGCCGGTGACCCACCCGGAAAAGATGAATGTGGTCATTTTTCGAGAAAATACCGAGGACGTCTACGCCGGCATCGAATGGCAACAGGGGACTCCGGAAGCCAAGAAAGTGATCGACTTTCTTGCCAAGGAGATGGGTAAGAAGGTGTTGCCCGACTCCGGGATCGGTATTAAGCCGATTTCCATTACCGGCACGAAGAACTTGGTGCGCCGGGCTATTCGCCATGCAATGGACAATCATCGCAAGGTCGTAACTCTGGTTCACAAAGGGAATATCATGAAGTTTACAGAAGGCGCATTCCGTGATTGGGGTTACCAACTCGCCAGGGAAGAGTTTCCGCAGCAGACGATCAGCGAGGAGGAAGTCGCCAAGAAGCCCGGCAGAAGGACACCAGATGAGAGAATTCTCGTCAATGACCGGATTGCCGACTCCATGTTCCAGCAGGTTTTGACACGCGCCAACGAGTACGAAGTGATTGCTACGCCAAATTTAAACGGCGACTATCTTTCCGACGCTTGCGCTGCTCAAGTCGGTGGTCTCGGCATCGCCCCGGGCTCCAATATCGGCGATGAGTACGGAGTGTTTGAAGCGACGCACGGGACGGCTCCGAAGTATGCCGACCAAGACGTGGTCAATCCTGGCTCGCTAATTCTCTCTGGCGTCATGATGTTCGAGCACTTGGGATGGATTGAGGTCGGAAAGCTCATCGAGGAGGCGTTTGCGATAACCATCCAGCAGAAGAAAGTCACCTACGACTTGGAGCGACAGATGACGGGCGCAACGAAGCTGAAGACCAGCGAGTTTGCTAGCGCCGTCATCGAGAATATGAGGTAGCTGGACCGTTGGAGCCCGTGGCAACAGGGCCTCCCTGCCTCGGGCCATGCCCCCAGCACGATTTTTTGTCAGTTCTTCAACGAATCTATTTTGGCCTTCGGCCGATGGGCCGGCGAGGGTGCTTGTCTCTAACTGTGAGGTGTCACGGTTCGTCGCCGAAATCAGGCAATGGTTGCCAATATCTGCGAAAGGAGCAGTCAGGCATGAAGCAAAAGAAGGTGACGGTGGTGGGATCAGGAAACGTTGGCGCCACCGCCGCCCAGCGGATTGTGGATAAAGAGCTGGCCGACGTTGTCTTGATCGATATCATCGAAGGTGTTCCACAAGGCAAGGCCTTGGATTTGCTTCAATCCGGCCCCGTCGAAGGCTACGACTGCCGTCTTGTCGGAACAAACGACTATAAAGACACTGCGGATTCCGACGCCGTTATCATTACAGCCGGCCTCCCGCGCAAACCGGGCATGAGCCGTGACGATCTCTTGATGAAGAATTACGAAATCGTCAAGAGTGTCACAGAGCAGGTCGTGAAGTATTCTCCAAACAGCTTTCTTATTGTCGTCAGTAACCCGCTGGATGCTATGGTTCAGACGGCCTTCAAAGTCTCCGGGTTTCCAAAGAACCGCGTCATCGGAATGGCGGGGGTGCTCGACTCGGCTCGTTTCCGCACCTTCATCGCTCTGGAACTGAACGTTTCGGTTGAAAACATTCATGCGTTCGTACTGGGTGGGCACGGGGATACGATGGTGCCATTGCCCCGCTACTCGACCGTTGCTGGCGTTCCAATCACCGAGCTGCTGCCAAAAGAAAAGATCGACGCCTTGGTCAAACGCACGGCCAATGGCGGCGCTGAGATTGTTGGCCTATTGAAGACCGGCAGCGCCTATTACGCCCCATCAGCCGCCAGCGTGGAGATGCTAGAAGCGATTTTCAAAGACAAGAAAAAAATCCTTCCCTGTGCCGCTTACCTGGAAGGCGAGTACGGGGTCCGGGGATTGTACGTCGGTGTCCCCGTGAAACTGGGTAAGAATGGGATTGAAGAGATCATTCAGATCAAACTGACTCCGGAAGAGGATGCTGCCCTGAAGAAGTCCGCAGCAGCAGTGAAGGAGTTGGTGGACATCATTAAGGTCTAGGTAGGACGAGGGGTGAAGAGGTGAAGGAGCTCTTCACCTTCTATTTCACCTCGTCACCGCTCACTTCTTCACAGCTCGGACCGAGTGATGGCTCCTTGTGACGCAGACGAGACCAGAGCGGCGTACTTGGCGAAAACTCCTGAAGTGTAACGAGGCTTCGGTGCTCTCCACTCAGAGAGGCGCTGTGTGATCACTTGATCGCTCAGCTCCACATCCAACCGTCGGTTCTTGATATCAAAAACGATGATGTCCCCCTCCTGAAGGGCTGCGACAGGTCCCCCTCGAGCGGCCTCGGGCGCGACGTGGCCCGCCATCAGCCCGCGAGTGGCACCACTGAAGCGGCCATCAGTCAATAGGGCTACGCTTTCGCCGAGCCCCTCTCCCACCAGGGCAGCAGTCACGCCGAGCATCTCGCGCATTCCTGGTCCACCCCGCGGACCTTCGTAACGAATCACCACAACATCTCCTGCGAGGATCTGGCGGCGGGTCACGGCTGTCATTGCGTCCTCTTCCCGGTCGAACACGCGCGCGGGGCCGCGATGGTGCAACCGTTCGTGACCGGCGATCTTGATCACACAGCCTTCTGGAGCAATATTGCCTCTCAAGATGACGAGCCCCCCCGTCGGCTTAATCGGATTGGAGAGTGGCCGAATGACATCTTGACCGGGCGTCTCGACGGCCGATCCGGCAGCGTCGCCGAGAGTTTGGCCGCTCACATTCTTCTGCGAAGGATCCACATAGCCCCCCTCGGTGAGCCACCTGGCAATGACGGGCACCCCTCCAGCCTTGTGCATATCGACTGCGACATATTTGCCACCGGGTTTCAGGTCTGCCAGGAGTGGTGTCCGCGAGCTGATGCGGTCGAAGTCGTCGATTTCCAAGGGAACACCAGCCTCTCGTGCCATGGCGAGCAGATGCAGCACGGCATTTGTTGACCCTCCGGTCGCCGCTACGCTGGCGATCGAGTTCTCAAACGCTTTGGCCGTTAGCACATCACTGGGTTTGATGCCACGCCGCAAGATGTCCATGATCAACCTCCCGCATTCGAAACTGACTTCGTATTTTCGAGGGTCGGTTGCAGGAACACTGGACGAACCGAACGGCGAGAGACCAATGAACTCCATGACTGTGGCCATCGTGTTGGCTGTATACTGGCCGCCGCAGGCACCGGCGCCGGGGCAAGCGACGTTTTCAATTTCTAACAGTTCAGCGTCCGTCATGCGCCCAGCGGCATTGGCCCCGACGGCTTCGAAAACGTCTTGAATGGTTACATCCTTACCTTTGTATCGGCCAGGTGCGATCGATCCGCCGTAGAGAATCAAGGAGGGGACATCAAGTCGGATCAGTCCCATCGCCGCGCCAGGAATGGTCTTGTCGCAGCCCACCAGCGCCACGACCGCGTCAAACATGTATCCTCGGGCCACCAGCTCGATGGAATCCGCGATAATCTCACGGCTGACCAGCGAAGCTTTCATTCCCTCGGTTCCCATGGTGATGCCGTCACTAATGGCCACGGTGTTGAACTCCATCGGCGTCCCGCCGGCAGCCCGCACGCCTTCTTTCACCTTGGCCGCCAACTCACGCAAGTGAAAATTGCAAGGCATCGTCTCGATCCAGGTATTGGCAACGCCGATGATAGGCCTCGCCAGGTCCTCTTCCGAAAATCCGATTCCTTTGAGGTAGGATCGAGCAGGCGCTCGATCTGGGCCCTTCAAGATGACCTGACTTTTGTGCTTGGGATTAAGTGCCATACCACCTCCGCCTGGCTTGGTTCTTCAGTATGAAGTCACTGTCAAGAACGAAATGCTTACCCTTCAGGACGCAGGTCCACATTCTAGCAAGTCCCACGGCGCTGACAACGGATTTGCGTTCCCGGAAGGCGGGGCGGGATCTGCGCCGGGCACGCCGCCATTGAGCGCACCGGATAGCTAAGAGCTCGTACACTTGAGATGATGTCTAATAAGGCTTAGCAGAAGGGAACGCCTTTTGGTTTGCAGTCCGAGCTCCCGCCGGCAAAACGGCACTCTATACCGTCTGTAGGCAGAACCACAAACCAGAAGAAACCTTCGAGCGCTCTGGAAAGCAGCGCACCCTACCCCCGTTTGCGTCGGTGGAGCAGCACATAGAGCGCGCCCCCACCGCCGTCATGCAATCGGGCTGAGGTGTAGGCCACGATATGGCGACTCATTCTGCGGCTGCAAAGCCACTTCTGGACGTGCTTCTTCAGGACTGCATCGCCTTCGAGCGAATGGTGCCCACGGCCGTGAACGACGCGGACGCATCCGTGACCTTTCTGAAGACTGTTACGGACGAAAGCTTCGAAGCGGCCTCGCGCCTCGACGACGCCCAGTCCGTGAAGGTCGAGGTGAGCCTCGACGACAAAGTGACCCTGGCGTAAACGATCCAGGAAATGTCGGCCTTGAGGGTTAGGCGTTCCCTCGACATACTCTCCGCTCAAACGCAGATCGATCGGTTGTCTGCCCTGTACAAATTCGATAAGAAGGCGTAAACCCTCATCCTCGCTTTCCCGCGGGTTGGGAATTTCGACGGGCTCAGGTCGAGGTAAGGGCACATCGCTCCAACCCAGCGGGGTGACATCTTGCATTGACAACTCGAAGGCTTCTTCATCAGAAAGGACTTTCGTCTCTGGGAACCGTTCTGCCATAGGTTTGCTCACACTTGCAGAGGCTTCCCTTCTGGCGGAGTGAACGAGCTCCCTCAAATCTTGAAAAGAACGGTAGATTGGCGCCTTCATGGGGCAGGCTCCTGAAATTTCTCAGCAGGTCACGTGCAGAATGGCGTTGGTTCCGTCGGAGTCCTGTCGCAACGCATCGATCGCTTGAGCTGTCGGAAGAATGAGCAATTTGACGTCGCGTCGCTCGGCCTCCAGCTTCACCTCCTCCATCACCGGAAGCGCGCCGTAGGTCCCAGTTCCAACAACCAGGCGGCTGCATTTCCAGGGCAGGTCTTCCTCCACCGAGAGCGGCGTATGGCCGAAGGTGTCACGGAATTTCTTGGACGCCTTCTTCTTCCGCTTGCAAACGTTCCCACGATCGATCAGCACATCGTGGTCGTAAGTGACGCCATCGATCCGGATCGAGCCAAATGAAAACTCTTCGAAGCGCATGCTAACCTCCATCTAAACTTCAGTTTGAGACATCTGAGGTCCTTGCCCAACATTTTAGCGATGCGAGACGGCGCGTCAACTTAGGCCACGCCCATATTCCGCTGAACATAGAAAAAGACCACTGTCAGCATGATCAGGAGGCAAGGTGCAAGAAGCAACAGCAATGGAAATCAACGACGTTTGATGTTGCAAAACTCATTCCCGCTTCCGACGTGCCTTGGCATCCTCCGAATACGGTAGAATATACTGAAAGTGGGCAACGAAACAGAGCCGAGGGCACAAAAAGGGGGTCCTATGATCGAGATTCAGAAGATCTTGGTTCCGACGGATTTCTCTGAGAATTCCCAACACGCACTCAAATATGCGGTCGCCCTGACTTTACGCTTCAAGGCTAAGCTCTACGTGGTCCACGTCTGGGACCAGTCTATCGTAGCCGCTCCGACCGAAACCTTTCATCCAGAAATTTGGGTAGAAGCGGAAACAGCTGAAAGAAAGCAGTTGGACCAGCTCACCCAAGAGCTGCGCGCCCAGGGGATCGATGCAGCACCGGTGTTTGAATCTGGCAGCGCTCATAGTGAAATAGTCAAGATAGCCAAAGAGCTGGAAGTGGATTTGATTACGCTCGCCACCCACGGACGCACTGGACTCAGCCATTTAGTCTTCGGGTCGACAGCAGAGAAGATCATTCGACTCGCACCTTGTCCGGTGTTGGTCGTAAAACACCCTGAGCACGAGTTTGTCAAATAAGCCGAATGGGTGGTTGTCTATGAAGCTGTCCGATTCTCGGCGTTGCCCTTTTCTTGGCACTGACATCGGATAGCTTCTTCGCAGGTCGGCTGGTGTTCGCCTCCTGTTGACGCGTGGGGCTGGTGGGTTTGGCCTGTCAATCCAGTCTGGATCACCAGCCCGCGTTGCGCTTGGCCAGCATGACGGGGTTTTTGCCGACCCTCAGCCTGCGTTTGCCAGGTGGGTCTTAAGACACGCTCTTGGTCGCTGGCGAGGGCGGCTCCAGCCCGAGCTGTTGCATGAAGCTCATTGTGTCCCAGTTGACCCAAATCTCCTGAATCTTCCCGCCTGTCACCCGATAGACATCCATTCCATGCACGGTCACTCTCATCCGGGTGGGCTTGATTCCCATGAGGCTGCCTGTGTGCGTTCCCTGGGCGGTCCAACGAACAAGGACACGGTCACCCTCAGCAAAGAGATCATCCAAGGTAAAGCGTACATCGGGGAAAGCGGTGCGATAGACGGCCACGAGCTTTCTGGCTCCGGCGGCCCCATTTTCCAGCGCCGGTGTGATCGGGTCGAAGTTGTGAAAAACGCAGGTGGGCGCGAAGATCTCATCGGCGACGTTCAGTGCTTCCTGACTCCAAAGCTCCTCACGATAACGGCGGGCGATCGCCTTGATGTCGGCCAACATAGGGTGGGCCTCCTCTCTCGTTGGTATGACGTCTGAAACTGAATTCTACCAAACTCCCGGGCGGGGTAATGCCTAGGCAGAGCGAGTGACTTCGTACCGTCAAGTGGGGAAGTAGCTTCTGTAGGGACCCATCACTCTGACTCCCTCTCCCACTGACCCCTCTGACGGGAGCGAGGCAGAACGATGACCGATTCGTGAACTTGATTGCGTGTCTTTGATGCAACACCTTTCTCCGAGCACATTGCCTCACATGAGGGGAACCGAGGGTCTCGAAGTAGGCATGTCGCCGATGCAGTCGCCCATTGCTTCTGGTCTTGATCGCGCCAGCTGGTTAGCTCTTCGAGTTTCAAGACCACGCTCCTCCCGCAATGCGCTAACACCGCCGAGCATATGGCTCGATGGGTGCGGAGGAGAGAGCCGGAATCCCTTACTGGTCGCCAGTCCAGCCAACGCATTCTGTGAGTGCCCGGACGATGCAGACGTCGTCTTCGGGAAAGACGGTTCGAAGATCAAGCAGCAAACGATCATGTTCCAAACGGGAGAGAATGGGAGGTGCGCTCATTCTTAACCGGGCCTCGAGCTTCGCCAGCGAGTGCAAGGCGCTATGAATCGAAATGAGCTTCGACGGAATGCCACGGTCGGGGGCTGAGCCCCCGCCGAGGACTGACTGCCCGTCCAGGATCTCAACTTTGACGGAGGGTGGAACTGGAATTTGGGAGATGATGGCTCGGGCGCGTCGCTCGATTTGAGCAACGGGCGCATGAATCATCCGGACTAACGGAATCTCCTCGGCCGCGCGCTCTTTGAGGTAAGCAATAAGAGTAGACTCCAGAACCCCAAGAGTCAGTTTATCCACGCGCAAAGCCCGAAACAGAGGGTTTCGCCGCAGCCGATGAAGGAGCAACTCCTGGCCGGCCAGGATGCCGGCCTGCGGACCGCCGAGAAGCTTGTCTCCGCTGAAGCTGACGAGGGACGCGCCGGCTCTTAGGCTCAACCGCGGGTCCGGTTCGTCATCGATCCCGAACGGTTTCAAATCGATCAGGCAACCGCTTCCCAGATCCTCCATGAGCGGAATCGATCTCTCCTGGGACAGCTTCAGCAGGTCCTCGAGAGAGGGTTTCGAAGAAAACCCTACGATACGGAAGTTGCTGGGGTGGACGCGAAGGATCATCCGGGTTCGCTCGTTGATCGCCTCGGCGTAGTCGGACAATTGTGTCTTGTTGGTGGTCCCCACTTCTCGAAGCAGGGCTCCGCTTTTTCGCAAGATATCGGGAATCCGGAAGGAATCGCCAATTTCGATCAGCTCTCCCCGCGAGATGAGCACCTCGCCACCTTCCGCCAGAGTATTCAAGCTCAAGAACAAAGCGGCTGCGCAATTGTTGACGACAATAGCCTTTTCGCATCCAAGGAGCTCTTGGAGCAGACGGTCAGCAAACACATCGCGGTTACCCCGATTTCCCTCGTCAAGATCGAATTCCAGGTTAGAGTAGTGGCCGGCGACGGACTTCAGGTTTTCCAAAGCTTTCTCGCTAAGGGGGGCACGGCCAAGATTCGTATGAAGAATGACACCTGTGGCGTTGATGACCTTTCGCAAGGCGGGTTCGGTCCAGCAACCAAATTCAAGTTTCAGGCTGGCTACGGCGTGCTGGATTGGGTCGAACCTACTCCAATCTTTCGCTATACCCTCAATCAGATCCTGCCGAAATCTACGGAGGACTTTTCGTAACAGGCTCACCACATACGGCCGGCTGGTCTGGTGGATCAAGTTCAAGACCTCGGGCTCGTTCAACAGTCTGTCGATCGAGGGAATGTTGCGAAGAGACTGGTTCTGATTGCGATTCCGTTTCTTTGAGTCTTGCATATCCGGGACCTGACAGCGTGCAATCCCTCAACTACGCGGCGCATCTCTGGGAGCGCCGCTTCCGGCGAACTGTAGGCTGGAAGCCCACGCAGAGAAGGGCGTCGCGCCATGCCTCCCCTAGTAACGGTGAGAGATTGCAATGACGTCCGTTTTCGGATTGACCCTCTTCCGTCGGCGACGATAATATCTCAACGGATTTGGTCCGGTAAATGTTTTGAATCAGGATCCTGAATGGACATTGACCAGGAACTCACCCATCTCGAAGATGGCATTCGACGCTTGAAGATCGAATATGAAATTTTCTTCAATGGCGGCTCGAACAAACTTCCATTCGATCTTCGATGGCGGGTGGAGTCATTAATCAAGAAATACAGCGACTCTGGCAAGATGAGTTTCGCGCAGCGTTTCCGCTATAACACTCTGGCAGCCAAGTTTCACTCCTATAGCGATCTGTGGCGGAGAATGGTCAAAAGCAGGGAAGAAGGTAGGCCGGCCTTCGGGACCCCGGCGCCTGTTAGGTTGGCTGGGGCCGAGACAGACTCCTCGCCGCAAACCGAAGACCGGGTGATTTGCCAGCTGGAGTGCCGTGATCCTGATGGCGAGGATGAGAAACTCCAGAGTTTATTCAAGAGTCTAGTTGACGCCAAGCGGGAGTGCGGCGAAAAGCCGGAAGGCCTCCAGTTTCAGTCTTTCAAGAAGTTCCTTGCAGAAAAGACGGCCAAGCTAAAGGTTCAGCTCAACTGCGAATCCGTTTGCTACATCATTTCTGTGGAGGACGGGAAGGTCAAGCTGACGGCAAAGGGGAAGAACTGAGCGGTCAGTCCGGTACCGCCACCGTCAGCGGGCGGCAGTGAGTCAAATTTCAAACGGCAATCCTCGACGAATCTTCACTTTCCAATCTTGAACATTCAGCAAACTAGTCACCTTGTCCTCCGGGGAGGGCTGGCCGCGTTGTGCGTACTAGTGTTGGGTCCCGGAGCAGCCTGTCTGGCTTCGGTGTCGGACCCGCTCGCCAAGCCCGCTGGCTTCCAGATTGCTGAAAGCGCTTGCCGTTGGATGCCTGAAGCCTTCCGGCGGGTGATGGCTCGGAACCTCCCTGGCCTCGAACGAGGCATTGGTCAGGTCTCGGAGAGTGACTTCCTGCCTGCGCCCCAGCGGTTGCGTGTGGAGAAAGACATTGTTAGAGTAATGAATTCGTGTGCTGAACAGCTTCGCTCCCGGCCCAGGTTCCAGGAGATGGCGGAAGCCTTTGGCGTGCTGGCTCAGATGCTATTTGTGCTGAATTTGCCGGAGCTGGAAGGTTCAAGCCAAGCGCAAATTGCAGTGCTGGTCAATACGATCCGCTGGAATGGCACTTCGTTCCCGGTAGTCGTGTACAACGTTTCGGACCTCACCCCCACCGCGGAAGGGGTTCACAGCCTGATGCGAGAGATCCGGGATCGCCGCTCGGCCCTTTCTCTGCGATTTCGCCAGAGCTACATGCGTGAGGCTCTCGAAGGCTCACCTGTCGGGCTTGACCCCAGGTCGCCGCTCTACGGCGTCGCTTCGCTCGTGTATTCCCACAGTGTCAATGACCTTGCGAGGATCTGGCTTTGGGTATGGAAGTCGGCCAACGGCGACATGTCGGGGAGACCGACCCTCCCGAGCCGGCAGTAGAACGAGCCCCCCACGCAGCGGCAACCACGCCATCCATGAATCCTGTTTGTCCGCTCTCGTAGTCATTCTTGGCGTTGAGTCGAGGGCGAGAACAACGACAAGGACCGAATTCAAAGGAGTTTGACCCGATGTTGAAGCGAGCCTTGGTCAGCGTTTCGAAAAAAGACGGATTGATTGATTTTGTACGAGGCTTGGTGGACCTGAAGATCGAGGTCATTTCGACCGGAGGGACCGCCAGGACGCTGCGCGACGCCGGAGTTGGGGTTAGGGATATTTCCGACCTGACTGGCTTCCCAGAGATCCTGGATGGTCGTCTGAAAACGCTGCACCCCAAGGTCCACGGAGGGCTGCTGGGCATGCGGGATAGTCCAGATCATCGACGGCAGATGGTCGAACATGGAATTGTTCCAATCGATCTGGTTGTGGTGAACCTTTATCCGTTCGAAGAGACGGCGGCAAGACCCGGAGTCGCTTTCGGCGAGGTGATTGAGAACATCGATATCGGCGGCCCTTCAATGATTCGCTCGGCGGCAAAGAACTTTCGGGACGTCGTGGTAGTCGTTGACCCTGAGGATTATCCTTGGGTTCTGGACGAGCTCCGGCAAGATTCAGTCAGTCTGTCGCTGCAGTCCCGTTACAAGTTGGCCCAGAAGGCGTTTCTGCTCACTGCGAGATACGACGCGGCTATTGCCTCAGAACTGACTCGCCTCGGGATTCAAGATCAGAGTTTTCAACGAACGGCGGGTTTCCCTCAGAAACTCTTGCTGAGTCTGGACAAGGTCAGCGACCTGAGGTATGGAGAAAACCCTCATCAGCAGGCGGCCTTCTATCGAGAGGTTTCGCATCACGATGCGATCTTGCCCGATGCGATTCAGCTACAGGGAAAGGAACTTTCCTTCAACAACCTGCTTGACCTAAATGCCGCGTTTCACTTGGCGCACGAATTCGAGAGCCCTTGCGCAGTCATTATCAAGCATACAAATCCCTGCGGCGTAGCCATTTCCAGCCAATCCCAAGCTGAGGCTTACGTCAAAGCCAGGGAGTGTGATCCATTGTCGGCTTTTGGCTCCGTTCTCGGCTTCAACCGACCGGTTGACAAAGACACGGCCCGAGAGATCGCCCTAACGTTCGTCGAAGCCATTCTCGCGCCCGATTTCAGTCCCGAGGCTCTCAGCTTGCTCGCCTCCAAAAAGAACTTGCGCTTGGTGAAGTACCCGGACACGGCCAGGAGCCTGCATCCCTGGGATTACAGGCGAATCGAAGGCGGATTGCTGGTCCAGGAGGCAGACCACTATTGTGTTCAGAGAGAACAGTGGAAAGTGGTGACCGAACGGAGTCCCACCGACGAAGAGGCCGAGGCTCTGGAGTTTGCCTGGAAGGTAGTCAAGCATGTTAAGTCAAACGCTATCGTTTATGCCAATCGCAATCAAACCGTAGGGATTGGTGCTGGGCAGATGAGTCGGGTTGATTCGGTCCAGATTGGCATCTCGAAGGCACGCTTGCCCATCCAAGGTTGCGTCATGGCATCGGACGCGTTTTTTCCATTTCGCGACGGCATTGACGTGGCTGCCAAGCCGGGAATTCGGGCTGTGATTCAGCCGGGAGGTTCAGTCAGAGACAGAGAAGTGATTCAAGCCGCGAACGAACATGGAATGGCCATGGTGCTGACAGGCGTTCGCCATTTCAAGCATTGAATTGACTTGAAGCGAAACTGCGTGGGATAATTTGCTACTTTGTGGTTAAGGATTGGCCTGATGACACTTCGATTTGAGTGGTTTACAACCAAGAGATTGCTGCCGACATTCCTGTTTTGGGCATTTCTCGGGCCTGGGGACCAGGGGTGGGCTGTGGAGAAGAAGTCTGACGAGAAGAGGGAGAGCTCCCAAGCCGCATCGGCCGCTGAGAAGAATCCGCCGGTTGACAGAGCTGCAAGCTACTATCACTTCAGCCTAGCCCGCGGCCTGGAAGAAACCGGAAATTTCTTGAGTGCAGTCGACGAGTATAAGAAAGCCATTCAAGCTGATCCGCAGTCGGCCAGCCTCTACGTTGAGTTGTCCAATGCCTATTTGCGTCACCGTCAGTTCGGCAAAGCCATTCAAGAGGCAGAGAACGCCATCCGAGTCAACCCAGACAGCCTTGAGGCACACCGCCTCTTGGGAAGCATCTACTACAACCTCATCCGGAGCGAAGATCCGAACCGGTCACCGACTTCGAGTGAGTATCTGAAAAAAGCCATCCAGGAATACGAGACGATTTGCAACCTGGATGCCAACGATACCAACTCGTTTGTCGTCCTCAGCTTGCTCTATCGCTATGACGGCCAGGCAGAGAAAGCCGTGGAGACCGCCAAGAAGCTGCTCGACAAAGCACCTTCCTCAGAGACCGGTTTAGCGAACCTCGCCCAGATTTATTCGGAGCAGGGCAAAACAGAGGAAGCGATCAACGTCTTTAAGCAGGCACTCGAAGTAAATCCGGATTCGCCTCGAATTCTGGAACAGTTGGCCATTGCCTACGAGCAGGTCAAGGATTACAAGAGTGCCATTGACGCCTACCGGAAGGCCATAGCTCTTGACGAAGACAGCCTTGAGTTACGTAAAGGCTTGGCACAAGCCCTCCTGGATAACAACCAGGAACAAGAGGCGGAAAAAGAGTTCCTGAAGATTCTCGAAGCCGATCCTGATGAAGGCTTAGCGTATTTTCGCTTAGCGCAGATCTACCGCAAGCGGCGCGATTTCGACAAGGCCTTCGCCCATTACAACAAGGCGAATTCGATTCTCGTTGGCAGTTTTGAGATCTCGTTCCACATTGCCACACTCTATGAAGAACTGGGGAAGTATGAAAAAGCTGAAGAGCGGTTCCAGCAGTTGTTGAAGTTGACCGAAAAGCCGGCGGGAAACTATTCGCAGTCAGAAAGACAGAATCGGGGTGTGTTTCTTACCCACGCCGGCTATGTTTCGCAGCAGCTTGAGAAGTATTCTCAGGCGATTGCCTACTTCACCGAGCTAAAGACCCTTAATCCCGACAACGCAGCCAGGTCGGAAGGCTACATCATTGACACCTATCGAACAGCCAAGGAGTTGGACAAGGCCGTGGCAGCATCCGAGCACGCCCTGAAGACCTACCCAAACGACAAAGACCTGAAGCTGCTGAACGCCGACTTGTTGAGTGAGACTGGGAAATCAGCTGAAGCCATTGCAGTTCTGGAAAGAATGCTCAGCGGCGCCGAGGAAGACATTAAGGTCTACTCCGCGATGGTTCAGGTCTATCAGCGAGACAAGAAGTTCAAAGAGGCCGAAAAAGTCTTGATGCCTGCAGAGAAGCTTTTCAAGAACAAAGAAACGTTTCACTTTATGCTGGGTTCGGTTTACGAACGTCAGAAGGATTACGAGAAGGCGGAAGGCACTTTCCGAAAGGTTCTCGAGATCAATCCAGACCACGCGGCTTCGCTGAATTATCTGGGTTACATGCTGGCGGACCGCGGCGTTCGCCTGGAAGAGTCGCTGGATCTGATCAAGAGAGCTGTGGACTTGGATCCTAACAACGGCGCGTACCTGGATAGCCTGGGATGGGCCTATTTCAAGCTGAATCGCATCGACGAAGCCGAGCTATATCTCAAGAAGGCCCTCGATCGCGTCAGGAAGGACTCGACGATTCACGAACACCTTGGGGATGTCTATTACCGCAAGGGCGCGTACGAAGAAGCCCGGGCTGCATGGGAGCTGTCTCTGAAATGCGGGCAAGACGAAGAAGAAATCAGGAAGGTACAGAAGAAAGTCGATGATTTGAAAGTAAAGCTTGCTTCAGTGGAGAAGAAGTAATGCCCTGCTAGAAGGGGTTGGCTCTTTGTTGGCCTTCCCGTCAGCCCTCCCTGCCGTGAACGCTAATCTCAAGGAGTTTAGGAGAAAGCTCAATCGATGATGATTGGGCTTTTTTTGTGCCTGTGGCATTCAGTCGCATCGCTCTGCGGAGTTACGCCAAGATCAACTTGGGTTTGCACGTTCTGGGCAAGAGGCCCGATGGATATCATGAGGTCCGCACAGCATTGCAGACCGTGGGCCTGCACGACCGGTTGACTATTCAGCACATTGAGCAGCAACGGATTCGCTTCCAGTCCAATAGCCCGGGACTTGATCCAGCCGGCAACCTTGTCGTCCGAGCGATTCAGCTCTTCCAGCAAAGAACGAAGATTCCCGGCGGCTTCCAGGTTTCGCTGGAGAAGAGGATCCCTTTGGGTTCCGGTCTGGGGGGAGGAAGCAGCAACGCGGCTGTGACCCTGCTGGGCCTTTGCAAGCTGTTTGAATTGGATCTCCCCAAGCAGGATTTGTTTGAGTGGGGTGGGCTGCTCGGTTCAGATGTTCCCTTCTTCCTGCTGGGTGGAACCGCACTGGGCATTGGGCGTGGCTCGGAAGTCTATCCGCTCGAAGAACCGCCTCAAAAGCGTATTCTGCTGGCCATTCCGGCGCGTCGAGTTTCCAGCGGAGATGCTTACGAACGCCTGAGTTTGCGGTTGACAAAGAGGTTAGGCGCCAGTATGATTCCGGTTTTCTGTTCAGGGTATTTGGACAGTCTGAATGGGGGAACGGCGCAGGAAAACGACTTCGAGCGAGTTTTCTTCAGGGGTTTTCCTCGGCTCAGAAAACTGAAGCAAGATTGGCTGAAATGCGGAGCCGAAGCGGCTGGGCTGACCGGTAGTGGGTCGGCTCTTTTCGGAGTGTTCAGTTGCGAGAAAACGCTGCTCAGCGCAGTTTCTGCTGCAGGTTGGGAAGCGCTTCGATTGATTCGAACTCATACTCTGAATCGGCTCCGGTACCAAAAGGGAATCGTGGAGTCCTTGGGCTGAATCGTTGGGGCGTCGTCAAGTGGTAAGACACAGGTCTTTGGAACCTGCATTCGGAGGTTCGAATCCTCCCGCCCCAGCCAAGTTGCCACATTGCTGTTCCGGTTCAGAAGCGGGATTAGTTCTTCACTGGCGGCTGATAGAGTTTTCGTTGCGGCGATTTGTGGAGTCAAGCGAAGTTGCCGGATAACCTGAAAATCTTTACCGGGACTGCCCACCGCACGTTGGCCGAGGAGATTTGCAGATCCTTGGGATTGCCTTTGGGCAATTCCTCAGTGACGCGCTTTAGCGACGGGGAGGTCTATTTTCAGATTCATGAGAATGTGCGCGGGGAAGACGTCTTTGTCATTCAGCCAACGTGTCGGCCCGTAGATACGACTCTGGTTGAGCTGCTACTCATGATCGATGCTTTCAAGCGCTCTTCGGCCCGAAGAATCACAGCTGTCTTGCCGTACTACGGTTACGCCAGGCAGGATCGCAAAGACAAGCCTCGTGTTCCCATCTCCGCCAAGCTGGTAGCCAACGTCCTGTCCACAGCTGGTGCCAGCCGGGTTCTGACCATGGACCTGCACGTCCCACAGATCCAAGGCTTTTTCGATATCCCGGTCGATCATCTCTTCGCAGCCCCTGTACTGGTGGACTACTTCGAGAAACTGGATCTGCCCGATCTAATCGTCGTTTCTCCCGATGCCGGTGGAACTGAAAGAGCCCGGGCCTACGCCAAGCGGTTGGACACCAAGATGGCCATCATCGACAAGCGGCGAGTGGACGCCAATGTCGCCGAAGTTGTGCATATTGTGGGCGAAGTGGAAGAGCGAACCGCGCTGATCGTAGACGATCTGGTTGATACCGCAGGAACTCTGGTGAACTCTGCGAAAGCCCTGATGGCGAAAGGGGCCAAGAAAGTGTATGCGTGCTGCACGCACCCTGTGTTCTCGGGACCAGCCGTGCAGCGGATCAAGGAATCGTGCCTGGAGGAAGTCGTTGTGACCAATTCGGTCCCGCTTTCGAAGGAAGCGGAGAAGGCCCCAAACATCCGGGTCCTTAGCGTCGCCGAACTGCTGGGCAAGGCCATCCGGTCGATTCATGAAGAAACGTCAGTCAGTTCGTTATTTCTCAAAACTTGATGATAATAGGGTTCAGGAATCGCGGTTGAGGATTCCTCGCACTCAGAGTAAAGAGGTAAGAGGGTATGCCACAGTTCAATGTTGCTGCAGAGGTCCGCGACCAGCGCGGGAAAAACGCAGCGCGGCGCTTGCGAATGGCTGGAAAGATCCCGGCAGTGCTTTATGGTCATAACGAAGACGCCGTCGCAGTGGCAGTCAATCCCAAGGAATTGTCGGCCATCCTGCATTCTCAGACAGGGTACAACACCATTTTCACGTTGACCTTTCAAGGCTCCGGAAAGGCCACGGCAGTGATGTTGAAAGATTGGCAACACGATCCGACCAAGGGAAACCTGCTTCACGCCGATCTGGTGAGAATCGCCATGGATCAAACGTTGCAGCTCAGCGTCCCCATCACCACAACTGGTGAAGCAAAGGGAGTCAAGCTGCAGGGTGGAATCTTCGAGTTCGTGCTTAGAGAAGTCGAAGTGGAGTGCTTACCCACGGACATTCCCGAGCACCTTACCATCGACGTCTCCGAACTGGAAATCGGAGCGAATTTCCGCGTCTCCGATTTAAATGTCGACTCGAAGGTCAAGATTCTCTCCGATCCGGAGTTGGTCATCGCTCATGTCGTCGCGCCGAAGGAAGAGAAGGTACCGGAGCCGGTGGAAGTAGCCGCGCCCGCTGAGCCCGAAGTCATTAAGAAGGGCAAGGTGGCCGCTGAAGGGGAGGAACCCGAGGCTGCCAAGCCAGAAGAGAAGAAGGAAAGGGAAAAAGAGAAGAAGTGATCGCAGCGGCGCGAAACCCGAACTTCTTCCAATGAGCGCTCGAAAGTTAGTAGTGGGTTTGGGGAATCCGGGTCAGAAATATCACAATACACCGCATAACTTGGGATTTGAAGTGCTGGATCAGCTGGCATTCGAGAACCGGATGGTCTGGAGTCCTGGAGACTGTTCGGCCTGGGTTGCCGACGGTGAAGTGGAGGGAACCGTTTTCGTCTTGATAAAGCCCTGGACCTACGTGAACCTTTCTGGCCGGTCCGTGAGTGCCGCCCTGGAACAACTCTCCTTTTCTGTCGAGGATCTTCTTGTGGTGTGTGATGATCTGGCACTCCCTCTGGGCCATATTCGCATTCGCGGGAAGGGCAGTTCCGGGGGACATAACGGCCTAAAATCGATTATTGAATCGATCGACAGCGCCGATTTTGCACGCGTTCGTCTGGGAATCTTGCCGGAGACCGAAATCGAGGACGCAACGGAGTATGTGCTCCGTCCAATCCCGCTTGAGTTGCGTGAACCGGTCGAGAAAATGATCGAGCGAGGCAAAGAAGCAGTGAAGATGGTTGGCGGTCAGGGACTGCTTCCAGCCATGAATCACTTCAACTAGTCTTACTTGGTGGCGACCAACTTCACTCGACCATTCGCCCACTCCGCGGCGAGAGGGCGGCGAAAGGTTTGGTGAAGGTCAGGGACGAAACCGCGACTCAGCGGCCTGAGGTAGCTTGTTACGACTAGCTTAGCCCCGTGGTGGGTCCGGCCGCCGAAAAAGAGTGGAAACATCATGGTCGTTCTCGTCGTCGGTTTTTGTTCGAGGACGACGATGACGAGTGTCAGGAGAGAGTTTACAATCAATGCGAAATTACGAAATCATGTTTATTCTGAAGCCCAACGCCACCGAAGAGGAGATGGACAAACTTATCGGCCAGATGGAAGCAGTGGTCACTTCCCACAAGGGCGAAATGGTTGGCGTGGAAAAGATGGGGAAGAAGAAGCTGGCTTATAGCGTCCTGAAGTTTGAAGAAGGCTTTTATGTACTCTTCAAGCTGAATGCGGACGGCGAGTGTGTGAAAGAGTTTGAGAGGCGCTTGAGAGTTATGGACCTGGTGCTCCGCTACATTACTGTCCGCGTGGATGAGGCTTTGAAGCGTGTCGATAAGATCAAGGCAGCCAGGCTCAAGAAAGTTAAGAAAAAGACCTCGCGAAAATCGCCCGAGACCGTGCCGCCTGTGATCTAGCCCGTACTGCACTCTCGGGGCGATGAAAGTCGATGTCCCGATTTGATTTGATGAGACTTCATAAGGAGACTGACTAATGCCTTTTCCGAGAAGACCGGCAACACCGGGTGGGCACCCAAGGCGACAGTTCGTGAGGCGTAAGAAGGTTTGCAAGTTTTGCGTCGAGAAAATCGACTATATCGATTACAAGGACACGCGCCTTCTGTTTCAGTTCGTTCCAGAGCGCGGAAAGATTCTTCCCCGCCGGATCTCCGGCGTGTGCGCCCCACATCAGCGCAAATTAATGGAAGCGCTAAAGCGTGCTCGCAATATCGTTCTTCTGCCGTTCACGGCCGACTAGTCAGATCCGACCGCAACCACAAGGCAGTCAGATCTCGCTTAATACCCAGAATTTGGAGTCGACACGACTATGGAAATCATCCTCAGAGAACGGGTTGAGAAACTGGGAACTAAAGGAGACGTTGTAAACGTGAGCGATGGTTATGCTCGCAACTTCCTTTTACCCAAAAAGCTGGCGGTCTTGGCCACGCCGTCAAATATGAAACAGATCGAACAGGAGAAAGCCGCCGCTGTCCGCCGCGAGGCCAAGGAGAAGCAGGAGGTTGAAGCCCTAGCACGCCAGTTGTCCCAAGTCTCCCTCCAGGTGAGCCGCAAGGTAGGAGAAAATGAGGTCCTTTATGGATCAGTGACCTCCATGGATATCGCTGAGTTGCTCGAAGCCAAAGGATTCACGGTCGACCGGCGGAAGATCGATCTCCAGGAAGCGCTGAAATCGCTTGGCCAGCACGACGTCCCTATCAAGCTGCATCGAGAGGTCACGGCCTTTATTAAGGTTGAAGTGATTAAGGACGAATAGAATTGTCCTGATCCGCTGGCCGCGAAACGCGTGTCCCCTTTCTCGAAGGGAGATTCCTGAGGATGTCCCTCCTGATAACGAGATTAAAGGGTGATCAGGATATCCTCATTGCCCACTTGAAACCGCCCCTAGCGGTGAAATATTCTCTCCTCCTTTCCTGAGCAGCACTCACACCCCAGTCCGCCATGCCTGCTGATGTCACTCTCGAAAAAGGACTGCCTCATAACCTCGAAGCTGAGCGCAGCGTTCTCGGCGCCATCATGCTCGACAATGGCTTGCTCAATCAGGCTATCGAGTTCCTGAAAGCCGACGACTTCTACTTGGGCAGTCACCGATCGGTCTTCCAGCACATGCTCAACCTGTCGGAGAAGTCGAAAGCGGTCGACTTCATTACTCTGACCGACGAGCTTCGCAGAGCAAGCCAGTTGGAGAGCGTTGGGGGCGCGGCCTTCATTTCGTCTCTGATTGACGGGGTGCCGAGGCTCGCGAACATCGAATACTACGCGCGGATCGTCCAGGAGAGAGCCACTCTTCGCAACCTGATCAAACGGTCCCACGCAATCATCAATTCCTGCTATGACCAGCCGGAAGACGTTGACACGATTCTCGATTCTGCTGAAAGAGCCATCTTTGAACTGGCCGAAGCCAAGATCCGCAGTGGGTTCGTCCCCCTAAACGAGATCGCCAAGCGAACCCTCAAGAAGATTGAGATTGCCTCCAAGCGCAAGAACATGGTGACCGGCATCCCGACCGGCTTTACCAGGTTCGATGAACTTACCTCAGGTCTCCAACCCTCTGATCTTGTCGTTGTCGCAGCGCGTCCTTCGATGGGAAAAACGGCCTTCAGCTTGAACATTGCCACGCATGCAGCTCTGGCTGCGGGGAAGAGCGTTGGCATGTTCAGTCTGGAGATGTCCAGCGACCAGCTTTTGCTGCGTATGATTTGTTCCGAGGCTGAGATTGACGCTCACAAGCTGCGAACCGGATATCTCTCCAAGGACGAATGGAGCCGCATCCCACGCACACTTGGAGAGCTCTCCCAAGCCAAGATGTTTATTGATGACACCGCAGGCATCAATTTGCTGGAAATGAGAGCCAAGTGCCGACGGCTGAAAGCCGAGCATGGGTTGGACATGGTGATCGTGGACTACCTGCAGCTGATGTCAGGAGGGAAAACCCGCTATGAAAACCGCCAGCAGGAAATTTCCAGCATCTCTCGCGGACTCAAGGGACTGGCCAAGGAGTTGGACGTTCCAGTGGTGGCACTCTCGCAGTTGAGTCGGGCACCCGAACTACGAACCGGTGACCACCGCCCGCAGCTCTCTGACCTGCGCGAGTCCGGGTCCATCGAGCAGGACGCTGACCTAGTGGCGTTCATCTTCCGGGAGGAACTCTACAAAAAGGATGACTTGGAGAAGGAGGGACTTGCGGAAGTTATCATTGGCAAGCAACGCAACGGCCCTATCGGCTCCGTCCAACTTGCCTTCCGCAAACAGTTCACCCGCTTTGACAACCTCGCCCGCCCGAGAGACTGAACCAGGCACAAAGACTCCTGGCAATGGGCAGGGGTCGCTTTTTCTTCCAGGTTTCTTTCTACGGTAGGCAGGCTCGCATGGCCGAATCGAACACAACTCAGGAGGTGTCTCTCACCCGGCGACTCGGCCTCTTCGATGCCACGATGATCATCGTCGGCAGCGTCATTGGCGTCGGCATTTTTACAACCAGCGGCCTAGCTGCCAAGGCCCTTGATAGTCCGGGCTCCTTGATAGCCGGTTGGTTCATCGGGGGCCTCCTCACTCTCTGTGGCGCTTTAACCTATGCGGAGCTGGGCGCCATGCTTCCTCACGCGGGGGGTGAATATGTCTACCTGCGTCAGGCGTATGGCCGGTTTTGGGGATTCCTGAACGGCTGGACTTACTTCACCGTCACTAATCCCGGTTCGATTGCAGCGATGAGCGTTGGCCTGATTGCCTACCTCGAGTCCTTCTTCCCATCTGTAAACTTCAAGAGTTATCTGATTGGCGGCGAGATCTTCGGAAGAGCTCTGGGAATTTCAACCGGACATCTGACGGCGATCGCCGTGATCCTCATTTTCAGCTTCGTCAATTACGTAGGCTTACGCGCCGGAAGCCTGACGCAAAACGTTCTCACTCTTCTGAAGCTCGGAACGGTGACCGTTATTCCCTTCCTGGGGCTGCTGGTGGGCGCCGGAGAATGGTCGCACTTCTCTTCGTCCGGCGGGACAAATTCCTCCAGCGACCTTTTCCAGTCCATGAGTGTTGCCATGGTTGCCATTTTCTTTTCGTATACCGGCTGGTTCACCTCGACCTACGTTGCCAGTGAGATCCGTGACCCCCAGCGAAATGTTCCGTACTCGGTGATCTTGGGCACACTCATTGCGACAGCGGCCTACCTTCTCGTCAACGTGTTATACCTGTACGCGCTGCCAATTGAGCGGATGATGGGTGTCGTGAATATTGGTCAAGTTGCCGCCTCGGCTCTCTTTGGTTCTGAAGCTTCAAAATATATTTCGCTGGCAATTGTGATCTCAATTCTGGGAGCCACTAACTCTGTCATCCTAACCGCCCCACGCATTTACTACGCCATGGCGCGGGACAGTCTCTTCTTCAAGGCTGCCGGCAGTGTGCATCCGAGATTCAAGACTCCGGCCCATTCCATTCTCATCCAAGCCATCTGGTGTTGTGTCCTGGTCGTCTCAGGAACCTTCAGCCAGTTGCTGACGTACACGGTTGTGGCCATGCTGTCGTTTTCCATCATGACCGGGATCTCCATTTTTGTTCTGAGAAGAAACCGGCCCGATCTGGAAAGGCCTTACAGAACTCTGGGATACCCCTGGATTCCTTCGATATTTGTCACGGCCTATGTGCTCGCTTTGACACACGTGGTCCTGGCAAGCCCGAGAGAGAGTCTGCTGGGATTGGGAATTGTGGCGCTGGGTGTTCCGCTCTACTGGCTCTTGACCCGTAGAACCACAGTTTCAGGGCAGGGATGATGTACCGAGCCTGGGTGAGCCTCGTTGCAAGAAACGCAATTCAGTCTCCTGAGAGAATTCCACTCCTCGGCTAAGTCTCGGCTACGGAGGGACGACTCTGGGCAGGGCGACGGGCTCCGCCCGTCCTGTGCCTTGCCGGGCGTGGCTACTCATTGTCGGCTCCCTTCGAACCTCACCCTTTTGTCTTGGGCATTGAGACTGAGACGGACGATTTCATGTGGCTAGCGCGGCTCGGCAGAACCTGGTTCAAACTCGCGTGAGGCCAGATAGTCCCAACGGCTGCCAGCCTGCTCTACGATGGTGGGGAGGTCGCTCTGCAGGATGTAGCCCTCCTCTGCCAGTTCACCAGCCGCGGCCGTGATCTTCTGAAGATAGGCCTTTTTGTCAGCGTAGCGCTCTTCAATGGAGAGGCGCGGGTCTTGGCGCTTCGCGCGCTCATCCTTGGAGCGGGCAAAGGGAATGAACGATCCGACCATGCTGAATAGCTCGTCCTCGGCGCCTAGCTTGGGATTGCGCAGGTTCCAGCCTGTGAAGGTCGCCAGCGGCGCCTGGCTTTCCGGCAAGCGGATGCCGGACGTTTCATTGCCATCTTTATCGACCTGGGGAACGAGCGTCGCAAAAGCCGTGCCAACCCTTGGTGGTTCGATAGAGACAATGCCGGAGGAGCGAAAGTCTGGTCCGAAGTCCAAGCGGTAGGCGGTCTGAATACGCTGCGGAAGACGCACGCCTGGAATCTTGGGAAACTGCAAAGAGGCGAGGGAAACCAAGGTCTGGTCGGCGATTCGAGGATACTGCGAGGAGGGCGGCTCTTTGCCGGTTGTCATCCAGTCGTTCATGGCGACCAGCAGGGCCCGCATCGACCAGCGAAAGTCGTTGGGATTGGCCAGCTGAGTTCCCTGCCGAGATGGCGGAAACGAGGCAGGCCCATGCTGACTGCCTGCGAACAGGTAAATGCGAGTATCCTTCGATAACGGGGCGTCCTGCTTGCCGTCGACAGTCATGTGTATCAGCGAAGCGGCGCGCCCGTAATACTCATAAGATGAATTCGTGTAGAAGATCTTTGGCACCACGCCATCCAGGGTCGCGCGGCTGAGAATACCGCCACTCAAGCCTGTTTCCGGGTCCTTCTGTTCGAGATCGGTGAAAGGGAAGATGTCTGTAGGATAAAAGCAATTCATAAACGGGTGGGCATCGCGAGAAGGTTGTGCGAAGCGATGGTTGAAACTGCCACGCCCCCCCCCGGCCACGTGTGCCATGATACCGTCGAACACCTTCCTGCCCTGTTCGTCCCGATTGAAGCCATAGTACAGGAAAGTGCGCAGGAACCGTCCGCTCTGTGAGGTGCCAAAGCCGATGGCTTGTCGCCATTGACGTCCTTCGCCTTTGAAGAGCGCCGCTTTCTCGACCGTCCGGCTATACTTTGCCATGGAGATGAAGTCGCGGACCGCAGCCGGCCCAAGACCCACCAGCACAGGGTCCTGGGCTCTATAGACCAGCTCGTAAATCTTCCCAGGTTCAAAGCCGGTTGCCATGAAGACCTTCGTCCGGTCCGACACAGCCTGGCTGTTCTCATCACGCGCAAACTGCCATTGGCTGCGTGGAATCGTTCGACGCGTTCCGTCACGGCGTTCTCGGACCGTCAGCTTCAGATCAGGATCGTTCGGCTCAGCAACGGGATAGGCAATCATGGTGCGATCGCCCAAAGAGAAACTCAGGACGCGACGCTCAGGGATGTACTCCGAACGGACCAATCCCTGAATCGGCTTAGCGTTGCCTTTCGCTTTGGGGGCGTAGAGCCTCATCAGCTGGGGATCGTCAGGCACGTCGAACTGCCACCCCAGCCAAGCCAGGGTGAACCCCTGCTTCAACAGGAGCCCGTCGCCAAACTCGGCTTCGGTGCGGGGATCGAGAGACCCATCCCCCAAGTTGAACATGCCCAGCATCCCCTTGCGGCCGCGATTCGATACTTCGAACAAAAAAGTCCCGTTTCCTTTGTCAACATCGAGCGGAGTGAGCAGATAAAAGTCTGACGAAAACTCGACCCGGCCGCGTTGGTTGCGCGGACCGAGCTGGATGTCAGAAATGATGCGATTCGCTGGGAACGCGGGATCGACCTCAAAATGAACGCGGCCTTTCAGGCGCTCATAGGCGCCCGTGCTTCCGAAAGGCTTGCCGTCAAGTACTGGCGTTCGCTCCTGCACCTCGATGCGAACCACCTCGGCAGCAGCAGGAATGCAGCACAGTAACACGAAGAAGAAGGTGCGCAGACACATGGGTAGCACCAAAGTATCACTCATTCTCGGAGAATCCAAGTCGCAATTGAGACCAAAGAATCCTGATTGGTTAGCACGCTAGCGGGGATACCCGACATTCGAATCGAGGCTGAACGCCTTAGTTGGTTGGTTCGGCCCGGTCAATCAGCGCGTTGGACGGCAAGCTCGGATTGAGAGCCTTGCGGGCCGTTTCTATGCCTGCGACAGGCAGGGAACCAGCATCGAGCAAGCCCAGCTGAACTAACACGGAGGCCTGGTCCCAGTAGATGTGCTCGTGGGCCAACTTACCCTCCCGGAAATGGACGATCGCGACCAGCGGAACCTCGACCCGCTTTCCTGTGGGAGCGATGCCCGGCAGCATCCAGTCCATTGCTATAGTGTGGGTAAACTTAAAGACCATTTCGTCGACCACCTGCTCGTTACCGATGGTTCGCGAGATCGGAATCATTTCCGTGTCCGGGGGCATCTGGGGGGATGAAGTGCTTGGAATAGAACGTTCTTAACTGGTTGCGACCCACACCACCCGTCAACACCGGGATGTGGTTGACGTAGGCGTCCTCGACCATAGTTGCGAGGGTATCCTCGGTGTTGCGGGTTGCAAACTCATACCCGCACGTGTTCCTCCCAGAGGTCACGCAGGGATTCCTGAGCAGCCGAAAGGCTTGACCCCTGCTTTGAGTGTTCTGGGCTGTTCATGTTGTGCTCCTTGATGGCTTTCTCGGATCCCGCTTTACTCAGACCTTGACAGCACGCCACAAACGCGCCGAGCGCTCGCTGGGAGCTGAGCTGGGGCCAGTGGTTCTGGCGGGCATCCGCCAGAAATGACTGAGCATGCCCTCTTTGAGGGCGCACCTGCAAGAAAAATTCGCAAGACGTCTTGCGTGACAAGATTCGCGTTAAGCACGACGGCATCCCGACCGAACAGGCTTACCTGCGTTGGGCAGGAACAACAGATGAACTCTAGAAAATCTTTCGGGCTTTATCACGATTGTGCTATCTAAAGTAAGTTAGTAAGCGGCCGTTAGGTGAAGAGCGTTGAAGTTACCGATCTTGGAGCTATCTTCCAGAATGTCACCCTCTCGGCAATGAACTTCTTGGATTCCCTTGATGGCAAACGTCCCACCTGGGCCGAAGTGGATTTGAACCGGCTCGACAGGAATTTTCTGGCTCTGCGACGCTTCTTGCCGGGGCACGTCAAGATTGTGGCAGTCATCAAGGCGGATGCGTATGGGCACGGCGCCATTCCCGTGGCTCGGCGGCTTACCAAATTAGGGGTTGATATGCTGGCAGTGGCCATACTCGAAGAAGCGATGGCCATCAGGCATGCTGGCATAAGATGCCCCGTGCTTTTGCTGAACGGTTTTTGGCCAGGTCAGGAACATGAAATTATTCGGTATGAGCTGACCCCAGCCATTTATCGACTTCAGTTGCTCGACCAGCTGGAGCAGGCTGCTTCTCGCGCGAAACGAAGCGTAGCTTACCATCTGAAGATTAACACCGGAATGTCTCGCTTGGGAGTTGAGTTGGAGGAGGCTCTCGTTCTTCTTCAGAGGGGCGTCAAGAGTTCGTGGACCCGTTGCGAAGGTGTCTACACCCACTTGAGTTCAGCTGAAGATTCACAGAGTCGCTCCAATGAGGCTCAGATTGGGCGTTTCAGAACGATTCTGACTTTCGCCGAACAAAGTGGGATCCGTGTCGACTGGCGTCACGCGGCTAACAGCGCGGGAATTCTGAATTTGAAAGAAAGCTGGTTTGATGCCGTTCGACCTGGACTTGTGCTGTATGGTATCAATCCTTTGCCAACTCCGGCGGTCGAGTTGAGCATCAACCCGGTGCTTAGTTGGAAGACACGAGTCATGCAAGTTCGCAGCATCAAGAGTGGGAGTGCCATCGGATACGGGGACACGTACACAGTGAGTCGGGATAGTGTGATCGCAGCACTGCCGGTCGGATACACCGATGGATTGTTGCGTTCTCTATCAAATCGCGGCCAGGTACTCATTCAGGGACGGCAAGCACCGATTGTCGGCACAATCAGCATGGATCTCACTCTGATTGATGTGACACAGATCACGTCCCCCCAAGTGGGTGACGAAGTTGTTCTCATCGGAAAACAGGGTGACCGGGAAATCCGGGCCGAGGAGGTGGGCCGACTGGCTGGAACGATCCCGTATGAAATCCTTTGTCGCATCGGATCGCGAGTGCCCAGAATTTACATTGATGATTCCGGATCATCGCAGATATGAGTTCGACTATGAATAATGATCTACGAAGGGACACGAAGAGGCTTCGTGTGGTTTAGTACCCTTCTTGGACGCTCGATCACCAGTCCATTATGACCAGACCCAAGTCCACTTACGTTTGCCAAAACTGTGGCTACATTCTCACCAAATGGATGGGAAAGTGTCCCGACTGCGGCGCGTGGAATTGCATCACCGAGGAGATGGTCCGCGTGTTACCCACCTCCGGCACTGGCCGGAGGGTTGGCGAGAGTCTTTCGCCGGTGGCGTTCCAGGATGTCTCCAGTAAGGAGCAGGTCCGCTTCACATCGGGAATTGTCGAGTTCGACCGAGTGCTGGGAGGTGGAGTGGTTTCGGGTTCGCTAGTTCTGCTAGGAGGTGACCCGGGCATTGGCAAGTCTACCCTCCTGCTGCAGGCAGCCGAGCTCATGCAACGAGGGGGAAGGCGTCTGTTATACGTTTCAGGGGAGGAGTCCGAAAAACAGATTAAGATGAGGGGTGATCGTCTGGGGATCAAGCCTGACTGCCTCTTCCTTCTCACCGAAACCTGTTTGGAACGGATCCTCGAGAGTGTGGACCGCCTTGGTCCGCAAGTCATTATTTTGGATTCTGTACAGACCGTCTACTCTGAAAAGCTCAGCTCAGCGCCGGGATCCATCAGTCAGGTGCGGGAAGTGGCGACCCAGTTTCTGTTTCTGAGCAAACAGCGCTCGATTCCTACATTTTTGGTCGGGCACATTACCAAAGACGGGTCACTGGCGGGTCCCAAGTCTCTTGAACACATTGTTGACACGGTGCTATACTTTGAGGGCGAAAGGTATCACAGCCATCGAATCGTTCGAACCGTAAAGAATCGGTTTGGAGCTGCGAATGAGTTGGGCGTGTTCGAAATGACACCCGAGGGCCTGATACCCGTTGAGAACCCCTCCAAGCTTTTCCTTGCTGAGAGACCAAGCGGGGCTGCTGGATCCGTTGTGATTGGCTGTGTGGAAGGATCGAGGCCCATGCTCGTAGAGTTGCAGGCTTTGGTGAGCGGCACTAACTATGCCAGCCCTCGGAGAATGGCTGCCGGCGTGGATGCCAATCGAGTCTCGCTGCTCCTTGCCATGCTGGAAAAGCGGCTGGGCCTTCATCTGGCCGGCAGCGACGTGTATGTGAATGTGGCAGGAGGCCTAACGATTGATGAGCCAGCGGCCGATTTAGGAATCGTGGCGGCGATTGTGTCCAGTTATCGCAATCGCGCCATTGCTCCGAACGTCGTGATCTTTGGAGAGGTCGGCTTGGCTGGTGAGGTCCGTTCCACGAGCCAGACACCGCTGAGAATTCGCGAGGCAGCGACGATGGGGTTCAGACAGTGTATCGTGCCGCACAACAGCCTCCCGAAGCTGGATTCCCAGCCCGATATCGAACTGATTCCTGTTCGCTCAGTTCAGGAATCTCTGGAAGTGTTGTTTGATTGACGCCCTCAGGTAGTTAGAAGTCGTTTCTATATCGGCCTGCCAGTGACAGGGTAGCCCTTCCTGCCTGGTTTCTGGAAAGGGGTGGAGTTGCTTGCTTGAGATGGCAGTGGTTCGGCTCATCTTTGCAATTGTTTTGACAGTTACCTCTCATTATTTTCAGCCCTTCGGACTCCCAAAAGGGATTTCCACGCTTTGCGGGGCACTTGGGGCCGCGGCCATCATTCTCTTTGAAGCGCGGCTGCGGAGAGCTTCTCTGAAACGGTTGATCGGTGCGGCTGTTGGTTCCACTTTGGGAATCTTCGGGGCCACGATGATTAGCAGCGTGCTGTCCAAGACTTCCATCGAGCCCCGCACGCTTTCGTTTCTGCAGATCAGCCTATTTCTTTTGATGGGATATGTAGGACTGGTCTCAGGCGCCAGCAAAGGGGACTTGCTCAACCTCGCGGCTTTCGGCGGCCTTTTCGGTGGCGAACGTCCCGTGAAGAAGAGCTATAAGCTCCTCGACACCAGCGTCATCATCGACGGCCGAATCGCCGACATCTGTGAGACCGGCTTTGTCGACGGCGTTTTGGTCCTCCCCCAGTTCGTGTTGCGAGAACTTCAGCAGGTGGCCGACTCGGCGGATTCGCTCAAGCGCAACCGAGGCAGACGGGGGTTAGACATTCTCCAGCGCATCCAGAAGATGGCCGGACTTACCGTTCAGGTCGTTGAAACAGATTATCCGGGCATTCGGGAAGTCGACCTGAAACTGATCGAGTTGGCGAAGGAGATCGAGGGTAAGATCGTTACCAACGATTTCAACCTCAACAAGGTGGCCCAGCTCCAAGGTGTAGAAGTCTTGAACATCAACGAACTCGCCAATTCCCTCAAACCCGTCGTGCTTCCCGGAGAAGTGATGAAGGTCTTCATCCTGAAGGAAGGGAAGGAATACAATCAGGGTGTCGCCTACCTCGATGACGGCACGATGGTGGTTGTGGACAACGCCCGAAAAATGATCGGCAAAACGATTGATACTTCGGTCACCAGTGTTCTCCAGACGACCGCCGGAAAGATGATCTTCGGGCGATACGAGGATAGATCGCACGCTCCCAAGATCGAAGCCGTCAACCAGCAATGAACGCCGTCGCCATTATTCCTGCTGCCGGCGCTGGGACTCGTATGAGGTCGAGCAGCCCGAAGCAGCTTCTCTCGCTGGCAGGGTCTCCAATTCTCATTCACACTTTGCGCAAATTTGCTGGTTGCCGGTCCATTCGACAGGCGATCGTGCCGATGCGCAAGTCTGACATCAGTTCATTTGAACCGGTTCTCGAGAAAGAAGGACTGGCATCGTTCGTACGGCTGGTGGCCGGCGGAGTTCATCGTCAGGATTCTGTCTACGCAGGTTTCCAGGAAGTCAATCCCGCGACGGATGTTGTTGTGGTTCATGACGCCGTAAGACCCTTTGTGGAGCTGGCTTCCATCGAGGCAGTGATCCAGCAAGCCCAGAGGTCTGGCAGTGCGATTCTGGCTGTCCCTTGTACCGACACGGTCAAGCAAATTGAGAAGAATATCGTGACGGCTACGCTTCCCCGAGACAGGCTCGTGCTGGTTCAGACGCCCCAGGCCTTTCGTTATGCCCTTTTGAAGGAGGGATTCGAGAGAGCCCAAGCCGAGAGTTTTTACGCCACTGATGAGGCTTGTCTGGTTGAAAGGCTGGGTTACTCAGTGACCGTTTTGCGAGGGAGCGAAGCCAACATCAAGATCACTAAGCCGGCAGATCTTCCCTTAGCGGAACTGCTCATCCAGCAGGAACGCTCGTAACGCAGGCTCATTTTCTCCGATGGTACCATGTGTTAGAGTACGATGAGCGATGAGCAGGGTCGCGTGTTTGAGTGAGCGAGCAACCGATCGCAGGACTGACGACTCGAGTCCCTGACGCCTTTGTCAAACCCCTGCGACTTTTGTTCTACCAGATAACAGAAGGGCTACCACGTAGCAATCGCCTGTCAGAAACGGCCTTCCAAGTTCAATCGAAGTTCCTAACTTAACTACCCTTCCCCATGAGCTCCCGTGTCAGATTTGCTCCTAGCCCCACCGGCCACTTGCACGTTGGAAACGTGCGCACCGCCATCTTCAATTGGTTGTTTGCCCGAAAAACAGGCGGACAATTTGTTCTCCGAATTGAAGACACCGACATCGGCCGTTCCGAACAGCGCTTCGAGAGTCTGATCTACGAAGACTTGAGGTGGCTGGGGCTCACGTGGGCCGAAGGCCCTGACATAGGAGGCCCCTTCGGTCCTTACCGGCAAAGTGATCGGCTGAACCTCTACAAGGAAAAGGCAGCCCAGCTGGTTAGGGGCGGACAGGCTTATCACTGTTTCTGCAGCCAGGAGGAGTTGGAACAACAAGCGAGAAAGGCCGAAGCGGCGGGGATTCCATGGAAGTATCCGGGAACGTGCCAGGCGCTGGCGCCGGAGGAGGGGCGACGACGATTGGAGGCGGGACAGCCTTCGGTCATCCGTCTGAAAGTCCGTTTAGGCCAGATTCGTTTTCAAGATCTCGTCCATGGCGCCATGGAGTTTTCCAGTGAAGTCATTGGCGATCCAATTTTGATCCGCTCCAGCGGTCTGCCGACTTACAACTATGCCGTTGTTGTGGACGACGCGCAGATGCAGATCACGCACGTAATTCGTGGGGACGATCATCTGTCCAACACGCCAAAACAGGTGCTGATTTATGAGGCCTTCGGCTGGCCGTTGCCCTGCTTCGCTCATCTCTCAACGATTCTGGGCAGCGACCACACTCGTTTGAGCAAGCGCCACGGAGCAACTTCTGTAAAGAATCTGCAGGATATGGGGATCCTTCCCGAAGCCCTAGTGAATTACTTGGCGCTGCTGGGTTGGGCTCCCAAAGAAGACCAAAACGAAATCATGCCGTTGGAGGATTTGATCCAGTCCTTTGAGCTGGAAAGCGTTTCCAGGAGTGCTGCGGTGTTTGATTTGAACAAGCTGTACTGGATCAATCGCCATTACCTCAAAGAGTGCGACTCTGTCCGCTTGTTCTATTTGGTCGTCCCTTTTCTGGAGGAGGCGGGACTCATCGCAACGATGAATGATGAAGTTCGAGACTGGATCGGTCAACTTGTCGATGCTCTGCTGCCGGGTGTGGATCACCTGAGCCAGGTTCCGGCGAAAGCGACGTTTATTTTCGAGTTCAATCCGACTGAAGCGATACGAACGGAAGGGGTTCGACAGGTCCTTGAGGAGGACGGAGCCGAGGAAGTAGTCAGGGCGCTCAACGACGAACTGTCCCATCCTGACATAGACGTGCAGCGCGATTGGAAGGAAATCGTGGGAGCCGTGAAAGCCAAAACCAAAAAAAAGGGGAAGCAGCTCTTTCACCCTATTCGTGTCGCGTTAACGGGAAGCGACTCTGGGCCAGAGCTGGAAAAATTGTTGCCGCTTTTTGAGAGGGGAAGCCGGCTGGAACTTGGCAAGCGGGTCATGAACTGCCAGGAACGAGTTTCTTCCTTCACAGTGGCGCTTGATGCTCGCCACTGATCTGACGCCCGAGCCGAGTTCGTTCGTGCCAACCCGCGGTTTTGTACGTTTACCCATCGGTCATGGATGTCATCTTTGGAATTCATCCGGTCCTTGAATGCTTGAAGGCCAAGTCGAGAGCGATTGAGCGGATTGTCGTCGCCCAGGGCACATTGAGCCGCAACGTTCAGGAGATCATCGACCTAGCTCGCCGCCTAGGCATTTCCGTTAAGTTTGAACCTCGCTCGTCCCTCGATCACAAAAGTGAATGGGGTACACACCAGGGAGTCCTGGCTGTTTGCGCTGTCCGGGCCTCGGTTGCCCTGGAGGATGTCCTGGGAAGTCTCGGTCCTCTTCCGCTGATCGCAGTACTGGATTCCATAGAGGACCCACGCAATCTTGGTGCAATCTTGCGGACCTGTGCTGCAGCCAGGGTTGAGGCGGTGGTTATTCCCAAGGATCACGCCGCTGGGTTGTCGGCCACGGTGGCCAAGACGGCCGCAGGGGCGCTTGACCACTTGAAAATAGCCAAAGTAACGAACGTCGTCAGCGCGCTGAAACAGATGAAGGCGACTGGTCTGTGGATTGTTGGGGTTGAAACTAGCCAAGCCAGAACCTACCACGACCTGAACTATGACACTCCTTTGGGCCTAGTCTTTGGCAATGAGAATTCGGGCCTTCGCAGACTGGTTCGGGAGACTTGCGACTTTCTGGTTTCTATTCCCACCCCCGGCGCCATCCATTCGCTAAACGTTTCTGTCTCGGCGGGTATCGTCCTTTTTGAAGTGCTGAGGCAACGGAAGGGCGCCAAAGGGGAGGAAAAATAAGTGCTTGGGTGCGAGGGTTTCCATCGACCCTCAAAAAGGTATCCAAGGACTAAAGATCAAGAATTCTCTGTTGCGGATTTGGGCCCTTTCTGTTACATTTCTAGTTTTGCCAACGGGCTGGCGTAGCTCAGTTGGTAGAGCAGCTGATTTGTAATCAGCGGGTCGGGGGTTCAAGTCCCTTCGCCAGCTCCAAAGACGCTATTTTGCCAAGAGTTCATGCTTCCCGTTGAACGGAAGCTGTGAGAAATCCGATCGACAGGACCATCTGGTATTCCCACACCAACGATCTTCTCCTGCTGGGCGCGGGAACGACCACTGGGGCGGATGTCCCCCGTTTGCGCTTGAGCGGAAGCTTGGTCAACGGCAGGTGAGGGAGAAATGAGGAGATTTTGACAGCTCTCGGGGGCATAGGAGAGATGGCCGAGTGGTTAATGGCAGCAGACTGTAAATCTGCCGCTCCTTGCGAGCTACGGAGGTTCGAATCCTCCTCTCTCCACCAGCTATTGAGATTCCAGGGTGCTGGAGACGCGTTGCCGGACCGGATCCTGTCCACAGGATTTCCGGCGGCAAGCGGATCCCTTTCAAATCTGCTCTAATGGGCGGGAGTAACTCAGTGGTAGAGTCACAGCCTTCCAAGCTGTTGGTCGCGGGTTCGATCCCCGTCTCCCGCTCCAAAGTGAGCCCACGTAGCTCAGTTGGTACGAGCGCGTCCTTGGTAAGGACGAGGTCACCAGTTCAATCCTGGTCGTGGGCTCCATTTTCTCTTTGACCTCACACGGGAAGTCCCGCACGTGGTGTGTTCACTTGCAGTGCAATCAAAACGTTGAATACTCAGCAGAGGGCAGGGCTAGGCAAGCAAGGAGAGAGCGATGGCGAAGGAGAAATTTGATCGCAGCAAGCCACACGTGAACATTGGGACCATTGGGCACATTGATCACGGCAAGACGACGCTGACGGCTGCGATCACGAAGGTATTGGGGAAGAAGAACCCGAAGGTACAATTTCGGAGTTTCGATTCGATTGACAACGCGCCGGAGGAGCGGGAGCGGGGGATCACGATCGCGACGGCGCATGTGGAGTATGAGACGCCGAAGCGGCACTATGCGCACGTGGACTGTCCGGGGCACGCTGACTACATCAAGAACATGATTACGGGGGCGGCGCAGATGGACGGGGCGATATTGGTGGTGGCGGCGACGGACGGGCCGATGCCGCAGACGCGGGAGCACATCTTGTTAGCGCGGCAGGTGGGGGTGCCCTACATTGTGGTGGCGTTGAACAAGGTGGATGCGGTGGACGATGCGGAGCTATTGGATTTAGTGGAGCTGGAAGTTCGGGAGCTGCTGAGCAAGTACCAGTTTCCTGGGGACGAGGTACCGGTAGTGCGGGTGAGTGCGCTGGGGGCGATCAATGGGGAGGCGGAGTGGGAGAAGAAGTTGGAAGAGTTGATGGAGTCGGTGGACAAGTACGTGCCGTTGCCGCAGCGGGAGGTGGACAAGCCGTTTTTGATGCCGATCGAGGACATTTTTTCGATATCGGGACGGGGGACGGTGGTGACGGGGCGGGTGGATCGTGGGAAGGTGAAGGTGGGGGAAGAGGTGGAGATAGTGGGGATCCGGCCGACGCAGAAGAGTGTGGTGACGGGTGTCGAGATGTTCAAGAAGCTGCTGGACGAAGGGGTAGCGGGAGACAATGTGGGGTTACTGCTGCGGGGGATCGACAAGGAGGCGGTGGAGCGGGGGCAAGTGATCGCGAAGGTGGGTTCGATTACGCCGCACACGAAGTTCAAGGCAGAGACTTACATCTTGACGAAGGAAGAGGGGGGGCGGCACACGCCGTTTTTCAATGGGTATCGGCCGCAGTTTTATTTTCGGACGACCGACGTGACGGGGGTGGCGAAGCTACCGGAGGGGACCGAGATGGTGATGCCGGGCGACAACGTGTCGTTGGAGATCGAGCTGATTGCGCCGATTGCGATGGAGAAGGGGTTGCGGTTTGCGATCCGGGAAGGGGGCCGAACCGTGGGCGCTGGAACTGTGACCGAGATTTTGGCCTAAACCTGCGGGTGGCGTCAGACAGGAAACATGAGGGACGGCGTATAGGAAACGTAGAGTAATGATGAGCTCGGCTTCCATAACCTTCCCTTACTTTGTTTCAGCCGTTGGATGGCGGCGCACCTTGAGACTGCGCTTTTGCAGTTGAGCTGAACGAAAATGCGAGATATCATTACCTTACAGTGCAACGAATGCAAGAATCGCAACTATTCCACCACCAAGAACAAGAAGAAGACCACGGCCAGGCTGGAGTTTAAGAAGTTCTGCCCTACCTGCAGACATCACACAGTGCATCGGGAAACCAAGTAAGCAACCATGAGCCGTTCGTGCAGTCCATGGCGGCGCCGGAACGGATGAAAAACGAGTCCCACTTTGTAACGGAGGAGCAGTCCAGTTTTCGGGAAAGCGCACATTTCATTACCTCTGCAGGCCAGTAGCTCGAATTGGTAGAGCGCCGGTCTCCAAAACCGGATGTTGGGGGTTCGAGTCCCTCCTGGCCTGCCAATTACCATACGTTTATGTCAGCCGAAACCCTCGTTGGACGCACATCGTTGTACGAAAAATTGAAGTTGCGACAGCTTCAGCAGTTCTTTGCCGAGGTGCGAGCCGAGCTGAAGAAGGTTTCCTGGCCAGGACGGAAGGAAGTTTACGGAACTACGGTGGTCGTGATCTGTGCAGTGTTTTTTTTCGGAGTCTATTTAGGGCTAGTTGACCTGATCTTGCGCCTGGGTGTGGACCAAATTTTTCGACTCTTTAGGTAAGCGGGTCTTCGGCAAGACTTGCGAAGGCTCAAAATGGAACTATTCAGGGAAACAGTAATGCCAAAGCAGTGGTACATCGTCCATACTTACTCTGGATTTGAGAGAAAGGTTGCCGAAAGTCTCCGAAGCCGGATTCAAGCATTTGGAGTGGAGGAAGAGTTCGGAGAAATCATCGTGCCCACTGAAGACGTTGTTGAGATGAAGGGGGGCAAGCGGGTTACGAGTTCTAAGATGACATTCCCAGGCTATGTGCTGGTCGAGATGGATATGACGGACCGGGCTTGGCACATTGTGAAAAATACCCCGCGCGTCACGGGATTTGTCGGATCTGGTCAGAAGCCTTCTCCTTTGAGTCAGCAGGAGGTCGATCAGATCATTTACCACGCTGAAGCGACGGCGGAAAAACCCAAGGTCGAGTTAACCTTTGAGAAGGGGGAATCCGTCAAGATCATCGATGGTCCCTTTAACACCTTCACGGGGACGGTGGATGAGTTGAACGAGGATCGAAACACACTCAAGGTAATGGTGACCATCTTCGGGCGACAGACTCCCGTGGAATTGGACTACTTGCAAGTGGAGAAGATGTAGAGATGGCCGACGCGACTACAGTCGATAATGCGACCTCCAGGGCAAATGGCGCTCTGACCTTTTTCACAGGTTCCGCGGACGCGACGTCGCATCGCTCATGTTGTGAGCCAAACGAGAGTGGAAATTCCAAATGGCAAAGAAAATAACCGGTTACATCAAGCTGCAAATTCCCGCAGGGAAGGCCACGCCGGCGCCTCCCGTTGGTCCAGCTCTAGGGCAACACGGCGTCAACATTATGGATTTTTGTAAGGCCTTTAATGCCAAGACTTCTGGCAAGGATCAGGAGGGGCTGATCATTCCGGTGGTCCTCACGGTCTATGCCGATCGTTCGTATTCGTTTGTGACAAAGACCCCCCCGGCTTCGGTCTTGCTGAAGCGAGCCTGTGGCATTGCCAAAGGCTCGGGTGAGCCCAATAAGAATAAGGTGGGGAAAGTAACGGAGAAGCAGGTTGAAGATATCGCTAAGTTGAAGCTGGCCGACTTAAGCGCTCATGATCTGACGGCAGCCATCAAGATTGTCAAAGGCACTGCCCGAAGTATGGGTATCGAAATTGCGAGCTAAGGAGCAAAGATGGGTCGCGTTGGCAAACGATTCAGAAAGGCGAAGAGTCTGATTGAAAACAAGGCTTATAAGCTCGAGGAGGCCCTCCCGCTTGTCAAGCAGATGGCCACTGCCAAGTTCGACGAAACCGTGGAACTTGCCATGCGATTGGGTGTCGATCCCAAACACGCCGATCAGATGGTCAGAGGCACGGTTGTTCTTCCGCACGGACTCGGCAAGAGCAAGAGAGTTTGTGTGATTGCCTCCGGCGAGAAAATCAAAGAAGCCGAAGCCGCTGGTGCAGACCAGGTCGGCGGTGAAGAACTGGTCGGCAAGATTCAGGAAGGGTGGCTGGACTTCGATGCGCTGATTGCCACTCCCGACGTGATGAAGTCGGTAGGAAAGCTGGGAAAGATTTTGGGGCCGAAGGGGCTGATGCCAAATCCAAAGACTGGTACGGTGACGTTCGACCTCGGCAAAGCAGTTCAGGAAATCAAGGCAGGTAAAGTGGAATTTCGGGTCGATAAGACCGCAATCATTCACACACCTGTTGGAAAGGCTTCCTTTAGCGCAGAGAAGCTTATCGACAATGCCCGGACACTAATTGACTCCGTTGTCAAAGCCAAGCCCGCAGCAGCAAAAGGAAAGTACGTTCGCAGCATCTATGTCAGTTCCACCATGGGTCCTGGAGTCCAGGTGGATGCGGTCACGTTCGACCGGTAGACCAATTCCCCTTTGAATTTGAAGAGGCATGGTGGCCGCCATCGCGAGGGGGATGCCTCAAGGTCGGACCAATCCATGACTTCGATTGAGCCCCGGGCGGCCCTCGCACCCGCACCAGCAAGGGGGATCTCAAGAGGAATGACTGATGAACCGAGACGAAAAAAACAAGGAAATTGAAGCGCTTAGCGCGGAATTCAAGGCAGCCAAGAACCTGTTTGTAGCCGGGTTTCAAGGCCTGACAGTGAGTCAGGACAGCGAGTTACGGCGCAGCGTGAGGGCCAGCGGCTCAAAATACAAAGTCGTCAAGAACACGCTAGCCCAACGCGCCTGCAAGGACACTGTTGTTGAACTGTTGAAAGACATTTTCGCGGGAGCTAACGCGGTCGTTTACAACGAAAAGGATCCTGTCGCGCTTGTAAAGGCGCTGACGACCTACGCAAAAAACAATCCGCTCTTCGTCTTCAAGGCCGGAATTATAGAGGGGCGAGTCATCAACCTAGCTGACCTGGACCAGATTGCTGATCTCCCCTCGAAGGAAGAATTGATTTCCAAGCTCATGTTTCTGGTGAAGGCACAGGCGCAACGTTTGGCCAGTGCCATGTCGGCAGTACCACGAAATCTGGCGGTGGTTCTCAACCAAGCAAGCGAGCAGAAGAAGTTCAAGGAATAGCGATCGAACGCAATATGGGAGCGTGGGATGATGGAGTGGTGGGAAGAGTCCTCATTTCAAACTTTCACCACCCCATCGCTGTGAGGAACTCGGATCGCAACACTGGAAGAGGACGATTTCTTTGGAATTCTAATTCACATAAGTGAGGAGGACTTGAATGTCTGACAAGGTTCAAAAGATCCTGGACGAGATCAAAGAGTTGAGTCTGCTCGACGCGGCTCAACTGGTGAAGGGACTGGAAGAAGCGTTTGGTGTATCTGCTGCCGCTGCGGCGCCTGTCGTTGTGGCTTCTGCGGCGGGAGCGGGTGGTGGAGGGGCGACTCCCGCCGAAGAGAAGACCGAGTTCACCGTTGTTCTGACCAATGTGGGCTCCAACAAGATCAATACTATTAAAGTGGTCCGCGAAGTCACCAGCTTGGGATTGAAAGAAGCCAAGGACCTGGTGGACGGTGCCCCGAAGACACTGAAGGAAGGGGTCAGCAAGGACGAAGCGGAAGCCATTAAGAAGAAGTTCGCTGACGCAGGAGCGGTTGTCGAACTCAAGTAATCAGGTTCCGATTGGCCGGAAATTCGAACTTCAAACTTCAATCTCGATCTCAGTCTCTTAAGGGGAAAGTGTGCTTCCCCCTTTCCTTTTTCCCGCAAGCGGCCAAATCCGAAGTCTATTCACCCAAAATTCTGAAGTTATCGAAGAACTTGGCGATGTTGCCGGTTCTTTAAGGAGTCAAAAAGATGCCAGTCGCATCAAATGGGAAGGTGAGAGAACGGGTCAATTTCTCCAAGATCCTGACCTCGATTCAGATTCCCAACCTCATTGAAGTTCAGAAGAAGTCTTACGAGCGTTTCCTTCAAATGAACCTCCTACCGGGGGAGCGAGAGGACATCGGACTGCAAGCAGTTTTTAACTCGGTTTTCCCCATCAGCGATTTCCGAGGCGTGTCGTCTTTGGAGTTCGTCGACTTCTCGATTGGTAACTGGGAGTGCAAATGCACGAATCTAAAGGGGCTTTCGCACCTGCGCAGCAGTTGCCGCTCCTGCGGCGGCGTGATTATCACCAATCCGTTCGCAATTGACGACGTGGTTTGCCCGAAGTGTGGCACGTTCAACCGGAACATCTCAACGTTTTGCAATCGCTGCGGTGATCCGGTCAGCCTGAAACTCAAATATGACATGGCAGAATGCCAGGAACGAGGCATGACGTATGCTGCTCCGCTCAAGGTCACGATCCGTTTGACCATATTCGACAAGGACCCCGATACGGGCCAGAAGGCCATCCGCGACATCAAAGAGCAGGAGGTCTACTTCGGTGAAATCCCGCTGATGACCGAGAATGGCACGTTTATTATCAACGGCACGGAGCGCGTGATCGTCAGCCAGCTACATCGTTCGCCCGGGGTGTTCTTCGAGTCTGCCAACGCCAAGACCTACTTCCTCGGCAAGATCATCCCCTATCGCGGTTCGTGGGTCGAGTTTGAGTATGATCAAAAGAACATTCTCTACGTTCGAATCGACCGTAAACGCAAATTCCTAGGTACGATTTTCCTGCGCGCTTTGGGATTGAAGTCAGATGAAGAATTGATCCGCACCTTCTACAAGACCGACCTGATTAGCATTTCCAACAACAAGTTGTATTGGAATGTTTCAGAAAACCTGATTGGCATCAAGGTGTCGCACGACATCGTCAATCCTAAGACCAAGGAAATCATTTGCCATGCTGGCAAGAAGATCTCGCACAGCCTCTACAACCTGATCACCAAATCCCACATCACGCAGGTGGAGATCTCTCCGAATGACCTCGAAGGTTGCTTCACTGTTGCGGATGTGGTGAGCAAGGAAACAGGCGAGGTGCTTCTGGAGTCCAACCAGGAGCTGAAGCCGAATACAATTGCCGCCGTCATTGATGCCGGTATCACCGAATTCTCGGCCTTCAATCCTGAGCGCGACGATGTCGGCGTCGTCCTGAGCCAGACGATGAAAAAGGACAGTATCAAAACGACGCAGGAAGCCTTGATCGAGATCTACCGCAAGATGCGGCCCGGTGATCCTCCGACGCTCGAGACCGCCACAAACCTGTTCGAGGGTATGTTCTTCGATGCGCGCAAGTATGATTTCTCCCGCGTGGGTCGGCTGAAATTCAACATCAAACTCGATCTGAACTCACCTTTGGACAAGCGGACCCTCGAGCCAGAGGACTTTTACGCCGTTATTCGCTACTTGCTCAAACTGCGCAAAGGCATTGGGATTGTGGACGACATCGATCACCTCGGGAATCGGCGCGTTCGTGCGGTGGGTGAGTTGTTAGAGAACCAGTTCCGCATCGGTCTGGTGCGCATGGAACGGGCGATCAAGGAGAAGATGTCGGTCTATCAGGAAATGTCCACGGCAATGCCGCATGATCTGATTAATGCCAAGCCCGTCATGGCGGCAGTGCGTGAGTTTTTTGGTTCCAGTCAGCTATCGCAGTTCATGGATCAGACGAACCCGCTTTCCGAAATTACGCACAAGCGGCGTCTTTCCGCGCTCGGTCCGGGTGGCTTGAGTCGCGAACGAGCCGGGTTTGAGGTTCGCGACGTGCACACTACGCACTACGGCCGAATCTGCCCGATTGAAACGCCGGAAGGTCCGAATATCGGACTCATCTCTTCGCTCAGCTGCTATGCTCGGATCAATGAGTTTGGCTTCATTGAGAGCCCTTACCGGAAAGTCAAGAATGGGAAAGTTGTCGACTACGTCACCGTAAGCAACGGTGGCGACTCCGATTTCAAGATTGGCGAGCATCTCGAAAAGAGTGTCGTCGAGAACGAGAACAAGTCTCTTCGGGGGAAAAAGCGGCCGGCCGAGTATGAACCCTATTCCTTCTACCTCACGGCCTGGGAAGAGGACAAGTACATTGTTGCTCAGGCCAACGTTGAGCTGGACGAGGAAGGCAACATCGTATCGGAGCTGGTAAACGCTCGTCAGGCAGGTAACTTCGTGCTGAAGAACCGCGAAGAGATCGACTACATTGACGTCTCGCCCAAGCAGTTGGTTAGTGTGGCGGCTTCGCTCATCCCGTTCCTTGAGAACGACGACGCGAATCGCGCGCTAATGGGGTCTAATATGCAGCGCCAGGCTGTGCCTCTGCTGCGTGCCGATGCGCCTTACGTGGGCACCGGAATGGAGAAGGTGACCGCCCATGACTCCGGAGCAGTGGTCCTGTGCCGACGTTCCGGTGTCGTGGACAGCGTCGACTCGGAGCGCATCATCGTGCGTGTGGATACGGCCGAAAACGGGCAACTATCACGTGAAGTGGGTGCCGACATCTATCAGCTCAAGAAGTTTAAGCGGTCGAATCAGAATACCTGCATCAACCAAAAACCCATCGCCCACAAAGGCGATCGGGTCCATTCCGGTCAGGTTCTAGCCGATGGGCCTTGCACAGAACTGGGCGAGCTGGCGCTGGGCCGCAACGTGTTGGTGGCGTTTATGCCCTGGCGCGGGTACAACTTTGAAGACGCAATTCTGGTGAGCGAGAGACTCATCAAAGATGATTACTACACCTCGATCCATATCGAGGAGTTTGAGATCGAAGCCCGCGATACCAAGCTCGGGCCCGAAGAAATCACGCGCGATATTCCGAACGTGAGCGAGAGCTTCTTGCGCGATCTGGATGAGAGCGGCATCATTCGGATGGGCGCCAACGTTAAGCCTGGCGACGTACTGGTTGGCAAAGTGACGCCGAAAGGCGAAACTCAGCTGACGCCCGAAGAGAAGCTGCTGCGTGCTATCTTCGGTGAGAAAGCCGGAGACGTCCGTGATGCCTCGCTGATCACACCGCCCGGTATCGAAGGTGTGGTGGTCGAAGTGAAAGTCTTTTCGAGGAAGGGACAAGACAAAGATGAGCGAGCCAAAGCGATCGAGAACGGAGAAATCGAGAAGCTGGAGAAGAACCTGAACGACGAAATTCGCATTCTGACGGACGAGCGAAACAAGCGCTTGTGCCAGTTTCTTGAAGGAGCTGTGCTAACGGCAGATCTTGTCAACGAGCGTTCCGGCAAGCGCATTCTGACTAAGAAAACGACCCTCACCCGCGAAATCATTCAACGATTGAGCGCCAAAGATCTGGCCCGGGTCAAGACGGACCAGAAACACGTCGATGTTGCCGACCAGGTCCTCGAGATCGAGGAGATGACGGCCCGACAGATCGATGTGCTGCAGAAGCTGCATGATGAGCGGATTGCCAAGCTTCGAAAGGGCGATGAGCTGCCGCCCGGAGTCATCAAGCTGGCCAAGGTATACGTGGCCATGAAACGCAAGCTCTCCGTTGGCGACAAGATGGCGGGCCGTCACGGAAACAAGGGTGTGATCGCCCGCATCCTGCCTGAAGAGGACATGCCCTATTTGCCAGACGGAACTCCGGTAGAGATCGTACTCAATCCGCTTGGCGTCCCATCTCGTATGAACGTCGGGCAGATCCTCGAAACCCATCTCGGTTGGGCAGCCAAAGCGTTGGGCCTCCATTTTGCAACGCCCGTGTTTGACGGGGCCACCGAGAAGGAAATCAAGCTCCAGCTGGAAAAAGCGAACCTGCCGACCTCCGGAAAAACCTATTTGTACGACGGTATGACTGGTGAACGCTTCGAACAAAAGGTGACCGTCGGCTACATTTACATGCTGAAACTCTCCCACCTCGTCGACGACAAGATCCATGCACGTTCGATTGGTCCCTACTCGTTGATTACGCAGCAGCCTCTCGGCGGTAAGGCTCAGTTTGGTGGTCAGCGATTCGGAGAAATGGAGGTGTGGGCGCTGGAAGCCTATGGAGCCGCACATATCTTGCAGGAACTGCTGACAGCCAAGGCCGACGACGTTTATGGCCGCGCCAAGATCTACGAAGCCATTGTGAAAGGTGAAGCAGCCATTGAGCCCGGATTGCCTGAGTCCTTTAACGTGCTCGTCCGCGAGTTGCAGAGCCTCTGCCTCGACGTGGAGCTGCTAAAGAAGTATCAGGAAAACTAGCAGGGACGAGGATCGAGAAGATGGAGGATAGGCCTGAAGGCTATCCTCCATTCTCGATCTTCAATCCTCGTTGCCCCTAAATCGAGAAAGTGGCTAGCCGCTAAGGGCTGGCCGCGATGAACCGAAGAAGTTGATTTCTTTCCTCCCAAGGAGGTTTACTTTGTTTCGACAAAATCCCTACGATCGAGCCAATGTCATCGCTGATTTTGACAGCATCAAGATCAGCCTGGCCTCTCCCGAAAAGATTCGTTCCTGGTCCAAAGGCGAGGTCACGAAGCCTGAGACCATTAACTATCGCACCTTCAAGCCGGAGCGTGACGGTTTATTCTGTGCCAAGATTTTCGGTCCGGTTACCGACTGGGAGTGCCTGTGTGGCAAATACAAGCGGATGAAGCATCGCGGCGTCATCTGCGACAAGTGCGGCGTCGAAGTCACTCTGTCCAAAGTACGCCGTGAGCGCTTGGGCCACATCGAGCTAGCCAGTCCCTGCTCGCACGTCTGGTTTTTTAAGGGACTTCCAAGCCGCATCGGCCACTTGCTCGACATCAGCCTGCGCGAGCTGGAGCGAATTCTCTATTTCGAAGCTTACGTCGTAATCGATGTAGGTGACGCGCCAGTCAAAGAAAAGGAAGTGCTGACAGAAGAGAAGTATCGGCAGCTCATGGAGGAGCATGCCGGCAAGTTCACGGCGATGATGGGTGCCGAGGCGATCAAGCAACTGCTGAAACAAATCGACATCGAGGAGCTCTCCATCGAACTGCGCCACAAGATGAAGACCGAGACCTCGCAGCAAAAGAAGCTGAAGTATTCCAAGCGGCTGAAAGTGGTGGAGGCATTTCGCAAGTCGGGCAACAAACCCGAGTGGATGATCCTCGACGTGATACCCGTCATTCCGCCGGAGTTGCGTCCTCTCGTTCCCCTCGATGGCGGCCGGTTCGCCACGTCTGACCTCAACGATCTGTATCGCCGGGTCATCAATCGCAACAATCGTCTCAAGAAGCTCATCGAACTGCATGCGCCCGATGTCATCGTTCGCAATGAAAAGCGAATGCTGCAGGAAGCCGTCGACGCGTTGTTCGACAATGGGCGCCGCGGCCGAGTATTGCGCGGAGCCAACAATCGGCCGCTCAAGTCGCTCTCAGACACGCTCAAAGGAAAGCAGGGCCGATTCCGCCAGAACCTCTTGGGAAAACGTGTGGACTATTCAGGCCGGTCGGTGATCGTAGTCGGTCCTGAACTGAAGCTGCACCAGTGCGGCCTTCCCAAGCGGATGGCCCTCGAGCTTTTCAAGCCATTCATCTACAACCGGCTCGAGCAGGCGGGGCACTGCACGACCATCAAAGCCGCCAAGGAGATGGTAGAGCAGCAAGACCCCATCGTGTGGGACATCCTCGAAGAAGTCATTCGCGAGCATCCAGTGCTGCTCAACCGCGCTCCTACGCTGCATCGCCTTGGCATTCAGGCCTTCGAGCCGACACTCGTGGAAGGCAAAGCGATTCAGATCCATCCATTGGTGTGCACGGCCTTTAACGCCGATTTTGACGGCGACCAAATGGCGGTGCATATTCCCCTGTCGCCCGAAGCGCAGATAGAAGCCTCGGTGCTCATGCTTTCGTCGAACAACATCCTTTCTCCCTCGAACGGCATGCCGATCGCGGTCCCCACTCAGGACATAGTGTTAGGGTGCTACTACCTGACGATGTCGAAGCCTGGCACGAAGGGCGAAGGTCGCGCCTTTGGTAGCACAGAGGAAGTGTTGCTGGCGATGGAAGCTGGCGAACTGGAGACGCTGACGCCGATTCGCTATCGTTACACGGGCGATGTCATCGATCTCACGACTGCCTACGACGACCAGAGCGTCCTGCACACCGAAGTGATCCGTTTCGAGAAAGACTTCCTGAAGACGACTGTTGGACGCGTGATTCTCAATGATCACCTGCCCGAGGAGATGCCGTTCATCAATGGCCTGCTGAAGAAGAAGGGATTGGGGCAGCTCGTGCAGTACTGTTACCTGAAGCTGGGGTTGGAGAAGACCGTGAGAATGCTGGACGAGGTGAAGGCATTGGGCTTCCACTATGCGACTCGCGCCGGAATCTCCATTGGTATCGAAGATCTGCTGATTCCATCCGAAAAAGGCAAGCTGGTCGAGGTGGCGGAGCGTGAAGTGCTGAAAGTGGAGTCGCAATATCAGGAAGGTGCCATCACGAAAGGAGAGCGCTACAACAAGGTGATCGAGATCTGGTCGAACGTCACCGAGAAGGTCGCCGATGAAATGATTCGTGGCATCGAGAAGCAGAACCGGGAGGGCGTGGAGTTCAATCCCATCTACATCATGGCCGACTCGGGCGCCCGCGGGTCCAAACAGCAGATTCGCCAACTCGCCGGAATGCGCGGACTGATGGCCAAACCGTCCGGGGAAATCATTGAAACGCCTATCAAGGCCAATTTCCGCGAAGGGCTAACCGTGTTGCAATACTTCATCTCGACGCATGGAGCACGCAAGGGTCTCGCCGATACCGCGCTGAAGACAGCGGACTCCGGCTACCTCACGCGACGTCTAGTGGACGTCGCCCAGGACGTGATCATTTCTGAAGAGGACTGTGGCACGCTGAATGGCATCTACGTCGGTCCCATCGTGGAAAGTGGTGAAATCATCGAGCCGCTTCGAGACCGCATCGTAGGCCGTGTTTCGCTGGACGAAATCAAGGACTACGAAGGCAATGCCATTGTGGGTGTCAACGAGGAAATTACGGAAAACCTGGCCAGCGAGATTCAAGCTGCCGGCGTTGAGCGAGTGAAGATCCGTTCAGTGCTCACGTGCGAGTCGCGCCGTGGCGTCTGTGTGAGGTGTTACGGGCGCAACCTGGGCACCGGAACCATGGTCGAGCTGGGTGAAGCTGTTGGCGTCATCGCGGCCCAGTCCATTGGCGAGCCGGGCACGCAGCTCACCATGCGCACGTTCCATATTGGGGGGACCGCCAGCCGGGTATCCGAGCAGTCGACACTGGACGCCAAGAACGCCGGTGCCCTGAAGTTCATCAACCTCACCACGGTTCAGAACAAGCAAGGCGATCTGGTCGTGATGAACCGCAATGGTTTGATTGCCGTCGTCGATGAAAAGGGGCGCGAGAAAGAGAAGTACTCAGTGGTTTATGGAGCCAAGATCAAGTTCAAGGAAGGGGACGAAGTCAAGGAAGGCGACAGCTTGGTCGAATGGGACCCGTACACCTATGCCATCCTGACCGAAGTCGGTGGCACGATTCAGTTCAAAGATCTGGTGGAAGGTGTCACCATGACCGAAGAAGTCGACGAGGTCACCAGTTTGTCCCGCTGGGTGGTGACCCAATCTCAGGATGAGAAACGTCAGCCGCAGATCGTCATCAAAAGTTCAGACAAGCACAAGACCGTTAAGAAATACCTGATGCCCGAACGTGCCCACCTTATGGTGTCGGATGGCGACGAGCTGAATCCGGGCGACATCTTGGCCAAGATCCCCCGTGAAACTACCAAGACCAAGGACATCACCGGAGGTCTGCCGCGCGTCGTGGAGCTCTTCGAGGCCCGCAAGCCGCGCGAGACTGCGGTCATCACGGAAATCGATGGCGTCGTCAAGTACGGTGACATCGCGAAGGGGACCCGGAAGATTCTCGTGACTAACGACAACCTGGAGCGCGAGTACTCGTTGCCTCGCGGCGTGCACGTTAATGTTCAGGAAGGAGAAACCGTGAAGGCGGGCGAGCCGCTGATGGACGGCCCGCTCAATCCGCACGACATCCTCGCCGTGCTGGGCGAGAAGGAATTGCAGGCTTATCTGGTGAACGAAATCCAGGAAGTCTACCGACTGCAGGGTGTCAACATCAACGACAAGCACATCGAAGTGATCGTGCGCCAAATGATGCGGTGGGTAAAGATCGAAGAAGTCGGCGATACCGAGTTCCTGCTGGAAGAGCAGGTGGACAAGTTCCGCTTCCAGGAAGAGAACGACCGCGCGCTCGCTGAAGATGGCAAACCGGCTGAAGGACGGCCGTTGCTACTCGGCATCACCAAGGCATCGCTGTCGACCGATTCGTTCATTTCGGCGGCTTCATTCCAGGAAACCACGCGTGTCTTGACGGAGGCCTCCATCAGCGGAAAAATCGACTACCTGCGGGGATTGAAGGAGAACGTGATCATGGGACGCCTCATCCCTGCCGGCACTGGAATGGATCATTACCGCAACGTGAGGCTGCAATCCGATGAGCCACCGCCGGCGCAGGAAGTTGGCGAGGAAGCGTTTGCCGAAACTGCCGAATACAGCGAAGAACTCGACCGGGATGAAGTAACAACCAGCTAGCTAGCTCCTTCTCCCCCTCACTTGACTTACAAAGCCCTTGAGATTCATACGAGTTCTCAAGGGCTTTCTCGTCTTTGATACCTTGTCCCTCGTTGAGATTTCTTGCATTGCCTCACCTGGGAACGGGCTTGTCGTAGGGAACATCGGCCAATACACCCATGGTTGACGTGACTCCCCGCGCAGCGAGCGGAATATTATCATCACGCGCCAGAACTGACGCCGGAATTTAGGCAGCACCTCGGCTGCCGGTTGGCTAGCGATGCCGTGGACAAGAGTGCTGTGTGGCATGATAGCTGGCTTCTTCTGGCGGAAGAAGTTTCGAAATCCTCGTCAGAATTTTCAACAAGTCGCGAGGCGGCGCAATTGTGGTCTTTCGGCGGGATCTGATGCAGCTGAAGAAACCGGTCGCTCCGGTTGGATCAAACACAACGCTTCGTAACAGTGGGGCCTTCGTTCCGTCTACGCATGGCCAATGCGGAGTTTCGAAACCCATTCACCGATTCGAGCTGACGCTTCAAAAACCGCTCCCACACTAATTCCACCGGGCAGTTCATGGTGGCCGATTGCGGCTAAGCCTATCGAGGCGAGACATCCGCATCGGGAGCAGTCTGGATCCCCGCCAAACTGACAGGGCGAAATCTTCGTCCGTAAGTCAGCTGAAAGGTTCAGAGTGGTTCGAGCGAAGATACACTCTTGCGGCGACTGAGGTGGATGGGCGAACTCGCGGATTGTGCCTTCTCCCATATCTAGTTTCGAGAACCTGTGACGCAGACGGAGAAGATCCTCGATTGCCTGATCGCGTTCCTCCGGTGTCAGACATTCCGGGGAATGAATCCCGCGCTGGGGTGTGAAGAGGCTCACCCAGACTTTTTTGACATCCGGGCGAGGACACCAGAAGGCGAGAAACTCATCCAAACATCCAGTGTTCTTCATCATCTGCCCAGTGACCGTACAATGAACAATCACCTGATGTCCCGTAATGTTTTTGAGAATTCTTTCGTAGGTGGCCGGGCTTCTTCGCGCGTCGTGTTCGGGTTGTAGTCCATCGATTGAGACCACCAGGTTCAGCCGTGACAGTCGTCCCCAGGAATGCGGGATCGGCCGGAAAGCGCTGGTGACCAATTGGACAAAAATTCCCATCTGGTTTAGGCAGGGAAGAAGGGTGTCTACCTCCCGGAAGCGCACGAGAGGATCGCCGCCGACAATGGAGAGGTGGAGCGGCCGATGCCGTCTCACAAGAGCCAGCACTGCTGCGACCAGAGCGTCCCCTTTGAAGTCAGCGAGCTGTCGAAGCTTGATGCCGCCTCCCAAATGCATGTCCTCGTAGGCGTAACACCCGGGGCAACGAAGTGGGCACTCGCGCGTAATTTCGACAGACAGGGTGGGATACCTTCCCGTCAAGACGCGTCCCCAGGCTTGGAAGGCTTCAGCGGTTCTCATGGATGCACTTCCTGTGTTCTATGGTTGAAGTACTCATCCCACTTGGCGAAGACGGTTCACAAAATCGTCAAAACCCTGCTCCTCCTCGCGCTCCTGCGGAGGGAAAGGGAGTTAGAGGATGAGGGGTATGATACAAACCTCCCGCCCATCGGCGGTCTGGGTTCGCTCGCTACCACTTGTTTCAAATGTCATCTGAGCCGGGCTCGGCTGGTCCGAGACGGTCGCGAGAAAGAGCAGACTCTGAATGAGGAAGTGGCTGGGCCTATTGCTGTCATTCAGGAGAGGACTGCTTCCCCTCGGCCTAAGAATGACCCATACCTCTGAAGGCTGCAAGCACATTTCTTCGGCACGGCCAGCGCTGCCGTCATTGCTTGACAAGCCCACCAGCGAGCGGCTATGGTTCTGCTTCCTGCCACTGCTACTATTCACAGCCGCCGGGAGTGAATTTTTGACAAGGAGATTCGAGTGAACCGCAGAACCCTCCTAAAAAGCATTCCTTTCTTCGCAACTGCCCTAAGGACGCCCTCTTTCGGTTTGGACTCTCGCGAGTCGGTCGCCAAGAGAACGAGATTACGGACAGCCATTTGTGCTTACTCCTTCCGCGAAGCTCTGAAGGCCAAAGCAATGACCTACGACGATCTGGTGCGCCTGGCCGTGGAACTGGATGTCGATGGATTGGACTTGACGGTTTATTGGTTCCCGAACACCTCGGACGCATTTCTGCTTCCGTTGCGCCGCCTGGCCTACAAGATGGCGGTCGAGATTTACAGTATCTCCATCCGGACCGACATGTGCCGCCCAACTCCAGACCTTCAAACTCTTGAGCTTGCGGAAATTCAGAAGTGGGTTGATGTGGCAGCCAAGTTGGGAGCCGGCCATATTCGTGTCTTTGGAGGCGATGTGCCAAAAGGCAGCACTGAGGACCAGGCAGTTCAGTGGGTCGCGACAGTCCTGAAACGGGCTAGTGACTACTCCGGAAAAAGGGGAGTGATCCTCGGGTTGGAGAATCACGGTGGGATCACCGAAAAGGCGGAGCGGATCATCCAGATCGTGAAGCAAGTCGACTCCCCGTGGGTTGGCATCAACTTGGATACTGGCAATTTTCAAAGCAATGCCTATTCTCAGATCGAAGCCTGTGTTCCCTACACCGTCAACGTTCAGTTCAAAACGGAGATCAAAGAAGCCGGTAAGGAGTCTCCTTCCGACTGGAACCGCATTATGGAAATGCTGGCCAAGGGCGGATACAAAGGATATCTGGCTCTTGAGTACGAAGCGGAGGAAAATCCTAGCACGGCCGTTCCCCGACTCACCGGGCAGCTCAACCAGATTGCCAGAAAATATTCACCGGTATTGCTTTGACGTGCAAGGTGTGGCAAGGAACAGAAAAAAGGGTCGCTTTTCGCAGCTCGCTCTACGCATGTAGCTTCGCCGCCTTCGCCGTTGATCACCAGCCACTCATCACTCGCTACTAGCCACTCGTCAATGTCCCGCAAACCCATCTTTTGGATCTCCCTTACCCTCGTTTCTCTCGTTGGTATTGTCTTCACGCTCCGCTACTTCTCAGAAGCCTTTCCGATTGTCACTCTCAACCTTAAGATGGATCGAGCCACAGCTCTGGGCTCAGCCCGAAATCTGGCGGCAAGATTTCAGTGGGGTCCAGAAGGATTCTCCCAGGCCGCCTCGTTTGAGCTGGATGGGACCGTTCAGAATTATGTTGAGCTGGAGGTCGGACGAAGCAAGGCTTTCCGTGAGTTGCTTCGGGAAGGCCTGTACGCCCCATACACCTGGCGCGTTCGGCATTTCAAGGAGGGAGAAGCGCACGAGACTCTCGTTCGTTTCACCCCGGAAGGCACGCCTTACGGGTTCCTGGAGAAGCTTCGTGAGGAGGCGCCAGGCTCCAGTCTGGCTCCCGAGGCAGCGCGCCCGATCGCTGAACACGCCGCCGCGACAGACTGGCAGATCCGCTTAGCGGAATATGTTCTGATCGAATCCTCGCAAGAGAGGCGCCCCGGCGGGCGAACTGATCATGCGTTTGTCTACGAACGCCCAGATCGCAAGATCGGCGAAGGACTGTATCGCTTGCGGCTGGTGGTTGGCGGAGACAAGCTTACAGAACTCACTCATTTCATCAAAGTGCCGGAAGCCTTCGAACGCCGCTACGAGGAAATGCGATCTGCCAACAATACCATCGCCGCCTTTGCCTCGTTTGCAATGCTCATTCTCTACATTGTGGGCGGCTGTGCGGTGGGGCTCTTCTTCCTGCTGCGGCAACGCCGGGTTCTCTGGCGGAAGCCGCTCTTCTGGGGACTCTTCATTGCCTTCCTAAATCTTTTGAGCGATATCAGTGAGCTGCCGCTCAGCTGGATGCAGTACGACACGGCGCTGTCGGCCCGGGAGTTTCTGACGCGGCAGCTCCTGGCGGCCCTGGGTGGATTTTTCTTATGGACCTTGCTACTGACGCTGACCTTCATGGCTGCCGAGAGTCTGACAAGGAAGGCCTTTCCTCATCTGATCCGGTTCTGGAAGCTCTGGTCGCCCGACACGGCAAGCTCTCTCTCCGTGCTTGGCCACACATTGGGTGGATACCTAGTTGTGGGCCTTGATTTTGCGTTTGTCGTGGCCACTTACTTCTTGACCACGCGGAGGTTTGGCTGGTGGACGCCCTCCGACGTCCTGTTCCAACCGAATGTCCTGGCCACTTACTTCCCGTGGCTGTCGCCCATCGCTCAGTCCCTGCAAGCCGGATTCTGGGAAGAGTGCCTCTTCCGGGCAGTTCCGCTGGCTGGAGCAGCTTTGCTGGGCGATCGCTTCGGCTCTCGGAAAGGGTTTCTAGCGGCTGGGTTTGTGCTTCAGGCACTCATTTTTGGCGCAGGACACGCCAATTACCCGAGCCAGCCGGCCTATGCCCGAGTCGTGGAGCTCATCATTCCTTCGTTTGTCTTTGGCGGTCTCTACCTCACCTTCGGTCTGCTGCCGGCCATCATCTCGCACTTCACCTTCGATGTGGTCTGGTTTTCCATCCCGCTGTTCGTCTCAACGGCCAGCGGAGTGTGGATCAGCCAAGTGATGGTGGTATTGCTCACCCTTACACCGCTCTGGGTCGTTCTGCGTGTTCGGCTTCGAACTGGAAAGTGGCTCGCGTTGACTGAGAAACACCACAACCGCACCTGGCAACCTGAACCAGTTGCGGTAGAGATACGCGAGAAAGAAGAAGAACGAGCGACGTCGAGCCCTGTTCTTTCCGCCCGTTGGCTTTTGCTGGCAGCAGCCGCAGGACTCGCTCTCTGGATGCTCAGCACGCGCTTCGAGCAAGATGCTGCGCCACTGACCATAGGTCGTCCGGAAGCCATTCGCATTGCCCAGGAGACGCTTGAACGGCAGGGGGCGAAGCTGGCTCGAGAGTGGGAAGTGCTGCCGTCAGTGCAGGGAGGTGTCGACCAACAGGATCGCTTTGTCTGGCAAGTGGGGGGAGAGGAAACGTATCGCCGGTTAATGGGTAGTTATCTGAATCCACCAGGTTGGAACGTGCGTTTTGCCCGATTTACGGGCGACATTGTCGAGCGAACCGAAGAGTACAACGTGGCGATTGTCCGGGACGGAGCCGTCATCCGAGTCAGCCACCAACTTCCAGAGTCTCTTCCTGGCGCGAATCTTGCGGAAGCCGAAGCCCGAAGGGTGGCTCACGAAGCCCTCAGAACCAGGTTTCAGCTGGATCCGGCCCAGCTGCAGGAGGTTTCAGCCGTAGCTTCAAAGTTGCCCAAAAGGACGGATTGGGTCTTTACCTTTTCAGATCCACGAAACTATCCGCTTAAAGTGGGACAAGGGCGTATGGCGATTACCGTTGCTGGCGATCAGGTTGCCGATGCCCACCGGTTTGTTTTTGTTCCCGAAGAATGGCAGCGCAAGGAGCGCAGCGACCGGAATATCGCTGACTTGATCCGCATCGCGTGCTGGTCGTTTCTCGGACTGGGACTGCTGGCCGCTGGCGTACTTGCGATTGTTCAATGGAGCCGGAGAGACTTTTCGACTTCGGTGTTCGTTCAGGTGGTGCTGCTGGTGTTTGTCTTCCAGATCTTGAATGGCTGGAACCAGTGGCCTTCGGTGCAGGCTGGCTTTTCCACCTCCGAGCCGTTGAGTCATCAACTGATGATTACGATTGCCGGAGCGTTGGTGGGCGCTCTCCTGCAGGCGCTCTTGTTCGCCTTGGTTATGGGGTATCTTGCCAGGATGATTCCAAAGCCAGCGAATGGATCTCGGCCTTCACGGCTGGATCCGCGGCGCCAGCGTGGCAATAGTGCTGGCAGGAGTGATGGCCGGGTTTGCCAGTTGGTTTGGTCCCGATCTTTCACCTGAATTTGCCGACTACGAGCCCTCCGCAGCCTATCTTCCCTGGATCAGTGGAATCCTCAGCGGGACTCAGACTTGGGTGGTCGCCACGGTCGTGATGCTGCTGGCTTTTGGAATGCTCGAACAGATTTCGCACGCGGGCAACCGCAAAAGAGGCATGACGGCAGTCCTTTGTATCGTCCTCGGACTAATCTTGACGGGAACGGAAGCCGTCGAAACGGTTGGCTATTGGTTTCTGTCGGGAAGCACCCTTGGTCTGCTGTTGTGGCTAGTCTATCAGTATGTTCTGAGATCTCATCTGGCTGTCGTTCCGATCGCCGTAGGGATGACACTCATCCTGAATGTGATCGTCGAAGCCGCTTACGGTGCTTTTCCGCTAGTCTGGCTTTCCTGTCTGTTTGAGGTGCTCGCATTGGTGGTCCTGGCTCACTGGGGTCGAAACAGACTATTCGGACAAGCTGAACCCTCGGTCGACAACTGAAAAGCCCAAAACGCATTTGCTTATGGTTGCAGAACCTGTAACCAGCGCAGGTCCGCGTTGCTCCCAATTATGAAACCAAGAATTCTCATTCCCCGCCCACATGTGCTGCGCGAGCTCCATTGCCGCTGGGAGGAATCCCATGCTCACTGTCCATCCGGTCCTAGGTTCTCGTACCACTTGATGTTTGCAGTGGCGCTGCCGATGAGGACAACATCAAGGCGTCCGTCGCTATTGATGTCGGTGACTGAACAGCCCGAGGCCGACATGCCAAGGTGGTCCAGAACCTCGTGGTGCCAGTCGGTGCCGGCATCATCCCTTGAGTAGAAAATATGGGTGCTGGCTACTTCGCCCCTGGCACGATCGCCGGCCACGATATCGTCCCGGCCATCGCCATTGAGGTCGCCAATGCACACTTCGTGACCTTCCTTAAGTTCGGCGAAGATGACACGACGCTGCCACTGGCCGGATCTGTTGCGAGTATAGACCACCACCTCGTTTCCGTGCCAAGGCTCCACAGCGGCCAGGATCCGGGTTTTCTTCAGTTGTCCGACAGCCACGTCACTGGTTCCCACCCGTGGGGCTTCCTCTTCATGGCCTTTGGCCAGTAGCAGGTTTTCCCAGCGGAGTGTGTTGCCCTTTCCAATGGCTTGATGAAAGACGATTCCATTGAATCCTGCTGTCAGCAGCTGTTCACGCTTTTCTGGAGTCCAACGGACAACCCGAACGCGGTGCAGCACACCCGTCAGTTGGTCGTCGATCAGCAGGCGCTTCCATTCGTCACGGGGTTCTCGCGGGATGCGGTAATAGACCAGCGGCACACGACCCTCGTACTTGGGCGCCAGCGCCTTAGGACCGATGAGTGGCGCATTGATCAGCTCCTTCTTGCCGTCCCCATCGATGTCCGCCCAAGCCAGGTGATGCGAAGTGGTTAACGCGTCGATCTTGGCAGGCTGCCAGGGTTGGCGGGGATCACCCCGGTGTTTGAGCAACCAGATGAATCCCTGGCTCTTTGCAGCCACCATGCTGAATTCGCTCTCGAGCGCAAGTTCCGGAAAGCCATCTCCGTCGAGGTCATGGGCTGCCATGTTGACCAAACCGTTCATCTCGCTGACCAAGACATGACGATCCCAGTTCGGACTTTCATACCACGCCAGCTCGGCCATGCGCGTGGAGAGGCCAACGACGTCGGGCCGCCCGTCATTGTTAATGTCCGTGACGAGAAGCGCGTAACCTCCAGGAAGTTTCGATTCGATCACGTGCGGGTGAAACTGCGCTGGACCGAAATCCCGATCCGCGGCCTTCAACAGAGACCCACTCGCGAGGAGGACAGCGAGCAACCTCTCTAGATTTGTTCCGCGTTCCTAACTGGAAACGATTTCTGTGCTCACACTTCCGCATCGTTCGATTCCACGAGCAGCTCTTCCGCCATCACTGGGTTTCCGGCCATCAAACCGCCGTCCACGCGCAGTACAATACCGGTGATCCAGGAGGCCGCGTCCGAAGCCAGGAAGAGAGCAGCATTGGCCACGTCTTCGGGTTCACCAATCCGTCCCAGTGGATACCATTTCTTCAAGCGTTCGAAAACATCTGCATCCTTTTCGATCCGTTGCTGCCAAGCTGGCGTGCGGATCGAGCCTGGAGCGATGACGTTGGCACGAATGCCGTAACGGCCGTAACGAACCGCCAGACTTCCAGTAAGGTTGATGATTCCTGCTTTAGCAGCGCTGTAAGCTTCATTACCGAAGTAGCCCAGCCCGTTGACCGAGGCGATGTTGACGATGACTCCGCCTCGGCGTTCGATCATTCCTGGGAGGACACGCTTGGAACAGAGAAAGGCACTCTTTAGACAAATCGTCAGGTCACGGTCCCATATTTCTTCAGTCATTCGCGTGAGATTGTCTCCGACGCAACTAGCCGCATTGTTGATGAGCACGTCGATCTGACCGAAGGACTTCTCCGCCATAGCCACCATCGAGTCGACTTCCAGCGAGATGCTCACGTCCGTGTGGGTGGCGATCACCTTTCCACCGCTGGTTGAGATCTGTCGGGCCGCGTCGGTCGCTCGATTCTCATCGCGGTCGGCGATCACGACGGCCGCGCCCTCTGCGGCAAAACGCGTTGCCATCGCCAAACCAATGCCAGAGCCTCCACCGGTCACCAGGACTGTTCGGTTCTCGAATTGCATTGGCATCTCCCGCCGGTGAACTGAACAAGAACTTTTTGTGCGCTGGTTTGTCGAGGACAGAGGATAGAAGATGGCAGAAACTCTTGTTCTCCTCGATCAATCTTCGATCCTCGTCTCCCTCGCGGGTGGAGTTCGCGTTGGTGACTCAGGCCGAGTGGAGAACTTTTGCCCGACACGCGCGGTTACCCTGACTTCTTGACATGACGCTGTGCAGAGCTTAGCCAAATTCAGTTCGAAAACAAAATTGAATCGCTAACGATCCAGAAAGGACGCGAAGGATCCTGAAGCTGATCCATTTTGGAGGTATCCTGGAATCAAGAGCCGCTTGCCGTATCGCCGCACCCAGTAGTAGCATAGCCGTCAACTCTCAGTTGCCAGCCAGCGCCTGGTAACCTCGTCACGATGGAGTGTCGGTGCGCAACGAATTTCAAGAGATCCGCCGGTTGATCTTGGGAGCTGTCGGCGGACGATGTATTGTCGACGACTAAGTGCCGGTCGCTACCAGTTGGCAGCTGACTCTAGGAGGTGACTCCGTGTCCCTTATTCCAATGCTTCATTCGGTTAGCTATTCGGGCTCCTGGGGCCAGGCAGTACTGCCGGTGGAGCAGTTCGTCAACAAGGCCGCCGGCCTAGGATTCCAAGGCGTGATGCTGATGGCCAAGCGTCCCCATCTCTCGGTTCTGGATTGGAACGCGAAGGCTCGATCTCAGCTGCGAAGTCAGCTCGAGAAGCAAATGATTCAAAAGGTCTGCATCGCCGGCTATAACAATTTCACGGCCGATCTCGAGCATGGCGACGTGCCGCATCGCGAGATTCAGATTCACTACATCACCGAATTAGCCCGGTTAGCGCGCGATCTGGGCGGTGATCTCGTCCGTATCTTCACGGGCTACGAACATCCAGCCTCCAGTTATCCTGCCCAATGGAAGTTGGTTGTGGAAGCGCTGAAGGAGTGCGCTCGCCGCGCCGGCGACTTTGGCGTTAATATTGGAGTTCAGAACCATCACGACATCGCAGTGGGCTACGAAAGCCTGCATGACTTGATTCATGCGGTAAACGAACCCAACTGCAGAGCCATGTTTGATGCCTGGGCGCCTGCCCTTCAAGGAGCCAACCTGATCCAAGCGGCGCAAAAACTGGCGCCACTCACTTTGCAGACTACGGTCGCCAATTATCAGCGCCGTTCCCGTTACCAATACAATGCGGCTCTTGTGAATTATTCCGAGCAGGTTCCCTATGTCCAAGCCGTGCCTATTGAGGATGGCTTCATCAACTACCGTGAATTCCTGAATGCACTTGCCTCGGGAGGCTTCAAAGGAGCCGTGGCCTACGAAATGTGTTCTCCCCTGCTGGATGGAGGTAGCGTCGACGTTCTGGACAAATATGCCCGGCTATTTCTCGAGTTTCTGGACCGTGTGAGCAAGGAAGAGGCCGCGACACGGACCGAACCGGCGGTTCAGAAGGTGGGATAAGCTGAATTTGCGGGCGACCTTGGCTGTGCTTCGAAAATCGCTACTGTGCCCAGCCTCTCACTGCCCTCAACCCAGGGCCCGCCAGACGCAACGAGAAGCGGGAGCGTGCTCATGGCGCAAAGATCCTCCTCGCCCGCTATCCCGTTGAGGAGAGCTAAAGATTTCTTCAACATCTTGCCAGGGGACAAAACAATTGGCTTACCAGCCCGTCAATTTCAGAATCCGGTGATTGTAGCTGTCGGAGATATAGAGCGCGCCGCTTTGATGAACGAAGACGCCGTGAGGACGATTGAGCTGGGTCTTTAGCGGAACATCTCCAACGATAAGGTCTCCCTTCTCGCCCGTGCCCGCCACAGTCTCCGTCTTGCCTGTCTTCGGGTCGTATCGCCGAACCAGGTGGTTCTCAGCGTCCGCGATGATCACCTGGTCTTTGGCATCGACGTAAAGATGCTTTGGTCCGTTGAGGTCGGGCACTACCCTTGAACCCGGACTGGGGGCTCCAGCGCCGCTTGCCGGTCCAATCAGTGTTCGAATCCTGCCCTTCTGGTCTACCGCGCGAAGCGCGTTGCCGCCTCTTTCGAGAACATACACAAGGCCTTTTGAATCCACTGCGACGGCCCGCGGATCAAACAGCGGATTTCGAGCAGCCTCAGCCCCGTCTTCCGGCACTCCCTTTTCACCGTTTCCGGCAACTGTGGTTACGATGCCGGAATTCAAGTCGACCCTGCGAATACGCCGATTGTTGAGGTCGGCCACATATACAGCCTTTCCTTTGCCGTCGATACTGATCGCAAAGGTTCCGTTAAACGCCGCCTCCAAGGCCCTTCCACCATCGCCGAAGTAACCGGCCTCGCCCGTTCCAGCCAACTTGGCAATTTTCCCTGTCTTCAGATCAATTCTTCGAATGCAATGGTTGAGGGTGTCAGCCACATACAGTTGCTCATCCCTGGCGATGACGAGCCCGTGCGGATCGAAGAACGTGGCCTGAGCCGCTGGACCACCGTCGCCAGAATAGCCGGTCTTGCCTGCCCCGGCGAAGACACTAGCATTGCCGGCAGAGTCAATTCGGACGATGCGCTCTCCCTTGTGTTCGCAGACATACCAGTTGCCCCTGACATCGAAGGCCACACCAAAGGGTTCGACAAACTTCACGCCTCCGGCTTGGTTCTCCGGCCCTGCCCCACAGCCGGCGACACACTCGATCGTGGCGGCCGAGGAGCATTCAGTCAGGAGCAGCAGCGTCAACAAGAGGGCGGAGACCATTGCTTGAATCATCGAATGCGGCCTTCTTTCTCCTCAAACACAGGATCGAGCTATTCACCCGTCCTTCGCAGCTCTTCCTGCACCAGGTTCCCTTCGCTGTCAATCAGTTGGATCTCACCCAATCCCAGCTCACGAATGCCCGATTCGATCTTCGATCGGTCACCGACGATCACCCAGACGAGATGCTCCGGCTCGATGAGCTTCTTGACAGCCGCGGAAATCTGGCCAGTCTTCAACTCGCGGAGTTTCTGCGGATATATCTGGTAGTAGTTGTCTGGCAGTCCATAGCGAACAATATCGCCGATGGAGCCGCCCACTGCGTTGATGGTCTCCCATGAACCGGGCAGTTCCAGGGTTTGATTGCTAATCGCCTTAGACGCCTCCTCGTCTGTGACAGGGCGCTTGCCGAGCACGTCGCGAAGCTCCTTGCCCAGCTCTGCAATGGACTCTTTGGTCTTGTCGGTCTGGACCGGCGCATAGGCGACAAACGGCCGCTGACCGCGGGCACCGACTAATAAAGTGCCCGCTCCATAAGACCAATGTTTGTCTTCACGCAGATTCATGTTCACACGCGAGGTAAAGGTCCCGCCGAGAATATTGTTGGCCGTTTCAATCGCGATCTCATCCGGGTTGGCTTTCGGCGGCGCCAAATGACCGGCGAGGATAATGGACTGGAGCGACCCTGGACGATCCATGAGGTAGAGCTGCGGCTTCGGCTGGGGGACCTGGCTGACGTTTTTCCTGGGCACCTCGCCTTTCTGCCAGCTTTTGAAGAGCTTTTCCAGCTTGGCTGTGATCTCGCTCAAGGTCGTATCACCAACCGCGACGAGCGTGGCGTTGTTGGCCTTGAACCAGGTCTGGTGAAACTTCTCGACATCGGCGCGGGTCAACTTCGAGACGGTGGATTCCATTCCGGACCCGGTCAGCGGATTCCCGTAAGCATGATCTTTACCATAGAGATACTTGGGAAATACCCGCAAGGCCATCTGGACAGGCTGGACTTTTTCCGCTTGGATACCGTCGAGCTGCTGTTTTTGGAGCCGCTTGAAGTCTTCCTCCGGGAACGACGGGTTCAAAATCACATCGGCATAGATCTCCAGCGAAGCATCCAGGTTCGACTTCAGAGCCGACAAGGAAACGCTGGACATATCCAGGTTTGATCCACTGTTCAGGTTCGCGCCCAACAACGCCAGTTCTTCGCTGATCTGCAGCGCGTTCCTCTTCTTGGTTCCCTCATCAATCATGGCCATAGCCAACTTGGCCGTGCCCGGGGTGGCGAACTGGTCCGCCGCGTATCCCGCGTCCACCAGGAGGTTGAAGCTGACGAGCGGAACGGCGTGACGTTCGGCCAATACCACCTTGAGTCCATTGGACAGCGTGGCGCGCTGGAGATCGGGAAAATTCACGTTTGGTGCCGGTCCCGGCTCGGGTAGTTTCTTGCGGTCTACGTTCGTAGAGATTGTCTTGTATTGCGAGAAGGGATGGACCTCGAGAACGTAGACTCCATCGGAAAGCCACTCTTTGGCCACGCGATGCAAGTCTTGGGTCTTGGCCTCGCGGACACGCTTGAGCGTGACCTTATAGTGGTCGGCGCTGCCTGCGTAGATCTGATTCTGGGCCAAGATGTCTGACTTGCCGCCGAAGCCGCCAATGCGCTCGATGCCGCGAACGAACTCCGCAATGTACTGGGTCTTGACCCGCTGCAGTTCCTGCTCTGTGGGACCTTCTGCCAGAAGTTTGGCCAGCTCCTCGTCGACGGCCTTTTCAATCCTGGTCAAATCCTCGCCAGGTCTGGCGGTCGCGTCGAGGTAGAACTGGCTGCTGATTTCCTGCGCGTCGATGTAGGAAGAGACATTTGTCGCAATCTGGTCCTGGTAGACAAGACGTTTGTAGAGCCGGGAGTTCTTGCCCGAGCCGAAGACGTCGCTGAGCAGGTTCAGATAGTCGGCGTCCGCCGAGTTAAGCTGGGCCACGTTCCAAATCTTGTAGAGGCGGGCTTGGGGAACACGGTCTTCGACGCGCTGCCGCTGGGTGCCGGTTCGTTTCGCAACCCAAGCCTGGTGTCGGGCCACGGGCGGTCCTGAGGGGATATCTCCAAAGAACTTCTCAACTTTGTCCTTGGCGGTCTGGGCATCGACGTCTCCAGCAATGACGATCACCGCGTTGGCCGCGCCATAGTAAGTCTTGAACCATTCTTTGACGTCATCCAGCGAAGCCGCGTTCAGATCTTCCATGGAACCAATCACGGTCCAGGAGTACGGGTGCGCAGCCGGATAGGTGGCCTTAGTGATCAGCTCATGAGTCACACCGTAGGGCTGGTTTTCTCCCTGGCGCTTTTCGTTCTGAACCACGCCGCGCTGTTCATCCAGCTTGGCTTGATCAACAACGCCTAGAAGGTGTCCCATGCGATCCGACTCCATCCAGAGCGCCACGTCCAGAGCCGATTTCGGAACGTTCTGGAAGTAGTTTGTCCGGTCTGTGTTCGTAGTGCCGTTCAGATCTGTCGCTCCAATGCGCTCCATGGCCTGAAAGTAGTCGGTGTTGAAATTCTCGCTGCCGTTGAACATGAGGTGCTCAAAGAGGTGGGCAAAGCCGCTCTTGCGGGGCTTCTCGTTCTTCGATCCCACGTGATACCAAACGTTCACTGCCACGATCGGTGCCTTGCGATCTTCATGCACAATCAGAGTCAAACCGTTGGGCAAAACGAACCTCTGGTAGGGAATGTCAATTGCCGGCAGAGTCGCTGCAGCCGGAGCCTGAGCACTCCATGCCACTACTGAGTTACTCCACAAGAAAAGAATGATGAGAACTGCCGCTTTGAGGGTTTGATCCATTTTCCTCATGTCCGGAATCCTTCCTTATTTTGGAGAGACGGGTCTCAGGGAACCTCAGAGTGAGAGTGACGAGGGCACTGACGAAGTGAGCAACATCATATCATGCGGCTATGAAAACACAGGTTCAGCGGACTTGACAATTGAAATGCGGTTCCCCGAATGGCGTCGGGAGCCTCCACTGACGGCGTCAATGGGAGCGGACACTTAACCGCATTGTGAACTTGATTGCCATCAATTGGCATACGGAGCTTGCTGGGTCCGACATTTATCTTGCGGGACAGAGGAGAGCTGTGAAACATTCCCTTCCACCGCCGGAAAGTTGCAGGTTGTCCTAAGCTCCATTCAGATCGGGTTCCAGGAGATGCACAATGACTGGTATGCACCTTGGCTTCATTGACTATGCGATCCTGATCATCTATTTCGCTTTCGTCCTGGGGATTGGCTTCGCACTGAAGCGCTACATGAAGACCAGCACTGATTTCTTTCTTTCTGGTCACTCCATTCCCGCCTGGATTGCCGGTTTGGCATTCATCTCGGCAAACCTCGGTGCACAGGAAGTGATTGGCATGGGAGCCTCGGGCGCGAAATACGGAATTGCCACCAGTCATTTCTACTGGGTGGGAGCCATTCCGGCGATGGTCTTCGTTGGCATTTTCATGATGCCGTTCTATTACGGTTCCCGGGCACGCTCGGTGCCGGAGTATTTGAAGCTGCGCTTCGACGAGAAGACACGCGGCTTTAACGCCATCACGTTTGCCACTATGACCGTCTTTTCTTCGGGTATCTCGATGTATGCCATGGGACTGCTCCTGGGAACGTTGCTGGGCTGGGACTTCAACTTTAGCGTGCTTGTTTCGGCCGTGATCGTCTTAGTCTATATTTTTCTGGGAGGCCTGACATCGGCGATTTACAACGAAGTGCTGCAGTTCTTCCTGATTGTGTTGGGCTTCATTCCACTCGTGTTCCTGGGGCTCAAGGATGCGGGCGGTTGGGGCGGGCTCGAGCAGAGGCTGGGCATCACAGCCACCACTCAGGGCTTCGAAGCAGGCGCCTGGACTCACTCCTGGCATTTCATGACCAGCCCGTCCGCCAACCCCATGGGCGTTGAGTGGTTTGGAATGGTGATGGGGCTTGGGTTTGTGCTTTCATTTGGCTATTGGTGCACAGACTTTCTCGTCGTACAGCGTGCCATGGCTGCCAACTCGATGTCGGCCGCCCGACGCACACCATTGATTGCGGCTGTTCCCAAAATGTTCTTTCCGTTCCTGGTCATTTTGCCTGGAATGATCGCCATCGCCCTTACGTACCAGACAGGCGTCAGCGGCTTCGCTCTCCCGAAGAAACCGGATGGCACGTTCAATTACGACTTGGCCATCCCGATGATGTTGGGGCACTATTTCCCCTCCGGGATGCTGGGCATCGGACTGGCGGCCCTGATGGCTTCGTTCATGTCAGGCATGGCTGGTAATGTGACGGCGTTTAACACCGTGTGGACTTACGATATCTACCAGTCGTACATCAAGCGCAAGGCCAGTGATGAGCATTATCTCTGGATGGGCCGCGCTGCTACCGTCTTCGGCATCGCCATCTCGGTGGCCGCAGCTTATGTGGCGACTCGGTTTAACAACATCATGGACATGCTCCAGCTGGTGTTTGCCTTTGTAAACGCGCCGCTGTTTGGAACGTTTCTGTTGGGCATGTTCTGGAAGCGCGCCACTGGCCACGGGGCCTTCACCGGATTGCTGGCGGGGACCCTGGGGGCCGCCGTTCATCATGGCCTCACCCTGCCTCGGCAGGCAGTGTCTGGGGTGAAAGGCGGCTGGATCGCCGTGACACACAGTTATCCCAGCGAGATGGCGCAGAATTTCTGGACTGCCATTTATGCCTGGACGACTTGTTTCACTGTGACGATTCTGATCAGCCTGCTGACCACGCCGCGAGAGGACCGTGAATTGGTAGGATTGGTCTATTCTCTGACGGAACGTCCCAAGGAAGATCGTTTGGATTGGTACAAGCGCCCGGCAATACTCGGTGTCGTGGTGCTGGGGTTGACGCTCGTGCTGAATATTGTTTTTTGGTGATTCTTGGCAGTGGCCTCATGCCGGCTGTCACTGCTAGTGCCGGTTGGTGGGTTTCTGGCTAGCATCAACTCTCTTGTCAAACTACGCGGAAGATATTCTGTCAACCAGGACCAGCTGGTGACCGGCAGGTGGCAACTGCCAACTGGAGGAACTGTGGGTCTGGACATTCGCCTTCCTATTGGTCTGATGTTTTCGATTTTGGGAGTGTTGCTGACAGGTTACGGCTTGTTCGCCGACGAGGCAATCTACCAGCGGTCGCTGAATATCAACATCAACCTCTGGTGGGGAATGTTCATCTTGGCCTTCGGTCTATGGATGTTGTGGTTGGGTCGGCCCAGGAAGCGCGAGTAGTTATAGGCGCTCTGCAAGCTGCCTAGTCACGGCATGCGGCAACAAATGAGTAGCCAGGGATTCAATGCAAAATCAAAATTCCTTTCCGCTGAGAGCAATGAAACCCTCGGCGGGAGAAGCCCGGGTAGAGCGAAGAGAATCAACCTAAGCCAGCCGGGAGAATCGTGCGAAAGTAGCTTCGCGCTTCAGCGCTGGTTTCCAACCGAACTTAATGAACCCAGTGAGAGGGCTGAAAGAGAAATTTCACGAGTTGTATGGCGCCGCGCCTCGCGTCTACAGCGCGCCCGGTCGAGTGAATCTGATTGGTGAGCATACTGACTACAACGACGGCTTTGTCATGCCCGCCGCCATCGGATTCTATACCTGGGTGGCTGTCGCGCCGCGCCGCGATCGCAGGCTACTCATGCACTCCGAAAATTTTGGGGAGAGTCGTGAGTTTGACTTGGATGATCCTCTGCCGGCGGCGCTCGGCCATTGGAGTGACTACGTTCGTGGCGTGGCGGTGACAATGGAAAAGACGGGACATCGGCTAAGGGGAGCCAATCTGCTAATTCAGGGTGAGGTTCCCATGGGCGCCGGCCTCGGTTCCTCGGCCGCGATTGAAGTGGCTGCGGGGCAGGCTTTGTTGGACAATTCCAATATCGGCGTCGATCGGAGCAACCTCGCCCAGGAATGCCAGCGAGCAGAAAACGAGTTTGTTGGAACTCGGTGCGGCATCATGGACCAGTTTATTTCCTGTCATGGGCATGTCGGCCACGCGTTGATGCTGGATTGCCGCTCGCTTTCCTATCGCTTGCTGCCGCTGGGAGGAAGTGTTCGGCTGGTCATATGCAATACGCTGGTCAAACACGATCTGGCCAGTAGTGAGTACAATCTCCGGCGGGCTGAGTGTGAAGAGGCGTTGAAAAGCTTGCGGCGCTCCCTGCGGGGAATCCGGGCGTTGCGAGACGTCTCGCTCGAGGAGTTAGAGAGTTGCGGAAGCGAACTGGCTGCAACCATCTATCGGCGAGCGAAGCACGTCGTGACTGAGAATCGGCGTGTCCAGGATGCTGCCCGGGCTCTCGAGCTTGGCGATCTAACGCGGTTTGGCCAACTCATGCAAGAGTCGCATCGCAGCCTGCGAGAAGATTTCGAAGTGAGTTGTCAGGAACTCGACAGAATGGTCGATGTTGCTCTTGGTGTTGAGGGTGTTTATGGCGCGCGCATGACCGGTGGCGGTTTTGGTGGGTGCACCGTGAACCTGGTACGGTCGAATCATGTCGAAGAGTTCCGCAACCAGGTTACCCTCGGTTACAAGCAAGCCACTGGGCTCGTACCGGAGATTTACACTTGCGAGGCAGCGCAAGGAGTGGGGGAGGCTTTTGAATCGTGAGAATTCTCGTCACGGGTGGGGCGGGCTACATCGGCAGTGTGGTGGCACGAGAGCTAGTCCAGGCTGGACATCAGGTCATTGCTTACGACAACCTGAGAAAAGGCCATCGCCAAGCTTTGCCCGAAGGGGCTGAACTGTGTGTGGGCGATGTTGGGGATCGCGCCACTTTAGAAACGATCTTCCACAGACAGACTATTGATGCGGTCATGCACTTTGCAGCCTTGATTGAGGCTGGCGAGTCCATGGAAGTCCCGGAGCGCTATTTCCGCAACAACACCACCGGCACCCTGACTCTCCTTGAAGTGATGCTGGAAAATCGAGTGAATCGCTTCGTCTTCTCCTCGACCGCGGCACTTTACGGTAACCCAGACCGCACGCCAATCGAGGAGACAGACCAGCTCAAGCCTGAAAGTGCTTATGGTGAGTCGAAATATTTGGTGGAACGCGTGCTTGAGTGGTTCCAAAAGGCGCGGGGACTGCGCTATGCCAGCTTGCGCTATTTCAACGCCGCCGGGGCTGCCGACCCCGATCTCGGCGAAGATCATCAACCGGAGTCTCACCTGATTCCACTGGTTCTCAGAGTGGCTCTAGGACAGCGCAAATCAATTGCCATTTACGGAACAGATTACCCGACTCCCGATGGGACCTGTATCCGCGACTATATCCATGTGTCCGACTTGGCCTCCGCACATCTGCTGGCTCTGGACGCCCTAGGGCATCAAGGAAGGCTTGTCTACAATCTCGGCAATGGCCGCGGGTTCAGTGTGCGAAAGGTTATCGATGTTGCCCGCCGCGTAACCGGGCATCCGATTCCAGCAGTGGAGTCTCCGCGCCGCCCTGGGGATCCCGCGACACTGGTTGCCAGTTCGGAGAAGATTCGGCGAGAGCTGGGGTGGCAGCCCAAGTTCAGCGATTTGGAAAGCATTGTCGCCAGTGCCTGGGAGTGGCACCGCAAGCATCCAATGGGATATGACGAGATGAGCTGAGGGCTGTTCCTGTGACTTTCAACCTGAAAGAGCACCCCCACCGTCGCTTTAACCCGCTCACAGGAGAGTGGATTCTTGTCTCACCGCACCGCACACAGCGGCCCTGGCAGGGTCAAGTGGAGAAAGTTCCCGTCGATGAGGAGCCGGAATACGATCCAACGTGTTACATGTGCCCAGGAAATGCCCGAGCCGGGGGTAAGCGAAATCCCGTCTACTCCCATACCTATTCCTTTGACAATGATTTTCCTGCTCTACTCCCCGCGACGCCGGAGGGGCGGTTCGAAGACGAGGCATTGATTCTGGCCGAGAGCGAGCAGGGCGTGTGCCGCGTGATTTGTTTCTCACCGAGACACAATCTGACACTGTCTGTCATGGAGGCCGCTGACATCCGGCTGGTGGTCGATCTCTGGGCTGATCAGTACGGGGAGCTGGGCAAGCACGACTTTGTCCGCTATGTCCAGATCTTTGAGAATCGCGGCGCCATCATGGGCGCCAGCAATCTGCATCCGCACTGTCAGGTGTGGGCCAGCAGTAGTCTGCCCAACGAAGGGCTCAAGGAACAGGCTGCGCTCTCCGCTTATCTCCAGACGGAGCGACGCTGCCTGATTTGCGAGTATCTGGCTCTGGAGGAACGTCTCGCGGAGCGAAAGGTTTGCGACAATGACCACTTCCAAGTGGTGGTGCCCTTCTGGGCCATCTGGCCATTTGAGACGCTGCTTATCAGCAGGCGGCATTTGAGTGGACTTGACGAGCTGAGGTCCGACGAGCGGGATGGTCTCGCCGAGATCCTCAAGCGACTGACGACCCGATACGACAACCTGTTCGAAATCTCATTCCCCTACTCTATGGGATTTCACCAGCGCCCTACTGACGGAGCACCGCATCCGGAATGGCATTTCCACGCTCATTTTTATCCGCCGTTGTTGCGTTCTGCGACCGTTCGAAAGTTCATGGTCGGATACGAGATGCTGGGAACCCCACAGCGTGACATTACCGCCGAAAGCGCCGCTGGACGTCTGCGCGCGCTCAGCGAGACGCACTATCGCGACTAGGTTGTGCGGGATACGCACGGCTACGACGGATCAAAAGCCCCTGGTCGTCAAGCTACCCTCGGGATCTCCTGTAGTGCCCGGAGAACCCTGATGAGAGCTCATTTGTACCCATCTCGTCCCATTCGCTGGCTTGCGCTGGCACTAACACTCGTTCTGCTCTCAGGATCTGGAGCGCGCTCCAAAGCTGGTCAGACCTCTCGCACGACCATTCGCGTGGATGTGTCGAAACGGTTGAACCGAATCAGTCCCCTGCTGTATGGACATTTCGCCGAATTCATGTTTGAGGACATCAAAGGCGGCTTGTGGGCCGAGCTGTTGAGGAACCGGGCGTTTGAGGATATGGCCCCGCGCCCAAGCGTCGCTCACTACTGGGAACGCTATCCCGACAATCGCAACGACGACTACTCGCTGATCTTCGGTGGGTCGCGCTTTGGGTTGGCGGAAGATGGTTATCCGAAGAACTTTCGCAATCGCGCCCAGATCATGATATGCACTTCCGAGGATAACCAGCCGAGGGGCATGCACCAAAGTGAGATCCCGGTGAGCCAGAGCATGACCTATCGCGGCTCTTGGAGACTGGCGAGCAGCGTTCATACTCCGGTCGCCTATCACCCCGCCGATCCAGAGTTGGGAAAAGACATCCCGGCGCTGGATGTGGTCGCTTCCACTACAGAAGATGGCGAGCGGATCGTTTTGAAAGTCGTGAACACCTCATTCACCGAGGACATTCAGGGCGAGCTGAAGCTTGATCATCTGGCGAGAAGCCTGGCGCCCGAGGCTTCCGTGACGACGATCAATGGTCCCGACGTCGGAGCTTCAAATTCGTTTGCCACTCCCGATCGCGTCCGCGCCCGAAGGTCCTCTTTCACTGGCGTGGGACGGCAATTTGCTTACACATTCGAGAAACACTCTGTTACCATCATCTCATTGAGCACAGCAAGGTAATACAGCACACTCTACACCTCCAGCTATGCGTAACATAAGCATCGCTCTCCTGGGCTCTGGATTTGTCGCTGAATTCTTCATGCAGGGACTCGCGAACGTGAACGGGCAACAAGTCGTAGCCAACTACTCCCGTTCGCGGAAACGGGCGCAGGCATTTGCGCAACGCTGGGGGATTTCTGAATGCACCACCGATCTGGGCAAGCTGATCGGTCGCAGTGACGTCGATCTCTACCTGATTGCGCTCCCCAACGAAGCACACTTGGCAGCGGCTCTGGCTTTGGCAAAGGCACGAAGAAACCAAGTGTGTACCAAGCCCCTGGCTCGGAATCCACAAGAAGCCCGGGCCATGTGGCTAGCCGCGCAGCGTTCGGAGGCACTGCACGGATACGCGGAAACGGAAGTGTTTGCTCCAGCGGTGGTCAAAGCTCGCGAGACCATCGAACGGGGCGGCATTGGACGTGTGCTGTGGGTACGATCGCGCGAATCGCACAGCGGCCCCCACAGCGCCCATTTCTGGGATGTGCGGAAAACCGGCGGTGGCGCCATGCATGACTTGGGTTGCCACTGCGTTGAAGCAGCGCGCTACTTCTTTGGCAAAGAAGACACTGTCGTCGAAGTGATGGCCTGGGGCGATACTCTCGTGCATCACAGCAAAACCAGGGGAGAAGACAATGCTTTGTTAATCCTGCGCTTCGCCAGCGGTGGCATTGCTCAATGTGAACTTTCGTGGACGACTCGGGGCGGGCTCGATCTCAGAAACGAGATTCACGGGTCGGAGGGATCGCTGCTCACAGACGTGACCCGCCAAACGCCGCTTCAGTCGTTTACGACGCGGTCTGCCGGATACGTCATCGAAAAGGCAGACGTCGACTTTGGGTGGACACGTCCTTTGCCTGAAGAGGCTTTTGCCTACGGATACCAGGCGGAAATGAAGCACTTTGTAGAATGTGTGCGCGATGGCCGGACACCGCGCGAAACCTACGAAGACGGCTACGTCGTGAATTGTATTTTGGATGCCGGTTACAAATCGATGCGCCAGAGAAAGTGGGTCAAAGTGTTCGCACGCGGGACTGGCATCGGATCTACTTCCCGTTAGACCGCGTGCAGGATCTCCCGAGTCACAATGAAGAGAAGAACTCCGCCAAAGACGCACAACGAGAGTTTCACTCCTGGTTCTTCGTTCACTTCGGGCATCAGGTCCGAAGCCGCGACGTAGATGGTCACGCCTGCCGAAAGTGGCAGTCCATAGTGTACGAATCCTTTCGACAAGCCCATCGTCAGAACTCCCGCCAGAGTTGCCATGCCGAGCCCAGCAGCCGCCATCAGGGCAAAGGTTTTGGTGCGGCCTGAAGCCATCATGATCGAGGCCACGGTGAATCCCTCGGGCAGCTTGTGCAGGATGACAGCCATGAAGAGGATGATGCCAAGTTGATATGAGAGGATAAATCCCGAAGCAATCGCCACACCATCAAAGAAGGTGTGCGAAAGCAGTCCAATCAGTGCCGACATGCCGACCCGCGGGTCCAGCAGCTCTTCGGTATGAACTTCTTCGCCAAAGTGGAAGTGGGGAGCAAAACCGTGCTCGAACAGGTGCACCACCAGATAGCCTCCCAAGATGAAGGCCGGTGAGGCCGCAAGCAGCTCCAAGCTCTTGGGAACCATTTCCAGAAAAGAGGCGGCGAGCATGAACCCGGACCCAAAGGCGAGAAAATATTTCAGGTACTCCCGCTGCCAGTTAGTCTTGATGATAATAAGTCCACCGAAAAGGTTGGCAAGGGCAGCCAGAACACCAAAGAGCAAGCTGGTTGTGAGAGGGGACATGGAGGAGATTGTGGATTCTAAATTTCGGATCTTGGGTTGGTCATCTGCAACGAAACTTCAAGGGCTTTAGTTAGCACCCATCAGGAGTGCAGATTCAGAAGTTGTTGTGGCACAAGAATATCTGCAAATTCAAAACCCGTTCATCCGCTGTGGCGGAAGTTGATGACGTCGCCGTCTTGGACTACATATTCCTTACCTTCCACCTTCAGAACGGCTTTCTCGCGGGCAGCAGCCAGGCTTCTCAGTTCCAGTAGCTTGTCGTAACGTACGACTTCGGCACGGATGAAACAGCGCTCGATATCTGAATGAATTGCCCCGGCTGCTTTCAGCGCCGTTGTGCCTCGCTTGATTGTCCAGGCGCGGCACTCGTCGTCTCCCACAGTGAAAAAGGAGATCAACCCCAGCAGGGCATAAGTTACGCGAATCAGACGGTCGAGCCCCGACTCTTTCAGCCCGTAGTTGGCCAGGAAAGCCTGCGCATCCTCTCCGGAAAGTTCCACCAGTTCCGCTTCCACTTTGCCACAGATGGCGGTAATCCCCACGTTAGCCAAAGCGGCAGTTTCCTGAAGTTGATATGCCTCGACAACCCGGTCCACTTTTGCCCCATCGACGTCTGCGAGATTAAGAACGTGCAGGATGGGCTTCTCCGACAGAAACATGAAGCCCCGCAGCATGCGCTTTTGATCGTCGGTCAAACTCATTGCGCGAAGCGGCTTTTCCATTTCCAGCCATGCTTTGCATTGCTGGAGCAGTTCCAGCTCCTTCTCAGAGTCAGGATTCTTCAGCTTCCGGATGTCCTTGGCCAGGCGTTCGACGCGTTTCTCGATAATGCTGAGGTCAGAGAGAATAAGCTCCAGCTCGAGATTGGTGATATCGCGTTTAGGATCAAGGGCGCCTTCCGAGTGGGCAATCGAGTCAGCCGCGAACGCCCTGACCACGTTCACTAACGCATCCACATTCTTCAGATTCCCAAGCTGGGCAGCATTGTCGGCGTTGCCCTTGACTACACCAGCTACATCGATGTACTCCACAGTCGCGTGGGTCGTCTTCTTTGGGTTGAACAGAGCAGCCAGTGCGTCCAGCCGCCGGTCGGGTACGGTCGCCACACCCACGTGAGCTTCGGCCTTGCCGCCAGCAAACTTGGCTGTTTCAACCTGAACTTTTGTCAAGATCTTAAAAAGAGTGGTCTTTCCGACTAGAGGAAATCCGATGATTCCGGTCTTCACCAATGCTCTCCACTTTTCCGAACAGACTCCATAACACCTGCGCGTACTTCAAAGCCCCAAGCGACCGCCGCCCTCTCAACGAAAGGCGCGCCATCTTAGCATTAGAAGGGCGGACAAATCTTCCCAAGCTGCATAAGGTATTACATATGAACTGGTTGAGAGTTCGATGCTTCCACTGCTGATAACTGACGTCTGTTGACTTCTGTTAGCTCCTCAATAATGTCTTGAGTCCGTGATCTGCTCACGATCAGAGAAATTTCACCAACAAGTCTAACAAAAAACTAAAAATCCTCTTGACTTTGCCGATAACGCGTCTGTATATTCGCCCGGTGGAATAAAGTGGATAAAAGTGGGCGATTGTTCCTAAATTAACCTGACTTTCGAGGTTATTTGGAAGGCTGCGGTCCCTTTGGTGGAAAACCCATGCTGAGAGGCAGTCACCCGGCCAAGGTCGACGAAAAGGGCCGACTGAAGCTTCCCTCGGATTTTCGCGCGAAAATCGAGGAAGAGTACGGCTCGAGGTTCTATATTACGGCGAGTCTTGAGCTTGATTCGGCTCACTTGTACCCCCTCCCCGTGTGGGAAGAAGTCGAACGGAAGATGACCAATCTTCCCATGACGAATCCCTCGCTCGACAAATTCATGGACATTACCGGCTACTACGGAGCTGAGGTGAGTATGGACAATCAGGGGAGGATACTCATTCCGCAGCGTCTGAGGGAGGCCGTTCAGATTCGCGACGAAGTGAATGTGATGGGCAAGATGCGGTTCCTTTCGATCTGGAATGATGAGAACTACAAGGCCAAGCGGCTGAACCAACCGTTCAGTCGAGACGATGCTCGGGAACTCTCTCAGTTAGGAATCTAAACGTACGATGCGCATTGGAGCCGCCCCACAGTCCTATTTCCTCCCACCGCTAGATTTCCTCCTACCGTTAGACCGGTCCTGGAGCGGGAACATGACAAGTGAGCCGACCGGATCTGTTCACGTGCCCGTCTTGCTCGAAGAAGTCCTGCGCTTGCTCCAGCCACAGCGAGGTGGACTCTTTCTCGACGCAACCGTCGGGCTGGGCGGACATGCCCGCGCCATTCTGGATGCGACAGGCCGTGCCGGGCATTTGCTGGGAATTGATCGGGATGCTGAGACACTGAATATGGCGGCCCAACGACTGGCTCCCTTTCGAGGCCACTATCAGTTAGTGCAGGCGAATTTTTCGGAGGTTCGCGAAATTGCAGCTCAAAAGGGGATTGAGCACTTTCAGGGAATTCTGGCTGATTTGGGAGTTTCTTCGCTCCAACTGGATTCTCCGGAGAGAGGATTCAGCTTTCAGAAGGAGGGTCCGCTGGACATGCGAATGGATCGGGGGCTGGACCTGACGGCAGCCGAGGTGGTGAATCATTACCCGGAACGAGACCTGGCGAACTTGATCTTCGGGTATGGTGAAGAGCGCCACTCCCGACGCATCGCTCGCGAGATCGTCAAGGCCCGTCCACTGCGTAGCACGAAGGCTCTGGCCGACGTGATCGCCAAAGCGGTGCACTCTCGTGGACATCGGCGGATTCACCCAGCGACGCGCACGTTTCAGGCCCTGAGAATCTTCGTGAACGAAGAGCTGACGCAAATTCCGCGGTTCATTGAGGCCGCGGCTGACCTGCTTGCCAGCGGCGGTCGGATCGCCATTATCAGCTTTCATTCGTTGGAAGATCGAGTCGTCAAGGAATGTTTTCGCAAACTAAGTCGGAACTGCGCGTGTCCGCCGGAGATTCTGCTGTGTCAATGCGGCAATCGGCGATGGCTGAAGCTGGTGACGAAGAAGCCCGTGGTTCCTTCCCAGGCAGAGATGGAAAGAAATCCCCGCTCGCGCAGCGCCAAACTGCGTGTGGCAGAGAAGATTTGAGTCAAATCCCTCGGTTCAATTCACAGCTTTTGATCAACGCGCTGCGAGCATCGGGGCGAATGAGGAGGCTCCATGACGGAGATTTACATCGTGAAGCAGATCGACAATACCCGCTTGACCAAGGAAATTGACTACCACCGGACACGGGAGTGTTTGTGGTTGATGACCTTGGGGTTCTTTTGCCTCCTTATATTTCTGTTCCTGGCATGGCAGCACTTCGAGATCATCCGGGATGGCTACGAGAGCGAGGTATTGAAGCGGGAAATGGCCCAACTAGGCGAAGAGAGTCATCAACTCAAACTAGAGCGGGCTTCCTTGCGCAGTCCGCAAAGAATCGACTCAATTGCCAGAAAGTTGGGGTTATGTGCACCGAACCACGATCAGATCGTGGTTCTTTCTGCACCCTTTCCCAGTGAGCCTCCCTTCACAATCCTGGCCAAATCAGAGGGGATGACCGTGGAGCCCGCTCTGGCCAAGCTTTCTGTCATTCGCTGAGGTTTGCCGGGTATTCTGTCTGCGCCCACTCGCCAACCAACGCATCTGTTTCCCTCAATGGGTGACAACCCATGCCTGCAAAGTCCAAGGATTCGTTCTCATCAAGAGTCTTTATTCTCAGTGCCCTCTTTTTGATTTGGTTTCTTCTGTTGGTGTTCCGGCTGGTCAACCTGCAGGTCTTCCAGTACACTGACCTCAGCGCTCGGGCAAAGCGGCAACAGAGTCGTTCCTTTGAAATCAGTCCTCAGCGTGGAACCATTTACGATCGACACGGTCGCGAACTGGCGATCAGTGTGAGCGTCGACTCGGTTTACGCGGTCCCTTCAGAGATTCCCGACAAGGAATTGGCGGCCGACCAACTGGCGCACGCCTTGAAGCTGAAGCGCCACGATCTCTTCGCCAAACTAACAGCCAACCGCTGTTTCGCGTGGCTCAAGCGGAAAATAGACTACCTGGAAGTCGCAAGAGTCAAGGCTCTGGAGCTCCCGGGAATCTATTTTGAAAAGGAAAGCAAACGCTTCTATCCGAATCGCGAGCTTGCCGCCCACGCGCTAGGTTATGTGGGATTGGACAACGAGGGTTTGAGTGGCCTGGAGTTTTCCTACCAAAAGGAAATCGGCGGGTCACCGGGCCGCATGCTGCTGATGACCGATGCCAAGCAACGTTCGTTCAGCAGTGTCGAGAAGGCCCCCAACCCGGGACAAGACTTGTTTCTCACGATCGATCAGACCATGCAGTACATAACCGAGCAGGAGCTAGCGGCCCAGGTCAGAAGGTCGCAAGCGCTCAGTGGTACGGCGATCGTCATGGAACCTCATTCGGGGCAAATTCTGGCCATGGCCAGTTACCCGTCTTTCAATCCGAATCACTACGCGAAATATCCGCCCGAGCACTGGAAAAACCGCGCGATTGCTTCGATTTATGAGCCGGGTTCCACTTTCAAGATCTTCACCGCGGCCGCCGCTTTGGAGGAGCACCTGGCAGAACCGGATGAACCGATCAACTGTATGAATGGCACCATTCGGGTGGGGAAGCGCCGCATTCGGGATCACAAGCGCTATGGCATTTTGTCGGTCCGCGAAGTGGTCGCCTATTCCAGTAATGTGGGTGCTGTCCAGTTGGGATTTCGAATCGGAAGAGAGCGTTTCGAAAAATACATTCGCCTGTTTGGCTTTGGCGTCAACACGGAGATTGAGTTGCCAGGTGAAGCCAAAGGCTTGCTGCGGCCTTCGTCCGAATGGCCCACAATCACTTTGGCGAATATTTCGATGGGGCAAGGGATCGGCGTCACGCCATTACAGTTGGTGACGGCGGTCAGTACAATTGCCAATGGCGGTTATCGCGTGAAGCCGCGCATTGTGCAGCACAGACCTTCGAATTCTTTGGAAAGGGTGCGCTACGAACCGGAACAACGTCGACTGCGAGTTCTCAGCAGCAAGACCGCGGCTGAAATGACCGAGATGTTGACCGGAGTCGTCAAAAAGGGAACTGCCAAAGGCTCGCAGTTGGAAGGATTCAGTGCAGCCGGAAAGACGGGGACGGCTCAGAAAATTGATCCCAACGGACGATATTCGCATTCGCGCTTCATCGCCTCCTTCGCCGGTTTCGCTCCGACGGAACGCCCGGCGATTGCCATTGTCGTGACCATCGATGAGCCGCATGGAAAATATTACGGGGGCGAAGTAGCAGCGCCGGTTTTCAGAAGCATTGCAGAAAAGTCCCTCCGTTACCTGGCGATCTCTCCCGACCAGGAGCTGACTCTGAAGCAGCTAGCCAAGCGTCGACAGCTTGGGGCAACGTCAATGCGAGATTTGGCAAACGATCAGTTTGAACCTATCGAATCCAACTGGGAGGGAGAGGTGCTTGAGCGGCAGCCAGCCGAGCTGGCGGCTTCTTCGACCGGCTTTCCCGAAATTGTAACGACCGTGGAAGACCCGGCAGTTCTCAGCGAGGCAGCCAGCATTGAGGTTCCGGACTTTCGCGGAAAATCGCTTCGAGTAGCCATGACGGAGAGCTCGAAATTGGGTTTGCAACTCGGTGCCTTCGGGTCCGGCTTGATCGTTGAACAGTCGCCAGCCCCCGCTTCCAGAGTGGAGCCGGGCTCAAAGGTCATGATCAAACTCAACCGGCACTTGTAAGCTAGGCATGTCCGAAAGTCCGCTGCGCCGGAGTGGCCGCAGGAACCTTACATTCGATGTGCCTGCCTCATTCCTGCGGGTTCGCGCTGCGAACGAGTGATTCGAGATTGACCTATTTGTGAACTTGGTGGCCCCAGGTAGAATTGGTTGAGTTTGCCGGCTTCATCCGCATGCGGCTCTCACAGGTGATTCAAGACATCTCCAGGAGTTCGTCAGCTCCAGTTCCAGATTTCGAGATCGAAGGTCTAGCCTATGACTCCCGGAAAGTCCGACGCAACTTTGTCTTTGTTGCGATCAAGGGCGAGAAGACCGATGGAAACCTGTTTGTGGAGCAAGCCGCTCAACATGGCGCAGTCGCCATACTGTCGGAAAATACGACACCTGCGGAGTTTCGCGGCTGCTGGGTCCAAGTGCAGAACGCGCGCCAAGCTCTTGCGACGGCCGCCGCCAATTTTTTTGGGCGCCCCACGGAGAAATTGGACCTGATCGGAATCACGGGAACGAACGGAAAAACTTCGACTGCGTATTTGATTGAATCGATCCTGTTGGCGGCTCGGGCTAGAGTCGGGGTCATCAGTACCATTGAGTACCGCGGTCCGCAGGGGAAGATGCCTGCCGACCGAACGACTCCCGAGAGCTTGGATCTGCAGGCCTTGTTTCAACAATTTGTTGAACAGGGTTGCCGCTATGTCGTAATGGAGGTCTCTTCCCATGCCCTGGCCATGGAACGTGTTCACTGCTGCCAATTCAGATCGGCGGTTTTCACGAACTTAACTCGAGACCACCTAGACTATCACGAGACTCTGGAAAACTACTTCGAGGCCAAGAAACGGTTGTTTCTGGGGACCGGATTGAAGCCGCCGCAACAATCGATCCTCAACCGCGATGACCCGCGCGGGGCCGACCTGGAAGGGATTTGTGCAGGCCGATGTCTTACTTACTCGACGGAGCGCAAGGCTGACATTGAGCTCCTGGATTCGCGAACGGAGCGACAGGGAACTTGGGTCCGCGTCAGGACACTCGAGAGCGATCTAGAATTTCAAACGCGACTGTTGGGCAAACCCAACGTGTCCAACCTCCTCGCCGCCGTCGCCGTGAGCCTTGATTTGGGTGTTCATCCCCATCAGGTCAAGCAGGGAATCGAAGATTGCCAACCGATCCCGGGCCGCTTCGAGGCGGTTGATTGCGGACAGCCGTTTCACGTATTTGTCGATTACGCGCATACGCCAGACGCTTTGGAGAAAGTGCTACAAACCGCTCGGGAACTTGCACCGAAGCGTCTCTTGACTCTGTTTGGTTGTGGCGGAGAACGGGACCGGAGCAAGCGTCCCGCCATGGGAAAAGTTGCCGACGGCCTAAGCGACTTCTCCTGGATTACTTCCGATAACCCGCGCGGCGAAGATCCCCTCCGGATCATTTCGGAAATTGAGTCGGGATTTGAGACCCGGCCAAAAAAGTATCAAGTGGAGCCTGACCGCAGAAAGGCAATCCAGAGCGATCCTTCGCCATGCCAAGCCCGGAGACATCGTGGTGGTGGCAGGAAAGGGACACGAAACCTATCAGATCCTGGCGGATCGCACCATCCACTTCGACGATCGGGAAGAAACAAGGCTGGCCCTGCGAGAAATGGGAGCAACTTCGTGAACGTCACCTCGCAGGAAATTGCCGAGGCGGTTGGGGCCACCCGGCGCACAGCGGTTGACGGCATCGTTCCGGCAGGCTATTCAATTGATTCGCGAACCCTGAGGGTGGGCGATTGTTTCATTGCCCTCCGAGGGCCCAATTTTGATGGCCATCAGTTCATCCCTGCTGCCCTTCAGCAGGGTGCACCCCTTGTTATCGCCGCCGCTGACACTCAGTTTCCAGTCGAACCCGGTTGGCCCGTCATCTTTGTAGATGATACGCGGGTAGCACTGCAGCAGTTGGCGCATCATGTCCGGCAGAAGTGGGGTAAAACGGTAATTGCCGTGACTGGCAGTTCTGGCAAGACGACCACCAAGGAGATCCTCAATGCATTGTTGCAGACGCGTTTCCAAGTTTGCCGGTCACTCGGTAACTTAAACAACGACTACGGGCTGCCACTCTCAATCTTGCGGCTGAGAGAAACTCACGACTTGGCAATACTTGAAATAGGAATGTCTCGCGCCATGGAAATTCAACACCTCTGCGGTGTTGCCCAGCCGAACATCGGGATCGTCACCAATGTCCGGACGGTTCACCTGGAGAATTTCAGATCGCTCCAGGCGATCGCCTCGGCCAAACGCGAGCTCATTGAAACTCTGCCACCTGATGGAATCGCGGTCTTGAACAACGACGACGCTCAAGTGCGGAAGTTCGGTCGGAGTTTCCCAGGCAAAGTCATCACCTTTGGTGTGGAAGCCCCAGCCACTTACCGTGTCATTGAGATCCGGTTTCAAGGCCTGGACGGTAACGAGTTCCGCCTGGACCACCGCTCCAAGGGTCATCTTTTGAAACTGCCGCTCATTGGCGAACACAACATTTACAATTGCCTTCCAGCCATTGCGGTAGCCCATCATCTGGGTCTCGGCTTTGAGACCATCGACCAGAGCCTACGGCAGCTGAAGCCGGTAGCGGGTCGGGGGGAAGTCCTGCATTTTAAGGAAGGGTTTTCGGTTCTGGACGATAGCTACAATTCGAACCCAGCGGCACTGGAAGCCATCATCAGGTTCGCCAGGAGAGTTTCCGGCTACCGGCGGAAAATTCTGGTTGCTGGCGAAATGTTGGAGCTCGGGGCAAGTGCTGAGCAATTTCACCGGAACTGTGGCCGGTTGGCTGCCGCGGCTCGAATTGACTGGATTGTCGGTGTCCGAGGGTTGGGCGCGCTTTTCTGCCAAGCGGCCCGAGAAGCCGGGCGCTCTCCTGCCGACACCTTCTTCTTCGAGAATTCAGTGGAAGCCGGGGAGTGGCTGACCCAACAGGTAGCAGGTGGAGACCTCATCGTGGTGAAGGGATCGCGCGGCGTCAAGACGGAGAAGGTGATTGAAGCATTGAAGAGAAACCATGCGGTTCGATGAGGACAATTGAAAGCTGACTACTAGCAGCTGAGCACTCACAGGCAACAATTCAACAGAATGCTTTACCACTTGCTCTACGAATGGTTGTATCAGATCTACCCGGCCTATTCTGTTCTGAACGTCTTCCGGTACAACACATTCCGTACGGCCTATGCGAGCCTGACGGCGCTGGCACTTGGCTTGATCATGGGGCCTTGGTTGATTGAGCGGCTCAGACTGTTTCAGATCGGCCAGCACATTCGAGAAGAGGGACCTTCGCACCATCATGTCAAAGCCGGGACGCCCACGATGGGAGGTGTGCTCATCGTCATCAGCACTGTATTGCCTACGTTCTTGTGGGCTGATTTGACGAATCCTTTCGTCTGGATTGTGCTCGTTTCCACTACTGGATTTGGGGCAATCGGGTTTGCCGATGACTACATCAAGATTGTGCGCAGGCGAAGCCTGGGACTCACTGGAAAAATGAAGCTGGCATTTCAGTTCAGCCTCAGCTTCGCTCTAGGCCTGGCGCTCGTTTGGCTAACGACAGCAGGGATGTACAAGACGAACCTGATTGTTCCATTCTTTAAGCAGTTCACGCCCAGCCTGGTACTGGAAGGCCTTCCCTCGTCACCCTACTTTTATCTTGTTGCGTTTGTCCCGTTCCTGATCTTCGTCTCAATTGTCATCGTCGGTTCTTCTAACACCGTCAATCTCACGGATGGACTGGACGGGCTGGCCATCGGGTGCATCATCATCGCAAGCGGGGCTTTGACCGTTCTAACGTATGCCACCGCGCACGGCCGGTTTGCAAGCTACCTCGACCTTCAGCATCTGCCACAGGTTTCTGAAGTCACGATCTTTTGCGGGGCTCTAATGGGAGCTTCGCTAGGTTTCCTTTGGTACAACTGCCACCCCGCAGAAGTCTTCATGGGAGATGTAGGCTCGCTAGCTCTCGGCGGGGCAATTGGGACTGTGGCTGTAATTATCAAGCAGGAAATTCTCCTGGTGGCGATCGGCGGTGTCTTTGTTCTGGAAGGATTGTCAGTGATGATCCAGGTAGCTTCCTTCAAATTCCGAGGCAAGCGGGTTTTCAAAATGGCGCCGATACATCACCACTTCGAGTTGATGGGTTGGAACGAGACCAAAGTGGTAGTGCGTTTCTGGATAGTTGCCTTAATCTTTGCTTTGTTCAGCCTGACGACGTTGAAGCTCAGGTAACTGAGGCCCTCGGGCATTACAGAATTTGGAGCAGTTTCGCAGCGCCCTCTTACTGCTCTATGCGTACAGGATTAAGCGGGAAATCGGTTCTTGTCGTGGGCATGGCTCGTAGTGGACTTGGAGCCGCCGAGTTCCTCGCGAGGCAGGGCGCAGTCGTCATGGTTTCTGACAATCGCCCTGCAGAGGCGCTGGGCCCGGAAATCCAGTTTCTCAAGGAATGCCAGATCGACTGGCAAGCAGGCGGACATACTGACGAAGTGTTTTCGAAAGCGGAATTGATTGTTGTGAGCCCAGGTGTTCCGCTGACACTGCCGGTCCTGCAGAGCGCCCGGCAGGCGGAAAAAGAAATCATCAGCGAGATCGAACTGGCCTCGCGCTATCTTGAGGGGAAAATCATTGCCATTACCGGAACCAACGGCAAGACGACGACCACCACGCTCATTGGAGAGATCCTCAAGACCGCCGGTTTCCCGGTACTAGTGGGTGGCAACATCGGTACACCCTTGATTTCGCTGGTGGAATCTTCAACGCCTCAGACGTGGACTGTTGTTGAGGTCAGTAGCTTTCAGCTGGAAGCGGTTCCGAGTTTTCGACCTCACATCGCTGTCATTCTCAACCTTACCCCAGACCACTTGGACCGCTATGCTTCATTCGAAGCATACGCGGAAGCAAAGTTCCACGTCTTTCGGAACCAGACGGAGTCTGACTTTGCAGTGCTCAACCAGGAAGATCCCAACGTGCGGCGGGTAGCGGACAGGTTGCGGTCCCGGGTGCTCTGGTTCAGTGCCAGTCGAGAAGTCACCCGTGGAGCCTACTTCGATGGCAGTCACATCGTGTTGAAGTCGCCTGGTGGGAGCGAGTCTATTGTCGCTCGTAGTGAGGTTCCTCTGAAGGGCAGCCATAACGTTGAAAACGTTGCCGCTGCAATGGTCGTGGCTCATCTGGCGGGTGTGGCCTCCGCACGGATGGCTGACGGTGTCAGAAACTTCAAGGCTGTCGAGCATCGTTTGGAGCCTGTCGCCGAGTTCCAGGGGGTTCATTTTTTTAACGACTCGAAAGCCACGAATGTGGATGCGACGATCAAAGCCTTGGAGGCCTTCGGCTCAGGAATAATATTGATTCTAGGTGGTCGAGACAAAGGGGGAGATTTTCGCGTTCTATCCCCACTCATTCGGCAGCGGGTGAGAAGCCTGGTGCTACTGGGTGAAGCTAGCAGCACGATTCGGTCGCAGCTGACTGGAACAGCGCCGATGCTACAAGCTGAAAATATGAAAAATGCGGTTCGTCTCTCATTTCAGCAGGCTAAATCTGGAGACACGGTCTTGCTGGCCCCTGCCTGTGCTAGCTTCGATATGTTTCAGAACTATGAGCATCGCGGAAGAGAGTTTAAAGCGGCCGTAAGAGATCTGATCCAAGATTGCGAGTGAAGCAAGACGATGAGAAGACGCGGTGGTCGATTGACGCCAATGTGCTCCAGCGACACCACAAGGCTTGATCCTTCGTCGCTGTCCTGTTCTCGTCCCTCGGCATCGAGCTGAGGACGAGGACGACCTCGGTGGCGAGGACGATTTACAGAGGAGCCAGAGAAAGCTATGGCCAGAAAGTTGAGTGCGGATAAGTGGCTGTTTGCAGTGACCGTCGTGCTCGTGTTAGGCGGGGTGATCATGGTGTTTAGCGCCTCAGCGGTTCTGGCTAACGAGAAGTTTCAGAGCCCCACGTACTTCCTCATCCGCCAAGGGATCTGGGCATTGCTGGGGCTGGCCGCGATGTCGGTCCTGATGCATGTTGACTATCACCAGTATGGCCGACCATTGCTAATTTTTAGTGGCCTCTTCGTTTGTGTCGTGCTACTCGTGGCGGTCTTCTTCCTTGATAAGAACCACAATACTCATAGGTGGATTCGCATAGGCTTCTTGTCGCTTCAGCCTTCGGAGTTAAGCAAGCTGTTCGTCGTAGTTTTTCTCGCTTTTTTCCTCGAGAAGCGCAAAGGGCAGATTAACGACTTTCGCCAGACGTTGCTACCTTGCCTGGTTGTCTTGCTGATCTTCGTCGGCCTGATCGTGGCTGAACCGGACTTCGGTACTTCCGTATGTATTGGGACAGTGGCGTTCGTGGTTCTGTTTACTGCCGGGTTGCGATACCGGTATGTAGCTGCCGTCGTGCTTTCTGTGATCCCGCCGATGTTTTGTCTGATCTATTTCTTCGAGTACCGAATGAGACGGGTGCTGGTCTTTCTCGATCCTTGGAAAGATCCATTGGGCGCCGGGTTTCAAACTATTCAATCCTTGATCGCATTGGGCTCAGGGGGTCTCCTTGGGCTTGGTCTGATGGAAGGCAAACAAAAGCTCTTTTACTTGCCCGAACCTCACACTGACTTCATCTTTGCCGTGATCGGTGAAGAGCGCGGGCTCATTGGGACTTTAGCCATCGCGCTTCTTTTTGCAGTCTTTCTCTGGAGGGGTTTGCGATTGTCCCTACGCGCGCCCGATCCATTTGGCCGATACCTCGGTGTGGGGCTCACCATGATGGTGGTGTGCCAAGCCTTCATCAACATGAGTGTGGTCATGAGCCTCCTGCCCACCAAGGGTCTTCCATTGCCGTTCATCAGTTCGGGAGGCTCTTCGCTGATGATCAATCTCTTGGGCGTCGGGATTTTGCTCAACATCTCACAGTACGGGAATGAGGGGTGAAAGGAAAGCAGGGTGAAGAGGACTTGTCATCGCTCGCTTCTCAATTGTCATACTTCGTTGCTGGGCTTCTGCATACCTGACCAATGAAACAATCAGGCGCCCGTTTCATGTCTTCATTGCTTCATGCTTTAGAATCGGATGCGCAAGAGCCAGAATCAACTGAGGGTCTTAATCGCCGGCGGTGGGACGGGAGGACACATCTACCCTGGAATTGCGATTGCGAAGGAGCTTCAGCGGCGGCATCCGCACTCGCAGTTTTTGTTTGTCGGGACCGAACGTGGATTGGAGAGCCGGATTGTCCCAAACGAAGGATTTCGGCTGGAGAGAATCACAGTGGCAGGTCTAAAAGGAAAGGGCGGACTCAGGCAGCTCACGAACTCGATGGCCATCCCAAAGAGCCTGTGGGAATCATGCCGGATCCTTCGACGATTTCGACCCTCGGTCGTGATTGGTGTCGGAGGCTATTCCTCCGGCCCGCCGGTGCTCATGGCAGTCCTGATGGGAATTCCGGCGATGCTGCAGGAACAGAATGCGCTGCCTGGGCTCACCAACCGGCTGCTCGGGCGATTTGTCCGCAGAGTCGCCGCCGGCTTCCAGGAAGCGACGGCCTACTTTGGCTCCAAGACAGTCGTGACTGGCAATCCAGTTCGCTCTGGGTTTTCAGAAGTCCAGCCGGCGCAGGAGTCTGCTGACTTCACCGTCTTGGTCTCAGGCGGCAGTCGGGGGTCGCAGGCGATTAACCAGGCAGTGGTGGATGCGTTACAAATCATGGCGCCAAATCTCGAGAAATTGCACTGGATTCACCAAACCGGAGAGCGGGACCACCAAATGGTGTTGCAGGCCTATCAGGCTGCAGGCGTGTCTGCAGACGTGCGTCCTTTCTTTAACGACATGCCGGAGCAATTTGCCAAAGCCCACTTGCTCATCTGCCGTTCAGGAGCAACGACACTGGCAGAAATTACGGTCGCTGGAAAGGCAGCTCTCCTGGTGCCCTTTCCTCAGGCTGCCGACGATCATCAACGGAAGAATGCAGAAGCCTTGGTCCGGGCCGGGGCTGCCGAGATGCTCCTTCAGAAGGACCTGGATGGGTCACGCTTGGCGGATCGCATTCAGTATTTTTTCCAAAACCGCGACGTTTTGAGCCGGATGGAGAACAGTAGCCGCGGCCTGGGCCGTCCTGACGCAACGGAACGGATTGCGGATCTCATCGAAGAACTGGGCGAGCGAAAAAGTCAGTTATCCACGAAGTGAGGTGCTGGAGACCGAAAAGTCCACGCTCAAAGGGGTCACCTTGGTGTTCCTTCCTGTTTGTTGGTGGAATAACACATGTTTAAGAAGATTCAAAAAATCCATTTCGTGGGTATTGGCGGTGTAGGCATGAGTGGCATCGCTGAAGTGCTGCTGAACCAAGGATACGCGGTCAGCGGATCCGATTTGAAGTTCTCACCGGTCACCGACCGGCTGAGGAGGTTAGGCGCGCGAATCTTCGAAGGCCACAGCCCGGAACACCTCGAAGCAATCGATGTGGTCGTGACCTCTTCCGCGGTGAAGCCAACGAACCCGGAAGTAATGACGGCCCACCAGCGTCAGATTCCCATTATCCCGCGTGCGGAAATGCTCGCGGAACTCATGCGCCTGAAGTATGGCATTACGATAGCTGGGACACATGGGAAGACCACGACAACCTCGATGGTCGCAGTTCTCCTTCAACATGCCGGGATGGATCCGACCGTCGTCGTCGGCGGTCGCCTGAATGCTTTCGGAAGCAATGCGAAGCTGGGAGCCGGTGACTTCATGGTGGTGGAGGCCGACGAGAGTGACCGCTCGTTTCTCTTGCTTTCGCCGACAGTTGCCATCGTAACAAACATCGATGAAGATCACATGGAAAGCTACGCCGGTCTTGATGATCTCAAAGAGGCGTTTGTTTGCTTTGTGAACAAGGTACCGTTCTATGGTGCTGTCATCCTGTGTCTGGACGAGCCGAACCTGCAGTCGATTATTCCAAAGATCAAGCGGCGCATTGTCAGCTATGGTTTCAGCGGGCAGGCAGATCTCAACATTGCGAATCCGATTTACAATGGGTTTCAATCTCGATACCAATTGCGTTATCACAGCGAGCTGCTGGGAGATTTCTGCCTGAACATCCCCGGGAGGCACAACGTTCTGAATGCTACGGCCGCGGTCGCTGTGGGACTGGATTTGGGAATTGCTATTGAAGTCTTGAAAAGTGCCCTGGAGAGTTTCAGTGGACCTGATAGACGCTTCCAGGTCAAAGGGAAGGCAAACGGCATCACCGTCATCGATGACTATGGGCACCATCCCACCGAGATCAAGGCGGCACTGGAAGCGGCCCGTCAGCTTGGCGACCATCGTTTAGTGGTCATTTTTCAACCGCATCGCTACTCGCGTACCCAGTACTGCTTCGAAGAGTTGGCCCGATCCTTCTATCAGGCCGATCTGCTGGTCATTTCCGACATCTACGCGGCCGGCGAAGATCCGCTGGAGGGGGTCGACTCGCAGCGACTCGTGGAAACCATCAAGTCTTACGGGCACAAGAATGCTCGTTATGTTGGAGACCTTTCAGAAATTGGACAAACCCTGGAGCCTGAGCTGAAGCCAGGCGACGTGGTCATCACCATGGGCGCCGGGAACGTGTGGAAAGTTGGAGAGGAACTGTTACAGCGGCTGAAGTGAGGTCAAGATCAAGGGTTCAAGAGTTAGGCGGAGAGCGGAGGGCCAAGCTTCCAGAGTAGAGAAGGAACAACGAGGCTCAAAATTGAAATATTGGCCTCGCCCCGGTCGTTGCCACAGATGCCCTGACGGAACCCATCTGTGGCCCGTTTCGCCTTTGTCCTTGGCCCTGTGAACTCTCGGTAACGAGACAACCCAAGAATCAGGTATGGAAAGACGCATCGCTAGAGACCTGACGCCCTACCTGTCTCAGCGTCCTAGGCTTACGCTGGGCCAGCAGAAGGCACTCGATTTCAAGAGAGCCAGAACCTTTAAGGAATTCGCCATTCTAGGGTTCAAGATCGTGGCCAGCGCCGCTCTTCTTCTGATGGCTCTAACCGCAATCCTGGGCTTTCGCAGCTATTTGCTGCGCTCGCCCAGGTTCCACATCGCAATTAAAGAGATTGATGGTCTCCACTATGTTCGGCAGAACCAGGTGTTGATGAAAGTGAAAGAGATCGAGGAACGCAACAGAAATCTAATGGCCTTGGACATTGATCGACTGCGCAGATCGCTGGAACTTCTGCCCTGGGTGAAAGGGGCCATTGTGAGGCGGGCCTTGCCCGACAAGCTTCTGATCCAGGTCGTTGAGCGTGTTCCTATCGCTTTCGCCCGAGTAGAGGATTCCACTTGGCTGGTCGATGAAGAGGGCACACTTCTGGAAACCAGGTCAGAACAGTTCTCAGAGTTCGACTTTCCAGTGATCGTGGGATTCGAAGCGGGCTTTGAATCTGACGTTTTGGCTCGGAACAGAAAGAGGATCGCTCTCTACAAACGGCTTATGGCCTCCCTCGATGACAACGGAGCTGGGTTGAGCAGGGACGTTTCTGAGGTGCATGTGCAAGACGCGGATGGTATTTCCGTCATCTTGAACGACGACACCGTACTGGTTCACCTAGGCGCCGACCAGTTTCAGGACAAGTTTCGCCGCTATCTCGCCATGAGCCGGGAGCTGAAGCAGAAATACCCTCTGCTCGATTCGGTCGATATTCGCTTCGAAAACCAGCTGGTCATCAATACTAACAGCGAAAGGATCACGTCGGCTCCATCGAACTAGGCCTGAACACAATGGGAGAACCCGCCAGTCACGCAAACGAACGCAGATTGGAGCGGACACATGCAGATTCCTTCGGCTATAATCTGGCCCTGCCGAAACGGGTTATGCGGAGGAGAAGTTGGCCAAGAAAGACAAGTATATTGTTGGCCTGGACGTCGGGACGACCAAGACCTGCGCCATTATTTGTGAGCTGAATGACAAAGAACAACTTGCCGTTGTCGGTCTGGGATGTTCTGAATCCAAAGGTTTACGTAAAGGTGTGGTCGTAAACCTGGATTCGACGGTCAGTTCCATCAAGCGGGCAGTGGAAGACGCTGAAAAGGGTGCCGGAACCACGGTGGAATCGGTTTTTGTAGGTCTCTCGGGTGTCCACGTAAAGAGCTTCAACAGCCGGGGCGCCGTGGCCGTAACCGGACACAACCGGGAAATCGGAAAGGACGACATTCGCCGCGTCATCGAAACGGCTAAGGCAGTGTCGCTTCCCACAGACCGCGAGATCGTGCATGTGCTCCCGCAGGAGTTTGTTGTGGATGGGCAGGAGGGTATTGGCGATCCAATGGGACTGCTGGGCACGCGCCTTGAGGTGAACTGCCACATTGTCACCAGTTCCACCACGGCGGCCCAGAACATCGTCACGGCCGTGAATCGCAGTGGCATCATCGTCGCAGACACCATCTTGCAGCAACTGGCTTCTGCAGAGAGCACCTTGAATGCTGACGACAAAGAACTAGGCGTAGCACTTCTGGACATCGGAGGCGGAACCACCGACCTCGCCGTCTTTACGCAGGGCGCCATCCGTCACACCTCGATCCTGCCATTGGGCGGAGATCAGATCACCAACGACATAGCCGTCGGTTTGCGCACCACAATCCCAGAGGCGGAGAAGATCAAACGGCAATACGGCTGCGCGTTATCCATGCTCATCAGGGAGGACATTTCTTTTGAAGTTCCGAGTGTTGGTGGACGACAGCCAAAGTCGATCAGCAAAAAAATTCTCTGCGAAATCATTCAGCCCCGCGTGGAAGAAATTATTAGTCTAGTGAAGGAAGACATTAAGCAGGCTGGGTTCGACAAGTCGATAGCTGGCGGGGTGGTGCTTACTGGCGGCTCGGTCCTTTTGGAAGGCTTGGTCGATCTTGCCGAGCCTATTTTTGACTTGCCCGTGCGACAGGGAAACCCATCTGGCATTGGAAAAATGGGGGATGCGCTTTCCAATCCGGTCTACTCGACTGGCATTGGCTTGGTGCTCTACGGCTACCGGACGCATACGCTCCGCTGGGCGAAGGCCCAGGCGAATGGGAGTTTACTCTCTAGAGGGCTTTCTTGGATCAGAGGCAGGCTGACCTAATACCATCGAAAGGCCCGGGAATCCTGCTGGTCGATTTCTTTCATTTTTCAACCCGAAAACACAAAATCTTGTGCATTTTTCACTTGAACTTTTCATTTTCACCCATTATCTTGTGCTTGCAAGCCTTACTTCGATCCGTCTTTTGGACAGTTGCCTGAAAGGGCGCGCTGCATCGAGCTTTCGGGCAGCGATGTCCCGCTCGTCATCATCTTTCATTTAGGGTTTTTGGTCTGGAGCCGAAGGCTTTGGGCCTTTTGAAAAAGGAGTTGTCTCATGAAACTGGAAAGCTCGAGTCAAAGTGTCAAATACCTGCTGGAAGAAGGTCCACCCAACGGCGCAGTCATCAAGGTCATCGGGGTTGGTGGGGGTGGCAGCAACGCTGTGAACCGAATGATTGCCGCACAGGTGAAGGGCGTGGAGTTCATCGTGGTCAACACGGATCTTCAGGCTCTTAAGATGTCGAACGCCCCAGTGAAAATCCAGATCGGGCAGAAGTTGACGGGTGGTCTGGGGGCAGGCGCCAATCCTGAGGTGGGCCGCAAGGCAGCTTTGGAGGACACTGAAAAGATCATCGAGACACTGGAAGGGGCCGACATGGTCTTCGTTACGGCGGGCCTCGGAGGCGGTACCGGGACGGGCGCCGCACCCATCATCGCGAGCCTAGCTGCCGAACTCGGAGCTTTGACCGTAGCCATTGTGACCAAGCCGTTCGCCTTTGAAGGCAAGAAACGCAGCCTGCAGGCAGATCAAGGGCTGGCCGAGCTGCGCGAGTGTGTCGACACGGTGATCACCATTCCCAACGAGCGTCTGTTGCAAACCGTGCAGCGCGGCACGAGTCTTCAGGATGCGTTCCGTATCGCAGACGACATCTTGCGCCAGGGTGTTCAAGGCATCTCCGACATCATCCAGGTTCCGGGCGTCATCAACGTCGACTTTGCTGACGTCAAGACAATCATGCAGGGCATGGGCATGGCTTTAATGGGCACGGGAACGGCACGCGGCGAACATCGGGCTGCCGACGCCGCCAAGAAGGCGATCTCTTCACCGTTACTGGAAGAAGCTTCTATCCAGGGGGCCCGCGGCGTGCTAATGAACATCACGGGCGCTGGCGGCCTGTTGTTGCACGAAGTGAGCGAAGCGGCTTCAATTATTCATCGCGCGGCCGATGAAGAAGCCAACATCATCTTTGGCGCTGTATTGGACGACGGTATGTCGGACGAAGTCAAGATTACCGTCATCGCGACCGGGTTTGACAAGAAGGACCCTAAGTCTGCGTCCGAGGCGTCGTCACACAGGGTCGATGCACGGGCTGCTGAGGTTCGCACCGAACCAGTGCCAATGGTACACGCCGCCAAGGCGAATAGTGGTGCGATCATCGTGCCCATGCAGGAGACCCTGCCTCCGAATCCGAACCTGTTCGACAAAAACGATCTGGAAGTTCCAGCATTCTTGCGCCGGAAACTAGCCGACTAGGGTTTTCGCCACATCCACTTACCCTGGCCCCTTCCTTCCCCGCCCCGCCGGGCGAGAAGTGTCTCCGTCGTTCACTCCTGGCCCCACGCAGTGAGGGATGGCCAGGAGTGAACCCCTCGCGAAGCGAAGGTGAAGGAAATCAGCCATCAGGACAAGCGTGTGGGCAGTCATTCCTGCACGGTTGGCCTTTTCCGTCCTATGATGGCCACGGTTCGAATTCAAAAGGCCGTCCTCGAGGCCATCCTGTGTCACGCCCAGGCCGAATCTCCGCTGGAATGCTGCGGTTTGCTCAGCGGAGAAGCAGGCTTGATCACCCAACACCATCCGATGCGGAACAGCGTGCGGAGCGAGAGCCGTTACGAGATCGAGCCTTTTGAGCTTTTCCAGTTTTTCAGAGACCTGCGTGCCACCCATCGCAAGCATCTGGGCATCTATCACTCCCACCCTCATTCGGAAGCCTATCCCTCGTCTATCGACATTCAACAGTCTTTCTATCCGGACTGTGCGTATTTCATCGTTTCGTTGAAGGACTTCAACACGCCTCGTGTGCGGGCCTTCCGAATTGTTGACCAGCCGGTCCAAGAGTTGGAGATTGTCGTCGAAGTCTGAGGTGATGGAAGCTTGCTACGTAGCGAGAATCTGGTTCTCGTTTCAGGTTGATGTGGTTGGGTTTCCTGCTAGCTGAGTGAGCAACGGCTCCGGCCCTTTCTTAGAATTCCTCAGAGTGGCGCTGAGAGATTCCGTGCCAGAAAGAACTGGAGGTGACCATGAATATCAAAACCAGTCAGTCCATGGGCCGGCGAGATTTTGTCGGCCTGGCGACTGGAGCCGTCACATTCGGGCCACGATTGCAGCCGGCGATGCTCGCTCAGGCAATGTTGGACGCGAACACCGGTTCAACGAAACGAATCGGCGAAGACGATCCCGCCAACATCAAGCTGGCGCATCGGTTGAACGCCCACAGCATCACAGATGACGAGTTGCTCTTCCTCAAGCAGATCGGGATACGTTGGGCACGGCTGGAATTCGGAATGGAAGAGACTCCGTTTGAATACCTGCATGCCACTCAGCAACGATTTGCGCGCTACGGTATTCGCATCTTCTCAGGCGTGCACTACTCCTATCGGTCGCTCAAGGTCCAGCTGGGACAGCCGGGCCGGGATCAAGACATCGAGACTTATCGTACCTTTCTGCGCGATTTAGGCCGACTGGAAATTCCAGTTGCTTCCTACGATTTCCATCCCGCAAACACTTACACCACCAATCAAGTTGAGCGCCGAGGCTATATTGCGCGGGAGTTCAATCTGTCCGACTTCCGAGCCAAGATCGAGAAACAACGTTTCGAGCGGGAATACTCCGCTGAGGAGATCTGGGCGAACTACACCTACTTTATCAAGACGGTCCTGCCAGTGGCCGAGGAAGCCGGGGTGAAGCTGGCCTTGCATCCGGATGACCCCCCTCTTGCAAGGATGAACGGCGTCGCCAAGCTCTTTGTTCACTACGAGGGCTACCACCGTGCCGAGCAAATTGCCGGAAGCAGCCGAAACTGGGGCCTGACGTTTTGCGTGGGTACCTGGTCTGAAGGTGGGAACCGGATGGGGAAAGATGTCTTCGAAATGATTCGGGACTTCGGCAGTCGAGGCAAGATCTTCGAAGTGCATTTCCGCAACGTGAGCGCGCCCCTGCCTCATTTTGTCGAGACGTTTCCCGATGATGGGTATATGGACATGTATCGGGTGATGAAGGCCCTGCGCGAGGTTCGCTTTAGCGGTGCTGCCGAACCTGACCACATTCCGCAACTCACAGGCGACAGCGGCATCCGCCGAGCTGGCACTGCCTATTGCATAGCCTATATGCGAGCGCTGCTCCGGCTGGCAAGCGAATGAAGAAGTGGCGTGAGGTTTGCTTTCGAGAACGCGGGATATTTTGTGCTGGTTGAGCGCGTAGGCGCGTCATTGAACGCTACTGCACTACAATTCCGGCGTAGCCCACGACCTCCTTTTTGTTTCCGCTCACGTCTCCTGATGTCGCGTACTTGATCAGTTCGGCCTTGCGTGCATGGAGTGGCTGTAAACCGTGCAGCATCGCTATAGCCGCGCCGTAGCCACACATAGTGATGGACTCGGACTTGACGACTTCATACAACCCCTTCGGGTCCAAGGCCAGGAGTTTCTCGATCGCTTTTCGATCCTTAACCCGCGTGGTCTCGTCGGACTCGTAGTGGTTCATGTCGCTGCTGGCAATCACCAGGACATCCTCACTCATCTCGTTGAGGGTTGCTTCGATGCCCTTCCCCAGCCGCTCGAGAGAGGCATAGCCACTCGTTCCGATGGCAATCGGTACGAACTGAAGGTCCCCTCTCAGGTGGTAGAGAAACGGAAGCTGTACCTCCAGGGAATGCTCAGAGCGATGGGCCTGTGCGTCTTCGCTAAGCAGGTGACAGTGATGCATCAGCCGGTCTGCCAGTAAGGTATCGATCTGCACTTTGCCGAGCGGAAGTTCCCAACTGCCCGAAGTCATAATCGCCAGGGAAGCGCCCAGTCCAGTGTGATTTGGGCAGAGAATGATTGCTTTGGCTGGCACCTTCAGCCGGGAATACACCGCTCCAGCAACATGCCCGGAGTACATGTAGCCTGCATGCGGTACGATCGCGCCGCGGGCATCCAGATCAGCCTGGATGTGGCCCAGATGGCGGGCAACCTCAGATCTCAGAGACTCTGGATCGGCTGGGTAAAATCGGCCGGCAACGGCTGGCTTTCGCAACATAGGCCTCCTTGACCACTCTGAGCGCTATGTTGATGACTTGAAAGGTGAGGAACCCTGACGGACACTGGCGTTTGAGTTCCCAGGATTCGCTTGTCACTCGGCGGAGGCGGCTGGCGAGGCCTGAGCTACACGAGGCAACCAAGATCTTAGCTGCAAGCGCATCACCCTTTAGGGGCCTGATATCCCTCTTTGGCTCGCACGACCACGTTCTTCACCACGTTGCCATTTTCGTCGACGACGTCCACTTTGATCTTTCTGAACTTTCCATCGCGATTCGGATTACCGGACTGATAACCCATGCTGTACTGGTTCCGCAGTTCAATGCCCACTTGCTGCAAGATTCCCGGATACTCGCCAATGAACCGAGGGAACCACGCCTTACCGCCGGTTCTTCTAGAGAATGTGTTCAGCTGGTTGTCAGCTTGGAGAAAGGTCAACCGCTCTTCAGGAGCGAGCCAACCCCGCGCATCGAAAAGTTCCCGCGCCAGCTGTGCCATACCGATGCAGTAGATGACCGCTTCAGTGTTCTGGACTCGCTTCAGAATTGTGTCAAACGTAATCTTGCTGAACGTATCAATTCCCGTGCTGATTAGAAGTACGGCCTTCTTTCCGTCAACCTCCTCTAGACGGTCGAGCGTGTCCTTGAGGGCGTCGAACAGATTGCTCTCGCTGAACGAAGGAATCCGCATACGGCTCAGGCCACTGTAAAGTTCACGCCTGTCCTGGGTAAAATCCGTCAGGATTTCAGGCCGGAGGTCGTAAGCCACGAGCGCCGCCCAGTCGTCTGGCCGCAGCATGTTGATAAACTGCGCAGCAGGCAGTATGACGTCGTCATACCAATAGCCGAAAGTGCGGCTGAACTCGATAACCATCACCACCGTGAGCGGAGCTACCGTGGGACTGAAGTTGCTCACCGTCTGCTCGACCTTGTCCTCAAAGACTCGAAAATTCTTCTGAGTCAGATTCGGGATAAAGTTACCTCGCTTATCCGTGACGACCACATCCAGGCTCACCAATTCGATCTCCACCGACAGCGTAAAGTTCTCTTCAGGTTTGTCTCCTGCTGGTTTTTTTGGAGTGATTCTCTTCTTCTTGGGGACCTGCTGCTTCTTTGGGCCGATCAGGGTGTCCGTCTCACTTTGCTTGGGCCCGCCCTGTTCTGTCTTCTGCTCCTCCTTTTGATTCTGCACCGGCTCCTGCTGCAGTGGGTCTGCCGACAAATAGAGCAGGCCCATCGTGAAGGACGAGATCATCAAGACCTGGCTCAGGAAAGTCCTCAACAGAATGTGAAGTTGTTTCTTCTTCATAAACCCTCCACGAGTTGGCTGGCAAAGTGGAAGACCCGATTCATAATCGTAATGCCTGTGCGACGATCGGCTCAATCAGCCGAAAGAGAGGAGCGCAACTCCCATACTCCGCTCACTGTGGCCACGAGCTCCAGGAAACCGCAATAGGATTCGTGGCCACACCGTCCACAACTGGATAGGAATCAAAGGTCTTGCCTCCAAATGCCTGGGCCAGTTCGAGAGCCTCAATCTGTAAGGCTAAAGCGTACTTCCCTGATATCCCGAAAGGCATCCTTCATGTACGCCTTGACCTTCTCGACTAGCCGCTTCTCAGAAACGCGGATTGCTTCGCGAGTGACCCCGAACTTGTCCGCGATGGCCTGCAAGGTCAGAGGTTCCTCTGCAATGAGACGCTCCTGCAGGATGGTCTGCTCTTTCTTCGAAAGGGTACTGGCAAACTCCCGGAACCTGGTATCAATGAACTCCTTCAGCTCCCCGGCGGCCAACCTCTCATCAATCAGCGCCTCGGTGGAGACCAGCGTTTCCAGATGGCTTACGTCCGAGTCCTCGGAAATTCTCTGATCGAGGGAGAGATCGTACGACTGCACGCTCCTCTCAACCGCGATCACATCCTCTTCACTCACATCCAACGCCTGCGCAATCAGCTGGGGAGTGGCTGTAATCCCCTGAGCTTCCAGCCGCGCCCTTTCCTTTCGAAGATTCAGCAGCACCTTGCGGCGGTCGTTCGTGGTCCCTACTTTGACAATGCGGAAGTTATCAAGAATGAACTTGATGATGTAGGCCTTAATCCACCAACTGGCATACGTGGGCAACCGAGTGCCGCGATCTGGATCAAACTTCTTGACCGCTTGCAGAAGCCCGATGTTCCCTTCCTGGATTAGATCCATCAGGTTCGAATAGACCTTGTTATAGAGAAATGCAATCTTGACCACCAGTTTCAAGTTGGAAGTCACCAACCGGCGAGCCGCCTCCTTGTCTTGCTGATCCCGGAAGAGCCTTGCCAGGCGCTGTTCTTCATCTGCGCTCAGCGGTTCATATTTGCTGATTTCCAGAAGATAGTGCCGAAGAGGATCATAACGAATCAGTCGCAGCCGGTCCGACGGAGCTTCCGGTTCTATGACCTGATCGAAGGCTCCCTCCTCCTTCGGAACTAACTGTTCGAAGAGCGCGCTTTCGTCGTTTGCCGCCTCCAAGGCAGCCTCACTTGCGCCGCTGGTCATGACGGTCTCGTCGTCCATTCCATCTTTCCGCAAAAGACTAAATCGGCCGCCGGCCAAGTCGAGAAACGCCACATTTCTCAACTCAGAGCCGTCTATCCTTCCTAATCTAGCAGAGGTATTCTCAAATTCAAACAGGATAAGCACTGACAGGAGGCGATGCGGTACAGTGGCGTTCCGCGGCACGTCGCGGATGAGTAAGAATGCTGTTCTCGCCCGTGGTTCCTCAACAGGGGTGCGAAAGCCCGTCTTGCGTTCCGATCTCAGGCCGCTGGTAGCTCAAGCCACGAGGTTTCTGTACCCTGGATCGGCGAGCTGCTAGTGATTGGGACGAGTGGCGAGTCGACTTACTCGTGTACGGCGGACCAGTCCCTCTAATCAACTGGATACCGAAATGACAAGCCTTAGAGGATCAGCTCCAGGGCCCCTCAGCAACTGGCTGAATCCTCACCGGCCCCTTGATTCACGACGGTTCGAATCATAGCCATGGGGTCTCCACTTTCGGGAGAGAAAAGTTCGGTCGGTTTGCGAAACTCCGCGGGTCAACCTCAAGAGGACGAAGCTGGGAGGAAAACGTACTTGGCGGCATACCAAGCAAGTGCGCCGCTCGGGCCTGATCGGTTAGGTAGCTGGCAGGCCCGGCACTTGGCCGGAACGACTAGCGAGCGATTCGGAGTCCATCATTCAGACAAAAAAACACCTGCCCTGTCAATGCTGGATAGATAACAAGGCAGGTTCAGTTTTTCGGGGCGACTTACTTCTTCTTTGCAGCTTTTTTGGCTGGCTTCTTAGCGGCTTTCTTCGGGGCAGCTTTCTTGGTCATCTTTTTCTTCGGAGCTGCCTTCTTCGCCGGTTTCTTAGCGGCCATGTTTTTACCTCCTTTTTTTCAGGATAAAGCAAAGAAAGTTCGAACCGAAATTCAAGTCACGCCTGTTCAACTGGAACGGGAAGAGCAAGGAATCATCAGGAACGAGAAGTCGAACCTTTCACTGAAAGTCCTAAGAGACCTCTTTCTTCTTGGTCACTACCCCAGCGGCCTCATCGAGCTCAGCTTTGTCAGGCGCACTCGCCTTCCCCTCGACGCTTGGCTTAGCCTCCTTTGAACTTTCCTTTGCCTCTCGAATCAATCTTTCTTCCTTCAGATAGTTCTTGATCAGCCTGTTTACAATCTTCTTGATCGAAGTGCGATGACGGGTAGAACTGAGTTTAAGTTCGATGTGATCTTCGTCATCAATCTCGACGTTGATTTTGGCCATCAGGATAGAAGCCGATGAGGTTGGTAACTACATTTAAAATTACATTTGTACTTATAAACGCTTGTTTCTTAGTTTGTCAACAAAAATTTAAGCTTCGAAAGAATATTTCTACATTTGTACTCGTCTAGTAAACAAGAAAACTTTAGAGAATTCTCATTTTCTCAGGACCATGCAAACAGTGACTAGTCAAAGAGTACGCGCGAGGCTCCGTAATCACGTCAGAAGCGCCCAGGACGTTCAAGTCCATCAAAAAGATTAGGTAATCAAATCTCGGGAAAGTTCGATGAGTATTACCGAGGACAGCAGCCCCACTCTTCCAGAGTGGGCTTGTTGAGGCGCATCGCGACTCCCAACTGGCGGTTTCGCAGAAAATGAGTTTCAAGAGCGGCCAAGATAGAGTGGAAAGACGTGCTGCCGATCGTGTCTCTGACACTTCTTTGCTTGTGGTGAGTGGCATCCGCCGCACAGGAGAAGCGTTCCAGGAGAGCACCCGCATCAAAAACGTTAGCGCGGGTGGAATTTCGTTCCCCCTGAAAACACCCATCGAGGCAGGAGAGCTGTTGAATCTCAGTATTTGTTCAGAGCAAGGCCTCGGCGGTAAGTGTGAACTGAAGTGTCGCGCCCGTGCGGGTTTGCCCGGACATTGACGGCACCGGCAATTACCTAGTGGCCGCCCGTTTCGAAGGTGAGATTATCAGTCTTACAGGCGACTACAACTACGACGCACTCATTCGAGAGTTACAGCAGGCTGTTGAATACGATGAGAGCCAACGGCATCAGTTTGAATAAAGGTGAGACCCATGTTTGAAGAGAGAAGGCGTCAAAAGCGAGTAGATGTCAGCATTCCCATCCGGGTGAAGTGGGTCGACCCCAAAGGAAACCGCTTTGAAGAAGTAACACGGTCCCTTAATGTCAGCTCCGATGGAGCGATTTTCCCTTTGAAGCATCCTTTGAAGATAGGCACGACGCTTGAGCTTTCGCTGCCGATGCCACGTCATTTGCAACGGGCTGCTTCGCCCAAAGCTGTCTATGAGACTGTCGCTGTTGTGACTCGCGTCGAAAACACCGATGAGCCGCAGAACCTAAGGATTGCAGTGCGCTTTCGAGGCTCGAATGCGAAACAGTACCGCTCGGAGTCCTAGGGCACGCTGGCACCCCCCTCTCTCTATTCCAAGCTAATCTAAAATTGCTAGCAGGAACGCCCTTGAGAACGTTTCCCGTTCTCACTCTGGCCGCAGCTGGGAATCGGGATACTTCTTTTCGCCCGCGCGAATGGCTACCTTCAGCCAGTTCTGCATCGGAGGAATCGGACACGTCGAATAGGAATTGTATGCACAATAGGGATTGTGGGCTTGATTGAAGTTGAGCATGACCTTACCGTTCCTGGGAAGCGCTGAATAGAGATACCGCCCTCCGCCGTAGGTCTCTCGTCCATTGGTTCCGTCCTTGAACATGAAATAAAGCTTCGAGTCGCCTGCCGTTTCATACACGGCTTCGAGCTTGTGCATCCCTCCCTGCCAGGTAAACTCAACAAAACCGGGACACTCTAACTCCTCGACTTGCCCTGTGATGAGCGCCACGGGAATCTTCTTAGATGGCCGATATGGAGTAAACTTGGCTTCCACGCGGTAAGCGGGATCGATCTCGAAGAAGTCGAGACCCCTGAATCGCAAAAGCGAGCGGATTTTCGAGGTTAATGACGCGCAAAGCCAATTGGTCACCGCGCTGAATCACCTTCATTCTCAGGTTATTGAGTTCGAGCAAATCTGGCGGATCGCCTCCAGCATCGGTCTTCAGCTGCCGGCTGGAGATGGCGGCCCCGGCGAGCCGCATCGTGACGCCGTTTTCAATTGCGATCGCCACCTGATTTCCATGAACCCTAAAATGGCCCGCCCTTGCCGGGGCACTTCCTGGTGGCAAGACGATTTCGTTGCCTGCGGCGGTTCCGAAAGCACTCTCTCCCTCCTTTAGCCAGAAAAGGCCAGCCAGTGCCAATGGACTTCTCTCGGAACGCATCCAATCCGCGCGCTTCTGGCGGTAGGCGATGTCCTCCTGCCGTGCATCATCTGCAGGGGAAACAACAGGGACGATCGAGAGTATCAGATATCCAACCAGCAGTCGAACTGCGGTGCGAGAGTAACCGGCCACACTCTCTGAGCCGGCATTCCCGGGCTGACCATCTCATGGCTGTTGATTCCCCATCAACTCGAACGTTTCGCGAGCTCGAGGGCCTTCGTCGTGGTGTAGTATTTCGCGATCATATTGGGGACCTCCCAATCGGGCAGCTTTCCTTCTTTCAGGAACTGGAGATAGCCTTCCGTCACTTGCGAAAAATGGGCTTCATGGCCGACACGATAACTTCCAGGGATGAGTAGATGCCAGTGGCGTTCCTGTTTTCTTAGTTCGACTCCTGGAAAGCGGGTTTGGATTGAGGAGAAAAATTCCTGCAAGGCTTTCTCCCAGGCACGATTGTCTACGTCGACAGGTTCGAGGTAAAGCTCTGGCTGATAGTTTTGCGCCTTTCCCTGGTGGATTACGACATCTGCCTTCGAGCCACAGACACGCGACTCATGAGTGTCGCCGCCGCCTTCGAGCGCTTGGTAGTTCCAACTCACAGAGATCCTGACATGCACTCCCTTCAAAGTGTATGACATCTCTCCGTTGCAGAAACAGCGGACGACCCCGTCTTGAACGGCATCCTGAAGATATGCGGGGAATTCCCTGAGGCCTGTCACTGTCTCGAACTCAGCCTGTGTGACAGGCGTGGCCCAGCGCCGGGCGCGAAGCAGTTGAATCTGGGAGGCGTAGTCGATCGGCTCCCCGGGGAAGCAAATCCACATCACTAGATCCACCAGGTGTGTCGTAACATCGACAATCCCCTCTCCCTGTTGAGACACGTCGAAGTACCAGGGAGGACGCTGCAGCGGCTTTCCAGCGACGCTCTTGCTCAAATGGTGAACACTCTCCTTGGTGACAGCAGGCCGGTCCACTGAGCCCTTGCTCAATTCCCCGAAGACCTCCGCGCTTCTCATCAGTTCTCTTTGGAGAAGAGACGTAATTTCAAAGCGCTCAGTCATGATGTCGTAGAGCAACACGCCATGGTTTGCCGCGGAGTCGAAGGCGGCTCGGAGGAGCTGCCAGCCCTGGCTATCGATGCACATCGGCTTGTCGGCCAAAACATGAAACCCCGCATCCACAGCCGCTTTCAGATACTGGGTTTTCCGCCGATTGTTTCCGGCGGCAACCAAGACGTGGCCTGCGTGATCGCGCAACAGGGCTTCCAGGTAGTCGGGCGATGCATACACAATGGTTTCCCATCTGGTAGGATCCGTCTTTCGACTGTTGAAGGCTTCGATGCGACTCAGGTAGTCTCTAAGTTCGGGACCTTCCGGCGCATAGACGTGCACCTGAGGAGACACCCCCTCGAGCATTCTCTTCTGCACCAAAGCTGCGTGAAAATGTCCTGGATTCAGTACTACTAGCCGAACTTCAGAGCTCGCTGCTTTGGAGGTCATCTAGAATCGCTCGCAGCTCTGACGCATCAGCCACTTACCCAATCTGCGGATACATCTCCCGATCGAAGGAAACATAACAGCTCTGATGAGCGATGCTCAAGCGCACAGCTTCGCTCACGGAAGTTCCAATGAGAGCCTGACTGGGCAAAGCGCGCTTCGGCTCCAATGAGCGAATCAACCGCCTTCTCTGCTGTAGCGCGGCCTCCTCTGGTAGAGTGCTAGTTTCGCGATAGAGCCAAGCGATGTCGCGAATACCCTGGACGATGCTTTCGTATCCGTAGCCAGCCACATCAAGATCGGTGTGGGTATCCCAACTGTCGAAGGTTTTGAAAAAATTGGGATTGTAATCCTCGTAGTCATTCTTCTGAGTTACGAAGTGGCAGTTACGCGCCTTATGATCAGCCCAGTATTCTCCTTCGGTGCCGAGCAATTGCAATCCCTGATTCGTCAAGGCGCTATTGTGCTCGGAACAGACCCAGGCGGTTTGTACCCAGAACACCGAACCATCTTCCCACTCAATGGTCGCCTGCACAGCATCGAAGGCATCTTTGCCGTGCTTAGGCAGCAGCTTCTTCTGACCGAAAGCCACAATCCGCCTGGGTTTCAGCCCAGTGATGAAGTAATAGGCGTCAACGTAATGGACTCCAATGTATTCGAAGGGGGAGCTTTGGTCGCACCAGCGCGCGAAATATTTCAAGGGGATTTCCCGCCGTTCTTCAATCCAGGCATGGCCGTGGAGCATCTGCCCAAGTTCTCCCTGGCCGAACTTGTATTTGGCTCCGCGAATGGCCGGGTCGTGTCGCTTGTGGTAGTCGGTCAAGACGTAAACGCCCCTACCCTCAGCAGCATTCTGGATCTGATGGACCTCCTTGACCTTCAAGCAGAGTGGCTTTTCCACAATAATATGGTGTCCAGCTTCGATAGCTGCCAGGATCACTGGGGTGTGCAGAGGGTCGGGAGTTGCCACGATGACAACAGCAGGTCTCGGGAGTTTCTGGATTGCTTCAGAAAACAAATGCGGATGGGAGGCTTCTGGATCGGTCTTCGCCGGGTCTGGAATTCCGTTAAAGCGGTTTCGAAAGGCATCCTGAAGGCGCCGGATAGTGACAGCGCGGCGGGACACGAGTGTGATGTCGCCGATTGCGCCATCCCGCTGCTGCTGGAACAGGGTTGGAAGGATGACTTCTTCCGTGATCATGCCACCACCGATAACCAAAGCAGACAGTTTCAAACCCGAATTCATTTCATTGAGTGCCATCACGGAGTCTCGCAAGAAGGTTCCATGGCTCGAAAGGAATTGTACCACCCAATGCCAGCACTCTGTCCAAAAGCATAGGACGAGAAGTGGGTGCGAATTTGACATCAAATTCACCTGAGTCTTGAGATAATCCTCGGGCATTTCCAGTGAAACTCGCGAGGGAGGATCGTGGCCCAAGTCTTCAGCGATCTCGAAGGAACCCGAGTGGACAAACTTGGCTGTATTTCGGTGAAAAGTTCACGCCCCATCAGCACAAATTAGCCGGGAGTTCGGCATCTCGACAACTTCTTCGGCAGCGCCGAGGTCAGCTTCAATGGCCACACCTGGAGCACCGCTGGCATTAACAGTGGCTGGAACGAACAGCAATGGCAAATCCAGCAACGGCCAGATCTTTGAGGAGGCGACCGGCAAGATTCGCGAAAACCCGGTACTGAAAGAACTCGCCGACTTGACCGGAACGCTGGAAATGGAAGACGCGGACCAAGCCGATGCCAATACGCTCAACTACGTGCTCGAAAGGTGGGTCATAGCGCAGGGGAGGCTGAGCTGCTGCAAGTAACCAGGCGGTGTCGTGATGATGACCACACCGGGCGCGCGGACGAGGGGAAAGGACTCATGACCATGAGGATTGAAACCGTTGCTGTGCATGCGGGACGACAGGCTGATCCTGGGTCCAAGGCGGTTGCGTCCGCCATTCAACTCTCGACGACGTTCGAGCGGAGTCCCGACGGGTCATTTCCCGGGGGTCACATTTACGCCCGAACCAGTAATCCGAACCGTCAGAATCTGGAAACCTGCCTGGCACAATTGGAAGGGGGTGCTGCTGCCGCGGCCTTTTCTTCAGGATCGGGAGCCAGCATGGCGCTGTTGCAGGCGCTGCAGCCTGGCGATCACGTCATCGCGCCGGTGGACGCATACTACGGGACCACGATCCTGCTCCGCGAGATCTTTGCCCGCTGGGGCTTGGAGGTTTCGTTTCTCGACATGACTGACCTGGAGAACGTTGCGCGCGCGCTCACCGAGCGCACGAAGCTGATCTGGGTGGAAACTCCGTCCAATCCCTTATTGAGGATTGTGGATATCGAGGGCGTGGTCCAACTCGCGGCACGGTGCCGGGCTCGCGTAGTGTGTGACAGTACCTGGGCCACGCCTGTTCTTCAGAGGCCATTGGAACTCGGTGCTGATTTCGTGATGCACTCCACAACCAAATACCTGGGAGGCCACAGCGACGTTCTGGGCGGAGCCGTGATAACCCGTGTTGACGATGAGTTTTTCCAGAGAGTGCGGAAGATCCAAACGACTGGCGGGGCGATTCCCTCTCCGTTCGATTGCTGGCTCGTGCGGCGGGGCGTGAGCACGTTGCCCTGGCGTGTCCGTGCTCAGTCGGAACAAGCGTTCGCTATCGCTCGCTTTCTAAGTCTACATCCGGCAGTGGAACGCGTCCACTATCCAGGCCTTGCTGAACATCCTGGACACGCTGTGGCCGCGCGCCAAATGAAGGCTTTCGGTGGAATGCTCTCGGTTCAGGTCAAAGGTGGCGAGGCCGAGGCCATGGCCGTTGCCGCGCGCGTGAAGGTCTTCACGCGCGCCACAAGCCTCGGAGGAGTGGAAAGTCTTATCGAGCACCGGGCTTCTGTAGAAGGTCCACAAAGTCTCACCCCCCGAAACCTGCTTCGGGTCTCTGTCGGTTTGGAAAACGTGGACGATCTCATCGAGGATTTGAACCAGGCGTTTCTCGTTTGATCTTACTTCTTCCCAAGCAATTCCTTCACTAGCGCCTCCGCGTCGTAAACGCTCCGCAGCGCCTCCATGATCCCAGCAGAGTGGACCGCCACAGCTCGGGCTTGCTCGTCAGTGTAAATGAAGTCAAGCACCAGGGAGTAGATGTTGCCGTCGAAGATAATGCCGACCACCTCGGCGTTGCGGTTGATCACCGGGCTGCCGGAGTTGCCACCGATGATGTCGGCGGTGCTGACGAAGTTGAACGGCGTATCCAGCTTCATCCGATCCTTGCGGTCGATCCAGCTCCTGGGCAGCTCGAAGGGCACTTTGTTGCCGTGGGCCTGGGCGTGTTCATACGTGCCACCAAGAGTGGTTGCCCATTGGATCTTCTGGCCGCGCTCCGTATATCCCCTCACCTGGCCGAAGGCCAGGCGCAGGGTGAACGTGGCGTCGGGATAGATGTCTTTGCCGTAAACCGCGAAGCGAGCCTGTGCGAGCTTGCTGTAGGCCTGTCGCTGAGGCTCGTCAACATTCTCCTCATAGGTTTTGCGGACCTCCCGGGCCGGGCCATCCACCAGGCGGGCCAGATCGATCATTGGGTCTTTCGACTCCTCGAGGACCTTCTCGCCGCCCTCAGCCAGTTTCTTGCAAACGTCGGCATCGGCGAGCTTGCTACTCAAAACCAGCTCGCTAGCCCTTTCCTGAGGCGACTTACCGGCCAGAACTTTCTTGACCAGGTCGTTGTCTGCTCCGACCATCTCGATCCACATGCCGAGTGAGTCCCCGAGTTTGACAATTTCCAAGTCCGGGTAGATTTCCGCCTTGGAGAACAGTTGCTGCTTGAGTGATTCCAGGCCAGCCTCGCTGTACTCGCGGAGGCGCTCCGCGTTGGGCTTGCGTGATTCCTCGACCAGGCGGAGCAGCGTCCGGGCCTTCTGGAACAGCTCGCTGTTAAAGCCGCCACCCCCACGACGCTCAAGCAAAAAGTGGTCATGGTAGATATCCTTGTAGGCTCTCAGGGATGCAGCGATCTGCTCCCAGGCATCGCCGTAGGACTGCTTCAGCTTGGCATCCGCCGCCACCTTGTCCCGCAGGGCTTTCTCGTCGGCTTGCTTCTTGGTCATGATCCTCGGGTCTTGCAGGCCGGCCAGCATCCCAAGCCGAGCCTTGCGGCTGTTCTGATAGCCGAACAGCTCGTCCTCAGCCCGGCGGGCGTTCTCGCTCGAGTGGTCGCTGAAGTTCTTCAACAACACCTCGCGACGACGGATAAGGTTGAGACTGAGTGGGAACTCCAGGTCGCGGAGGAACTCGAGGTGGGCCATGGTGTCGAGACGGTCGGTGCGGCCCGGATGCCCCGACACGAAGATCAGCTCCCCATCCTTACAGCCTTCCTTGCTCCAGCTTAAATAGTGCTCGATTTTGGCCGGCTTCCCATCCTCGTATACGCGAAAGAAACAGACGTCGAGATCGAAGCGCGGATATTCGAAGTTATCCGGGTCTCCGCCAAAGAAGGCGATGTCTTTCTCCGGGGCAAAGACTAGGCGGACGTCAGTGTATTTCTTATAGCGGTAGAGGTGATAAGCGCCGCCGTTATAGAGTGTGACCACGTCGCTGCGGAGCTTGGTTCTGTCGAGCGACTCCTTCTCAATCGTGTTGATGACCGCGCGACGCGCTTTCTGGGCCTCGGCCGGACTGATGCCCGGCTTAACGGCAGCGTTCACTCGCTCGGTCACATCCTCGATGCTGACGAGGATGTTCAGCTCCTCATCGATGCACTTGAGTTCTTCGTCGTGCGTCTTGGCCTGAAAGCCCGTCTTCATGAAATCTTTCTTGAGCTGGTTGCCGAGCTTTTGGAGGGAGTCGGCGCCCACATGATGGTTGGTCATGACCAGCCCGTCGGCTGAGACAAATGAGCCGGAGCCGCCGCTGTTGAAGCGGACACTGGCTCGCTGCACGTGCTCCATCCAGTCCTTAGAGGGGCTGAAGCTGTGCTTCTCCTGCAGTGGGCTCGTCGGAGGATCGGTGAACAACCACATACCCTCGTCAGCCGAGAGCGCAGCCGAAAGTAGAGTGCCGGCCAAAAGGCTAGTCGTCAGGTATAGGAAAACCTTCTTCATGGATATCGTCTCCTTAGTGCAAGTTGCAAGCAATGCACGGCGTTAGGCCTGCTCTGCGGACATTTCTAGGTGCTCGTGTGTCCGCAGTGCCGCTGCAGCGCGTAGACAGCCAGTAGTAGAAGCAAGCAAACCCAACCGACAGCATCAGCGGCTGGGTCACAGCGAGAATTCCCGTTTGAGGCTTGCTGGATTGAGCTGACTATCCAGCTGAATCAAGAGTCCGATTCCTTCTCAGATTGAGTTTCTGTGCAGTGCATTCCTAAATCAGACCATGAGTGATCTTAGCGTGCAGCCGCTTCCCCTGACTATAGCATCTCGAATGGATTCTTGCAGGCAGGGAAGATAGAGCCTTTACCAACGCTCTGGCTGCTAACAGCACAGAGTAGGGCCAGAACCCGACATGAAACTGCCTTGTAGGTTATGCCATTGCTGACAATTTTTAGAAGCTCTCCTTGTTGCTTTGGTTTCTCTCCCTGCTTGGTACCGGATCATCCGGTCTTGCCCTAGGTAGGCGATACCAGCATTCGTCCTAGCCCTGCACGAACGTGACAAGGCGGATGATGGATGTGTCCCCTTCTTGGCAGCAAGAAATGCAAGAGCCGCAAAGACCAGCAGGAATGCCTGTCTCCAACGATCGCCGCCACGTTTGTAGTTTACAGATCGCTATGGCATCATTGAGCGCTGCTACGATGAGGGGTTAGATTCACAGCGAGGTTCGCAGCCGATGTCAAGGTCGAAGAAAACCAATTTGCCGCGCCGGCGGCTCGTCGATCAGCCGAGATTCAAGATCAGTCGCGGCCACCCTTTGCCTTTGGGAGCCGACTTGAAGCGCGACGGTGTGAACCTCGCTGTATTTTCTCGGCACGCGACAGCAGTCACACTCGTGATTTTTCCAGAGCCCGATTCGGAGGAAACTCTTGAGTTCCCTCTCGATCCCCGTTACAACCGGACCGGTGATGTCTGGCACGCGTTTGTGCATGGGCTAGACCCGTGGGGGCGCTACGGCTTTCGAGCAGATCGCTCACCTAACCCACAGCGTCACATTCATCGATACGATCCCGGTCAAATCCTGGTCGATCCGTATGCCAAGGCGCTGTCCCGTGCGGACACGTGGGGGCAGAGTCTGCATTTGGAGACGAGCTCGATGGCCTCGGGCAAAGTGGGCGGCCGGCGTTCGCTGATAACCGAAGACTCCTTCGACTGGGGAGAGGATCAGCCGCTGAACACGCATCTGGCCGACTCGATCATTTATGAGATCCATGTCCGTGGATTCACACGCGACTCGTCTTCAGGCGTGGCGCATCCAGCGACGTTCGCCGGGATTGTGGAGAAGATTCCCTATCTCAAGGAGCTAGGGATCACGGCAGTCGAGCTGATGCCGATTACCGAATTCGAAGAGAACGATAATCCCAGAGTGAACCCGCTGACCCGCGAACCGCTGAAGAACTTCTGGGGATACGACCCCATCAACTTTTTCGCCGTCAAGGCGGCTTATGCTTCCAAGAACAATGGGAGTTCCCCGCTCGCGGATTTTCAAAGGATGGTGAAGGCTTTGCACGATGCTGGGATCGAAGTCATTCTCGACATGGTATTCAACCACACTAACGAAGGAGACGAACGCGGTCCAACGCTTTGCTTTCGCGGTCTCGATAACTCAATCTACTATATGATCGATGCCCAGACCGGCAAGTACGCCAATTACTCGGGTTGTGGCAACACCTTGAACTGTAACCACCCTGTAGTCCGGTCGCTGATTATCGAAAGTTTGCGCTACTGGGTTACTGAAATGCACGTCGACGGCTTCCGTTTCGATCTGGCTTCGATTCTGGGGCGAGGGACCGACGGCTCTGTGCTTTCGAACCCGCCGCTGCTCGAAACAATTGCTGCCGAACCGGTGCTGGCTAATGCCAAGCTAATCGCGGAAGCCTGGGATGCGGCAGGTCTCTACCAGGTCGGGACCTTCCCCAACTGGGGACGCTGGGCTGAGTGGAACGGGAAGTTCCGGGATGAGGTGCGCTGCTTCGTCAAAGGGGACGCGGGCATGGTTGCTCATCTGGCCACTCGGATGGCAGGTAGTTCCGACCTGTATCAAAACGATGGTCGCGCGCCCTACCACAGCATCAATTTCATCAGCAGCCACGACGGTTTCACCCTAATGGATCTGGTTTCCTATAACCAGAAGCACAACGAGGCTAATGGGGAAAATAATCATGATGGCGCCGACGAGAACCACAGTTGGAATTGCGGCCAAGAGGGTCCGTCAACTTCGCCCGAAGTCAATAAGCTGCGCAAACAGCAGATGAAAAATCTCGCCAGTATCCTCCTGTTATCGCAAGGCGTACCGATGATCCTCGGTGGAGATGAAATGGGACGTACCCAGCGGGGCAACAACAATCCTTATTGCCAGGACAACGAAATCAGTTGGTTAAATTGGGACCTGCTGAAGACTCATCGGGATTTGTTCCGCTTCTTCAAGCTGCTGATTGCTTTTCGCAAACAGCATCCGATTCTGAGGCGGCGAACCTATAAGAACAAGGATGAGACCATGCCAGCGTTTTTGTGGCATGGCACTAAGCCTGGAGCGCCCGATTGGGGTGGGCATTCACGTTTTCTGGGGTTGCAGCTGACGGGAGGAGATACCGACAACGACATTTTGATTTTCGCGAATGCGTTCGAAAGCCGTCTGAAAGTTGAACTGGCTAGGCCCTCGCGGCAGCAGAGGTGGTACCGATTTGTCGATACTTCACTCGCCCCGCCGCACGAAATCTGTGAAGCTGGCAAGTTCAGAACCCTTGCCCACCAGTCGGAGTACGACGTTGCTGCACGCTCCGTGGTCGTGCTGGTGAGTGGATAATCCTAGGATTGTGCCTGGGGGCTCGCGACCTAAGCTGTCTCGAACTGCCAGTGTGTGGAAGAGGATCCCTCGATGCTCTTGCACGCCGCTGGCCTGTATCCATATGTGGCATAGCCCGGCACCAGCGAGATTTGTCGAGATCGTCAGCGACTTGCATGCTCGGCCGAAATCCATCAGAATAACCGGCCATGTCCGTATAACGCCGCCGATACTGGACAGGATTTCCGTCAACCCGCCACACCCGATTGCAACGACGGCAACGGCAATTGCTGGATCATTCCGCAGAACCTGATTGATCCGGTAGGCCAGCGCATCGTCGG
>CAVVYL010000009.1:0-22320 GCA_963752385.1 uncultured Acidimicrobiia bacterium | reverse complement strand
AGTCTGGCGAGGACTACATTTACCCGTCAGATCTCTTCGTTCCGGTAAAGCTGCCAGCAGCCGTTGTGCGACGACTGCGTGGAACAGTTCGCACGACTAGACGCCCGCGCGGTTCTGTTTCACGCGCCCGATAGTTTGGAGCTGGCGCGCAGAGTGTTGGCGCCGATCTCCGCTCGCAATCTCCGTGCCACTGGTATGAAGCACATGGCATCGGCAAAAAGGAATTCAAGCGCAAAAAGTACCTCGACTAGGACTCGCAAGTCCGCGTCGGCTGGCCGCCAGTTCGCCGTCTGTGTGGACAATGGCGGGGGAAGAGGTCTCACTTGAGCGCAACAAAATCTACGTCGTGCTTTCTGACAAGACCGCCGAGAAAGATGGCGACCTACGCGTCATCGACGAGAGCGGCGAGGATTACTTGTTTTCCGCCGATCGCTTCGTCGCAATCGAAGTTCCCTCAGCGGTCAAGGCATCGCTCCTGAAAGCTTCCTAGCCGTGGCCAACTCATTGTGCCGCTGGACTGACAGGCCTGCGCGAAAGGCCAAGAGTCTTCCTGGCCGCTTGAGGGAGTTCGGACTATGGGGCCAGGTTCCCTGCTCGGCATGGACGGCTGGTCGCCCGGGTCAATGTCGACGGTGAGGATGTGAGCCTTGCGCCGGATCATTTTCGGCGACAGCCACTTGTCTAAGAGCAAAACAGGAGATCAGGAGGAAACCCCAAATGCTTTCTCTTCTAACCTCCTGATCTCCTGACCTCATGTTTATTGCTTGTAGACAGGTGGCTGTCGGTCCAACGATCCGGCAACCCGCTAAACAGATACGCCCCCTTCTCCCAATACTGGTGAAAGCAGTTATGGCGTAAGCTGCAGCTCGCGTTGTGGCGGGCAGTGGCGTCAGCGGAGGCGCTCACCCAAGATCAGGACGTCAGGGCACAGGTCGGCGCCATTTGGCCACACAACCGTGCCGCCTTGTGCCTCCACCTGCGCAAACAGCTCTGGCGTCTCGCGAATCTTCGTGAACACGCACCTTCAAGCAACGGTCCCACTCCGCGTTCGATGAAATTGCCGTCCGTCAGTCCCAGTTGGAGCCGGTGACCGGCCAGTGCTGTGACCGTCGCTATCCGGCCAGAGACATCCATCCTCCTTATTCGAGTGGCGCGATTGGTTTAGGGTCTCACCGTAGTTGAGACGCGAGCGGGTTGAGGGGTCGAACCTCTCGGCGCCATCCGGCAGCGCCGGGAACCGGTCAGGCGAGAACCTCGTGTTCGAGACCATTGAAGCACCCTGCACCCTGGCTCGGCGCTTGCTCGACCACCCACGGATTCACGCTTCGAGCTCGATCTCCGCGTTCTTCGCGAGCTCAACGCGGCATGCCATGCTTGCGCCGGAGTCGGTTGAACCCCTCCCGTCGGGCTTCGTGCGTCCCGCCTTCACATCGGCCAGCCCGCGCTGAATGCCCTCGATGGTCTCCACGCGATCGAGGAGCTCCTGGTAGGCTTCCGCGTCCTGAACGACGATCTCGGCTTTCCCGTTGATGGTCAGGATCAACGGGTTGCCGCTTTTCTTGAGGCGGTCGAGGAGCTCCGACGTATTTCGTTTGAAGTCACCAAGCGACCGGATGTCGTTGGCAATGTCCAGCTGGGGTGCCTCACCAAATTTGCATCGAATCTGATGGTCCCATCGAGGCGCCTGGAGCGTCAACCATCTAGCTAGGAGTTCGTCCGAGTAATGCCTGAACGAACTCCTGGTCGGCGCTGCCGCGCGCGAGCCGCAAATCACTGGCGTTTTTGCCGGCGAAGCCGGCCTTCTGGAGTGTGTTCACGTTTCTCAGACGCACTCCTAGGTTGAACGCTCTTCAGGCGGCTGTCGCCGTGAACCTGCTGCGCGGCGGCGGTGGCCGCAAAAGAGCTTCCACAGGAGGGCCATGAGTTCAGGAGGCAGTCTTTCACTGATGAAACGGCCTGTGCTGAAGCTGACGGCTGATAGCTGCATGGAATTATCATGCACCCGAGATAGGACATGCCCTTCAACATTACGGCGACGTGATCCTGACCCGTGACGTCACCGAGCGCGGACTGCGTGCTGGCGATGTCGGCACGGTCGTGGCGCGGCACGTCGTCCCCGGTGTCCCCGAGGAAGGCTACTCGGTCGAGTTCTTCGACATGACGGGCAACACCGTGGCCGTGGTGACGCTGCCGGCGAGCGCCCTCCGCCTGCCCACGCCCGCCGATTGTCCAGCCGTGCGAGCCCTCAGCGCTTGAGCCGCTGGACGGATCAGGCGGCGTGTCGAGGGAGTCCTTGGACTCCGATGGAGCACAATCTTTGCTAAACCCTGTTATCTGGTGGTACCGTGAACTTGCGAGGATCGCGAGGTCATCATGAACGTGTCGCTCACGCCGGAGCTCGAGAAGTTCGTCGAAGGGAAGGTCGAAAGCGGGCTCTACAACAACGCCAGTGAAGTGATTCGGGAGGGCCTTCGGCTCCTGAAGGAACACGATGAGGTTCGCCTGAAGTGGCGCGAGCAGATCGAGCGCGGCTGGATTCAGGCGCAGGCCGGTGACGTCGTTGATGGACCCAAGGCGATGAGGGACGCTCGCGCCCGCCTGAAGACCATGGCCAAGAAGCGCGCGTGAGCGCTCCCTGTGTCTATGTACTCACGGCTGAAGCGCAGGCGCACATCGACGAGATTGGCGCCTACATCGCAGATGACAGTTTAGACGCAGCCCTGAAGGTGTACGACGCGTTCGAGGAAACCTTCGGGCTCCTCGCCGAGCGACCGGGCCTTGGCCACTCGCGCCAGGATCTGACGGATCGCCCGCTCAAGTTCTGGAGCGTCTTTTCGTATCTCGTCGTCTACGACCCTGAAAGCCGACCGCTCACCATTATTGCGGTTCTCCACGGCGCTCGAGATGTCGAAAAGCTGCTGAAGCGCTGACGGCGACATGGTTGCGAAAAGTGGCCGGGGAGGGATTTTCTGCTCGAGGCACAGGTCCTGAGATCGCGCTCGGCGACCGCGAGGAAGTGCCGCAGCAGCGCGTGCGCGTCCTCGGGCCGCTCGCTGAGAGGCGGCAGCTCCTGCTCAGACTTCCTCGTCGCGGCTGAGGCGCGCGCGGCGGCGCTGCAAATACACGACGCCGACAATCATGGCGGCGACGACGAGACCGATAGTTGTGGGGTTCATGTTGCGTTCTCTCTTTCTCTTGATTTTCCGTGAGGCGGCTATCTCCCGGCGAAGAACCTCACGAACTTGACGATGGCCGGGCCGAGGGTGACTGCGATCAGCGATCAGCTATCAGCGATCGGCGTGTCAGCTGATCAGGGGATCTTGCTGACAGCTGACAGCTGACAACTGACAGCCGACTGCCGACCGCTGACCGCTACACGGAATTCATATGCACTCGAGTGAATTCCGTGATCAGTGCGGTCGCGCCGCGAGGCCTTTCAGCGGATGCGCGGCCACGGAGTGACGAGCCGGCATCTCGGACTCGGCGTCGGGGGTTGCCCCCGCGTCACGGAACTCGCGGAACCCGACGCCACACTCGTGCGCGGCCAGGAAGTTCATGAAGCGGCGATAGTCGCGGCTCGACATGCCGAACAGCGTCAGCACCGCCTTGTAGCGGCCCCGCGACTCGCGCAGGCCGCGCCGAACCAGCTCGCGCAGATCGTGGCGCGTGATGTCGCGCGCCAGGAACAGCGGATAGACGTGGTCCCAGAACGATGCACCTCGCTTGACGAGCGCGTCGTAGAGGTCGTCGGCGACCTGGCTGCGGCGATCGGCGACCGGCGTCAGGAGCCCGGGTTCGCGGCGCATCGAGACCGGCAGGTGCTCGATGCCGACGACGCCCCCGGCCGACAACCAGACCAGCTGTTCGACGACGTTCCGGAGCTCGCGGACGTTGCCGGGCCACCGGTATGTCTGCAACGCCCGACGCGCCTCGTCCGTGAAGCTGAGATCGCGCGCGGCGACCGCGAGGAAATGCTGCAGCAGCGCGTGCACGTCGTCGGCCCGCTCCCGGAGCGGCGGCACGTGGAGGTGGATGACGCGCAACCGGTACAACAGGTCCTCGCGGAACTGGCCGGCAGCGACGAGCTCGTCCAGGTTGCGATTGGTGGCGGCGACCACGCGCACGTCGACCCGCGCCTGCGAGTGGTCGGCGCCGACCGCCTGGATCTCGCCGTTCTCGAGAAACCGCAGCAGCAGCGCCTGCATGCGCAGGCTCATCTCGCCGACCTCGTCGAGAAACAGCGTGCCGCGATGCGCGAGCTGGAGCTTGCCGCGCTTGTCGCGGTAGGCGCCGGTGAAGCTGCCCTTGACGTGTCCGAAGAGCTCCGACTCGAGGAGCGTTTCGGTGACGCCGGCGAAGTTCACCGCCACGAACGGCGCCAGCCGGCGGCTGGAGTGGGTATGGATGATAGCGCGCGACCACGTCCTTGCCCACCCCGCTCTCGCCGGTGATCAGGACCTTGGCCGGACTCGCCGCCGCTCGCTCGGCCATGGCGAGCAGTTCCGTCATGGCCGCGCTGGCGACGACGAAGTTTGGCTGCTCCAGGGGAGCACTCACACGCACGGGGGACGCTGACGAGATGGCTGACATGGTGGCGTTGTTCCTCTGCGAGCCTGGCACGCGCAACACGCGGCGCCGTGGCTCACAGGGGGTTACATCGCAAATCCGCGACCGCCCATCGTCAGCTGTAAGTGATTGGGAAATAAGGGGCAGACAGGCTCGCGCCACCTGCAGGTGACGAACTGTCGTCATGTGACGAGTCACGGGCCTGGAGGAGTGTTCAGACAAACTCCCAAGCTCCAAATCCCAAAGCCCTCTCAGACGACCAGCCAGGAATCCTTGGGATTAGAGGGATACGTCCCCTTTAGGAGGCCGGCTTCGCCGGCAAAACCGCCACTGTCGCTTGCGGCGGCAGCGCGCCTACTAGGAGTTCGTTCAGGCATTACTGGACGAACTCCTAGTGAGGCCGTGATCTCGATCGCGCGGCGTCAGAGGTGCGCAGAGCGCCGATTTCGTGGAGCCCGATGCGGCACTCGTGCGCGGCAAGAAAGTTCATGAATCGGCCGTAGTCACTGGGCGGCATGCCGAACAGCGGGAGCAGCGCCTCGTAACGGCCCCGCGACTCCCGCAGGCCGCGGCGAACGAGCTCGCGGAGATCGTCGCGGGTGATGTCGTGATCCAGAAACCTGGGATGCACGTGCTCCCAGAATGACCCGCCTTGCCTGGCGAGCGTGTCGTACACTCGTCGGCGACCGGGCGGCCATCGTCGACCGGCATCACCTGCCCGGTCCGCTGCGCATCGAGGGGGGAAGGTGCTGGACGCGCACGACTGCGCCCGCCGACAGGCAGATCAGCTGTTCGACGACATTCAGCAACTCGCGGACATTGCCCGGCCAGCTGTGTCCCAACATCGCGCGAAGCGCACCGTCCGTGAAACTCGGATCCCGCCCCGAGCGCGCAAGGAAATGCCGCATCAGCACGTGAACGTCCTCGGCCCGCTCCCGGAGAGGTGGCACGTGGAGATGGATGACGCGCAACCGGTGCAGGAAGTCCTCGCGGAACTGGCCGGAGGCGACGAGGTCGTCCAGGTTGCGATTGGTGGCGGCGACCACGCGCACGTCGACCCGCGCTTGCGAGTGGTCGGCCCCGACCACCTGGATCTCTGCGTCCTCGAGAAACCGCACCAGCCGCGCCTGCACGCGCAGGCTGATGTCGGCGACTTCGTCGAAAACAGCGTGCCGCGATGCGCGATCTCGAGCTTGCCGCGCGTCTCGGCGGAGACGCCGGTCATGTCTTCTTTGATGTCTCCGAAGAGCTCCGATTCGAGGCGCGCCTCGCTGAGGCCGGCGCAGTTCACCGCCACGAACGGCGCACGCCTGCGGCTGGAGTGGCTATTGAGATATCGCGCGAGCAGGTCCTTGCCCACACCGCTCTCGCCGGTGATCAGCACCGTGGCCGGACTCGCTGCCGCGCCCCTTGCCATGGCGAGCAGCTCCCTCATGCCACGGCTGGCGACGACAAGCCGTGTCTGCTCCAGAGGAGCATCGAGATGCGATGGCGACCTTGACGAAATCGTTTGCATGGCTTTTCGTTTCACTTCCGTGAGCCTGGCGAGCGCAACGCGGCAGTTCACCGACGCGGCGTCACGGTGGGGTCCGGGACAGTCAGCAGGTGTGCAGAACGTATGCAAACCATTCAACTCGCGATTCGACGGGATTCCTTATTGTTTCCGGCGACGACCGGCAGCCGCGATCGGCCTGATTGGCTCAGAGCAAGAGGAAATGTCTGCCCAGGACGAGACAGCGGCAGGCCCGCGAGGTGATCTCCTGTTTCCATCAAGGTGTCGTGAGGGGGGAAGGCTGACGAGGGGCTGAGAAACGGAGGTTATGCTGACCCCGAGACGGCTAGTGTACGCAATGGTAGAACCGCGGAGAGGCCTCCGCGGTTGGTGCATAGGACATCTGCGGCGGGATCCCGGTCACTAATCCACCGGGCGGAACCCTGCGCCGAATAGGTCGTACAACGTCGGTGCCGCAGTTCCAGACGCCGCGCTCTTACAATCTCCGCAATTCCTATGCCTGGTCTCGAGGGAACCACGGGATGAAATTTGGCGGTGAGTTGATTCACGTGCAGACCAGCATCCGCGACGTCAGCGCCCTGATCGGCAATTTCACCTACAGCGGGCGCTTCTCGGGCCAGAACGGCCAGTATCAGGGCGGCATTGCCGACCTGCTGCTTGGCTTCCCCACACGTTATCAGCAGGATTCCGACACCACGTTTAACCAATGGCAAAAGATCTGGTCGCTTTTTGCGCAGGATGATTGGAAGGTGAACAGCAAGCTGACACTCAACTACGGCCTCCGTTATGAGTTCAGCACGCCGCCGCGGGAGCGCGACTTCCAGGCAGCCAATTTTGACCTTGCCACTCAGACGTACATCAATGCCAGAGAGGGAAGCCTGTTCGACCACTCACTCGTTCATCCCGACTACAACAACTTCGCTCCCCGTTTCGGCTTTGCTTACTCCCCGTTGAATCGGTGGGTACTACGTGGCGCCTACGGCATCTTTTACAACCACACCAACCGCAGCGGTCGCGAGGGTTTGCTTGGTTCAACTTCCCGTTCATCATCCTGGCTGATTCCAACATCGGTGGGAGCAGCGTATTGAAGGTTTCGAACGCCATTTTCCGGCTGCAGGATGGTATCCCGGCAGGGTTTGTGGATCCAACCCGGGTAAACATTGCGACGACTTTTCGGCGGGCTCAAGACATGAACCAGCGCACGGCTTATGTGCAGCAATGGAACCTCAGCATTCAGTTGGAGCTGGCGACGGACCTGCTGCTGGATGTTGGCTACGTTGGGAACAAAGGGACCAAGCTGATGTCGTTCCGGAATCTCAACCAGGCCAGTTTCAGCTTCGACCCGGCTAATGGCGCGCCCGGCGTAGGTCCTCGGCCCTACGCCGGCGTGGGTCTCAACGGAGATATCCAATACCTGCTTAACGAAGGCATCTTCACTTACCATTCGATGCAGGTCCGGCTCGAGAAGCGGTTCTCGCAAGGACTCTCGGCCCTGATGGCGTACAAGTGGGGTAAGGCCCTGGCGAACTCGCCCGATCACTTGGCGACCAGTGGTGCCGGGAACGGGATAGACGTTGGCGTCAATAATCAGCCGCAGAATCCTTTGGACCGCCGCTCCGAGTATGGGTTGACGGAATTTGACGTCAAACAGCGTTTTGTGGCTTCGGCTGTCTGGCAACTGCCCTACGGCAAGGGACGGCAGTTTGGCTCAGGAGCGGGCCGAACGCTGGATTTACTCCTTGGTGGGTGGGAATTTTCGCCCATCATCACCCTGCAGCAAGGTCTTGGCCTCACGATTACCCAGGACAATCTGCTCAACCTTGGCGGTGAGCGTAGCAACCGGCCGAACCGCCTCGGTAATGGAACTCTGTCACCCGAAGAACAGACGGTCGATCGTTTCTTCGACACCAGCGCGTTTCAGATTCTTTCGCCAACGGGCGGAGCCACAGGGTTTGTTCCTAACCAGGCGTTCGGTAACTCCGGCGTAGGCGTCGTGAGAGGCCCCAACCTGATCAACGTCGATTTCAACCTGAGCAAAGACTTTGCCATCGGCGAGCGCCACTCGATCCAGTTCCGCTCAGAATTCTTCAACGCCTTCAATCGACCCAATTTTGGCGTTCCCGGTGTTCGCATCGGTGCCGGCTTCGGGCAAATTGTCAACACCATCACAGAGGCGCGCATCATTCAATTTGCCTTGAAATACCGCTTCTAGCGCCTGTGCTTCCCCGCGCACGCGTAGCCTCGAACGCCCAGCAAGCCAGCCTTCAGGCACCCCGAGGCCTGATGCCTATCGTTACCTGATGAGACAACTTTTGTGGGGTTGCGGCGTCATCTTCTGTGTCGTAGTCCCGATTCTTCCTCAAGCCCTGACTGGACGAGCCGAAACTTCCGACGACGCTGCCTTCACTCACCATCAGCGCGGGATCAGCTTCCATCTGAAGCGGTGTCTCGATGAAGCCAGCCAGGAGTACGCGGCTGCGTTGGAACTGGACGCGCCGCGAGAGCCTTCGGCTGCACAGAAGCACCTTGCTCGGCGTTTTCTTCCGCGCGTCCACGTTACGCTCGCCGAGCCTTTTAGGCTGCAAGATTTCGCTGTCATTCTCCATCCCACCAGTCGCATGGTTGCCTATCACTTCTTCTGGGAAGACGACATTGACTTCCCAGAGGATAGCGATCCCTGCGACCACGAAGTAATGTGGGTCGAATATGCAGAAGACGAAGAGACGATCATCGGCTTTGTAACCTATTTTCACGGGCGGCTGCTGCGCGCCGGGGAAGAGGCAATCCAGGACGCACGGGCCCACGGAGGACGCCCTCGGGTGAACGTGCAGTGGGGCAAACATGGGTCTTTGCCGCTGGGTTGGGAGACGATGAAAATTGTTGCTGATGAAGGCGATTTGGAGAAGAAGTACTATCCTCTTCAGCGCAACATCACTTTGTTGGACTATAACCGTGGAACCTATGAGAGGTTGTCCAAGGAAGGCCGCCGATTGTCAGATCATCCGCTGGGGAAGCGCTGGCCAAAGAAATTCCCCGGCAGTTGGAAGGATTTCAAGGACTTTTCGAAAACGGTAGATCCGTCCGGACTGCTCGACTCGCGCCAGATGATCAAGGTGAGCCGTTGGAACAGCGCCACGATCAACCAGCATTTTCTGCGCTACAATTTCCGTCCAAAGACCGAATGGCCAGGGAAGCGAAGCTCCGCCGAACGGGTTCAGTGAAAGAAATAACGATTCACCTTCTTCTGCTTTCGCTGCTGCTCTTCGCCTCGGTTCGAACCGCGACTCGAAACCCCGCCGCCGATGCTACCCCACCAAGCCTTCGTCCGGGCAGCCGCGTCTTGCTCGACGCGCACAACTGTTATCCTTATCACGGAAAATGGGCTGACCGGATGGAACGGGCTCTAGGGACCGGGTTGCCTCTTGCCATCGAACAGGACCTGTACTGGTACACGGATGCGCGCAGCGGGCGCTCCTGGTCGATTGTTTCTCATGGCAAACCTTTCTCTGGAAACGAGCCCACGTTGAGGCAGCATTTCTTTGAACGAGTTCGACCCATCATTGAGAAAGCCATCAATGAAGACAACTCCCGAGACTGGCCGCTCATTACGCTAAACCTGGATTTCAAGTCTGAAGAACCGGCACATCTTGCTGCTATTTGGAGTTTGGTAGGCGAGTATGAAGATTGGCTTTGCACCGCTGAGCGCGGCCCAGACATCTACAGGACAAATCCTCTGCGTCTGCGACCTGTGCTGGTGCTGACGGGCGATTCTGTCGCACAGCAGAAGGCCTTCCACGACGACGTCCCTGTGGCGCAGCCGTTGCGTCTGTTTGGCTCCTTCAAATCAACTGCCTGGCTGAAAGCTCCCCTGGAATCTAGCATTCCCCCTGCCAATAACTACAGGCGGTGGTGGAATAATTCGTGGGTAGTTGTGGAGAAGGGAGGACAGCACCAAGCAGGCGATTGGAGCGAAGGCGACGACAGATGGTTGAAATCATTGGTCCACTTCGCTCACGCGCAGGGCCTCTGGATTCGGTTTTACACACTCAACGGTCACTTGCCCGATAAGTCGCTCGGGTGGGCCAAAGGCTACAATTTCGGTTCTGAGGAGCAAGTCCGTGCTCGCTGGAAAGCGGCCATTGAAGCCGGAGTCGACTTCATTGCCACTGATCAGTACGAAATGTTTGGAATCGTGAAACGAGAAACAGAATCCAGACTGGCTCGTTAGACAGCCGAGCTGTCAGGCTAAGTGGAGATAGCCAATAGTTCCTTCCCTGCTCATCATCAATCTGTCCCATCTCAAAAGCAAGCCATGCTCCCGACCGAGGTAGGTGGCACTCCTAAAAGGAAAGCCCGCTTTTCGCTGCCGACGGGTTTCAAGCCGTTCAGTTGGAATCTGACTGGCAAGACGTCGAACACCTGACAGATAGCAGCACTAGCCCCCGCTACGTTGGTTTTTCGGATTTCTTTGCTGTAGTCCGCCTGAATCTGTTAAGGTCCTTTAGCCAATTCTCGGTAGGCTACCGACTCATAACCATATTCACTTTTCAGGAGGAACCTATGCAACGCAAGGCTTCCGCTCAATGGCAAGGCGACTTGAAAACGGGTAAGGGAACCGTCTCCACCAGCAGCGGTGTTCTTTCGAAGACCTCATACTCCTTCAGCACTCGTTTCGAGGACGGGGTCGGCACAAACCCAGAAGAACTCATTGCGGCAGCGCATGCCGGCTGTTTTTCGATGGCGCTTTCAGGGCAGCTCGGCGGCGCAGGAATGGTGGCGGAAAGCATCAACACCGCAGCCACCCTCACGATGGAGAAGCTGGATGTTGGCTGGACGGTGACGAAGATCCATCTGGATGTTCAGGCAAAGATCCCGGGCGGGGATGCGTCTGCCTTTGAAGCGGCTGCGAATCGCGCTAAGAGCGGCTGCCCAATTTCTCGTCTGCTGAACACTACGATCACGATGGACGCAAAGCTCATGAGTTAGGAGCGAGGGAGAGTTCATCGACTCATCACGAATCGCCTGCGACGTCGTCGGCTCATCACTCACCAGGCCTTCGCGGCGACAGCGGTTGCACCCGCCGTCGCACCGGAGCACTGGCCCTCGGCTAACCTCTCCTCACAGACGGAAGAGGGTGGTGCATCAACTCTAAATGGTTCTTGACGTCGGGCCGCCGCAAGTAACCCTAGGGTAGGGCGATGGGACGATCGGAGTCTACAAGTGCCGAGTAAATCGAGAAGCCAAGGATCAGGAGAAACAATCCCGCTGAAGCAAGAGCGAACCCTTTGGCGTAGGTCGTGATCCGCTGAACCTTGGCGACGATCTGACGCTGTTCGTTTGCCAAGCGTTCTTCTATCTCGTCGAGGAAGATCTGGTCTTCCTCCCGCATTCCGACGAGAGCGCGCCAGATCAAAAGAATCACGAAAACAGCCGTAATAGCTCCCCAAATGATCAGGAGCCACCGGACGAGAGGAACACCAAACATAAGGTTTGTCTCCTCTTTTTGGAACATCCTGGAACAGGACTAGCTGAAAGTCAAGTGACGTCTCGCCCGCGGACAGAGAACCAGCTGTGTCGGAGATGAGCCAAACCAGACCTCTCGTATGAGCCAAAAGAGACGTGAACCTGACAGGACTCTTGAGCTATCGCCCGATTCAGGTCGTTTTTGGTGCTCGCGGTGTTTCGCTCATCCGGAAGAATCGCACGCCGCCATCGACCGGTAGCTATGACTGCGCCCATACTGTGGGGAGGATGGTTACATACCACTGGTGGACAAACTTTTTCCCTCTCTCATCCGAAGGCCTGCGATCTTTCTCACTGAAAAAGAAGAGCTTATCAAGTCCAGCGGGTTGGCACCCAACTTGCTTACTGCTGTTCGGGAAGTTTTCCAACCTACTCATCCAATCCCAAAAATGACAAGGCAAGGTGGCTCATGCGCTGGGACTCTCGCAACGGCCGGCAACCCGAAAACCCACCGTCGACTGTATTCGCAAATGCGCTGTCCCCACTATCAAGCGTGATTCGAGACGGATTCCGAGTCAGGCGGGCAGTGTTTGACCTACCGCAAGATTCCATGTACTTGAAGGCTGAAGCTAAACGCGCCTTGACCATCTGTAACCTTTTTGTGAATCATCAGCTCGGCATATCCCAAATTGAGCGTCTACTTGACGAGAACATCGGAAGAATCGTCCAGGTCCTGATCCATCAAGGCATCATTCTGGATCGAAGGGTCAAGGACATTCGCTGGCCGCTGGACCTGGAAAAACGGAAGGGCAGTTCGAGAATTCCGGGTCGCGAGTGAAGCTTCAACCGGTGCAGCTCAAAGAGAGGTCCGTAGCTCCGGGCTCACCGGGTCCCATTCTTTGAAATCGCAATGCTCATTCCGGACGAGGCATGTGCTCCAGAAGGTCCAGGAAGGCGCGCCGCTCGTCCGGTTCGAGGTTCTGCCAGAAAGGCATGGTATCGAGGACGCGTTCTCGCTCTTCAGGGGGAAGGCTCTGCAGGCGCCGAACGCGCCGACCAATACGCTCACGTCGCTCGGGAGGGAGTTTCTGCCAGCGCTGATAGAACTTTCGGACTCGTGCTCGCTGTTCGGGCGTCAGTTCCCCAAAGAGCTCTCCGCGCCGGAGTAGTTGCCTCTTTCTTGCGTCGGGAAGCGCCTCGAACTCCTTTAGGCGCTGGCGCAGGCGCTCTTGCTCTTCTGGGCTTAACTCCTTGAAACGTCGATAGCGTTCCTGAAGCTGGCGTCTCTCTTCAGGACTCAGTTTCTGCCCTCTTCGGGCAGGCGGACGCGTCGTGTCGCCCTCCGGGGCATTCTGAGAAAAAGCCTGCATCCCGCTCAACAGCCCGCTTCCGAGCCAGACGAGTAACCATGTCCAAATGCATTTGACTCGAATGCGCATGGGATCAATTTGCTCTAACACCAGCAGAATCCTCGACTGAGACGTCTGCCAGATCGAATCTCTTCAGAAACTCATAGTCCTGCAGGAGGTCAAGGTTCTCCACGACTGGCAGATCGGATTCGGGGATCAATTCCTCCTCACTTTCGGAAGGGGTTCCCTGAACTTCAGGCGCAGGCGCCAGAAGCCCGGGAGCTTTCTTATGGATTGCGGTCTCGGTCTTTTGGGGCATCTCAAGTGCGTCTTTTTTTCCAAGAAAATCGTCTTGTACCTTCAGCGCATCTTCCATCGTACGCAACTGACGGCTTTGCTGATGCCGGAACCCCAGCCAAAGCCCAACTGTCGCTAAGAGCAGCAACGCAAACGTCCAGACGTAACGATCCTTCCACCACGGATTCAGGAAGCCCCAGCGTGCAGACGACGTGGGAACCTCAGCCAAACTGGCATTGAGTTTCTGATCAAAATAAGGGGACGGTTCGATGGCGGGAAGACTTTCTAACGCCTGGTCAACCTGCTGGAACTGGTCGAACTCAGCAGCACAAGCCTCGCAGGACCGAAGGTGTCTGTCCAGAGAGCCCATCAACTCGCCAGACAACTGCCGGCGCTGATACTCCCAGAAATACTCCCGAATCTTTTGGCAAGTCATAGACACTCTCCTAGAAACCGCCCTTGTCGTGGTGCTCGACTCAGAGAGCAACGAACGAGAACGAGGCCTACGAAGGACTTTCGTCGCTTGATAGTAGGTGGCGCCTTCCTCACACCCGGCTTTCGACCACTGTGATCAACTTTTGTCGCAACGTTGTGTAAGCCCGAAAGATCAGCGATTTTACCGCGGCTTCCGAACATTTCATGACCTCGGCAGCCTCTTTGAGCGAAAGCTCCTGATACTTGGTTAACACCACCGCCAAGCGCTGATTCTCCGGCAGGGCTGCCAGAGCCTGACGGATCTGCTCTACCCGTTCCTGTGCCAGCAGCTGATCTTCCACCAAGGTCACCTTATCCCTAAGTTCTGTTCTTGATCTGTCCTCTTCTTCAGAGCCCCAGTCGAGAGAAGTCGCGAGCTGTGGTCGATGGTCTCGCAGGTAGTTCAGAGCCAGATTCGTGGCAATGCGGTACAGCCAGGTCGAGAAGGCGGCTCTAGGTTCGTACCTGGAGGCTGACCGAAAGACCTTGATGAAAACCTCATGTGCCAAGTCCTCCGATTCCCCAGGATCCACAGTGAAGCGGTAGATGAAGTTGATCAACGGCTTGCGATGGCGCTGGACCAACAAGCTGAACGCCTCGCGGTCCCCGTGCTTCACTCTCAACATCAGTTCGACGTCGGATGTGGGTTCAGCCATGGCCTCGCTTTCTCTAACACTCCATGCCACAGAAAGTTGCGGCGAAAGTCAGCCAGAATCAAAAGGACTCACCGAAAAGATGAGCCACGACTGAATTGCAGATGAAGGCGAACTCTCGAGGGAGGGGCATAAATGTTCTCAACAGCTCCAGACCTTTATTGTTGTGTGGCCTTCGCAGCGATGTATATCTCAGAACGTGAGCTTCAGTCCGGCATGAACCATTCGGGGAGCGCCGATATTCTCGACCGGGGTTCGCGCCACAGCGAAGCGGCGGTCGAAGAGGTTTTCCGCAGCAGCATACACACGCAGGGAACGATGAAGAGAGCGGGAGAGCTGAAAATCGAGCACAGCAAAGTTTCCAAGCAAGAGGAGGTTTAGATCATCATCATACTGGGCTCCCACGAATCGAGCGGAGACGAAGGCATCCATAATCCGAGGGTTCGAGTAGCTGAGCGAAGCGGTCACTCGATGTTGCGGGACCTGGGGTACCCAGTTGGATTCCAATAATGGATTGGGCGGGAACTCTGTGACTTTTGAGTTGCTCCAGAGGTAGGAGCCGCGCAAAGACCAGCTTGGCCGCCAGCGAAACGCCAGGTCGGCTTCGATTCCTTTCGCCACGATCGCGCCCACATTCTCGCGTCGGCGCATGATCAGATTGGGCAAAGCGCTCACAGTGACATTCGAGACGGCGTTCTCGAGCCGGTTCCAAAAGCCATTGATCCGGGCAGTGACATTAGCGCCGGGCTGCCAGTCCAAGCCGCCCTCCGCGCCCTTGAGCTTCTCTGGTCCCAACAGGTCATTCGGATTGGTAACAATATTGCCGACACGAAATCCGCGATACAGCTCATTCAGAGTAGGCGCGCGAAAGCTGTGATAATAAGAGCCACGCATGGTGAATTGCTCCTTCAAGCGGTACGAGACGCCTACCTTTGGATTGACCGTGCCACGTTGTTGCGTGGCGAAAGGCGTGGTTGTCATCACACCATTGCTCAACAGCACTTGTCGGCGCTCAGCGTGGTAGTTACTCCAGCCGTCGAGCCGTACGCCCAGTTGGATGACCCAGCGGTTTGTTGGAGTAAACAGATCCTGGAGGAAGATTCCACCGAGCTGCTGGTTGCCGCCGGCCACTTGAAACCGTACGGGGCGTCCGACCGCAAAACTCACTTCTTCGCTGTTGCCTCGGATCCACTGCCAATCCAACCCCGTCGTCAGCAAGTGGCGCGAGTCGAGCAGACCAGTCCACTGAACCGATCCTCCTGCGCTTCGGGCTGGAACCACCTGATCGAGCGTCAGGGTCTCCACGCTACGGTCTGCCGAAATCGCCGTAAAGTTGCTGTAGAATTTCTCGACCAAACCATACCCGCGCAGCTGCCACTCCCGGCCACTCGCGTTCTGATGCCGGTAAACGGCACGGAGGCTCGTGATGTCGGTTTCGTTCTTTTGAAGCGCTGTGCCATTGTCCCGATCCTCAGCAAAATGGATCGCCTGCAGAAAAAGCGACTGCTTGGCATTCGGGTTGTAGAATCCACCGGCCCGTAGTGCATAACGAACCGACCCGGCACGGTCATCGACCAGCCCGCGGTTTTCAGGAGCTACAATGAAATAACCGTCGGTGTGCAAGAAGGATCCGGAAAAATTGCCGCTCCAGGGCCCTTGAGCCAGGGAGGTCAGCAAATCAGCGCCAGCAGTGGCTTGCGAGCCTCCATGCAGGTCCAATTCGAAACGGTTAGTCTCAGGCAGCCGAGAGAAGACTTGAATCACCCCTCCCAGGGCCGAGCTTCCATAGAGACTGGATCCTCCTCCGGGAGAGACTTCCACCTGCGCCAAGCTTGTCTTGTCCAACTGGTTCCAGTAGACCCATCCACCAAAGGGATCGTTGAGTGGGAGGCCGTCCCATAGGACGAGCGTGCGGCTGACTCCACTGGGTCCAATTCCTCGCAGAGAGACGCCTTGGGTCGTAGGATGGGCGACCAGGCTGCTGGTCCGCCGAAAGAGGCTAAAGGCGGGAATCTGCCGCAAGGTATCGTCGAGGGTCACGGCCGGAGACTGCTGAAGATCGGTGCGGCCCACAACGAGCACTCGCGCAGGGACATTCTCGATGGGCTGCGGTGTCCGCGTGGCCGTTACGGTGAGAGTTTCACGCAAAGACCGGGGATGCAGCGTGATGACGAGGAAAGATGCTGGATCTGGTCTGAGCAGCTCACGCTCAACCGACTCGAAATCTGGATGTCGCAGCCGGAGTTTCAGATGGGCAAGGAGAGGGGCACCTACGGTGAGCTCTCCTTCCCGGTTCGACTGAGTTCGCTGCAAGACTTCATTGCTCGAAGTGAGCACCTCAGCCACTACATTTTCAATCGGCTGGCCGTCGCTGCTAATGACTCGAACTCGCCATTCCTGCTGTTCGTTGGGTGGATTTGGGGCCGGCTGCGCTTCAACGATAAAAACGCCAGTCAGGCTAAGCGGGAGCAGCGAATAAAGACAGGCGACGAGACCTTGTCGGATTGCGCGCAACAATTCTGAGATAGCTCCTTTAGAGCGCGTGTCTGAAACTCAGCGGGGAAACGTTCGAAGACTTGCGTGCCGGATCAGGGCACCTTCTGGCGGTTCCTTTGGACCTGGAGTAACTTGCTGTAGCTTTGGATTCTTCAGATGACTCTTCGAAATCCGCCTTAAAAGCCATCCGTGACGGTAGTCGTAATCTCCCAAGCAAATCCCCAGCCCGCGGGCTGTCTTGACAAGATTGTGGTCGAGATCCACGTAGTTGTATTTCTCGATAGCTTCCCTTATCGGCAAGGCCACAATGTCTGGATAGTTGGAAGCCACCATATATCCAAACTTCTCAGCTTTGATCAACTCGACAGCCGCGACACCGAACTGTGTTGCCAGAATTCGGTCAAAGGCGCAAGGAGAACCGCCACGCTGCAAATGTCCGAGAACCGTCACCCGCGCCTCCATATCGGGCAATTGTTCCTTCACCTGACCGACAAGGAATCGCCCGATACCACCCAGCACCTTCTGCTGACAGCCGACTTCATCACTTTGCTTGAAGATCACATCCCCCCCGGCTGGGCGAGCGCCTTCGGCAACGACGACAATCACGAAACCCCGACCGGAGCTGAAGCGCTCTTCAATTTTCCTGAGAATGCTTCCCAGACGATACGCAATCTCAGGAATCAACACGATGTCCGCGCCGCCAGCGACGGCTGCTCCCAGCGCGATCCAGCCAGCATCGCGGCCCATGACCTCAAGCACCATCATGCGATGGTGACTTTCCGCAGTGGTGACGAGCTTGTCGACAGCGTCGGTAGCGACTTCTACCGCCGTCTGATAACCGAAAGTGAAATCTGTGGCCGACAGGTCATTATCGATTGTTTTTGGCACGCCGATGATATTGAGTCCTTTTTCAAAGAGCCTTTGAGAAATGCGCTGCGAACCCTCACCCCCGATGTTGATGACTGCTTCAATCCCCTGGTATTGTAGACGCCGAATCAGTTCATCAGACCGATCCTCTGATCCCCACGTCCCATCTCGCCGTTTTACTGGCCAATGAAACGGCCCGCCACGATTAGTGGTACCAATGATCGTGCCACCGCGAACGTGGATGCCAGAAACTGCCGCCAAATCCAAAACTTTCAGTTGCATGGGCTCAGACAAGACACCATTGAAGGCGTCAATGCTTCCCAGAACCTCCCAGTTGTATTGTCCGGTAGCCTTTTTCACTATGGCGCGCAGCACGGCATTCAAGCCAGGGCAATCCCCACCTCCGGTTGCGACTAGAATTCTCTTCCTTCTGGTCATGCTTTGCAGGTCTCCAAGAAAGTCTTCTGTACTCTTGATGTCAAGCGGATTGACTGGAGTTGTTCGATCGCCAAAAACACATGGGGTGAGCCTTCAGGGTGCTTCCCGCGGGCGCACTGGCACCCCGATCGAAGCGCGGCAGGAAAGCTGGAGTAAGGCTGGGGACAGTTCGACTTTCCCTCACCGCGTAAGAATACGGTGTCGGCCTTCGCTTCCGCAAGGTGTATTCTCTCTTGAAGATCGTCCTAGACGGGACTCTTCTGCTCGTTCTCAGAATCCATGCCGAGTACCATGAAGAGAACGACGGGCAATCCATTTTCGTTCCGTGACGCGACGCAGCCGGTGAGCGGTTCCCAGAAAACGCACCATCCCGCTGCTTTGGAGCCCTCTGTGTACCTCTGCAGCAAAGGCAACCAGCGTTTCCTGGTTCAGATGAAGTCCACGGACCCGTCGGCACGGTAGGCGAATTCACGTCGCCAGGGCTTGGGAGGATAGTGGCGAAACGCCTCTTCGTTCAGCTCAACACCGAACCCAGGCTTGTTGGGCAATGGGATGTAGCCATCCTTTACCATGAGGGGCTCTTTCAGCAGATCTTTTCGAGGAGAGGTGTCATCGGGGTGATACTCGAGGATCAAGAAATTGGGTGTGGAGGCGGCAAAGTGCACGTTCACTGCTGTGGCCACGGGTCCCATTGGATTGTGCGGCGCTACCATTACATAATGAGCCTCCGCCATAGCCGCGATCTTTTTCATCTCCATCAGGCCGCCGCACACGCAGATATCGGGTTGAACGATATCGAGCGCCTGTGCATGGAGGATTTTCTGGAATTCAAACTTGGTGTAGTTGCATTCACCGCTGGCCAGAGGAATGTTCACATGAGCTGCCAGCTTGGCCATTGCATCAACGTTTTCCGGTCGGATGGGCTCCTCCAGCCAGAAGGGTTGGTAGGGTTCGATCTCCCGAGCCAAGCGAATGGCCCGTGTGACTTCAAGAAACTTGGCATGAATGTCCACCGCGATATCCAGGTCAGCGCCCAAGGCTTGCCTCACAGCGCCAACGCGCTGGCCAGCAAACCGAGTAACAGCGTTGTAGGGCAGTTCGTTGGTCTTTGGCTGATGCGGCGACATCTTGACGGCTGTATAGCCATACTTCTCGACCAATGCCTTCGCGTTCTCTGCCACGCGAGCCGGCTCATTGCCATCCGCACTCTGGTAGACACGAATCTTCTCTCGGCACTTGCCCCCCAGCAGCATATAGACCGGCAACCCTGCCGCTTTGCCCGCGATGTCCCATAGCGCATGCTCGATTCCACTGATCGCCGCATTGACAACCGATCCTCCGGGAAAGCGAGTGAAGTTATGCATGGTTGCCCAGAGATGTTCGATGTTTCGGGGATCCTGCCCAACCAGCCAGCGCTTGAAGTCGTTGATCACAGCAACCGTGCCTTCGTCTGGACCACACGAGTAGGCTTCGCCGATTCCGTGGATACCTTGGTCAGTGTCTACCTTGACAAAGACCAGATTCCGGTTTGCGACGCCGACGAGGTACGTCTTGATATCGGTGATTCTGATGGCTGGTCTTGTTCCGACTCGCTGTGGTGACTGTAACAGGGGCACCGCTGCCACGGGCAAAGCGCCACTTAATATTCCAGTCGCCGTGAGAAACTTTCGTCGTCTCATGGATCCTTCCCCAATCACAATTGGGCACACCAGAATCAAAAAGGAGACCGCGGGGAACGCAGAGAGGGCCGCGAATTCCTTCCCATAGAACTTTCCAGGTCTGAAAGCTACGACCACAGAATTCTACTGTGAAGCGCCTAAGAGAGTTTCCCTTTTTTTGAACGGCGCTGGCTCCGTTTACGTTTCTGGAAATAGGTTGGCACGGGAGCCGAAAGTGAGTGCTTGCTAGGATGGTATCAACTATCCGCGGGAACAACCGTCGGTACCAAAGTCAATTTGGTGATCCTCGACGCCAATCCCTGCAAACATGCTTGCAGCCCGGCAAGGCGGGGGTACAATAAGCATCAGGTTCCTGGGCCAGTGGCTTTGGTTCGATACAGATACAGGTGGGCTCACAACCGAATTTCCAGAGTTGGCTTGGCCTGTGGAAGGAGAAATTCATGGATTGGTCATCATTGGGATTGGCAGCGGCAGCGTCTTCAACTTCCGGTCTCAGCCTTTATGCCACTATGTTGACCTTGGGCCTTCTGCAGCGCTTTCATTGGTTGGAGCTGCCTGCTGAATGGAAGCTTCTCGGCAGCACCTGGATGATCGGGTTAGCAGCCGTCCTGTTTGCCATTGAGTTCGTCGCCGACAAAATCCCCTACATAGACAGTATTTGGGATAGCGTGCATACGTTCATTCGGGTGCCTGCTGGTGCCGTTTTGATGGCGTCTGCCTTCGCCGAGGTGTCCCCGGCAGCCAAATTGATCGCGGGGTTGTTGGGAGGAAGCCTGGCCCTCACTACCCACAGCGCTAAGGCGTCGGCACGCCTTGCTGCTAACGCTTCGCCCGAGCCGATTTCCAACAGCCTCCTCAGCCTGGGTGAGGACTTCGTTACGGTGTTTCTCCTCGGCATGGCTGCAAGCTACCCTGTCCTGGCTATGGTGGCTTTGGCTATAGTACTGGTTGTCTGTTTGATCGTCCTTTATGTTTGCGTCAAATTCGCGCGCGTGTTTTTTGGTAAGCTCAAGACCTGGTTTAGTGGAGAAACGGTTGAATCGACGCCTCTACTGTGAGGTTTCCACACACCTCTGAGAGCCTTTGGGGCCCTCTGTAATCGCAGCCTTTTTCCGCACGCCGTCAACGACCAAACTTCGGGATCATTCTTGAAACTCTGCCTCTTGTGAGTGGACCGAGTTCAGTGAAAGGGAACACTGCCAGGTTCACCCGGACTCTACGGACCATCGAGTTGTCTAATCCAGCTTTCTCCCTTTGCGACCGGCCGGATTCGTTAGGTAGAATAGAGTGTGTTGGGTCGATTCGCTGTATCGGCTCAATTCAAGGATTCACCGTCGCCAGTCATCAGGGGGAGTCTAACTCTCACCGCATTCTGTATCGCTTCGGGGTTCACAATTTCGACTGCCCATTTCTTTCCAACCAAAAGTCTTCTTTTTGTCATTTGCGCTTTGGCTGCACTGCTTCCCGAGCCCCGAAGCCGAGCTGATGAGTTTCTGATTTTTCAGAAGCAAGGACGTCAGTCTCTTCCCAAAATCATCGTCGCTCAGACCTCTTATCTGCCTATCATTGACTTCCTCAACCTCGTGGACTTGCCTTATTCCGAGAGCGTTTCGGCTGGATATGTTCAAATCTCGGCGGGACGAGATCAGATTAGGCTCGACAAAGACAAATCCCAGGTTTTTCTAAACGGGGCTCCCATCACAATGAGCGCTCCGGTCGTTGTGGCCGGCAAGCAATGGCTCGTGCCGCCCGAGTTTGTCGAGCGAGTCTTGAATCGGGTCCTGCTGGAAAAAATCGGGGTAGCGGCCTCTGGGGATCGCTTTTTCCTCGGAGGCGTCGCCTCTCACCGAATCACGGTCAAAGCCATCGCTTCGGAACAGGGAACGCGTATTGCCCTTCAGTTCAGCAGACCTATTCAGGCCGAGGTTCGGCAGCAAGAATCCAAGATACTCTTTTTCCTTCGGCAGTGTTGCTATTGACCCGGGTAAGGAGGGCTATGCTTACCAGGATGAGCGGGTGCGGTCGATTCGGTTTGAAACAACCGGGGCATCCGATCAGCTTGTCATTGAGTTGGCAGACGGAACCCTGAGGCCCCGGGTTTCGCATCTGGCTTCCCAGAACGTCTACCTTGTGGAAGTCAATCGTCCTGAAGGCTTGCCGTCCGACGCAGCACCGTTGGACGGGACTGCTGTACCGCGGATCGCAGCGGACCCGCGGCGCTGGCGCCACATCACCATCGACGCGGGGCATGGTGGCGAGGATCGCGGCATTGGACTCAAGGAGAACCTCTTTGAGAAAAATGTGACTCTTGACATAGCTCGCCGTCTGCGCTGGGCACTCCAGACTCGACTAGGGGTCGACGTGGTCCTCTCACGCAGTCAGGATGAATCTCTCCCTCTGGAGAATCGGGTGCTCGCAGCCAATAAGGCGCAATCGAACCTGTTTATCAGTATCCATATTGGGAATGCAAGTCAGGCTCAGGAATCCCACAGTTACGTCTATGTGGCTAAGCTGGCTGGCGATGT
>CAVVYL010000008.1:0-15461 GCA_963752385.1 uncultured Acidimicrobiia bacterium | reverse complement strand
GACCGGGTTGCCTCTTGCCATCGAACAGGACCTGTACTGGTACACGGATGCGCGCAGCGGGCGCTCCTGGTCGATTGTTACCATGGCAAACCTTTCTCTGGAAACGAGCCCACGTTGAGGCAGCATTTCTTTGAACGAGTTCGACCCATCATTGAGAAGGCCATCAATGAAGACAACTCCCGAGACTGGCCGCTCATTACGCTAAACCTGGATTTCAAGTCTGAAGAACCGGCACATCTTGCTGCTATTTGGAGTTTGGTAGGCGAGTATGAAGATTGGCTTTGCACCGCTGAGCGCGGCCCAGACATCTACAGGACAAATCCTCTGCGTCTGCGACCTGTGCTGGTGCTGACGGGCGATTCTGTCGCACAGCAGAAGGCCTTCCACGACGACGTCCCTGTGGCGCAGCCGTTGCGTCTGTTTGGCTCCTTCAAATCAACTGCCTGGCTGAAAGCTCCCCTGGAATCTAGCATTCCCCCTGCCAATAACTACAGGCGGTGGTGGAATAATTCGTGGGTAGTTGTGGAGAAGGGAGGACAGCACCAAGCAGGCGATTGGAGCGAAGGCGACGACAGATGGTTGAAATCATTGGTCCACTTCGCTCACGCGCAGGGCCTCTGGATTCGGTTTTACACACTCAACGGTCACTTGCCCGATAAGTCGCTCGGGTGGGCCAAAGGCTACAATTTCGGTTCTGAGGAGCAAGTCCGTGCTCGCTGGAAAGCGGCCATTGAAGCCGGAGTCGACTTCATTGCCACTGATCAGTACGAAATGTTTGGAATCGTGAAACGAGAAACAGAATCCAGACTGGCTCGTTAGACAGCCGAGCTGTCAGGCTAAGTGGAGATAGCCAATAGTTCCTTCCCTGCTCATCATCAATCTGTCCCATCTCAAAAGCAAGCCATGCTCCCGACCGAGGTAGGTGGCACTCCTAAAAGGAAAGCCCGCTTTTCGCTGCCGACGGGTTTCAAGCCGTTCAGTTGGAATCTGACTGGCAAGACGTCGAACACCTGACAGATAGCAGCACTAGCCCCCGCTACGTTGGTTTTTCGGATTTCTTTGCTGTAGTCCGCCTGAATCTGTTAAGGTCCTTTAGCCAATTCTCGGTAGGCTACCGACTCATAACCATATTCACTTTTCAGGAGGAACCTATGCAACGCAAGGCTTCCGCTCAATGGCAAGGCGACTTGAAAACGGGTAAGGGAACCGTCTCCACCAGCAGCGGTGTTCTTTCGAAGACCTCATACTCCTTCAGCACTCGTTTCGAGGACGGGGTCGGCACAAACCCAGAAGAACTCATTGCGGCAGCGCATGCCGGCTGTTTTTCGATGGCGCTTTCAGGGCAGCTCGGCGGCGCAGGAATGGTGGCGGAAAGCATCAACACCGCAGCCACCCTCACGATGGAGAAGCTGGATGTTGGCTGGACGGTGACGAAGATCCATCTGGATGTTCAGGCAAAGATCCCGGGCGGGGATGCGTCTGCCTTTGAAGCGGCTGCGAATCGCGCTAAGAGCGGCTGCCCAATTTCTCGTCTGCTGAACACTACGATCACGATGGACGCAAAGCTCATGAGTTAGGAGCGAGGGAGAGTTCATCGACTCATCACGAATCGCCTGCGACGTCGTCGGCTCATCACTCACCAGGCCTTCGCGGCGACAGCGGTTGCACCCGCCGTCGCACCGGAGCACTGGCCCTCGGCTAACCTCTCCTCACAGACGGAAGAGGGTGGTGCATCAACTCTAAATGGTTCTTGACGTCGGGCCGCCGCAAGTAACCCTAGGGTAGGGCGATGGGACGATCGGAGTCTACAAGTGCCGAGTAAATCGAGAAGCCAAGGATCAGGAGAAACAATCCCGCTGAAGCAAGAGCGAACCCTTTGGCGTAGGTCGTGATCCGCTGAACCTTGGCGACGATCTGACGCTGTTCGTTTGCCAAGCGTTCTTCTATCTCGTCGAGGAAGATCTGGTCTTCCTCCCGCATTCCGACGAGAGCGCGCCAGATCAAAAGAATCACGAAAACAGCCGTAATAGCTCCCCAAATGATCAGGAGCCACCGGACGAGAGGAACACCAAACATAAGGTTTGTCTCCTCTTTTTGGAACATCCTGGAACAGGACTAGCTGAAAGTCAAGTGACGTCTCGCCCGCGGACAGAGAACCAGCTGTGTCGGAGATGAGCCAAACCAGACCTCTCGTATGAGCCAAAAGAGACGTGAACCTGACAGGACTCTTGAGCTATCGCCCGATTCAGGTCGTTTTTGGTGCTCGCGGTGTTTCGCTCATCCGGAAGAATCGCACGCCGCCATCGACCGGTAGCTATGACTGCGCCCATACTGTGGGGAGGATGGTTACATACCACTGGTGGACAAACTTTTTCCCTCTCTCATCCGAAGGCCTGCGATCTTTCTCACTGAAAAAGAAGAGCTTATCAAGTCCAGCGGGTTGGCACCCAACTTGCTTACTGCTGTTCGGGAAGTTTTCCAACCTACTCATCCAATCCCAAAAATGACAAGGCAAGGTGGCTCATGCGCTGGGACTCTCGCAACGGCCGGCAACCCGAAAACCCACCGTCGACTGTATTCGCAAATGCGCTGTCCCCACTATCAAGCGTGATTCGAGACGGATTCCGAGTCAGGCGGGCAGTGTTTGACCTACCGCAAGATTCCATGTACTTGAAGGCTGAAGCTAAACGCGCCTTGACCATCTGTAACCTTTTTGTGAATCATCAGCTCGGCATATCCCAAATTGAGCGTCTACTTGACGAGAACATCGGAAGAATCGTCCAGGTCCTGATCCATCAAGGCATCATTCTGGATCGAAGGGTCAAGGACATTCGCTGGCCGCTGGACCTGGAAAAACGGAAGGGCAGTTCGAGAATTCCGGGTCGCGAGTGAAGCTTCAACCGGTGCAGCTCAAAGAGAGGTCCGTAGCTCCGGGCTCACCGGGTCCCATTCTTTGAAATCGCAATGCTCATTCCGGACGAGGCATGTGCTCCAGAAGGTCCAGGAAGGCGCGCCGCTCGTCCGGTTCGAGGTTCTGCCAGAAAGGCATGGTATCGAGGACGCGTTCTCGCTCTTCAGGGGGAAGGCTCTGCAGGCGCCGAACGCGCCGACCAATACGCTCACGTCGCTCGGGAGGGAGTTTCTGCCAGCGCTGATAGAACTTTCGGACTCGTGCTCGCTGTTCGGGCGTCAGTTCCCCAAAGAGCTCTCCGCGCCGGAGTAGTTGCCTCTTTCTTGCGTCGGGAAGCGCCTCGAACTCCTTTAGGCGCTGGCGCAGGCGCTCTTGCTCTTCTGGGCTTAACTCCTTGAAACGTCGATAGCGTTCCTGAAGCTGGCGTCTCTCTTCAGGACTCAGTTTCTGCCCTCTTCGGGCAGGCGGACGCGTCGTGTCGCCCTCCGGGGCATTCTGAGAAAAAGCCTGCATCCCGCTCAACAGCCCGCTTCCGAGCCAGACGAGTAACCATGTCCAAATGCATTTGACTCGAATGCGCATGGGATCAATTTGCTCTAACACCAGCAGAATCCTCGACTGAGACGTCTGCCAGATCGAATCTCTTCAGAAACTCATAGTCCTGCAGGAGGTCAAGGTTCTCCACGACTGGCAGATCGGATTCGGGGATCAATTCCTCCTCACTTTCGGAAGGGGTTCCCTGAACTTCAGGCGCAGGCGCCAGAAGCCCGGGAGCTTTCTTATGGATTGCGGTCTCGGTCTTTTGGGGCATCTCAAGTGCGTCTTTTTTTCCAAGAAAATCGTCTTGTACCTTCAGCGCATCTTCCATCGTACGCAACTGACGGCTTTGCTGATGCCGGAACCCCAGCCAAAGCCCAACTGTCGCTAAGAGCAGCAACGCAAACGTCCAGACGTAACGATCCTTCCACCACGGATTCAGGAAGCCCCAGCGTGCAGACGACGTGGGAACCTCAGCCAAACTGGCATTGAGTTTCTGATCAAAATAAGGGGACGGTTCGATGGCGGGAAGACTTTCTAACGCCTGGTCAACCTGCTGGAACTGGTCGAACTCAGCAGCACAAGCCTCGCAGGACCGAAGGTGTCTGTCCAGAGAGCCCATCAACTCGCCAGACAACTGCCGGCGCTGATACTCCCAGAAATACTCCCGAATCTTTTGGCAAGTCATAGACACTCTCCTAGAAACCGCCCTTGTCGTGGTGCTCGACTCAGAGAGCAACGAACGAGAACGAGGCCTACGAAGGACTTTCGTCGCTTGATAGTAGGTGGCGCCTTCCTCACACCCGGCTTTCGACCACTGTGATCAACTTTTGTCGCAACGTTGTGTAAGCCCGAAAGATCAGCGATTTTACCGCGGCTTCCGAACATTTCATGACCTCGGCAGCCTCTTTGAGCGAAAGCTCCTGATACTTGGTTAACACCACCGCCAAGCGCTGATTCTCCGGCAGGGCTGCCAGAGCCTGACGGATCTGCTCTACCCGTTCCTGTGCCAGCAGCTGATCTTCCACCAAGGTCACCTTATCCCTAAGTTCTGTTCTTGATCTGTCCTCTTCTTCAGAGCCCCAGTCGAGAGAAGTCGCGAGCTGTGGTCGATGGTCTCGCAGGTAGTTCAGAGCCAGATTCGTGGCAATGCGGTACAGCCAGGTCGAGAAGGCGGCTCTAGGTTCGTACCTGGAGGCTGACCGAAAGACCTTGATGAAAACCTCATGTGCCAAGTCCTCCGATTCCCCAGGATCCACAGTGAAGCGGTAGATGAAGTTGATCAACGGCTTGCGATGGCGCTGGACCAACAAGCTGAACGCCTCGCGGTCCCCGTGCTTCACTCTCAACATCAGTTCGACGTCGGATGTGGGTTCAGCCATGGCCTCGCTTTCTCTAACACTCCATGCCACAGAAAGTTGCGGCGAAAGTCAGCCAGAATCAAAAGGACTCACCGAAAAGATGAGCCACGACTGAATTGCAGATGAAGGCGAACTCTCGAGGGAGGGGCATAAATGTTCTCAACAGCTCCAGACCTTTATTGTTGTGTGGCCTTCGCAGCGATGTATATCTCAGAACGTGAGCTTCAGTCCGGCATGAACCATTCGGGGAGCGCCGATATTCTCGACCGGGGTTCGCGCCACAGCGAAGCGGCGGTCGAAGAGGTTTTCCGCAGCAGCATACACACGCAGGGAACGATGAAGAGAGCGGGAGAGCTGAAAATCGAGCACAGCAAAGTTTCCAAGCAAGAGGAGGTTTAGATCATCATCATACTGGGCTCCCACGAATCGAGCGGAGACGAAGGCATCCATAATCCGAGGGTTCGAGTAGCTGAGCGAAGCGGTCACTCGATGTTGCGGGACCTGGGGTACCCAGTTGGATTCCAATAATGGATTGGGCGGGAACTCTGTGACTTTTGAGTTGCTCCAGAGGTAGGAGCCGCGCAAAGACCAGCTTGGCCGCCAGCGAAACGCCAGGTCGGCTTCGATTCCTTTCGCCACGATCGCGCCCACATTCTCGCGTCGGCGCATGATCAGATTGGGCAAAGCGCTCACAGTGACATTCGAGACGGCGTTCTCGAGCCGGTTCCAAAAGCCATTGATCCGGGCAGTGACATTAGCGCCGGGCTGCCAGTCCAAGCCGCCCTCCGCGCCCTTGAGCTTCTCTGGTCCCAACAGGTCATTCGGATTGGTAACAATATTGCCGACACGAAATCCGCGATACAGCTCATTCAGAGTAGGCGCGCGAAAGCTGTGATAATAAGAGCCACGCATGGTGAATTGCTCCTTCAAGCGGTACGAGACGCCTACCTTTGGATTGACCGTGCCACGTTGTTGCGTGGCGAAAGGCGTGGTTGTCATCACACCATTGCTCAACAGCACTTGTCGGCGCTCAGCGTGGTAGTTACTCCAGCCGTCGAGCCGTACGCCCAGTTGGATGACCCAGCGGTTTGTTGGAGTAAACAGATCCTGGAGGAAGATTCCACCGAGCTGCTGGTTGCCGCCGGCCACTTGAAACCGTACGGGGCGTCCGACCGCAAAACTCACTTCTTCGCTGTTGCCTCGGATCCACTGCCAATCCAACCCCGTCGTCAGCAAGTGGCGCGAGTCGAGCAGACCAGTCCACTGAACCGATCCTCCTGCGCTTCGGGCTGGAACCACCTGATCGAGCGTCAGGGTCTCCACGCTACGGTCTGCCGAAATCGCCGTAAAGTTGCTGTAGAATTTCTCGACCAAACCATACCCGCGCAGCTGCCACTCCCGGCCACTCGCGTTCTGATGCCGGTAAACGGCACGGAGGCTCGTGATGTCGGTTTCGTTCTTTTGAAGCGCTGTGCCATTGTCCCGATCCTCAGCAAAATGGATCGCCTGCAGAAAAAGCGACTGCTTGGCATTCGGGTTGTAGAATCCACCGGCCCGTAGTGCATAACGAACCGACCCGGCACGGTCATCGACCAGCCCGCGGTTTTCAGGAGCTACAATGAAATAACCGTCGGTGTGCAAGAAGGATCCGGAAAAATTGCCGCTCCAGGGCCCTTGAGCCAGGGAGGTCAGCAAATCAGCGCCAGCAGTGGCTTGCGAGCCTCCATGCAGGTCCAATTCGAAACGGTTAGTCTCAGGCAGCCGAGAGAAGACTTGAATCACCCCTCCCAGGGCCGAGCTTCCATAGAGACTGGATCCTCCTCCGGGAGAGACTTCCACCTGCGCCAAGCTTGTCTTGTCCAACTGGTTCCAGTAGACCCATCCACCAAAGGGATCGTTGAGTGGGAGGCCGTCCCATAGGACGAGCGTGCGGCTGACTCCACTGGGTCCAATTCCTCGCAAAGAGACGCCTTGGGTCGTAGGATGGGCGACCAGGCTGCTGGTCCGCCGAAAGAGGCTAAAGGCGGGAATCTGCCGCAAGGTATCGTCGAGGGTCACGGCCGGAGACTGCTGAAGATCGGTGCGGCCCACAACGAGCACTCGCGCAGGGACATTCTCGATGGGCTGCGGTGTCCGCGTGGCCGTTACGGTGAGAGTTTCACGCAAAGACCGGGGATGCAGCGTGATGACGAGGAAAGATGCTGGATCTGGTCTGAGCAGCTCACGCTCAACCGACTCGAAATCTGGATGTCGCAGCCGGAGTTTCAGATGGGCAAGGAGAGGGGCACCTACGGTGAGCTCTCCTTCCCGGTTCGACTGAGTTCGCTGCAAGACTTCATTGCTCGAAGTGAGCACCTCAGCCACTACATTTTCAATCGGCCGGCCGTCGCTGCTAATGACTCGAACTCGCCATTCCTGCTGTTCGTTGGGTGGATTTGGGGCCGGCTGCGCTTCAACGATAAAAACGCCAGTCAGGCTAAGCGGGAGCAGCGAATAAAGACAGGCGACGAGACCTTGTCGGATTGCGCGCAACAATTCTGAGATAGCTCCTTTAGAGCGCGTGTCTGAAACTCAGCGGGGAAACGTTCGAAGACTTGCGTGCCGGATCAGGGCACCTTCTGGCGGTTCCTTTGGACCTGGAGTAACTTGCTGTAGCTTTGGATTCTTCAGATGACTCTTCGAAATCCGCCTTAAAAGCCATCCGTGCCGGTAGTCAATCTCCCAAGCAAATCCCCAGCCCGCGGGCTGTCTTGACAAGATTGTGGTCGAGATCCACGTAGTTGTATTTCTCGATAGCTTCCCTTATCGGCAAGGCCACAATGTCTGGATAGTTGGAAGCCACCATATATCCAAACTTCTCAGCTTTGATCAACTCGACAGCCGCGACACCGAACTGTGTTGCCAGAATTCGGTCAAAGGCGCAAGGAGAACCGCCACGCTGCAAATGTCCGAGAACCGTCACCCGCGCCTCCATATCGGGCAATTGTTCCTTCACCTGACCGACAAGGAATCGCCCGATACCACCCAGCACCTTCTGCTGACAGCCGACTTCATCACTTTGCTTGAAGATCACATCCCCCCCGGCTGGGCGAGCGCCTTCGGCAACGACGACAATCACGAAACCCCGACCGGAGCTGAAGCGCTCTTCAATTTTCTTGAGAACGCTTCCCAGACGATACGCAATCTCAGGAATCAACACGATGTCCGCGCCGCCAGCGACGGCTGCTCCCAGCGCGATCCAGCCAGCATCGCGGCCCATGACCTCAAGCACCATCATGCGATGGTGACTTTCCGCAGTGGTGACGAGCTTGTCGACAGCGTCGGTAGCGACTTCTACCGCCGTCTGATAACCGAAAGTGAAATCTGTGGCCGATAGGTCATTATCGATAGTTTTTGGCACGCCGATGATATTGAGGCCCTTTTCAAAGAGCCTTTGAGAAATACGCTGCGAACCCTCACCCCCGATGTTGATGACAGCTTCAATCCCCTGGTATTGTAGACGACGAATCAGTTCATCAGATCGATCCTCCGATCCCCAAGTCCCATCTCGCCGCTTTACCGGCCAATGAAACGGCCCGCCACGATTCGTCGTACCAATGATCGTGCCACCGCGAACGTGGATGCCAGAAACTGCCGCCAAATCCAAAACTTTCAGTTGCATGGGCTCAGACAAGACACCATTGAAGGCGTCAATGCTTCCCACAACCTCCCAGTTGTATTGTCCGGTAGCCTTTTTCACTAAGGCACGCAGCACGGCATTCAAGCCAGGGCAATCCCCGCCTCCCGTTGCGACTAGAATTCTCTTCCTTCTGGTCATGCTTTGCAGGTCTCCAAGAAAGTCTTCTGTACTCTTGATGTCAAGCGGATTGACTGGAGTTGTTCGATCGCCAAAACCACATGGGGTGAGCCTTCAGGGTGCTTCCCGCGGGCGCACTGGCACGCCGATCGAAGCGCGGCAGGAAACCTGGAGTAAGGCTGGGGACAGTTCGACTTCCCCTCACCGCGTAAGAATACGGTGTCGGCCTTCGCTTCCGCAAGGTGTATTCTCTCTTGAAGATCGTCCTAGACGGGACTCTTCTGCTCGTTCTCAGAATCCATGCCGAGTACCATGAAGAGAACGACGGGCAATCCATTTTCGTTCCGTGACGCGACGCAGCCGGTGAGCGGTTTCCAGAAAACGCACCATCCCGCTGCTTTGGAGCCCTCTGTGTACCTCTGCAGCAAAGGCAACCAGCGTTTCCTGGATCAGATGAAGTCCACGGACCCGTCGGCACGGTAGGCGAATTCACGTCGCCAGGGCTTGGGCGGATAGTGGCGAAACGCCTCTTCGTTCAGCTCAACACCGAACCCAGGCTTGTTGGGCAATGGGATGTAGCCATCCTTTACCATGAGGGGCTCTTTCAGCAGATCTTTTCGAGGAGAGGTGTCATCGGGGTGATACTCGAGGATCAAAAAATTGGGTGTGGAGGCGGCAAAGTGCACGTTCACTGCTGTAGCCACGGGTCCCATTGGATTGTGCGGCGCTACCATTACATAATGAGCCTCCGCCATAGCCGCGATCTTTTTCATCTCCATCAGGCCGCCGCACACGCAGATATCGGGTTGAACGATATCGAGCGCCTGTGCATGGAGGATTTTCTGGAATTCAAACTTGGTGTAGTTGCATTCACCGCTGGCCAGAGGAATGTTCACATGAGCTGCCAGCTTGGCCATTGCATCAACGTTTTCCGGTCGGATGGGCTCCTCCAGCCAGAAGGGTTGGTAGGGTTCGATCTCCCGAGCCAAGCGAATGGCCCGTGTGACTTCAAGAAACTTGGCATGAATGTCCACCGCGATATCCAGGTCAGCGCCCAAGGCTTGCCTCACAGCGCCAACGCGCTGGCCAGCAAACCGAGTAACAGCGTTGTAGGGCAATTCGTTGGTCTTGGGTTGGTGCGGCGACATCTTGACGGCTGTATAGCCATACTTCTCGACCAATGCCTTCGCGTTCTCTGCTACGCGAGCCGGCTCATTGCCATCCGCACTCTGGTAGACACGAATCTTCTCTCGGCACTTGCCCCCCAGCAGCATATAGACCGGCAACCCTGCCGCTTTGCCCGCGATGTCCCATAGCGCATGCTCGATTCCACTGATCGCCGCATTGACAACCGATCCTCCGGGAAAGCGAGTGAAGTTATGCATGGTTGCCCAGAGATGTTCGATGTTTCGGGGATCCTGCCCAACCAGCCAGCGCTTGAAGTCGTTGATCACAGCAACCGTGCCTTCGTCGGGACCACATGAGTAGGCTTCGCCGATTCCGTGGATACCTTGGTCAGTGTCTACCTTGACAAAGACCAGATTCCGGTTTGCGACGCCGACGAGGTAGGTCTTGATATCGGTGATTCTGATGGCTGGTCTTGTTCCGACTCGCTGTGGTGACTGTAACAGGGGCACCGCTGCCACGGGCAAAGCGCCACTTAATATTCCAGTCGCCGTGAGAAACTTTCGTCGTCTCATGGATCCTTCCCCAATCACAATTGGGCACACCAGAATCAAAAAGGAGACCGCGGGGAACGCAGAGAGGGCCGCGAATTCCTTCCCATAGAACTTTCCAGGTCTGAAAGCTACGACCACAGAATTCTACTGTGAAGCGCCTAAGAGAGTTTCCCTTTTTTTGAACGGCGCTGGCTCCGTTTACGTTTCTGGAAATAGGTTGGCACGGGAGCCGAAAGTGAGTGCTTGCTAGGATGGTATCAACTATCCGCGGGAACAACCGTCGGTACCAAAGTCAATTTGGTGATCCTCGACGCCAATCCCTGCAAACATGCTTGCAGCCCGGCAAGGCGGGGGTACAATAAGCATCAGGTTCCTGGGCCAGTGGCTTGGTTCGATACAGATACAGGTGGGCTCACAACCGAATTTCCAGAGTTGGCTTGGCCTGTGGAAGGAGAAATTCATGGATTGGTCATCATTGGGATTGGCAGCGGCAGCGTCTTCAACTTCCGGTTTCAGCCTTTATGCCACTATGTTGACCTTGGGCCTTCTGCAGCGCTTTCATTGGTTGGAGCTGCCTGCTGAATGGAAGCTTCTCGGCAGCACCTGGATGATCGGGTTAGCAGCCGTCCTGTTTGCCGTTGAGTTCGTCGCCGACAAAATCCCCTACATAGACAGTATTTGGGATAGCGTGCATACGTTCATTCGGGTGCCTGCTGGTGCCGTTTTGATGGCGTCTGCCTTCGCCGAGGTGTCCCCGGCAGCTAAATTGATCGCGGGGTTGTTGGGAGGAAGCCTGGCCCTCACTACCCACAGCGCTAAGGCGTCGGCACGCCTTGCTGCTAACGCTTCGCCCGAGCCGATTTCCAACAGCCTCCTCAGCCTGGGTGAGGACTTCGTTACGGTGTTTCTCCTCGGCATGGCTGCAAGCTACCCTGTCCTGGCTATGGTGGCTTTGGCTATAGTACTGGTTGTCTGTTTGATCGTCCTTTATGTTTGCGTCAAATTCGCGCGCGTGTTTTTTGGTAAGCTCAAGACCTGGTTTAGTGGAGAAACGGTTGAATCGACGCCTCTACTGTGAGGTTTCTACACACCTCTGAGAGCCTTTGGGGCCCTCTGTAATCGCAGCCGTTTTCCGCACGCCGTCAACGACCAAACTTCGGGATCATTCTTGAAACTCTGCCTCTTGTGAGTGGACCGAGTTCAGTGAAAGGGAACACTGCCAGGTTCACCCGGACTCTACGGACCATCGAGCTGTCGAATCCAGCTTTCTCCCTTTGCGACCGGCCGGATTCGTTAGGTAGAATAGAGTGTGTTGGGTCGATCCGCTGTATCGGCTCAATTCAAGGATTCACCGTCGCCAGTCATCAGGGGGAGTCTAACTCTCACCGCATTCTGTATCGCTTCGGGGTTCACAATTTCGACTGCCCATTTCTTTCCAACCAAAAGTCTTCTTTTTGCCATTTGCGCTTTGGCTGCACTGCTTCCCGAGCCCCGAAGTCGAGCTGATGAGTTTCTGATTTTTCAGAAACAAGGACGTCAGTCTCTTCCCAAAATCATCGTCGCTCAGACCTCTTATCTGCCCATCATTGACTTCCTCAACCTTGTGGACTTGCCTTATTCCGAGAGCGTTTCGGCTGGATATATTCAAATCTCGGCGGGACGAGATCAGATTAGGCTCGAAAAAGACAAATCCCAGGTTTTTCTAAACGGGGTTCCCATCACAATGAGCGCTCCGGTCGTTGTGGCCGGCAAGCAATGGCTCGTGCCGCCCGAGTTTGTCGAGCGAGTCTTGAATCGGGTCCTGCTGGAAAAAATCGGGGTAGCGGCCTCTGGGGATCGCTTTTTCCTCGGAGGCGTCGCCTCTCACCGAATCACGGTCAAAGCCATCGCTTCGGAACAGGGAACGCGTATTGCCCTTCAGTTCAGCAGACCTATTCAGGCCGAGGTACGGCAGCAAGAATCCAAGATACTCTTTTCCTTCGGCAGTGTTGCTATTGACCCGGGTAAGGAAGGCTATGCTTACCAGGATGAGCGGGTGCGGTCGATTCGGTTTGAAACAACCGGGGCATCCGATCAGCTTGTCATTGAGTTGGCAGACGGAACCCTGAGGCCCCGGGTTTCGCATCTGGCTTCCCAGAACATCTACCTTGTGGAAGTCAATCGTCCTGAAGGCTTGCCGTCCGACGCAGCGCCGTTGGACGGGACTGCTGTACCACGGATCGCAGCGGACCCGCGGCGCTGGCGCCACATCACCATCGACGCGGGGCATGGTGGCGAGGATCGCGGCATTGGACTCAAGGAGAACCTCTTTGAGAAAAATGTGGCTCTTGACATAGCTCGCCGTCTGCGCTGGGCACTCCAGACTCGACTAGGGGTCGACGTGGTCCTCTCACGCAGTCAGGATGAATCTCTCCCTCTGGAGAATCGGGTGCTCGCAGCCAATAAGGCGCAATCGAACCTGTTTATCAGTATCCATATTGGGAATGCAAGTCAGGCTCAGGAATCCCACAGTTACGTCTATGTGGCTAAGCTGGCTGGCGATGTAGCGCCTCCAGACATTGCCGCTGCACATCCGCACAGTCTCTTCGTGCCTTGGGAAGAGGTCCAACTCGCCAGCTTGACCTGGAGTCAACGTCTGGCGGAGTCGCTGCAGGCCGAAATGAATCGGACACTCAACGGCGGCAATTCTGGGCTTGCATACCGCACGGCGCCGTTGCGGTTGCTCTCGTCGTTGACGATGCCAGCTGTCTTGCTGGAGATTGGGAATGCCCGCCAGCGCGAATTCCGGGAGAAGGTGAGTGACGCTCAGTTCCAGAATTTGGTTACAGCGACAGTGGTAACGGGTGTCGAGAAATTCCGTTCGATTCACGAGAGGACTGACAATGCCGCGGCACATTAAATTTGGGATGATCTTTCTACTTCTGCTCTCTATCCTCGGGATTTCCTATTACTACAACTTGCAGCGGCGGATTCAAGGGTTAGTCGAGCCGCCACGGGAACCTTCCCAGCCTTACCTGGCAGCCAAGCCTGTCTTCGCAGAAAGCGCACCGCTGCGGAAAGTCAAGGTTTTCTATCCCTCCAGCCGGCGGGACGGGCTCCTGGAGCCAGAAGAACGTGAGATTCACAGTTCCAATCAACCAGCGCTTGAAGCCAAGCAGATCGTGGCCGAACTGATCTCAGGATCGAACAGCGAGCGTCTGCCCGCTCTTCCGCCGGAAACGAAATTGCGCGAGCTGTTTGTAACCCGTCAGGGGCTGGCCGTGGTGGATATCACGAAGGAGGCAAGCCATACTCATCCCGGCGGCTTGACTCAAGAGCTGGCTTCGATCTACGCCGTAGTGAATTCGCTGACACAGAATGTCAAAAGCATCGGCCAGGTGCAGATCCTGATTGAAGGTGCGGAGGCAGAAACCCTGGCGGGGCACATTGACCTAACCAAGCCCTTCCATGAGGATCTTTCCATGATAGCGACAGGCGGGATTCCACCTTAGAGGCAAGTGAGAACTGTGAAAGCGCTAGGTTCCACCAAATCTCGGTAGCTGGATGGGCTCGAAGCCCCCTTTGTCAAGGCAGAACGATCTTCAGGAGACTCTCATGCGCACGGATGGCAGAACACCAGACCAGCTTCGAAGGGTCGAGATTCAATCCCATTTTATCAAGAGTGCCGAAGGTTCAGCGTTAATCACAGTGGGCAACACGCGCGTGATCTGCACTGCCAGTATCGAAAATACCGTGCCATCGTTTTTGAAGGGGCTGGGGCGAGGTTGGGTGACTAGCGAATACTCGATGCTTCCGCGCGCTACTCAAAGCCGGACTGCGCGCGAATCCACTAAAGGCAGGCCTTCCGGGCGCACCCAGGAAATCCAGCGGCTCATTGGGCGCTCGTTGCGCAGCATCACCCAGATGGAGGAACTGGGGGAACGGACTCTCTGGGTCGATTGTGACGTGATCGAAGCTGATGGGGGGACTCGGACGGCATCAATCACAGGCGCCTTTGTGGCGCTCGGACTGGCCTTGCAGAAGCTGGTGAACGAAGGCACGCTGCAAAAGTTGCCGCTCAAGGACTATGTCGCCGCCACCAGCGTGGGTGTCGTTGACGGGGTTCTTCTTCTGGATCTGAACTACGACGAAGACTCGCGTGCCCAGGTCGATATGAATCTGGTACAGACGGGCGGTGGGCAGCTTGTAGAGGTGCAAGGCACGGCAGAACGCAATCCCTTCGGCAAAGAAGTCTTCTATCAGCTCCTGGACCTGGCTTCTCATGGGGTTCGACAGCTGGTTGAAGTTCAAAAGAGCGTAATCCGTCTGTAGCTGCTCAGCTTCCCCGCCCAACAGTCGGACTAACAAGTCTGAAGGACCCATCCCGTGAGCGCTGAATTGAAACGCGTGCTGCTTATCGCCACGTTCAACTCCGGCAAGCTCCGCGAAATCGAACCCTTCCTTGCTAACCTTGACTTTCAAGTTGTTGGACTGGACAGCCTTGCTGGAGCCGGACGCAGTCGTGAAGACGGGAGTACCTTTCAAGCCAACGCACGGCAGAAGGCGACGCATTACAGCCAATTCTCGGAGTGGCTGACTCTGGCGGACGATTCGGGTCTCGAGGTGGACGTCTTGGATGGACAGCCAGGCGTGCAGTCCGCGCGATTCCTTGGTGAAGCGGCAACTGATGCGGAGCGTTGTCGTGAGATTCTGACTCGACTCGAATCGGTCCCCGAGGAGCGGCGGCAGGCCCATTTCGTTTGCTGGCTGGCGCTGGCCCGCCGCGGCGAGATCTTGGAAGTTTTCGAAGGTAGGGTTGAAGGCCTGATTGCCCGTGAACTACGCGGGGAGAATGGCTTCGGCTACGATCCGATCTTTTGGGTCCCGTCTCTCGGCAGGACCATGGCTGAGTTGACGCTTGCGGAGAAAGCCGCGGTCAGCCATCGGGGTGAGGCCCTGCGAAAGCTCGCTGCCTTTCTGCAGTCCCCATCGAGGTCCTCATTCCTCTGAAATCAGCTCTGGACAAGGCTTCTAGGGGACGCTGCGGACTGCTGAAGGGGATTTTGACTTGACAGCCCGGAAGGCATTCAGTAGTGTTCTGATTACTCTGGAGCAGCTTGTCGGGGCGTAGCGCAGCCTGGTAGCGCACCTGCCTTGGGCGCAGGGGGTCGTAGGTTCAAATCCTATCGCCCCGACCA
>CAVVYL010000007.1:0-21235 GCA_963752385.1 uncultured Acidimicrobiia bacterium | reverse complement strand
AAAGAGTCAAGAGGATCCCAATAGGGCAGATCGTATCAGAAAAATTCGAAGCAGCTCATAGCACTGCGGAATCGCGTTGGGTCGAGGGCGGCCGCGGCATGAAATGTGTGAAATACGGGAGCCGCGGTTTGACGGCGCTCCTGGCACAGGACGCGTGAGACTGGCCATGATGCGGCCAGTTCACTTGCCTACTCATTGGATGGCGTCAACGTCACCGCAGAGACGAGCTCCAGGTGGCAGAATTGCACCAACATTCGCCCCCATGCCTGGCACTCACTCAAATAGGGCTGGTCGGCGTGGCTGCATCTTACGCCGAAGATCTATGGATGGTCAGTCTTGGTAGCCACGATTGACACGCCGTCTGTGTCAATCGTGGTCTGGAGTGGCCGGGAAAAGCCCACCATTGCCAGAAGGCGCGGTGTGACTTGGTAGAAAACCCACGATTGGCGAAAGGCATGCCAATCGTGGCTACCAGATCCCACGTTCTGAGGGCCACGATTGGTGCGTTGATCCGTCAATCGTGTCTACGTGTGATATGTTTCTTCCATGTCAAACGTTCACCGGTTGCGGACTTCTGACCGGATCTTCTTCATCACAAGCAATCTCGGCCTTGCCGAGCGGACCTTCGAGGAGCCCGAGTATCCGATCATCCTCGACACGATCGCCAAATCCCGGGAGCGCCTTGGCTTTCTCCTCTGCGGCTATGTCCTAATGCCCGATCATTGGCACGGCCTCATCTGGCCGCAGTACCCGGTAACGATTTCTGACGTACTGCAGGATATCAAGCGAGTGTCGTCGCTTCGGATCAACCAGCGGCGGAGAACCCGCGGTTCCCTTTGGCAACATCAATTCTGGGACCGGTTTGTTCGCCACGCTAAGGAGTTTGCTGAGCGGTTGCACTACATGCATCTCAATCCGGTGCGGCAAGGTTTGGTCGAGAAGCCCGAGCAATGGCGCTGTTCGAGTTACAACAATTTCTCCCTGGACCAATCGGTTGTCGCTGCCTGTCCGATTCAGATCGATTATGTCCATCTGCCCGATGGGTACCGTGGCTGACATTGTTTCCTGGTAGTCGCGATTGACGCGTAGACCCACTCACGATGCCCGCACAATGCCCGGCAATGGTAGGCCCCTTGCCTCTCACCGGACGAGAATCCCGCGCTAGCAGGCTTGCCGCCTCGTTGGCCATCCGCTGAATTCAGGACGATGGGCTATCCGCCCGGCGCAGTTCTGCCACGGTATCTCTGGCTTTTTCCAACAAGAACGTGTGTTCGCTGCCACAGCCAACAAAACGCATCCCTCTACCCACCCAAGTTTTCGCCAGGGCTGTGGTTCGGAGATGAATTCCGGGAACCACACGATAACGCTGGCACGCTTCCACCAGGCGGCTCACCCGCTCCAGCAACCGGGGATGTTCGAATTCACCCGGCACGCCCAGTGAAATGGAAAGATCAGAGGGACCAATCAAAGCGACGTCGAGACCCGGCACTGACAGCAGTTCGTCACAGCGATCCACAGAAGTCTGCGATTCGAACTGAACTATCACCAGAGTATTGGCATTCAAATGTTGAATAATGTCCGGAAAGCTTTGCTGTTCATAATCCACCAATGGAGCCGAGATACCGAACCCGCGGCTTCCCTGAGGTGGAAACTTCGTCCAGCCGATCGCCGCTTCCAATACCCGGGGATCTTCCACGCGTGGAAAGATAATGCCCTGGGCACCCACATCCAAAACCCTCGCCACGAGGGAGTACAACAGTTCGCCGACTCGAACCAGGGGCGTAATGCCGCTTTGATTGGAGGAGCGAACCAGGTCTTGAACTGTCTCCAGGTCAAAACCCCCATGCTCGGTATCGATGAAAAGGAAATCGAAGCCTGCGGCTGCCAGCAGTCGTGGGATTTCCGCCGAACGATATTGTTGCATCATGCAACCCAGGACCATCTCATTCCGAGCAAGCCGTTCCTTTGTCTGGTTCCGTCTCATAAGTTCCCTCAGTAGTGGGGCGAGTGTAATTTAAGCCTTGTCGCGGAAGGCTGAGAAATCCAAGGTTAAGAAGCGTCGTCAGAAATCTAACGAATGAAATGAAAACAATCTATTTAATTTTGCATACCTCGGTGATCGTTGTGGTTCACCAGAATCAATTGTCTAGAGCGGGGAATTCTCGCAACATCCCCGAAGTTGCACCAGACATCGCTACAGCCGGAGGAGCTGTTCCCGGAGTATGCGCGACTGGATGCGGCTGACGGGAAGTCGCTGGTCATTCTTCAAAGTCACCACACAGGTGCCACCCGGCATGGCTGTGACTCGAGTGATCAGTTCAAGGCGGGCTAGCGAACCTCGGGAGAGGCGCACAAATTGGCTGGGATCGAGGCGCGCCTCTAGATCCTTCAGGCGGTAGTTGATGGAATGTGTCTCTTTGCGGACCGTGGTGATGTTGAGAACTTCCCCATCGGCCTCGATTGAAGCGATGTCTCGCACCGGCAGGAGAATAACTTCGTCTTGTTGCCGCACTGGAATGCGCTCCACATACACCTTGCCGCCGCTGGCTTCGTAGCTGGTTGCAGCCTTCTGGATGTGAGCCATATCTTCCCGACGCAGATCGGCTTGTTCCAACCGATCTTGAGCACGCTGCAAAGTGTCTGCCAGCCGCGGCCGGTCAATCGGTTTGAGCAGGTAGTCGACGGCATTCATCTCGAAAGCTTTCACGGCGTACTCATCATAGGCAGTGACAAAGGCAACCAGCGGCATACGGCTCTTCCTGACCAACCGAATCACTCCCAAACCGTCCAGTTCCGGCATCTGCAGGTCGAGCAGTGCCAGATCCGGCCGCTTCCGCTCAATAATTTCCACGGCCTGTACTCCGTCTTCAGCTTCACCGACGATCTCGACGTAATCGAAAGACCGCAAGAGAGCAGCCAGAAACGACCGAGCTGGCCGTTCGTCATCTGCGATCATGACTCGCAGTTTGGGATTCATTCCAGTGAGAACATCACAGATGGGCTTCAGGACCCAATATCTAAGTTCTTAGTCAGCCAGCCCGGCTGGATTCAGAGCGTCCGCGTCTCACAAGGACCTCGTTGCCGCTCGCCGACGGCGGCAACGGCTGGACCACGGGCTACCTCCAAAGGCTGGATCACCGGCAGGCGTACTTGCGCCTGAAGACCAGCCCCAGGAGAAGTCTGGATCTGAAGAGATGCCGACTGCCCGTAGCAGCGCTTCAGCCGACTCTCGACATTGGTCAACCCCACGCCTGTCCGCCGTCCTTTCTCCAATTCTCGCTCGAGATGCTCCCTTGCCGGTGTCCAAAACGCGAATGCATAGAATGGCTGCGTCTGGGGCTTGGCTTTCTGAGGCACGTTCCAACTCCGCCGCGACGACAATCTCCCCGCCGCCTCTCGTGGGAGAGATACCATGTCGCACAGCGTTCTCTACGAGCGGCTGCAACAGCAGTGGCGGTATGGGCAGCATTCGTAGTTCGAATGGCACATCGATTTTCACCCGCAGGCGTTCTTCGAATCGAGCCCGTTCAATGGCCAGATACATCTCGATGAGTTCCAGCTCCTCACCCAAAGTGATCGGTTCGCCCGTCGATCGCTTCAGGATACGCCGCAGCAAGCCAGTCAAGTCCATCAAAGTACCCATAGCCCGGTTGGGAGCCGTTTGGATGAGATATCCAATGGTAGTGAGGGCATTGAACAGGAAATGCGGATTCAGCTGTGCTCGCAAGGCGCGCAGTTCCGCTTCAGTGGCCAGACGGCCGATTTCCTGTTCTCTCAGGTCGCGCTGGCAACGCTCATGAGTCACCCGGACGGCATCGATGCGGCGGGCGATGATATGGGCCATTGATTCCAGCATGGCGATGTCGTCCGATAGGAGACGCCGTCCTCCCCCCAGTTCACCGATGACGAGGCAATACTGCGGCGGATCGGCTGTGGGAATCAGCAGGGCCGCGGCCGGACTATCCACTTCTGAAGGGGCTGGATGACCGGATGCTTTGCTTTCCAGCAGACGGACCTTCAGCTCTTCCTGGGAAAAGAACAATGAGTGAGCCACGCTGCCGAGGCCCTGCTGGCCTGCAGGAACCAAGGAACCGCCCGCGGTATCGAGCCATCGTACATCCTGGGCCGTGAGAGCGTTTTCCAGACGTGCCACCGCGGCGTCCAAGATCTTCTCGGTGGACTCTATCGCCAGGACCTGCTGTGACACTTCGCCTAGCAACTGGCGATAGTCAGCGCGCCGCAGGACGGTTCGATCCACAAATCGGCGTGCCAGCGCCCTGACCCAGGGATAGAACAATGCCACAGCGATAGAGAGACTGAGAAAGAGCGCAACCTCCCGCGGCTCCGTATGAACTCGGCCATCCCAGCGCGACAGCAGCGGGGCTCCGACCGTCAAAAAGAGGACCGACGCCAGCATAACCAGAGCAATTAGAAGCAGAGCACGCTTGAGGAAAATATCGGCCAGGGCAAAACGGTAGTCCTGGTACAAAATCGCCAGCACCAGGGGCAGGGAAGCGTGATGTCCCACCAACTCGGTCCACCACGGACTGTAGCCGCCATCGTGGTAGCTGAGGTGCAGTGCCGAGACAGCAAAAATGGCCAGCGCACAGATCCAGAAGGCGCGCTGGCGGCCTGCTTGGCCGCGGGTAGAAAGTAACAGAACTAAAGAGAGAAAAATGAACCCGAATGTCAGCAGGCGAAGAGCAGATTGCGAAGGAGCCCTCGCACTGGTGAAGGCGCCAGAGAAGTGCATGGCACATGCCAGTGCACTCAGCATATAGGCCGTTACGATGGTCCATCGCTTCGATTGTAGACCCAGCAGAGAGTCTGATGTTTTAGCAACAGAGTGAACCATAACTGCCGGCAGGAAGCCGAGCGCCGAAAAGGTTAAGACGGACAGCCACGGCGAGGCATCGAAGATTCCCAGGTTGGTCAGGCCATAGGCGGAAAGCGACCCCACGTTCCACAACAGCCCGAGAAAAGCTGTGAGAAAAAGCAGGAAGCTGGCTGGCACTCGCTGGTCCTTCACGTTCGCCGCGCGGAAACGGTTGGCGTGGAGCGTCTGAAAAGCCATCACCAGAAGCATTCCGTAGAGCACACTTCCAGTCAGGAAGCCAATCAGGTTAGCAAGGAGGGCAGCAGAATGAGGAGTCATCGACAATCAACTTAGACTTGGAATTGCCATTCGTTGAACCAAACCGAGGACGACTGATCCAACGAACATTGTAGCGATGTGTGCCGGACACTGGCAACTACGGGCAAGCAGAACGTGCAAGGGCTTTGTACCAGCGTTGCCCTTGTCTGATAGCGACTGGGCCTCCCGCTGCCCAAAGAATTCAGGGCCTGGGGCCAGGAGCCCGCAGTGAAAGCGATCTTCCTTACAAGCCCCGCTGGAGGCATCCCAAGTAACCCAGGGCCAGCGAAACGCCGCCCTGGGGAACTAGAAGAACCGAAGCGTGTACGTAAAGCGGACGCCACGTCCGATCTCGGGTGCGAACTCCTTGATCAGAGAAACGTGATTTCGATAGAAGCGATCTCCGAGGTTGAAAGCGTTCACTGAAAAAATATGGGCGGCGTGCTTTTGCGCTAGTGTGTATGACGCGATCAAGCCAAAGGTTGTGTAGCCAGCCGTCCGCGTTTCCGTCGGGAAAATCCGGTCCTGATCGCTTGCCATAATGACTTCGGGCTTCACGTGGAAGCCTTTGTAATCCGCATCGATGCCGAAACGTCCTCGCCACGGAGGAATGCGGGGGAGCGGCGTATCAGAGGCAGTCAGCTTGGCATTCACATAATCAGTCGCGAAGTTGAGCCAGATATTGCGGTGTACCCCAACATCCAGTTTTGCCTCTGTTCCTTGAAAACGGCTGGTGCCTTGACTGTAGTTCGCGATCTCAAACCCAGACTCTGCATCAAACTCCCCGGTCGGAGCGAGGTACACAAAGTCTCTGATGTGATAGTAATAATAGTTGACCTCGCCTCGAAAGCGCCGACTCGAATGCCGCAAGGAAAGATCGATCCCGTCGTTCAACTCTCGCTTTAGATTAGGGTCGCCGATTTCAAAGAGCAGCGTTCCGTCATGTGGCCCATTGTTATACAGCTCCTCGATAGCAGGCGCCCTATAGGAGTGACTATAGTTGGTGACAAAGGCGCCACCTTCCCAGAGGGGAATACGAACGCCTGCGGCTACCGAAGCTCCATTAAAGGATCGGTCCGGCAAACCCTCCGGCGAGAAGCCGTTGTGTTCGAACCGACCCCCAAATTGGAGAATGACTTTCCGCAAATCAAAGGTTTCTAAGGCGAACGCAGCCACGGCATTCTGCAAAGTTGGAGGCGTCGATACTTCCTCACCTGTGGCAGCGTAGTCCCGATGCATCCCCCAATAGCCGAAGCTTCCTGACCACCGTCCCTTCTTTTGTTGATCGAAGATCCCATCATACAGATACGTTTTGTTTTTGAAGACCGTACCGATCACGCCGTTGGGAATTTCCTGGTGTTGATAGTCGTTGTAGTTGAACGAAGCTCGGAAACTCGTCAGGAAAGAGTCAAGGTCGTGGAAGCCTCCGGTGGTCCGGATATTGTGGCGCCGCATGTTGAGCACCCTGACTTCTTCGGGCTCCTCGGGATCCACCGGTATCCCATATCGCGGTTGGTCATAGCTATAGCTGGTGTTTACGAAGGCTTTTCCGGGATACCAGCCCACACCTCCTGCACCATCATAGCTGCGGGTAAAGGAGTTGGTAATAGTTCCAATTGGAGTTTTGTAGTCGTTGGTTTTCTGACCACCGCCGTTTAGCCAGAGCAGCCAACTCTTAGTTCCAAATTCGAGCCCACCGCTGCCACCAGCCTGCGAATTGTTGGTTCCGCCGAGGCCGGTTAAATAGCCATGTACACCCTCATGAGGTGAATCGTGGCCCGTAAGAACATTCACCACGCCTCCAGCCGCATTGCTGCCGTACAGCAGGGTTGCAGGCCCTCTCACCACCTCCACCTTGTCTGCTTCCAAAACATTGATGGGTTCGCCATGGTCACTGGACTGCGAGGCAAGCGATCCGACACGGCCTCCGTCGACCATCACCAGCACTCGATCACCGTCAAAACCTCTGATCACTGGACGCGTGGAACCCGGTCCCAGGCTGCGCTTTGCCACTCCCGTTTCGTTCTCCAACGCTTCGCCCAAGGTGAGAGGGTTTTTCTGAGCCAGTTCAAGTGATCCGAGAGTGTCGACGGACTGAATGGAATCAAACGTCGTTTGCTCGCTGCCCGATGCGGTGACCGTAATCTGCATCTTGAGGGGCTCGAGTTGAAGTTGTAAGTCGGCGGTCGACGGTGCACCGGCGGTAACGTCAACCATGGCAAAGGCGTCGGGTGCGCGGTCAATATGTGCCACAACGGTGTAGCGCCCGGGAGGGACATTGGAAAACTCGTATCTCCCATCGTCTTCAGTCCATACCACTCGCTTGAGTTCGAGGATCGAAACCTTGACGTTATGAACAGGAGAGCCGGACAGCTCCTAGGGTCACTACGCCCCGCAGTGTTCCACTGGACTGCCCGAAGCAGACGCTCATCTGCAAGAGAAGAGTGGCCAGAAGAGAGCCGATGCATCGGACCTTCATAAAATGACATCCTCCGGGATGACCTGTGCCAGAAATATTCTTCTGCAGGCCTTGAATCGGTTCAGCTTGCGCACACAAAGCTATCCTGGACTAGGAAACGGGAACAGCGGTTTTCAATGAATGGCGGTTGGGCGGCAATGGCTGGATCGCATTAGCGAATGACTGGCAGAAGGTGTGATCGACTCAACTCGGGACCCTTCAATCCTTCGCTCTCAAGTTGGTTTGATTGGCACCATCCTCAGAGCGTACGCGAGACACCCACAACTGCGGGTGTTCCAGAGGGCGGCAAGGTCAGGTCAGCAAAGAGGGTAGCTTGACCTACCACGAAGGGATTCTCCGCGCCAAAGCACGACCTCCCTTGCGATGTGCGGTTTTCATCCTGATGTGCGCAACCTTCCTCTTGAGAGACGAATCTGGTTTCCCTTAGAGTCTGGTTCCGTCCAGGCGATGTAGACTCGTCCCATGGATCCGGCGGCGACCGCGGGATAAGAGACTGCCTTTTGACCTCTCGGGATGGGAATGGGAGCGCTGACACTGGTGGTGTCAGTGATTTCAACCAGGTAAGTCTGCAGCGGACTCCAGCCCTCTTTCTGCACGGGATCTCGGGCCTGGAAGGCCAGCAGAACAGTTCCATCGGCTGCCGCTGAGAGAGCTGGGTGATTGGCATCCAAGGTTTCTCCGGAAGCCATCACCGCTGGATGAAAGCGGCGCGCCCCATCTTCGGACCAGGCAAGCTTGATCCCCGGCTTTCCCATCGCTGCCTTCCGTATACCAGGCCAGATAGAGTTTGTTCCCATTGTGAGCAATGGCGGGGCCAGTGTGCAGATGCACAGCCCCGGAACTCGATAAAGCTAGCTTGGGATCCTTCGCAGACGTAATTCCTGCCTCGGCCAGCACATTCCGAGGCTGGGCCTCAAACCGGTAATTCGACTGATGCATTCGGCCACAGCCCCAGGAGGCCAGCACTGTCAGCAAGCCTAATGGACGGTCAGTTTATGGAGGATTGAGATGGCGCTTCTGATCGCCTCATATCGAGATCGAGTTTGGAAGAATAGATCGAAGGGAGGAACCCGAATGGCAAATAGCCGACGCCAGGCACCCGGTTTCTTGCAGGGAAGTCAGCAAGGCCGTGTTGGGTACGCCCCTCTCGGTGGGTGCTGCTGCGCTCGGAAATGCTCAGGTCGCAGACTGTGAGGAGATAGGGCGTCATTCGACTAGGTCCGACGACAGGCTGGCGAAGCAGGAGCGGTTAGAGAAGATCCACGGCCAAGTGAGAGAGAGTTCACCCTCTCGCTGCGTAGTAGCCTTTGCGAGCCTTGACTTGAAGGTTCTTCCGGTCCGCTTCGATTTTGATGGAGCGAAAGGAACCGTCCCGGACAAAGTTGGAGGAACGGTAGGCCAGGGAGTACTGACTTCGCAGTTCAGAGCTGATGTCCTGGAAACTCTGGGAAAGGTCCTCGGCTTTGAAGGGGAAGAACGCGCGACCGCCCGTGTCTTCGGCGAGGCGCTTCAGAACTTTGTCTGCTTTAGGTGCGGTGACGCCGAAAAAGCCACTGGAGTTCGTGCTGATCGTGTAAATCGACACATCCGACTTCTGCGCCATCTCCAGCGTTCCGCTGAGCGTCTCGAGACTGAGATTGTCATCTCCGTCGCTGATGAGAATCATGATCTTTCGGCCAGTTTCAGCTTTCAGTTTTTCTTGACATGTCAGAAATATGGAGTCGAACATTTTCGTTCCCCCGCCTGGCCGCACCTGTCTGATTGCCTTGGCCAGAACCTCGGGGTTGTCCGTGTAGTCCTGTACCAACTCAATCGCAGAATCGAACGTAACTAGAAGGGCTTTGTCCTTCTTTTGGCGGAGCGTTCTGAAGAGGAAATCGATCGCAGCTTCCTGTTCGAACTTGAAACGATTTCGGATACTGGTACTGGTATCGATTAAGACCGCAATAGTTAGCGGAAGCTCGGTCTCGCGAGTGAAGTTAGTGATGATCTGGGTTTTGTTGTCTTCGTAGATCTTCAGGTTGTCTTTTGCAAGGTCTGTGACGAGCTTGCCTCTCCGGTCAGTGGCTGTAAACAGCACGTTTACCAGATCTACGTGGACAACCAGGTTCTCACCATCGCTCTGTAGTTTGTTGTCCAGAACCTGAGACTGAGATAAGTAATCAACCAGTGAGGACGGCCCCAGGGCCACCAGGATGACTGCCAAAGCAACCTTCCAAACTTGTTTGAGTTTACCTTTCATCTTAACCCTTCCGGCTGAATGATTTAGCCACGCTCCGTCTCGCGACCACCAAAACACAAAGAAGGATGATTGACCAGCTTTGTGCGATGTTGTTTCGACAATCCATCATCTGTTCATCGATATCGGTTTCGCACTGGCTAAACTTGAGAAACCTTGGGCACCCCGTGTAGAGACCATGCTCAATTTGGTCCAAACTCCGAGTTGATTCACAGGATTCGCCATATCGCTTCTTCAAGCACGGCTTCCAACAATTGTGCTCTACCTTTCGAACGACATTGCCGTAACCTTCTCGATGCGGCAACTGCTCCAACCAACTGACCGGAGCCTCGACGTGCGCTGATTGAATTGGATGCAATCGGGTGTTATGAGGTCGCCTGGCGCTGGCACCATCGCTCTAGTCACGACATTTTCTAGCTCAACTTCGTCAGTTACGGGGGTCGATTGTAGGGATTTCAATCACTTAGCTGAAAAGTTGGCACTACATTTTCAACTTTGAAGGAATCCGTAGCCGCTGAGGCAATTCCAGCCCGAGGCGTTGGATCAGGATCGACTGAGCGGCATCAGGGCGAACGACACAGCGGATTCGCACCTCAGGACCGTCGACGATAGGCAGAATCACGTCGGCGGTGTAAATGCGTGAAAACTCCGCCAGGATCTTCTGTGGGCTTTTCCCCAATCCTGCCCGCTGTTCCCATTGCTCCAGGGTTTTGTACAAAACGTAGGCTAAGAAACAGACCAGAATGTGGGCTTCGACTCGCTCTGTCTTCTGATGCCAGATGGGTCGCAGGCGTAGATCGCTCTTTTGCAGGCGAAAAGCATTTTCGGCATCGGTCAACTGCACATAGGTTTTCCAAAATGCTGCCGGAGCCAGCTCGGCTACATTGCTTCGCAGCACATACGCTCCGGAGCTAAGCCGACTCCACCGCCACCAAGACAACCGCCGAGACCCCTGCAGGGTAATCCCGGCTGCCGTATGCGGAGCCGATACAACGCGCAGATCGAATCCCGCAGCCGCTCGGCTGTTACGTTCCAGCAACGTTTCGCCGCATTCGGTCCGAGCCGCTAACCGAACCTGGATCCCGGGCTGAACCTCGGTCCAATCCCGCTGCTTCAGCTCGGTCTCAAATTGCCACAACATCGACTTGGGCGTGCCCACCACATACTGGCTTTGCCGTTTCCGCAAGAAGGCCAGGTTCTGTTCGCTGACCATCCCGCGATCCATCACCCAAATCCGACCCGCCTTGCCGTACTTGCCTTCTACCAACTCGACGATGGTTTCCACCGTGGTGACATCGGTGGTGTTGCCTCGAAACACCTCGTAGGCTAGGGGCACTCCTTCTCGAGTCACCACCAAGGCAATGCAGACCTGCTTGCAATCGGGACGATGATCCCGACTATAGCCCCGTTCAGCCAACTCGTTTGGCTTCGGCTAAACCCTCAAAGTAGGTTGAGGTGATGTCATACAACAGCAAGTCATACTCGAAGGCAAGCAGCTCCCCCAACCGTTGCTTCAAATGCAAACACAACGCTTCTTTGTGTGGCAGGATCTTGTCCAGCGCCCGATACAGCCGACTCTGATTGACTTTCTCCACCCCCACGCCCAACAGATCCTCCAGAGCCGTCTGTCGATACCAGTCCTCGGCAATGTGCAGCTCGCTGGACGGGTCGCACAACCGCGCCAGAACCAGAATGGTGCACATCGCCGCCCAGCCCACCTCTTCGCGCCCGGCTTCCAGGTGGGCTCCCATCCATTCGTCCAGCTTCAGGGCCCGCCACAGCTTCCACCCCAGCCACCCATCTCCAAACCGGCGTCCCTGTTCCAGCCGCACTTCCGACACCTTCACCGCTACCGACGAGGCGGGCTGCACCGTGCCAAAACTCAGCTGCTCGGCTTCGATCCCGCTCAGACTCTTCCATAACGCTCGCGCTTCCAGTTGCCCCTGCTCGTTCAGCTCTCCCAGCGTCGCGACCGTCTGTTGGCGCACTTTCCTGCCCACCCGCACCGAGCGCACCAGCCGCCAGTAGGTATGCCACTTGCCGTCTTTCTCGATCGTGCCGTGTCGCAGGTACATCGGATCGTTGGGCTCGACGGTCCCCACAATCCCACGTCCCACATGGGTTTTCAAGAGGGTAGGTTGGCACTACATGCGCTCTTTCCCAACTCTCACCCACACCTTCAATCACTTGCAATCCAATTCCCCCTCGTTTTTTCTTGCCTCTCGCACCAAACTGACGAAGTTGGGCTAGCTCTCTGACGTTCCCGGGCCAATGGTGCGACAGGATTCGTTCCAAAGCATCGTCACGCGTGGTGACCAAACGGTCGGAGCGGCTTAGGAGCGTTGAACCAGCAAGGGAATATCACTCTACGCTCCGGCAGAACTTGTTGCAGGTTGCTTCTCGGTGGTGCCATGAGCCGGCAGCCGGCAGGGACAATGCCAGGGAAATCCACGCTGGATTGACCCTTGGAACTGGACTTGACAGAATCCGCGTCAAACGCGTGCATTCGATGTACGATTATCGGATGCTATCGGGCATGTCGTTGCCAGAGACTGACTGCGTTCCGAGGCCATTTGTTTGAATGGGGCTGATTCGTTGGTCACCAGCCCTGGCAGGTTTCATCCCGGGATTCTTGGGGAATCTCCGACGATCGGCACGTGATCATCACGCCGACACAAAGAACATCCGAACGGTTCTGCCCGGAATCAAAGGACACGCGAAGAGTTGGCCATCGTTTTATCGAGCTGCGGATGCAAACGCGCAACCAGGCAGCAGCGGACGCTAGTCAGCTCGGTCAGTAGCATTGAATGCCACCAGCCACTAATTGAGTAAGTCCCATGGTCATCCATCGACTTTGGCTTTCGCCCAATGTTAAGCAGGTGCTTGGCTCGGGAGATCTTGCTACCTTGAGTGCGATCCTAAAGGACAAAAGCCCCAACGACTTGGCCGATCTGATGACCGATCTGCTGCCCTCCGAGCAGCTGACCGTGTGGCACCATCTGCCGCACAAAGTGCTTGTCGATACTTTTCAGTATCTGGTGCCCAGCATCCAGCACCGCCTGCTCAAGGCAATGGCTCCCGAAGAAGCTGCTGGAATCTTGAACGCGATGTCGCCTGACGATCGGACCGTGCTCCTGCAGGCGCTGCCGACTCAGACATCCCAGGAAGTACTAAGACTCCTGACTCCAGATGAACGGGCAGTAGCCGTCTCGCTTCTTGAATATCCGCCGGATAGCGTCGGCCGTCTGATGACCCCAGAGTATATTTCGCTGCGCCAGGACTGGTCAGTGCAACAGGTGCTCGATTACATTCGCACTCACGGCCATGACAGTGAAACACTCAATCATGTCTACGTGGTGGATGACAAAGGAGTTCTCCTAGACGATATTCGGATGCGGCAGTTCCTGCTAGCCGGGTTGACGGACCGTGTTTCCGATCTGATGGATCGCCAATTTGTGGCTTTGCGAGCGACTGACAGTCAGGAAGCGGCGGTCGCCGTCTTTAGACGCGAGGACCGGACGGCGCTGCCTGTCGTTGACGAGAAAGGCAAGCTTGTTGGAATCGTTACTGTCGATGATGTGCTGGATGTGGCGGAGGAAAGAGCCACTGAAGATATTCAGAAGATTGGCGGCATGGAGGCTCTGGATGAGCCTTACATGGAAATAGCGCTGTTCCAAATGGTGAAGAAGCGAGCCGGTTGGCTGGTTCTGCTCTTCCTCGGTGAGATGTTGACAGCAACCGCGATGGGCTTTTTTGAAAGAGAAATCGCTAGGGCGGTTGTCTTGGCTCTTTTCATCCCTCTGATTATTTCCAGCGGCGGCAACTCGGGATCGCAAGCATCGACGCTGGTGATCCGTGCCTTGGCACTCGGAGAGGTGACTCTGAGAGACTGGTGGAGGGTCATACGCCGAGAACTGTTGTCGGGGCTAGCGTTGGGCTTTGTGCTGGGCTCGATCGGGTTCCTTCGAATCACCCTTTGGTCGGTGTTTTCGGACATCTACGGGCCGCATTGGTTGTCCGTTGCTGTAACCGTGGCTCTCGCATTGGTAGGGGTCGTGCTTTGGGGTACGCTGGCTGGCTCCATGTTACCGTTTATCTTGCGACGCTTGGGTTTCGATCCCGCGACATCCTCCGCACCCTTCGTGGCCACGTTGGTGGACGTAACCGGTTTGGTAATCTATTTCAGTATCGCCGCAGTCATTTTGAGGGGTTCACTATTGGGCTGATGCAGAAGATGTAGGTCGCCCGAACAGAGAAATCTGGAAGGCATCTTGTCCTCGCTGCGTCAACTGGATCTTTATTACAGCCCTCAACGAACCGAGGAGATATAATCAAAGAGGTAGTTTGCGTGTTTGCCCTTCTGATCGTTGTCTAAAGAAGTAAAGCATTGCGAGCAGGTCGCCCTGACCTTTTCGACGAGGTGCTGCGATGCGAAGAGACGATTGTGAGTATGCGTCCTCGTTTCCCTATGCTGCCATCGTGGTGACTTTTTGTCTGGCACTGGTCTGTCAGTTTTTCGCTCAAAGTCCTCCCAAGTCTCTAACTCCGCAGGCGCCGGCGGACGGCCCGGCTTCGGTCAAAGTTGATGTCAATCTGGTTCTGGTCAACGCTACTGTCACCGACGCTAGCAACCGGTTCGTCACGGGTCTGGAAAGGGAGCACTTTCAGATTTTTGAGGACAAGGTAGAACAGAAGATCTCCCAATTCAGCACTGAAGACATGCCGGTTTCTATCGGGCTGCTCTTCGATGTTAGCAGCAGCATGAGCGAAAAAATCGGGCGGGCCAAGGAAGCTGCGGTGGCGTTCCTGAAGACAACGAATCCAGAAGATGAATTTTTCCTGATTACCTTTGCCGATCAGCCCAAAGTCCAAGAAGAATTCACTTCCGATGTCAGCGAAATCCAAAACCGGCTCGCATTTGCGCGCGCCAAGGGATCCACGACGCTTTATGACGCTGCTTATATCGGCCTCGAGAAGATCAAGCATGGACATAACCCAAAGAGGGCCATGCTCCTGATCACGGATGGGGAAGACACGCGCAGCCGCTACTCCCTAGTGAACGTCCGCAACGCGGTCAAAGAGTCAGATACCCAGATCTTCGCAATTGGGATCGTGGATTCCTATTATTCGGACTTCTCTCAAGGGCGCAGTGGCCGAGCTATCTTGGAGGAGATGACTGAAATCACCGGCGGGAAAGCTTACTTTCCCAACTCTATTCATGAGCTCGAGGACATTTGTGTGAAGATTGCTCTCGAACTGAAGAACCAATATGTCCTCGGGTACTCATCCACCAACCCCGCCAAAGACGGCCGCTGGCGCAAGATCAAGGTCAAACTGAACCCGCCCAAGGGCCTCCCAGCTCTGTCCGTTCGCTCGAAGACCGGATATTACGCGCCCAGCGCATGAAAGCCCGCAGTAAAGTTCGCGTTTCCAAGGAGACGAATCTAGCCTGGGTCACGGGTTGCGTGGCATTTGGGCAACAAAATAGGTGATGATGGCAATGAAGGCCAACGCCAGTGCGACAATGACGAGTACCACGCGCCTCGACTCGCCAGGTCCATCGGCGTCACCGCCTGGCCAATTGCTTCTCATCCAGCTGGGTTGAAGTTGATTTTGCGGGCTCTCGAGAAGCGTGTCGGGCATCTCTTCGCCGTCGTTGAGCCAGTTGCCTCATAGCCATTTGATCTTTCGAAAATAAAGGTAGATCCCTAGACCGACCACTACCATGGACAGCAGTGTGCCAACATAGCCGTATCGCCACTTCAGCTCAGGCATGTAATCGAAGTTCATTCCGTAGATGCCCGCCACCAAAGTTACAGACATAAGAATTGTGGATATGGAGGTCAGCGTTTTCATAACCATGTTCATCCGGTTGCCCGAGATGGAGAGGTAAGCGTCCATCATCGAGCCGATCATGTCCCGCAGTGTGTCAATCGTGTCCGCGACTCGAATGAGATGATCGAAGACATCCTGGAAATAGGTGTGAGTCTCGCGCGAGAAGATGGGCTGCTCCCGCCGCAGAAGGGTGTTGAAGACATCGCGCAATGGGGTAACAGCGCGACGCAGGACCAGCAGTTCCTTCTTGATCCGAAAAATCTCTTCGATGGCCTCGACCTGAAACTTAGCAAAGATCCGGTCCTCGAGAGAGTCCATGTGATCCGACAGAGTATCCAGTAGCGGCAGGTAGTCATCTACAATGGCGTCGATTAAAAGATAAGCCACCAGTCCAGAGCCTCTCTCTGCCAGATCTGTCCAACTGCGCCACAGGCGTTCAGCTGTTTGAATAGCGCGGATCGGCCGGCTGTGCACGGTAACGAGGTAATTCTTCCCAAGAAAAATACCCAGTTCCCCTAGAGCCAGCCGGGTTGACTTGATGAGTTCCACCTCGTACAAAACGATAAAGTAGTAACCCGGGAACTCTTCCACCTTCGGCCGTTGGTGCTGGTGACGGCAATCTTCTATGGAAAGAGGATGAAACCCAAATTCCTTGGCCAAGTTCTCGAAGTCTTGACTCGTAGGGTCTGCCACATCAACCCAGACGATGTTTGAAGTTGCACAGAGATCACTGATCGCATTTGTATCAGAGACGTGGCTGAACGTGCGCGATGCACGGTCAAGAACAAGCGTGTGGATCATTCGATGTTGCTCCGCGAGCCATTGATTCGGATTCTCCAGCCGCGCATTTTCTCATTTTTCAACTCGGGCTGGGGAATGAATTACTTGAAGCCAGCTGTCCACTCCTGGCCACGTGGACGATCAAAGCCGACCATGGCCTCAGTGAACCCACCCAGCATCTTCAGAGCGCTATTGGAGGGCATCGAGCAGGCGCATCCAGGCTTGGCAGTCCCAAGATCTCAGCGGGGTTTCAATTCGGGTGATAGAGACTTGGCTCGGAGTGGGGGGACTCGGTCAGTTCAAGTCACCCCGACGAAATTTCTCTATCAGAAGTTCGCCAGTTCTCCAGGAAAGCGCGATGTTCGTTAGGGTGGGGTTCTTTTCTGGATACGCAGGAAAGACCGAGGCGTCTCCGACGAAAAGATTCGGAATTTCGTGACTTTGACAATGAGGGTTAACGACTGAAGTCGCGGGATTTGTCCCCATTCGAACGGTTCCAACCCAGTGATTAGAGTCAATTCCCAGTTTGTCCGGCGTGACCATACCCGGGGTTCGAAGGATTTCCCCTCCAGCGGCTCGAATGATTTCCTCGCAGATTTCCACCATGTCCTGCGCCATCGCCACGTCATTGTCCTCGTAGTGAAGATGTATGCGAGGAAGATGGGTTCCAAAATGATCTTTCCGTATGGGATCCAAGTCCACGAACTTGTTGGGGGAAAGCGATAACGAACCCTGCATGTTCATTAGAGCATGCCCAACGTTTTTCTCTCGAATCTCCCGTTTCAAGCTGCTACCAAAGCCTGCGGAACCCTCAAATGCAAGCGAGCCCGGCTTGATTCCAGCGCCACATTGCACTTGATACGTTCCGTCAAACTTCGGGTTGGGTTTATCCCAATACATGGCCGTCAACAAACTATGGAAGTAATCGGTACCGCTATCCTTGGAAACGTCACGGCTTCGCAGTTCCGGAAAATAAGCGACAACGTCCAAACCAAAATGACTGGTGAGATTCCTCCCAACTTGACCGCTGCCATTCGCCAATCCATTTGGGAATTCTGTTGTTTTGTTCGAGAGCAGGTAGCGAGCTGTTTCAATAGCACTGCAAGCCAGCACCAAGGCCCTGCATTCAACGCTTCCCACATTGCCTCGGGAATCGCTGTACTCAATTCCCCGAATCCTCCGCTGCGATTCGTCCAGCAGAATTCGAGTCATCGTTGCCTCGGTGAAGAGGGTCAGGTTTCCAGTCTTGAGTGCGAGAGGAATAGGGGTATTAGCGGAGGTATATTTGGCATCCACACAGCACCCGCTCATACATTCTCCACAATAGTGACAACGAGGACGACGAGAAGAGTGGTCTTCAGTCAGAATCGCTTTGCGCTGGGCCACGAATTCCATCTTGCGACCTTTGGCCTTCAGCCTTTCCACCCCCCGCTTCAGCAGCATCTCCGGACATCGCATTCTCACCGGTTTGAGGAACTCCCCATCCGGAAGGTTGTAGAGGCCGTCTTTGGAGCCATAAACTCCCATGAAGCGCTCCGCCTTGCTGTAATAGGGGGCCACCTCGTCGTAGGAAATCGGCCACTTCTTGAAATCCAGCGGTCCGAAACGAAGGCTGTGACCGGCCCAACAGATTGACCGTCCGCCCAAGGCTTTCAACAGACCATGACCGGGGCGGTCTCCAACGGGAGTGAAGTGATCCCTTTCGAAAATCAGGTGCGGCCCGGCAGCGTCTGGGCCACGGGCGATGAAGTTCTTTGAACCTTCCGGAAGGCGCAAGTGGCTATTGTAGTCGATGCCGGCTCGTAGCCCCTTTCCAGCCTCGACCAGAGCCACTTTGAGGCCAGCATTGGCGAGAACGTAGGTGGCCATCCCCCCACCCGGCCCACTGCCGACAACACACACATCAAAGTTTTGGGCCATGCGACTCGCCTTCGCATCGAACTGAGCTGCCACTCCGACGCCCCTATTTTAATATCACCTGCCCAGCTGAAGGCAAGAGCGGCAATCGGTCCGGGCCAGTAGACAACATCAACCCGTTTATCGAGCCGCTGAAAGCCGAATCAATTCTGGCCCGCTCTCTGGCCTGCCCTACTATTTCAGTCTGAGGGAAATTGCTTTCGCCCTAAGTGGTCGAATGTGTTTACGCCGTCCTCAAGGTTTGAAAAGGGGCTTGGATTATCACCACGCGACGCCAAGCGCATCAGCGCGGCTGTGGTAGCGGAACCACCGGTGTGGACCGCGCGTCGCTCGTGAGCGAGCTAAACGGGCAGGTGAGTCACGCCCCAGATCGCCAGACGTCGCCTGCCTGGGCAAGTGCGCGGTAGCGGCAGGGCGACCAACCCAGTCAGAACAGAAGCTTCAGGCCGAATTGGATGTTGCGAGGATCGCTTACCGTTCCATTCCACATCCCGAAGCTGGGGCTGGCGACGTCAGTATTGAAGGCTGAGTAATTATAGCTCCCTGCGTTTCGTGGCGTGAAACGGTGCCAGTTCCACACATTGAAGAACTCTGCGCGAAATTGGATCCTTACCCCTTCAGAAATACGGGTGTCCTTGAGTAAACCGAGGTCGTGATTCTGGTAACCAAAACCTCGCAGGTTCGAGATGCGCGGTCCCTGACCATAGTAGAAGTTGAAGCTGTCCGGGGACTCGAACGCCGCACTGTTGAACAGAGGTTGGTTTGGATCAAAACTGTCCTTATCTTGGGCGAACGGATTGGCCCCGGAAAGAATCGCCGGAATACAAGCCGCCGCGAATTGGCCAGGCAAGTTACAGTTGCTGGAGCGGAAAAAGAAAGGGATGGCCGAGGAAGCCCGAAAGATGCTGCTCACTTGCCACCCGCCAAGGATTTTGTCCACTACCCCTTTCCGGTCCAGAAAGCGTTTGCCCTGCCCGAAGGGCAGTTGATAGATCAGCGCGGCCGAAAGTACCTGCGGCACGTCACTCACTCCTAGTGACTTGTTGCGATGCCGCTCGAAGGGACTGATAACCCCGACAGCACCGCTCCAGGACGTCGCCGGGGTCTGCAAATCATCGCCAGTACTGGTCAGAATTTTGGACATGGTATAGGACGTGAGTATCCATAGTCCCCGCGAAAAGCGCTTTTCAGCCTTGAACTGGAAGGAGTGGTAAGTAGAGCTGCCAGCGTTCTCGTTTAGACCATACAGGTTGCTGCAGTATTGGGGATAGGCCAACAGCGCCTGGGCCACTGTGGGTGCGCACCCAGTCATCTGTTCTGTCCAACCGGAATAAGGGAGGGGCACTCCATGGAGCTCGGTTTGGCCAGGTTCAAACTGATCATTGAGCCGTTGCCCCAACGAAAGATACGTTGGATCCAGCGCGTTGAGCGGCGCGTTGCGTGAGAGCAATCGCGTTCCCTTGTTCCCCACATAGGCTGCGCTAATATAAAAATCACTGCTGAACTGGTGCTCGAGAGTCAGGTTCCACTGAGAGGTATAGGCGAGGCGATTGGCATCAAAGGGGCGGTAAGTCAGATCCTGACCGTTGCGAAAGGCTGAATCGATAAACGGCGGCTTGACGAAGTTTTGGGGAACGCCCTGGCTGAGAATAAAGGCGGGGGTCAATCCACCGTCCGAACTGGAGAACGCCACGTTGGAGTTGAATCCATCCTGGGCAACTCCCAGCCCCCAGTTTGGGTAGGATACCTGTTCGTAGAAAATGCCGTAACCAGTGCGAATCACCGTCTTCGAAGTCAGGCCGAACGCGATGCCCACGCGGGGCGCAAAGCCGCGATACCAGGTTTCTTCCGGGTGGCGTTTCCCAAAACTGGCGTCGCCCCACTCCGTTCCCGCAAAAGCCAGTCGGCCGGGGCGGTCGGCCGCCCCAGGATTGGGCCCGAGGGGATCAAAGAAGGACAGGTGGTCAAATTTTTCCACCGAAGGTTTGTAGACATCCCAGCGGAGGCCGTAGCTGAGGCTCAGCTTCGGAGTTACCTTCCAGGTGTCGCCGAAGTGCGCGTTCCAGGCACCCATTCTGGGGAAGTCGCCGTCTATGCTCTGGAAGCCAACAGTCGCGCCATCGACCTGCTCCAAAAGGAAACTGGCGATCGGGTTGCCACTGTTGATGCCGATTAGTCCAGTGCTCAGGCTGGAAAAATTGAAGGATCCCGACTGGTTGACTGACGTGTGCCCGTTGCGCCAAATCCTTCGGTACTCACCCCCGAACTTGAACGTATGCTTACCTCGCACCCAGGTCGCTAGGTCGTTGAAGATCGCAGAAGGTCCGTCGCTCTTGTCAAGGTTGTTGCAGCCATAGCCGTTGAATCCTTCCAAACCAATTACCGGAGCAAGCTCATTGCTGGCGACACCGGGGATCCGCGGTATCTCACTGGTGGAATCCATACCGATGCAGTCGGTCCCCCCGGGATTGTTGCGGTACCCAAAAGCGGCGTGATTCAACAAAGTCGGACTAAAGGTGTGGTCCCAGCTTAGACGACTAACCGTGTGATAACCGTAACCCGTGTTTTCCGTGGCGATCGGCTTTGGCAAGGTTGTTATATCGCGAGAGGGAAAGCGGCGGTAGTGGAAAGTCCCAAATATATGGTCTGAGTTGCCCACGTAGTGGTCGACCCTCACGTCTATGAGGCGTGTGCCGTTGGCACTGGTAAAATTAGGTATGGGAGGGGCGACGTAGTTGTTCAGTGGCCCTGAAAAGGTTGGATCCGGCAGGAACTGGAACCACTGCGTGGCCAGAGAATTTTGTAACCTTGGGTCTGACGGGCAAATCACATTGGGGGTGTTGCCGTTGCA
>CAVVYL010000006.1:0-16815 GCA_963752385.1 uncultured Acidimicrobiia bacterium | reverse complement strand
CCAGCCAAGCGTGTCAATCTTTTTTTGGAGGAGCGCCGGATAGGCTTGAGACATGTCCAGGCCGTACCCTGCCGTCAAGCTATCGCCAAGGCAAAGAATCAGTTTCGTCTCCGCTGACCCGACGGCCTGAGATGATTTCGCGCCGACCGCCACGCAGAACAAACAGAGAAAACCGAGAATCGAAATAGCGACTTTCATCGATTGTATGCCAAAATAAACCGCGTTGGGTAGGGCGCGGTATCGCGGTATCCCCCGCGTGCTCAAGTTTCTATTCGATGTTTGTCCCCGCTTCGCAAGGGGGAGCAGGGTTTCGCGGCAGGGGCGTCTTTCATCGTAGCACAACCTCTATGGTCCCTTTTGCCAAGGGGGACAAGCTCTGACCGTTAGCCAGAGAGCGAAGCTCGAACCCCTGGCGGAGCGGAGCGCGCCGAGGACAGCCCGCCCTACCTTGCCTGACAGTGCACCCTTTGCCTGATTTTTGGAGATTCAGGTTTTGACTGTACCTTCCAACTCTTCACCCCTCGTCCTTAGTGTCGAACAATTAACCAAAACCTACAAGAGCGGAGAGCAAACGCTAACCGTTGTCCAGGAGGTTTCCTTTTGCGTCGATGAAGGCTCTACCTGCTCGATTGTGGGCCCTTCCGGAAGCGGAAAGACCACCTTGCTCGGCCTTTGCGCTGGCCTGGACCGCCCCACTTCGGGTTCAGTCACACTGAATGGCATCGAACTAAACGTCCTAAGTGAAGACAATTTGTCGGAGGTCCGCAATCAGTATGTGGGCTTCGTCTTTCAAACCTTTCAGCTCATCCCGACCCTCACGGCACTGGAAAATGTGATGGTGCCTCTGGAACTTCGCAACGAAACCCACGTCAAAGACCATGCCGTCGATCTCCTGGAGCAGGTCGGCTTGGGCGATCGTTTGCACCACTATCCGGCACAGCTTTCCGGCGGAGAACAGCAAAGGGTATCCTTGGCGAGGGCATTCATCAACCATCCGAAGATTCTCTTCGCCGATGAACCCACAGGAAATCTAGACGTCGAGACGAGTGAGCGAGTCGTTCATCTACTGTTTCAGCTGAACGAGGCTTACGGCACCACTCTGATCGTTGTAACGCACGATCAGGAGCTGGCGCATCGGACCCAGCGTATTCTTCGTCTTCGCGGAGGCAGGGTTGTCTCGGACGAGAGAACGCGGGTTTCGACGCTTCGGTAAGCCAAGACGAAGGAGCATACAGACGCCACCGGCTGACTCCCGTGATATCCGCTGGACCCTTGGCCTTTGACTCCTTTTCCATATCGGATCTTTCTAGAGTCTGAACGAATGAAACTCGTCCTATCTTCCTGGATCTGGAAAATGGCCTGGCGCGACAGCCGCACCAGCCGGCGGCGGCTGTTGCTATTTGTGTCGTCGATTGTGCTCGGTGTCGCGGCCCTGATGGCCATCAGTTCCGTTGGCACAAATCTGCAGCAGGGACTCGATCACCAGGCCAAGACCCTTCTGGGAGCCGATCTTGTCATCCGCGCCCGCCAGCCCTTCAATGACCAAGCCGAGCGGCTGTTGACGAAGGTGGGTGGCGAACAATCGCGCGAAATCAGCTTTTCCTCCATGGTGCTGTTTCCGAAGAATGGCGGGACCCGGCTGGTGCAAGTGCGAGCGTTGGAAGAAGGCTTCCCGTTCTATGGAGAAATGGAAACGGAACCCCCTGCTGCGATTTGGGAGTTTCGGCGGGGACCCATGGCCCTGGTCGAGGAGAGCTTGTTACTTCAGTTCGACGCGCACGTGGGCGACGCCATCAAGGTGGGTGCCTTCACCTATCGCATCGCTGGCAGGCTAAGGAAAGTACCCGGAGAAACAGTCGCGACCGGAATCATTGGCGCCCGTATCTACATCCCGATGCGGTATTTGAGTCAAACCCGGCTCCTGCAGCAAGGCAGCACAGCCACGTACAAGGTTTTCTTTCGGCTGCCGGCCCAGGCGGACGTTGAATCACTGGTGAAACGGCTGGAACCGGAACTCCTCAAGTTACGGCTCGACAGTGAAACAGTCCAACAACGCAAGGCTAACTTGGGGCGTTCGCTCGAGAATGCCTATGACTATTTGAATCTCGTCGGTTTTGTTGCTTTGCTACTCGGCAGCATTGGTGTGGCCAGCGCCGTTCATGTTTATGTCAAGCAGAAGACCAATACCATTGCCGTGCTGCGTTGCCTGGGCGCCAGAGGGAGGGAGACGTTTGGCATTTACCTGATTCAGGCTACCGCTCTCGGGCTGATTGGTGCCACGGGCGGTATTCTCCTGGGGATGGCTGTTCAGTATCTGTTACCCAAAGTGATGCAGGATTTCTTGCCGGTGAATGTCCCCTTCTCCATTTCCTGGCTCTCCCTGCTGGAGGCGATGCTGATCGGGCTCGGCATCGCTTTGCTCTTCTCGTTGCTTCCCTTGCTATCGCTGCGCCGGATCTCTCCACTGTTAGCCATTCGCGCTTCCTATGAAGACGGCCAACCACGGCGCGATCCATTGCGGCTGCTGATTTACGGGCTGATCTTGCTGAGCGTGGCCGGTTTCGCAATAGGCCACACGCGACGTTGGACCCACGCACTCTGGTTTACGGTCGGACTCTTCCTTGCTCTTGGCCTGCTCGCCGGCGTTGCGGTACTCATTCGATTCTCGGCAAAACGGGTGTTTCAGGGCTCCGGAAGCTATGTGTGGCGTCAAGGTCTGGCAAATCTCTATCGGCCAAACAATCAGACGCTGGTATTGATGCTCTCGGTCGGGCTGGGGACCTTCCTGATGATGACGCTCTATCTCACCCACGCGGTACTCGTTCAGGAAGTCAGTTTGTGGGGCCGTGGTCACCAGCCAAACATAGTCCTATTTGACATCCAGACTGACCAACAAGAGCAAGTCAGAGACCTGGTGCAGTCTTTCCATGTGCCAGTCCTGCAGGAAGTGCCGATCGTCACAATGCGCCTCACGTCGGTTGGTGGCAGATCGGTCGAAGACATCCTCAAAGACCCCAAAAACTCTATCCCTGAATCGGCTCTGCAGCGGGAATATCGCTCTACCTATCGGGACCATTTGATCGACACGGAGAAACTGATTCTGGGAAAGTGGCAAGAGCGGGTGGCAAGCGAAGCAGCGCCAGTTCTCGTCTCGCTCGAAGAAGGCATCGCCCAGCGCTTGAAGGCGAGCTTGGGCGACGAGTTGGTGTTTGATGTTCAGGGTCTCCCGGTAGTGACAAGAGTGGGCAGTCTGCGGAAAGTCGAGTGGGAGCGAGTGCAACCGAACTTCTTTGTGGTCTTCCCGACCGGAGTTCTGGATCAGGCGCCTCAATTCCACGTTATGGTACTCAGGACACCTGGCAATGAAGTGTCCGCCAGACTGCAGCAGGCCGTCTTTCAGCGCTTCCCGAATGTATCGGCGATTGACCTGGCATTGATTGTCGCCATAATCGACACGATCCTGAGCAAAGTGGCTTTCGTGGTCCGATTCATTGCGTTTTTCAGCATTTTGACAGGTTTGATGGTCCTCGCTGGCGCTGTGATTACGGGAAAGTATCAGCGTATCCGGGAAAGTATCTTACTGCGAACACTGGGGGCGAAGAAGGCGCAGATCCTGAAAATCATGATCGTCGAATACTTCTTTCTAGGAAGCTTTGCAGCTCTTACAGGACTTCTTCTGGCTTGGGCAGGGAGCTGGGCTCTGGCGCGCTTCGTTTTTGAAGCGCCGTTTGTGCCCGTGTTGCTACCCAGCCTGGCTGCGCTACTCATTGTGACGGGCTTGGGGATCCTAATCGGCCTGGCCAACAGCCGTGGTGTCACCAGCCGCCCGCCCCTGGAGGTGCTGCGGGCAGAAACTTGAGCGCCCTCTTCCATGGGGCCACGGACGCGCCTGTTGCGATGTGGCACAGGTGTTCCTCGGATTCTTCCGGCTCCGGTCCTGTTTGGACATAGATAGGAGTTCGAGCACAAAACGACCGAACTGTATCTCCGTTCAAGGAAGCCATTAGAGTAAACTCTTGAGTGACAGACGCCATGAAGCCTGTACTCTACCTTCCGTGTAATTCCATTTAGCTTTTGCAACCAGAATGAGAATTCCGCTGTACCAGATCGATGCTTTCACCAGCCAGGTGTTCCGAGGCAATCCTGCCGCGGTCTGCCCGCTCGAGACCTGGCTCGACGACGCCTTGCTGCAAGCCATTGCTGCCGAAAACAACTTGTCAGAAACAGCCTATATTGTTCCTCAGGGCGAACAGTATCGAATCCGTTGGTTTACTCCTGAACAAGAAGTCGAGCTCTGTGGTCATGCCACGCTGGCCTCGGCTTACGTGATCTTTCACTATCTGAAGCCGGCGGCTGAGGAGGTTATCTTCACTTCCAGAAGCGGACCGTTGCCTGTCACTCACGTCGGCGAGCGTATCTGCCTGGATTTCCCAGCCAACGCACCGGTCCCTTGCTCGGTCTCCGACACTCTTCTCAAGGCCCTCGGACAGCCGCCTCAAGAGGTCCTTTGCTCTAGAGATTATCTGGCGGTTTACGATTCAGAAGACACCATACGTTCGCTGGAGCCCGACATGCGATTGTTGGCGACAATCGATCGCCTTGGGGTGATCGTGACCGCCTCTGGAAGACGTTCCGACTTCGTTTCCCGCTATTTCGCTCCCGGCGCAGGCATTCCTGAAGATCCGGTGACGGGAGCAGCCCACTGCACGCTGACACCCTTTTGGGCCAAGCGGCTGGGCAAGACGCGGCTGCACGCTCAGCAGATCTCCCAGCGAGGCGGCGAACTGTTTTGCGAACTGCGGGGCAGCCGTGTTCTTATCGCCGGGTACGCCGTCAAGTACCTAGAAGGCTTGATTGAAGTGTGAACCCAGACACATGACGAAGACCCCATCGTTGTCCGCAGACCTCGCGCTCGGTTACCGAACCCCGGACAGCTGGGCCGAGTCTGTGTTGCAGGATCCCCTCCTCCTACTGAGCGATCACGCTTACCTGGAGCGTAAAGCAGCATCCAATGCCCTTGAACTACTCAACCGTTGGCCAGAACCCACATATCCCGACAAGTGGGTCGTCACGCTCTCGGCAATTGCTCGCGACGAGACCGCCCACCTCTATTCGGTGGCTCGTCTGCTGGTGCAGCGGGGAGGTCGGCTCGAACGATTGCATCGTAACCCTTACGCAAATGACCTTCGCCAGCTGGTCCGGAAGGGCAGCGGTACTCAGGAGCTCTTGGATCGGCTGCTGATTGCAGCACTGATCGAGGCACGATCGTGCGAGCGATTTGAAGTTTTGTCGCGTTGCTGCCAAGACTCCGAACTCGCCCAATTCTACCGAGGCCTCTGGTCCTCAGAATTGGGTCATTACACGGTCTTCCTGCGGCTGGCAGCAGACATCATGGCAAGACAGGAGGTTGAGACACGCTGGCAGCAGATGATCGAGGCGGAGGCACAAATCATCCAGAACCAGCCACCCGGCCCTCGAATGCATAGCGGGGTATCCAGAGCGCTCAACAATAAAAATGTGTGGCTTTGCAGCGAAGATTCTTCGATGTACCTGGAAAACAGTACAGATAGTGGATACGGGACTAACAACCTCGAACCACAGTTTCCTGCGATTCGGTCTTTTTGAAGCGACGTGTATCCTGATATTATTCTTGGTGCTGAACCAGACAAACGTGGCGATGACTGCAGGAAGTTACCTAGGCTGGATATCACGCGCGCAGGCTCTGCTAAGTTACTAATGAACACCCCTTTGAGGCATCTGCTACGAGCTGCAGGTCGCTGGACACAAGCGTGGCTTGTTCTCTGCTCTGTTTGCACCGGCCTTGGTTCAAGCGGCCACTCCTGAGCAAACCGAATTCTTCGAGAAGAAGATCCGGCCCGTTCTGGTGGAGAAGTGCCACCTCTGCCACAGCGCTCAGAGCGCCACTCCAATGGGCGGCCTTCGCTTGGACACAGCAGCCGGTTTTCTAAAGGGTGGGGACACTGGCCCGGCTCTCGTGCCCGGTGATCCGGAAAAGAGTCTGCTGATCAAAGCGATCTCCTACAAAGACCTGAAACTAAAGATGCCACCCACGGGAAAACTGAGCGATGAGGTCATCGCAGACTTCATCGCCTGGGTTAGAATGGGTGCCCCTGATTCTCGCACCGGTACTTCTCCCTCGACCGCCAATTACGAAAAGAAGGGCATCGATTTCGCAGAAGCCCGAAACTTTTGGGCGTTCCGCCCAGTTCAGGATCCAACGCCACCTCCGGTGAAACAGAAAGACTGGCCGAGGTCACCGATCGACTATTTTCTTCTCCAAAAACTCGAGGCCAGCGGGCTGAAGCCCGCTGAGCCTGCAGACAAGCAAACCTGGCTGCGACGGGTGAGTTTTGACTTGACTGGCCTGCCGCCGACTCCCGCCGAGATTGAAACGTTTCTGAGCGACCGCTCGTCAGACGCCAAGACGAAAGTTGTCGACCGTCTGCTGGCTTCGCCGCACTACGGCGAGCGTTGGGGGCGGCACTGGTTGGATCTGGTGCGGTTTGCGGAGACCAATGGCCACGAGTTCGACAACGACAAGCTCGATGCCTGGTGCTATCGCGACTACGTGATTCGCGCTTTCAACGCCGATGTACCCTACAACCAGTTCGTGAAGGAGCAAATTGCCGGTGATTTGATGACAGCGAAACGGCTGAGTCCGGACGGCGCCTACTGGGAATCGCCCATTGGCACCAGCTTCTATTGGTTCGGCGAGGTGCTGAACAGTGCCACCGATTCCGTAAAATCACGCGCCGATGACGTCGACAACCAGATTGAGGTAATGGGCAAAGCTTTTCAGAGTCTGACAGTCGCTTGCGCTCGCTGCCACGATCACAAATTTGACCCCATCCCCACGTCAGACTACTACGGGCTCGCCGGAGTGATGCATAGCACCACGATCTCAGAGACCGTCGTTGACTCTCCTTCCCGCGTTCGTCAGATTGCTTCAGCTCACCAGAAAATCATGGACTTGAACGGCCAGGTGAGGAGCCTGTTGGAGCCGGCGCGGCTGAAGTTGGCATCCCAGCTCAAGACCTATCTTTTGGCCGCAGCCTGGGTGCTTCGCTCAAAGAACACGGAGACCCTGGAACTACCGCTAGAGCTCAAGGACGTGGAACCAGCCTTATTGCGGTCCTGGGTTAATGCTCTCGTGCAAGCGCGAAAACAACCTCAAGACATCTTCTATCCATGGGTGACGGCAGTCGACAGTCTTCCAGAAAGCAGCTCCAACGCTACTGATGTCATCCAGCAGGTGCGTAGGGGACTCGCGGAGTTAGTTGCTGATTCCAGTCCTACTAGCCGTACGGCCCGCGGCGATCTGAGCTACGAGGACTTTGAGAAACTGGACTACGCTGGTTGGCAGGTCTCCGGTCAGGCTTTTGGCAATGCGCCACAACGGGAAGTCCCGCCCAACCTGGCTCTGCGGGGAATCCAAGGACATGGTGTTGCCAGCTCCTTCGGAGGCGGCTCAGATCGCCTTGTGGGTAGCCTAACCTCGGTGAAGTTCAGAATGCCCAAGCTGTTCCTGCATGTGCGGATGGCCGGTACGAAAGAGGAGGAATCCGGAGGACGAGCCAAACTCCGGGTAACGCTTGTGGCTGACGGCCACAAGAGTCAGCACCTGCTGCCGGACGGCGCGGCTGAACTAGGTTGGAAGACAGTTCGGCTGACCAAGGAAATTGGCCGACTCTGCTATGTTGAGATTGTTGACCGTAGCCGCGAGGGCCACCTGGTAGTGGATGAAATTGTCCTGTCCGACTCAGAGGAGCCTCCCACCAAAGGGGCAGCCCCAGGCGCTCTGGTTGCGGGCATGCTTGAACGCAAGGACCTCAATTCCCTCGATGCGCTAGCCACGGCTTACCAAGAGTTGTTTGCCGGAGCCTTTCACAAGGACCGGTCCGCACAGCCTGCTGTCCAAGCGCTGCGACAGGCGCTAAATCCCACTGGTCGATTAGAAGACCTACGGTCTCTGCTGGCGATTGAGGCCACGACCCATGGCGACGGTGAACCCGAAAGAAGTAGCGCCTTTCAGCAGTTAACAGATCTGCAGAGACAGCGCGAGGATTTGGAGAACCAGATCCCTGAGTCGGTTTTTGCCATGGTTGCCAGAGATGAGAGTCCGGCCGATGTCCGCCTGCACATTCGGGGGAATCACAAGAATCTCGGTGAGCCTGTTCCACGCCGGTTTCTCCAGATTGTGGCCGGGCCAGAGCAGGCAGCTATCGTCCAGGGTAGTGGGCGGATGCAGTTGGCTGAGTGGGTCGCAAGCGAAGAAAACCCGCTCACGGCTCGAGTGATGGTCAACCGCATCTGGAAGCACCACTTCGGCGAAGGTTTGGCCCGATCGTTAGACAATTTCGGAAAAACGGGCGATCCACCCACGCATCCGGAGCTCCTGGATTTCCTGGCAAGGCAATTCATTGCCAGTGGTTGGTCTGTCAAGGCCATGCATCGGCTTATGATCATGAGCAGCGCCTATCAGATGTCGAGCCAGCCCAGCCAGGACGCCTTGAAACGGGATCCGCAAAACCGATGGCTGCACCACATGCCTGTAAGGCGGCTTGAAGCCGAGTCGATTCGCGACTCGATTCTGGCGGTAGCCGGCACCTTGGATCGCCAGCTCTATGGACCCAGTGTTGTGCCGCACATCAGCCCGTATCAGGACGGTCGGGGAAAGCCCAAGTCTGGCCCGCTCGACGGCGACCGGCGGCGCAGCATCTATGTTCAGGTCCGCCGTAATTTCCTGACGCCGCTGTTCCTGGCTTTTGACTATCCGCTGCCGATCTCAACCATCGGCAGGCGCAGCCCGTCAACGGTTCCCTCTCAGGCACTGATCATGATGAATAATGAGTTTGTCACTCTCCAGGCTCGCGAATGGGCTGGTCGTATATTCTCTGCGGAAGCAGTCCCACAAAAGCGCGTGGAGCGGATGTACATCGAAGCTTTTGCAAGGCGGCCGGAACCTTGGGAGATGACCGAGATCCTTGAATTTGTTAGCTCGCAGGCTCGGCGGCATCATGATTCCAGCGGGTCTGAATCGTCGGCAGCCGATCTCCAGGTTTGGTCGGACCTCGGCCACGTGTTGTTGAACTCAGCGGAGTTCGTTTATGTTCGCTGAGCCGACAGTGCCCTTGAAGAGTTGATAAGTTGGCATGGAAGGCCGGAATTTGTCCCCCTTAGCAAGTGGGACGCCGCGCTTCCTGCGGCAGGGGTTCACCACTACACCGCTAGAGGGATCCTCAGGAGACACCCATGCATCGTGAAAACCTTTCCGCACCGGGCATCACTCGGCGAGAGGCGCTCTGCCGCTGTGCTAACGGTTTTGGCGGTTTGGCGCTGGCGTATTTGCTGGCTGACAAATCCGCCTCGGCTGCTGACGCTGCGCCGGGACTGCAGGCCAATCCGCTGGCGTCTCGCCCGCCACACTACGAGGCCAAAGCCAAATCGGTCATCTTTCTCTTCATGGACGGCGGGCCTTCACAGGTCGATACGTTCGATCCGAAGCCGCGTCTAAGCAAGGAGAGCGGGCAGCCCATTCCTTTCGAAACACCGACGACAGTCTTTAACATCAGCAACAAGCTGCTCAGGTCACCTTACGCATTCACGAAATACGGACAATGCGGCGCCGAGGTGAGTGAGCTGTTCCCGCATGTGGCCACCTGCGTCGACGATATGGCGATCATCCGCTCGATGGTTGCCGATCATTCTGAACACACAGCTGCAAACTACTTCATGCACTCCGGCTCAGGTTTCCAGGGTCGGCCCAGTATGGGCGCCTGGATGACTTATGGCTTGGGTAGCGAAAATGAGAATCTGCCTGGATTTGTTGTTCTGGAGAGCGGGCTGATTCCACCCGGGGGTGTCGATCTTTTCGGCAGCGGTTTCCTGCCCGCAACTTTCCAGGGAACGCTTTTTCGAAAAGGACAACATCCCATTGCCGACCTCGAGCCGCGCGAAAAAAGTCCGGATCTCCAGCAAGCCAAACTCGGATTGCTGCGCAGCCTGAATCGCGGGGTATTGGATCGATTTGGAGCCGTCAACGAACTGGAGGCCACCATCGCCAACTACGAACTGGCATTCCGCATGCAGTCGGCAGTGCCAGCGTTGCTGGATCTGAAAGGTGAAACCGAGACGACCCTAAAGCTCTACGGACTGGACCAGCCCGACACGGAAGAGTTTGGCCGGCAGTGTCTGCTGGCCCGGCGACTCGTCGAACGGGGCGTCCGGTTCGTTGAGCTGCTGCCGCCATTGCGGAAGGGTTTGGACCGGTGGGACCAGCATGGCGGGCTGGAGGAAGGACACCGCATCAATGCCAAAGCGGTCGACAGGCCGATTGCCGCGTTACTGAAAGATCTCAAAGCTCGCGGCCTTCTTCAGCAAACGCTGGTGATTTGGGGCGGTGAGTTCGGCAGGACGCCAACAGCGCAGTTCCCGGACGGTACCTATGTGAAGGAGGTGGGTCGCGATCACAACCCCTTCGGCTTCACCATGTGGCTGGCGGGAGGCGGCGTGAAGGGCGGCACGATCTACGGAGCCACCGATGAGTATGGCTATTTTGCCATCGAAAACAAAGTCCACGTCCATGACCTGCATGCCACGGCCCTTCATCTCCTGGGAGTAGACCATACCCGACTCACGTATCACTTCAGCGGCCGTGATATGCGCTTGACCGACGTTCACGGCCACGTTGTTCACGACGTTCTGCTCTGAGTAGCGACATCCCTTCAATCGCCCGGCGTCTCCCTTTGGCCTCTGGTCATTCGTGGTTGCTTCGCCGAGCAGGAAAACCCCGTCGATTGGCGGCGCGGAACGGCTACGGAGCCGCGCCAAGCCAGCAACCCACGGCTGCCAGACGGGCATCTGGAGAATCACGGGCGGGACTGCGATCCCTTGCGGAGGCCTCCGGTTGAGACCTCCAAGGAAAATGGACCTTCGAAAGGCGCCAGAATCGAAACATGGAGACCATGAGTTCGACGCTCACCAGTCCTCATCATCGCATTGCTCTGAACACCAAGAAGCATCCTTCGAGCAGCTCCAAAAGTCGACGGCAGGACTCGCATGCGAACATTTCAAAAGCCCATTATTCCTCCAGGCGCCGTGCTGCAGCTCGGTCAATTAACCATGTCAAGCTCCCGTCGCTCGGCCGGATGAGCTGGGCCGGAAACCGTCGCGGCTGAAACTCCCCGCGCAAGACGGTTTTCACCGCCTCAGCCTTGTCTTCGCCGCTCACGAGAAACATGACGTTCTCCGCCGCATTGAAGGCTGATGGCGTGAGAGTAATGCGAAAGGCATCCAATTTCTCAACCCAAGGCGCTGCCACGATTCGTCTCTGTTCAGTGAGAACGTCGGTTCCGGGAAAGAGCGAGGCCGTGTGCGCATCACTGCCCAGTCCCAACAGCATCAGGTTGAACCGCGGCCATGCTCCTTCGACCAAGCCGAAGTGCTGAACTATAGTCTCTTCGTAAGCGCGTGCCGCTTGCCTGGCATCGGGGTTTTCCCCCTCGATGCGATGGATCTGCTGTTGCGTGACAGGCACTTTGGCCAGCAGGGACTCAAACGCCATCCGATAGTTGCTTTCAGCGTGATTCGGCGGAACGTGCCGCTCATCTCCCCAGAAGAAATGAATCTGACTCCACGCTACCGCGGCGCGAAAACTCTCACTGGCCAAGAGTTCGTACAGCCGCCGGGGAGTGGAACCTCCGGCGAGAGCCACCGAAAATTCTCCCTCAGCCAGGGCCGATTCCCTCGCCAGCCGCACAAAATCCTTTGCGGCCTCACGGGCCAAGGCCTCGGGCGAATCGACAATTCGAATGACTGGAGTCGCCGTCGGCATCACTTAACAACCTGCTGGCTGCTGTCGATCTCAGTTCATCTGTGCCAGGACTGCTCTTTCTCACCAACCTTGCGTCCTGGCGTCGCCACTAGTGTTCTTGTCAGCGTCCCTGTCACAGAAGACCGCAGAATTTTGCCTTTTGGGCCAGAATTCTCGGTCGTGAGCAGTGGGCTGAATAATCTAAAATCAACGCAATTCTCAAATCCGCAATCCGCACTCCACATTCGATTGCAGCCTCTCCCCATAGGCTCTGCTTCTACGTGCGCTGATCACTCGTTGTTCCTCCATCGGCGCCCGTCTTGCATCATCAAGTCATCGGCTTCTTTCGGCCCCCAGGTTCCCGCCGCATAATTGGGAAACGAGCGTGGCGGCAAGGCTTTCCAGACATCCAGAAGCGGCGCCACCACGGCCCATCCGGCTTCGACCATGTCTGCGCGTTGAAAGAGGGTGGCATCTCCGGTCATGCAGTCGTAGAGCAAACGTTCATAGCCGGTGCTTGGCGTGCTGCCGAACGTGTCGGCGTAGTTGAAGCTCATGTCGACCGGTCCCAGGTTCATGAGCGCTCCTGGCACCTTAGCGCCAAAGCGAAGTGATATCCCTTCATCCGGATGGAGGTGGAGAACCAAACGGTTGGTGGTGAGCTGACTCACCGGGGTCTTTCGAAAAAGGATAAACGGCGCTTTCTTGAACTGGATAGAGATTTCAGTGAGGCGGCGCGGCAGGTACTTACCCGTCCGCAAGTAGAAAGGCACATCAGACCAGCGCCAGTTGTCAATCAGGATCTTGAGCGCCACAAACGTTTCTGTCCTGGAATCCGGCGCTACCCGTTGTTCTGAGCGATAGCCCGGGCACCCGCTTGCCTTTGACGTTACCTTCTCCGTATTGCCCTCGCACCGTGCGTTTCAAAACCTCCTCCGCTGTCATTGGCTGGATGGCGCGCAGGATCTTGGCTTGCTCGTCGCGAACCGCGTCTGCCTCAAACGAAATGGGAGGTTCCATGGCCGTCAGCGTAATGAGCTGAAAGATATGATTGGGCACCATGTCCCGCAGCGCGCCTGCTCCCTCATAATAGCCCCCTCGCTGCTCGACGCCGATATCTTCAGAAACGGTAATCTGCACGTGATCGATGTACTGCCGGTTCCAGATGGGCTCGAAGATGCCATTCGAAAAGCGGAAGACCAGGATGTTCTGCACCGTCTCCTTGCCCAGATAGTGGTCTATGCGGTAGATCTGGCGCTCCCCGAGAAACTGAGCCAGCTCGTGATTCAAAGCTCTGGCCGAATCCAGGTCGCAACCAAACGGCTTCTCGATGACGACTCGTCGCCACTGCCCGTTCTGTTCGCTTGTCAGTCCAGCGCGATGCAGTTTTTGGACGACCGGTGAGAAATACTCCGGCGCCGTGGCCAGGTAATGAACATAGCTACCTTGGGTCTTGTGTTCCTGGTCAATCTGAACAAGCCGTTGCTGAAGCCGCTGATAGGCCTGATCGTCTTCAAAGTGACCAAAAACGTAGTACAGCCGATCCACAATCTGCGCCCAAAGCTGCGGATCAAACGAGTTGGTGAGGTATTGTCGAACCTCGGCGCTGACCTTCTCGCGAAATTGCTCATCGTTCATCTCGCGCCGCGCGAACCCGACAATCGCGAATTCCGGAGCGAGAAGTTTCTCCTTGGCGAGATTGTACAGCGCCGGGATAAGCTTGCGCTTGGTGAGGTCGCCAGCCGCCCCAAAAATCACCATCACACACGGAGACGCTGGATCTCCCGGCTTCCGTTCCTCCGACTGGTCGGTGCCATTCAGAGACATCAAGGGCTTCCCCCTTCTCTCAATTCTGTCAATGCTTGCCAGCTGAGTGATACCGTCTTTTGATCGACAATGCAACCCGGATTTCAGAAGCTTTCAGTAGGAGCACGCGAGATAACTCGTGCGAGCGCCAAGAGCTTCTGAGTTCGGAAAAGAGACCAACCGTGTGCAGCGGAAGGCCAAGGGTTGAAGCAAAGTCGGACCCACACCCAACGATGGGCGTGACTGTCCCTGTGGAAGCTGTGAAAGAGATCGGCTGCAGTGGATGATCGCCGCTAGCTCCACTTCCTGCCGAGGCAGTTTACGAAACGATCAAATCGTCGGCGCTTTCCGAGCGGGGAGAGGGTGGCCGAACGCCGGGTGAGGAGCTAACTGCCAACGGAGGCACGACTCTCAGCGGCACACGAAGTTGCTCGCTAATCCCACTTGGTGCGGCCAAGTTCACAAATCGATCAGATTTCTTGTTCTCCCTAGCCCCGAAGGTGTATGGCCTGGTGAGATGGCGGACACATATTCGGAGACATGGTGGATGGTTTTGAAAGCGAATCAATCATGACTTTGCAAACTGAAACTAAAAACAGGCTTGGGTTGCTACGGCCTGTTTCCACCTTCAATCGCTGGGCGAGGCTTTCAGATCGATACGGGTAATGCAGTGAGTGGCGAAGAACACGTCCCACACGCCAGTCGTCACCGTGGGGCGGCAGGTCGGAAGTGAAGCGAAGGAAGCCGAGAGGTCTCCAGGTTCGGAAGAAGGTTGCGCTACTAGAAACATGGGCCTAGCGCCAGCTGTTTCCATCTCCCGTGATGCGCTTCGGTTACCCCTTTCCGCTGTCGAGCTGTCAACTCAATCTTGGGCTCGCAAGCCGAACCGGCCCCTCGTCAGAATTGCCTTGACGCGATCCGAAGCGCCTCACTATAATCCCTTGACTTTGAGTGACGCGGGGTGGAGCAGCCTGGTAGCTCGTTGGGCTCATAACCCAAAGGTCGCGGGTTCAAATCCCGCCCCCGCAACCAATGGAATCATAAATTTGGAAGGACTGACCGAAATGGATTTTGGTCCATTTTGGTCCAATAAGCCGCTCGTTGGGTTAATTGACTGTTTCCGGGCCGGATTCAGTGTTCCCAGTAAGCGGCTTTTTTAACATCCGTTCTGCCACGAGTTTGACTGCCTGGCGCTTGTCCCGTCTCCATTGCTCCCGTGTAGACGTTCATGGTCGTCTGAATATCCGCGTGCCTCAGAAGTTCCTGAGCCACCTTCATCCTGACTCCCACCTGTTCCAGCACTGTCGCATAGGTATGGCGAAGCGTATGCCAGCCAATCCTTCCAACCACTCCAGCTCTGGCTGCGGCTGGTTTGATGTGGTATCTAAGAATTGAAGTATCTCCCCTAGGTCCGCCCGCCTCAGGGTGCTTGCGGGTTCGCCGATCGCTGGCAAAAACGAAATCATTAGACTCGACAAAACTTGCCTTGCTTCGCCAGATGAGAAGCACTTCCATAATCTCTGTGGCCATTGGCAGCGGAGCTTCGGAAGTTGCTGTCTTGACCTGGTCAATCCGGTACTGATAGACATCGCGGCGAATATCCAGCGTGCCCTTGAGAAGATCAAGGTCTCTCCACTGCAAGCCTAGGATCTCACCGACCCGGAGCCCAAGACATCCGGCCAAAGCTACCATTGTCCGGAATGGCTCCGCTAATTCAGCCAATAACCCTCGAAATTCGTCCGGGGTGAGTTTGCGCGGCGTGCGAAGGCGTTTGGCTGACTGACGTACCAATTTGATCGCATTGCTTTCGGTTAGCTTCCAGCGCCTTCCGCACTCGAATAGCAGGTGCATGAGATTTCGAATGTTTGACTTAGTTTTTGGAGCCAGTGTGAGTGACTTCAACCAGTGCTCGACTTCAAGAGCTTCGATTTGATTCAATTTGGTGTTACCCCACCTCGGCCCGATCCACTGGCGCAACAAGGATTGATACGCCACTCGCGTGGAATACCGAGCTGGCATTTCTTCCCTCTCGAACCGCACAGCGAGGTCATTCAGGGTGATGGGCCTCGGTTGAGACTTTCCGCTATTAGCGGACGACCGATATACTTCGACTGCTCGCATGGCAGCGGTTTCGTTCGGATACTGTTCGCGGCTCCCAATCTTGACATTCCGCCGGTGACGTTTACCGTCCACGCCTTGCTCGTAATAGCGGTAGTACCAAACTTCCTGTTTCACCCCCTTCCGCAGCCAAAGCTGTCCAAACTGATAGCGTCCGCGATTCACTTTCATGTTTCACTCTCCTGTGTCTCGCGATACGCACAGCCATGGCTGGAGTTTACAGCCGCTCTGATCCAGAAGTCGAGGGCGGAGATCCGAAATCTCCAGAGCTTGCCCACCCGGATTGCAGGAATCAAGCCCCGGCGGGCCATGTGCTGCAAAGTTTTCGGGTGAACGCCAAGCAGTTTGGCGGCTTCGTAACTGTCGACGAGGGGTTCAAATTCGCCGTTCGTCGAAGTATTCGGAACTGAGGCTTTGAGTGCACCAGGGGCTATTTCGGTTGATATTGCTTTTGCTCGGGCGACAACCATAGGTACTCCTTTTCTCTAGCAGTTTCGATACTCCTGTTCTAAACCGGAAGTTATATCGCCGCAAACTGCCTTCAGCCTCTCCGTAAAGTCAGTGGCGAACCGTTTTTTTCTGTCGGCGTGTGATTTTTCGCCATTCTCAATCGCCTCTAGTAATAGAGGGCTAGTGTGCGGGTGCAGTGTCGTCGATCTTGCTGACCTCGCCTAATTGAGTCAGGTCGAGGAGCACTTAGGTTTCGAGATGCGATCTCCCTCGATACACGGCCCACAGGACGTGTTGACCAAACGGAGGATCAGAGATGAAACACGCCTCTAGAGCGGGAATGCTGAGCCTTGCTTGCCTGATTGCCATCACTGGTCCGGCGGCTCTGGCTCAAGTCAGTACGGCAGAGCTTATGGTCTGGTCAGAGATCCGTCGGCGAATGTGGTGCCGGGAACCCAAATCAGGGTTCAGAATCTGGATACGGGCTTGACTCGCACGGCGCTTACCGGGGAAGACGGCTCCTACACCTTCTTGGGTTTGAGGCCAGGACGTTACTCCGTGTACGCCGAGGCTACTGGTTTTCGGCCGGTCCTTTCAAAAGAGGTCGT
>CAVVYL010000005.1:0-56162 GCA_963752385.1 uncultured Acidimicrobiia bacterium | reverse complement strand
CTTTGACTGCAAGAAATGCGGTGAAAGCGGCACTCTGTACCAGCTCCGCAAAGAGCTGGGTGAAGTTATTGAAGGCATCACCAGCCTGAAGTCAGAGAACCTGCCCCCGCGCTCCCGGATGTCCACCAGGCGCGACGCCCTGAAAGCCTACCACGCAGCGCTGGATTATCTGATTCGACAGCGCAACTTCAGCGCCGCAGTCATCGAGAAATACCGGCTCGGCATCGAGGAGAAGCACGGCAAGCGCTGGCTGGTCATTCCTTACTACGAGCACGGCACGCTTGTCTTTGCAAAGTACCGATCGCTGCCCCCAGCGCAGAAAGAATTTCGCAGCACCCACGGCCGCGATGTCCCGCTCTACAACTCCGACGTACTGGTTGAGGGGTTGAAAGAGATCTACTTCGTGGAGGGGGAAGGGGACTGCCTGTCGATGCTATCGATGGGTATCGAAACCGTGGTTGCCATCCCCGGCGCCAACATGAAGAAGGCGATCTGGATCAAGAAGCTGGATGAGATCAACCCGGAGAGGATTTATCTCCTGTATGACAGCGACAAGGTAGGGCAGAAAGCAGCGCGCGAGATGGCCATGAAGCTGGGCTTGGAGAAATGCTACAACATTGCCCTGCCACCCTTCACCGTGGACGGCAAGTCTGGCAAAGACATCAATGAGTGGTTTCGCGCCGGCAACACTCTGAAGCAATTTGAAGAGCTGCGCGACGCCGCCAAGCCCTTCGATGTCACCGGCATCAGCACCCTGATGTCGGCTCTCGAAGAAGTTGAGCTGGACATGCAGGGCTTGGACCTGAACCAGAAGGCCGCGCTGGACACGCCGTGGGAGAACTGAACATTCGCTTGGGCGGCGTTGAGTTCGGGGATCTGGTGGCCATCTCAGCTGAGGGCAAGGTCGGGAAAACAACGATGGCCCTCAACTGGCTGGACTACTACGTCCGCTCCTACGGCCACAATTGCCTGATGTTCTGCCTGGAGATGCCCCCGAAGCGCTTGGCACGATACAGCTTCGTCACCGGCACCGACGATACGCCGGGCGCGCCAGCTGACGGAGACGCTCCACAACGCCCAGGGCATTGCCAATGAGCGCACGGCTGAGCTGTTCTTCGGCTTTACCAAGGTCACCAGACCAGAAGACATTTTCGACACCATTCGCCAGGTGGTGCGGCGCTACGGGGTAAAGATTGTCTGCTTCGACAACCTGCAGCTGCTGGTGCGCAGCATTGAACACTCCGCCCAGGAGACTTCGAAGATCACCAAGATGTTCAAAGAGATTTGCATTGAACTAACATCGTGGTGCTGCTGATTGTCCAGCCCAACCGGGTACGCGAAGGGCAGATCATCGCCGCGCGCAATGCCATGGGCTCAAGCGCGATAGAGGAAGGACGTGGACTCGTTCATCTGCCTGCACCGCAATCGCAAGCTGAACCTGGATGCGAATCAGTTTGCGCAGCTTCCCTTCGCTGGCGTGGCGGAGAACTTGGAACCAGCGATGATGGTGCGTGTTGGATCTTAGCTGAGGCCGCTACTTTATTCCTTGGCCCGCCCGGCCCACGCGCCGCCCATGCCTTGCCCAGCAGCGCTCAGCCTTGCCCGTACCGCCGAAACCCGCATGAACATTGAAGAATTGAGGGGGCAGGGCTGAGTGCCGATCGGTGCCTGAAGGCGAACGAAACCAGCACTGAGACTTTGCGGCGCTAAATGGTGCTTGGCCTTCCGGAACCTTTCCGACCTTGGGCGCATTGGGACGCCTTGCAGAGCGACTAAAGGTATAGTATTGTTCGGTCTACGCCTGCAGAACGGCTTCGTTATTCCGACTCCTTAGGGGCTTGCACAGCGCGCTTTCAGACCTGCGATTGCTCCACGTAAATCCCTCACACAACCTGAGCAGTAGTACGCAGAACTGCGCCCCAAACATTCTCAACAAGGAGAACGCGTTGGTGCGTCTACTCGTCACTCACGACCATCAGGGGAGCGTGCTCATGCCTAACTCGCTCCTAGACTGGGCGCTCTTCTATGCCGGGTTCTGGGCTTCTCCGTCATACCGTGTGGTGGTGAGGATGGCAAGCGCGCTATTGGACGCTGAGAAGTACCAAGACGTGCTCAAGATCGACGCGGCGACCCGGAGCCGCGCATCCCCAGCGAACGGTTTTGCAAGTCCTTTCAAAGCCTGGCGTTACTGGCATTGCCGCAGTATTGGGTAAAGGATCAGGCGGGCTGGGTGGCCGAGACTTCGACGCAGGATTCCTTGACCAGTGGGCAGCCAGGAGCACCCAGAGCTGGCAGAGCAGCTGCCCACGGTAGAGACAGAGGGCGGGTAGGCGGTGGCCGGCAGTCTATTTCAGAAGCCGTGTGGAGGTAGCAAGCAAGACGTATGCAGACGGGGAACTGAAAGGACGAGGCACCGGTCTGATGTCCGCCGTCGGCTGCACGTCGCAACAGGTAACCTCTACCGCCTGGGCCAACTGCAACCCACTGGAGCAAGGGCTTGTCATTCCCTTCATTGACGATCTTGGGGCGGCTGACTGGTTCCCAGGGAAGCGGAGCCAAGCGATGCTCCGGAGTGTTTGATGGACAGGCAGCTCTTGCGGACGGAGCAGAGAGCAGCGGTGCCAGCCCCGTGGCGATTTATTCAATCGAGGATGCAGTGCGGTACGCTGTGCCGACTGCCTCACGGCGAAACAACAAATGTGTTTCTGTCACGTTGGAAAGAGCTGTGCGGGCTTTGCTCAAGAATCGTCCAGAGCTGGACCTAGAGGAGACTACGATGCTTGCATTCGGACAGAGACTGGTAGTACAGCTCAACCGCCTTCCTTCGCGAAGGGCGCACCAGAGATGACTATTACAAGGGATTCCGATGAAACGCAAGTGGACAAAGAAGCCGCTTGGCGAGGGCGAAAATGTACTCCAGCATTTGCTAGAGCACAGGCCGCAATACCTTCGCCCTGGCAACAAAGCACTTCACTGATATTCGCACACACCACTTGGCAAGCCTCTTGCAGGGAGCTGGGTTTGCTGCATAGTCCTAATCCTTTTATCTCTTCGGCGTAGTGCAGGGCTGTTTCATCTCTCAAGTTCAATGCGGGCTTGGCGCTGGCTGGAGGGTCTTGAGGATGTTGGGCTGATCTCTCCGGCAGTGATTTGGGGGCATTGACCTGGAGACCGGGAAACGGAGGGCTACTACATGGTGGTATCTGGGAGATTGAAGGGGGTGCCGGGTAGACCCCCGCTACAACATGGCTTAACTGTGCTAACTGCTCTCTCTATGCAACATTGGTATTCAGATGCACGGCCAGCGCCGCCAGCCCACTCAACAAGCGGCAGTTAGATTAAAGGAGAGTGATTAATGAGAGAAGAGCTTGCAAAGCTAGCCTTGCAGAGAAGCACCTTCATCGGGGCAGTGGCTCTATTCAATACCCCGGCTGGTTCCCAGGTCAGCGTATCCCCACGCTGATGCTCGTTGCGGTTTCAGACGGTCAAGGTAAGCCACTCACAGATCATTTTATGGTTTCACTCTCGGCACTGGCTTTGCCAAGCTCAAGCCGGACAGGGCGATGTGATCCAATTCATGCCAGAGTGAGCCGCTATTTAGCTATGGGCGGGGAGAGTTTCGACCAATGGCGCCGAGCCGCCCCACCAAGATGCAGAAAATCGGCTGGGTGGACATGATGCAGGGCACGGCTGGTCAAAACAGGAAAGCTTCAACCATGCAACGATTCGCAACGCCGCTCGAGTGCAGCTCCGACAACATGGCACTACATAGCTTCTTAGCAATTTTCGAAAGACGTGAAGAAGATTCTCGGGATGCTGAGTCAACAGTTCACTTGGACTGAGGACCGCAGGATTCCGCTGAACACTGGTAGAGCTGTCTCAGGAGATCGACGCGACGCTTTTCGACATGGAGCACTTAGAGCGAGCGACGGTGCATTAAAAAATCAAATGGAGTCCCCATCAATTCTTTTTTCTCTGATCCTCGCCAGCCCCCGTCCAGTGCCGATCTGAGCTTGACATAGGTCTGTTTTTGTTATATGCTGTCTGACGAGTTCTTAGCCCCCGAGACGGCGTTGTTGCCTCGAATTTCCACTTTTTCTTCAACCCCGTGCGTTGCGCCCGCCGCAACCTAGACAATGCCCGCTTGGAAAATACAAACCTCATCACCCTGCACAAAGAGTTCTGCAACACCTGTCAGTTCGAGAGTGTCGTTGATCATGATTACGGTTTAGCCTGCTGCTCACTCGATGACGGGAGCGGCAAGCCGTCCTGCGGTCGCGCAACTATCACCTCAAGCTGCAAGAGAACTGTTGCCACCACTGCGCAGGGAGCTTACCATTTCAGAAATAGTCTGCAGCGCTCGGCGACCGTGGCAGCCACTGGAAACATGTCCGGTTGCGAGTTGCTCGACCTGCGTCAGGTTGACCGCAGAGGAGAGAAAAGAGCGCCGCCGAAAGCTCCAGAAGGGAAAATCATATCGGAAAGCGTCAGTGACAAAAAAATCCCAAAATCGACGCTGATTCTAAAGGACTAGCGATACTGGTTTAGGACAAACAGGGCGCTGGCAAGGAAAACGGCCTATCCGTCCCAATTTTATGAAAATCGGCACAACGTAGCGAGGCTGCCAGCGGGAAGGTCAGAAAAAATCTAGGAAGGGGTGCGAACGAGAAGGCGGCGAAAAGCAGCGCTGCACCGAGCGGGACGGCTCGCTGAAAGCCGAGTACATCGCTCATCTATCTCCCCCCACACCTATCGGAGGAATTCCTCACATGGCAAAGCTATTCACCCAACTAGAATGACATAAGGAACCCATGAGAAAAGCACCACCAGCAAAGAAGGCAGGGCAGGCGATAGGACCACGCAAGATCGACGGCGCACGGATGGACGTTGCCAGCGCCGCCGAGTATATCGGATGCACCGAAAAAACCTTGTACTCGCGAATCAGAAGAGGGCTCATCCCTTCTAACGCTGGGGCGCACGGCACACGTTGACCAGGCAAGAGATTGATGAGTTCTTTGACGGGCTGCCAGGAATTTCAGTCAAGGAAGCGCGGCGCAATGTGGAAGCGAGACAGCAGCACTAAAAGCTCTTTCCATTTCCACAGATCGGCGTATGCTCCTAAGCAAGCGGGGTTGCCAATTGTGTGGCAACTGGCAGCCCCTAACCAAGCGCCTTGAGTTAAGCAAAGCGAATGGCTGTCTGCATCCTACCACCAGAAGCACACCAACCGGACAACCAGTCTTTGCCGAGCACGGCGCAAATTTCAAACAATGGAGGCAGAGCTATGGCGAGACGTGGAGACGGCTTAAGCAATCGTAACGGAACTTGGTATCTTGAATTCGTCCACAAGGGGACACGCCACCGGCCTAGACTTGGGCGAAACATCAGCAGGACAGCCGCGCTTGAGCTGGCAAGGATAGAGCGGGCAAACATTCTCAAGGGTGAGGCGGGCATCGGTGGAAAGAAACGTAAGGACATCGGCTTTGATGAGGCGGCAAAACTGATGCTGGAGTGGGCGGCTGCCAACACGCTTAGGGGCACTCCGACTTTTTACGGTTACTGCGTCAAGGCGCTGGCTGCATCATTCAGCGGAAAGAAGCTCAGCGAAATTGACCGTTTCGCAGTTGAGAAACACAAACAGAAACGAATTGCTCAGGGCTTTCCGACTGCCGCCAATCGAGACATCGCGGGGCTGAGCCGAATCTTTGAACTCTGCATTGAGTGGAATAAGTTCGAAGGCACAAACCCCACATACAAAATGAAAAAGCGAGAACTTCGCGAGAACGCCCGCTGGGTTGACCATGACACCGAAGAGGACATTTTGCTGGCAGAGTTCGAAGAGCCCTACCGAACGCTGATGCTGATGTGTATCTACAGCGGTTTCAGAATGAAATCGGAAGTGTTCTCACTCCAGAAAACGGATGTCTCGATTGCGCGCCAAACGCTGACCGTGAAAGCAGCCTATGCAAAGAACGGGGAGACGGCAACCCTACCACTCCACCCCAAGCTGGTCGAACCGCTGAAGGCTCTGCTGGCTAAGAATACTCCAGGGCCGTGGCTCTTTGCTCGCGAGGATGGAAAGCAGATTCGTTCACTACGAACCCGGTTTACAAACGCTGTTCGCCGTGCTAATTTGTCGGGCGTCAAACCCCACAGTTTGCGGCATGCCTTTGCCTCGAATGCGGCGATGACTGAAGGGATGACAGACCCAGACTTGCAGGCTCTAGGTAGGTGGAAGGAGCGCAGCATGATCGATCGATATGTTCATCTCAAGGATACACACTTAGCAGAGTTAATGGCGAAGATCGGTCAGAATTCCCCCACATCGAAGGAAAACACTGCTACAGAGGGGGAAAATTCCCCCACAGTAGTCCCCACATGCAAAGCAGCCTCCTCGTAAGTTATTGTGCGGAAGTGGCGGAATTGGCAGACGCACTAGATTCAGGTTCTAGCGGTCGCAAGGCCATGGGGGTTCAAGTCCCCCCTTCCGCACCAACAACTTACATCAAAACTGAAGGGACAGAAGAGGGGCAAAAAAGCGATTGTGAGTGAAATTGTACAGGGGTCATCGGGATAGGACCTTCTGAATCTCAGTTGCCGCGGCCATTTTGTCGGCCTCGATTACCGGGAAGTAAGCCTGATACGTCTTGAGGTCTTTGTGGCCCATGATCTGTTGCCCTACTTTGTCGCTGACTCCTGCTAGGGCAAGGTAGCGTCTGAAGGTTCGGCGCGTGTCGTGGATCCGGCGTTCTGGTAGGCCAGCTTCAATTCTTGCGTTTTGGAACGCACTCTTGATCGAAGCGATTGGCCGGCCGGCGTAGCTGAACACCCATGGCGTAATAGACTGTTGCTGCAACCTTTGCTCCCACAACGAGGCCAGCACTGGATGGAGGGCGGGGAGAATCGGTAAAGTTCGACCTTCACCGTTTTTCGTTGTTCCGCCTTCCAGTCTTATCCAACCCTCCTGAAGATTCACATTCCTCCATTCCAGCCCGTGCTTTCCAATCAACTCCGAGGTTCGGCAACCGGTGAGCCTGGCGGTCTCGAGAACGGCCCAAGCGTGCCGTCTTCTTGGAGCTTGCAAGGCCTTGCTGAGGCGTCGCCACTCGTCCTCGGTAAAAAACCCTTCCCGAGGAGGCGCCGGCTTCAGCAAGGGCACATAGGGCCTGGCCTGTATCCTGCTATTGCGCAGTGACAAGACGAGGGCGCGGTTCAGGCACGCGAGAGCTTTATTGATCGTGCTGTTACTGTAGCCGTGGCGCTGCCGTTCCACGATGTAGGATTCAATCAGCTCTGTGGTCAGGGCCCTGACTTCCACTTGTCCCATGACCGGGAGGAGCTCATTCTCAATGTAGTACCGCTTGACGTGTTCAATACTCTTGGAGCCGATCATTCTTTGGTGTTCGACGAAAGATGCGAGAATTTCACCGACCGTGACCCGCCTGAGTCTCGCGTTAGGTGTGGGGGTTCCCCGAACGATGTCACCTTCTCTGAGTTTGAGTAAGGCCCGCGCTGTTTCCTCGTCTCTTGTTTCCGCGCTCTCTCTTCTCGCGCAATTCTTGCCGTAGCCGATCCACCAGATATTCCCGCGCTTGTAGATGTAGCCCATCGGTTTTGTTCTCCTTCGGCAGTCCGACCTTGCAAAAACTCATCAAGTTGAGCTTGCGTGAATCGTATGCGGTTTCTACCACCGTTTGCGATGCAGGGCAACCGAAGTGGAACAAGGAGGCCAGCGGCGACATAACGGTAAATAGTCGCCCTATGCGTTCGCAAATATCGAGCTGCCTCATTTGTGTTCATGTAGTTCATTGACCCTAACCGCACCGCACCATTGCTAACAGAACCCTGCCTAGACATACCGTTCCGCACCCGTCCCAAACACGCCTGCCTTATCCCGCTGTATCTGTCCTGAACATCAGATAACTCTCGGATGTTTGAATCACGAGCCTGAAAACTTTGCATGTCGTGAATTGAATCTGCAATCAGTTGCTGTCGATGCTCATCGATCTACAATACTTCTGTGGTTGTGCGGTAGCTGCCTCCTAAACTGCGTTGCGGTTTTGCTGTTAGTCATCGAGTTTCTCCTTTCAAGTGAAGATGATCTTTGTTCCTGCACCCGAAGCTAAGGAACAAGTCAGCGGAACGAAGAGAAACTGGCGCAGATCGGATCCGATCAGGGGCGAACTGCGGAATCTCGGGAGCGACGGCCTTGGCGGCACCGCCGGAGCTTCCTTCAAAAGCTGCTGCAAATCGAAGTCGCGGGGCAGGAATTCGTCGGTGATTGTTGGCAGAAATTTGCGCGGCGTCTTCATGGTTGTGACGCCGTAGTTCGCGATCTTCAGATAGGCATGGAAGTCTTTCAGGGCTTGGAACTGGGTTGGCAAAATGATCTTCTCCAACTTCTCCTGCTCGCTGATGCTGATGCGGTCACCAAGATCCGTTGGACTCTGCGGACGAGGGCGAATCGCTCGTGCTCCATTTGCTGGGCGTAAGAGCTGCGAATGAACCGCCAGGACCCCGCCATCAGAACAACGACGATGACCAGCGAGGCGAGGACGTAGCCGCTGAGGTGTGATACGCCGGGCCACGGTGATGTGCTTCTGCATCCCAACTGCGGCCGTGTTATTTTTTCGATAGCCTGGTCCAATACCTGATTGGCCGCTGCGAGATCAGTCAGTTGCTGCTGGAGCGGTGCGATAACCGTTGCGTCGATCCGCGCGTGGAGCCCTCGAGGGGTTCGCCAACGGGAACGCCCGGGTCGAGTTCGACCGGCTGGATTCGGTCTGAGAGGAACAGGTGCTGCCACTGGTCGAGTTGCTCGTAGATGGCTCGCTGATAGCTGCGCAAACGCGCCCTGGCCAGCAGTGGTGACAAGATAGGGCCGAGCGAGTTGCCGCGGCTCGAAGTGCCGTTTGTGCTGTCGAGCACTTCAGTGATGGTCAGCTTGCGGATTTCGAGTTCCGTTTGATAGAGAGGCGAAAGTTTGGGAACCGTAACGTGGACCGGGGCATAGAGGCGGCGGAACTCGGCGGCCTGACGTGTTTGGTCGTAATCATAGAGATTGTCGCCGTCTTTGAGGTTGCGGAAGACCAGGTAACGCACATGGTTTTCGAGCGATGCGGTCCAGTTGAGAAACGACTGTACACTGTCGGGTGCGCTGGTCACCGAGCCGACGCAGACGAACTGGACCCCTCTGGCCTGAAGCTCCTCGAAGGGAAGATCCAGGAACCATTGGAGAACCTCGTGACCGGTGCCGGCCTTGAGGTCGGCTACCATGATCTGGTGATCGCCGCTGAGAGCCTTCTCGATCAAGACGTCGTGGGCGAACTCGTGACGCAGGTCGATCTGGAGGGCTTCGGGGAAAAAGCGAGTCAAGGTGTGGTTCTCATCGTCGAGGTCGAGCAGCATGGGATCGGCGCCGTGCTCCCTGAGATAAGTGATGAGAAACCGGGCGGCGGTGGTTTTTCCGGAACCTCCCTTGGCGCCGGCAGTGAAAATGACGGTACAGGACATGGTCAGCCTCCTTTACTGGCGTTGAGTTCTTCGTCGAGCTCCTTCAAAAATGACTCCATCTGTTCGGGCGTGAGGCGTTCGAGGTTGTATTCCGCGCTCGGAGTGAAGGTCTTTAGGCGTCTGGCGTACCGTTGACGGTTGGTCTCGCTTGAGCGGAATGAAGCCACCCGGCGCGGTGTGCACCAGTGATGGGACCTGGCTCGGTTTGGGTTGCGGGCGAGTGGGTTTGGCTTGGTTTGTGGTCGCCGATCTAGCTGCGGAGGGGCGTGAACCCGAAGTGCCCAGAGCTGCCGTAGTGGAGGACGCCGTTTTGTTTTCTGGAAGCTGTCCTTTAATTTTAGGCCATCGAGCCCGGACCTTGACGAAATTAAAAATGGCATTTCGGCTCACTTGAAGCCCATGCCGCTCGTTTAATACCTGACCAATCCGGGCATACGAGGTGGCAGGACGCGTGTGTCGGAGCTCTAGGATTTCGAGCTCATAAGGAATCAACTGTGAGTCGTAAGGTTTTCTCAGCATGGGTCTTGTTCTTCTCGTGTCCCAGCTCTGTACCGGCTTGATCTTCGACGGTCGCGAAAAGCTGTGACAGAGCTGAGACGAAGCTGCGACATGTCCCAGCTTCGCCTCAGCTCTGGAAATCAGTCTAAGAACCGTTAGACGTATTGCGTCTTAGCTCCAAATCGAAACGAGTCCTCGCCGCCACCTCAACATCAGTGAAGAGCCTCAAGGTGGTGGATCTGCGAGTCTATTCCTCACTGCAACCTGCCAAATTCCCGCGTTGCGTCTTTCACCACAGAGGCCAGATCATCCTGCTCGATGGGGAAGCCCCACTCGAAACGGTCCAGCCACAGTCCTTCCGATCGAGCCGGTCCACCACGTTCGCGCACTTCACCTAAACGGCCACGACGAACCTCCTCAAACAGCTCCCCCAGTTGATGGCCACGGATGCGAAGCTGGCCGAATGGATAGTGGAGTGTCAGCAGGCGCTCATCGTCGCTCAGCTCAGCCAAGGTCAGCAGAGAATCCACCAGCAAGCGGCGTTCTCCATTGAGAGAAACAAGCACGGGACCCGACTGAGGTCCCTCGCGCTTCAGATAACAAACCACCTCGTCACGGGATAGGTTCAGTGGACTGACGTAAGACATCGGTTGCTCCTTTCAAAGTTCCAGAGTGGGCTCAAGGCCAAAGCGCCTCGCAGTGAGGCCCGGTTCTTTGAGATCCTGCTTTAGCGAACGGCGAAATCCCTCCGCGCAAGCGAGAGATCCAAGTCAGGCGGTTTTCCTTCACGAATTCCCAGAGACCGCGAGGTTTGGATTGGGGTAGACCCGACAGAGGCAGTTTGAAGCGGTGGAGAGGCGGCGCCAGATCCAAAGCGGCTGTGCGATCTCCCGAACAGAGGCAGCCGTTTGAGGAAGTGCGTCAGATCGGGAACAAAGACACTGCAGCGCTCACGGCCACGCGAGCAGGCGACATAGGCCGCCTTGGCATCCACTTCCTCGGCAGCCAGGATGATAGAAGTTTGCGTGCGACCCTGGGACTTGTGGCTGGTCACGACGTAGCCGTGGCAGAAGTGACGAAATTGGGGGTTGATGACGGCCCCTTCACAAGTGTGAATCGTGTCGTCGGCGTCGAGCTTAGAGACCGAGACGACACCACCGTTCGTCAAGCCCCTGCGGCGATCGTTGCGCCGAATGAGAAGCCGGTCGCCTAAAGAGACCTCGATGCCTCGCTGTTCGGCCACGTCGATCCTGGCCGCGTGCCACTGGGGCTCGAACAGTTTCGTGCTTTTTTCCTCTCTATTCATAATGAGTGTTCAGGAGAGCAAACAGTAAAGAGGGAGACAGAAAAAATTTGTGTGCTAGGTGGCTTACCCTCAGATGGTGGCTGGAATGCAGTGACTCGGTAGGGAAGCTGTTGGTCCGTCGCGGAACCGAGTGCGCAGCCGGATCACACTGCGGTTATTCCCTGGTTTCGAGATTCCGTCTGATGATCCAAGACAGCGAAGGTTTGTTGTTTCGAGAGCCTTGAACACTGTACGATTTAACAAACACAAGGTTGCGGAATTTGTGGGACTCGAATCTGTCTCTCGATACTCGGAGCCGGTGAAGAGTCGAGGAACCGTGGCCAGCGCAAGTAAGCATTTGTCACTGAGGAAGGATCCAATGTTTGATTCGGCCTCTGCGATTGAGGAGATGAGCGGGCTGTCAGGAATTCACGGCGATTCAGAACAGTTGGGCACTGCAACGGCGTCATCGTGTCAGGTCGGAATTGAACCGTCTTACAAGCGGCTGCCAAGGACATGAGCGATGGAGCAAAGAGAACTGCTGGAAGGGTGGATTCCCGCCGGAACACATGCTTTCCATATCCATTCGATTGGTAAATGTGAGGCACCCACTTTCGAATCAGCGGGCGCGCACTTCAATCCCGGAGGAAAGAAGCACGACTTGATGAATCCCGATGGTCCGCACGCTGGCGCCTACCTAATATCACCGTAGGAGCGGATGGCAAGGGGAATGCAAAAGTAGTCAATACCCACTTTACCCTAAGGGAAGGTGCCAACTCGTTATTCACCCGGGGTGGCAGTGCTATCGTCATCCATGAAAAGGCTGACGACGGCAAGACAGAGGGATCTAGTACCGCTTCACTCTTGCTCGTACAATAACAATAACTTCATAACGTTACCCACTCTTTGCATTCTTCAGTGCACTCGTGATTCGCAATTGTTACGGTGTCGGCGATTTCCTTCGCCTCTTCGAGTGTGCCATCAGTCCTAATGACTTTGAGCGCGCTCCATCACTGCTACGCGCAATTGTATGAATCGACCACCAACCGCGCTTTGTTGGATGCTGGTCAAGGATGACTTGGAAGCCGTTGCGGTGGACGCGGGTGTAGAGCATATCGGTATTTTATTGGACTAGCTTCTGCGGTGACACCCGGAATGAGCTCCAAGAGATTCACTACGATTTCAGACTTTCTCTTGGGGACCATGCCACTCAAACCCGTTAGGTCCTTCCCCGTATGGTCCAAAAAACTGGAGTGCTCAGTGAACGCTGGCCGGTACAACCGGAAAACGACAATTCCAGGGAAGAAGAGCTAGTCTTTTGACGTCGAGCATCTCCCGGAATGGTAGCTCAAGGCGGTCCGGATAGGCACCTATCAGGAGCCATCGAGAGAGATTTCGGCCTCAAATCATGGGGCCGAGCCGGGTCTCATTAGGCGGCTTCGCGATAGTAGTAGTTGAGCATGCCTCCCAGCCTCTCACGATTCTGGACAGCTCCGATCGTTTTGGCCGGTGTCTTCAGCGGAAGGATCAGGCGATTACCGAGCTGTGGGTAGCCAAAACTCGGTAACGTCCTTCAGTCACCAACTTGTAATTCCGGGTAGTTGATCTTTGAGGATGATGTGACGCGTGCTACAAACTGGGATTCATGTTCGAATTCATCCTCGCTCTTTTGACTTCTGTCCGAGTTTTCTTCCGCAGTCGGAGTGAAACCGCCCTAGAGATCCTTGCCTTGCGACAGCAGATCGTCGTGCTCAAGAGGAAACGGCCGCGTCCACGCTTGAATCAATTCGACCGACTATTCTGGATTATCCTGCGCTGCGTCTGGTCCCGGTGGGCCGAAGTCTTAGTGGCGGTCAAACCAGAGACAGTCGTCGGCTGGCATCGGGCGGGATTTCGACTCTTCTGGAAGTGGCAATCACGAGCACCTGCTGGCCGACCGAAAACTACCGCCGAAATTCGGGCCCTCATCCACCGCCTGGCCGAAGAGAATGCGACTTGGGGAGCGCCCAGGATCCATGGAGAACTCCAGAAACTGGGCTTCGTTATCTCCGAGCGAACCGTAGCCCGGTATCTGCAACGTGTTGGGCGCCGCGGTGATTCCCGCAAAGCTTGGTTGACCTTCCTCAGGAATCACCGGGAGGTGATCGCTGCGTTCGACTTCTTCACCGTCCCGACGATGACCTTCCAAGTGTTGTATTGCTTCTTCGTCATCGAGCACGGACGCCGGAAGATTCTGCACTTCAACGTGACCCGACACCCGACGGCGGAGTGGGTCGTCCAACAACTGCGCGAGGCCTTTCCCGAAGCGGCCTCGTATCGTTACGTCATCCTGGATCGTGATGCAAAGTTCGATGCCAACGTGGTCTCCTTCCTACAAGGAGCAGGTCTAACGCTCAAGCAGACGAGCGTCCAATCACCTTGGCAAAATGGTATAGCGGAACGCTGGGTGGGAAGTTGCCGACGGGAGCTGCTGGATCACGTGATCCCGCTACACGAACAACACTTGCGCCGGCTTGTTCGCGATTACAGGGCGTATTATCAGGAGGACCGTATTCACGACGCTCTCGGCAAAGACACACCCGATCTGCGGCCAGTCGAAAAGAAACCGTCACCGGAGGCGACGGTGATTTCAAGCGAACGCTTGGGAGGTCTTCACCATCGCTACTCATGGCGCGAAGCAGCGTAGGAGGCTCGCTTCGGTCGTCTCCTTGCTTTCTGCCATCGTCTGGTAGGAACGGTGCAACCACGCGTGTGACGGACGACAAGTCCCTGCTGGGAGAACACAGAGACCGGGCTCACTCCTGCATCGCGTCTATGCGTCAACCTGCTCTCTCCACAGAGGCGGCCCTTCCGTAATGCCCTACTATGCTGCGGACCTGGTATTGACTACCCACAAGGGGAGCCGAGATTTACGAGAGCCTCAAGGACCTTCCGGTCTGTTTCAAGGGACTCCAGATCGAAGTCCTGAATCAGATCTCTTTGGGTGACACCGTTATGAACGAACGAATCGACTGCGCTGCCGATCGCCGGCGTTTTCGAAATGCAAGATGGAAAAATCAAGGCTTGGCGCGAGTACTTTGATCTCGCTACCCAGGAGAAAGGCTGAGCCTATTAGGTTCTCGCCCTGGAAGGGCAGCGCGGTCATACCGCCAGTGTGCAGATCAACACGATCGGCAACTCCCTCGCCGTCGATGTTTTGCCATGTTGCCTCAACGGCAATGCCCGATTGATCCCTTTTCTCTAGAGATTCCATACTGACTGCGCGCGCCGTGGTGAGCAGTTGAGCCACTATCAATATCAGTGCTCCTCGGCCACACCCTGGGTCCCAGTTGTGTTCATTGCCCCGCAATTTGAGCTAATCCAGCAGAGCCCAGACCACGAACTTGCCCCTGCGCGAAGCAGCCAAGGCAGACCGTCATGATGGCCGCCGGCACCAGGGGCCACATCGACCGGGCAAGCACTGCGTCGTTGACTATGTTGATGACAATCAGCGCCGCTGGAATGGGGAGCAGATACGAAGCGTCAATCCCATAAGAGTTTCCATGGTCAGTTGCCTTTGATCAATACAAATCTTGCCTTTTCGGGCCACCAGTCTGTTGCTTGCAAAGCCTCTTGATCCCTCGACGATAATCGCGATGGGTGCTCTTTATCCTGGATCCTCGTCGATCCTCGCAACCGCGTAAGGGCTCAGAGTAAGTTCCAGTGTTCCCGCCGAGGTTTGCAGCGGATCTCCTGGCCGCGAGCGGAACTCTTCCGGGCTCGTCATCGATTGCATCACCGAATCCTCGTTCAACTGCCAGAGCCGGACTCGATCGGCTAGGCCCTCCACAACCACACGTTGAGGATCGCTTGTCAGGTTGGCCATGAGCAAGCGTTTGATGTCGTCGCCGAAGAAAGCCAAACCCGTCGCCTTAAGGGGAGCGTTGGACTCCACCGCTACAATTTCTCCATCTCGGAACTCCCCCACGTCAGCCATAATGTGATAAAGCGGAAAAACTGAGCCAGGCAAGGAACGGAACAGTTCAGGCAAAGGCGAGCCACCCGCCCTCTCCATCACACCTCGCCAGCCTGTTGTTTCATAGTAGGTGGTGCTGATGACGCCACTCTCAGTGAGCGACTTCAAACTACCCAGCGTCCAGGCGGCACCGAACAGAGACATCTGCCTGAGATCGACCTCTGGCGGGAGCTCCCCTGCCTGTGGGCTCGGTAAGGCTGCGGTGGCGTCTGGATTGAATCTTGGCTTGAGCGTTACCGGACTGATCACGATGGGCAGGTTACCTGCGAACTCACGAGCATTGCGAACCGTCTCGCCCTGAATTTCAAGGGTCTCAACCAGCGATCGATTGTCGAATGCATGCTCCTGGGGATGAATCGAGTAGCACAGAAGATCGAGCCACTGCACCGGCGGGCGTGCCTGCCCAAGCTGATAGAAATTAGCATCGGTTCCAGAAGCAAACTGTGTCTGGGAGTTCCAAGAGCCTAGGAGTTGGCGGGCCTGTTTCACGCACGTTTCGGAGGCAGCATTTCCGGTCGCATCAAAAAGCAGCCAGCGAGAGATCGGTGGCTGGAGGCGCTGGAGCATTTCAATCAGCGACCGTAGTCCGCCCTCAGCCGGGTCGGAAAGGAATAGCGCGGCTTCCAGCGAAACCTCCAGTCGCTTCGCTTGATTGGCCCCCATAGCGAGGATATCTGAATAGCCGACCTCAGACAGACGTAAATCCACTCGCAGATGTGAAAGACGAAGGGCTCTGAGGCGGGTGATCTCTGTCTCGGTTAAGGTACGGCCCTCGGTTGCCAACCCGAGTCCAATGCGAGGGAGCTTCATTCCGACTGCCTCGCCTACGACAAGCTTTATTCTGCCTTCTTCCACCAAAACCGGCCGAGCTGCCTGTAAATCAGTGATCTTCAATCTAATGGCCTGCGATACCCGATCGCCTTTCCGAACTTCGACTGGACAGGCCAGAGAAAGCGGCGTGCTGAAGGTTTTATAGGTGGCATCTGTCCAGTTGCGTTGATCCTCCATTTCAAAGAGGTCGCCGCTGAACTCAATTTCCGCCCGAAGGCCCGACGGCTCGGCCTCAAATGCCAGTGCCTGCATACATTCTGTTCCGACGATCGGTTGTTCCAAGGCAATAGCTGTGGGAAACGATCCTTCAACCTTGCTCCCGTCATCCCGTTGAGCTGTGAACCGGCACCCTGCGAACTCGGCTGCCGGGTGTAACAAACAAAAGCCGATCCGGTTGCGAAGAAACGTTGAACGGGCCTCTCCCTGCATGGAAAACGTCAGGGTGCCCTGAGCCGTCGCGTGAATATCCGCGTCCCAAACGAAATTGATTTCACCCTGTCGATGCTCTGCCTGGTAGGAGATTCTGAAAGAACCCGGATCCGAGTGTACCTTCAAATTTCTCAAGTGGCGGGGCACAGTGCCCCAGTTGCGGTCCCGGACGGCCACGTAGATTCTACGCAGCAACTCAAACCCTCCCCAGCGGATGGAGAGCAGATCACCTTCCTCAAGCGCGGCACTCAAAGGACCAGCTCGCAGCTCCCTGGTTTCCGGCAAGGCCTGTTCTTTGCCATAGTAGAGAACACTAAGCGGAAGTGGGTTCATGGTTTTATTGGAAATACCTTCCGTAGATCTTTTACCTCTTCAGAAGTGAGATGACGCAACGGCTCATTCCTCACCAGGAAACGCAAGCGCGCAGTTGCTTCCAGTTCCTCGGCCCGGTCTACAGCCTCGCTCACGCTCTCCCCAAGGGCAATCAGGCCATGGTTGCGCAATAGCAGGCAATCGTGCGACCGAGAGGCCCGTCCGACCTCAGCGGCCAACTCTGAAGAGCCAGGCCGAAGATAGGGCAACACCGCCAAGGGCGCCACTCGCATGAAGTAGTAGGGTGTGATCGCCGGCAGAGGTTCTTCCGGATTCAGCTCCGCCAAGCAGGACAAAGCTACCGAATAAATTGAATGCAGATGCACGATAGCTTTTGTTTCCTGCCGGGTCTGATAGACAGCGATGTGAAACGGATATTCCTTGGAGGGAGCGTTGGTGTTTAGACGCTCTCCTGCTAGATCGATCTGAGCTAGCAATTCGGGCTTTAGCCCCTTTAGACTGCAACCAGTGGGAGTGATCCAGACCGTTTCGTCGACGCGAACCGACAGATTGCCGGTGGACCCAAAAGCGTAGCCTCGGTCGTAGAAGTTGGTCCCAGCCTCACAAAGTCGTTCGAGTTCGGGGTGGTGCATCAGTTAATCTCCCAATCAAGAAAGCGAAATATTAGTCAGCCGTCTGGAGGCTTTGATGAAGAAGTCCCGGCTGCCAAAATTACCCGATTTGAGCGATAGCGCGAGCGATAGCGTGCCCACACTCACAAGGTAAGGTACTCCCGGATCAATCGTTCCCATTACCTCAGCAGCTTGGATCTTCAATGCATCCACCACAGCTCCCGAAGTCTCACCGCCCGCCACAATCAGCCGTCGTGACAAGCCCTCTCGCACGACGCCTATGGCTAGGCCGGCAAAGACCTGCTCAATCAGGAGGCGAATATCCTCTGCAGATCGGCCGCCTGTTCCAGGCTCATTAAAAACGATTTCCCGTTCGCTCGCGCTGGCGGAGCTGGACACCAGCACCGAAATCTCGCGCCGCAGGGCTTCTTTCACTTCTGAGAGCAGAAAGCTGATTTCCGCCTCGGGTCCGTGTGCCACCAGCCGAAGAACGTTCAGAGGAATGAGTCGGCCACCAATAGCTCGAAACTCGTGGATCTGCCGAAGAGTGGCGTCTGAACAGCTTCCCGAAAGCATCAAAACAGATTCTGCCGATTCTTTGGTGCGTGGCGTTTCTGCGGACAGCGTCGGTGTAAACAAACCTCGTCGTGTCCAGGCAGCAGGCAGTGTCATAGCCAGGCCGCTGCCGCCGGTAATCAAGGGAAGATCAACAGCGGCCTCAGCAATCTTCTCGAGGTCTTCATCCGTGATCGCATCGACCAAAGCGACAGCAACTCCCTCCAACTGAAGATTGGAGCACTCCCGCCGAATGCTCTCTGCACCCGACCGGACGACAGGATAGGCAACGAGGCCCACCCGTCTCAGGGTCTGTGCCTGCAAATGCCTAACGAGATTCGAATCCGTCATCGGAGTGACAGGATGATGCCGAAGGTGCGACTCCGAAAGCAGCTCTTTACCCACAAACAAGTGCCCGAGATACTGCGTGCGACCATTCACTGGCAGCGATGGAACCGCAAGAGTAAACGCGGTTCCGATTGTATCCATCAGACTGTCAATCACAGGGCCTATGTTTCCCTTCGTCGTGGAATCGAATGTCGAGCAATACTTGAACTGAACTTGCCGCACTTTTTTCAGTCGGGTGAGCTGATCCAGAGCTCGAACCGAGAGAGTGCAGGCCTCCGATGGGGGAAGGGAACGGGACTTCAGGGAAATAGTAACTGCCTGATAGCCCTGCAATGCCTGCACAAAATCATCGGGCTGAATTCCCAGAACCTGGACGGTGCGTACCCCGCGCTCACTGAGCATGCAGGCCAGATCCGACCCACCCGTGTAATCGTCGGCGATAGCTCCAAGCAGAACAGAATCAGGCTTCATGTACAAACGAGTTATCGGGAGTAGATACTGGTCTACGCTCTTGCTGATCAGGAGCGCGCCAGAGGACTCTCAAACTCCTTGAAGTGAGGCATGGCCGCGAGCGATGACAAGGTCTCGCTTTTCTAAGGCGCGGCGCCAAGCGGTGGCATCGAGAGCCTGGCTCACCGCGACATCCAGCCGCCATCGACGACCAGGATGTGGCCGTGCATGTAGTCCGAGGCGGCTGAGGCTAGGTACACTGCCGCTCCCTTCAAATCGTCGGCTGTTCCCCAGCGCCCCGCGGGAATGCGCACGTTGATCTGTGGCAGGCGCACTGGGTCGTTCAACAGCGCGGTATTCAACTCGGTGGCCATGTAACCAGGCGCAATGCCGTTGACGTTGATGCCTCGCGGCGCCAGTTCGTTTGACAGCGCCTTGGTCAACTGGGCCACGCCGCCTTTGCTAGCCGTATAAGCCAGCACCCGAATCCCACCCTGAAAGCTGAGCACCGAGCAGATGTTGATAATCTTCCCGCCTCCCTGCTGGAGCATTTCCCGAGCAGCAGCCTGGCAAAGGAAATACACCGTTTTGAGATTGACGTTGTGAACGTAGTCCCACTCTTCCTCTGTGAACTCAAGCGCCTCTTTGCGGCGCTGTCCAGCTGCATTATTCACTAGAATGTCAATCCGGCCGAAGCGCTCCAGAGCAACGTTGACGATCGCCGCAACGGAATCCAGCCTGGACAAATCCACTTTAACGGGCACAAACTGCCTACCCAGTTTTTCGATAGCCTGCTGCGTCTGTGAAAAGCTGCGCTGGCTGCCCACCCCTACAATGTCAGCCCCCGCCTCGGCGAGTCCGATGGCAATTCCTTGGCCCAGTCCGGTGCTGGCACCGGTCACGATGGCCGCCTTCCCGTCGAGTTTGAATTGACTGAGAATCATGGTGAGTTCCTCAGCCGGCGGAGCCGGCACCCAAAAGGTCCACGGAGAACGCGGAACCGTAGTAGCGCTGGATGAACGCCAATGATGATCCGCGGGCGTCCGGAGCGCTGGCTTGTTTGCTGTCCATGGTCCCTCTGAGTTGGTTCGCCTACTTCAGCCCAGAAGAGTCTGCCGGAGACAGGATGTATCGCGTCGCGCCCTCCCGAAGCTTCCCGTTGATCTCCGAAGCCTTCAGCCAGCGCAGCCAAGTCGCCACCCGCCTGTCGAGGTATCCGAGACTTCCTCGCGCGTCAGCCGCCACACGCTCTCCCAGAGCGAGTCACCGTGGACCAAAAAGGGCTGGCCTTTCTCGTCGGCGAGAAACGGAAAGGTGGAGCGGAAAGTACGGGACCCGAAAAAGCAAGTATCGCAAGAACTGAAGTCAGCAAAGGTTTCATGCATTAGTCTCCCGCATTTGTTGTTGGCGCCGAAGTTATAGGTTCGGTCGAGTTTTGCATTCGTTTGGAACCCCTAACTAACAGCGGCAAGGCCTAAGCGGCACAGCAACACTCTAACGAGCCTGGTATGACAGCTTCACCCAGATGAGGGCCGCCAGTGCATCGAAAGACACCCGTACTCCGACTTCAAGAAAGAAGCAGCACTTGGTTGCGTCTTGCCGACTCGATGGCCAGGTGGATTAGGCGCATAGTCTTGAGATTGTCTTCTGCGGTTGTCTCGGCCTGGCCTTCGCCTCGGAGCGCCGCCAACAGGTTGGCATTCGTGGTGACGATGCTGGAATGAGCGAAACTGTAACGCGGGTCACCCCAGTCGTAACGCCGAGGCACCAGTGTCTCGGCGAACTCACCCGCCTGGGACGTAACGACCAGCCGGCCGCCGGTCTCCCACTTGAGTGTTCCCTCTTCGCCTTCAATGAACACCTCGTAGTCCGTCGTGCGCCAGCGTCAACTCACAGTGACAACTCAAGCCGTTGGTAGGCGAGTAGCACTGAAACGATGTCCTCCCCTTGGAAACGCGGGTGGATATGGAATTCGTGGCCATAGACGCTCTCCGGATTCGCCAAAGAAGAATCGGAGCAGATCGAGAAGGTGCGGGCCCATGTCGAACATGGCGAAATGAGGCTGGGTAAACAAGTACGGCTGGTTGTCAAACAGCCGAATATCTCCGTGACTGAACTGGATGTGGGCACGGCACGGCCTTCCAATCCGGCCGGATTCGAGCACCTGCTCGTATACGCCGCATGGGTTCCTGCCAGCGATAGTTTTCATGAATCAAGAAAGGGATTCCTGCTTCGCGGCAGGCATCCACCATTTGCTGGCAGCTCGGAAAGTCGAGCGCCATGGGCTTTTGGCAAATGACGGGGACACGATGGCGCGCGGCCAGCAGCACCAAGGCAGCATGCGCTTCGGGTCCCACGGCAACATCGACGAAATCGAGTTTCTCGGAATCGATCAATCGCTCCGCGTTGTCATAAACCCGAGGAATGCCAAACCTGCGAGCCACTGCCTCTGCTCGCGCGCGATCGCGGTCACACACCGCCACTAGCCGTGCGCCCGTCAATTCCTTCCAGGCTCCAATTTGGAACTGCGCCCAAAAACCCGTTCCGATAATCGCGAACTGCAGTTCGGCCATGTATCACCTCTTGCCGGCACCTGAATTTTGCACGCCAATGAGTGCCATGTACCCGAAGGTCATATGGGGAACGGCGGTGCAGAATTGTTGCGAAAATCAGTCCCCTGGTGGGAGGGGTCGGAGGCCGGAGGCCTCGGGATGGGTGCTGACTGCCGACAACCCAACCCGGCGCTTCGCGGCACCCCTCCCAAGACCTCCATAGAGAAGGGGATTCAGGCGGCCATCAAACTCATAGGCAAAACTCAGTTGGTAAGGGGTACGAACCAAAAGGTGCCTTTCTAAACACCCTCTAAGCGGTAGCGACCATCCGGGCTGGACTTGAGTCGGAAAGCCTAAGAGGAAAGTGTGGTGTCCGGAAAAGCAAACATCGCAAGAGGGTCTACCAGCAATGGCTTCCTGGATCACTCTCCCCAAAATATATCTGGCATAAACGCCAAAAACAAAGTAAACGGTGGCTCCGCCTGCCTTCATCACGAGCTCAGTTCTTGGCGTTTCCCGGTCGTGGAAAATTCTTCGAAGCGTCGTCGAGAACCAGCACCCAGTCGTGACCGAGCCCAAGCGACGGCGGCTGGAAACTGACTTTGCCACGGTTCGGATGCATTCCGGCGTCTCTAGCCTCGCCGCTACGCGGGTCAAACCACCAGGCGCGCAGCTGTTCGCCGATGATCCGGCCCAGGTGCACCTCAATGCGGCTGCCAGATGTGCTGTAGATCATGGCGTAGTCTTTGCCCCGCGTGGCCTGGATACGGTCGTTGAATTCCATTGCGTCATAGGCTAGAAGCGACTGGTCGGGCACGCGGTCGAGCATCGGGCGGGATTCCATCAAGCGGCGCAAGTACTTCAATTGGAGTCCGCCTGGACGGTCGAGGGCCTGTTTCCAAGAGATGACTTCGGTGTCCCGAAAGGCCGAGTCACCGGGACGCCACAGCAGCATCACGCTCGCTTCGCCATAACCATGGCCGCAGGCACCCGCAAACACGGCCCAGTAGGCGCGCTTCCGGATGTCGAAGTCACTAGCCAGGCGGTTGCCGGCGCGGATCTTGTGGGGGTGCGCTTCATACCAGGGCTCGATGTCGACCATCGGCTTGGCAGGTGAGCGGCCATAGTCCTCGCTCACCAGTTCGTAGCCCGGGCGGTCGGCCTGGCCCGTCTGTTCCATGTTGAGGTCGAGCCAGGGCTCGTTGTGAAACCACTGGCCCGAGGTGCCATTGCCGGGCGGATGATAGGACATGAGCAGCCTGCTGTGATCCTCGAGCCCGCTGGCGCCCAGCGTTACGCCGCGCGCCATCAAGCGGTGAATCTCCAGATGCTCCGCTTTGAAGTCGGGCCGGATGTCGCCTCCCATCACCCAGATGATATTCGCGTAGTGTCCGAAGCGCTCGCCCCAGAAGCGCGCCACTCGCTCTGCATTGGCCAGCGTGACGTGACCGTCTCTGACATACCAACTGGCGTAGATTGGATTCAGCGCCGCGTAGAGACCACGACGCGCGCACTCCCGGATGAAAAACTCGGTGTGGTCCCAGAAATCGTACTCCTGCGCATCGGCAGGGTTGTTCCCCGGAGTTACCTGGGGTTTGGAAAAGTCGTCGTTGAGGTAGGGCGTGTCGCCGTAAGCATTGGCTTTGTTGCCGCCGCTTTCTGAGATGCCCGAAAAGAAGATTGTGTTGAAGCCTTGCGCGGCCCGGCGATCAAGGTAGAACTGCATGTCGTCGCGGTTAAGCAGGTGTGTCACGTTCCAGACTGTGTCGGCAAGCAGGAAGAAGGGCTGGCCGTCCTGCTTTCGGACCAGATGCCGCCCATCGTCGCTGACGCGCAGGTCCGTTCCGGTCGCAATGCCTACCGTGCAGACAAGAATGGCCAACAGCGTAGTCCGAGTCATACTCCACACCCTGGTAAAACAATGAGCAGCTTTTCCGGTCATGAAGTTTCTTCCTTTCTGAAGGCCATCCCGTGTTTCTCAACTGGGCTGACTAACGAGATCCCTGCAACGAACCTGATTCGGCCTCCGCGAACGCTCTCGGTTCGACAACCCTCCTCCGCTGTAGCGGCTGGAGAAGGAGGAGCGACACTCGGAATTCCTGGGAAGCTCAGCGTAAGGAGGCGCGGAGCTGAGTTTCCCTCATGATCCATCTTGGTCAGAGTGCCAGTCACCTTACCATTGACGAAGAAGAGCCTTGTCCAAAGGGGGCCACCGAAATCTCGGGGTTTCCAACCCAAGGAGAAGCGGTGCTCTGCCATCATTTCCCATCCTCCGGATATAGCTGACCGAATTGCGCGAGCACCTGCCGCAACGCAGACAGTTGGCTGCGCGTATGCGCCGTAGAAACTGCGAATCGGAAAAATCGGTCGGAGGGCCCGGAAGCATAACGGATGAGCGTCGGATAGATGCCGGACACCAGCAGCATTCGGCGGAGCTTGTCTTGCACAGCCGTCTGGCGCGGCGCGACGGAGAACATCGGTCCCGGCCAATCGAGACACTCCGGGCGGATTTGGCGGAAAGCCTCTTTGACGAAGCGGACACTTGCCTGTAGATGTTGCCGAAGGTGGCTGCCCTCCTCGTCAAGCATCTGGAGCGCAGCCAGGCCCCCGGCGGCCAGTGGCAACGGCAGCGCCGTGCTACTGGAGTGAATGTGGCTGTGGCGCACGACCCGATCACGCACCCAGTGTGGCCCGAGCACGACGCCGCCATAGCACCCCAGCGCCTTGCTCAAAGTCGTGGCGACGATGAAGCGCGGATCGCTCAACCCTAAGAGCTCAAGTGAACCCCGACCGCGGCGGCCCACTGTCCCGGCGCCATGCGCGTCGTCCACAAGCAGGCAAGCGTTTGCCGGCAAGACCGCCAGGTATTCCCGCAGCGGTGCGATGCTGCCCTCGTGTGCCGAAAGTCCGTCGGTGAAAACGGCTATGGAGGCGCCCCTACCGCAGCGTCGAACTGCGCGCGCCAGTGCCGCGGGGTCGTTGTGGGCAAAGCGGACGATCTTTGCCCCCAGCCAGGCGGCGCCATCTTTCAGGCAGGCGTGACAGCCCGCATCCACCAGTACATGGCTTACGTGGCCCGCCAAGGCCTGGGCCGCCACCAGCGGAGCACCGTAACCGGTGGTGGTGAGCACTGCGCAGGGAAACCCGAAGAACCGCGCGAGCGCTTTCTCCAGCTGCAGGTAGAGTGGATGATTCCCTGTCACCATGCGCGACGAGGCGACGGTTAGCCCGATTTCGCGCACAGCTTGAGTGACGGTTGCCCGGATCTTGGGATGCCAGGAAAGCCGAAAATAGTCGCTGCCTCCAAAGTAGAGCAGGCGGCGGCCTTTGAACTCAACGTGAGTCCTGCTCACTTGGACCAAGGCGGCCGGTTCTGGCGAGGGAGATGTTCGGCGAGATGGCAATTGGGTTGAGTGCATCTGGGCTTAACGAGCTCCTGAATCGGTGCTGCTAAAAAGGGTGCGTCGAAAAGCGCCACTCCTGCTCATCTGACCAAGACCTCCAAAACCAACACCCAATCGTTGTCGCCCGCAGCGTTCTTGCCGGACGGCCTGAACTCGCGGCTGCTACGATTCTCAAGTGTTGAGACTTCGGCCTGCGAGAAAACACCACTTGTCGGATCGAACCAACGTGCTCTGACCGGACCGCTCATCCGGGAGAGGTCCACCGTGATCCTGCGAGAGGACGGGACAAAGACAAGCCCCCAGCTCCCGTCGCCAGCCAACGCTGCTGTGGCATAGTCCCAAGATCCCCGTTCACCCGTGCCTGCGGTCAAGAAAGTATTGCCAAGGTCCGGGACAAGCTTCCACCAGGAACGAGGCTGGAAAAGTGAACGGATGTGCTCCATGTGTTGAGTCGCAGGCCGGTCTAGCCACTGTTGCCAGCCAGGCCCAAACCACCAAAGCTGCTTTGACCCGTGCGCATGGCCGCAGGCCCCACTTGTCAACGCCCAGTAATGCTGCTTTCGCACCTCCGGCGGAGTCCAGTCGTGTTTCCCATTCCCCTCTCCTTCATAACCGGTTTCAGAGAGCCAAACGGGCCTGATCGGATTGCGCCGGTGCCACTCCGATGGCAAGTGCTCGTAGGACGGCCGATAGGTGTAAGCAGAATTAAGCTGGAGCCAGGGTTCCTCATGAAAAAATCGCGCTGAAGCAAACTCGGACGACGCGTGGTAACTGATCAACTGATGGGGAGCACCCGATCGCAGAATCTCCGCGAGCGTACGTATGCCAGCCCCGCTGTCTGGCTCCGGATTCCGGTCTCCACCCAACAGCCAGATAAGATTCTGGTAGTGACCGTAACGTTTCACGAGGAACGTGCCGTAGGATTTCATGGCTGTGGGCGTAATTCCGTCACGCCAAATCGGTTTGCCAGCCCCCAACCAAGTGGGACAAGCCACCACCAGGAACCCACGCTTCGCCATCTCGTCCATCACAGCATCCACGCGCTTCCAATAGGGTTCGTTTGGCTGGGTGAAATCGAGCGGCGCGAGGAATGGATACTCTCCCCACCGATTCGTCATCAGGTCATGCCGATCAGCAACAAGCGTTACAAGCAACGTATTAAAACCGCGACGCTGGCGGTCGTCGAGGTAAGCACGTGCGTCAGCGAGTTCGACGTTCTGGAAAATATCCCAAGGCGAGTCGCCGCTCAGGAAGAATGGCCGCCCTTTCTGGTCCTCCAGATAGCGGCGATCGGCGCTTGGCGTTAACGGGAAATCGGCTGCTGCCAAGGCCGAAGCAGCAAGAAAGGATGCTAGAAGAATGGTGGCAAGCCCTAGCCTTCCGAGACTCCGCCGAATCGCCGGCTTGGAATCAGATTCGAAGAGTTCATCTCTCCACGACAGCAAGAATCCTCGCCATTGGCCTTTCATCTGCATTGACGCAGCTTCCCTTTCTCTGTGCTGAATTGAAGAAGCACCTCTTTAACTCTGTGCGCTGTGAGGCTCGGCCTGAGCTAGCTCAGGCTGTCTCAACAGGGCTGTGACGAGGGAGCCGGAGAGTTGAGAGCCTGGCGCCACTCGCCATTCATCTGGTTCTCATGTGTAACTGATGCAGATTCTGGCGTACTCTCTCGGTCTCAGAGACTACGATGGCTTTGTGGGTATTCTGAGCCGGGCAGACAAAAGGCGGTAAGTGCAAACTCACCGCCCGATGTCCTCGTTCTCGAATTATCCGTCTAAAAGATCACCTTCAGGGACAACTGAACGGCGCGCATCGGATAGAAACTGCTCGCTCTGGCAAAAGCTGAAGAGGTCAGAGCCGATGAGGCGCCCGAAATGTTGACCTGATTCAAGAGGTTGGAAGCCTGTGCCTGGAACTGGATCGTGGCCCTCTCATTGATGGGGAACCTCTTGGCGAGAGACGCATCGATCCGGGTGTAACCGGGCCTGTTGAAATAGTTGCGTGGCAGCGTGCCGTTTCGGACGGTGTTGGGTAGCGGGAAAATATTTGCGTTGAGCGCTCCTGTCATCCATTCATCGTGGCTGAAAGAGCGTGGCACATCGCCAGGCGGGAGGTCAGGCCGGTCGGACCGCTGGCCATCGGCGTTGAAGTCCCCTCCTCCCCCAAATTGGGCACCGGTGGTGGGGTTGAAGTAAGGACCCGATTCCAAGTTCCAGATCGTGGCGAGTTGCCAGCCGCCGAAGGCCTTGCCGACAAAGCCCTTCTGACCGCGCAGGAAAGGCAGTTCCCACAGCGCGTTCATCTTGACGTTGTGCGTAGAAGGTTCGTCACGAGCCCAGTCCAGTTCCGGCTTGTAAGCTTCCGTCACACCGCCGTAGTTGGTGAGTCCATAATGGTAGCTGTAGGAGGCATTCAACTGCCAACCCTGGGCAAAGCGCTTACTCGCGTCGAGCACCACGCCATGGTAGGTTCTTCGGCCCCAGTTCACGTTAGTGTTGATGGCACCGTAGTATGGGCTCAACCGGTCCAGGAGCCCGTCAGTGAGATCGCCGGGAAACCGGTTGGCATTAAACGAGAGCAAGTCATTGGTGGATCGCCGGAAGTGATAGGCGACCGTCACCGCCAGATCGGTGAAGACCTGCTGCTGGAACGCTGCGTTGGCATCGATCACCATCGGCTGCGACCAGTCTTGCACGTAACCAGTTAAGCCCGGCCGTGTTCCCGTGAAGACGCCGAGCGCCGGATCGATGCTCGACCCCTTCAGACCCGGATTTACTGGAAAGTCGCGGGTGCCCTCGGGGGCAATGCCGTAAACAATCGGAATGCCGTACTCGGGACCGGCATTCAGCGTCGAGGAGATTGGCGGATTGCCATAGTATTGGCGGTAGAGCCCCAGTGAGGCGATCTCGTCGTGCAGGATGAAGAACCCGCCGCGAATGACGGATCTTCCGGCTCGCGTGGGGTCCCAGGCAAGACTAATCCGCGGTGAGAAGTTTTTCCAATCGGGCTTGAACGACCGATCGAGCTTCTGGTTGCGAACAGCCAGAATCCCTTGCGGAGTCACCTGGTCGCTGGTGAACACGGGCCCATAGGTTTCTCTCGGTTCCTCGATGCCGTCGATCTTGTGGGCAAAGTAATCGTCCCAGCGCAAGCCCAGATTCACTGTCAATCCCGGGCGAACGCGCCAGGAATTTTCGAGAAAGAAAGAGAGTTGCCGGTTCTGTGCTTCCACAAATGGGTTACGCAGCTTGCCGGTCGCGGCGTCGACCGACCGGGTTTCGAGGTAGGCATTATCGTTCGCGAAGTCGACAATCGATGTGAAGTTGTAGGCGGGCGTGTCCCCAAACAGATAGGCCGGGTCGGTCAGGTACACCTTGCGGTAATTGCCTCCAAACTTCCAGGACTGTGCACCGCGCGTCCACGAGAAGGTATCGCGGAAGTCATAGCTACGCACATTTTGCACCTCATAGCTATAACTGCAGGCTCCGGAGAACGTCGAGGGGAAGCTCACACCGTCGTTGGTCTGAACACAAGGAACATTGTAGCGGTCTTTGGTGAACTGAAAGTCCCAATTCGGGCCATCCAGCGTTGCGAACCGAAATTCATTCAGACTGTTTGGCGAGAAGGTGTGGGCATTGACAATGCTGAAGAGCTGGGTTCCAGTTTTCTGCGAATAATCCATTGTCGGACGAACATCCAGGACGGACTGAACCGGCTTGCTCTGCCAGAATGTGCCATAGAAGCGATCTTTGGCACTCTTGGTCTGGTAGTCCATCCGGAAGTTATACTGGTCTCCCTTCCGGTCGCTCGGCCGGTCCATGACGACAGTGCCAAGATCCATGATCCCGTCGCCGTTGACATCTTCAAGATTATCGGTGGCAAAGCGAAACGGCGGATCGCTGGCCATGAGCTTCGCGGCCACCGAATTCGGCCGAGTCCCGGTTACCCAATTCTTGAAAGCCTCGGTTTCTACAACGACAGTCGAGCCGCCCTGCGCCGCCCGCCTCTCGCGCAAGCCTTCATAGGCGCCGAAAAAGAAGAGCCGATCCTTGACAATTGCTCCGCCGACAGTACCGCCGAAAAACCGCTGATGCCACGAGCCCACATCGTCCCGGCTGGCCCCGTAGGGCAGCGCGTTAAAAGAATCCTCTAGAAAAGTGTAGTGACCGGTGCCATGCAGCGTGTTGGTCCCCCCTTTGGTGACCATTTGTACTTGCACCCCGCTCAGAATGCCCTGGTCGGCCGAAGTCGGGTTGGTGGAAACACGGAGCTCCTCCACTGCATCCAGATTGGGAGTAAATGCCAAGTTCCAGCTCATTCCATCTCCATAGTGCAGAGCAATGCCATCCACGAAGTAGGCGGCCTTTAGCTCGTTGCCACCGCTGGAAAGGCTGGGGGATGCCAGGCTCGAGAAGCCGTCGCAACAGAGTCCGGGGCGCCCGTCTTCCGCTCTGCCCTGCACACCCGGGATGGTCGCGGTGAGTGTGATCAAGCCCCGGCCGATGGTGGGAAGCGACCGAATCTGTTCCGTCGTCAGGACCTCCGAGATTCGTGATTCGGTGGTTTCGATCTGCGGGACCTCGCCGGCCACCTCGAGGGTTTGAGTGACCTCCCCAACCTCGAGCGCTAGGTCCAGGCTCAGCACTGTCTGAGAGTTCAACTCGATACCTCTTCTGATGAGTGTCTTGAAGCCAGCCTGCTCCGCTCGGACCTCATACTTCCCAGCCAGAAGGTCCGGTATCCGATAGTAACCGTCTGCTGCGGTTTGACCGGTACGGGAGACCCCGGTGGCTTCATTGGTTACCTTCACACTACTTCCGGCGATGACGGCCCCCGATGGATCGGTAATTCGACCTTGAATCGTGCTGGTGACCTGAGCCCTCACCAATGGGGTTAACCACAGAATCGCAAAAACGATGTGGATGACCGAGCGGACATAAGGAGACGTTTTCATAACCACCCTCCTAGTAGATGATCAGTTTTGCGTCAGTTGAAAGCCAAGTCAATGCCGATAGAATGCTGTCATATAGGTTATACAAAAGCAGTGAAAAATCGGGACAGTTATCCTCAGCTTTGTGGCAGAATAGGTCTTTAACCTAGGCTAGGTCTGCTTGTATCCGTTTGTCAAGAGTATTTTCTATTTTTTCGTTGACACAAGAGTCGAAGTTAAGTAGAAATTCTGTACGACAGCATTCATCAAGCGAGGTTCGCCTTTCAAGGAGGTCACATCACGTTGCTCAAAACAGTCCTTCGCGATGAGACGCTTGTCGTACGAGCACAGCAGCAGTTGGAAAACCTGATCCTTGATCGCGAACTGCAGGCAGGGGAGCGTCTGCCGTCGGAAATGGAAATGGGGCGAATGCTCGGAGTGAGCCGCACGGTGGTCCGGGAGGCTGTCCGCCTGCTGTCAGCGAAAGGACTCGTCGAAGCGCGAACAGGGTCGGGAATTTACGTCAAGGGTCTCGGCTCGAGCCTGATGTTGGAGCCCATGAATTTACTCTTGAGATCCAGAACCATCACTGCTGAAAACATTATGGAAGTTCGGGAAATGATGGAAGTCAGGATAGCCAGCTTGGCTGCCAGGGGATTCGAGCCTGAGCAGCTGGAGAAGATTGAGAAATCCATTCGAATCCTCAGCAAGGGAAAGGTGACAGCCAACGAAGCGGTGGAGGCGGACCTGGCCTTTCACAACGGGTTGGCGGAAGCTACCGGCAATCCCTTGATGACCATTCTTTCAAACTCCATCAATGATGTGATGGCCCAGATCCACCGAGGCGCCTACCAGCTGGACCCGCTGGGATCAATTAGGGATACAATCTTCCATCACTCCGCAATCTTGGATCGTGTCAACGCCCGTGACGTTGAGGGAGCTTGCAATGCGATGAATGCCCACCTGGCCAGTAGCCGTGAGTGGACCCGCCGCGTTACAGAAAGGTTGGGCAGATTACAGCTGCCTTCATAGCAGGGCTCCCCATTTCGCATTCATCGTTCTCAAGAAGATTTCCCACGGATGGAGCGTTTCAATATGAAGATTGTGGTGCTAGGAGGCGCAGGCGCCATGGGCTGTCTGTTTGGAGGCAGACTAGCCCAAGCCGGGCACGCGGTCACGCTCGTTGACGTGGCGGGTGAAGCTGTCGAAGCCATCAATGCGAACGGGTTGCTGGTCACAAACGAAAGCGGACCAGTGGAATCAATCCGCGTGCGCGCCACGGCGGATCCGTCGCAGGCAGGAGTTGCGGATTTGATCATTGTTCTGGTGAAGGGTCCGCATACGGAAGCCGCCATGACCAGGGCGTTGTCGTTGGTCGGTGAGAACAGTTGGGTGTTGACACTGCAGAACGGTTGGGGGAATACGGCCCGCCTGGCACAGATTGTTGGGGAATCGAAAGTGCTTGGCGGCGTCACCCTCCACAGTGTCACCACCCTCGCTCCTGGGCACATCCAGCATGCCGGGCGAGGTCCGACAATGCTTGGCGAACTCGACGGTAGCGTGAGCCCTCGTCTAACAAGAATCCGGCAGGCGCTGTCGGAAGCGGGTTTCGAAGTGGATCTGACTGGCAACATTGTCAAAGTCATCTGGTCCAAGCTGGCGCTCAATGTCTGTGCCCTGCCCGCTTGTGCTTTGCTGCGCTTCCGCTCCGGCGAACTGGTCGAACACTCTGGGACCATCGAACTCATGAAAGCGCTGCTACACGAGGTGGTGGCCGTGGCGAACGCCCAGGGAATCGACCTGGATTTCGAGGAGCGCTGGGAAGCCATCACTCGGCAACTGGAGCGAGCCTCCCGCGTCAGGGCATCCATGCTCCAGGATGTCGAAAACCGCCGTCCGACTGAAATCGACACGATTACAGGTGCTATCGTGGAGTGTGGCAAACGAATGAACATTCCTACTCCGTATAATAGCGCCCTATTCTGGCTGGTGAAGTCTCTGCAAGAGACGTTCTAAGCCGCCACGAAATAAGCGCCGGGAGGGGCAGCGATTCGCACACTTACACGTTCTATTGAGGAGCTCCCAATGAGCACCAGTTACTCCACCACGCAGATCCGCTTCTTCGGTGTTGCCGCTTTCGAAATAGTGACCAGGCGGGGCCAGCACATCTTGCTCGATCCCTTCTTGGACGAGAACCCGGGATGCCCCGTCAAGTCTGAGATGCTGGACCGGGTTGATCTGATCCTCGTCAGTCACGCCGCCTACGACCATCTGGGTGATACGGCCAAGATTGCCCGTAGGACTGGCGCCCCGGTGGTCTGCGGTGGTGAGATCAAAGCGTACCTTAGAGCCAAAGAAATTCCTGAATCGCAAATTCGAGCGACTACATGGGGCATTGCCGTGGAAGTTGCTGGCATCCGGATTCAGCCGGTGGAATGCCACCACTGGTCACAGATGCGCCTACCCAACGGGGCCTTTGTTTCTGGAGTTCCAATGGGCTTCATCGTCTATGCAGATCATGACGTTCGGTTCTACCACTATGGTGACACGGCTTTATTCAGCGATCTCAAACTGATCGGTGAACTGTACCAACCCACCATCGGCTGCGTAGGCATCACCAATCCCGTGGAGCTAGACGTCCATGAAGTCGCCGCGGGCCAGATGATGAGTGCTGAGATGAGTCCCCGCGAAGGCGCGCTGGCTGCGCAGTGGCTCGGACTCAAAACGGTCTTTCCTTGTCACTACATCAACCCGGATTGTGACGACGTGCGCGAGTTCAATCGTCACCTGGAAAGCGCCAGAGGCAACGGAACCCATGTTCCCAAGTCGGTTGTCTTGAAGCCGGGCGATATCTATCACGTCTCCTCGGAATCCGTAGGCTAGAGACAATGGCGTGAGGGGAACGGGGCCAATAGAGCACTCGCTTTTGATTCATCGTCTAAATGAAAGGGAGATCCTATGAGACTTTACACTTTTGAATTCAAAGGCCAACAGCGAATCGGCGCCGAGCGAAATGGCCGCCTGGTGGACTTCAGCGCCAGCCCAGACCTGCCCACGGACATGATTTCGCTGTTGCGCGGCGGAGAGTCGGCCATGGCCGTTGCCAGGCAAGCACAGGCAAACGGTATGCTCACCCACGCTTTTAGCGACTTGCGACTGCTCGCTCCGGTTCCACGCCCCGGCAAAATTCTCAGCTCCGGTATCAACTATCGCGGCCACTTGGAAGAAGAACCAGGCGCCACGCTCCCCACTACTCCCTTCTTCTTTTCGAAGCTCCCCTCTTGCGTTATTGGAGCGGGCCAGCCCATCGTGCATTCGCCGATGACTGAGCAACTCGACTACGAAGTGGAGCTGGCCGTGGTGATCGGGAAGACGGCCAAAAACCTGGATGAGAAGCAAATTATGGGGGCGATCGCTGGCTACACCATCCACCACGACGCCTCGGCTCGCGACGTGCAACTGAAAGACCACCAGATCACTTTGGGCAAGAACTTCGACACCTTTGCCCCCATGGGTCCTTGCATGGTGACCGCGGATGAAATCTCCGACCCGACGACGAACCATCTGCGGCTGCGCACTTGGCTCAACGGGCAGTTGATGCAGGATAGCAGCACCTCCGACTGGGTTTTCCCCTTGTCCTATCTGCTCTCGTTCCTCAACCGGATCATGACCCTCGAGCCGGGCGACATCGTTAGCACCGGTTGCCCAGCCGGTGTCGGCCTCTTCCGAAATCCACCGGTGTACATGAAGCACGGTGATGTGGTGCGGCTGGAGATTGAAAAGATTGGGGTGCTCGAAAATCCCGTGGTCGCTGAAGCAGAGATGGCTTCTGCGAGCGGGCGAAACTAGGCAAGCATTCGTTGTTCACGTTCGATTTGCGAGGGCAGCAGGATGGTGGACGGGAGAACTGACCGCCGCAATTTCCTGACCTGGCTGGGGGCTGGAGTGCTGAGGCGCGCCTCGCCCACGCAAATGTCCTGAAGCGTGGCCCTTCTTGAGAACTGCCGAGCCTCTCTAGCAGACACTCCAAAAAACGACGACCTTGGCCCGCCCGCGGGTGTTCAGGCCCTCAATAACCCAATCAGCTCTTGAGGAAACTCTTGCGATGGCGAACACCTCAGTCTTCATTCTTGCTCCAGACTTTCCCCATGAAGGCGACGATATGCTCAGCGGGCCCTACGCCCAGTCTCTCGCGAAAGCGCAGGAACTCGGCTACGACGGGGTTGAGATAATCATGGGCAACCCCGAGCAGTTTGACGTCAGGGCTTTTCAGGCTCTGCTGCGCGAGCATGATCTCAGGGTCTCCGCTGTCAACTGTGGTGGCATCCACTACAAGTTCAAGTCCGCCCTGGTCAGCGCGGATCCGCAACAACGGGAGCGCGCGCTGGAAATTCTCAAGGGTGACATTTGGATTGCAGCGCAGCTGAAGTGCCTCCAGCAGATTGGCGTGGCGCGTGGCGGGGCCGTGCCGGGCAAGCCCATGCGCTGGTTCAAGGGCCTGCTGGTGGAGGTGTTGCAGGAAGCGGCTGACTACGCCGCGCAGCACCAGGTATCGATTGCTTTCGAGTACACCAATCGCTTCGAGATCAGCACCATCAACACCGGCGCCGAGGCCCGCGAGATTGTCGACCGCGCGTCGCGGCCGAACCTTGGGATCCTAGTGGATACGGCGCACTCGTTTCTGGAAGATCCCGATGTCTGCCAAAACATCCTCGACCTGGGGCCACGCGTGAAGTACTTCCACCTGCATGACAGCAACGGAGGCGCGGCCATCATCGGCGGGGGAGAGAACGATTTCGAGGGCATCATGAAGGCATGCAGCCAGATCGGCTATCACGGCTGGTTTGCCGACGGGCTGCGGCCTTTGACCTATCCTGGGGACGAAGTGCGGCGCTCCACCTCCACACTGCGGAAACTGTACCAGCGGTACAGCGTTTGAGCAGGCAGACGGTTAGAGCGCCTGGTCCCGGCTGACGGGATGGATTGGATTCCACTGGACATACGAGGTGCCTGATGCCGCGATGGCTGGCCTATTGCACGATCTCGATGTTGATTTGGGCAGCGTGGAGCCTGTTATCTCCAATTGCCAGCCGCGACCTGTCCGGCTCAATGGTCCAGGTTCTTTCCAGTGTCGGCCTTATTCCTTGCGTCCTGCTCTTGTTGTTCTCGAAAAACTTGAAGAAGGCCACACACTTCGGCAAGGGACTGGCGCTGGCAACCGCCACGGGGCTGATGGGTGGAGCGGGAAACATCATGATTTACAAGGCCATTCAAAGTAACGGACCGGTGTCTCTGGTTTTTCCGATCAGCTGCATGGCGCCGTTGATCCCCATCCTAGCGGCGCCTGTTCTGTTCAAGGAGAGAATCCTCCGCATCCAGGCCTTCGGTATCGGTCTGTCGTTGGTGGCGATCTTCCTCTTGAACACCGCTCCTGCGCCCTCGTCCCCCACGACTCACGTCACTTTCTTCTCGGATTGGATGGTGTACACGCTGCTGTCGCTAGTACTGTTTGGCGTTACCTTTATTACGCAGAAGGGTGCCACTTATTTCATCTCCTGCGAACTCTCCACGATCGCTTTCGCAGCAGGTTTTCTTTTCCTGGATGTCATCGTGTTTCTGACCGACTCCTCCCTGACGTGGAATATCCCTGCCACATCGGGCTGGGTGAGCATTCTTATCGGCGCCCTGATGGGGGCCGGAAGCCTGACACTGTTTGCCGCTTATCGTGACGGGAAGGCGTCCATTGTGACCCCCTTGTCCCAGTTGTTTCCTGCGATCACGGTCGTGGTGGCCGTTCCGGTCTATCATGAATCAATCGATCTGGTGCGCGGGATTGGTATTGTCGCAGCCCTGGTGTCAGGAGCGATTCTCAGCATTGAAAAGTCGAATTCCGAGCCGGCCGTGAGCGGCGAGGGCCAAAATCGGAGAGCCGAGGTTGAGCAAGAAGTTTCGAATGGACCATAAGGGACAAAAGTTGATTGAGCCTGCCAAGTGAAGCGCGCGAGTAGCGGTGCGAGTCAGAGGGTTCTATTTCTGCAGTAGGGGAGTAATGTTATGGCGGACACGGTCCTGGTCACTGGCGGTTCCGGCTTCATTGGCACCCATGTGTGCCGCCAGTTGGTGGAAAGCGGCAGCCTCGTGATCAACTTCGACCTCTATCCGCGACGCGGTCCGCTGGCTTGGCTCCTGCAGCGCCTTGAGAAGGAGATGCGGGTTGAGAAGGGCGATGTGGCCAATCTTACCCAGCTCATCGCAGTGATGCAGAAGTATCAGCCGAACAAGGTCGTCCATCTGGCCGCCTCGATTGATATGGAGAGCCTGGACAGCCATCCCAAACAAGTCTACGACCAGATGATTGGCGGAACGGTCAACGTACTTGAGGCCGTGCGACTGCTGGGGGGAGTCGAGCGCCTCGTGAATTTCAGCTCCATTGGCGTGCTGCCGACGCGACAGTACGAGCCTATTGACTGCAACCATCCAACGCTGATGGCCGCTGAAGGACCGGCTTCTGGCGTCTATGGCGCTGGAAAGGTGGCCGGTGAGGCTTTTTGCTGGGCTTATGCCGATTTGTTCAGCTTGGACATTGTTCAGCTTCGTCCGTCGGCGGCCTATGGCTTCTTCACCACCAACAGCATTTTCATGAACGAGATGCTGGAGGGGGCCTTGCGGGGTGAGAAGGTCCGGCTCCCTTACGGGCGCTATTTGGCCCGAGATTATACCCACGTTCACGACGTTGCCGGCATCACTCTGGCAGCACTCAATGTTCCGGCGGCTGGGCTCCGCCACCGCGTCTTTTATGCGGCCAGCGGAATGAGCCCTTTGGTGAATGGAGGACAAGTCGCAGACATCGTGCGCGAAATGGTGCCGGGAGCCGACATTGACATTGGCGAAGACATGGGTCGTATGATCGAGCGGTATGACATGAAGATGCGTGGCGTGCTCGATGTCCGACCCGTTGAAGAACAACTCGGCTACCGCATCGTCTACCGTGATATCCGCGCCGGCATGAGAGAGTATGCGGACCGTTACTGTGAATTTCTAATCTCCCAAGGCAAAACCCCCGCAAAGCGGGCAGCGTGATGCATTCACCAGTTTCCACAAGAAAGAACCCCAAGAAACTGCGAGCGTATTTTCACAAGGAGACAGGTATCTGACCGGGTCGCAGCTTTCGGGAAGCTGCCAAGGCCCCACCTTTTCTCTTTTTTGTTGCCATGCGACCAGATCAGATGCGTGCATTTCAGATGTCCCGGAAGGTTATTTGAAGTTTATCTCCTGTGCAGGAATCCCCGGCTGTCGGAGCGCGGAGCTACTGGCGGAAATTCGCTGTGGTGATTTAGTGCCGAAGGCGGCGGAAAATCCTTTGTGCTGGTAGTTATGGTGCTTGGCGCTATGATCCGAGAAGTGGAACAGAAACGATCTTGGGAGCTATTGCCGGCAGCGGAATCCGCACGCTCTAGTGCCCACAAACCTTGACCATGAGGTTGATCTGATACGGGTTTCCCAGACATTTCTGGCAGAACAAACAACCGGGGACAATTTTTCGGGAAGCCATCATGCGATTCGAGTTTGTTTGTAGTCTGTCAAGGCTAGCTTTGCTGTTGCTCGTGACCAACTGCCCTTGCTTGGCACTGGTTCAGCCCGACGTGCCCAAATGGTCCACGTACGAAGTCAATCTGACTGCCAGCGGAAGCTCGCCGAACTGGTACACCGATCCGAATGCCGGCGTGACCGCGACCTTCAGTGGGCCGGGAGAAATCACCAAACGCGTGAGCGGCTTCTGGGACGGTGGCAAGTCTTTCAAGGTTCGTTTCACACCCACGATGGAAGGGACTTGGACATATCAGACAAGCTCTGCCGATGCAGGGCTCAACGGCACGACAGGGAATTTGACGTGCGGGGGGCCGCCGGCCGCGAAACACGGTTTCTTGCGGAGAGACGCCAAGCATCCTTACAGCTTCGTGTGGGACGACGGGACGCGTTATTTCATGTGGGGGCAGACGTATTACGACGTTGTCATCAGTGCCTTGGCAAACGACAACTGGAAAGAGGGCGTGGATAAGTCGCTTAGCGTACGGGATGAACAAAGTTCGGATGCATGTCTACGCCCAGACTTTTTACAGGCCACAAGTCGAATTCAACGGATATCCCGACGCACAGCCTTACACGGGCGCGTCCACGGACCCCAACCGCGACCAGTTGAACATCCCGTATTGGCGCAAGCTCGACGAAATGGTGCAGTACATGGCGTCCAGAGGGATGGTAGCGGACCTAATCATCACCAATCCTTATTGGAAGAATCGGATGTACGGAAGCGACGAGCAGAATGACCGGTTTGTGAAATATGTCGTGTCGCGCTATGCGGCCTACACGAACGTGATCTGGTGCGTGGCCAACGAGTGGAGTACATCGGCAACGTACGGAGGAAGCCACCCGCAAGACCAAAACGACTTCGACCGGATGGGTGCAGTTGTGAGTGCGAATGATCCGTGGAGAGCCGAAGGAGAGTATCTCCGCCCACTATCAATTCACAATACCAGTCACAGCATCGGCTTCGAGTTCTTTGGTTCGACCTGGCCAACTTATGTAGCCAATCAGTATCACAACTCGCGCGTTGTCAGCACGCCCAACGGGGACGAGTGGGGCAACACAGGAATTGCCCATAACGTCAACCTCGCCCGCAGCCTCGGCCGCGATATGCCCCTGGCCAACGACGAATATGGCTATATCGGCCAAACTCACCCGCCACTGGCGGTGGGAGTCACTATGACACGAACCATGCTCCGCGGGGCCATCTGGGGCATCGCCGCAGCCGGAGGGTACGGGAGCTCAGGCGACATGCGTCTCCATCCCAACGGCAAGGGAAATCCCGAAATCACCGGCGACTGGCTCGATGCGCCAGAGGACTACGGCGATATCAAGAGGATGGTCGACTTTTTCACAACCAAGGGCATCGAGTACTGGAAAATGTCCAGCCAGAATGGGCTTGTCACTTCCGGTACGCGGACCTACGTCCTGGCGGAGACCGGTCGTCAATATGTGATCTACTCGGCAGTCGGCAGCACTTTTTCTCTGAACCTCGCCGCAGGTAATTACAATGCCCGGCGGTATGACCCGCGAACGGGGGCGGAAATGAGCCTTGGGGTTGTCGCCGGCAGCGAATCACGCTCGTTCACGATGCCCGACGCGAACGATTGGATCGTCTTGCTCACCCGAGTTGCCGGAGGAAAATAGAGGGGGACGCGGCTTTGCCGGAACTCATGAAAAAACTGACCACTTCGGGGAAAAGTAGATCAAGTCAGCCTGCGGTGGCCAGAAGGACAAATCCGATGACGCGCCTAGGGCCTATCTGCAGTTTGGTGGTGAGCCTCGCCGTCGCTTTAGGGGTGGCGATGTCGGAGGCCGCCCAGTCGGTGCCCAGCGTGGGAAAACACAAGACTCTCGAGCTCATCTTCGCCGCGGAGGAGACACCGGCAAACCCTTTCGACACCTGTCTTCTGAAGCTCGAGGTTACCGACCCAGCTGGAAAGATCTTCATGGTGGAAGGGTTCTACGATGGGGACGGGAACGGCGGGGAGAACGGGCGGACTTGGAAGGCACGCCTGTGTCCGTACATGACGGGGATGTGGTCCTGGCGCACCGTGCCGGGCGAGGTGGCGGACAGCGGGCTTGCCAGGCGCAGTGGACAGTTCCAGTGCGTGCCGAGCGGCGACCTGGGCGGGCTCGTCGGCCAGGGAAGGTATTTCCGTCTTCAAGACGGAGGGCCCTTTTATCCCGTGGGGAACTTTCTCGACGAGGCTGGGGGCCTTCCCCTATGGTCGTTCCTTGGCGAAGAGACCACGAATGCCCAGCGGGATGCGATCATCGAGCGCCAACGGGATTTCCACAACGCGAACAAGTATATGTTCTACATGTGCAACAAGTCAGATCACTCCGACTCCTTCTCCGAGGTGGTCACCCCCTGGGCGGGCACCGCTTCGAGTAGCGACAAGACCCGAATGAGCTTGGCTCGCTGGAAACTCTACGACGGATACCTCCGGCACATGAAGGACAGCGGTATGCTCGCGTACATGAGCATCTTCGAGGACGGCAAGCCGGGGAACTACGGGGATCTCCCTATGTCGGACCGGAAGCGCCTCATGCGTTATGTGATGGCCCGCACGTCGGCGTTCAGCCACCTATGGTATGTCCTCTGTTTCGAGTGGCAGGAAGCGTGGACCAAAATCGAGGTCAATGATGCGGGCGAATTCATCCAGGCGCACAACCCCTGGAAGCGGCTCATGTCTGTGCACGATTGGGGACAGGCTCCCTGGGCCTACAGCGGGGAGAGTTGGCCCACGTACATCGCATCGCAGGACGGAAATGACAAGACTCCCGAAAGTGTCAACAGCTACGTGATCAGCCTGCGCACCCATCTCCTGCCGCACCTGGCCGATGAGTTCGGAATCAACACGACCGACAGCGACGCGAGGATTCGGGGCAATCTGTGGGCTGCCTTCTGCGGTGGAGCGGCCGGAGTGGGAACGGGGACCGAACTGAAGCCCTTTCAGCGGTTCCTGGCTCAGAGCAAGGTCCCCTACCAGCGAATGACGCCCATGAACGGTCTGGTGGAGAAAGGTGACACCACCCGGTTCTGCCTGGCCGAGAGCGGGCACCATTACGCCGTCTACAGTATGAAGGGCTCATTCACGGTTTCGGTAAGCGGGACCGGGCTCACCGGCCGCTGGTTCAATCCCAGAGACCCAAACGGTTCGCTAGGAACGTCCTTCCCGGTGTCGTCGGGCACATCCACCTTCACCCCGGCTGATAGTGCCAAGGACTGGGTGCTCTGGGTCACGGACGGCACGAACTTGAATACCGACATGACACATCCTTCGGTCGGAGCTACAGTGGTCTCGGTCATCGTGGGAGCGGCTCCCCTGCAGGGCGCCGAACAGAAGGTCGGCGGCGTGGCGGATAGCAAATGACGGAAAAACACCCTTACGTGGCTGACGAGGAGGTAGGACTGGTGAACGCCACCGACATCGTCCGCAGCACCTCGAACAATGATTCCTCGATCTCAGCTGCTGTGACGGAATCAGGCTAGGAAGAAATACTCCTGAGTTTTGTGGATCTCGGGCTCCGGGTGGAGAAGCACCCGAGGGCCATCATGCGGTCGGCGCACGCCGGCCACTAGAGAGGACGGACTTCGATGAGGGTGAACCTTAGACGGATTCTCATGCTCCTGGTCCCGTTACTGGGGACGCCAATAGCTAACGGGGCAGACCTTGCTTCGCAAGCATTGCAGATCCTTGAGAGCAATTGTGCGCCATGCCACAACTCGGCAGTGAAGGCGTCGGGCCTCGACGTTTCTTCGCGGGACGGCTTGTTAAAAGGGGGAACTCGGGGCGCGGGTCTAATGCCCGGAAAACCGGAAGCCAGTCTACTGATGGAGGCGGTCCGGCGGGTAGGGAAGCTGGCAATGCCGCCAGCGAAGGCGCTCTCTGCCGAGGAAGTGAGCACATTGAGCCGCTGGGTAGAAGCTGGGGCACCGTGGCCAGCGGAGAGCGTCGTGGCCAGCCCTTTGCCGGCACCCCAGTGGTGGTCGTTTCGCAAGGCTGTCCGGCCGCCGACACCGAAGTCTGGTGACGGATGGGCGCGCAACGCCATCGATGAATTTATCCTCGAAAGACTCCGCAAAGAAAAAGTCGTTCCGTCGGCTGAGGCTGACCGGTTGACTCTGATTCGCCGACTGTCATTTGACCTCACTGGTCTGCCACCCTCGGCGGAAGAAGTCCAGGCATTCGTGAGTGACAAGAGACCGGACGCTTACAGCGAACTGGTCGAGCGCCTGCTGGCATCGGAACGCTATGGCGAGAAATGGGGGCGGCACTGGCTCGACCTCGTGCGCTATTCCGACACGATGGGCTTTGAGCTCGATTCTTACATTGCGGATGCCTATCGGTATCGCGACTGGGTGATTCAGTCATTCAACGAAGACAAACCCTATGACAGGTTCATCCGCGAACAGATCGCCGGCGACGAATTCTGGCCGGAAGATCCAAAAGCGATGACTGGAACCGGCTATTTCTGCGTAGGTCCCAGCCGTGACACCTCACCCAGTTGCGCCGATATCAATCGGGAAGAGACACTGACGGACTACGTCGACACCACAGCCGCGGTTTTTCTGGGGCTGACGCTCGGCTGTGCCCGCTGTCATGATCACAAGTTTGACCCCTTCACGCAACGGGACTATTACCGCTTGCGCGCCGTGTTTGAGCCGGCTGTCAAGACACGCGTGTCGTTGGAGATCTTGCCGGCAGAAGCTTATGAAAGCGACGAAAATTATCGCGAGATCAAACAGCGGGAGATTGGCGCACAGATCCGTGCGGTGCAGGTACGCTGCCAGGAAGCGATTGTGGCCCGCAAGCTCAGTCCCCTGCCGGCAGACGTGCAGGAGGCCTTGCGACTGGACGATACGAGGCGAACGGCAAGGCAGCGCGAGCTGGCAACGCTCTACGCCGACCGCACACGAGTGAGCGACGAGGAGATCCGGGCTTGCCTGAACCGAGAAGAGGCGGATCGGTTGGATACGATCGAGCGCCAGCTAGTCTCGATGTTCGCCAGCTATCGTGCCAAACCATTCGCGTGCGGCGTCAGAGACATTGGTGATCATTCACCGAGGACTCTGCTGCCGGTCCGCGGGACAGAGATCGGGCAACCAGTCACGCCGGGCTTTCCTGCCATCTTCGGCGGAGGCGACATCCAGGATCGCGTAGGTCCGCGGAAAGGCACAGGGCCGATCCCGCTGAAACCGACCACGGAGAGGCGTCGTGCGCTGGCGGACTGGATTGCCGCACGTGATAATCCGCTCACGGCTCGCGTGATGGTCAACCGCATCTGGCAGTATCATTTCGGCCGCGGCCTGGTGGCCACGTCGAGCGACTTTGGAACGCGCGGCCGCGCTCCCTCTCATCCGGAGTTGTTGGACTGGCTGGCGGTGGAGTTTGTCGAGCATGGCTGGTCCGTGAAGCACATCCACCGACTCATCCTGCATTCGGCCGCCTATCGGCAGGGCGCGAACCCTTCGCCGGAAGCTTCCACAAAAGACCCTGAGAATATCTATCTTTCGCACTTCTCGCGACGCCGGCTGAGTTCGGAGGAAATCCGGGACGCCATGCTCGTTGCGGCAGCCGCCATCAATCTCAAGACGGGGGGCCCACCGGTCGTGCCACCGCTAAGTCCCGAGGAATCTAGAAATCTCACGCAGGGCCCGGATGACGCCTGGATCGTCACTGCCGATGCCAAGGAACACGACCGGCGCAGCATCTACCTGATTCAGAAGCGAACCTTCCGCATGCCGATGATGGAGGTCTTCGACGTGCCGGAGAGCCTCGTCACCTGCCCGAGACGGGACAGCAGCACCACGGCTCCGCAATCGTTGTCCCTGTTGAATGGGGCATTTGCGATGAGCCAGTCGAGGCGGCTCGCAGAGTCGCTGACATCCAATCAAACAAGACCCGAAGCACAGCTCAAGGCGGCTTGGCGGCGAATCCTGTCGCGAGACGCTACAGACCGAGAGCTCAAGGCCGGCGGCGAATTCCTGGCGTTGCAGCTTGCCAACACGGGCTCGAGCGAGGCCGCCTTAAGAGAGGTTGTTCGCGGGCTGTTTAATCTAAACGAATTTCTCAACGTTGACTGAAGGGGGTATTGCGATGAATCGACTGATTACGAGGCGTGACCTGCTGGTCCGCGCCGGCATGGGCTTCGGCGCAGTTGCCGCCAGCTCCCTGCTCCCGGCGGCTCCTGTGACTCCGTTCAATCCACTAGCTCCGAAGCCGCCACACGATTCGCCACGCGCCAAGGCTGTCATCTATCTTTTTATGCACGGGGGCGTCAGCCACGTCGACACCTGGGACCCTAAGCCAGAACTGACTCGGCTTGCGGGACAGCCATTGCCGCCGAGCTTCGCGAAGGGCCTGAAAACGAACCGTATCGACTATACCAAAGCGCTTACCCGCGGAACGCCATGGAAGTTCTCGCGGCACGGCCGAAGTGGTATCGAGATCTCCGAGTTGTTTCCCCGCACCGCCGGGCACGTCGATGATCTCGTTGTCATCCGGTCCTGCTACGGCGATGCGTTCGATCATGCGCCGGCGATCTATTTGCGCAACACGGGCTCGCAGTTCCCTGGCAGGCCATGTCTAGGCTCATGGGCCGTTTTCGGGCTCGGTTCTGAGAATCAGGATTTGCCGGCATTCGTGGTGATGACGGACGGCCCCCTAAAATCAGGGACCCAAGGCTTCGGAGCGGGTTTCTTGCCGGCGGTTTTCCAGGGAACACGGTTTCGCGCCGGACGAGACCCAATCCTCGATCTGGCTACACCCGAAGGTGTGAATAGCAAGACGCAGCAGGCCACACTCGGCTTCATTCAGCAAATGGACCGTCTGCACCTAGAAAGTCGTCCCTTTGACACGGAACTCGAGGCGCGGCTGGCCTCCTACGAACTGGCGTTCCGGATGCAGTCAGCTGCGCCCGAGGCTGTCGATCTCAGCCGCGAATCCGAGGCGACAAAGAAGCTGTATGGCATCGGCGAGCCGCTGACAGACGACTTCGGGCGTAAATGCCTTCTGGCGCGGCGACTGGTTGAGCGCGGCGTTCGATTCATCCAACTGTATTCTGGCACCCACCAGGGGGGTGACGACTGGGATCGGGCACATACGGATCTCATCGGCGGCCACACCAAAATGGCCGCAAAGACCGACCGTCCGGTAGCCGCTCTGCTAACGGACCTGAAAGCTAGAGGTTTGCTGGACTCAACACTCGTTATTTGGGGGAGCGAGTTCGGGCGCACGCCGCTGGCCGAGGGGCGCAATGGCCGCGACCACCACCCGTATGCGTTCAGCATGTGGATGGCCGGCGCCGGAATCCAAGGCGGACGCGTGCTGGGTTCCAGCGACGAGTTCGGTCTCAGGCCTGTGCAGAACCCCGTCGACGTGCATGACGTGAATGCGACAGTCCAGCGCCTCCTTGGACTGGATCACACTCGGCTGACGTACTTCTACCAGGGACGGGACCAGCGTCTCACCGACGTTCACGGCCAAAGGGAGTTTACGTCGTTCCTGCTGCAACACTCATGAAAGGCCGTGCAGCGCAACAAATAGATCAGCCGAGACGCTCTGTAGAGAAGCAATCCTTCAACTGTACCTAGCAACGTTCTTGCTGGCAGGGCCCAAGCAAGAACGGGTCGACGGGGATGCCTCGCTGGCAGTCTGGCGGACTTCCGCGACATCTCACTTAGCCATGAAGCGCTGGCGCCCCAGCAGCGTGGGGCTGATTCGTAGTCGGTTTCCGATGCTGACACCGTCGAAGTATTAAATGAAGACGCCGGCTGAAGCTCCTGCCGCCTTTTGTCAGTCTTACCTGCGTGGGGTTGAAAGCGGTCCTATGAATATTGAGGCGAATGGAGATCGGCCAGCAGAGCTGGAATCAGGCGCGGTTGTTCAACCTGGCACGCAAGTAACTACAAGCCACGTCGCCTGAAGCCTGTTGAGTTTCCTACGTCGAGGCCGTGAAACGTTCAGCGCCAACGCCGCGCTGTTGCGGCTTTCCTTTGAATTAGTAGCTGTCCTTACTGAAAACTCCGTCCGCATTGTGGGCGTTGAAGTTGAGACTCCGATGGAACTATATTCCAGGAGCCATGCGTGAACTCATCTTCTCTGTCCTCTATTCGCTTTCCTGCAGTCTTCGAACTAGGATCCGACTGCATTTGGAGATCATCGCTCTTCGTCATCAACTTGGCGTCCTTCAACGGAAAGGTCCTGTGCGTTTCCGATTGAAGATGACCGATCGCTGGCTTTGGGTCGCTTTGTCCAGACTCTGGTCCGGTTGGCGCTCGAGTCTGATCATTGTCAAGCCTGGAACTGTGGTGGCATGGCATCGCAAAGGTTTTCGCCTTTACTGGACTTGGAAGAGCCGTCAGCGAATCGGTCGACCGAAGATCAATACGGAGGTGCGAGAGATGATTCAAGAGATGAGTCGGGCCAATCCACTCTGGGGCGCACCGCGAATCCACGGTGAGCTGTTGAAATTGGGCCTCGACGTATCCCAAGCCACGGTAGGGAAGTACATGGTCCGCAGCCCCCGTCCACCGTCGCAGTCCTGGCGAACGTTTCTCGACAATCACATTTCGCAGCTGGTTTCGGTGGACTTCTTCACTGTCCCAACGGTTTGGTTCGAGGTTCTATTCGTGTTTGTCGTTCTGGCACATGACCGTCGTCGTGTCCTCCACTTCAACGTCACGGATCATCCCACGGCTGCCTGGACAGCTCAGCAGATTCTGGAAGCCTTCCCGTTCGAGACCGTCCCAAAATATCTTCTTCGAGATCGTGATGCCATTTACGGACACATACTCCAGCAACAAATCGAAGCCATGGGCATTGTGGAGGTACTCGGAGCTCCTCGATCACCTTGGCAACGTGCCTATGTCGAACGAATCATCGGCTCGATTCGCCGCGACTGTCTCGACCACGTGATCGCCCTCGACGAATCATCACTGCGCCGAATTCTTCGTCGCTACTTCGACTACTATCACGAATCGAGAACTCACCTTTCGCTCGATAAAGACGCTCCGGTACCCCGGCCAGCGCATCGAGTGGGACGAATCGTCGCCATCCCGCAGGTCGGTGGACTTCACCACCGATACGAACGACGAGCCGCTTGAGCGGTGGACCCATGCCTTCAACATCTGGTCTCACCCGACGAATCAGCCACTCTCGGTTTTCTCAAAAGCCACGTTTTTCAGGACGATCACCGAGAAACGACGGAGAGTCGCTGGGCCAGAATTGCATTTGGCCACTAGCCTCCAACCGTCCTAAGGGCCTGTTCTCGTGCTCAATGGAGTTTTTGGTAGGGACATCCCTTTCTTAACTCAATCAGGGGAAGGTAACTCAGCCACCTCACCTATGAAAGCGATGGTGACTTGCTCAAACTTTCTGTGACGCGCCGCGTCCATTCGCGGCTGCTGGTCAAATGGTCTTCCATTGCTCGGCGAGCCCCTTCAACATCGTGAGCCTTGACCCGATCTAGGATGCGGGAGTGATGGAAAATGGTCTCCTGAACGGAAGTCATTGCGTCAAGCTTGAAGGCACCGAGGTGGATCTGGGCCATCACATCGTTGATCGAGCTGGCAAGAACGGACATCAAGGGATTGTTGGTGCCTTCCGCCAGCCCGTTGTGAAAGGCAATGTCAGCTTCGACGGCTTCACTCGCCGTCACCTTGCCTTTGTTGAGCATGCGAACAGATGTCTCCATTTTCCCGATCTGCTCCGGCTTGGACTTCTCGGCAGCGAGCCCGGCTATTCTGATCTCCATCATTTCCCGCACCTCCACAATGTTCTCGGCGGTGATCATTCGGGATCTCAACAGCAGGTTCATGGGCTCCCGCATCATGCTCGAACCGAGACCCTTGACGTAAATACCAGACCCAGTTCGAGCCTCCACAAGTCCTTTAGCTGAAAGCAGACGGACGGCCTCCCGAACCACGGTGCGGCTCACTCCGAGCATACGCCCCATTTCGATCTCCGAAGGTAGCCGCTCGCCTGGTTGCAGCTCCCGATCGAGGATGAGATCCTCCAATTGTTGCTGAGCTCGGACAGTAAGGGTTTGATCGCGGGGAACCGTTTTGAGCATATAACGAGATCCTTTCTTATTGAATTCTATCGTACAGAACGGACACTTTTATTCGCTTTTGCTCCTTTGTCAACAAAAAAAATCTCTTGACAAGCAATATATCTCTCATTTAAAAGGGTTCCACAAGATCCAAACGGTTTTGTGGTTCTGGTGTATCGAAAGATCTGTATGATAGCATACAGTATTTCACTGGAGGAACGATGAGAAATATGGTGAAGAAGGAGACAGGGAGGACAAGGTCGCTCATATTTACCAGGCTGCCGGAGGGTTTGTCCAAGCTTTGGCTGCAGGTGGCGGTGAATACTGCGTTAGGGCTCTTTCTGTTCACAGGAATAGCTCAAGCTCAGGTCACGAGCACCATCCAAGGGCAGATCACCGACCCATCGGGCGCCATCATGGCTGGCAGCTCGGTGAAAGCAACTAACGAAGCCACCGGAGTCTCCCGCACCGGCCAATCCGCAACGGACGGCTACTATCGAATCCCGGATTTGCTGCCGGGGAAATACGAAATCCGGGTCGAGCAGCCCGGCTTCAAGACACTCATCAGAAGAAGTATCGAGCTGAACTCTCAGGCAGTGCTGAACCTGGATCTCACGCTCGAGGTCGGCGAGACCACCCAGACCCTGGAGGTGGATTCCGAGGTGCCGCAGATCGAAACCACCGAATCAAGGATTTCCGAAGTCCTCAGTACAGAGCAAATCCAGTCGCTGCCTACGATCGGCCGGGGGTTGGTGTGGCTCGCGATGACCGCTCCCGGGGTGCAAGGTAAAGCCGAAGACGGTCGCAACAGCCTGTGCTGCGACGGCCTCTCGTTTCTTGCTTCACCCGGCCTCTCCAGCGGCGGCAGTGAATTGAAGGCAGTCTTCTTCGTGGACGGCATTGCCCAGCATTATGGCGATGATCGAGCTTGGAACCTGGCATTCACCCCGAACCTGGATGCAGTCGAGGAAGTGCGTGTCTCAACGAACCCCACTTCGGTCGACGAGGGAATTCTCAGCGGCGTGCAGGTGCAGATGGTCACCAAGGGAGGAACCAATACCTTTCATGGCACCGGCCACTACACTTTCCTCGAAGATTCCTTCAACGCTCTGCCGTACGGCGCCAACAGGAAAGCTGTCGGCCAGTGGCACCAGCGGTACTACGGGGGAACAATCGGCGGCCCGATCATCAGGGACCGGCTGTTCTTCTTCGGCGCATTCGAAGGTCTGCGCCAGATGCGGCCTGCCGCGGCCGGCACGGCGGTGATTGTGGAAACAGAGGCTTTCAAGAATTGGGTGGTGGGCACCCGGCCGAACTCGATCGCGGCCCAACTTCTTAGAAGCGAACCTCCCTTCCGCTATGCCACCGACAATCTTCGCGACGTGAATGGGGACGGCATCATGGACTTCGGAACGGTGGCGATGGACCGCCCGAGCCTCCGGACCGGCAACCAATACAACGCCAGGGTGGACTACCAGACCGCCAGCGGCAAGGACCGTTTCTACGGCACGTTCTGGCGCAGCCAGCCAAACCAAGAAGCCCTGGACGTCCGCCCCACGCTGGATTACGCCCATGACACTGGGTCCAACCTCATCAGCGCTGTGCACTCCCACACGTTTACGCCGAACAGCCTGAATGAGTTGCGGTTTGCGACCTGGGACCTGCGGTGGGATTTTAGGTTCAAGCAAGACAAGTACAACATTCCGTGCGTCCAGACTAACGACGGCTTGGGCTTCCCGTCTACCTTTTCCGGCGCCTGCAGCTTTTCCCGCGCGCTGTTTGATACTCGCCCCTATGATGTCCGCGACACATTCTCGTGGAACCGTGGCAAGCAGTCCTGGAAGTTTGGTGTCAGCTTCCGTCGTCAGTACTTGGACTCACCCTATAACTACGTGTTCGGGGACACGCCGGTATATAACTTCGGGAGCGTCATCGACTTCGCCAACGACAATCCGTTCCAGGAAACTCGGGCCGTGGACGCCGCGACGGGCAAGCAGCGCGACACCTTCTTGGAAACCTGGAACCAGCAGCTTTCCTTCTTTGCGCAAAACTCGTGGCAGGTTCGGCCTGGTCTGACGGTGAATCTCGGCCTGCGCTGGGATTACCATTACCCGCACCCGGTCGATGGGATAAAGGAGCCCAGAAACACGTATGGCCTGGTGTTCACGTCTGACCAACTCACTCCCAGCGGAATCCTCGCGTTCCGTAATCAAAAAGTCGAGCGATCCTTCGACCGCGATTTGAACAACTTCGGGCCGCGGATCAGCATCGCGTGGGATCCCACCCGAAGCGGACGTACGGTCATCCGTGGAGGATTCTTCGTTCTGTACGACGAGCTCGACACAGTGAATTCTGTCTATCGCCCTTACTTTGGCAATCCCCCTAGTTCAACTGTGGTTTCCGCGGGCACGCAGTTTGGGATCCCGATCGTCTACGGTATCGCCCCTGAGGGCACGCGCGACTTCCCAATCAATCCGGGTCTGGTAGGCCAGGGCTTCGATCCCGAGCTTGGCGTCTACATCGGCACGCGGCCGGCTGTAACCGGGTTACCCAGGGATTTCTCGCAGCCCCTCGTGTACGATGCCAACGCCGCATTCCAGCGCCAGGTGCTCAATGACCTGGCAGTGACCGTTTCGTACCACTACCGGCGCAGCACGAACGATCTGTTCACCTTTAACGCCAACCGGTTTTCGGGCGACCTCGTTGACGGAAGTCTGGATCGGCTGAACCCGTTCTACGGCGCAATGACCCCTGGCGCGAACTGGCGCCGGAGAATCTATCACGGTCTGGTTTTGGAAGCTAGCAAGCGCCTGTCCCAGGGCTTTCAGTTGAATGCTTCCTACAACTACCACAACGGCCGCAGTAACAACGGCGGCACTGAGGCGTTCAACCCGGAACTGGATTGGGCTCGGGATGAGCCGTCCACGCACAACGTCAAGATGAATGCCCTGTGGGACCTGCCCTTCCTCCGCACGCGTCGGGATGTTGTCGGGACCGTGTTTGGTGGCTGGCAACTGGCCACGATCTGGAACTTCGAGTCGGGTCCTTACTTCAACCCCGTGACTCCCGCTTTATATGGGGCGGGCGGGGACTTCAACGCGGACGGACAAAACTCGGACCGGCCCGACCTCCCGACTGCCGAAGTGCCACGTACTTTCAGCCACGAAGAATGGATGAGCGGGGCGCTGAACGCGTCTGTCTTTCCGCTGCCGAATACAGTCCGAAACGGCACGCTGCCGCGTAACTACTTCCGCCGCCCCGGTTATGCCCGAATCGACGCATCCCTCGTCAAGAAGTTCCCCATTAACGAGAGGGCGACGATCCAGTTCCGGGCAGAGGCTTCCAATCTGTTGAACCAACTCAATATTTCAGGCGCCTCATCATCCCTGACCTCCACTGCGTTTGCCCGGGCGAGCAGTTTCTATCCGATGCGCGCCGTTCAGTTGTCTGTGAAGGTGATCTTCTAAATTCCAGAGCCGAAAGCCGCCTTTCCGGAATGGTGCCGGATGGCGGCTTTCGCCTAGATGAGAGTCGTTGGCGCGATCGGTGTTAACTAGACGCCCGGGCCCCGAAAAATCCCTCCTGACCCAGCCGATTTCGCCAAATTGTGGAGAAACAAATCTGAGCGAGCGACCTCACCGAGCGGCTGGTTCGTAGTATCGCCTTCGGCCCGGAATAGTTGCTGGCGGCTGAAGCAGACACTACAAACTTGACCGAATCTCGAACCTGAGCGCCAGCAAGTGACCAGGACGAAAGATGTCCGCGCGACGCGGACATGTTCCGGAGGGTGCTGCCCTGTCGATCCAGGAGTCAGGGATCGTAGGTTCCCGGAGCCCGATCGGACGAGAACGCGATCTGACGACCGGGCTGTAGCGCGGCATACTCGTGCGGCGTAAGGGACGTCCTCCGCACCCGGTTGGAACACGAAGCACCGTTGCCGCGTGAGAGCGCTTCTCTCCTTGTGCTCTGTAGTTGGGTCGAGCCCCTGAGGACCGTTGATGCCCGTCCTGCGGCAGCGGGCGCGCCCGAAGTGTGCCGGCCTGCTCGTAGAAGATAAACAACAACCGCGCACACGGAAAGGACGAGCTTATGATCGTCAAGCAGATCTCCGACAGGCGTGAATTCCTAATGCAGACTCCACGGAACCCCTCTAGACGCAGTGTTCTCCGGACCCTCACCACCCTTGGTGCTTGCGCGTTGGCCGGCGGAACCCTCGGCTGCCAAGGGCCGCAGCGGCCCTCGTCGCCTCCCGCGCCGGCGGTGCTCCCGGAGGGCTACCTCCTCACAGTGCGAGGGCCGATCCCGGCCGACCAGATGGGGGTCACCCTCCCGCACGAACACATCCTCATCACTCACGCGTCCGTCCAACATACATTCAATCGCGCATTCGAGGTCGATCTCACTGATCCAGACCTAGCAGCGCGCGAAGTCGCCCTCTTTGCCGAGGCGGGCGGCAAGACAATCATGGAAATGACCAACATCGGCATCGGACGCGATCCGGTGGCGCTCCGCCGCATCTCCGATAAGACGGGCGTCCACATCGTGATGGGCGCCGGGTACTACAAGAACGGGTGGCTCCCGCCCGAGGTGGACGCGATGTCCGTCGAGGACCTCACGCGTAACATGGTCGAGGACATCGAGGTGGGCGTCGACGGTACGGGCCTGCGCGCAGGCGTGATTGGCGAGTTGGGAATGAGCCGTCCGCGCACAGCCACCGAGAGCCGGATACTGCAGGCGGCGGCGCGCGGTCAGCGGCGCACGGGAGTGGCAATCAGCATACACTTCGACATCCACGGACCACTTGAGGAGCACATGACAGCGCTCGACGTTCTGGCTGGTGAGGAAGCGGACCTTACACGGGTCGCCCTCGGCCACTTCGTCCCGAAAAAGGCGGCCCTCGATCACTTCCAGAAGGTCGCGCAACGTGGCTGCTATGTGCAGTTCGATCTCTTCGGCCACGAGGCCTGGAAACGAGGCGGGTGGGGGACATCCGTCGAAGAGCAGTTGGAGACGATCAAGCTCTGCGTCGACAACGGGCTCGGCCGTCACCTGCTCCTGTCCCAGGACGTGTGCCACAAGAAGCAACTAACCGAGAACGGCGGCGGCGGGTACGCGCACATCCTCAACGACCTGGTACCTAGGCTCCGCCAACTCGGTGTCACCGATCAGGATCTGCGAACGATAATGGAGGACAACCCGAGACGACTGTTTCCGCTACGTCGTGCCTTGTAGGAAGCACGGCTGCCCGATTATCTGTGACGGCGAGGTCCCTTGCGCCAATCAACGCGCCTCCCAACCCACCAATCCAAGATAGAACTACTATGAAAATGCTGTTCCGCTCCATCTTGCTCATGCACACGCTGCTGCTGGGTTGCGCCAGCGTCTCAGCCGCGCCCGACTTCCCGCTCAAGGTGAGCGACAACCATCGGCACTTTATGGACCAGCAGGGCAAGCGCTACTTCGTCATGGGCGATACGCCTTGGTTTCCTCAGAAGCCGCCCACCGAAGACGTGTGCCGCGTGATGGATGATCGACAAGCAAAAGGCTTCACCACGCTGTTCCTCGAATTCCTCGACCACACCCACATGCCGTCACGCGACGTGCATGGCAACGTCTCCTTCGAGCCGGAGAAGGACACTACAAACCCGTCGAGGCTTACTGGCGCTATGCGGACGAAGTGATGGAAGAGGCGGAGCTGGCGAGACAAATCACGACCGCAGCACCCATCACCTGCACACGTTCCGCAGTCCGCATGAGTTCGCCAGTCCGGCGTTTCATCACGGAGACCCAGGGCTCGACGTGAATCTGGCCTACACTTACGGTGGAGCCTACCTGCACGTGCTGCCCGAGCATCAGCGCATGGAGTTACAAGAGGTGTTTCTTCAATTCAGGAGGGAAGAGGAGGCTGCCTCAATGCAGATGAAAAGCCAATGGCGAGGATTCTTGCTGCCGTGGAGAGATGAACTCTTCGGAAGGCTAAGGCTTCTTGCCCTTTTTCTAGCGCCCTTTCTCACCGCTTCAGCGTTATCCGCAGCCGATTTCCCGCTAAAGCCGAGCGCCGATCGCCGCTATCTGGAGGATCAGAAGGGGCGGCCATTCTTCATGAGTGGCGATTCGCCTTGGGATATTTTCCAAAACGTGGAACTCGCTGACGCACGTGCTTACCTCGACGACCGTCAGCGTCGCGGTTTCAATACGTTGCTTGTAACGCTTGTTGCCGATCGGCATGACCTGATGACGAATCGGTGGGGAGAATATCCTTTCCTAGCGCCGCTCGATTTCACGCAGCCAAACGACCCTTATTGGAAGCGCGTGGATGCCGTGATGGACGAGATGGCGAAGCGCGGGTTTCTGGTGGTGGCTTGCCCTACTTGGTTGGGGGCTGGCAAACCGATTTGGCGTGACGGGATCACGCCCGAAGCGATGAAATCCTACGGCACGTTTATCGTGAAACGTTACGGTCACAACAGCAACCTCATCTGGCTGCTGGGTGGAGACCGGAACCCGGAGTCGGACAGCGGGGCTGGCATCCGTACGCTAGCAGAGATTCTGCAGCGGGGTGCCCCTCATCAGTTGATCAGCTATCACGCGTTCCCCGAGTTTGCTTCGGCGCGATTTTTTCATGAGGAACCTTGGCTCCAGCTCAATTCTGCCTACACCTATCGGCAGTCCTACGAGCACCTGCCATCGGAATGGAGCCGGCGTAATCCGATCAGGCCCGTTTGGCTTTGCGAGACCGGCTATGACGGAGAAGGGCATTGGAACCACGACTGGACTCCGCCAGAGGTGCGAAAGCAGCATTACTGGGCGTTGACCAGCGGGGCCTGCGGCCATGCGCACGGATCAAAACAGCTTTGGTGGTTCGGGCCTGGCTGGCAGGAGTGGCTGGACCGGCCTGCGACTCGTCACATGGAGCACATCCGATCACTTTTCCAGCCGCGTTCCTGGTGGAAGCTTGTCCCGGACCTAGGCAATACTTTCTTGACAGCAGGCACGGGTGAAAGGGGTTCTTGGGACTATGCCACTGCAGCACTGGCTGGCGACGGCAGTTGGGGTCTTGTCTTTGTCCCGTCCTCGCGCAAGATCAGAGTTGACCTTTCCCGGATGCGCGGTGCGATCACAGCACGTTGGTTCGATCCGACCAGCGGTGCTTTCTCGCAGGCTGAAGTCTCAACACTTGAGAATCGCAGCAGTCACGAATTCAGGCCGCCCGGCAAGAACGCGGCGGGCGACGACGATTGGGTGCTGGTTTTGGAGGCCCTCGCGAAATGAGCAGGAGTAGCGGCTCTCTTTCCCGCGAGCGCTAATCTAGCGACTGCCTCTCGATGCCGAGACAGCAAGTACTGAGTTTCACGATTAGGGTGAGGTATCTGGGCGCATCCGTTGAACGGTCCGGCAGACGAATGTGAGAGCAGCGGCCCTCTTGGTCGGATCAATAACCCACAGGTCAATAGTCAGCGGGAAATCTGATCCTCGCTAACGCCCGTAGCGTTTACTGATCTAGGTTGGTGGCCGTATGGTCGGCAAACCGGAAGTTGGGAAACACTGCGGACTCGACGCAGCCGGCCTCGCGGGCCTGAGGCTCGCTTCGGTCGTCTCCTGGCCCTCTGCCTTCGTCGGGCGATGCAACCCGTGCGTGCCGGACTACCAGCACAGAGACCGGGCCCATACCCACATTGCGTCTGTGCGTCGGCAACCCGCTCGTCTTCATACAGGTTGACTACAGACAGGTATGAGGTCGCTCGCTAACGCCTAGGTCTGCAAAAAACAAACTTGGAACTTTGGACCCGTCGTCGTCATCGCATTCGTGCCTGCCCTTGGCATTGGAAAGTAAACCTTACGCCTGGTCGCCATCGCGCAAGGCCGAGGCCGAAACCGAGGACGGGTGCGGCTGCGGCAAAGTTCTTGGGCATGGGCTTTTCCTGAGTTTTCGAAATTTAGCCTTGACACCACGACCTGCCATTATCAAAAAATAGAGTGTTTTGTCTTTTAATCAGCTTTGAGGATTTTCACCTGAATAGGAAGGGTCAGGATTTCAGTGACCCTTCGTTGCAGGCCCTTGCGTTCTGAGACGCCCGAGGAGGAGTCGATGCATGACTTGGTTATTCGCAATGGCACCGTCATTGATGGGACCGGGGCCACACGCCGCCAGGTGGAAATTGCGATCGACGAAGGCCTGATCACCTCGCTCGAACCCAAAGCCGGTCGCGCTCGTCGTGAGTTGAATGCCGACGGCCTGCTGGTGACGCCGGGATGGGTGGACATTCACACACACTACGACGGTCAAGCGACCTGGGACGCGGCGATGACGCCCTCGTCCTGGCACGGCGTCACAACGACGATCTTCGGCAATTGCGGCGTGGGTTTCGCGCCGGTTCGTCCTGGGAGTGAGACCTATCTCATCAACTTGATGGAAGGCGTCGAGGATATTCCCGAAATCGTGCTCTCGGAAGGTGTCGATTTCCGCTGGGAATCGTTCTCCGAATACCTTGACGTCCTCGAGGAAACGCCCCGGGTGATGGATGTTGGCACCCAGATGCCCCACGCGGCGCTACGCTTTTACGTCATGGGCGAACGCGGCGCGGATCACAGCGCACGCCCAAGCGAGGATGAAATCGCGACAATGGGTCAACTGCTCGAGGAAGCGCTCAACGCCGGCGCACTCGGCTTTAGCACGTCGCGGACGGCTAAGCATCGTGCAGCGGACGGACGGCCGACGCCGAGCCGGAGCGCCACAGAACCGGAGTTGGCCGGTATCGCCT
>CAVVYL010000004.1:0-240753 GCA_963752385.1 uncultured Acidimicrobiia bacterium | reverse complement strand
GATCGATCAACCCTTCCTGCGCCAATTGTGAAACAATGCTGCCACTTCCCAAAATCGCCATGCCCTCTCCAGGCTCTTTCTTCATCTTTCGTATTTCCGCCGCCATGTCGCCCTTCACCAGCCTCGTATTGTTCCACGACGCCTTATCCAGCGTTTTGGAAAACACGACTTTCGGCAGGTTGTTCATCCGCTCAGCCAGGAGAGGATCATGCTTGGTCGCAAGCGGTGTCGGCCAATAGCTCGCCATGAGCTCATAGGTGATCCTGCCGAACAAGAGCGGACCATCACCTTTTGCATTCCCTTCGACAAAGGTTTTCCACTCCGCATCCTTCTTGATCGGGCCCAGCTCATATCACCGTTGACTGACAGAGTAACCATCCAGCGATGCATGGTTGAAAACGACTAATTCCGCATGGTTCTTCTCCTTGTCTTGCTTATCTCAGTAATGGGCAGCTCCCAATTTCCGCCCATGGAGCACTCCGCCGTGATGTAGTCGGCTATGTCCCTGGTCAGCAGGGTGCCCTCCCGGACTGGACGCACCTCGACGACGCCGTGCAGCGCGGTTGGGGACCGGGCTGCCCACGAGATCGCAGCGTCGAGATCGGCCACCTCGATGATATGAAAGCCACCCAGCTGCTCTTTCGTCTCGGCATAAGGGCCATCCAGTACCTGGGTCTTGTCGTTCACGACCCGCACAGTCGTTGCCGCCGAGGTGGGCTGCAAACCGTTGCTGGTTCTCAGCACGCCCGCGTTCGCCATGGCCTCCATGTAGGCTCTATAGGCGCCAAGCCAGTGTTCCTGCTCGGCCTTTGTCAATTTAGGCCAGCCGGCCTCGTTCACGTAGTCCATCAGAATGTATTGCATCTGAAATCCTCCTTTGTGGTTCGTCAGCCGGCACGATGCGCCGCCAACACAATGACGTTCGAACTCTCGCTATTTGGACAGCCGCGTCAAGATATTCCTTTCCTGGGTCAGGTGTATCACCCAACGGACGAACGACCGCTCCTGGCCCCATGACGGCATGTGACCGCAACCGCAGGTACGCAGCGGCCATCAGAGCCATTGCAGACCAACACCAGCGCCTCACTTCCTAAGTTCTGAGGATGCAGTCGATCAAGGTCTCGGGAGGATACCGAGTTCGGTGAATAGGGCGCGAATCGGGTGCTGAGGTACGGGATTCCCTTTTTCCAAGGTCGGAATGTGAAGCCTCGATATGAGTAGAGGGGACTAAGTGTCATCCAATACTCCAAAGAAGCTCTTACCACTGTGCGGAGCAAACGATTGAGACTCTTGGTGCGCCGCCTAAGCCTTCCTCATTGACGCGCCTGTCAGACCAGACAGGGCCGGGGCGAGCCTGCCGGGATTGATTTCAGCGGCGGCTGATCTTCTGTGGTTCGACTGTGAGCGCAAGGGCCATGGCAGCCCAACCGGTCCCGGCGGCCGAGATCCATTGGTCATGGCCGTAAGGGAAACCGCTGTCAAAATAGGGTTGCACGGGGAGCGAGCGGGTCTTGACATGCCAAGTCCCGTCTGGGGCTTGGGTACGTAGCAAATAGCGGACACCCCTCTGGTAAACAGGATCACTTGCCCGCATTTTGCCGGCCAGGTGAAGGGCGTACAGAGCCTCACCGGTGGCGTAGGCATCGCTGCCCATCGTGGGCAACTGCGACCAGCCTCCGTCGGCACGTTGTGTTTCAACCAGATTTCGGGCCGCCCGCTCAATGACGCCGGCAGAACCCTTTGCCCAATGTAAACCCAGCAGGTGGAAGGCTCGCTCCTGTGTCGTTATGGGCCGAGAAGACTCCAGCCAGGACGCTGCCCGGGCCAGTCGCCTTTCCGTGTCGGCCCTTTGCGCAGCCGGTGCATAGAACCGCAGCGTGTTGATCGCCATCGCTGCGGTGATGTATGGATCAAAAGTCAATGGAGGCCGATTGCCCGGGTCCGCCAGGATCCAGCAGGAGTTTGCATGACCTTAATGAAATGTACGACTGCGTCGGTGTACTCGTCAGCAGGCTGTCCGGTAGCGGCATTACTAAACATCTCGTAACCAAGGCTATTCACGCCAAACGTGTCCAGTTCCATGACCCGCTCTGGAGAGGTTTCCCGCATCTCCCGAGAAACCTCGACCAGCATTTTGGGTACGGGTATACCTCGCTCGCGGGCCAACGCCAGGGCCGCTGCAGGCAGATATTGATTATGGCAGGAGTTGCAGCCTCCGCGTTTCACAAAGGTGGGGCTTTGCTTCTCCAGTTGGACGAACGCCCTTTGCACGGCTTCCGAAGGTGACCGGTCCTCCCGGGACGGATTCGCAACGTCGGCCACTCCGCCGCTCTTGCGTTGAGCTTCGGGAACGCCGAGTAGCCGGGCCACTTCGTTGTCGCCCCGCTTGCCCGCCAGGCTCTGCGGCGTCTCTCCTTCGCCGGTAACGCTCGTTTCCGCGCCCCTCGCCAGCAGCATGCGAACAACCTCGGCCGGCGTGGCCTCCGAGTAAGCCGCGTACATTAAGGGTGAGTAGCCCCGCTCGTCCTGACCATTTACCTGGGCTCCGCGCTCGAGCAGCAGTTTGACAATGCCTTCAGCTCCCTGCATGGCCGCGAGGCCCAACACCGATTCACGGCGCTTGGTCAGGGTATTGACATCGGCACCGGCATCCAGCAACAAGCGTACTGCTTCCACACTCCGGCTTCGGGCCGCATCGAACAGGGCGATCGAACCGGTGCCGCTGGCAGCTTTCGGGTTAGCCCCTTTCTCCAGCAACAGCTGCATGGCGGTCACTTCTCCCTCGGCGGAGGCCGCCATGAGCGGCGTGCGCCCAGGCAGGGTCGAGAGATTGGGATCGGCTCCCCCCTCCAGAAGCACTCGCACCACGTCTTCCCTGCCGCTCTGGGACGCCGCCAGATAAAGTGCCGTGCGTCCGGTCTCGGTCTGTGTGTTGATGCGCGCACCCTTGTCCAGCAGCAGCCGGGTCTTCTCCGCGTCGGCCGCAGACCAGTGCAGCGGCGTAGCGCCGCGGTTGTTTCGAGCATTCACGTCGGCGCCGGCTTTGAGCAACACGTGAATTGCGCCCACGTTCCCGAAGGCGGCCGCGTGGTGCAACGGTGTGGACCCACCTGCGTCCTGCCCTCGAACTAGCCTCCGGTTGGCCGCCACCATCTTCCGCAGGCGTGTCAAATCTTGGCTCCTGGTCGCAGCAATCAGCACCTTCAGCTGAGGATCCACCGGCGTCGTTGCGACTGCTTCCTTGATCTCCACGTCGCCAAACTCACCTCCCTGGTCGATCCAGGCGCGCAGGATACCGATGTCCTCCGCCGCAAGCGGCCCGGTTGGAGGCATTTGCATCCCGCCGGCGCCGCTCACCAGCCGGAGGATCAGCTTGCTTTCAGAACTTTTTCCGGGAATGATCACCGGACCGTAGTCCCCACCCCGTAGCGCATTCTGCCGGAGGTCGAGGCGCAAGCCAGACTGCTGCTGTTTGGGACCGTGGCAGGAGTAGCAGTGCTGGGCCAGAATGGGCTGTACATGCTGCTTGAAGTCCACTTGCAATTGCGAGGGCGGTGGGAGCGTGGCATCCGCCAGCACGGACAGTGGCAGGCCCAGAAAGATCCAACTAACTTTTGCAATGATTTTCATTACGTTTCCTCATCTCTGGCGTCGTCATGGCTAGGTGTGACGGACTGAAGTGGCCCATTCGGCGGCTCCGAGATAAATTGGCTATCGTGGAACGTGTCGAAGTCAGCGATGCAGACAGTATATATCGAAGAGGCATTGCCAGAGAAATCTAAATGTCTCGCATCCAGGAGCTTTCCAGAGTCCAGCGTTCAACTGATGATGAGTCTGGACTGGCGGTGAGAAGCACTCACTCTGCCAGGATGAGCGTACAGTGCACAGCAGTTGGGTTGTGCTTTTCGTCAGAGATCAAAGGCAACCGGCGACAGATTGATGAATCACTATTTGGATCTGTCTCCGACTACTGAATCTTTCCCGGGAGGATTGTCCAAGGCTAAGGTAAGCGCGAGGGTCGCCCAACTCGTGGCTGCGGCAGAAATCCATTGGTCCGGACCATGAGGGAAGCCGCTTTCGAAATAGGGTTGTACGGGATAGGAACGCGTATGAACTAGCCACGAGCCGTCGGAGAGCTGGGTTCGGAGCAGGTTCGAGATACCCTTCCGATAGGCTTCGTGCATCGGAGAGAGACTTCCACCCGTTCGTAGCGCGTAGAGTGCCTGTCCTGTGGCATAGGCGTTGGACTCGAGGCCAGGCAGCTGAGCCCAGCCGCCGTCGGCGTGCTGATTTCGAATCAGCGCATCAACGGCTTCTTTCAGGATATTCTCGCTGGCTCCAGCAGCATTTTCACGATCTGCGGGTCCGCGTCATAAGAAAAGCAGGCCAATACCAGAATGGGTTCGGGCCCGCCGCTTCCTTTCACTTCCGCACCTGCTTCCAGCAGCGCCTTCACGATTTCCACATTGCCCTGAAACACGGCGCGGCTCAAACCGCTGTCACCAAGGTTAGGGTTGGCACCCTTCGAAAGCAAGTAGCGGACCGCGTCGGCATGACCCCAGGTGGCGGCTGATCCCAAGGGCGTTCGGCCATCCTTTCGCTGCACATTGACCTTCGCTCCTCGGTCCAGCAGGAGCTTTAACATCTCTACATCACCGGACGCCGCGGCTCGGTGCAGAGGTGTGGCTCCGCCTTGGGTCGCAGCCGAAGCCTCGGCTCCCTTCTCGATCAGGTAAGCCGCGACCGGCACCGCACCGGCTCGCCTGGCCGCGACCATCAGCGCAGTGTCGCCAGCCTCGGTCCGAGCGTTTATGTCAGCGCCGGCAAGCACCAACAGCTTGGTAGTCTCCAGGTTATCGGTGGCTGGAAACAAAGCGGACACACCGCTGTCGTTCCTGGCATTAGGGTCAGCGCCGCGAGCCAACAATTCCTTCACTTCTCTCGGGCCGGCCCAGTAGGCCGCTAGAATGAGCGGGGTCGAACCGTTCTCGTCGACTGCACGGATCAAGTTTGGCTCTCGATCCAAAATACTCCCAACGGCCGCGAGCTGGCCGTGACGAAGTGCCTCAAAAAGCTTCCTGGCTCCTGGAAGCACGGTGTGTGCCCGATCAAAAGTTGCCTCAGCGTCCCAGGGCGCTCCACCACGAACCCAAGCACGGAGAATTCCGATTTCCCTGTCAGGAAGAGGTCCAGGCGGCGGCATGCGCATTCCGGCCTCGGACCCAGAAATTCGCCGGATGAGGAGGCTGTCAGCATCGCTGTTCTCTGTGATTACCGGCCCCGACTTGCCGCCTCGAAGCATCTCAAACCGCGAGTCGAGCCGCAACCCAGCTTGCTGTATCGTGCGGCCATGACACGTAATGCATTTGTCGCGGAGAATCGGAGCCACATCGCGGGCAAATCGGATGGTAGAATTCTTGGAAACCTCCGCTATCGCTTGGGCATAGGTAGTCGAGCCCAGCAATGCAGCCGTCAGGAAAACCCACGTCGCTTGCCGCCAGAACGTCGTCGTGCCTAGCGGCCGGCCTCTCTGAGCGCGATCCAGAATAGACAAAGTTCCCATGTGTGGCGACTCCTGAAGAAGCGTGCTTCCCAACCGGTTTCAGCCGATTACGGTATCGACACGGTGTCGAGACGAGCCTTGACAAAGAATTGTCGTTCTACGTCGCTTCCACGCCCGGAAGAATACTCCTGACAATAGGGCAAAGCAACTCCAGCCCGAATGCCCAGGCGTTACACAATGCTGACTTGGGTCCAGAAACTAGCGAGCGCTCAACCAGCGGCGTCCAAATTGGTTGGATCATGTCTCTTCAAAACCTTGACTGTTGAACTTCAATGTGCGGCCGTTTTCGGTAACGATGCGAACAACGTTCTCTGGTGCGCCAGAGGGGATTTCGGCTTCGATTTCCAGGGTTACTTTAACCTTCGAGCCGACGAGACCGGCGAGATGTGAGATAACTTCGTCGGCGATGCGGCCGGCGTCGCGGCCGACGCGTGCTGCGTCGAGGGCAACGCTTCCGTGATAGCGCTTGGGCGAAGACGGTGTTTTGCTCGGAGCGGTAGTGTCCGACTTCGTTGTCCCGCCATCTGTTTCTCCATCCCCCGGTTCCTTTCCGGTGCCTGGTGTTCCAGCCGTGCCACCGGTTGTGACCTGAATCTCGGCGTCTTGTGGGCTCCTCGCGACATCTGGTTTTATTAGCAACCCGGCGCCGTCTGCAGACAGGCTGATCATTTGTCCAGCACGCAGGCCACGATAGCGGCCCACAGCCTCGTCGTGGCCCTCTGCGTACGCGAAGGTTTCGGACTGCCATGTGAGCAACGCCACCCCGTCCCGAATCGCCTGTACAAGAACCTCCGGTCCTGCCACCCGAGGCAGGTAGAGGTATCGGGCGAAGTCTTCCGCCAGTTGCTTCACGGCAACGTGCTCGCCGCGCCACAGTGGCACATCGTCCAGGTGCTTCCGCAGGATGGTCGAGCCAAGGCTGGTGATGAGGAGTTCGTCGTTCCGCAGTTTTTTGCTTGCACGCACGGCAAGCGCTTCGGTGCCAGAGAGGCGCACCGCCTCCCAGGTCACCGCGGATTGCGGCGTTTTTTGCTCAGGCACCAGCACCCATTGGTAAGTTTCCGGCAACCGGGCTGTCACGCCGCTGTCGGCGGCCTGCTTTTGAGTCTCCGCTTGCCGAACCTGGTGAGGATCGAGATTTAGCACTTCCTTTTCGGCCACAATCGATGACCAGGCCAGGTACTTGCGCAGGGCCTCATCAAGATCCTGCAAACGCACACGGTCGGCTGCCAGGAACACCAGCGTATTGCGATAGAGACGGGGTGTGTTGCCGCGCAATTCCAAGATAGCCTTTGCGGCCGTCTCCGCTGCGTTGCCGCTCTCCTTGCTGTATGGATGCTCTGCGGGCAGCACAACGAGGCGCGCATCGAGGTCGTCTGGCACGTCCGCGCCTGAATGTGGTAACGCATGGATTCGCGAGAAGTCGCCCGTTTTCTTCAAGTCCGTGCGTAATCGCGTTTCCAATTCGCTCGCCACCTTATCCATATCCCTTTTGAGCAGCTCAGCTCTGTCCTCCGCGAGCTTAGTGACGGTGGGTTGGGTGGCGTACCAGGCGCGAGGACCATCCTGATACAGATAGGTCGCTGCCGCTGCCAACCGCCGCAGCGCATCGCCAAACACGGCGGGCGCCTCCCCCGGCATCACGCAGCCGAGCTTCACCCGCCTGTCCTCCAGGCCGCGATGTGCCGCTGCAGCCGTTGGGGCTGAGCCGAGATAAATCGTGCGCGCCACTCGTCGTGTCGCGTGCAGCTTTCCGAGGTTTGGTACCTCGTTGTCAATCTTGAGCGGTAGAGATCCGGAGCCATCCACGTCTTTCTCGATGATCGGCGTCCAGTTGTCTGAGAGGTAGCGAGTCAGCTCCGACTGCACCCGCCCATCGTCGATTGGAATTGTCGAGGGTAGTATCAGGGGGTTCCTGTCGCCGTTTTCCCACAAGCAGTGGATCACTGCGGCCATCAGGCGCAGCACCCCGCGCGTGCGCTGGAACTTCACCAACGTCGACCAGTCAGTGTAGAGACGATCGAAGATCTCAGGGTGGATCGGATAAGCGGCCTGAATACGTTTTTCGTAGTCGCCACCGCGGCACTCGGGTGGGAACTCTGCGGCCTGCGCGTGGTAGAAGTCGGCAAAGGCGCGTGCGGTCACGTCGCGCTGTTTGAAGGCATCCGGGCCTGGGAGGGGCTCAAACAGCCGTCTCCGTACGATCTCGAAGCCCTCTTCAGCCGTTGCCGGCCGCCACGACGACTCGACGCGTCCAACAACGTTGCGCAGCCGATCGAGTGCCTCGCGCCCACGGATTCCGCCCACTTCCACATCGTCAGCCTGTGTGTGCGGCGAGCCCTGAGTGTCGGAAGCCGGCAGAGAAATCACTAGCAGGCAGTTGCCGGCGGCCTTGGCCGACTCGGTGAGCGCCTGGGCAAAGGTGAACTGAGTCTCAAAGCTGCCGGCTGGCAAATCACTCTGGTCGTGAAGCTGGCGCGCGTAGGCCACCCATTCGTCGATCAGGATCAGGCAAGGTCCGTACTCCTTGAACAACTCGCGCAACACATCGCCAGGGCTTGTCGCCCTTTCGTCATCCTTGGCAATTCGGGCGAAGGCTTTCTTACCACCAAGCTGATACGCCAGCTCGCCCCACAGCGTGCGTACTTCGGTGCCGTCGGGTTTTGTTACTGGATTGCCTGGAGAAATCTTGTTACCCACCAGCACGACGCGGTTAGCCTTCGGGAGGCTCTTGACTTCGGCTTCTGCCAGCACTGAGTCGACACCGGCCAGGTCGCTTGGTTGCGACCCAAATAACAGATGGTAGAGCGCCAGCATCGAGTGCGTCTTGCCTCCGCCAAAGTTCGTCTGGAGCTGCACCACCGGGTCGCCGCCTTTGCCGGCAACCCTCGAACGCCGCCCACAAGCAGGCGCTTGAGGCTTTCAGTGAGAAATGTACGGCGAAAAAACTCACCCGGCTTTCTATACTCGTCGCTGCCTTCACGCAGATACACCTGCCAGAGGTCGGCGGCAAACTCGGCCTGTTGGTAGCGGCCACTGGCAACATCCGCGTGTGGCGTAATCACTTCCCGCCACGGCCTGAGGGCGCCGGTCGTGGCCGCCTCGACCAGTGAGCCGCCAGCTTTGCGCTTCTCGCCGCGCACTTGCTCGTCGAATATCAGCCGGCGCAGAAGGTTGGAGGAAGATGCCCGCCTCGACCATACCGCCGACGCTCGTGTTCTTCGCCTTGGAGAGGGTTTCAGCCACACCGTACTCGCCTGCATTGAAGCCCGACTGTTCGAACCAGGCCAGCGCCCATCGGCTATCGGCGTCGAAATCGCCCTCCTGTTTGGCGAGCGACTCGTCGAGGGTCTGGTTGATGAGTGCCAGCGCTTCACGCACAGAGAGTGGTTTGCCCTCGGCGTCGAGAACCCGGGCGTAGCGGGTGTAGACCGCCATGCCCGGGCCAATGGCCGCTTGCGCCAGGTCCACCGGTGCGATGTTGCCTCGCTGCAGGTGGACGAGTGCCACGGGCAGTTCGGCCCTGAGCGCTGTAAGGAACTCACGGCGCGTAGCAATTGGTGCATCGGTCGCGCGCGGGCGGCAGACGAGGACGATACTGGATGCGAGCGCGTTGCGCGTAGTCTTGAGGGCCGCCGTCTGTTCGGTTCGCATCGGCCAGGTCCCGCTGAGGGTGAAACCGGCGCGGATCACCGCATCGAGAAACGTTTCCCAGCCGGTGCTAGCGGTGCCATTGTTGCCATCGCTCTCGGCCTGCTTGAAGGCATAGTAGATCGTAACTGGGAAGGCGGGATGGGTCTGTTCGGCTAGGCGGTGCATCGCCTGCGTCATACCCTCGAGGAAGAATGCCTCTGATTTTTCCTTGCTGTTGTGGCGGGCGGGCGTAGCCACCAGTTCCTCGCTTTTGGGAACAGCCACTGTCGCAAAGAGGTCCTGGAACACCGGCTTCAGTGAGCGACGCAGCCAGACGTAGAAGAAGTCTGAGAGATCGGCGTAGCCAATGTTGTCGTAGTAAGGCGGATCGGTGGCAACGAGTTTTCCGGAGCTTATCGTCTGGAATGCAGCGTCCGAGGCATGAGCGTAACCGAAGGTATTAGCAGGTGTGGCACCAATGGCCATGACAGCTTTGTCGAGAAAGTGGCTGATATTGCCACCAGAAGCCGAAAAAGGATTGGCCTCAGCAAAGTCCCACACCATCGACAGGACCTGCAGAGCAAATGTTTCCCGCATAGCGCCACGATCATTCATCCAAAAGCAGAGCGACGACCATAGATTGGCACCCTTGTCTACAGCCATGGCAAGCCCAACAGCGACGGCATCTGCATAGGCTTTGGCGCCAAGGCCTCCGCCGTCGAGACCCCGATGATTATCCTGCATTCCGACGGCCAGGGCGTCGCGATTCACTTGTTCCCGCACCTCGAGCACTAAGTCGGTGAACGTCGTCAGCGCTACAAGCTGCCGAGCGGTGAAGAGGTCGCTCCACTTCGACATGCCGTAGTTGCCGATGCGGAAGCCGAGTGCTTGCTGAAAGAACTCGATGTCCGGTTTCCATTTTGGTTGGGCTTCGCGCGCGCTGAGCTCCATGGCCTCACTTGGAGGCAGGTAGACCCGCCCGCGCTCGGTTTCGGCCACGATCGCCATCAGCCGCGCGCCCATGCGCCCGGCCTTGCCCTCGGCCTTGATGTAGTCGCCTGAAATAGGCGAGCCCGACATCAGGCACCGGAAGTTTGCGCGCGCCAACTTCGTCCCGTTCTTCGCCGCCTCCGCATCCTTCGGTTTCCCCAAAGGCCCTCGGTTGTGGGAATCGCTTCGCTCTTCCCTTGTTTTTGTAATTCTCATTTCGCTGCCTTCCGGCTTGCTCCAGAAGCAGGTTCAGAGAACAGGTTGGTTTCACCTGTCAACACGGCCTGACTCAGTCACGGCATTGGTTTCTTACCAGGCTAGGGATAGGAGTGCGTTGCGTTTTCAACGCACCAAATTGCTCGCCGCAAGGCACCCCACATTCATCCTGGTGACCGCAAGCGGGATGAGCGGCTCTCCTCAACACATCGCTTTGCCCCTGTTCAGGCATGCTGCAGCCGCGCCGACCAACTCGTCGGGCGTCAGAATGGCATGTGCAAAGGTTAGGTTTCCTGATCTCGATCAAACAAGGGCTGCCGTGCTGGTCAGCTTGGTTCTCCCGAACGCAACGCGGCTATCAGTACTCTATCGATAACTTGATGGCGTGGTATTGTTCGGAACCTTCCCAGTGCAAGGGTAGCGGAGATGGCCTGGTCTTGGCGGAAAGGCGGGGACTCTAGAACGAAACCCGCACGCTGAACTGAATCTGCCGCCCCGGCGTGGTGGCTTCGGTGATAGTGGCGAATTGCGGCGTATTCACGAAGCGGTTGGGCGTCCCGAGATTCACGTGATTGAGAGCGTTGAAAAACTCGGCGCGAAACTGAAACCGGAATTGTTCAGTCAAAGCGAACTCGCGTGCCAGCGCCATGTCCAAGGTCCGCATTCCGGGTCCGTAGAGCGTGTTGCGTCCCACATCTCCAAACGTGAAGGCGGCTGGTGTAGCGAAAGCCGCCGGGTTGAACCACTTTGAGGCATTGTGGGTGTCGGGTCCCAAGACCGGCTGGCCTGTATAGTTGGCGCGGATTGGGTTCTCGCCAAGAACGGTGCCTGAGTTAGCGGTGTCACCAAACACCGAAATGGTGAATGGAAACCCTGTCTGAACCTGATAGACCGCCGATACCCGCCAGTTGCGAGTTAACGCGTTAACCGCCCGAGAGCCGAACCGCCGGAATCTCATAGACCGCACTGAGCGCAAATCGGTGGCGGACGTCACATCCGAGACCTTTTTCTGTGGCAAGATTGCTGTTGTTCTGTGGAATTGAAGCCTCGAACATGGGCGAGCGGAAATCGGGCGAGTCGGTCAGATTCTTGGACCAGGTGTAGTTGGCCAGAAAGGTGAGCCCGGCCGTATAGCGGCGGCGAACGTTGATGTATCCGGCGTGGTACCAGCTCTGGGCGGAGTTCTCTAGAACATTGATGGTGCTGACCGGGAACGTGGTCCTCACAACCGTGACGTCGCTTGGCAGCACCGTGCCGGGCAAGAAACTGAGGGTCCTGAATGGCCGGCGTGGACCGATGGGACCAGGGCCGGGTGGGGCATTGTTGATCAGATGGGCCCGCTGCAGATGCAGGCCATGGGCCCCGAGGTATCCGATTTCCAGAGTGGTCTGGTGGCCGAGACTCTTTTCCACCGAAGCGCTCCATTGCTCGATGTATTGTGACGGTGAGTCGAGCTCGATCGAGGCGAAGCTGACGGTTGTCACGCCCAGCACTGGCTGGCCGAAGTTGAAACCGGAAGCGACCAGCGCGGCGGGCGGGATGAAGTTGTCGGCTTGCTGCGTCTCCGGGAAAACATAGGGAACATTGTGGCGTTGGTTGCACCAGGTATTCATGTCCACCGGCGTGTAAAACATGCCAAAGGCCCCGTGAAGTACCATCCCGAGGTTCGGGATGTTCTGGGAGATGCCGAAGCGCGGAGCAAAGTTCAGTTTGTTGGAATACTTTAAGCCTGAGGGGAAGCCGAGCTGCCCACCGACAAAAACAGAGGGTACCCCGTCCTGGAACACGAGATTGGTGTTGGCATACCGGATGTCAGTCAGCGGGCTCATGTACTCGTAGCGCAGCCCCATTTCGATTGTGGTGTTATGAGTGAGCCGGAAGCTATCCTGTATGAAGGCGTCACCGTACCACTGGCGAAGCTGCATCTGGGGTATGCCGGCCTGACGCTGCTTGACCGCGGGCAATCCCAGCAGGAAACTAGCCAGCGCCGAACCTGTGCGGTCGTTGGTTGCCGTCTCGGTCGTGTAGCCGTTAGTGAACTGGTAGTAGCCGCGATTCTGAAAGAATCCCCACATCGGCCAGATGAAATATCGGAAGCTGCCGCCGAATTTGAGGCCATGGCGGCCGCGCTGCCAGCTCAGCAGATCCCGGGCCTCCAGGATTGTGTCCCAGGCGTGCATGGGTGTGGCCAGAAATCTGTCGCCCATCGGAGAGAAACCCTGCACGGCGAAGTAGGGCGCACCATAGGCACCTTGGCCGCCGAAGCCGATGCCCTGAATCCCCAGCTCACTGACGATGTCGTTGCTGTCGCTGTTTTCGGAGGACCGGTGCATCGACAAGCGCGAGAAACTGATGGCTGCCATGTTCACTATGCGCGGGCTGATGACGCGATTCCAGCCGATGCTGCCCTGTTGGGCCAAGTTGTCATGCAGCGCGCCGAAGCCGGGCAGAAGCTCGGGCACGAAGCCGTCCTCAGTGCCAAGCGAGTAGCGCCCCCACAGGCTGTCGCCCCGAGCCAGCGTGTGATCAATCCGGATTGTGCCCTGGTTCGTCGCGTGATGCGCGATGCGCGTGTCGGTGTAGTTATTGCAGTCGACGCCGGCCCCGACGACGGTGGGCTGTCCCATCATCGTCATTCCCTCGCAGCTGTTCATCCCCATGTCCATATTAGGGCGCGGCACGTATTTCTGAAGGAATAACGCGGCCGCCGGATTGATCAGGTTCTCCGGGATCATGTTGTCGGGGAACGGATCGCGAATGATTTGAGGATTGGCGGGGCTGATCGGCCTCGTGGAATCGAAGTTCGGGTTTGGGTGAGCACTGAACGGGTTATAGATTGTTAGCCCGCTCATGCTGAAATCCCCCATGGTCTCCATCTCCGTAGGCACAGTTTGGATCATGGTCTGGGCTTGTGAAAGCCGCAGGCCTTCATAGTTCACAAAGAAGAATGTCTTGTTGTGGATGATCGGACCACCGACCGAACCACCGAAATTATTCCGAACCAGGAAGTTCGAGCCCATATCGTTAAAGGTATGGGCGTCGAGGGCGCCATTTCGCAGGAACTCGTACGCCGTCCCGTGGAACTGGTTCGTTCCGGCCCGCGTGACGATGTTGACCTGGCCGCCGCCGGCCCCACCCATCTCAGCAGAGTAACTGCCGGTCTGGACCTTGAATTCTTGCACAGCGTCAGGTGATGGGCTCAAGTTGAGGGTGTTGAAGGTAGGATCCGTGTTGGACGTGCCGTCCAGGAGAAAGTAGTTCGCATTGGGGCGGTTTCCTCCGATGCTGACGGCCGAGCGCTGGCCGGGCCGCCAGTAGAGCGGGCTCATGTCACCAGCCTGGGCTCCGTGGCTAACATGGGCGCCCGGCACTGTCAGAACCAAGTCGATCAACATGCGGCCGTTGAGCGGCAAGTTTGCAATGGAGGTGGGCTCGATGACCTCGCCTACACTAGCGTCCGTCTTGTCCAGCGGCTCGGCAGCGCCGGTTACTTCAAGGGCACTTGCGACTGACCCCAGCTGGAGGGTTATGTTGAGGCTCAGCTGCTGGCCGACCTCGAGCCGCAAGGACTGATTGGATTCCGCAAATCCCGGGGCCTTGACGATCAACTTGTAGTCGCCAGGGAGCAGACCGGGGATCTGAAAAATCCCGTGCTCGTTGCTGCTGACAATGCGCTCGGCCTGGGTCGAGAGCGAAGTGAGCTGGATGCTCGCGCCGACGATGGCGGCACGCTCGGGGTCCAGAACGGTACCGCTCAGTTCCGCATAATTACTCTGGCCAAACGCGGGCAACGAAACTAACAGGAGCACAAAAACCATGGCTATCTTCACAGTGTCACCTCGATGGAGAGCGGACGACATTTCGAACCCCTTTTGCCCACATTAGACGCGCTGTTGCAGCGGTTTCCGACTTTATCGACTAGGAAGTGCGGTGCCACTTGCATCAAGAGGGGAGGCTATCAGTCGGCACGGCGCAGACATCAGAAACAGGGCTGGGACCCACGTCACACCTTAAATCTCTGCACATCAGCTCTAGGGAACTGCACGGAAGTTAGCATGCAGATGGCTCTCTAATTGTCACAGTCATGTAAAAGTTGGCGTGCAGCCGACGGTTGGACGCGGCGGACACTGATCCGCACCTGACACTCATCTTCAGCCGCTTCATTCAACCGCATTCCGTGGCGCGGAATTAGTTGGTCCAGTGTCTTCCCCGACACATACTCCATGGCAATGAAGTGAACTCCGTCTGCTTCATCGATATCGTGAATGGTCACAATGTGGGGATGGTTCAAAGAGGAAGCGGCCTTGGCTTCCTGCACGAAACGTCGCTTTCGGTCAGGATCGGCTACTCTTTCAGAGGGAAGGATCTTTGGGGCTACCAAGCGGTCGACCGTACATCGCGAGCTTTATAGACGACTCCCATCCCGCCTTCGCCCAACTTTTTCGAGAATACGATGGTGAGAAACGGTCTTACCGATCATTACTCCCAGGAATTCCCCGATTTGGAGCGAGACCACTAATCAAACAGTCAGCTGCACCTGTTACTCAATGAAAATTCTCCACCAGCATCAAATCGTTGCCTTGCTGTTCTATCCTGGTGTAGAGGATATAGCGGCCATCTGGGGAAACAGTGAGGCCGTAAAACCAGGGCTTGTCGATGTTAGCAATTGTCTTGACTCTACTAGTGGCAAAATCAAGAAATTCCAGTTGAGTGCCACTCACCATATCTAATCTCGTGAAAAAATAGATACCCGCATCTCCCACTGCGAAAGTGCTCCAAAAAGCAATTTGCTCAAGAACCAGCGTCTCCTCACCGCCCTCTACCGCAACTTTCCACAGGCTGGTTGGGGCTTCCGAATCTTTTGCATAGTAAAGAAACCTGCCGTCAGGTGACTCAAAAGCTGCTATTCCACCCTTCCTGGTTACCTGAACCGGTTGTCCCCCGCTGGCCGGCATCTTCCATACCTGATTCTCCCCAGTCCTGTCCGAAGTGAAATAGATCCATTTCCCATCTCGTGACCAGCTTGAAACAACGATTCCTGATGGATCTCCGGTCAAACGCTTCGGCTTGCCTCCCTCAGTGCTAAGGATATAAACGTCGGGCGAACCTGCCAGGAAGGAGACGAAAGTGATGTGTTTACCATCGGGCGACCAGCGTGGCGCTCCATTATGCGGCCCACCTAACGACGTCAACTGCCTCGGGCTTGAACCGTCACTGTTACACACCCAGATTTCGTCACTCCCTGAGCGATTGGACACAAAAGTGATTCTCCTGCCGTCAGGAGAATACTGGGGTTCCGCCTCAAGGAGTGTGGAATGAATGAAACTAGACTGTGAACCGTTCTTGCCCCCGGAAGCAGACACGTCAATTCGCCATATGTTGGTATCCATCATACCCCGCACGTAGACGAGGTGGTGTCCCAAGCGAGAAATCGAAGGAAGGGAGCTACCCTCATCCCCGAAGGCCAGCCGTTGCGGATTTCCGGACCCCGAGGCCGCGATTCTCCAAAGGCTTGGGCGCAAAAGTGAGCCCGCAGCAAAGATAATCTCCCAACCATCGGGGTCCAAACGGGGCACATATTCGTCCGATTGTCGGTAACTCGCCTGGCTTCTCCTCGGGGTGTGAGATTCTCTGACAAAGCTTGAAGATACATTTCACCAATGCCGAAGCTACCGCCTCGAATGAAGGCCACGGTATGGCCGTCCGGAGCAAAGGCAGGATTGGTATCGTAAGAACGAGCCGGTGGGGAAGTTAGCCTTTGTCTTTCTCCGGTTTCGATGGAGAGAGCGAAAAGACCACCCTCGTCGGGAAACGTAACCCACTTGTTGTCTGGAGACCAGGCTACGTTTCGCGCAAGACCAAGGCTATTAAATAAGCTTCTGTTTCATTGATCTCGGCCAGTTCTCGTTCTGCTCCACCCAGCGCTGGCATCACGAGGACAGTAGCTTTGTTCCCTCCCAGGTAGCGAAGGAATGCAATAGACCGACCGTCAGGCGACCACGCCGGGCTATAATCATCAGCTGGATTTGTTGTCAGACGCAACGGCTCTCCGGGGCCAATGAGCTTGATGTAGATGTCATAGTTGTCCTGTTTTTCTCCATTCCAAGAGAAGGCCACTTGATTGCCATCGGGAGAAAGGCTGGGATAAAATTCTGTCCCTGGATAAGTGGTTAGAGGAAGGGTTATTGGTGAAGCTTCATCGGTTTTGGTTCTTAAACCCAGAAACCAAGCGGCAAAGCCAGCGAACATCAATAGGACAAGGAGCGCGGAGCCCCAAAACAGGCTTCGACGAGCCAAAACTAGGGATGCCCACCGGGAGATGCGGCGGGACCTCACTTGACCCTTGGCCGAAGGGCTGCCCGAATCTGACAACGCTTCGAGCGCGAATGCCAAGTCCGACGCTGATTGGAAGCGCTGCTGCGGGTTCTTTTCCAAACAACGATGCACAATTCTCTGCAGTGCGGGAGCAATCGCTGGCACGAGCAGTGAAATAGCGGCAGGATCTTCGTTCAGGACCGCAGTCAGCGTCTCCACCGACGTTGGCTTCTGGAATGCCCGCTTTCCTGACAGCATCTCATAAAGAAGTGTGCCGAAGGCGAAAATGTCGGCGCGAGGATCGGCTGCTTGTCCGCGTACTTGCTCCGGCGCCATGTAGCCGATGGTACCCATCACCACTCCGGGCTCGGTTCCGTCGCTTGTTACAGATCCGCCGGATTTCAAGGGCGATAGGGGTTGCGTGAGTTTCGCCAGGCCAAAATCCAGAATCTTCACCTGTCCGTCCTTCGTCACGAACAGGTTCTCCGGCTTCAAGTCGCGGTGTACAATCCCTTTCTCGTGTGCCGCAGCTAAACCACGCGCAATCTGAACTCCCCAGTCAATCGTTTTGCGAACCAATAGTGGACCCCGCACTATTTGCTCCCGGAGCGTGCCGCCTTCCAGCAGCTCCGAAACCAGATAGGGCGCCCCTTCGTATGTTCCCATCTGAAACACCGCCAGAATGTTGGGGTGGTTCAGCGCGGCCACGGCTCGCGCTTCCTGTTCGAAACGCCGCAGCCGGTCAGGATCGTGCGACAGAAACGCGGGTAAAACCTTGATCGCAACCTCACGCCCCAAGCGCGGGTCGCGCCCCCGGTAGACTTCGCCCATGCCGCCGGAACCGAGCAGTCCCCGCACCTCGTAGTCGCCCAACTTGGCTCCCGGCGTGAGCGTGATTTGTAATGTGGAGGATTGAAGAAAGCTGGATCGGGCCTCGTCACTGGAAGAAAGCAGCCGCTCAACTTCCTCCCGCAACCAGGGGTTCGAAGAGCAGGCGCGGTCCAGAAATGGAGGCCGGTCTTCCGTCTTCTGCTCCAGTGCTTCGCCCAGCACTTCTCTCACTTGCCGCCATTGCTCAGGGGTCATGGGCCTCGGTCGTCTCCTTTACCTCCACGGCGGCGTCATAGATGCGATTGATTTCTTCCCAACGGTCAGACATACAAGCAGTGATGAGTGTCTAGTGGCGAGTGACGAGCAATCAAATCATCCAATGGTAGCGCAGACCTTGCTTTCCAGGTCTGCGGCTTTTCCGTCGGGTCGCAAACGAAACCAACGCTTAATGCCGCAGACGCGCAAAGGCGCGGGTCTGCGCTACAGGGCTTGCCTGCCTGAAGTTCCTGCCACACGTCCACCGGTCGCCACCGATGCGTTCAGCGGACAGATACAGATATCTTATAGGGCCGTGGCGCTTTCTTTAACTCAAGCGCATACGGACCAAAATCTCGTGGACGCTCGGCTCTTCGCGGAGGCGTGCAAAGTGAGGCCAATGGTTTGCCAAGGCCAGGAAGGGATCTCGAGTTTCAAACGCTAGACGAGCATGGGCAATAGCTTTCTCTAACTCTCCCGCCGCGGATGCGGCCATCGCCAGCTGTGTGGGTTGTACATAGTCCTGTGCGGCCCGAGCGGCAAGTTCTGCATAAATTGCCTGAGCAGCTGAAGTCTTGCCCGAGTCAGCAAATATTATCGCCTGCGCTGACATCGCAAACGGATGCCGGCCAGACAGAGCCAGAGCCATCTCGCCTGCGGAACGTGCCTTTTCAAATTGCCGGTCGGAATGAAAAGCATGCTGTAAGGCCCAATAGGTAAAGAAGGACTCTTCCAATTCCGTGGCGGATTCTGCCGCCCTTACCGCTTCCTTGCCTCTGCCTGAGTCCCCACACGCAAACGCCACAACGCCATGCGCATATCCGGAAAGAGGATCGTACTCCACGGCCTGTCTCGCGACAGCAATGCCCTCGTCGAAGCGTCCCTGGCTCCAGACCAGGTAAAACACCGCGTACCAATCAAGGTTTTGTAGGTACCGCGGGTTCAATTCGCGTGCTCGGCAAAATTCCGCCTCGGCTTTGTTCCATTCCCAATCGTGCAACATGCTGACGCACGCGAGAGAGCAATGCGCTTCCGCGAGCGCGGGATCGAGTGCAATCGCCCTAGTGGCTGCTTGCTTGGCCTGTGGCATGGTCGTTTCCGGTCGCTCGAGTCCGTACAACCCAATCATGTTACGCGCATCGGCGAGCCCGGACCACGCCAGGGCATAGTGCGCATCGAGACCAACGGCACGCTCAAAGCATTTTGCTGCGCGGAGGATGTCCGTGCCCCTTCGGTACAACAGAGCTCGACCCTTCAAGTAGAGCTGATACGCTTCGAGGTTGCTGGTGCCTGGCTTCACGGCCGCTTGCCGGCCGCTGTCAAGGGAGACTTTGAGGCGATCGGCGATGGCGTGGGAGATGTCGTCCTGGACTTCGAAAACGTCCTTGAGCTCCCGATCGTATCGCTCGGACCAGAGGTGGTAACCGTCTGCGACGTTGATCAGCTGCGCCATGATCCTTATGCGATTGCCAGCCCGGCGAACACTGCCCTCCAGAACCGTTTTCACGTTCAGACGTTCTCCCACGATACGCAGGTCGAGGTGTTTGCCTTTGAAAGAGAAAGCCGAGGTCCGCGCGGCCACGTGGAGATTTTCAATCTGGGTCAAGGCATTGATGATTTCTTCTGTGATACCGTCGGCGAAGAACTCATTTTCGGGGTCTGCGCTCATGTTGGTGAATGGCAACACCGCAACGGAGGCTTCAGCCGTGGCGGCTAGCAGGGAAGTCTTCCATGACCCCGTCGACAGATCGTGACGCAGGCGTTCCACGGCCTCGCGCAGCTCCGAGGCGGTCTGATAGCGCCGCTGCAGGTCCTTCTCCAGGCACCGGCCAACGATCTGCTCTAGCTTAACAGGTACTTCAGAGCAGTGGCGGGCCAGCGGTTCCGGGTCTCGCTGCAGAATCGCCGCCAGCACGTCGCTGCTGGTCTCTCCTTCAAAGGGCAAGCGACCTGTCACCATCTCATACAACACCACCCCCAGGCTGAACAGGTCGGTCCGCGCATCTACGGCCAACCCTCGGGCCTGCTCAGGCGACATGTAATGAACAGTGCCCATCACCATCCCGGGAGTCGTCTCTGGTTGTGCCGTGAGCGTAGACTCTGCATTCGCAATCCCCACCCCCAAAGGCTGGATGACTTTGGCCAGCCCGAAATCGAGTACTTTGACTTGCCCACGTGGAGTGACCACCAGATTGGAGCTTTTGATGTCGCGGTGGATAATACCCCGCACGTGAGCCTCCTCCAGCGCCTCGGCAATCCGCATGACGATGTCAATCGCTTCGCTGAGAGCCAGAGCCCCAGCTTTCAACTTCTGCGACAGTGACTCGCCCTCGACATACTCCATGACAATAAAGGTTCGGCCTTCATGCTCGCCGATATCATGGATGGCGGCTATGTGAGGGGAGTGCAGCGAAGAGGCGGCACGGGCCTCAGTGAGCAGTCGAGCACGGCGATCGAGGTTGTCCCGGAAGGAACTAGGAAGGAATTTCAGGGCCACCTGCCGGCCCAGCCGCGTGTCTCTGGCTTTGTAGACTTCGCCCATCCCGCCACGACCGATTTCCTGTAGAACCTCGTAAGGCCCGATACGCTGCCCCTCCATGAACCCTCCCTCATCCTCTGCCAGGGGCAAGGTCAGGACCTCCAGCGCTGGAGACTCCAAGAAGGATCGGACCTCCTTGCCCGAGGAAAGCAGCAGCTCAACTTCCTCCCGCAACCAGGGGTTCGAAGAGCAGGCGCGGTCCAGAAATGCAGGCCGGTCTTCCGTCTTCCGCTCCAGTGCTTCGCCCAGCACTTCTCTCACTTGCCGCCATTGCTCAGGGGTCATGCGCCTCGGCCTTGCTGATTTCGTTGTGCAGCCAAACTCTTGCCGTAGTCCAGTCTCTCTTAACGGTGGCTGGCGAGATGCCTAAGACGTGAGAAGTCTCCTCAATGGAAAGGCCGCCGAAAAATCTCAGCTCGACGATTCGGCTTTGCTGGGGGTCGAGCTTGGCCAGTTCATTTAACGCGTCATCGAGCGCTACCAGGTCCACACTTCGGCTCTTGGCCAATGCGACCGCGCCATCTAGCGTGAGCTGACACCCTCCACCCCGCTTCGCCACATTTCGACGACGTGCGTACTGAACCAGAATCTGACGCATCAACCGGGTGCACACGGCAAAGAAATGGGCGCGATTTTCAAGATCCATCGGTTCCTGTTTCACCAGGCAAAGATAAGCCTCATGGACGAGAGCTGTTGTCTGCAACGTGTGGTTCGGACGTTCTTTGCGAAGCTGGCAGTGCGCTAATCGGCGGAGCTCCTTGTAGACCAACGGTACCAGGAGGGCAGAGATTCTTCGTCACCGGTCCGCCACTTGGCCAGTAGCGCGCTGACAGGCTGAAACAGGGGTTCTGGCACAGGTCGCCTGCCCCGAAGGCGGGTTCTCTCAAGTTCTTTGAAAACGCAACATATCACCTTTGCGGGTCGAGGTCAATTCATTGAAAGCGCCAACACTTGCGGCCTTGGTAGTGCTGCTCGGTGCAGCTTCACTGAGTGCACATCTTTAGTCGTGCGCACGACGGGAGCTGATTTTCGTCGGGTCGCTTTCAGTCTGCGTGGCCCATCTTATGGGCGTGGATAAAGAGCTGGCTTGGCAGCAAGTTTCGACGATGCCGCAACTCCTCTCCGATTCATTTTCACGCCAGCGTTTCCTTGCGCTCCTGCTCGGAACGTTTGCCGCCCTGGCCTTGGTCCTGTCGGCTATCAGCACTTATGGTGTGATAGCCCATTCGGTCACTGAGTGCACGCGGGAAATCGGGATTCGCATGGCGCTGGGGGCGACCCAGCACGACGTGCTTAGGCTAGTGCTGGGGGAGACTATGATGTTAATGCTGACGGGTCTCGTGCTTGGGATTGTCATAGCGTTGGCTTTGACCCGATTCGTTTTCCAGTCTGCTCTACAGCATTGCGCCTACCGACAAAACGACCTATGGTGGTGTCTTGCTCCTGATCCCGCGCCCCTGGCGTTGGCGATCATGCAAAGAAGGTGCGCTGGTCCTACGAGTCGCCGACGTTACAGCCCAGTGAATCGGAATCGCGGACACAATCCCGCTTGTTGGCCCGCAATGCCATCGAATATCATTCTGGGAGATACGACGCGTGTGAGCGCGTAATGAAATGATTACCCCTTCTGCCATCGTGGTCGGCGGAGGCCTCGCCGGCATGGTCATTGCTCGTGAGCTGGCGCTACGCCGCTGGCGGGTCATTCTCCTCGAACGTTCCAAGCGCCTGGGAGGCAAGGCCGGCTCTGATTTCAAGAACGGACGGCTCGTGGAGCACGGCTATCACGTCTTTCCTAAGTGGTATCCCAACGTCCGGGCCATCATCGACCGCATCGGCGTGCGGCTGATTGATTTCGATCGCTACCACTTCCTGCTGCCGGGCGGATATCCTCAAACGATCACCGTGCGCGGTCCTTCGAGCCTGGCTGCGATGTGGCACAACATCTTTCATGGTCTTCTGCCCTGGTACCACAACATCCTCTATATCTACTCCATGCTGGACATGATCAGCCGACCGCTTTCCGAGAAGCGTTTGCTGGACCGTGTCAGTCAAGTCGGCCTGATCCGGGGTAAATGGTACGCCAGCGAGTCGGTCGCAGAACTTGGCCAGGAGAACGTTCTCAAGGCATCCGCCATTCCCGCCTATGATCTCAGCGCCATGACGGCAAAGCGGGTCAGCAGCTACTGGGTGCGAGAAGCGAGCCCGCTCTTGTCGATACTGCCGGGAGACCTGCAAACAGTTTTCATCGATCCGCAGATGCGTGAGCTGGAAGCGCTGGGCGTCGAGATTCGATATGACTCCGAAGTAAGCGGCGTGCTGATGCACGAGGGCGGCATCGCTGCCGTCACACTGCGCGACAGAACTGAGGTCTCCGCCGATGTGTACGCGCTTTGCACTCCCTTTGAGGTCACTCGGACCTGGCTCCATGACAGCCTCTACGAGGCGGATCCCGAGCTCGGCAACATGCATCTTCTCGAAGCGCAGCCGATGGCCGCCTTGCACCTTCGTCTCCGGCGGGAGCTGCCCGATCTACCTAGGGAACACATCTTCTTTCATGGAAGCCACTACGCTCTTTCGCTCATTGATGTTTCCCGCTTCTGGCACGGATTCGCTGGGAAGCCTCAGCTTTCATTCATAGCGAGTAATTACGGACCATTGAATGAGGTGAGCGAAGAAGGCGCAAAGGATCTGCTGCTTGAGGAGATCTGCGAATACCTTCCCATTACGCCAGCCGACGTGGAAAATTGGGAGTTGAATTCCAACACTGAAGTGCCCCTGTTCATCAACACCATCGGTGCTTGGCCAAACCGCCCAGGAGCAAAATCGAAGATCAAAAACCTCTACCTCGCGGCAGACTTCGCGAAGAACGCCATCGATCTGGCGTGCATGGAGGGCGCTGTTTCCGCTGCATTGGAGACAGCCCGTCAGATCCTCGGCGACCACGGAGAGACCGGATCACTTCCGGTCGTTCGGGTGCCGCGGGAATGGCCGCGGGTGTTGATGGTGCTCGCCCGCATCCTGCTGATCCCGGTAGTGGCCGTGGCGCGGGTGATCGCCTGGCTCGAAGAAAAACTCTCGCCGCATCGACCCGAGGCTTCGAGCGTTCGCCGCAAGGCGACGCCAAGGCTGCGGATGGACACGAGACCGCCCCGGAAGCGGTAAAATGTGTGAGCGCGGCCCCAAACTGAATCACAAGATCGTTGCTCGAGTGTCGGCTGCTAATTTTGCTGACTCGCCGCCATCCGCTTAGTGCCCCAGTTCGCGCAAGTACCTGGCGCCAGCGGCGAGGGCTCGCAGTTTTCCGCGAGTGATTTCCAGTGGCACGTGCTGGAATCCGCACTCCGAGGAGAGAAGCAGACGCTCTGGCTGGAAATAGTCAAGCACGGGGCGAACGCGCTGAGCAACCAGCTCGGCGCTCTCGAAGTCGTCACTTCGCTGATCGATCACTCCCACCGCAAACTCTCCTTGGAAGTTCCACTGATTCCAGAGAGTGAGCATGTTGTAATTAAGCGTGCAATATTCCAACGAAATCTGATCAATCCTGGTTTTCGCGAAAGCCGTCGCCAGATCGTCGTACTTGGTGAAGTAGACACGCTTGCGCCGAGCGTTGCCGCCACACACATGCAGTCCGATCTTGATGTTGAGTCCCTGAGAGGCACGATTCAAGGCCTCTGCTCCCCAAAGGGCTTCTTCAGGAAAGGCTGTCCACGCGGGCTCATCAAATTGGATGAATTCGCATCCCGCAGCCACGACGGTCCTGAGTTCCTGGTTCAGGATCTCAGCATAGGCAAATGCCAGATCGCGATCTGTCGGATAGAGATCCGGCCGCCGATTGTTGGAGAACTTGGCCAACATGTGAGGGCCGGTGCAGGTGATCTTTACTTCGACAGATGAGGGGGCGTTTGCCCGCGCGATCGTCCAGTCCTGCGCCAATTCGAAGCGAGGGTTGCCCAATCGCCCAACTACAGCGGCAATCTCAATTCCAAACCCAGCGCTCCCATAACTTCGATACTGCATCTCTTCAAAGGAAAGACCGTCCATTCGCTTCTGAAAGAAGTAATACATGTTTTCACGACGGCACTCACCGTCCGTGATGATATCGAGACCGGCGTTGACCTGGTCCTGCACGGCCCAACAGATCATGTCATCCGCTTCCTGTCTCGACAACGAAGGCTTTTTCAGAGTGTCTGCAGGCTGCACTCGCCGGGGGTAGCTGCCTGTTACGGTAGTCCGAAACGCCCTGGGCATGGGACTCTCCTTCTTGAAGTGAAAGGTACTGATCTGCTTCGGCTCAACTCTTGCGCGACAGCATCCGTCTGGCGCAATCCATCGCTGACATGGTCCCCGCCGAGGCCTGGATCTCCACATGAAATTTGTGTGTGGCAAATCGGCGCTTGATTGTATATTTTCAGCCCATTGGGCGTGTCAATGCTTTTGTTTCATTGACGGACTCTCGCTGAGGGTTTCTTCCTATCGTTCGGCGAAAAAAGCATTCCGGGTGAAAGTGCGAACGACGTCACGATTGTGGCTGATTACTGGGACCTATGCGGCGAGGGGGCCGCTCTGGGATATCGACGCCGGTGTCCCTTACTGATTGCGTTGGACTCAGGTTCTACCGTCATCAGTCCAGGTCTTGGATTGATTCAGGTAGACGGTTGAGACCAGACGCTAACGTCTCCTTCAGAGAAAGTCGGCTGGCCTCTGCTCCGAGATGTGAATCGAGACTGGAGTTCACAGGAACTCATGAAGATCACAGATATCGAGGCAATTCATCTACGCGTCGAAGACCCGAACATTGGTCTCTTTGATGGATCGTACGACGACTGCGTCATTCGCATCCACACCAACGAAGGGGTTACCGGCATTGGGGAATCGGAATCTCTCGCGCCGGCGATTCAAGCAATCATCTACGCCAGGCCAGCCCACAACCATGCTCGCGGACTGCGAGAGCTGCTCCTCGGCCGCGATCCAACCCAGCCTCAAGAATTGTGGCAGCTCATGTACGAAGCCACCGATTACGTCGGGCGCCGCGGACTCGTCATGCATGCAATGGGAGGTATTGATATCGCCCTGTGGGACATTAAGGGGCAGACGGAAAACAAGCCCATCAGCAAATTGCTAGGGGCACAGCGGCGACAGCGGATTGAAGCTTATGGAACCATCTACCCAATGGCCAAGACAGTCGACGGTGTCGCAGCAACAGGTCGAAGAGGTTCTGACGCGTCTGCACCTACGAAACATCAAATTCGCAGCCGATCCATGGTGGATGGATGATCTCGACCAAACGGGGCGCCTTCTGCAAACTGCACGCCGTGTGCTAGGCCCGGATCGCGGCATGATCATCGATGCGGCCCTTTCTTATCGCACAGCTGAGGAGGGATTGAAGCTCTTGCCCGTTCTGAAAGACGCAGGGATTCTCTTTCTCGAGGCTCCACTGCCACTCGATGACTGGGAAGGCCATGCCCGAATGGCGGCCGCCGGTATTCCGCTTGGAGTCGGTGATCTGGGTCTTACTCATGTTTCCGAATTCGTTGAAGCCATGGACCGCGGCCAGGCTTCAATCTGCCAGCCTGACATTACCCAGGTGGGGGGATTCACAGGACTCCTTCAAGTCGCCGCGGCGGCGCGTAAACGAAACAAACGTGTCATCACGCACGGGTACAAGACCAATATTGAAATTGCTGCAAATCTGCATTTTCTCGCGAATCATTGGACGGAGGAGTTGCTCGAGTACTCCACAAGCCAATCGCCACTGCGCTGGGAAACAACCGAAGAGCAGATCCTGGTGGGCGAGGACGGCAAGGTCGAGGTGCCTCAGCGCCCCGGGCTCGGGATGCGCTTGAACGAAAACACCATCGCGAAGTACCGTATCTAGAGTTGCGCCGCCGACGTTATGCGAGTCAAGGGCCTGCGAATGCGTCTGACAGCCGGATTCGGCAGACAAAGACTACCTTCATGATGCGGGTTTGTTGACTGCCAGGTCTTTAAAGACTGCCGGGCGCTCAAGAGCCCGAGGTTGAACGGCTTTCTTGAACCCAGGTGACTGACCTACTTCGATCGGTTCCCAAACCTGGCGAGTTGCTCTTCCGCCTTCACTCGGATGAGCTCCGGACCTAATTGGGAAGATCGTTCCAAGGCAACCTGGGCTTCGAGTGTCTTCCCGCCATACAAATACGCGACCCCGAGCCGGAAAAAAACCGCACCACCTGCTTCGGGGTTGAAGCCAATGGATTTCTCCAACTCCGCCACACTCTCGGCATAGTGGCCCCGCTTAAAGGCAACGAAACCCAACGCTTCATGGGCAGACGCTCTCATCCGCGCCGTTAGTTTGCGCCACCTTTCCAGGGAAACCCCACGTGTAGCTTTGAGCCTGCCAATCTCCTCTAGCGCTTGGTGAGCGTAACGTTCAGCTTTGTCCAGCACGGAAACAGACTCGTTTGTCCCGCCCCTGACACCGTTTGGAAGGGCATTCGCCAGACTCAAGAGTACGTCGACGTCGTGGGGACACAATTCCAACGCTTTCTCACCGGCCTCAATCATTTTCTGGTAGTCGCCCAGACTCTCGTGGGCGTGCATTTCCATCCTGTAGACCTGACAAGCGAATTCTGAAGACGGAAACTGGCGTCGAAAGTCGGCACACAGAGGCACAATCTTCCTTTGGTCCGTGGCCTGAACAATGTCCAGGACAGCGTTCAATTCTTCGCGCGATCGTGCTTGGGGAGGTCTCTTTTCAAAGATCATCATGTCGAACTGAGCCTCCAGGTTTAGTGCCCCGGTTATCCAAAGGCTCAGGACCGAAAGAAGACTGGTTAGAAGGATAAATCGGGCGGGAGGTTTGGAGCACAGAACCAGGAGGCTGTCTCTGCTCAGCCTCTGGTGCCCAGACTTGACCATCTGACCTGTGACATACCTATTCATGGGTCTTGAGAAAAGGGCCCTGGCAACAAATGAACCCAGCTTGGCCTCGGATCGGTGTGCAGTGGATGGCTTTTGCGACCGGTCACTTATCCAGAGAATAGAATATAAACAACCCGGCCATCGCATCGATTTCATGGTTTGTCGGATTGTCATAGACACTGGTGATCCTGAACGTTTCACCAAAATGAACCGCGTATCCCTCCGGATTTGAGTACACGTCCACACTGACAATCTGCCCATCGGAGTCTTTCCTGCTCTGTGCCTTCCAGACTCGTTCCTGGCGCGAGACATCAAACAACTCCACCGATTCCGCATGCGGATGCACGTGTGTGCCCATGAAATGGATCCTGCCGTCAAACATGAGATCGAAGGTGGATTGCCGCTGATGCCGTCCAGGTGGAACGAAAAACAAGTGAGGCACTTTGACACTCTGCAGAGTGGAGTATAGACGGCGGAGCGGTTTCGTGACGTCCTTCTCGCGAATCAAGGTCACAGTGACGTTCATTCTGACCTTGGCTGGAGTATTTTGACGATTGTTGAAAAGGGGAGCCCAGTTGAGTCCTTCGCCAGGCTCGACTAACAAGCCAAAACCATCGGGCAGCCGAACTTCCTGCGTAAAGGCATCCGAATAGATAGCGCTCATCTGATGACCGTGCGCAGAATGGGAGAGGGGCCGCTCATCTGGTGTCTGATTGCTGATAAAGGTATGGCAAAGATAGTTCTCCCGCGAAGCTTGACCGTCCGAGTCGAGAATCTGCGTCTTGAAACCGATAACCCAGATGCGCTCTCCAAGCCGAAAGTGTCTAACGGCTCCCTCGGGAGACTGCACCAAGCTGTCGGGCTTCAGGTCAATCAGACTCGTGGAAAACTGTATTTGGCTGACTTGGCCATAGGCGCTGCTCGTAGCAGCAGGCTGGAAATCGGTTAGAGGCTCAATGGAGAAAACGTGAACGATGCTGGGTGGCAGGGCAAACAGCAAAAGACCCAGCCTCCTCACGCCAGCAAACAAACGCCAATTCTTTTTCGCGATTCCCGATTGCTTCAGTCCACTGTGAGTCTTCCTATTATTCCTCTCCATAGGCTTTCTTCACTTCCTCAAAGCGGGCTTGTGCCCATTTGGCCTCTTCCGGCATCTTGAGCTTCAGATAGGTTCCCAAAAGCAGGTAATAGGGTGTCGCATCGGCTGGGTCCAGATCTGTCGCGGTTTTCAGAGAAGATAGTGCTTTCTGAAGTTCGCCGGTTTTGATGAGCAACTTGCCTAGGAGCAAATGATTGCTTGCCAACTTGGGCTCCAGCTGAATGGCTCTCTGCGTATACTCGATGGCCTTCGCCTCATCTCCTCCCTGAAGGCAAATGCGGGCGAGTCCCTGCAATGGCTGGCTATAGGTTGCGCCCTGGTTGCCTCCGACCGAAACCGCCATCTCATATGTTTCCCTGGCCTTTTCCAGTTCCCCTTTGAGCTCCAATCCATAGCCCAGAAGATATCGGGAGCGAATATCGTTCGGATTGAGTTGAAGCGCGCGCTGGAAGTACACCAACCCCTTATCCACCTGATCCAGATCTTTCGAGTAGTACTGCCCCAGATAGAAATACGCTAGTGATTCATTCGGGGCGTGCTCGGTGACCCAGAGCATCTCCGTCTTGAAGAGCTCAAATTGCCGGATGATCGCGTAGCCGATTCCGAGGATAAGATGTGCCAGAGGGACAGTAGGACTGCGATCAACGGCAGCCTGGAAATGACGCAGCGCGCTAATAAACTTCTCTTCCCTAAGCTGAGAGATCCCCAACCAATAGTGACCTATGCCATTCTCAGGAAACTGCCTGACGAGGTTCTCTGCCAGCTGACGAGCCTCGTCCAATTTGCCGCGACTAAGGCTCATCGATATTCCAACACAAGCCGAAACAGCGCTCGGATCCGAATCCAGGCCGAAGGCAGAACATGCCCCTTTCACTTTAATTTCCCCTCCCCAAAACGAAGCCTCTGACTGCGTGGGCGGGGGAATTGGCGAAATAGTCTGCCCGTTTGCCTTTTGAAGGGTCACGCTGAGGAACAGAATGGCGCCAACGACGCAACGTCGCATCGCAAATTCGTTGCAGCGCTATCAGCCGATCAATTCCTGGAGCGAGCGGGCTGGGTTTTTGTGAAGCGCAGCACATCTGAGAAATCTGTTTCTCGTGTTGACTTGGCCTGGTCCAGGTACCGACTGCGACAGCAAATGGCCAACTGGGAATGGAACCTCTCAGGACCACCGATTCCAAACAGCGGTGTGCGTATCCTTCCGGCAGGACAGTTTAGATCATTATATCCCCAGGGACGTGGACGCCGCATCAAAATCCTGGGCCTCGCGGACGAGTTGTTCCACTCGACATTGGCGGCCAGTGTTGAGCTCTGCCCTTAAGTTTCCGATGAGGAAAGATTTAGCAAAGACGATCGGTGAGGCAGGTTCCGCTTGATGATGACAGTGACGATCAGTGATCGGAGATGAGCCGAGTACCCGCTGAACACTCGAGGACAGCCGCCGGCCGCCATGTCCGATGGGCTTGGGAGACGAGCCGAGGCCACTCGTGCCGCTAAGAGTGTCAGAAGTTAATTTTCAAGCCGAACTGAATGATGCGCGGCGTATTGGCCTGATTGAACGATCTGCCAAAGTTGATCGGATCGGTCGTGTTGGTGTTCGGATTTCCGAAGATCACGCGGTTGAACAGGTTGAAGAACTCGGCGCGAAACTCAACATTCGCAGATTCAGTAATGTATGTGCGCTTGATGATGGAGAAGTCTTCGTTCATCACCGGGAAACCCCGCAGATTCGGTTCAGTCCTCGAACCATTCCCGAGTGTAAAGGGAGCGGGTTGAGACCAGGCATTGATGTTCAGATAGGGGGTCCCACCCGCTTCTTCTCCGCCTGGTTGGAACTCTCCCCGCGTGATACTTGTGCGGGGATCGACATCCGGCACTCGGTTCGGGCTGTTGCCACCAGCAAACAGCGGTATGGGTCCACCACCTCCAATACTCAGCGGAAGACCGCTATAGTACTTGCCAACCGCGGATGCCGACCAGCCTCCAAGGATCTTGCCGACCGGGCCTTTGATGTTTGCCCCGGGGAGGTCATAGACAAAACTAAAAACGAGAAGGTGGGTCCGATCCAGGTTACCGATTGATTTTTCCAGGCTACGTCTTTCAGTATCTCGAGCTCCAGCGTTGAAGGACGCGTAGGCCTCGTTGGATGTATCTGTGATCGTCTTTTGCAGCGTGTAGCTTACAAGGTAGGAAAGTCCCTTTGAAAAGCGCTTCTGAAATTTCAGTTGAAGAGAGTGGTAGGTGGCAAAACCGATAGGCTGAAACATATCGTTAATGCCTGTGTACTGCGGGAAAGGCCGCAGGGACTGAGCAACGGACCCGCTGAAGCCTGGGTAAGGGCGCTGCGATGCCAGCCGCTAACGCGTCCGGAGAATCGAAAGGTTGATTCAATAGAGCACCGAGACTGAGAAACGGGAAGGGCACTTGGTTGAGGCCATTTTCCAGAGACGAGGGCAAGCGCTTGGAGGAGTTACCAACATAGGCGACGTCGATGAAACTCTGGAAGGGAAGCTCTCGCTGAACGCTGAGCTGCCAACTCTGAACATAAGCCTGTTTCTTGCCTGAAGGTGCATAATAGTCGGCAGTCCCCCCTACCAGAAGCCCTGGATTCTGGTCGGGCAGAGTGCCCGTGAAGGCTGGATAGCCGTTGTCCAGCAACCAAACCGGTTGAGCTCCGCTGGTGGTGTTGAGAAGGTTCTGGACGAAGCTGAAACCTGCCTGCAAATCGTTTCCAAACTGCAAACCGCCTTGGGCGTGCGCATTGGACTGCGCATAGATGATTCCATAGCCGGCCCGCACGACGGTCTGGTTGTTGAGCTGGTAGGCAATGCTCAGCCGTGGGCCAAATTCCTTCTTGTCTGCACTTGGGACAATCGCGGCATTGCCGAACAAATAGGCGCCGGGGCGACCACCCGCTGCCGGATTGGATGCCGTCAAACTAATCGCCGAGATGCGATTCTCGTCCTCGTCCCGCACCGGGAAGGGAAGGTCGTAGCGAAGCCCGGCAGACAACGTCAATTTGGAAGTGAGCTGGATTGTGTCGTTGAAATGGAGGGCTAAATACGGGAATCGTTTCATTCGTGTGCAGGGCTCGGTTGATGGACCGCAGATGAATCGTGAGGAATTGTCGACTTGACCCAGAAAGAAGCTGGCAAACCCATCCCCGGCAGATCCGAAAGTCGGCGAGGCAGGGTTGTCTGTCAAGAGGTTGGTAAAGAATGCGTCGCCTGCTAAACCACCCCCAGTCAGCGTACTGAATGCCTCATAAGTCTGGTTCCAGAATTCGCCTCCAAACTTCATCTGGTGTTTTCCCTTGGTCCAGCTGACCGTATCAAGAAAAGTGCGAGCCTGATCCCAGCGCGCATCCCCCACCTCATCCGCATTTCCGAATTTTGAGTATCCTCCAATGGTCATGGCGGGAATGCACGGCACATCCGAGGGAATTCCGGGAACCTGAAGCTGCTGGTTCCCCTGCGTCGGGCAGATACCGCGCCCAATTCCAGAGCTTCCCGACCACCCGAAGCCAAAATGGTTCAAAAGAGTCGGGCTGATGATCCAGTCGTAGTTCAGACGCAACCCCCCAAGCCATCCAGTGGCAGGGGCGCCCGAATTATCCAGAGGGTGGTCCTTTCCATAAAACCCTTGGGACCCGCCTACGGGACTAAAAGAGCGCCAATAACTGCCACTGAGCTTGTGATTTGCGCCGAGGTTATGGTCGATCTTGATGGAAAAGCGGTTGTCGCCGCTCGTACCTGCTCCGCCCCGACTAAGAAAATTCCCTGTGATATTGTTATTGTCAGTTGGCGGCATGAGATCGATATAACGCTTGGCGACCGCACTCACGCGAGTCTCGGGAATGATGTTCCCTTGGAACGGAGTTCTAACGATCTGGCCCCCTTCTACGCGGGTCGTGGCAGGGTCGTAGAGCTGACGAAGACTGCCGTCGGGGTTCCGCAGTCGCGAGAAATCTCCCCGCCGAAAGTCTGCTGCCGGAAGAGTGAGCAGGGTGGTTCCGCCCCCTCCAGAAACCAGACGAAATCCACTATAGGAACCGAAGAAAAACGTCTTGTCTTTGATGATGGGACCACCAATTGTTCCACCGAACTCCTGCTGAGTTGTTTGGGTCTTCTGCGGTATGAAAAATCCTCGAGCATCCAGTTTGTCGTCTCGGACGAAGTAAAACCCGTTACCATGGAATCGGTTCGTCCCCGACTTCATGGTGTAGTTGGTCACACCGAAGGCTCTCCCCACATCAGGCGGATGGAGGGTCGAAGCAACCTTGAACTCCTGCACCGACTCAAACGGTGGGGTACCCTCGAAAAAGCGTCCCGGAACTTCCGCGTTCTGCCAGGCGATACCGTCCACCTGCGCCATATTGGAAAGGTTGGTACTGCCGTTGTACGTCTTGACGAAGAAGTCCCCGGTCACCCCAGGCGTCAAGAAGATAAAATTCTCAATTTGGCGACGTCCCGGCGTACCCGAACTCACTTGAAGGGGCAGGTCCATGACCACGCGGTTCTCCACCACCGTCGCCAGCTCAGCGTTATCGGTCTGAATCAGAGGTGTAACGCTTTCCACGACGCTTACCGTCTCGCTGACCTCACCGATTTCCAGGTTAATGTTCAGTGTCGTTGTTGAGGCAGTAGCGACGTCGAGGCGTTCCTGGAGATACTGCTTAAACCCTGAACGCTGAGCGGTCACTTTGTACTGACCGATCGGTAGTCCAGTCAAGACGTAGATTCCTGCCGCGGTACTCTTGGTCGCGAACTTCAGTTGCGTACTCAAATTCGTGGCTTCAATTTCTACATCCGGAAGCACGGCGCCGCTCGGGTCGGAGACCAAGCCACGAACGGATCCAGTTCCGGCTTGGGCGAAGACATCAGGACCCTGCATCAGACCGCCCACCATGGTTGCCATCATGAGCAGCGTCAGTATCCTGAGGAGCCCTTTTGTCGCTTTCATGTCCTTCTCCTTAGTCACGAAGTTGCACGCACCTGGATCTGTCAGACCCGACAATCGGTCTACAAATTGACATTCCCAAAAGCCCAGGGAAGCTTCTTTTCACGGTCGAACGTATATTTTCATGTCACAGTAATGTCAACAGATTTTTTCCGTGAAGTGCGAAGTAAGTCCAGGAAAGTATTGCCCAGCCCTGCTCATATGGAAACACGGCTGGAGGGTCGCGGACAGTGCACCAAGAGGCCACGAAATGGAGCCGTCATTTGGGCATTCCGGATCAACGCTTCGCTGACAGGTCAGAACGTTCTTGAAAGTTGACTTTCCGTGCATTTGTCGCACGATCATGAATGCATGTCAACGTTCCAATTGGCAAAGCGTAGTCTCCGAATTTCCGTACTGATGGTCCTTCCTTTGCTTTGGATCCTTTGCTTGCAAGGAAGCCAACAGCTACAGCAACATGCAGAACGCGCTGGGGCAGCGATGCAACGCAACGACTTCGTGGAGGCTGAAAAAGAGTATCGGGCTCTTTTGGCCATCGCGCCGCAGCTGGGCGAGATTCGGAGTAACCTGGGACTCGCTCTTCACATGCAAAATAAGTTCGAATTGGCCGAAAAAGAGTTTCGGCTAGCGCTTCGATCCGATCCAAAGCTTTTTGTCCCCAATTTCTTTCTCGGGATTCAGTTGTTCAAAACAAACCGATACAAAGAGGCCGCGACGCATTTGGAAGTCGCGGTCGGTGCTAACCCATCTATGAAGCAGGCCCGCTACGAACTGGCAGCGACATACGTCGGTCTCAAAGAATATGATCAGGCCATTCGTCAGTATTCCGAAATTCTGAAACAAGACCCGCGGGAAGTCGATGCCTGGTACTCCGTCGGCAAGATCTACAACGAGCGGATGGAACGCTCCGTTGAAGAACTGCTCAGCTCCGACGCGTGGTGTCTATTATGGCCTGCTGCTGATTCAGGCTTTGGAGGGCAGTGACGAGTGGCGTTCCCTTGTGGATACTGAAATCCCGAAGATCGTCCAGGCTCATCCCGCTGCTCCCCTTCTGCGCTATGAATTGGGAAGGGTGCATCTGGAGCGAGGAGAACTGGATTCGGCCAAGCAATTGTTTCAAGAGGAGCTGGCAATCGATCCATGGAGTTTTCAGTCGCACTATGCCTTGGCCCAGATCAGTCTTGCCACAGGGCAGTACGGCGATTTTAGTCAGGAACTGGAGCTCGCGATCACCATACGACCGGAGTTCTTCTGTCCGTTGCCAGCTCTTCTGTTGCAGGTTCCAGCCGCTGACCTGGCAAACGCGATGGAGCACGGCAGTTCTCCGCTGGCACAACAGTTTCTCGCAGCTCAACTGGGCAGACCGAATAACTTTTGTGACGGATTGAGCGCCTACAAACAGAAGCTGGCTGAAAGCGACAAGGACCCAGCAGAAGTCAGCCACCGTCTTGCTCCGTGAAAAGCGATATGAAGCGGTGATCGCGAGGCTCGCGAACAAGTCCAGATTGAATCCTGACAATCCCTCGCAGCAGCTAGTGCTGGCGCAGGCTTATTTTGAGACAGGCAAGTGCGAAGCTGCGGCAAGACTAGCCGACAAGCTGAGCCAGAAGCCTGATTTCGAAGCCGCTGCCCGTTATTTGCAGAGCAGAAGCTACCAGATGCTGGCCGTCCAGTCGGTTGCGGAACTGGAGCGCATCGCGCCGGATTCCCACCGCGCTTATCAGCTAAGGGGGGAAGCTCATCTCGTCCGCAAGGACATGCGGCGGGCGATCGATGAATTCAAAATGGCACTGGAACGGAAACCACAGGATGCCGAATTGCTTTATGAACTGGGACGAGCCCACTACTATCTGGCGGAGTTTCCCCAGGCCTTTGAGACTCTGGAAAAAAGCCTCAAGTTGGATCCCTACAATGCAGAAGCCAATTTCATTGTGGGCGAGGGAATGGTGTACACCCAAGAGGGTGAAAGGGCGGTTGCGTATCTGCAAAGAGCTTTGGAACTTGAACCAACGATGCTGAAGGCGCACGGTGAACTGGGGAAGGCATTTTTGCAGATGGGTCAATGGGAAAGCGCGGCCAGAGAGCTGGAACAGGCTGTCACCGCTGATTCCACTGGCGAATTGCACTACCAGCTTTTCCGAGCCTACTCCAAGCTAAACCAGAAAGAAAAGGCTCAGGAGGCCCTGACGAGGTCGACCAAGTTGAGGCAAGACAAGATAGAGCGAGAGCGAAGCCGGATCGTCTCTCGTTGACAACCTTGACGGCTGCTGAGGCCTGCGCGCTGCAGTTGTGAGAGCAATACAAAGCGGCTACAAGAGGCAAGTTTTTCGAAAGAGGAGGCGTTGTGTCTGCGTATTGGCTGAAAGCGTTAATTTCTCGACTCTGCCTTAAGATCTCTGCTCTCGTCAAAGGAATGTCCTTTCCCGGGAAGCTGAGACATCTGTCCCTTTCAGCGCTTTCTGTAATGCTCTTGGCAGTCACTGTCTGCCTTGAATTGGCCTTCACAGCCAACCTCAGGATCAAATTCGTGGATCCCGACGGGAAAACTTTGGAGAAGGTGGAGGCCAGGATTACTCACCTGGTGACGAAGCGATTCGAGCAGGAGCTGTCAAATCGGCAGGGGCAAATCGAAGTCGCTGGTCTGACGGATGGTCGTTACGAACTCTCGGCGAAACTTAGGAACTTCTTCCCGATTAAAGAGGAGATCGAGTTGACGGGAGACGTCGTAGTGGAAAGGGTGTTGTTTAACCAGAATTTCGTGGACAAGGCGAACAAGGAAGTTGCCCAAGCCGTGGAAAAGGGAGAATACACCCGAGCGGCCGAACGGCTGCAGCAGCTTTTGAAGTTGTTTCCGGAAAATGCGTCTTTGCATTACAACATGGCAGTCGTCCAGGCCGGATTGAAGGACGAAGAGAAGGCCACGATGGCGATCGACACTGCCATCCGTCTGGCTCCCGATCAGAACTTTCAGGCCAAGAAGAAGGAGTTGCAGCGTGACCTTCTGCTCGAACTCGGCCAGAACGCCCTCAACGAGCGCGCCTTCCCCAAGGCTGCTTCCCACTATCAGAAACTCACCGAGATTGACCCTCAGAATGCAGCCGCATTCTACGGCTTGGCGCTTTCTTTCGGCCATCAAAGAAAGTATGCAGAGGCCCTCGCCGCCATTCAGCGGGCGATTGCACTGGCGCCTGCTGAGCAACAGTACCTGAAAGTCAAAGAGATGCTGGAATTCAATGCCAAATCGCGGTGAGGTTCGATCATGACTGCCGTTGGAGGGAACCTATCGTCTACGGATCCCACGGTTTTGGGGCCAGCCAGATCGCGCTTTGAAGCTTGAATGTCCGAGCAGAATCTGGCGATCGCGAAATCTCTTGGCGGGTTTTCCAGGCTCGCATCTTTCTTCGCGACTTTTCTTCTCGGCTGTGCGTGAAAGCCCGTTTGGTCATCACGTCTGGTCGCTGATCGACTTCGTCGGATCGATAAAGAACCAGGTCAGAACGGCAACCATCAAAAGCATGCTGGCGGAGTAGAGTCCCCAGCTCCAGCCGGCGTAGGCTGCAATCACAGGAGCAACGTAGGGAGCCACGCCACCCAGATTGCCTCCCATATTGAGGATGCCGCAGGCAGCCCCAACCTCTTTACCGCCAAGCCGGATAGCGACGGCCCAGTAAGGCCCATCAGAAAACGAAGCAAAACCAAACGACAAAGCCAGCAATGAAACCGTCGCCACGGTGCCCGTCACGTTGATCCCGATGCAGAGCAAGACGCCAGCCAGGGTCAGACTCACAATAGGGATGATGCGACGCCCTGATTTTTCTCCGTAACGTTTGACCAGAAGGTCAGAAATCCACCCACCCAAAGGCGACATAACCATCCAGGCCAGATTGACGACCGTAGTGGCAACAGCGCTTTGCTTGGGCCCCAAGTGGCGGATCTCTCCGAGATAGTAATAGATCCAGAAGAAATAAATGTATTCGAAGTAACAGACCATAAAATAGCCGAGCGCAAGCAGCATCAGATTTCGATTCGTCAGCATTCGCTTCCATGGTGTGGGTTCCTTCTGTCTGGTCCTTGGACCCGCTTCTGTCCCAGAAGAAGGAATGGTGGCCTCATGACGAAGGGCACGGTGTTGGGAAGGGTGGTCTCGGAAGTACCACAGCCAGATAAGTCCCAGAATGGCCGTGACAATGCCTGCAATACAGAAAGAAATTCGCCACCCATACATGCCGATCATCCAGGAAAACAAAATGGGCGACGTCGCCGCTCCCAGGCCAGCTCCGGCGGCAATGAATCCCTGCACACGGGCATGCTGGGTTGGCGGAATCCAGTTGCCCATGGTTCGGGCACAGGTCGGATAAAGCGGTCCAGTGCAGAAACCCATCGCTAAGCGGATCAAGAAAAAGGCTGGGACGATGCCAAGGTAGACGCCCAACCCGGGTTTCGCTGCCAAGGCCGTCAAGCTCGTGAATAAGCCGGCCCCCAGTCCCACCAGCGTTAGTACCAGACGAGGGCCAAACCGGTCTGCCAGGTAGCCGCCTGGCAGATTCATGCACGCGTAGCTGATGAGGAACGCAGTGAAAATCGCTCCCATCTGCGGTTCCGAGAGGCCAAACTCCTTCATGATGCCCGGCCCGGCAATCGACATGATGGTCCGGTCAAAGTAGCTCATCAGGCTGATGGCGACCATCAGCATGACAATGCTCGCTTGAATCCAAACTGCTTTGGTGGTTTGCTGAACTGTCAACAGATTCATACCGTGTCCAGAAGTAAGGTCTGTCGGTTCTTAGACAGTGTTCGGGAATGTGAGGCTGCGCAGGCGGTGTGACGTCGCAGCGTGATAAGAAGTCAAGAAGCTAGGGTACTGCCTGGAAATCCTGCCACAAGACAGGATGATCGAGGCTGAGACTTCATGACGTGTGTTACAAGCTCGCTGAGAGAGGAGTTCCTGAACAGACCCTGATGGTACGTGTACGTTCTGTCAGGAGGGCTCTCGGACCTCTTGAGTTTAGACTGCAAACGTCGTGACCCCTGCGATGCAGGATCTAGGAAACCACAACCTTACGCAGGTACTGCCCGTTATTCTCCCAACGGGTTTTTTTCAACTCGAGTTCCGCATCGGTCGGCTGAATATTGCCATTGATGTCAATTGCTCTGGAAACCAGGGTGTGCTCACCGGGCCGGACGTCTTCCCATCGATAGGTGAAGAGCTTCCAGGAAAAGGGTGTGTTGCTTTTGTCGAGAGTCGCTCGGTTCCAAGGGCCACTGTCGATGCTCACCTCGACAGCCCTGAGCGGTGTGCCGTCGTTTAGCGCAAATCCTGTGACGTTGCAGGTTGTGCCGGTGCGCGTTACGCGGGCTATCATGGATTTGAGTTGCATGCGGCTGACGGACGTCTCGTTCCAGAGAATGCCATCGCCTAGGCTTTCGCCACGGAGCGTGACGTACTCCCGGGCCATGAACTTGCCCATGAACCGGCTCTCTTGGAGCTGAATCTGCTCGAGCCACTTGACGTTGGCCACGCCATACCAGCCGGGAACGATTACTCGGAGTGGAGATCCCTGGGGCAGCGAGAGCGGCTCGCCGTTCATTTCATAGGCCAGCAGCACTTCGGGCTGGATGGCATCCTCGACGGAGAGACTACGCGCAAAGCGCTGCTCGACGTTGTGGGTGGAACCTCCGTGCGAGACCTCTTCGGTTCCTTTGTCGGCGCCGAAAAAGACGACTTCCCTGGCCGCCGTCTTCACGCCGCACTCTTTAAGGAGCGAACCCAGAGACGTTCCTGTCCACCGGGCGTTCCCGACCAGAGGGTTGCCACGGGCGTTGTTGTTGCCTGAACATTCGAACCCGACAACCTGTTCTATTCGGCGCCGCTTTCTCAAGTCAGACAGCGACAGTTCCACTGGGCGATCGACTAGCCCAGTGATCCGAAGCCTGTAGGTTGTGGACTCCACTTGAGGCTGGCCATAGTGCTGGACAGTGAAAAACTGGTCGTTCGGAGGTAGGAAGTCTTCGAGTGTTCGGGTGTCGAAATAGCGCACACCAGGTCGCGGCGTGGGATTGAAATCTTTCGGAAAATCGGTGAACGGAATGACCTCTTCTCCCTTTGCCAAAGTGGGGAGAGCCCAACCGCAGGCTCCTGCCAAAGCAAGCCCACCAGTAAAGAGTCCTTGCAGTGCTTCGCGGCGACTTACGGCGTTGTGCATCGTTTGCTCCTTATGAGCTGAGAGACTGAGGCCTGGGAAACAACCCCGCGGAGCAGAAGTTGCCGCCGGTGCCGTTGGCCAGGGGAGTCATCGGGCCCGACCCGAAAACAGACAGTCGCCATTCGGCTCGAACCCCAGACCCGGACCGGCAGAAAGGGGGGTAGGCGGCCGCTCGTCGCTTCCGATGCGTGTCGTGATCTCGCTCACCTTAAGTTGGTTGTCTCGTGAAGGATGAGAATCAAAGCAAAGCGTGTCTGGAACCCTCCATCGGAATCCAATGAACAGAGTATCAAAGGTGGACAGGGTATCAAAGGCCGACTTAACCCAGAATTGAGACTGCCAGGATTCCGCGCCTCCGTGACTGGTGTGATGACGGTCTGGGCTAACTGGTTCTGTGGGAGGGTGTGAAACTCCCCAGAATGAACGCAGACGGTGTAGTCGTCGTGGCCTCCCGGGTATCGACGACTCGCGAACTATCTGCGCCACAACCATCCGAAGGTTCCGGCCGTCAAAGTCAACAATGCGTATACAAGACCGTCGAATGTCGACTTGAGTGTTGCGCTCCAGGCGCGTTTGTACCAAATCGAATTCTGCCAGAGCTAGCGGCAAAACTCTGTCTCTACCATTCCGCCATCCCGTCCATCATCTGATCCGATTGGCGTAGATTAATGACGAGTCGGCGGGGTTTATCGATCCGCTAGTATCCGAGGTGTCCGATCTTCGGAGCTCTCTCATTATGGTGCTCTGGATCGTATGGCGTAGAACAAGAGCGCTGTGACGGCAACTGCAAGAGAGGCTAGCAGCCCTAGCCAAAACCAAGCAGTCATTTGGACCGCCCCTATGCCAGATAGTCGACTGTTGCTGACATGTTCACGTCGCATCAAGTAAACACCGAGACCGCCACCCACGATACCAATCAGCGCAAAGATTGAGGGTCTCTGCTCCCAAACACCGCGTGTAAGACCTGCGAGTAAGATCGAGGCCATGAATAGGGGGACAAGCCAGAGTACTTGGTTGTCTCGGCGCGCTAAATCAAAGCCACTGGCCGAGTCTCGAAGAGTGAGACAGCTCACCTGCAACCAGGGTAGGAAAAAACAGATCAAAACAAATCCGGCTGCGCTCAGAGTGACTCGTCGCACTGCATTCATACGCCGCCTCTTTCATCCTCTGTAAATGGGCTGTTCCTCCTGCACTTCTCCTAAGCGTTTGACCGTTTCCTGAGTCCGCTGAGGCACTGGCGGTGTTCGCGCTCCGAAAAATTAGGGGATCCATTCGCAAGGCGATTCAAGGAAAAGCTGCGTTCCGCGCTGAGGCATTTTATCCAACCGAGACGAAGACGGTCAATTTTGAGTTGGTGCCGGGACCGGTTCGTGTCGGGATCCTGAGCTGTATCAAAAGAGGGCGCGAATATTCGTGGACGAACGCCTCAGGATACTCAGCGAGTATCTGCCAAAAAGGCGGCGGAGGCACCTCTGTTTGCCAAATTACGTTTGTTCGAGGTAGAGCAAATGAAGCGACTGGGGTCGAAAGGTTCGGGTTGGGAATCGCGAGCAGGCGGCGTGACAATCTGCTCTTGTCATACAGGCCATTTTGGGCTAAGTTTCATGGGTTAACCGTGAGCCTGAACGCCCGCTCGTCCAGCCTATTGCCACGTTACAAGCTCATCGAGCGCCCCCTTTCAGCAGGCAAAGGGATTGACTTTTTGAACCGCTAATGACCCCAAAGAGACTTATTTCAACTGATCTACTCCTGGTGATTTGCTTCGCAGCTTCGCTCCTGTCTGGGGATGAGGGCTTGTCCGCGCAAGTCGCGGCCGGAAGCCAGCCAGCCGTGTCAAGGAAGGTGGACTTCGCCAAAGATATTCAGCCAATCTTCGAGCGGTCATGTTACAGCTGTCACGGGGCCAAGACGCAGCTAGGCGGCTTGCGGCTGGACTCGAAAACACTTGCTTCCAGCGGGGGTCAGTCTGGCAAGGCATTTGTCCCTGGCAAGGCTGCCGAGAGCCATCTCTACCAGCGGGTGGCTGGAATTGGCGACCAGGCGCGGATGCCGATGGGCGGGGAGCCACTGCCGGCAGAGCAAATCGCTCTGATTCGCGCCTGGATCGATCAGGGCGCTGACTGGCCAGAAGGAATCGGCGCAGCGACCGCTGAGATCAAGACGCACTGGGCCTACATTCCGCCCAAACGACCCGCGCTGCCGACGGTTGGCAAGGCAAATTGGAGCGCTAACCCCATCGACCAATTCGTCCTGGCTCGACTGGACAAAGAAGGGCTATCCCCTTCTCCTGAAGCAGACCGCAGCACTTTGCTGCGCCGGCTAAGTCTGGACTTGATTGGCCTCCCACCCACAATCGAAGAAGTTGAAGCCTTCCTCAAAGACAAAAGCAAGAATGCCTTTGAGAAGCAGGTGCAGCGGCTGCTGAATTCACCCCATTACGGAGAGCGCTGGGGCCGGCACTGGCTGGATGCCGCCCGCTACGCCGACTCTGACGGCTACGAGAAGGACAAGCAACGCTGGGTCTGGTTCTATCGCGACTGGGTGATCAACGCACTGAATCGCGACTTGCCCTACAACCAGTTCATCATCGAACAACTGGCCGGCGATCTGCTCCCGAACGCAACCCAGGATCAGATTGTCGCGACCGGCTTTCTGCGCAACTCGATGATCAATGAAGAGGGGGGCGTGGATCCGGAACAGTTTCGGATGGAAGCCATGTTCGACCGCATGGATGCCATCGGCAAGAGCGTTCTCGGAGTGACTATCCAGTGCGCGCAGTGCCACAACCACAAGTACGACCCGCTTACCCAGGAGGAGTACTATCGCCTGTTCGCGTTTCTGAATAATTCTCACGAAGCGACCCTGGCGGCGTATACGCCGGAAGAGCAGATGAAACGCGCCGATCTGTTTCGGCAGACCCGGGAAATCGAAGGCGAACTGCAGCATCGCTTTCCCGATTGGCAACAGCGCATGGCCGGTTGGGAAGAACGTGCGAAGGCTGGCCAGCCGGAGTGGATCGTAGTCCGGCCAACTGTGGAAGACATCTCCAACGGCGGACAGAAGTATTTGCCAATGAGCGACGGCTCCTTTCTGGCTCAGGGCTATGCTCCTACCAAACATCGCGTAAAAATGTCGGTGACGACCGATGTCCAGAACATTACGGCCTTTCGGTTGGAACTCTTGAATGACCCCAACCTGCCGCTGGGCGGGCCGGGCCGCTCGATCAAGGGGACCGGGGCGCTGACAGAGTTCGAGGTGGAAATGGCTGCCGGCCGACGCTCCGGACAAACCAACTCGAGTGAAGATCGCGCGCGCCTCGGCCGACATTTCGCTGCCGAAGAAACCTCTGGATGCCATTTATGACGACAAGAGCCAGCGTCGCCGCGTTACCGGTCCGATCGAGTTTGCCATTGACGACTGTGAGGAAACAGCATGGGGAATCGACGCCGGTCCTGGACGCCGAAACCAGCCTCGCAAGGCCGTCTTCACTGCTGAGACGCCCATTGGCAATCCCAAGGGAACGGTGCTGACCTTCTATCTGAGCCAGAAGCACGGCGGATGGAACAGCGACGATAATCAGAACTATAACCTGGGCCGCTTTCGCCTCTCGATCACCACCACGCCCGGCGCCACTGCGGATCCGCTGCCCAGGAATGTGCGGGACATTCTTTCCATCCCGCTTGACCAACGGACGCCTGCACAGGTGCAAACCGTGTTCAGTTACTGGCGCACGACCGTTCCAGAATGGCAGGATGCGAATGGAAAGATCGAAGAGTTGTGGAAGCAGCATCCGGAGGGCTCATCTCAACTGGTGCTGCAAGCGCGCCAACAGCAGCGTGAGACACACATCCTGGCGCGGGGCGACTTCTTGAAGCCAGGCAAGCCTGTGGGCTCTGGCGTTCCGGCATTTTTGAATCCATTGCCCGCAGATGCCCCATCGAACCGCTTGACGTTTGCGAAGTGGCTGGTAGACCGAAACTCGCCGACGACAGCGCGTGCCCTGGTAAACCGCGTCTGGCAAGCTTATTTTGGAGTCGGCCTGGTCAGTACCAGCGAGGATCTCGGGAAGCAAAGCGAGCCGCCGTCCCATCCCGAACTACTCGACTGGCTGGCAGTGGAGTTCATGGATCGTGGCTGGAGCCTGAAGACCCTGCACCGGGTCATCGTCACTTCTGCGACGTACCGCCAGTCTTCACATGTGACACCGGAACTTTATGCGCGCGATCCTTACAACCGCCTGCTGGCCCGCGGACCGCGCTTCCGCGTGGAAGCCGAGATCGTGCGCGACATCAGTCTGGCCGCGAGCGGCTTGCTGAACCCGAAGATCGGCGGGCCTAGCGTCTATCCGCCGGCTCCAGATTTCCTGTTTCTCCCTCCCGCCAGTTACGGCCCCAAAAATTGGCATGAAGCGAAGGGTCCAGACCGTTACCGTCGTGCGCTGTACACGTTTCGCTTCCGCTCGGTGCCTCACCCGGTGCTGCAGAACTTTGACGCGCCCAATGGCGATTTCTCCTGTGTGCGCCGGGTCCGCTCCAATACGCCGCTGCAGGCTTTGACCACCCTGAATGAGCCGCTCTTTCTGGAATCGGCCCGCGCGCTGGCGCTACGAACGCTTGCGGAAGGCGGAGCGAAAGACAAACAACGCTTGACATACGCGTTCCGTCGCTGTTTGAGCAGGCAGCCCACGGAAGCCGAGAGCGCGGAGTTGCTGGCATTGCTGGCGAAACAGACTCGGCGGTTTGAGAACGGCGAGCTCAAGCCATGGGATCTGGCTTCAGCCAATCCGGATCAGCCGCCGACAATTCCGAATGACGCTACGCCTGCGCAACTGGCTGCCTGGACTACTGTTTCGCGGGTGCTGCTGAATCTGGACGAGACGATCACTAAGGAATAGGTACAGGGTAAAAGTCAAAGGGGACAGTGACTATGAACTGCCAGGATCATCTTTATCGAAACGCGAACCCGAGGTTGGTGAGCCGGCGCTGGTTTCTCGAGCAATGTGGCATCGGCCTTGGCGCCATGGCCTTTGGTCAATTGCTTGGAGATGCGGGTTTCGCCGCTCCCGGCGATTCAGTCCCCGCTGATCCCCTGGCTCCGAGGAAGCCACATTACCCGCCCAAGACTAAGAGTGTGATTTTTCTCTTCATGGCAGGCGCCCCCAGCCACCTGGAACTGTTCGACTACAAACCGCAACTGGCAAAGTTCGACGGGACATTGCCGCCTAAGGACTTGCTCAAGGGCTATCGGGCCGCTTTCATCAACCCGAATTCTACTTTGCTGGGCCCCAAGTTCAAGTTCGCCAAGTATGGTCAACAGCGGAGCGGAGCTTTCCGAGCTCCTGCCGCATTTGACGAAGGTGGTAGACGACATTGCCATCGTGAAATCGATGGTCACCGACGCCTTTAATCATGCGCCCGGACAGGTCCTGATGAACACTGGATCGCAGCAGTTTGGGCGGCCGAGCATGGGCGCGTGGGTCACCTACGGCTTGGGCAGCGAATCGCAGGACTTACCGGCTTTTGTCGTTTTCAGTTCAGGCAAGAAGGGACCGAGCGGCGGCAATTCCTGCTGGGGTAGCGGCTTCCTTCCCACCGTCTATCAGGGTGTGCCGTTTCGAGGAAGTGGAGACCCGGTTCTATACCTGTCAAATCCGCCTGGCGTCGATGAAGCGCTGCAACGGGATTCCCTCGAGACGGTGCGTCATTTGAACCAGATGCGTCTGAACCTGGTGGGCGATCCAGAAATCGCCACACGCATCAACTCGTTTGAAATGGCGTTCCGGATGCAGAAGAGCGCTCCCGAGCTGATGGATCTTTCCAAGGAACCTAAGCAGATCCTTGACCTGTATGGAGCTGAGCCGGGCAAGCCTTCATTTGCCAACAACTGTCTGCTGGCGCGTCGATTGGTGGAGCGCGGGGTGCGCTTCGTCCAGCTCTATCACGAGGCCTGGGATCAGCATGGCAACCTGGTAAAGGACATTACACAGAACTGCCATGACACGGATCAGGCGTGTGCGGCACTCATCCAGGATCTCAAGCAGCGCGGGATGCTCAACGACACGCTGGTCATTTGGGGTGGCGAGTTTGGCCGGACGCCCATGGTGCAAGGTGGAAGCGACGGCCGCGATCATCATCCCAATGCGTTTACGATGTGGCTGGCGGGCGGCGGAATCAAACCAGGCGTTACACTGGGCGAAAGCGATGAGCTGGGATTCAACGCAGTGAAGGATAAAGTCCACGTGCACGACCTGCATGCCACCATCCTGCACCTGCTGGGGTTCGACCACACCAAACTCACCTATCGGTTCCAGGGCCGCGATTTCCGGCTGACAGACGTACATGGTGAAATCGTCAAAGGAATCCTGGCTTAGACCGCGAAGGAATCGTATCCACGAAGGACACGAAAGCCCAACTATCAAGGGCTGGCGTCCTCGATACTCCCTGCGGATACCGAAATCAGGAGTCCGGAGCCAGGAGCCAGAATCGCGAGGCGTTTTGACCAGGCCCGCTAGAGGCGAATATCTGTAACCCAGGGTGAAGCGTCAGCGGAACCCTGGGTTTGCAGTCCTATTCCCAGTCCTCTCCCTCTCCCCGCCGCACGTGGCGGCGGAAGGGACGGGTGAAGGCGCGAGTTGCGCATAACGGTAGCTTATCTGCGCCGGCGTGCCGACGACTGACCCTTTCGCACAATCTCAGATCTTCATCTTCGATTTAAAATCTCAACTTTGCAGATCCAGCTTTGCAAGTGCTGCTCGAGCAGAACTGGACAAGCTGGCTTTTGGTTTAGTGTCCTTCGTGGACAATTGATTAGAAGCATGGTTGCTTGAGGAGGCAAAAATGACACCCGTAAATGCACAGCCAGAAACAGCGATGGAATCAACCGGGCGAATAACCCGCAGAACCTTTGTGAAGCTCGCCGCGGGCGCGGCAGCGAGCGGTGCTGCCGGAGCGGAGCTGCTGGCAGGGCCGGTGAAGAAGCTGGAACCGCTGCCTCCCGGAATCAAGGTCTCGCTACAGATTCCAACAGATCCCACTGACGAGGATCTGCAATTTGCCAATCAATTGGGCGTCGAGTACGTCAATATCCCCACGGGTGGAGCCAGAGCCACTTTGGAGACCTTCGTTGCCCTCAAGAAAAAAGTCGAAGGAGCGGGACTCAAGGTCTGGAACATCGGCAACAGCAACGTCCACAACATGCCGGAAGTGACCTTGAACTTGCCGGGCCGCGATCAGAAGATTGAAGAGTACAAGAACTTTCTCCGCAATCTGGCGAAGGCCGGGATCTTCTATACCACCTACGCCCACATGGGAAACGGCATCTGGAGCTCGGAACGCGAGACCACTCGTGGCGGCGCGCCGGCTCGGGCGTTCAGGCTGGAGACAGCGAAGGGGTGGTGGATTGGCAAGACCTTTGAAGGTCCGCTGACCCATGGCCGGAAATTCTCCAAAGAAGAGCTCTGGGAAAACTACACCTACTTCATCAAGCAGGTTGTGCCGCTGGCCGAGGAACTGGGTATTCGCATCGGCATTCATCCCGACGACCCGCCAGTGCCGGAACTCGGTGGCGTGCCCCGCTGCATCTTCGGAAACTTCGACGGCTACGTGCGGGCTCTGGAAATCGCCAACAGCCCGAACATCGGCGTCTGCCTCTGCGCAGGAACCTGGATGGAAGGCGGCAAGTTGATGGGCAAGGATGTCTTTGACGCGGCCCGGGCCTTTGCGAAAATGGACAAGCTCTGGAAGATTCATTTCCGCAACGTGACCGCGCCCGGCAACTACTTCGTGGAAACCTTCGTCGACAACGGCTACACCGACATGTACAAGCTCATGAAGACGCTGCGTGACGTGGATTTTCGCGGTGCGCTGATTGCCGACCACGTGCCCGAGATGGTCGGCGACCGCAAAACGGGCTGGGCTTACAGCATTGGCTACATCAAGGCCCTGCTGAACGCCGCCAACGCCGAGGCGAAGCGAGGGTAATGCTTTCTTTGAGCATAATCCGGCTTGTTTGAAACGAGCTGGACACGAAACAAGGAGTTAACACTGTAGCGGTCCGATTATACCGGATACAACCCGCAAAACTTTGCGGTCTTTATCCGGTCTACTTCCATATCAGGTCCTTACATTATGTTAGGCGGCGAGAGAGACAGATGCCTGACATGTCCTGTAGTTCCTATCCATTACGTTGTCGAGAGCGGCATTGGCATCTCCAGCTCCGAAAGGCGGCGGATTGATCCGAGCCCACACTCGATAGCGAGGCAGACAAAGGAGGCCCTCATGTCCACTACCGATACTCTTCTAAGAGCGGTTCGAGAGATCGAGCCGATCATTCGACAGCACGCGCGGCGGCCGAGCGCGACCGAAGGCTGGCAGCGCCCGTGGCGAAGGCGATGCGGGAGGCTGGCCTTTACCGGTTGTGGCGGCCCAAGGCGCTCGGCGGGTTCGAGGTCGATCCCGTCGCCGCCTTCCGCGTCCTTGAGGAAGTCGCCCGTATCGACAGTGCGGCAGGTTGGAACCTGCAGCTCTCCACGGCTTTCGATATGTTCGGCCCGTGGTACGACGACAATGTCGCGAAGGAGATCTTCGGGCCTGACGCGACTCTCGGCGGCGCGCTCAATCCCATGCGGAAAGCCGTTCCCGTCGAGGGAGGCTATCGAGTCTCAGGGCGCACCCCCTTCGTGAGCGGCGCTCATCAGGACACGGTCTTTTTCGGGTTGGCCAATATCTTCGACGATGGCGAGCTGCGCGTAGGAGCCAATGGGATACCCGAGACGCTCCTGACCGCCTGTCCGGCGAACAAAGCTGAGATCGTCGACAACTGGAACACCATGGGCATGTGCGGGACCGGGAGCCATGACGTCAATATGGAGGATGTCTTCATCCCAAAGAGCCGGGCCGTCCCCTGGGTGCCGCTGGAAAACCCGGGGAGCGCCTACGAAGGACCCCTCTATCGGCTGACGATCTGGCCGGCAGTAGCCGCTCTCGTCCCGCCGGCGCTCGGCATCGCGCAGGCGGCCATTGCAGAGGCTATCGAGCTCGTCACCAAGAAGACGCCCGCCTACACAACCAAGACGCTCAAGGACCGAGCCGTCGTTCAATCGCACCTCGCCCGAGCCGAAGCGAGGCTCGGCGCCGGTCGAGCCTATCTCTACGACGTGTTCGAGCAAGCTTGGGACGAAGCAGTCGCGGCTAGACCCATCACGATCGAGCTGAAGGCCAAGATGCAGCTCGCCTCGACGAACGCTGTTCTCGAATCCGCGCGAGCGGTGGACCTTATCCACGACATCGTGGGAGCCTCGGGAATCCGCGAAGAATACGGGTTTGCGAAGCATTTCCGTGACATTCACGTCATCACTCAACACGGCTACATCAACGCGAGCAAGTTGGAGTCGGTCGGGCAAATCATGTTGGGGCTCGAGCCCGAGTGGCCGTTCTTCTCGTTCTAGCAGAAGCCCCACGGCGGCCTGGAGGTGTTACCGTGACCGCTGGGCGGGGCGACGTTTTCGAGTGCCGTGGGCGGCGCCTTTTTCCGATTAAGCGGCGCTCGCACCGTCGAGAGGATTCTTCGAAAGCGACGAATAAGGTTAGGGCAACAGTTGAGCTTCTTAACAAATGGGGGTCGCGCCGCTTATCAGCGCGCGAGATCAGACTGAGCCGCCAGGCGGCGCTTTGTCGTTCGATCACAGTCACTGGATTGCGGCCCGCGACAACTTCCTGTTCCACGTCAAGGCGCTGAGCCGAGTCTTCCGCGGCAAGTTCCTCGCGGGCCTCCAGCAGGCCTTGACCGAGGGCCGCCTCCAGTTGCCGGGTCAAACCGCTTCCCTGGATACGCCCAAGGGCGTCTCTTCCTTAATTCAATCGCTTCGCAAAAAGGACTGGAACGTCTATGCTAAAAAATCCTTCTCTTCTCCCCAGAAAGTTCTCGACTACCTGGGACGCTATACCCATCGGGTCGCGATCTCGAACCACCGGATTCTTTCTGTCGAAGACGGCCAGGTCGCCTTCACCTACCGCGACCGCAAAAACGGCAATATACTGAAGTCCCTGACCTTGGAGGCCGGAGCGTTTATCCGCCGCTTCCTGCTTCACGTCCTGCCCTCGGGATTTATGCGCATTCGGCACTTTGGTTTCCTCGCCAACCGCTCCAAGAAACAGAATCTCTCCCGCTGCCGTCAACTGCTGGGATTGGCTGCGCCGCCAGTCCAGCCAGCTCCAAAGTCCGTGCTGGAGTTGATGCGCGAACTGACCGGAGTCGATTTCTCACGCTGCCCTCACTGCCACCGCGGAACTCTGATCGTTATCCAAATCCTTCCAGCGGCCGCCCCCAGTCCACTTCCTCCGAGAATGGATTCGTCATGAATCGCTGTCCGCACCCGCCAGCTCAAGACCCCCAGCGCCACACCAGGCGCGTCGCCGTCCTGGCCGTTGTGTGCCTCCAACCTGTTCGACTGACTCGGTCAGCGCCCTCACACACCCTGCCACGGCTCCCCATGCGGCTGGCTCCAATGCCAAAATGGCTCCCGTGCTCCTCGGGTGGTTTCCTGACGGCCTCCTCCAACACTCAACACCCCGTCTTTCCCGTTTACAATCCCCATAGAAAACCGCTACCGTTTCCTCGAAGCGGTTCAGTTCAACCAGTTCTATCCGCAAGGCCCCAGCTGCCGCACACTGCCAATTTCCTCTCTCTCGGGGGCCCTACGGATAAAACTCTATTCGTTAGACATACGAGCAAAACAGGAGGAGCAAAATTGGCCCGCTCCGGCCTCCGACGGCGTTCACAAACCGCCAGCCGATACTTGCGGCTCCCCTCTTGAAAGTTCTGTCCTCAGGCTTTCTGTTTACGTGACAATACGCAGGCAGCGTTATGTCCAACTCCCAACGGTGTTCTGAATGCGGAGCCGAGATTTCTGCAGACTTTCCGCAGGGCCTCTGCACCAAATGCCTCTTTGCTCTTGGGCTGACCAGCAGCGGCGAAATAACTCAAATCACCGCCACGCACGACGCAACCCTGACTTCTGGGAGAAGTTTTGGCCCTTACCAGATCGTTTGTCCACTTGGCGCAGGTGGCATGGGCGAAGTTTACCGCGCGCGTGATTCCCGGCTTGGCCGCGAAGTCGGGATCAAAGTGCTGCGCGCCTCCTTCTCGGCGCATTCTGAACGGCTGCGACGCTTCGAGCAAGAGGCGCGCGCTGCTTCCGCCCTCAATCATCCGAACATTATCACGGTTCACGAGATTGGAAACATTGACGGGCTGCACTTCATGGCCACCGAGTTTGTCGTTGGCCGGACGTTGCGCCAGCTCATCACGAAGGTCGGAATGGAAATCGGTGAAGCGCTTACGATTTCTATTCAGACCGCAGATGCGCTGGCGGCGGCGCACGCGACCGGGATCGTCCATCGCGATATCAAGCCGGAAAACATCATGGTCCGGCCTGACGGTTACGTCAAAGTCCTCGATTTTGGGCTCGCAAAACTGACCGAGAGTCCCACGCCCGATTCTGAACCGGAGGCCGCGACAACGGTTGGCGGCGAGACCAAGCCTGGCGTGATCATGGGCACAGTCAAATATTTGTCGCCGGAGCAAGCGCGCGGCATAAAGGTGGATGCGCGTACCGACATCTTTAGCCTCGGAGTGGTGACTTACGAAATGATTGCCGGTTGCGCGCCGTTTGCGGGAAGGACCATGAGCGATGTGCTCGCCTCGATTCTGAGATCAACGCCGGCGCCGCTGACGAACTACTCACGACAAGTTCCTGACGAGTTGGAGCGCATCGTGGCCAAAGCGCTAGCCAAAGATCGGGTGGAGCGTTATCAAACCATCAGCGATTTCGCGCGCGATCTCAAAAGCCTGAAGCAGGAGCTGGAATTTAGAGCCAGGCTGGAGCGATCCGGACATCCGCCCCCGAGCGAAGAAGCCCGTTCGACGGAAGCTCATCACGCACGCCACACCGTGGGCCGCCAAAAAGAACGGGCCGAGTTGCGGGCGGGCTTCGAATCGGCAGCCGGTGGCCGTGGGCTGTTGTTCGGTGTGTCCGGAGAGCCAGGGATCGGAAAGACGACGCTGGTTGAAGATTTCCTCGCCGAGCTGAATGCAAACAAGCGACGCTGCACGATTGCGCGCGGACCCTGTTCGGAACGGCTCGCGGGCACTGAAGCTTACCTGCCTATTCTGGAAGCGCTGGACAGTTTGCTGCGCGGTGACGAGGCCGAGGGTATCGCGCAAGCCATGAGGCAGATTGCGCCCACATGGTACGTTCAAGTGGCGCCACTCTCCTCGGACAATCCTTCCGATGCTCGCCTCATGGCCGAGGCCAAGGCGGGTTCGCAAGAGCGAATGAAACGCGAGCTCGGCGCCTTCTTCCAAGAGATTACGAGAGCCCATCCGATCGTTCTCTTCTTTGATGATCTGCATTGGGCGGATGTCTCGACCACAGATCTGCTGGCATATCTCGCGACCAAGTTCCATGGGTTGCGGCTCTTGATCGTTGCGACCTACCGTCCCTCTGATTTGTTGTTGGCCAAGCATCCATTCCTTCAGATCAAGCCCGATTTGCAGGCGCGCGGTGTCTGCCGTGAACTGGCCTTAGAGTTCTTGCCGGTGGCCGAGATCGAGCGCTATCTGGCACTGGAATTCCCGAGACATTGTTTCCCGGCAGAGTTGCCGACGCTCATTCTGGCTAAGACCGAAGGCAGCCCGCTCTTCATGGTCGATCTGGTGCGTTATTTGCAGGATCGGAAGGTGATTGCCAAAGACCAGGGACGCTGGACGTTGGCGCGTTCGGTACCGGAGATCCAGCGTGATCTGCCCGAATCCGTGCGGGGCATGATCGAACGCAAGATCGCCCAACTTGGCGAAGAGGAGCGCACACTGTTGATCGCGGCGAGCGTGCAAGGGTACGAATTCGATTCGGCCGTGGTCATGAAGGTGTCGGGCATTGAGCCGGGCGAGGTCGAGGAAAGGCTGGAGAAGCTCGAACGCGTGCACGCCTTCATCAGGAATATCGAAGAAAATGAATTGCCCGACCGCACGTTGACGCTCCGTTACCGATTCGTTCACGTCCTCTATCAAAATGCGCTTTACGGTTCGCTCAGACCGACGCGCAAGGCGCAGCTTTCGGTGGCCGTAGCGCAGGCACTCCTAGATTTTTATGGTGAGCAGCGAAGCAAGATAGCCTCGGAACTCGCGGCCTTATTCAGCTCGGCCCGCGACTTCCCGCGGGCAGTCGAGTTTTATCTGTTGGCCGCACGCCAGGCTGCGGAGGTGTATGCCAACGTCGAGGCCGCAGCCCTGGCCACCCGCGGGCTGGAAATGTTGAGGTCACTCCCGGATGGCCCACAACGTGCGCCGCAAGAACTATCCCTGCAAGTCACGCGGGCGATGGCGCTCAGCATCGCCCACGGGTACGCGGCTCAAGAAGCCGGGCAAGCTTATGCGCGGGCCCGACACCTCTGCCAAGAGATGGGTGAAGCCCCAGAATCCCTCCCCGTGCTTTTCGGGCTGTGCATCTATTATTGGATCCGGGGAGAAAACAACACCGCGCGGCAAATCGGCGAGCAGATGCTGCGAATGTCCGAGAAGCTGGGAGATGCAAAAATGCAAACGGCGGCCCATACGATCCTCGGAAATGTGCTGGTCCTTATCGGTGAGCTGGCTTCCGCCCACGAACATCTGAAGCGATCGATCGCCTCTTATGACGCGGGTCAGCATCAGATTTACCGATCCCTTCTGAGACTTGACCCAGGCGTTTACAGCCTGGCCCAATCCGCCCGCGTCTCGTGTCTTTTGGGTTACCCCGACCAAGCCCGTCAGAAACTCCAGCAGGCATTCACTCTGTCCAGCCAAACCGGCGACCCTCGCAGTATTGCCTTCACCCAGATTCTTGGAACGATTGTCCATACGTATCTGCGAGAATGCGAGCAGGTGCGAAAGCTAATGGAGGAGTGCATCGCGCATTGCACCGCGCACGACATTGGCGATGATTCGGCATGGGCCTGTGTTTGGGGAGGCTGGGCCGTTGCTGAACTGGGACAGGCCGCCGAGGGAATTTCCTTGCTCCAGAAAAATCTGGCGACGCGCCGGCTCATGGGGGCGATGATTTCGCATACCGAATTCCTCACGCTGCTGGCTCAAGCGCTTGGCAAAGCCGGCAGAATTGAAGAAGGGATGGCGGCAGTGGCCGAAGCAATGGAGCTCGCCACGCAAACGGCTGAAGGTCACTTCAAGGCCGAAGCCCGTCGAGTCAAGGGCGAGCTGTTGCTGCAAACACAATCCGAGGGTCGAGAAGTCGCAGCGGAAACCTGCTTTCAGGAAGCCCTCGCTATCGCCCGTCAGCAGAGCGCGAAGTTGTGGGAGCTCCGTGCCGCGACGAGCCTCGCCCCGGCTCTGGCAGAAGCAAGGCAAGAAGAGGAAGCGCGCGCGCTGCTCGGCGAAATCTACGGCTGGTTCACCGAAGGATTCGACACGGCGGACATGAAAGATGCTAAGGCGCTTCTGGAAAACCTATCCCAGCTCTCGAATTGATTTCCCCTCTCTCTCGAGGTCAGAAAACTCGGAGTGGCAGGAAAGTATCTTTGGTCAATGGCTGGCGGCGGTAGTGAGATAGCGGATTTCATCCTCCACCTCTCCGATGTCGCCACGGTTTGAGCTATTTCGTCACGCAACAACGGCCAAGAGTACGGCTACTCCCTGTTCATCGTGACCGAGCCCGTTCTGGACGGTACAGCGTCCTCGAAAGGCATCTTTGGTTGATCCGGCGCTCACAACACACATTTCTGGATCGACTACGAGAAGGGCATCTACGGGTTGTTTATGACTCGAACCGTCCCGTTCTCTTGGGAGATACAGAAACAGTTGCGGGCGGCCGTGTATCAAGCCCTGAACTGATGCTGGATTCCGAGAAGCGCTGCCTAACACTGCGACAGACTGTGTGAAGACTACCTAGTCTAGTTTATGCGCGCCTCAAAAAACGGCTTGCAGATTTGGCCTGTGTTGCATTTTCTCAAGCTCGGGAATGATTTTGGATCCCTTTTTTGAGAGCACTTATGAGTTTTTCGCGCAGTCTCGCGATGGAGCCGATAATCGGCGCTCGCACCGTCGAGAGGATTCTTCGAAAGCGACGGATAAGGTTGGGGCAACAGTTGAGCTTCTAATCAAATGGGGTCGCGCCGCTTATCAGCGCGCGAGATCAGATTGAGCCGCCAGGCGGCGCTTGATGAAGTCACAGCGAGCGCTGAAGGAAGCCATCGCTCCTAAGCGACGGCTCGGTTCGGTGCGAGCGCCGCCTATCCGCTCAATGAAGCTGCCTCGCTCGTCCGCTCGCGGACTCCCGACTCCGCTGTTGTCCCTCTCAGTTGAGGGGGACGGACGCCGCAGGCGACAGGGGGTTCTTGCCCCTTGGTCTCGGCCTCACTCAGGCTTCGCCTGGCTCGGCCTCAAGTCGGGGGGCAGCTTATCTCGCGCGCTGTTAGGCCGAGTGTTCCCTCAGACTGCGGGGACATGATGAAGGCAACCGCTCTGGCAGCCATTAGCGCCGTGATCATGATTGTCGGCTGCCACCGCGTCCAGAATCGGGATCAACCACCGCCGAGTGATCCCGCCGTTGCACCTGCAGCGAAGTCAGTTCCCACTGACGCGGAGCTGGTCGCCGACGTGGAGCGGTTCGTCAATCAACTCGTGCTCGCAGATCAGTTTTCCGGTGGGGTTCTTCTCATGCGTGACGGTACGCCGCTGATTCGACAGGCGTACGGCCTAGCGGACCGCGCGACCATGAGACGCAACACTCCCGATACGCCGTTCGCACTCGGGTCAGTGAGCAAAATGTTCACCGCCGTCCTAGTTGCACAGTTGCTTGAGCGGAACATGTTGCAGCCGGATACGACAATCGGTCAGGTTTTGCCGGATTTCCCGGCCGGACCAGCGAAGGATCACGTGACCGTGCAACAGCTGTTGACGATGTCTTCCGGGATTGCGGATATATTCCAGTCGCCCGAGTTTCTTGACACTGTCGGACGTGCGCGAACACTATCTGATTTCTGGCCGGTGTTCGCCTCCAAGCCGCTTGGATTCACGCCAGGCAGCGATTGGGCCTACAGCAACGCGAACTTCCTCGTCTTGGGTGCGATCGTCGAGAAGGCGTTTGGCGAGTCCTTCGTGACGTTGGCAGAGCAGCGCATATTCCACCGTGCAGGGATGGTGAACACGAGCTATCAGGAACCGACTTCCGCGCGCCCGGCCCGCGGATATACCCGCCTCACGCAGGGGCCGGAACGATCTGATGGCTCGCCCTGGTCGCCGGCCTGGAATGAGAATGCAGTGACTCCTCTCGTGCACGTGCCGATGGGTGGAGGTTGGTCAGCGCTCGACGACCTCGCACGCTTTGCCAATGCTCTTATGCAGGGTCGGCTCGTACGTCGGGAAACGGTCGATCGCATCACTACCGGGATCGTACCTGCTGACTATGGCGGTCGAGACGGATATGGATTCGAGACACGAGTCGTCAACGGCGTTCGCGTCGCCGGACACCGTGGCGGCGCCCCAGGAGTGGCGAATCAGGTCGAGTTCTACCCTGATCTCGGCTACGTAACGGTCGTCCTCGGAAACACCGACGGCGGTGGAGCGTGGGAAATCGCGAAGCACGTGCAGAGCGTCATTGCTGGTTCCTCCTCGCTATCCCGGCGGCGGTAGCCCGCTCTCCTGAGCGGAGGGCTTTCATAATTCCTGTGCCCTAAAGTGGGTGGTTGCGGGTGCGAGCCTCGGAGCACGCGGGGCCCGCAGGGCGGCACCCGTGAAGGATCTCTATGACCTCTTCGGAAATGTGCGGAATGGTCGTTTACCGCGACTGCGGTCGAGTCAGCAGCCACCTAAGGAAGAAGAAAATGGTCCTTATCGAAAATTCCTGTTGAGGGATCAGGGAGGCTTTATCATGGTCGTTCTTAACCGTCGCGCTTTCATGGCTGTGACTGCAGCTGGTGTCATAGCCCCGACTGTTATTGCCGCAAAAGGAGTGGTCGCGAACTGTATGGACTGGATGACCATGTCGCTGGAGGAACGCAACTTGGCTTTTAATAATGTCGCACATGTGGGACCCGAATTCGCTCGGAAGAAAACCGAAGGATGGGCTGCAGCCTCGGAGGCTCTCCGCAGGCAGCGCCCGAAGCACCTCGATCTGGCTTATGCTCAAGCAGATCGGACCAAGTGGGACTTGTATCCCGCCACCGATCCCAAAGCGCCCTGCTACGTTCACATTCATGGCGGCTATTGGCAACGCGGCAGTAAGGAGATATTTGCTTGTATGGCCGAGGGTGTTCTCGCGCGCGGCTGGTCGGCGGCACTGCCTGGCTACACTCTAGCCCCTCACGCGAGCCTGACGCAGATCACGAAAGAACTGCGAACCGCGCTCGACTGGTTCGCCTCGCAGGCCGGCGCGCACGGTATTGCGGGGCCCGTCATACTCTCGGGTTGGTCGGCCGGTGGGCATCTAACTGCGTACCTATTGGATCATCCACGAGTGGCGGCAGGGTTGGCGATTTCGGGCGTATTTGAACTTGCTCCGCTACGCGACTCCCCCCATGTCAACGATAAGGTCAAGTTGACCGAAGTCGAGATCGAAACCCTTTCTCCAACACGCTTGCCGGGCGTCGATAAGCCACTTTCAATAGCCTATGGCACGGGCGAGTTGCCGGCGATGATCGCTAGCAGTCGTGATTTCCATGCTTACCGGGCTCAGGCTCATCTCCCAGGCGACTTGATTCCAGTCGTAAAGACAAACCACTTCACGATTCTTGATGAACTTAGACTTCCGACCAGTGATCTGACACGCGCGCTCCTACAGCTGGCGGGAACGTAGGGCCGTCCAATGCACGTGCCGCCTCTTGGGAATCGTTGCCTAATAACGCCGGTTCCAGCCGACCGCTGAAAAGCGCGACGGCTGAACTGCAGGGCGCTAGACGGGGGCAACTCTTCACACGACACAGGAATAAAAAGGAAACCTATATGCGAGGCGTTGAAACAAAAAAGCAGTTGTCACCAGAACAACGTGAAGAACTACTCAGAGCATTGAAAGCCCGTTTTGAGAAAAACATGAACCGCCATAAAGGTCTTGAATGGGCCAAAGTACAAGCAAAGCTGGAAGCTAATACTGAAAAACTGTGGTCACTCAATGAAATGGAAAGAACTGGCGGTGAACCGGATGTTGTTGGTCATGATAAAAAGACGGGCGAATTCATTTTTTATGATTGTTCAGCAGAAAGCCCTAAAGGCCGCAGAAGTATTTGTTATGACCGTAAAGCACTGGAGTCAAGGAAAGAACATAAACCGGAAAATAACGCTATTGATATGGCAGCTGCCATGGGAATTGAGCTTTTAACGGAAGAGCAATATCGGGAGCTGCAGAAACTTGGAAATTTCGATTCGAAAACGTCGAGCTGGATAATAACACCGCCTGATATTAGAAAACTCGGCGGTGCCATCTTTGCTGATTACCGCTACGGCAATGTCTTTGTGTATCACAATGGTGCAGAATCATACTATGCCGCCAGGGGGTTCCGTGGCTCGCTAAGGGTTTAGATTTTGTACAGGCAGCTAAATTTGAATTTGAGAACGGATCACCTGTGAGATGGAAGCCATCTTGAAAGCCTATATTTATGAAGCCATTGAAGTCGAAAAAGCCGGTTTGAAAGTGAATTTTAGAAGAATATTCCTGAAGAATTTCAAAGCAAATTAGAAATCCCTACCTTGAAAACTGCTTTTGATGCATTGACGCCGGGACGGCAAGCAGATTCGGCGTGGTTCAGAAAGAATGTATGAATAATTGGGTCGTCGCAGCGCCTTGGCCTTTTTTCTGGGCGCAACTCGAGACCAGGCCCGGTTGCTGTTCCAGACTGCGAAGGCTGGATACAGTTTCCGGTGCAAAATCGTTCATGGGCAGTGGAAGCAAGATCCCAACGCGACAAAACGAATGGCCGAAGCGGAGAGCCTCTTTCGTCGAGCGTTGACGCGTATCTTGGAGACTCAAACACTCGTCGACACGTTCTCGAGCAAGAAGAGAGAAGGGTTCTTGGACGGCCTCGCGTTCGACGGTGTGGTATAGCAACCGGTTCCAGCAGACGCCGCTCCGCTCCGTCGTCGAACCGGGGCGATCGACCATGCGAGGTAAGTACTGTCCGAAGCAAAGGACGATCTGTCGAAGTTGCTAAGACTGGCAGAAGGAACACGGTTCATTGATTACTGCGGTGCATTGGCATATCCGGCAGTGCATCTCTTATCGTCGCATTCGAATCCGCCAAGACGATTGGTTTCGACTACCGACTAGAAATACGAATCCCCGCTTCTTGCAGGGAATCGAATCGGCGAGAATCAGCCTTGCGCTCACGGGATTTCGAGGCTTTGTGCTTGTCGAAGATATCGACATGACGTGCCTAACCGGCCGACTTGCACTCGACGCAGAAAAGCGGCGCGGCTGAGGCGGGAATCGAAATGGCGGTTCGGAAATGGGTGGGGCTGCCATCACTGGTCTAAGGGTCTAACCACGCGCCAACACTTCCCTTGATTCTGAAAAGAGAAAAAGGAGAACAAAGCCAATGTCAAATCGAGAGAGCTCCAACCACCCCGGGCGAAGACGAATGCGATTCCTCCATTCCAGCATCTTCGGTCTGATCTGGTGCTTTTGTCTGGGGCTTCCGGGAGCCTCGCCTCTCGCGGCCCAACAGCTCACGTATACGGCTCTGGGAGATTCCCTTGCCTTTGGCGCCTTTGCGCCGCTGGGTCAGGGTTACGTGCCACTCTACCGCAACCACCTGGCCAACGACACGGGACGGGAAGTGATTCTGATTAACCTTGGCGTTCCTGGCTGGAAGAGCCAGGATCTCAGACAAGCGCTTGAAACACGCTTCATTTTTCAGTTGCTCGTCTGGAGTTCGGACGTCTGCACAGTGAACATCGGCGGCAATGACCTGCGGGCAGCCCGTACCGCGTACAAGAGTCAAAGCTGCGGCGGAGTAGACAACCAGGATTGTCTGAGGGCCGCCGTCACCGCCTTCCAGCAGAATTGGAATGCGATTTTCGCGCGAATCCTGCTGTTGAGAGGTTCGCGGAAAACGCTGATCCGGACGATGGATATTTACAATCCCTTCGTCGAAGAAGATAAGGCTTCTGATAGCTGGAGCGAAGATCCGAACCAGGACGACTTCACCGTCCTGAAATTCTATTTGGAGCAAGTCAATCAGTACATCGCCCAAACGTCTCCCAACTTTGGCGCGTTTGCCGAAGTGTACCAGGCGTTCAATGGACCAGCAGGCGATGAGGACCCTGCAGACAAGGGCCTTCTGGCATTCGATGGATTCCATGCTGACAAGTCGGGACACGCGCTAATGGCCTCACTGCTTCGAGACCTTGGCTATGCTCCGCTGCTACCATGACCCTCAGCGTCGGCGAGGAAACCAGAGGAAAAGAATCCTGTGCCGCAAATGGAAAATCTGACACCGTGGGTCCAGCGACGCACACACTGTTTCTCGATAGCCGTTGGCTGTCCCCGAACAGCTACATTGTAGATGCATCGTCGCGGACAACGCCTAGACCGCTATGCAGGGTTGAGGAGACAGATTTTGTTCTCAACCGCACCCCTCACCCCGGGCCCTCTCCCCGCGTGCGGGGAGAGGGAGACGATTGGGAACGGAACTGGAAACCCAGGGTTCCGCTGGAGCTCCACCCTGGGCTACCAGTATTTCGCCCCCAACGGGGCTGAGACAAGATACTCCGCTATTCTGGCTCCTGACGCCTGACTTCTTGTGCCGACCAGCCACTCCGCACTTTGCGGAGCTCAGGGGATATCAAGGGCGTCAGCCTTGCCTTGTTTAGCTAGTTAGCTCTATCTGCAGCAAATGCACCTTTGGCACTTCAAGGCCGGGTCCTCAGAGACAGACTAGGCACCTCATTTCTTCTCAGCTAAGGACTGAAGCGTTTGCGCAGAGGTTCTTCCTTCCACCGCGTGTTGGTCTGCGAAGCAATACAAAGTACTGGGAGTTCGAATGTAGATTCGTCCGTCTCCGATGGCGGGAGTCGCGTAGCAGGGTTCGTTCAGATCATTCACTGCCAGGATTTCCCACTGAGTCCCAGGTTTGACGACGCTGATCTTTCCCGTTTCGCTGGCGAGGAAGATCTTATTATCTCCCGCCACCGGTGAGGCGTAGTAGCTATCAATCGCGCCCTGAAGCCGAGCTTGCTTCAGGATCTTGCCCGTGGCCGGATCGAATGAGGTCAGAATTCCTCCGTCCTTGATGGTGTATAGAATCCCCTGATAAAGGAGCGGCGAAGAGACCACCGGGACCGAGCGGTCAGTCTGCCAGACGATATGGCTTTCCGCCAGGTCGCCACTGGACGTCCCAGGACGAACGGCAATTGTAACGTTCTGGGCGGACCGGCGGGCCCGATAGAAGCTCCAGTCCCGTGCGTCCAGCACCCCGTCCCGCTGCAGGTCAATCGCATTCCAGCTGCCGCTATGCCTGAATCGTTCTGGTACTTCTTCGGGTGAAAGTTTGCCGTCGCTATTCTTGTCTCCTTCCTTGAGCACATCCTCAAACGGCGGCAAGTTCTGACGCTCGCCCGCGTCCGCCCCGGGTGCCCACCCAGTAGCATAAATTGTTTCCTCGTCGACGACGGCGGTGGGCTTTACCTGCCAGGTCAATCCACGCACCCACCAGAGCCGCTGCCCAGTGTCTGTCGAGTAGCTGTCGAGTTGATAGGAGCCAGGCGTAATAAGCTGAACCGGCCCCGCCCGCGGACGAAACACGGTCGGCGTGGCAAAGCCATGAACCGCCTCGGGGCGCGGTGTCTTCCAGAGGGTTTTGCCACTGGCTCTATCGACGGCCAGCAAGTAGGACTCGCTGTCCTGATCGCACAGCAAGATAATCTTGTTCTCCACAGCAATCGGAGAAACGGCCATTCCGTGCAAGTTTGTGAAGGGGCCCAAGGGCAGGCGCCAGAGTTCGTTTCCCTCGCGCCCGTAGGAAACCAATCCGAAATCTGCAAAGAAGACGTAGACGCTTTCCCCGTCGGTCACCGGAGTCGAGGAGGCCGGGCTATTGAGCTTGTGTAACGTCTCAGACCGGTTCGGTTGAATCTCACGCTGCCAGAGAATTCTTCCGGAGGAGCGGTCCAGGCAGATTGTCAGCAGATGCCCCTTCTCTGCTGCGGTGACAAAGACGCGATCAGGGGTCAGGATGGGAGACGACACACCCGAAGGCAACGCAGTTCTCCAGACGACGTTGCGGTCCGGTCGAAGTTCAATTGGAAGCCCTGAAGTTCTAGCCACGCCAGAGCCATTGGGTCCCCGAAAACCTGGCCAGTCGGCGGGTGCGCCCAGGAGCGCGACGGCTATCGCCGTCAGTGCCAGAACGAAAACACAACTTGCGCGACAGGTACGCATTTCTCCTCCAGCGGCCCGCAGGCCAGACAGGCCGGGTCAAGGTGTTTGCCGATATGGGACGCAAACCACCGGGATTGCGGCTCCGCGAAGCACTTTCTCCGCGGTCGATCCAAAAAGGAGTTGCTCGATATCGGACTTATGGCGCCCATGAATCCCGAGGACAATCATTTCAAAGTCGAGGTCAACAGCCACTCGCAGAATTTCGGCAAACGGTTTCCCCACCACAATCATCGAATTCATTCGCCCTCCGAGCTGGGAGTGCTCTTTCAAAATCTCGTTCATCCGATCTGAAGCACGCTGCCGCAATAACTCGATCGCCGAATCCTCTGATTGAAAACCCTCCTCGCTGAGCCGGCGCACAAAATCAGAATCGATCACGTGCAGCAAGTAAATCTCGCCTTCCGGGTCGCCCAGATTCACAGCAAAGCGGATAGCCTCAAGGGAGTTAGGGGAGAAGTCGACTGGAACGAGAATGTCACGAATTTTCAACCGCCGCCTCCTTTGCGCCTGCTAAGTGAGAGGCCCCATGCGCGGGCCCAGCGAAGTCTTATTCTCCTATGCGTGCCTTTCCACGAGCGGTATTGCGGCTTTCGCCACGAGCGGCTTGCTGGCGTCGATGCACAGCCAAAGCAATGCGCTGACGAAAAACAATCCGGCAATGCCGATGAGGGGAAGGTTCCATCCATAGATGCCGGTCAAATACCCGAAACCAACGGAAGAGATTGTGGCGCCCATCTGGCCAGCAGTGTTCATGGCGCCCGTGACGGTCCCGGCGTTTTCCCTGCCTACATCGAGGCAGGTGGCCCAGCAGTTCGGAAGCATAAAATCGGCAGCCGCGAATCCCAGAGCCAGAACTACCAGAGCCAGCGGCTGGTACTCGATCACCAGCGAGAGCAACATCAGCATACCAGCTAACCCAACACCGGCCATTCCCACGATACGGCGGCCCCACCGAACGCCGACTCGCCTTACCATCCAATCGCTGGCGTACCCCCCCACTCCGTTAGCCACAGCCCCGAGCACGAACGGCAACGCGGCATAGGTTGCGAATGCCTGAATGCCTTTGGCTTTCACCAGGTAAGTTGGCATCCAGGCAATATACCAGTAAGACCCGTAGCAGAAGGCATGGTACATCAGCATGATCATCCACACATTGCCGCTGCTGGCAATCTGCCGAAATGACGCCCCGTGATGGCTGTGGCCACTCTCGCCAATCTCTTCCAGTTCGGCTTTGCTGACGGTTGTTTTGAGGCTGGGATAGTCGCGAAACCAGGCGTACCAGAAAACGGCCCAGACGACGCCGAGGAGGCTGAAGATATAGAACACCGCCCGCCAGCCGAACGCCTGCTGCAAAGGGACCACGAGCAAGGGTGAAATGGCGCCGCCGAGACGACTCGCCATCCATATGATGCCATGGGCGCGACCGCGTTCCTGCACAGGAAACCAGCGCGAAATGACGCATGAACTGTTGGGATAGGCACCAGCTTCGCCGGCGCCAAAGAGAAAGCGCACCGCGAGCAGGCCTGGCAGGCCGCGCACTGCTCCGGTCCAGGCAGTGAACACCGACCACCAGACGACGATACGGGTCAGTACCTTGCGCGGCCCCCAGCGGTCACCCAACCATCCGGTAGGCACTTCAAAGAGTCCGTAGGCAAGAGTGAAAACACCGAGCACCAGCCCGAGTTGCGACTCAGTGAGTCCAAGGTCTTCCATCATCTTCGGCGCAGCCACTGAAATGCAGACGCGATCAAGGTAGGTGATGACCGACAGGAGAAAGAGGGCGGCCAGGACTTGGCGGCGAACTCGAGTGAATTTTGTAGGAGTCACTTATGCCGCCTTCGGCAACGCCACACGAAATGAAAACATCGCTGGTTCTAACCGTCGTCGTCAGCTTTGATAGAGTATGAGGAGCCGAGGAGGACGATCTCCAGAGGCGATACGAAATCCTGAGGGCTCAAGTGTGACTGAATCCTGGCTAAAGTAGCGAGTATCGTGCGCCGACGGGGTCTGCTCGCGGCGGCAGGTAAGGTGCACGCAGTCACATCTCGTCGAGAAGGACCATTGCAGCGTAGCTTAGAAGCTAATTCGAGTCAACTTGCCCTGTGATGGGTGAATCGACTTGACCCTGGGGCCTGGCCTAGTCTAGACTCCGGCGATTGTCGTCCTGGAACTATGCCAACCGCTTTGGAACCTGCAGTTACCGTCAGATCAACGTGCTGGCTTAGATTGCCATCTACCTGCTTCGTGGCGTTTCTGTTCCACGTTGACCTTTGCTACTGGCTTTACCAGCGCAAGATCTTCTTCAAATTGTAACGGCCCATCCGAATAGATGTTTTTGTGCATTGGGAAGAGGCCATAGTTAGCGCTCCCGGGCCAATGCTTTCTGCCCGAGCGGGCGGACCTGGGTCATAACCGAGAAAGGAGACTCGCATGTCGCAACTACTTTCCAGTTTCATAAGGGAACTCATTGATCGTCGCCAGGCACTACGCCGCCTGAGCGCCGGGGGAGGGTTGCTGCTCGAGCGGGCTCTTGTCGCACTGGCCAAGCCCACGCCACGCCGCGTCCTTTTCTTTACGAAATCATCAGGGTACCAACACAGTGTCATCAAGCGGAACAACGGCGGGCTCGGCCATGCCGAGAAGATCCTTACCGACTTGGGAAACAGCCACGGTTTTGAAGTTACCGCAACCAAAGACGGTTCCATTTTCACAGCAGATAATTTGAAGAAATACGACGTGATTTTCTTTGTAACCACTGGAGACCTGACGCAGCCCGGTGAGGACAAGAATCCACCAATACCTGTCGAGGGCAAGGTTGCTTTGCTGGAGGCCATACGGGGAGGCAAAGGATTCGTCGGGTCGCATTGTGCCAGCGATACATTCCACAGCCCAGGCGAAGCCTTTGCGACCCAGCCGATCGAGCAGCGCGACACTTACATTCGAATGCTGGGGGGCGAGTTTATCCGGCACGGTGTTCAACAGGAAGCCACGATGAAGATCGAGTCGCCCCGATTTCCGGGCTGCGAGAAACTTCAGAAGGAATTCCGCATCAAGGACGAATGGTATTCACTGAAGAACTTTGCCTCAGACTTGCATGTGATCCTCGTGCAGGAAACTCAAGGAATGGAGGGTACCGACTATCAGCGGCCCGCTTATCCAGCGACTTGGGGTCGCATGCATGGCAAAGGACGGGTCTTTTACACGTCGATGGGACATCGCGAGGATGTCTGGACGAATCCGACGTTTCAGGCAATCCTGCTGGGCGGCCTCTCCTGGACTGCCGGGACTGTGAACGCCAAAGTGCCACCCAACATCAAAGCAGTCACCCCACAAGCCGAAACCATTCCTCCCAAACCGCCAAAGAAGGAAACTTCCTAAAGGCTGAGTTCCTCCTCTGAAAGTTTCAGGGAGCCGCTGCCCTCAGAGGCGATGGTTTCAGAGTCGAGCATTTAGCTTGCATACACGCCAGGCAAGGTGAAAGCAAGCGGAAGCTCGGACTCTAGACGAGCAGCAGGCAAGGATGCCTGCGCTCCCAAGTTGCGAGGAGAACTTACATGAATCGACGACGGCTTCACGAAAGGTTCTTGCTGCTTTTGCTTTTCGCTGCCTATGGCCTGCTTCTGTCTTCCGACGCCCAGGAGGGGCCAAAGCGAGGAAGGAGCTTCCAGACAAGGTTCATTCCAACTTGTGGATGCAGACATCGGCCGAGTTCCGCGCGCTCTGCCTGCAGACTTTCAATCAGGCCTTGAAGGAAATCCGGCGAGAGGCTGAGGTGGCGCCGCACATGGCAGGCCGCCCGTTGGGAGCTGATGGGAATCTTATGGCCGTCGTCGCGGATCTGGATGAAACCATACTGGACAACTCTCGGTTTCAAACTGAGCTCGTGTTTCAAAAGGAGGAGTACTCGGAAACGTTGTGGAACCGCTGGGTGGAAAACAATGCCAAGGACGTTGGGCTGGTCCCGGGCGCTGCGCGATTCATTGCGGAAGTCGAGAGGCTGAAGGTCGTGATGGTTTATATATCCAACCGTCCAGAAAACAAGAGAGCGCTCACCATCAAGGCACTCGCGCACAATGGGGTCAACACTGACGGCTTGGAAAACGCTTCAGAGCTTCGCCTTCTGTTGAAAACGGAGTCTTGGAGCAAAGAGGCGCGCCACAAGGCGGTCCGGGAGAGGTATCACATAGTCGCCTATCTCGGAGACAATCTAGCCGATTTTCCGGGGGATTTCGGTCCGACCGTGGAGTCCCGATTCCAGCGAACGGATGACCTTGAGGAACTATGGGGTAGCCGCTGGTTCGTACTGCCCAACCCGATTTATGGTGATTGGGAACGGGTGCTCGGCGGCGACCGTACCAGCCATCTGAAACGTGCCAGCGATCGGCGGTTCATCGAAAGACCATAAAAAGCGGCAACGAGTGAAGCAAGGACAATTTCAGCAATTCGTGCCCTTCGTGTTCTTGGACGCCTCGCGATGTACCTAGCTGCCAGCCGGAAAATCTTTGGTCTCCTCGCCCAATCCTTGTGCTAAATTTTGGGTTCCAAGGCGAAGAAAGGCTTCTTCGGATGGCCAGCTCCAAACCAGTTTCCGACGCCGTTAAAGCCAAGAGAGTTTTTCTGATTGACGGCATGTCACATATCTTCCGGTCGTTCTACGCCATCCGTGGACTCACAAACAGCCAGGGACTGCCGACCAACGCGGCCTATGGATTTGCCTCGATGTTGCGGAAACTCATCCGCGAATATCAGCCGGAATACATTGCGGTGGTCTTTGACGGCAGACAGCCAACGTTTCGGCACGAAGCCTACGAGAGCTACAAAGCCAATCGAACCGCAATGCCGGAGGATCTGGCTGTTCAGTTTCCTTACATCCGCAAGCTGTGTGATGCCTTGCAGCTTCCAATTCTGGAGATGGAGCGTTACGAAGCCGATGACATCATCGGCACGTTCGCCCGCAAAGCCGAGCAGGAAGGCCTTGAAGCAGTCATTGTTTCCAATGACAAAGACATGTTTCAGCTCGTGACGGACAAGGTGAAAGTGCTGCATCAGGCCAAGGAGGACACGTTGTTCGATCCGCCCAAGGTCAAGGAGTTTTTCGGTGTCGCGCCGACGCAGGTCATTGATGTGCTTGGCTTGATGGGCGATTCGGTGGATAACATTCCCGGTGCCCCGGGCATAGGCGAGAAGGGCGCGCGCGATCTCATCAATAGATTTGGTTCTGTCGAGAATTTGCTGGCGAAAGCGAGTGAAGTGGATCGCAAGGCCTATCGTGAGTCGCTGCAGAATCATAACGAGGAGATCTTGCGGAGCAAACAGTTGGTGACAATCGACACTCAGGTACCCCTGAAGTTGGAGTGGCAGCAACTTCAAACGCAGCCGCCCAACCTGGAGAAGCTGCGCGAACTGTTTGTCGAGCTCGGGTTTCAGTCGATGTTGAAGGAGTTTGAGGCTGAAGTTCCAAAAGCTGAGACACAGGTTTCTTTTGTTCGCGTCACGTCGTCCCAACAAGCCGCCCAGGTCATTCAGCAGCTGAGGCACCAAGAACGTGTTTTCTGCTATTTTGACCTGGACAACCAAGAACCGATGCTCGCAAAGGTGCGCTCTCTGGCTCTGGCGGGCGGCGATGCGGGCTGGGTCGTTCCGTTTGACGAGAGCAGCGAGGTCCGCCTCACGGACTTCTTGCATTTGTGGGAAGATGCCAAAATTCCCAAGGTCGTGCATAACGCCAAGCTTGTCCAGGTCGTATTGTTGAAACACGGCGTCATCCTGACGGGTATCGAGTGGGACACCATGCTGATGTCGTATCTGGTCCATCCCACTCGCAGCAATCACCAGTTCGAAGAGATGGTATTCGCGCTCCTGGAAAAGACTCCCCCAGCCGAGCCCGAGCAGCGCTGCGTTCTGACCCGCGATCTCTTTGCGGCACTGCTGCCGAAACTACGAGGGCTGGGTTTGGAGAAGGTCTACCGTGAAATCGAATTACCTTTGTCCGAGGTGTTGGCCCGGATGGAATGGCAGGGTATCCGCATTGACGCTAGGCTGTTGGCGGGATCTCTCCGGTGAGTTCGATAAGCAGATCGAAAAGCTGACTCGGCGAATTTTTGAATGTGCTGGCATGGAGTTCAATCTCAACTCGCCCAGGCAGCTCGGTGAGATTCTCTTTGAAAAGCTCAACCTTCCGGCCCCGAAGAAGCTCAAAAAGTCGGGCCAGTATTCGACTTCAGTCGAGATTCTGGAGCAGCTGGCAGACAAGTACGAACTGCCGCGACTCATGCTCGAGTACCGGCAGATCGCCAAATTGAAGACGGGCTATGTCGACGCTTTGCCGAGACTGGTGAATTCGGAGACCGGGCGTGTTCACACTTCTTTCAATCAGACCGTTGCAGCGACCGGCCGACTTTCCAGCAGCAATCCGAATCTGCAAAACATCCCGATTCGCTCAGAGATGGGAACTAAGATTCGCTCGGCATTTGTGCCGAGCGAAGGCTGCGCGCTGCTCGCCGCAGATTATTCTCAGATCGAACTTCGCGTACTGGCGCATCTTTCACAGGACGAAGTGCTCGTGGATGCTTTTCGAAATGGAGAGGACATTCATACCCGCACTGCCGTCGAGGTGTTTGGCACTCATCCGGGAATGCAAACCGGCGAAATGCGTCGGCGCGCCAAAGTGATCAATTTCGGCATTGTCTACGGTCAAACGCCTTTTGGCCTTGCCAAGGAGCTAGGAATACCTCAACGGGAGGCCCAGGAGTTCATCCGTCGCTATTTCGAGCGGTACCATGGCGTAAAGCGATTTATCAACGAAACCATTGAGGAGACGCGAAAGACCCAGGTTACTCGGACGCTCTTCGGAAGAGTCCGGCAAATCCCTGATATCACCAGCAGAAACCCTGCCATGCGCAACTTCGCTGAACGCACGGCTGTGAATTCGCCCATTCAGGGCAGCGCCGCCGACTTGATCAAGTTGGCCATGATCCGCATTCATGAGAAACTCCTTCACAAGAAGCTCAAGACGCGCATGCTGCTACAGGTCCATGATGAATTGGTTTTCGATGTTCCGAAAGACGAGCTAGCCGCTGTGGAAAAGCTGGTCAAGCAGGAAATGGAGCACGTCTATGAGCTTCGAGTGCCGCTGCACGTCGAGGTTGGAGTTGGAAGGAACTGGATTGAAACTTAGTTCGAATGGTGACTGGGAGATAGGATCCTTGAAATAGAATGTCGGCGATGGAGATAGAGGATCGCAGAGTATCGAAAGGCCAGAATTCCGGGGTACGGGAGTTCTTGTGATCCGATCCTCTATCTTCCATTGTCAATCGAAGGAGGCTTCGTGGATCGCCGGTCGGCAATTGAACTCTTGCAGCAGTACACAAAGAGCGAAAGCCTCACCAAGCACATGCTAGCAGTCGAGGCCTGCATGCGAGCTTATGCGGAGAAGTTCGGCGAAGATGTGGAAAAATGGGGCATCGTCGGCCTCCTGCACGACTTCGACTACGAAATGTATCCCACTCCGCCAGACCATCCCGAAAAAGGCGCTGTCATCCTAAAAGACCTTGGTTATCCGGACGATGTGATCTACGCCATCAAATCTCATGCTGACTGGACCCATTGTCCACGGCAGAGCCCGATGGACAAGGCCCTCTTCGCCTGTGACGAACTAGCTGGATTCCTCACCGCCGTTGCTCTGGTCCGCCCCGACAGAAAGATTGAGGGCCTGGAAGCTCGTTCGGTGAGGAAGAAAATGAAGGACAAAGCCTTTGCCCGGGCCGTCAGTCGTGATGACATCGTTAACGGGGCCCGTGAACTCGGGATCGACTTGGATGAACACATTGGCTTTTGCATCCGAGCGATGGAGAAAGTGTCTGACCGGCTAGGATTGTAGGTGGCCCCGCTCGCCGCTTATAACGGCGCCGCCGACAACTGAGCAGACGATGAAGCGCGGAAAGGGCTTTTCTAGCGTCTGTGGCATTCTCGTGTCTGTCCCGAGTGCTGTAATGTGGGGCAGGCCTGTTCGCTCATCCTCAGCCTCAAGAACCCCTGGCTGCAGCCAAATTGTTCAGAGGAGGCCGTCCCTTTTGAAAACCTTCTTTCTGCGAACCCGGCAGGATAGTCAGCAAGGCAAAGGCTGTCTGGGGTGTGTCTTTAGTTTGCTAGTTCTGGCAGGATTAGGATACCTTGGCTACAAGTTCCTTCCCCCTTATGTCGACCATTTCCAGCTGAAGGACGCGATGAACGAGATTGCGGTTCGCCAGGCGGCGGGGCGTGGAGGCGGCACCAAAGCCATTCAGGACGCGGTTCTGGCCAAAGCAAAGGAACTGGACATTCCGCTTAGGCGTGAGGATATCCGGGTACGAACTGAAGAGGAACGGGTGTTTATCACAGTGAAGTATGTCGTCCCCTTGGAGCTGCCTGGCCGCGTGTATGATTTGAGGTTCGAATTCACCGGTCAGAACTGACGCTCGACGCTTTATTGCTGACTCCCCTAAAGAGGACGCCAAACAGGAGCGCGACGATAGCCCCCAGGAGCCACTCGATGCGCCAGAATTGAATGACTTGCCACTCCCCGATTGTTTTGGGTGTCATTCGACTTCCTACAAACAGCGAAATCACTACGAAAACAGCTGCTACGACCAGGCAGACTAGGACCGGCACCTCAAGTTTCGTCTGAGCCATGGCGGCTCTCGCGCTGTTCACGAGCCGCGCGAAGTTTGATCCAAAGACCCATCGTCCGCAGACGTGGCAGAACTCAGCGCCTGGATTCAATCCGGTGCCACACTTTTGGCAGTTCCCGCTTTGAAGTAGGTCCTGCTGCCCCTCTGGGAGATATTCTTGGTCATGTGTTACTGTGAGATTGGCGTTCATTTGCTTCCTCCTGCTACGACGAGAAAACACTGCACGCCGAGTTGGCGTGCAGTGCTCTCTACTTTGCCTGCTAAGACAAGTTGATCTTGACAGGCTGAGTCAATTTGACGTTGAGAGTGGTTCCTGACGAAAAGCCCGTCTCTTTCCCTCGAGTTGCCAGCACGGCGCCCGTACCTGCTCCTCCACCCGCAGCCGCGCCCATCGCAGCACCCCTGCCTCCACCGGCAATTGCTCCAATGGCCGTGCCGATACCGGCTCCACCACCAATGATCATGGCATCCTTTTTCTTGGTCGCCGGCGCCAGCCGCGAGGCGCCCGCGGCCTGAATCGGATAGGATTGTCCGTTGGGTAACACCACTTCAGTGAATCTCAAAGCCATGTATGCCCGGCCCTTCACTCGACCTGACCGCTTCGAGTCCGCAACCATTCCTTTTACTGTGCTGCCAATTGGAATCACGACTCTGTCATCGACCTTGACATCATCAACAATCTTCATCACGAAAGGATCTCCAGGAGCATTGCTGTCGGTAGAAAGAGAGTGCTGCAGCGAGGCCCGGATAACTGTCCCTGCTGCCAACGTATTCTCCTTCCCGGAGTCGATGTCCTTCTTTACAGAGCTGAGTGGCTCGTCCGCGACTCCGCTATCCGAGCTTGTAACCACAGGACCAGTGCATCCAGCACTCATCAACAAGACCAACGCAGGCAAAATCGCCAAGTAACCTTTCCGCATTTTCGTTTCTCCCCCTTGATTTGAACCCCACCCCCGTGAATGCAAAGAGTTCTCCAAACCAAGAGGGTCGCCTAATCCCTGCAAATGGAAATAGTTGTCCGTTTTTGGCACACTCTCGTGTAGCCGCAATTCTTACAGGGCCATTGTAAATATTACGTTTGGAAGGTATTTAACGCTTACCGAACCCTGCGAATTTGTGCCACTAAAGTCGTAATACTGTTGGGTTCTAGTGCCAGGAGAATTCTTGTACCACTCTCCGGCGGGAGAGCAACCGTCGAGCAGTCCTCCTTTTCGGAGGTGCGGTAGGCGGTGATCCGTTCGAGGTTCCATCCGCGGGTTTCGAGAGTCTCCGTGACAGGCTGCTGAGATGGGTTCAAGAATATCAGGACGACGCTGTTGTATTGAGGATTGCGGAATGCCACCACAGGCGAAGCCCCACCTGATGCAGAAATCCTGACGTAATCGCGCGAAACAAAGCGGCTGAACTGAGCAAAACTCCAGAAACGCTTTGTAGGCTTCCAAGCGGAAGCGGACCGGTCAAACAACCCACTCCTCTCAGTCCAACCGGCAGCTGGGAAAGGTGTCCAGTAGAGCCAAGCTTCGCATTCGGCTTGTGCCAGGTCGCGCAATATCTGATCAGCTAGACGAAGACCGCCGGAAATGCCTGTGGCGACATCCTCGGCAGGAGAGGCATATTCGGTCTGCCACAACCTAAAGTTATGACGTTTGTAAACCTCCTTAACGATGTGGCGTCCCGGGCTCTCCGCCCCCACAGAATGGGCGCTCAGATAAGAGATCAAGCTTCGAGCGTCAGAGTCCTCCAAGATCGGCCCGACATAGGGGCTCAACTGGTCCCAGCCCAACTCGGGTAGCATCAGCTTCGTTCTGATGCCGCGCTCCCTGAACAGCCTTCCTACTGTCTTCAGAAAGTCTCTGAATTGTTCACCTGTCCAAACGCAGCTTTGGGTCATCTTGGCTTGATCGGGCGCATTCTGAAGGCTCAATACATCGATGCTTTGATAGCGCAGATTCTTGTAAAACTCCACATAGGCGGCAAGGTAGGTAGCGAAATCCTCGTAGTGTTTGGGCAGGAGTTCCCCTCCATCCTTGAACGACTCATTACTCTTCCATTGGGGGGGCGGAGTCCAGACACAACTGTTCCAAAGCATCTCGCCCCGCTTTTGGGCCTCACGGAATAGGTTGAATTGAGCCGTTTCGTTTTCCTCATCGGCAAAGTAATACATGAATCCCCGCAGATAGAGAGGATGCGTCATGGGAAGTCGCTTGGCTGTCCAACTCACCTCGGTGCGCACGATGCTGAGCCTCGATCCGTCCGGACCGAAGAGCAAATCCAGCAGCTTGGCACGTTCAGTTGGGGGCAGACCCATTATCTCTTTGGCGCCGCCGTTGCCGATGGTGATTCCGAAACCGTCCAGGCGCTGATATTGAATTTCTGGCTGAATAAGGACTGGCTTAGGCTCGGCAAATACGGCCGACACCCAGAGACAAAGTGCCAGTGCGATCCATCCGCTTGAGGGACGGACGTTGAAAGACAATTGGATGATGGAAAACGACATTGACATGGGTTGGTCACCGTGCCCTGTTGATCTCCTCCGAACAGCTAGTTTTGAGGCTCGATTACCGCGGGTTGCTCCGGGACCGATCCGAACGCCCTTCCGACGATATTCGCGAGTTCCGTTCTCAGTTCCTTTACGTCGCCTTTGCCATCCGGGTGCACCCGGTTGGTCAAGATCACCAGAAACGTTCGTGTTTCCGGATCGATCCAGATCGAAGTGCCGGTATAGCCCGTGTGTCCGTAGGACTGGGAAGAAAAGAAGCTGCCTTTGGCCGAGGAATAGGCCGACTCGAAATCCCAGCCCAAGCCGCGAAGATCGGGCTTACCTTCGGGCGATTGAATGGACGTCATCTTCGTCACAGTTCCCGCATTCAGAACCTGAGCCTCATCGAGATAGCCCCGATTCAGCAACATCTGACAGAACCGAGCCAGATCTCCGCTTGTGGAAAAAAGACCCGCATCGCCGGCCACCCCACCTAACCGGCTCGCCAGGGGATCATGTACCTGTCCGCGGATCACACTGCCATCTTTGCGGCGCTCGGTGGGTGCGATGCGAGGGATTTCCGCAGAATTCGGAAGGAATCCTGTCGATCTCATGGCAAGAGGTGCAAACAGGTTGTCTCGGGCAAATCTGTCCAGCGATTGCCCGCTGACTTTCTCGACCACTTTGCCCAGCACTATGAATCCCAGGTCGCTGTATATGAATTGCTGGCCTGGCCGCGCAACTAGCCTTGACTGATAGATACGATCGAGCAGCTTCTTGGCCGAGGTCTTTCGGCGCTTGGAGAGCCGAAGATCAGCTGGCAGTCCGGAGTAATGGACCAGCAATTGCTGGATAGTGACCTTTTCTTTCCCCCTCCGGCCAAAAGCCGGAAGATGCTTGCTTACTGTATCCTCAAGTCTCAGCTTGTGCCGCTGTACAAGGAGCATTATGGCAGGCGCGGTTGCCACGACTTTCGTGAGAGAAGCAAGATCGAAGATCGTATCTGTGGTCGCCTCTTCCACGTCGGGCAGCAGGCTCCGCTTGCCGTAGGCTTTATGGAAGACTACGCAGTCCTGATGGCCCACGAGAACTACTGCACCTGGAAGATTGCCGGCGGTAAGATGGCGCTCGAGCGTCTGGTCGATCTCTGCGGATTTTGCCAAGAGAAACGCGGGAGAGATGTCTGAAGTGTCTGAACATTCCCGATCTTGATGAACAGTGTCATGCCTCAGTGCCTCAAGCGGGGAAACAACCAACAAGGCCAAGAGAACGAGGAGTTGCATCTTTTTAGAGGCTGAGTGCACAACCGCGAGCCGTAATTACAGCTCGGAGTACTCACTTGAAGGGAATCCTGGCAGAGCTAGCGGGGGAACGTTTGGCAAGACCGAATCGGAAGAATTCAGACCCTGGACCTCTGGGTTCCAGCACCGGCAGCCGGGCCTCAGGCCACTCCAAACCAATAGCAACGAATCACGCTTTCATTCGGCGTCCTTGGCTGCTTTGCTGGATTTCCTTTTCCTTGGGGTGGCAGGCGCGGTAGCTGCTGCTGGTTTTTTGTCCTCAAAGCTTTTCATGGCCGTTTCTTCGTCGTCGAAGATCTCGAAGATTGAAACGAGATTCATCACCTTAAAGACTTCGAGAACTTTTGGTTTGACCCTCAGCAGTTTTAGATTTCCCCCGTCGCTTGTCAGAGACGTGTGGCTGCTGACCAGGAATCCTACTCCCGTGCTGTCGATGTACGGGACGCTGTCCATGTCAATCAGCAGCTTTTGAATTCCCATGCTTAGGATATTCTTAATCTTCTCTCTGAGAAAGAAACTGTCGCCACCGGCCATGAACTTACCATCCAATTTTAAGACACAAACATCACCAACAACCTTTAACGTGAATTTCAAAGTGGCTAGTCCTCCTCAAGTTCTCACTGTTGCGTAAGCGCAGAACAAAACAAGTCCAAGTAAACCATGCACCGTCGCAGGATTCGATCTTCAGATGGAAACATTGCTGCCTTGAACAGGTTAACTGCGGATGAATTGAGTCAATCTGACGCTAAAAGTCCATACGGTTCAGGCAACTCAGGCAACCCGACAGGGATAGTTTAGCGGTTCGGGTATATTAGAGGTTTCTGAGAGAATGGGCAAGTTCTTTTGGGTTGAGACTACTTGAGGGTGTGTCTGAAAACCCGTTGGGCCGGATGGCCCACAGGGACTCACACCGGGCGGGCCTCGGTCCGTCATTCCCGAAAAGGCGGGAAACCGGAGCCTGGAGTCTGACTTGAGCCACGTCTGGCCGGAATTGATATAGGTTCAGCTTGCGCCTGGTCAGCCGCGTTCCGAGATACCCGGTAAGGCAAGGGATGAGGCAGCTGCCGTGCAGAGACATTGATGTGTCAGCCCGCAAAGGCTGAGTGCCTTCCCTGCGCCGGTAGCTGAGGCAGCACTCGCGTGGGTCGAGTGCTTGGCCTCGGGGGACCCTGGCTAGCCAGGACAAGCGCTCTGCAAGTCTGGTGGCCTCAGCCATTCTGCCTTTCATATCCCCAGCGACTGACAGGGCGGACCAACATGAAAAAGTCGTAGACAATCCAGCCAGCTTCGATAGAATATGGGCTTCGATGGTCATGATGAAGCGAGTATGCGTTTGATGAGACTCTGACGGAAGGAGTACGTCATGTCGGAAGACAGAAGAATCGATCGTCGCGAAGCCATGAAGAGCGTGGCAGTCGGCGTTGGTGCAGTGACCAGTCTACCCATCTTGAAGGACGTTGCTTTCGCTCAGGGGCACCAGCATCACGTGACTGCCCCGATGGTCGCCGAAGCCGCATCCCAGGCACCGACTTTCTTTAACAAGCATCAGTACGCGACCATCACCGAACTAGCCTCCCTGATCATTCCGACTGACGAAACTCCCGGTGCCCGCGAAGCCAAGGTGAACGAATATATCGACATGATTGTTCGAGAGTCTGCCTTCGATGTTCAGAAAGTGTTTCTCGACGGTCTTGCCTGGCTGGACAAAACGAGCCAGGAACGACATAAGAAGAGCTTCGTCGATCTGACCCAGACGCAGCAAGTTGCCATTCTGACGGAGATCAGCAAAACGAAGTCCCCGTCCCCACAAGACGAGGTTCAGGCTAGGTTTTTCAAAGCGATCAAGGATGCCACTATCGATGGGTTCTACACTTCCAAGATCGGTATTGAAGAACTAGGTTATCAGGGCAATACTGTCCTCGACGAATTCCCAGGCTGTACTCATCCAGAACACCAAGCTTGAGTCGGAAACCGCCTCATCAAAGGTGAGCGGTCCTATCAGGATCGTTTCCCCAACCTTCCTAGAAACAAAGGTGACACCTTTTTCCTCATCGTCCCATTGACACCGGGCAACCCACGGTTGGCAAGGCTGACCCTGTTCACCTGACGGTCCATCGAGGCAGGTTTCGGATCCCGATCCAGCAGCCCCCGAGCAGCATTTTAAAAAACAAAAGGGCGAACTCTCCTTCCCGTTCGCCCCTCTTTCCCAGACCGCCAAACAATTCTTACTTCTTCGAAGTTACGTTCGAGTCGTTCTTGGGTGCCGGCTCGGTCTTGGCAGTTGAATCACTGCTGGTTTTGGATGCATCTGCTGGCTTCGATGCCTCTTCTGACTTCCCAGAAGATTTCGATTTGCCGGCGTAGTCAGTCACATACCATCCAGATCCCTTCAGTTGGAAGGAGGTCTGCGAAATCAACTTTGTCAGACGTCCTTTACACGAGGAACAGGTCTTCAAAGGACTGTCCGAAAGCTTCTGAATCACCTCGAAATGACCGCCGCACTTCTCACAGCGATATTCGTAAATTGGCATCAGCTTCATTTCTCCTTACTGCTTCAACATACAAATCATGCCCAAGAATTTATCCAAAATTGGCAGGAAATGCAAGTGCGATCGTCTCGGAGTGTCGCGGCCAGCGCGCGAGACCGGGCAGCTGCTCCTTGACGCCCTCGATGAATTGCACTATAAAGGGATCATCCTGATGGCTGCCTCATCGAGCTGGGAGATCGAAGTGGACCGGTTTGGCAAAAGGGAACTCGCGGTTGTTCGACATCAGCTAGTTGAAGCTGAGACCCTCTTGAGCCGTTACTACTGCATCCCGGGCCGGGAGTGGCCTGCATACGCCTACGACGTCGAGACTCTTTCCGATCTGACTCAATCTGAAGCAATAGAGGGAATTCTGGCGCTCGTTGCCAAATATGAGTATCGCCCGCCAAGGAGCAGCGGCGGTGAGGAACGGTTGGAGTTCTACAGAATCTGTCTTCAGGACCACAATATCCTGGCGGCCTCAGGACATGGGCCGGGCGGAATCTCTTTTGAAGCGCTCCTGCTCTACATCTTGACGCATGAACTGGTCCACGTTTTTCGATTTGCCAGTCAGCCTCAGAGATATTTCGCCGACTCAGCCTCTCGAGTGGTCGAAGAGCGCAGTGTCCACCGGATTACGAGTGACATTCTGCGCATGAAGAAAGACCGCCGCCTCGTGCCAGTGCTGCGTGCCTACCAAGAATATCCATTCGTTTCCGAACAAGAAATGTAGCGAGCACTGTCATACCGGCAAGAACAAAGTCCTGAGCGAAGGCGCAAAGGGACAGTGTTCCCTTCCGGTGGCCGGCGCGGTTGGTTTGCTCGAATCACAGAGCCGATAGCCGTTCCAAATGAACGCCGCGTTTTGGTGTCTTCGCAAGCGAATGTCGGTGAAGAAATTCGGCGGGTTAGCGCACGTCGCCGGCAAGACACTCAACGCCTCCCAAGCACGAAGGTCTCTCTGACCGCCCGGCTTGTCCAAGCTTGCGCTGCTACCGGCGCTTCTTGGCTGCCCAGTGGGCTTCTCCACACTCTCCCGCCACGATACCGTTGAAGTCATACGCAAGGCGGGTTCCCTCCATCCCAGTCGTTTTGATGAAGTCACGACGCTTCAGCCTTTTCATTTCTGGTTACCTCGACACAAATCGCTCAGTTCGCTTCGCGGGAAAATTGCTCACGCCGACGAGGTTTGCTTCAGCGAAGCTGTCTTGAGGACTTCGGCGCACCGGCGCGCCACGACACGATACTCGCGCGGCTGAAGCATCCAGACAGCGACTTCGAGGCGAGGCTCGGAGGCGGAACTCGGCCGTACTTCGATTCGCGGTTCGCCTTCACGCAATGCCTTGGCAACATCGTCGCGGGTCAGGGGCAACGCCTTCGGGTCCCACTTGACGGCCAGGTGCGGCACCTGATTGGCAATTTCAGGGACAAACACTTCGGTCTCGACGCCTCGAATGCCGCTCACCGCCTTTCCAATGAAACTAGCTTGCCGCTCCCATTCCTTCCACTCAGCCGCATGATCTTTCTTCACGTACAGTTCTACTGCCGTCATCAACCCTACAATCTCTTCCTTACCGACCTTGCCGCCGCGGCCAACCGAGTCGGAGTTCGGTGAGCCGTTCAGAAAGGCAGAGTGAATCAGATCCTTGCGGCCCAACAAAAGCCCGGAGCACTGAGGACCCTTCAAACCTTTGCCGCCGCTAAAGGCCACCAAGTCATAACCCATTCTGATATAAGCGCTCAAGTTCTCTGCTGGGGGGACGTCAGCCGCAGCATCAATCAGACACGGGATTCCCTTTTTCTTGGCGATTTGAGCAAACTCCTGGCGTTTAATTTGCCCCTGAGGATCGGCGGAGTTCAGGAAGAATAGCATGGCTGTCTGGTCGCCGATGGCCGATTCCAGCTGCTGGTGCGTCTCGACTTCCACTATCCTGACGCCAACGTTGCGGATGGCGTGATCGTAGCCGAAGCGATGCGTCTTCTGGAAAATCACCTCGTTCTTCATCCCGCTGATGTCAGGCACACGGCGAATCTTGTCCTGGTCGGTGCCGCAGACACAGGCCGCTGTTGCCAGTGTGAGTGCGGCGGCACAGCCGGAGGTTACCAGAGCGGCTTCACAACCAATAAGTGAGGCAATACGGTTGCCGGCAGCCTCCTGAAGCTCGGGAATCGAGACATGCTGTCGCGCGGCTTCTTCCATGGCCGCGACCACTTCAGCCGGCATGACACAGGCACTGAGAGTAGTGTAGGTTCCGGCTGCGTTGATAAAGGGGCGCAGTCCGAGTTCTTCATAGATCTTGCGTCGAGCCTTGCGAGCGTCGTTTCCGGCGGCGCGCTCGTTGGTAGCCGCCAACACGCGATCGAGTGAGAACCCTCCAAGCATTGACGCGAGGCCTGCACTTCCCAAAAAATAGCGTCGGCTCCAACCTCTAAATGGGTTTTCCATGTTTCCCCCAGTTCAATTCGTCAGTAATGTCGAATTGAACAATTCTGGACTTCGTCATTCGCGAGACGAGATCGGATTCCCTTAAACCAAGGAACGTTGCGTGGATTATACCTCTTTGCTGAGAAAAAGGAGTTAGACAAATTCCCAGCGACAGGAGGGAGAACTCAAAAGATGGGCATGAGACTCAGTGCTCGCAGCCAAGGGACGAATCCAAACACTGTGTACAGGAGAGTGAGACTTGCTACCGCAAGATGGCGATTTAGTAGATGAAGCAAAAGGCCAGCGCTGGTTGCAGCAAGTTTTGCAGAGGTTAGAGTCAGGATGATGTCGTACCGTTCCATCAGAAAACGCAGGAGAGGATTGGCTTCAATCTCAGTGCCGAACAGGATAACACCTTGATAAGTTGCGATCCAATCCGCAACCTGCATGGTTATGAAACAAGTGACAGCGATGTTTCCGGCCAGCTTTCGGACACCCATGTTCCTCTCCCAAGTTCCATTTGAGAAATTGCAATGCAGATACCACAAGAGAATGATACTGAAACTATAACTCAACACGCGCTACGTGGAGTAGTCACGATTGCCAGATAACAGTCGGGCCGTTGATTTTACGCGAGTTAGCCACCCCCGAACGACAAGCATCGTTTATACCCAGGGTTGTCTTGGAGCTCGCAGACCGGCAAAGCCGCTTGGATATGAGAAAAACAATTCCGCATTTTTCCAAAAAACGAGAGCCATCCGACAAACAATCACTCTTCGAAGAGTTCGAGGAGTCCGAAAGAGGAAGGTTGATATTCTAAAGCCTGCTGAGCCTCGCTCATTGCTGGTTGCCGTGCAAATTGACCACCGTTAGGCATTTCACTGCGGCAGCAAGAGCTGCCGTGACACCCGGAAGTGGAGTCTCCGACACGAGGCAGCACTCCAGCGCGCAATGACAACGGTCCGGCGCGATCTTGATAGATACTCTTCAAGACGTCCAGGAAAACGGCAAATGCGGCCTTGCCCTCGGCGACCTCTTCCGTGGTGACGATGGCTGAAACCCACGCAGCCCCCTCCCTAGTTCTTTGCGCCCAACTCGGAACGCTGTGTGGACCGGAATGCTGTTCTCTGGCGGAAATTCAACCAAACACGCCAACGGGAAGGCGCCTGTCCGCGTCTTGACTAAGGTCCTGCGAACCAGGATCCGAAAGAAACTCAGTAGCCAGGTTTCTCGCCTGGGATCTGCTAGTGTGATAGCGCTTGGTCTCGGACGGCTTTTTTTGCATACTATGGTCACTTTCTTGGCCGCCATGACGATTTTCCGGGGATTGCCGCGATTCGGTATCAGTCGAACTTTCAAGAACAGCATCTAACGCCAAAGCTGACAGGAGATTCTGGAGTTGCGCACTCAAGAAAAAATAGAATTCTTAAAGGACCTACGAGACCTCAACATAATGGCTGAAGAAATTCACCGGATGAGCCGCAATCTCTGGTGGACCTGGAACCCGGAGGCCCAGGAGATTTTTGCCACCCTTTCTCCACTGACCTGGACGTCAGCAAAGCACAACGCTGTCGCTGTCATGAACTCGCTTTCTCCAACGGAATTAAAGGCACGCCTCATGGAGAAAGAGTTCGCTTCCACCGTGTCCGACGTGCTGCTGCAGTTCCGCGAATATCTGACTCGCGAACGAACTTGGTGTTCGGCTCATGCGGCGCCTTTCCTGAAAAGCCCGGTGGCGTATTTTACCGCAGAGTTCGCCTTTCACGAGAGCTTGCCGATTTATTCCGGCGGCTTGGGCGTCCTAGCAGGGGACCATGCCAAATCTGCCAGTGATTTGGGTGTGCCTTTCGTCGGAGTCAGCCTGTTCTATCGACAGGGCTACTTCCAGCAGCAACTTGCTCCTCACGGTTGGCAAGAGGAACACTATCCCTTGCTGGACCGACAGGATCTCCCGGTGGACTTGGTGTTGGGCGAGGATGGAAGTCCGCTGATCGTTTCAGTCGAGATGCACCACAGTGAGGTGAAGTTTCAGGCTTGGCGGCTCAATGTGGGTTCAACGGTCATCTACCTCCTCGATACACAGCTGATGGAGAACGAGGAGCATTATCGCGATTTGACCAGTAGGGTTTACGGTGGCGACGCGGCCACTCGCATCGGGCAGGAAATTATCATGGGCATCGGTGGGGTGCGATTGCTTCGCGCCCTCAACATTAGCCCTGCTGTCTTTCACATGAACGAAGGCCACTCGGCCTTCTTGACGTTCGAGCTGCTACGCGAACGGCTTGCGAAGGAGACCTCTTTGAAGGAAGCCGAGGAGTGGGTGAGAGATCACTGTGTGTTTACCACGCACACTCCCGTTCCCGCCGGCCACGACCGATTCACGGCTGAGCACATGGAGTATGTCTTCGGTCAGTTTCGTACGAGGCTGAATATGGACTCCCAGCAGTTTCTGAGTTATGGCCGGGTCGATCCAGAGGATGCGCACGAGACGTTCTGCATGACCGTTCTGGCTCTCAAGATGTCCAGAGCCGCCAACGGCGTGAGTGAATTGCACGGAGAAGTGACTCGTGAGATGTGGAAAGTACTTTCTGCCCAGAAGGCGTCTCCTGTCGCCTCGATAGGGCACATCACCAATGGAATTCACGTGCGTGGTTGGATGACGCGACCGACACGGCGGTTCTGGAAAGCACATTTGGGGCCGGATTGGGAAACTCGACTCATGTATCCAGACCTCTGGAAGATCATTTCCGATCGAGACTTGATCAGCGACGAGGAAATCTGGGCCTTGCGTTACGCCTTGCGCCGCGAGTTGGTCGAGTTTGTTCGAAAGCGCTTGCGACAACAGTACCAGCGGGTTGGCGGGGATGGCGCGCGAATCTTTGAGAAAGTGTTGTCCCCGGATGCCTTGACGATCGGCTTCGCGCGGCGGTTTGCTACCTACAAGCGAGCTCCTCTGATTTTCAGTGATTTGACTCGAACCATCGCCCTTTTCAGTGATCCCAGACAACCGGTTCAAATGATATTTTCGGGCAAAGCGCACCCGCGCGATGATAGGGGCAAGGAGTTCATCCAGCGCATCCATGAGATCGCCAGACGCAACGATTTCTTCGGCAAGGTGGTCTTCGTGGAGGACTATGACATTCAAGTAGCCCGTTACATGGTTTCGGGAGCAGATGTCTGGCTGAACAATCCGCGCCGACCTCTGGAAGCCAGCGGCACCAGCGGCCAGAAGGTAAGCGTTCACGGCGGGCTGAATTTGAGCGTACTGGATGGCTGGTGGCGTGAAGGCTTTGACGGCACGAACGGTTGGGCCATCGGAGGCGATAGCTCGACCGAAGATGCCGAAGCCCAGGATGTTGTCGATGGAGAATCGCTGTACGAGACCCTCACCCAAGCAGTCATCCCACTGTTCTTTGATCGGGATGACCAAGGCATACCCCGCGGCTGGATTGACAAGATCCGCCGAGCCATGCAGACCCTGATTCCGCAATACAACACCGACCGAATGGTGGCTGAATACGTGACGAAATATTACCTATCCAAGAAACTGGTTCTGAAAGGATAGCCACCTGACGATGCTCCGCAAGCGCATCAAAACGAACCCAGGTTTTCGGTGCGCTTGAAAGGCACCCTACGGTTGTTTGCTTGCGCCAAGCTCAGCGGCCACATAGTCAACGAACTGCCGGGCTGTTCTCCCGGAGCGGGCGTTGTGGAGCTGTACCCACTGCAGGGCTTGCCGCCTTAGCTCTTCTTCTGGCAGGTTCAAATTGCGCCGTCGGGCCATGGAGCGAACGATGGCTAGGTATTCGTTCTGGTCAGGAGCGACAAAAGCCAGCTGAATCCCGAAACGATCCGCCAAAGAGACCTTCTCCTGTAACGTGTCTTGACCGCGGACCTCCTCGCTTTGAAATTCGTTGCGGTCCGAGAAGAACTCCTTGATGAGATGCCGACGGTTGGAGCTGGCATAGATCAAGACATTTTTCGGTCTGGCTTCCAGGCTTCCTTCCAAGACAGCTTTAAGTGTCTTGTACTCGGTTTCTCCTTCCTCAAACGACAAGTCATCTACAAAGAGGAGGAAGCGCTCCCGCCGCGGAGCAACGTGCTTCATAACCTCGGGTAGGTCCCCGAGATGGTCGCGTGAAATTTCGATCATCCGGAGTGGGCTGTCCGAGAAGTGATGCAAGAGTGCCTTGATCGCCGAGGATTTGCCTGTACCCCGATCTCCGTAGACAAAAACGTTGTTGGCAGGATAACCGGCCAAAAAATGTGACGTGTTGCGGACCAGCCAGTCTTTCTGATCTTCGCAGCCTATCAATTCCTCCAGGCGTATCGGGTCCGGATGCTGAATCGGTTCGATGAAGCCGCCACTAGAGGAGCGCTTCCAGTGGAAGGCCCGGTACTGTCCGAAAATGCCACAGCCGACTTGAAGATAGTAGTTCGCCAATGCTGGCAGGAGCGACTCCCAATCTGCCGATTCATGGAACTGCCCTTTAATGTTCCCGCTAGATGACGTGGCTCGTACGGTTGGTGTTGAAGCCCCAAGCTGATCCCAGTTCAACCAAAGGGCACTAGCGTCGGCCGTTTGCATGGCCGCCAGCAGTTGCTCGGAGTCGAGAAGATAGAAGGCATGGAGCCGTCTCAAATCAACCTCGACCTGCCTCAACAGAGATCCGCCGAACTCAACCAAGCCGCAGGACTGGGCTTTAGCCGAGAAGGTATTCTCATCGCTGAGAATCAGGTCGAGCAGGTGATTCTGCAAAGGCGTGCCAACGCGAACTTCGCATCCAGCCTCAGTTTTTGCAGCTAGGTGGGAAAAGAAGAGAGCGTACGACTCGGCAATTCGGGTGAGCGTTTTGCGTCCCCGCCTGCGTTTCGATCCGACTGAATCCAAGAGCTCCAAGAGCGCTCGCATGATTGGGTCTGCCAGGATTCCGCGGTAGATCACGAGCTGTTGGGCGCTACGCAGAACCTTTTGCAGATGAATCAGGCCCGGTCTGACTTTACGGTCCTGCCTGCCGTCCACCATTTCGTGTTAGCTCTCCCTTTTGAAAGTTTTGTGAAGGTACAACCGCAAAAATCTGCTGTCAAGGGAGGAACACGCTTCTCGCGCTTCCAGAAACATCCTTGACAACATTGGAGCTTTCGTCAATTATCAAGCCGACAGATGTCTAGAAGCCGTCTGATGACAGATTGAGACGGTCATTGCCATGTTCAGGTCGTCCTAAGCAGCCTCTGCTGTTGCTTCCCTTGGGATCTGCCACATCTCACGTCCAGACAGATCAAGGCATCCGTTAAGCGTCGAGGAGACAAGCGGTTGATTCATTTGAAATCGCGGCAGGAGATCGAGATCTTGCGGGAATGTAATCTGCTCGTCCATGAGGTTTTGACGACGCTGAAAGGGCTGTGTCAACCTGGGATGACGACAGGCGAACTGGATCGGGTTGCGGAAGACCTAACCCGTAAGTGCAAGGGGCGGCCGGCCTTTAAAGGATATCACGGCTTCCCGGCGACCCTGTGTACCTCGATCAATGATGAAGTGGTCCATGGTATTCCGTCGAAGCGGGTATTGAAAGAAGGGGATATCGTCAGTATTGACTACGGTATCTGCTATCGGGACTACTATGGGGACGCGGCTATCACTGTACCTGTCGGGAAGATTTCGCCCGATGTCCAGTTTCTTCTGAGGACGACTGAAGAATGCCTGATGCTGGGAATTGAGCAGGCACAACCGGGGAACCACCTTGCTGACATCTCTGCAGCCATTCAAACCCACGCGGAGACTCGCGGCTTCACTCTGGTCAAGGAGTTTTCTGGCCACGGCGTTGGCAAAAGCCTTCACGAAGAGCCCGTAGTGTTAAACTATGTTGCCAATGGAAGAGGCATTCAGTTGAAGCCGGGACTGGTGTTAGCCATTGAGCCTATGGTGAACCAGGGTACGGACAAAGTGGTTGTCTTGAAGGATGGCTGGACAGTTGTCACCAAGGATAAGAAATCCTCAGCCCACTTCGAACACAGTGTTGCCATCACGGAAGAGGGGCCTGTGATTCTAAGCCAGCCCTAGACTGCAAGACCGGTTGTTGTCGGCAGCCGAAGAGTTGTTCCAGGAGCGTGCTGCTGAAATGCCCTCCAGTGGGATCCATTATGGGGAGTCTTGGGGGTCTTGAGAGTTGAGTACCGATCAGGAAATCGCAGAACAGATGGAAGTGTTTTCGGGCTATCTGAAGAAGAACGGCCTGAAGATGACGCGGCAGCGGGAATTGATCGTAGAAAGTTTCCTGCGCACAAACGGCCACCTAAGCACCGATGAGCTGCATCAACTCGTTAAGCAATCGGACAAGACTGTTGGTTTCACGACGGTGTTCCGTACTCTGAAGGCTCTCACCGATTGCGGTTTGGCTCGCGAGACCGATCTTCAGGACGGCCGCACCCGCTTTGAGCACATTTACAACCGGCCGCATCACCATCACATCGTTTGCGTTGCTTGTAACCGAACCATTGAATTTCTCAGCCCGGAGTTGGAGCGTCTACAAGAACAGATCGTTGCCAAGTATCAATTCCAGTCGGTGCGTCACCAGCTTCAAATTTTTGGAGTCTGTTTCGACTGTCAGAACCAGCGTCCGTCGCCTCAGGATGTTTTTGACTCCGATATGGTGTTCGCCCGCGACGCTCTGAAAATTGCTCTAGAAGCAGAACGTAGTGGTGTCAGCTTCTATTTGGCCGCCGCCGAGCAGATTTCGCACCCCTCAGGGAAGTCAACGTTTCTCCGAATCGCGGAGGATGAGAAAAAGCACCTGCGCGACCTGGAGTATGAATGGATCGAACTGATCAAGAAGGACAAGAACATTCTGAGCGCCCCAGTCTTTCTGCACTTCGACTATGAAGCCCTAAGGAAGATTTTCCCGGCACGCGACGAAATCCGAAAACGCCTGAAAGGGAATTTGGATGAGGAACAGGCGCTAAGCTTGGCCATGAAGATGGAACTGGAGTCCTATAACTTCTTCCGCAATTACGCACAAAAGTTCAATGATACCCGGGGGAAAGCCATTTTTCTAAAGTTCGCTGCCGAAGAGGAAGACCATTACCGGACAATTCAGAAGGAGTATGAGCGGGTGATGCAGCGTAGTGTGCACTGATTCGACGCGCAAGCAAAGAGGAAAGGGGGGCACCGTTTCGTGCCCCCTTTTCCTCTTTTGGGGGTGTCTGTTAGTGTGGCTCAGTACGAAGTTCCACGATAGGCCAGTTCCTGGAGGCGCTTCACCCGTTCTGCCATTGGCGGGTGAGTACTGAACAGAGACGCGATGCCGCCAGCCGTGAGCGGATTGACGATGTACATTTGGGCCTGAGCCGGATTGACATCCATGGGGAGCCGGCGGTTGGTCTGTTCCAGTTTTTGCAGGGCGTTGGCCAGCGACAAGGGCCGACCGCAAATCTGGGCACCGGTTGCGTCCGCCTGATACTCGCGACTCCGCGAAATCGCCATTTGGATCAGCATCGCGGCGATCGGCCCCACGATCATCATGGCCAATCCGCCCAGCATACCCCCCTGGTGATCGTCATCACGGTCTCGGTGCATTCCTCCAAAGATCATGGCCCACTGAGCCATATGGGCCAGTTGGCTGATCGCTCCGGCGATCGTCGCCGCGACAGAGCTGATCAGGATGTCGCGGTTCTTAATGTGCGCCAGCTCGTGGGCCAGAACTCCTTCTAACTCGTCGCGGTTCAGAATGTTGACAATTCCAGAGGTCACCGCGACTGCTGAGTGTTGAGGGTTGCGACCTGTAGCAAAGGCATTCGGAGTCGGACTCTGGATGACGTAGAGCCTGGGCATAGGCAACTCGGCGCGTCGGCACAGCTCCCGCACCGTGCGGTAGAGATCCGGGGCTTCGCTTTCAGACACGGGCTGGGCGCCACTCATTGAAAGAGCAATCTTATCGCTGAACCAATACGCCACAAAGTTCATGACTACCGCGAAAATCAGAGCGATCATCAATCCATTCTGCCCGCCAATCGCCTGACCGATGGCCATCAACAGAGCAGTCATTCCCGCCAACAGGATGAAGGTCTTAAAAGTGTTGTTCATGACTCCAGTTCTCCTTATGAGCCCTGCGACAAGACCACGCAGGCCATTAAATCTAAGATGCGACTGCTTGGATGTCAACAACCGGCAAACCGCAAGAATTTTGGCGGCCAAGCGCGGGAGCAGCAAGATGGGTCGTGAACGGTCTAGGAAAGATCAGCCGCCTCGGCGAGCTCAGGGAACAAGCCCTCGTAGTAGGATTGCCGATGGTCCTCCAGGCGATAGTATATGATCGAATAGACGAAGGAAAGAGTCATAAAGACTGGCAAATACCCTGCCCAACCCATGGCGTTTCTTAGTTTCTTCAGTCTCGACCAATCCCGATGGACCTCGTTGCGAAACGCGATGTCGCGGAAATAGTTCAAGTAGACTCCCATGGCGTCGCTAAAGATGTGCGTGAACTTTCCGTGAGGACCGGCGATCTTCACTTTGCCCCTCCGCAGACTGTCCAAGAACTCGCTTCTGCTTCTGCCCTCTCCTAACGTATAGCAAGACCCCAAGCGTAGCAGGGTGTGTGAATCGCTTCCGGCCACGACGCTTTTATTTGGGAACCTTCGAACCATCCTCGTCACGAGCCGGTTTTGGCGTCGGCCAATTGCACCATTGAGCCCCTCGAAGACGTCGAACGAGTGAAGCATCTTCTCGACGAATTTCCGACCGTCCTTCCGTCGCCCGGGGAAGCCATGAAAGAGGTGGTTCAGTACGTGAATGATTCGTTCCGAACGTAGGTAGGCCAATAATTCGTCAAAGTTTCGTTTCAGTCGGGTGATCTCGCGGTGTTGTGCCTCGTTGATGTCGTAGACGCCGATATGGATCTTGTTGCCGAACTCTGGCAGAACCGCCGTAACTTCCTCTCCAATGATGAAGTCTTCCGTATGCTTGTCCGGGTATTTGTTCAAGAAATGAAGGCAGCCATCAATCGAGTCGTGGTCCGTGATCGTGACCATGTTCATGCCCCGCGCTTTCGCCAGGCGATATACTTGTTCCGGCGAGGAATAGCAATCCATGGGTTCGAGCGCTTTCACATGCTGGGTCTTTCCGCTGAAGTAGGAGTGGCAATGCAAGTCGGCCTTCAAGTAAGGCTTCGCGTCGATTAGGTTGGCATTGTCGAGCATCAGACAGGTTCAGATCCTTTGGCTCGTGAAGCACCAGCTTCCGAGTTCTTCAGTATAGCCTGTTTCCATTCGGCCTGGCTTTGAAAGCGGCAGGAAAGCATCAGGCAAAGCCTTATCGACAGACTCAACATAGTTTTGGCACTCGCGCTTTGCGTCTAGTCATACTCCGTCATCCAATGCGTAGGAACCTGGACGGCGAATCTCCTGGCGCGTCCATTCAACGGTGAAGCGCCGATCGGCGGCTCAGGAGCTGCTCCCGCCCTGACGGGTTGTCGATTTCTTGTCGGAAAAGTTAGGGTAAGAACTGGTGCCGCCCTCGTTCAGGCGGGCCCACTCAGGCAACTCCCTTGGCCTCCGGCACCGCGGTTTCGATATGCACGGGCTTGTAGCCGCCGATAGCTCTGAAGTACAGAAGGATCAATAGATAGATCCCGGCCAGCGCTGCCGGGATGACCGAGTCGGCCACGAGTGTACGGCGATCGCCTCTTTGGTCGGCTTCGACCACAGCTTTCTGTGTGTCGTCGCGTTTTTCTGCGGGTGTCAGCTTTGCGGCGCCAAGCTTCTTACCATCCAGCCCTGTTGCTTCATCAAAGATAAATGGGAGGAATCGGCTGGGCTTCTCCGCTTTGTATTCGGCAAACACGGCTGGATTGGCTTTGTTCAACTCCTCCCCGGCGAAGCGATCCTTGGCATAACCCAAGCCCGGCGCGCCAATCAGACCGGCTGACATCGTTCCGATGCCGCCCATGATCGAGATGGCCACCGCTCCAGTCCGTGGGAATCGATCCGACGCCACCGCCAGCATCGTGGGCCAGAAGAAGGTCTTGCCAATGGCATACACGGTCAGGGCCAGCATCGCGCCCCCGAAGGAAGCAATACCGCTAGTCAAGTTCAAGCCCACGCAGGCAAGAATCGCGCACGCCAACAGAATACCCACCGGCGAGAGGCCGATTCGCTTCTCGATAAAGTTGGCGCAAAAACGCAGCGCAAACATAGTCGCAGACGTGAAGACAAACAGAATTTTCCCCTGCTCCGAAGTCAAGATATTCCCGGTGATGTTTTGAATCCAATTGTCCGTACCCAGTTCTACCGCGCCCACCAGCAAATGAGCGACAAACAATGCGAAGAGCAATAGTGATCCGAACGAGAAGCGCGTGATCACCGCTACGGCGACCAGCAGGCCGGAGCCAATCGCGTAGCCAATATATTTTGCCGTGTCTGGACTGGTCTTGAAGAATGGCGTCAACACACCGGCAAAGAACAACGCCAACAGACCGCAAGCCACTAGGCTGCCTATAATGCCAACGTCCCGGAACATTTCCCCAAGGCTCAGACCTTTTTGAGACGCTTCAGACCTAGGAAAGTGCTGCCCAAAGAACATGATGCCATAGGCCATGGTCGGCAGGAGAAAGAGTGCTAGCTGCAGCTTCCAGGAGAGCTGCATCTTGTCGTCGAGCAGCCAACCTGCCGCGCTGCCCAGGACCAGGCCGGCTGGCCAACTGGCGTGCAAAATATTCAGGTAGTGGGTACGGTCGTGCGAGAAAAGCGTGGCCACTAGCGGGTTAGCCACCGCTTCCAGTGTCCCATTGGCCACGGCGAATAGGAACGTCCCCCAAAACAGCAACTCCCCGACTGTCTCCTTGGGGGTGCCCGGACTGGGCGCGAAAGTCACAAACGCAGAGAGGATGTGGAACGCGAACGCCGCGATGACCAGTTTACCGTAGCCGACCTTGTCGGCAATGACACCACCGATGATGATGCCAAAGCAAAAGCCGGTGAAACCAGCTCCGCTGATATTACCCAACTCAGTCGCGGTAAAGCCAAACTCAGCGCCCCAGTTATCGAGTATGCCTCCACGGATGGCAAAACCCACCCCGGAAGCCAAGATGGCTACGAAGCCAGCCCAAAGGAGCCGCTTTGCATTAGCTGAGGTATCGCTCTCAGTTACGTTGCTCATAGATTGTTCTCAATAGTTTCCAACTTCGGGCACTGCTGGACCTACATCTCAATGGCGGCCTTTCCTCGCTGATCGAGATCTTTCCGGGGCCCTGCACATTTTAGGGCTCGGACAAACGAAACCCCACATCGCTCCAAGACGAGCTACTGCCAGGTTGGTACGGATCCGATGGATCGAAGCCGGAGACTAACGCATCCCTTGAAGCGCTGTCAAACGATTTCCCTGAACGAGTGGACCGCATCGAGCCTGCGCTAGAGGTGCTGAAGCAACTCTGAGAAGCGCTCCAAAATGATGATCTGATCTGAGATATGAAGCTCCTCTCTTTCCATTTCCCACGTCTGCGCATGGGGTATGTAAAAGGCTCGGATTCCGGCGGCGACCGCTGGGTTGATATCTGACTTTGGGCTGTTGCCCACCATGCACGTGTCTCGCTTGGGGAGCTGACGGCGTGCGATCAGTTCTCGAAACGAATCAACGTCCTTCTCCTTGACGATCTCAATCGCCTTGAAATACCCCGCTAGCCCGGAGGTTTCGATCTTGCGCGTTTGCTCGTCAGGATTGCCTTTGGTCAACAGAATTGTCTGATGTCGACGGCTCAAAATTTCCAGGCTCTCCCCGACGCCTTCCAACAATTGGATGGGATGACAACGAACCTGCATAGCCATCTCGTCGATAGTGATCATTTCCGACTCGGCCTGTCCAGCGTGCCCTCTAAAATAGAGATAGGTTTCCTTCAAGGACTGAACAAAGTTTTCGCCACCATAGCCATTGAGTCGAACGTTCTTCCTTTCGATTACGTCGAACGTTCGACTGACTTTTTCAAGGTCGCACCCGAGATGCTTCATCCAGTCTAGGTACTGCGTACGGACCTGTTCAAAGTAAATGTTGTTTTCCCATAGGGTATCGTCCGCGTCAATGAGGACAACCTTCTCTCGTGTGTTCATGAGTATAAGGTTTCTCTCTTCTGGATCTGGAGCCGGACTAAAGCTAAGTGAAAATTAATGGTTAGTCAACGGAGTTGCGAAATATTGGAAGGGTTGCTTGGGGTGTTGGAATTCAGGCCACAGCCCGTTTCTTGGATTCCTTTGGCTAACCAGCGGCCTGAGCGGGTATCTCGGCTCCCTATTCCGAGCCGTTGGTCAACACGGCTCCCACTGGTCTGTCCGACCCCGAAAACTCCTTGGAGACAGAAGTCCGTCTTCGATATCATCAGCGGTGCCCGGGGCCTTCCAGTTGTTTTCAGCAAGGAGAGAAGGTAATGATGAGATCGCCCATGAACCGTCGTGATTTCCTGAAGCAGTCGGTGCTCACTACCAGCATGGCTGCCTGGAGCATTCGAAGTTATGCCTCAATCCCAGGCTCTAACTCAAGGCTGCGCCTTGGGGTGATAGGGTGCGGGGGAATGGCCAACTCGCATATGGACGGACTGCTGACGATGAAGGAAAGTGATGCGGTCGAAATCGCCGCAGTCTGTGACGTCTACCAGAAGCGGCTTGATCATGCCGTTCGGAAAACAGGTGCCAAGCCTTTCTTGCGTTACCGAGAACTCCTGGAACAAAAGGATCTAGACTATGTCCTCATTGCCACACCCGAACATTGGCACCATCGGATGATTCTGGACGCGTTGGATGCGGGCAAACATGTCTACGTGGAAAAGCCGATGACACATACGATTGAGGAAGCTCAGGAAGTCGTACGCAAGGTTCAGAGTACGAAACTAAAGCTTCAGGTGGGCGTCCAGGGAATGTCCGACGAATCCTATGAGGTGGCACATCGATACATCCGGGATGGCCTGTTGGGCCAGATCGTCATGGCACAAATTGACTATTCTCGGAACTACCTGGGCGACTTTTGGGCTTATGACCTGGATCCCGACGCCAAACCTGGCGTCAATCTCGACTGGGACACGTGGCTTGGACCGGCGCCAAAGCGCCCGTGGGACCCGTATCGTTACTTTCAATGGCGTCGCTACTGGGATTACTCAGGAGGGGTTGCCACAGACCTCTTCATTCACCGCATAACGCGCATTCTCAAAGCCGTTGGGCTTACCTTTCCGGAATATGTCGTAGGCACCGGGGGAAAGTGGAACTTTAAGGAGAGCATTGCCGAGATTCCGGACACCTTCAACATGTTGCTAGACTACCCGAGTGGCCCCACCGTGGCATTGATCTCTTCAATGGCGAACGACTCTCCAATTGATCATGTTATCCGCGGGCACAAGGCGACGTTGCAGTTTAACCGTGAAGGCTTTGTGGTCACTCCCCAGGAGTCCATTCGCGAAGACCTGCCTGCCCCCGCCGACATGAAGGCTCACGAAGTGCGATTGCTTGTCTATCGAAAGAGTGGCGCCGAAGAGGTGAAACTTCATCATCGAAACCTCCATAGTGCGATCCGAAACGGCAAAGAGCTCCACTGCGATGTGATGCTCGGGTACTACGGCGTTGTTGCCGCATGCATGGGTGTCCAGTCATTTCGAAAAAGATCTTACTTGAAGTGGAATCTGACAGAAGAGAAGGTCGAAAAGGCCTAGTGAGGTGTCCCCAAAGCGGAAAGGAAAAACAAGCAAAGTTGGCGGACCGCCGGCCGGAAACCAAGAGGTGAAATGTTTAGTTGTTGCCTAGATTGTAGGAGCGCAACTTGCGATAGAGAGTTTTCGGAGTTATTCCCAGCAAGTTGGCGGCTTTGCCGCGGTGCCAGTTAACTTTGTCCAGTGTCGCGAGGATCTGCTCTCTTTCGAGATCCGCCAGCTTGGCTGTGCCGGGTGCAGCCGACCTTTCACTCTTTGGCGTCGGAGTAGTCAACTTCTTCTTGTTATAGATTTCGATTGGCAGGCAGTTGACCGTAATCTGCCCATTCGATGCCAGCACCAAAGCGCGCTCGACGACGTTCTTCAGCTCACGCACGTTTCCTGGCCAACGGTATTCACAAAGGATTTCCATTGCTTCGGCAGAAACTGTCGCCGGAGACTTCAGAGCCGCCTTTTGAAGGAAGTGGTCCACGAGTAAAGGGATGTCGTCCCTTCTTTCCCGCAAAGGAGGGATCTCAACTGTCACTGTGTTGATACGATAGAGTAGGTCTTGACGAAACCGGTTCTCCTCAAGCTCTTGCTGCAGTATCTTATTGGTCGCCGCAACCAAGCGAAAGTCGACCTTCACTTGCTTTACTCCCCCGACGCGGAAGAATGAGTGAGTTTCCAGGACACGCAATAGCTTGACTTGGAGACGGGGGCTTAGCTCGCCGATTTCGTCTAGGAACAAGGTGCCGCCATCGGCCAACTCAAAGAGCCCTGGCTTGGAGGTGTCGGCGCTGGTGAACGCTCCTTTTTCGTAACCGAACATTTCGCTTTCCAGCAGCGTCTCCTGGATGGCCCCGCAGTTGATATCGATGAATGCTTCCGTGTGGCGTCGCGAAAGTCGGTGAAACGACTGCGCCACCAGCTCCTTTCCGACTCCGCTTTCTCCCATGATCAGAGCGCTGGATTCCGTGGCAGCCGCGCGTTCCACGAAAGCCAGGAGTTCTTTCATTTTTCGGTTGTTCGTCACCAGCAAGAGGGTGTTATCCTTACGGCTCAGACGGGTCTGCATATATAGATTTTCGCGCCGCAAGTCCCGCCGTTCGTGGGCCTTGCGGATCAATACATCCAGCTCTTCGATCTTACAAGGCTTGGTCAGGTAGTCATATGCGCCCGCCTTCATGGCTTCGATAGCGGTCTCGACGGTTGCATTCCCAGTGAGCATGATCACCTCAGGAGAGGGTTCCGCCTGCTTTAGGACCTTTAGCGCTTGAATACCGTCCATGTTCGGCATCGTCATATCCATGACGATTACGTCGTAGTCGACTCTCTGCGCAAACTCAACCGCGCTCCTGCCATCGCTGGCCACTGACACGTCGTAGTTACGGCGCGACAACTCCTTTTGCAGGATGAGACTGAAATTCTTCTCATCTTCAGCGATCAACAGTTTGATTGCCTTTCCATTCGCCATGCTCGGAACCATCTCCCTTTGTTTATCTTTTCGCCGGGATGTAAATTTGAAACGTACTGCCCTCGCCTTCTTTTGACTCCACCTTGATGAAACCTTGGTGGCTGCGGACAATGCCGTAGCAAATGGAAAGCCCGAGGCCTGTGCCCTTCCCAACCGGTTTCGTAGTAAAAAATGGATCAAAGATCTTGTTGAGATGCTGCTGCGGAATGCCGATGCCATTATCTTGAAATTGAATCCGCACGAAGTTCTGACCGTTCCGCATCTCAGTTCCCGTTCGAATGGTGAGAACTCCAGACCCGCTCAAGGACTCCATGGCGTCCATCGCGTTAATGCACATGGCGAGAAAGACCTGGCGAAGTTCTCCGTTGTTGCCAACGACTTGAGGAGACACCGCGTCGAGTCCTTTTGCAACCCGAATTTGTTTGAATGCTTTGTGGTGGCTGAGCAACTGAAGGGTCTGTTCGAGAGTCTCGTTGACGCCGATCTCCTGCTGCAGAATCTCCTTGTTGCGACTGAAATCCAGCAAGTTGCAGATAATGCCTTTGCAGCGGACGATCTCGTCATCGATGATATTCAAATACTGCGGGAAATCTTCTAAGGCTTTGGCGTTGGAGAGGTCTCTTCCCTTGAAGCGCGAAATCAATCCTTCCACGCAACCGGCAATCGCAGCCAAGGGATTGTTGATTTCGTGGGCGATACCAGCTGCAAGCCTGCCGATACTCGCCAGCTTCTCGTTGGTCGCCAGTGACTCCTCCATGCGACGCCGGTCGGTGATATCTTCGCCGAGCGTGATCACATGACTGATCTCTCGACCATCGATTGACATGGGAATCTTGCGCAAATGGTAATAGCGCTTCTCTCCAGAAGACCAGGAAACCGTCTGGGTCTCGAACGTTTGACCGGTGGTGAACACATGATCGAACTCCCTCTGCAGCCTATCGGTTGACATGCTGGAGAAGATCGAAAAGATACTCTGCCCAATGACGCGTTCGCGCGAAATCCCGAGGATTCCGGTCTCCCGTTTTCGATTCCACGTACCCACGGAATAGTTCTTGTCCACGACGTATAGACCAATGGGGAGTGAGTCGACGATACACTCCATGAACCGCTTCTGATTTTCCAACTCGCGAGTTCGCTGTTCCACCATGGATTTTAGGGTTTCGGTGTGTAATTTCGCCGCAGAATACAGTTCTGCGTTTTTCAGCGCCAGAGCCAGATTCCCGGCCACGGTGCTAAGTAAGTCCAAGTGCTCGGAGTTGTACGCATGCGGCAGCGGACTCTCCACACCCAGCACTCCCAGGATTTTTTCTTGATGTATGAGAGGAACAGCCATTTCCGAACGGGTGTCTGCGAAGAACCGAAGGAAGTGCGGCTCCATCTGAACATCGGTCACAATCCGAGGCTCTCGATGCGCTGCGACCCATCCCATGATTCCGTCCTCAGGCACGAACAGGCCCTCGGCAGAAGCAATCTCATCACTGGGCCGGTAGGCAGCTGCCACCTTCAGCTGGGCGCCGGCGGCGTTCCACGTCGCGATAATGCATCCATGAAAGTCTAACTCTGCGCTGATGACGCTTGCCGCCTGCTCTAAGAGCTCAGACTGATCGAGAGATTTGTTGAATTCAGTGGTCAAGCGGTTAAGAATGGCCACCTCATGAGCGCGTCGTTTTTCTAAGGAGTAGAGCGCCTTCATCTCTTGAGCGAACTCCCGCTCACGAAGGTGCGAGCGGATTCTCGCCAGCAACTCTCTTTGCAAGAAAGGCTTCACTAGGTAGTCACTCGCCCCAACATCCAATCCCCGCACTTTGCTGTCAATGGTGTCGAGCGCTGTCAGCAGAATCACCGGAATATCGCGAGTTTGACCGTTTCCCTTGATACTCTTGCACAACGAATAGCCGTCTCCATCAGGCAGCATGACGTCTAGCAACACCAGGTCGATCTTCTGGTTGCGAAGAGCCTGTTCGGCTTCTCTGGTGGAAGAGGCGGGGTGAACCGAGTATCCTTCCTTAAGCAAGACCATTTCGGTCAGACTCAGGATCTTCGGGTCGTCCTCAACAGCCAGAATGGAGCAGGGGTGGAGTCTCGTGGTGTCTGTGGGGCTCATACTTTTGGCCTGTCGATCCGGTCAGAGAGCCGCATCCTCGTGCCTTGGTTGAGCGCGGACTGCACGGGTGCCTAAGCTCGAGCTAAAGTGTCTCTTCCAATGCATTCTTTCGGAAAGGCTGACTGATTACTGTAGGCGGAAAGAGGGGGAGGCAGCTCGGAGCGGACACACCGAGGGATGAGGCTGCACGTGTGGGGAGGATTGATCAGATCCCCAACCGATCGCTCCAGGTCCTGAGCCACCCTGCATTCTCGCGAAAGGTCAGGTCAGAAAATGGAGCTCGGTGAAACCGTGCTGCCCGAATCAAGACTCCGAATCTCCGGCACCGATCTTCGCGGCCCTAGCCTGGGCAACGATTCGTTCAGCGATCTGCGCCGGCACGATCTCATAGTGGGAAAACTCCATAGTGTAGTCGCCACGGCCTTGTGTCATGGACGTCAGCGTGGGGGCATACGAAAGCATCTCTGCCATAGGAACCTGAGCCTTTATCACCTGCGTGCCTCGCTTGGAGTCCATCCCCTGGACTCGACCGCGACGGCTGTTCAAATCGCCCATAAGGTCTCCGGCATAGAGATCGGGCGCGTAGACCTCAACATTCATGATTGGCTCCAGAAGCACTGGATTCGCAACCTCCATTGCCTTCTTGAAGGCCAACGACCCCGCGATCTTGAACGCTATTTCTGACGAGTCAACATCATGGTACGAACCATCGTACAGAATGACTCTGAAATCAACGACCGGGTAGCCCGCCAGAAAGCCTCTTGCAGCGGATTCCAGAATCCCCTTCTCAACCGCTGGAATGAAGTTCCTTGGAATTGCACCACCAAAGATCTCGTTCACAAATTCGAAGTTCCCGCCACGCGGTAACGGCTCCATACGAATCTTGCAATCACCGTACTGGCCGTGACCGCCCGATTGCTTCTTGTGCCTGCCTTGCACATCAGCTTTGCCGCGAATAGTTTCCCGGTAGGGCACCTTCGGCGGCTTTAGAGTGACATCCACACCGAAGCGTTTCTTGAGTCGGGCAACAATTGTTTCGATGTGCAACTGCCCCATTCCGGAAAGCAACAGCTCATTGGTTTGCTGATCCCGCCCGAAACGCAAGGTTAGATCCTCTTCCAGGATTCGGTGGAGCGCATTACTGATCTTGTCCTCGTCGCCGCGAGCCTTAGGCTCAATGGCGAAGGTAATCAACGGTTCGGGATAGGTTAGCTTCTGGTAGAGGACCGGAGAATCCTTGTCACCCAACGAATCCCCGGTCACCGTATCTTTCAGCTTCGCCACAACTCCGATGTCACCGGAGTGCAATTCCGGCACCTCAATTGGGGCTTTGCCCTGCGGAATGGCGAGATGAGCCAGCCGCTCGACGGTACCTTTGCTAAAGTTCGCTACCACAGCATCAGTTTTCAGTACGCCGGAGAAGATTTTCAAGAATGAGAGCCTGCCCGCGAAAGGATCCGCCAAAGTCTTAAAAACAAAGACCGACAAGGGTTCCTCACTACTCACCGTTCGTGGCCCGAGGCTCTCCCCTTTGGAGTTCGCGGCGGGAATCGTCGTAACGCCCACAGGAGACGGCAGGTAGTTCACAATGAAATCCGCCAGGGTCTGGGCACCAATGTTCAAGAGCGCCGAATGGGCCAGAATCGGATGGATACGCCTTTCGACGATTGCTTGTCTCAGGCCAGGCACTAAATCTTCTAGCGGAATCGTGCCTTGGTCAAAAAATTCCTCCATCAGGTGGTCGTTCCCTTCCGCCACCATTTCCACTATGGCATCGTGGCCTTTGGTGGCCGCGTCTTGCAACTCAATGGGAATGTCAACTGGCTTGGACTTTCCCGTGCCATTCGGCTCAAACTGGTAGGCCTTCATGTCAATTAAGTCGATTACGCCGCGAAAGTTCTTCTCAGTTCCTATGGGGAGCTGTACCGGGATCGCTGTTCGTCCGAAATTCTCCTGGAGTGAAGCAACTGCACGATCGAAAGAAGCATTCTCTCGATCAAGTTTGTTCACCACAAACAATGCTGGCAGCTTGAATTCTTCTGAAAACTTGAAGACCTTTTCCGTTTGGACCTCCACACCGGCTACGGCTTCAACCAGAATGACCGCTGAATCGGAGACGCGCATGCTACTTCGGGTATCCTGTATAAAGACCCCTTTTCCTGGAGTGTCGAAAAAGTTGATCTTCATTCTGTTCCATTCGATTGAGGCGATCGCGGTCGAAATGCTGATCTTGCGTTCGATCTCCTCAGGATCAAAATCAGTGAGGGCAGTGCCATCGTCAACTCGCCCCAGACGGCTTCCCAAACCGCCCAAGAACAGACACCCGGCTACCAAGGAGGTTTTCCCGCTCGATTCATGTCCCACCACTGCCACATTTCGAATGTTAGCGCCGGCAAAAACCTTCACAGAAAGCTCCTTTCCCGCCTTTCGAGTCCACGACCCTTCTATGATTTCGCATGAAGCGCAAAGATACTAGCATACGCACTTTTTGCGAAGCAACTCTTTGCCTGCTGGCACTAGCTAGCGGGTGCAGCACCTGGACCGCAGCGCAAAATCCGGCCGCCAAGAGCAAGAGCCGCGGTCCTGCCTCGAAGACTGTGGACCGATAGTCAAACGCGGGCGATCGTCCGGTCAGCACACTGAGGTTGGGGATGGGTTTGGGATTGACAGGCCCTCTAATTCCCCCATAAGTTTTGTAATCTCTCTGACTCCTAGTGCCGAAACGTCAGTGCGTAAGGGCATGAAAACCCTATTCTTGTTGCAAGAGAGCGCGTAACCAATGGGATCGAATCTACTCCTGGCACTCCTATGTCTGTCGCTGGCGGGGAGTCCATACGTTTCCCAGATCGAAGCCATCAACGATTACTTCAGCTTTCGGGCCGTAGGAAACATTCGGGGTGGCTTTGAAATCTTGGTCATCACAATCGGTATCGCAGGATTCTTGTTTGCTTGCTTCAACATGTTCCTCAAAAAGAAGAACGGCTCACCTTATCTGGCCCTGGGTGCTCTGGTGCTTGTGGTTGGCTTCTTCTATAATGAGGAGCATGTACCGATGCCTCTAGGCAACGCACTATTCGGCGGAGAGCTCTTCTTCTGCTTTGTCGTCAGTTTTGGGCTAGCCGTTGCTGGCTTCGTGGTCGAATGGCTCATCCCAGAGCCGCACTAGACATCTTCAACTGAATTCCAGAGAATCTATCCTCGCTATGACCGAAAGCGCTTCACAGAACTATTACGAAATTCTGCAGCTCAGCCCGAACGCTGAGCAGCTCGTCATCACTAAGGTCTATCGTCTCTTGGCTGCCTACTATCATCCCGACAACAAGCAAACCGGTGATGAAGAGAAATTCAAAAGGGTCCTCAAGGCCTATGAGGTGCTATCTGATCCGGCGAAGCGATCCCGATACAACCTCGAATTTCTCGGGAAGAATGCGTTTCATTTCAAGACTCCCGCCGGTCAGGACCAAAAGCCTGGCGTCGCTCGTTCCCTGGAGGAACTAAAGGCCAAGCTTGAAGTTGGCGCTGAGGTTGCGAACTCAGACGACACCAGTCTCTCGGAAAGAGAATTGAGAAAACTGATGCTGATGGTCCTGTACGATGTTCGCCGCAACACGCCAGCAAAACCGGAGGTCTCGTTGCTGGTTTTAGTAGAGTTGCTGAGCTGCACTACTGAAAATCTGGAGTTCTCCAACTGGTACCTGAAGGAAAAAGGCTACATCAAGATCACTGAATCAGCGGATTTCTCGATAACGATAGCCGGCGTAGACTATGTCGAAAGCGAGCTGCTCAAGCAGGAAGCTGGAAAGCAGGTTCTTTCATTGCCAGAGGGACGCCGTTAGGAGTTAGGAACCGCCCAACAATCTGAAGTTGATCTCTAGCCGCAATTCAGGAGAGACCATGGTAGCAGTGCAGGAAGTCGAACAGGCCATTCAGGACCTCGAGCAGAAAATTGGCAAGATCCGGGACAAGGTGGCCGAGATCGACGATCAGATCAAGAACACCTCGGTCAAAGACGTCGAGAGGATCGAAGCCGAACTGGAGCAACTGAAGAATCGCTACTACGAGATTCAGGCTCGAGAATTGATTGGGGAGTTCGACGGCAAGCAAAGGAAAGAGATACAAGAAAGCATTTCGGGAGCCGAGCGTAAGCTGAAGGCAGACAACGATCTCCTCCAAAACCTGGTGGGTATTCGTCAGGCGCTGGAGCTGGAATTCAAGAAAACACAGGCCACTATCGAGCAGCATCAGTCGGCGCTCGAGCGATTGGAATTCGAGAATTTGAAGCTTAACCGCCAAGAAATCGTTGATGAAATCGACCGGTTCCAGAAGGAGTTTGAGGAGCTGTTCAATCGTGTATCCGAGTACAACCTGAATTCAGTTGCCTTAGTGACGCGAATTGTAACCCGGGAACACGAACTTCGCGGTCTACCGATTGGCTCAAGACTCAAGGGCGAAACCCAAGAGAAGATTCAACGGCTTGCGGATCCCTTCGACTTGAATCACCTCAAGAACTCGCTAGCCGAGACGATCTCCAGGGATTGTTGGCAGGACCCTGGCATCGTAGAGTTCCACAACCACGACGCCAGATCTATTCTGGCCCCAGTCCAGCTTGTGCGCTGCCGATTCCGGCTGACGCAAACTGCTCAATACGTAACCAAGAGCTGTCCAGTCATGACACACTCCCGTCCCAGAGAAACCGGCACCTCCTGGCAAGGCGGCATGGCATACGCTGCGTATTCTCTTACTCGATAATTGTCACAGCAGGCCGCGAGAATTGGAGTGATGTCCGATTGCTTTTTCTTCCTAGCCTTTGTAGACTTCGTCAATCAGCTCTGACCAGGGCCATCTAGCAAAGGCAAGGTGCGTCGCAAGATCGGTCTCAGCGGGCAAAAAGCTCGCGTGAGACTCACAGGGAAGTTTCGATCCGAGTCCTGCTCTCAATTGGGAGCCTCTGCTTAATTTGTTCCCCGTCTCTCTTCCATGCTACAATCAGCTCGACTCGAAATCGGCATTGTTTGTCGGAGGGAACGTGGCAAACTCGCTTCTCGTCGTGCCGGACAAGTTGAGAGAACGGGGGAGGGCGTTCGCAAACATGGTGGGGGTAGGGGGCTTTCGAAGTGCTGCTCCTCTACCGCAGTTAGCGTGGGGCAGCCTCGCGTTTTTGATTTACGAGGTCAGCATCGGAAGCCTGATGAGCTATCTGGACAAGGTTCGGCCGGTTTCCGTGTTTTTCCTGGAATTGCTCGTCTTCGCTTTGGTCGCGACCGCTATGGTCCTGTACTCGAGAGTTTTAGCGCTGGAAACTGAACGAGGCAGCTTCTCGTCAGAGGAAACCTTGGGTCGACATCACGCCGAGCGAACTCGATTCGAGAGTCGGCTCTCCGAAAAACTAGAAACTCTCTCAGGTGGAATTGAACACTCGCTCTCAGCGATCATGTTTTTTGCGAGGGCGCAGCTGGCTAAGGCGCCAAGTCCTCAAATGGAGCGTGATCTGCGAGAAGTGATGGAACGAATTGACCAAATCCAGTTTCTTCTAGAGGAAGTGCGGGAAGCTGTGGATTGGAGGGATTCCGAGCCATCAGGGGCGTTCTCTTCGGCGCAGGGCTCACCTGCTGGTCCACCCGGCAAATCCCTTGGCCCACATCTTGACCGCCAGAAAGAATTCAGGCATTCTAACAAGACTCTTTCACTGAGAAAGAACGCGCGGAAGGTGGTCATACTGCCAATTACTGTGAACTATGAGCACAGCGATACTCAACTGAGATTTCACACCTACACGGTCAACATCTGCGAGGGTGGTGCATGTATCTTGTTTTCCGGTCAAGATTTGGATGAAAAGACGCTAGTCGGTCTTCAGATGCCCCGTGAGATTCAAGCTCAAGCGTGGATCCGTTGGGTGCAACCTTCCGTTGAAAATTCTTTCCGCTTGGCGGGTCTTGAGTTTATCAACCACCGGGTCGAGGTGAAGTCACTCTAGTCCACATTGGTGGCGACAAAGTTCACAAAGGTGAACTTCGAGACGAGCCTCCTTCGCCCGTCGGGGTTTGAGGTCGCTCCGTCTGTATCGTATCCAAATCTTTCGAGTTGGAAGCGCTTTTCCGTTTCGTGGAACTCACGAAACATTCTATCCGAGTGTATTTCACACATGCAGCGAGCGAGGACTGGGGACTCAATCGGGTGCATCTGAGATGGGTCTGATTCTCCCATACTCCAAAGTTACGACCCCAGCTCCCAATGAGTCAGGTTTGAACATCGTGCCGTCAGCAGATTCTGTGCGATTGAACCAATGGGTACCCAAATTGCTAGAACGGCCATGAACTTTGTGGTAGTTGGTTTGTCCCAATCCCGTAGCTCAACGACGCATCATAAGGATTATGGAAGAGAAACTTCGAACCCTTGTCATTTTCTGTGAAGATCGATTTCGAAAAGAGTGCCGCCATCAGCTGGGAAAGGTGGAGTGTGCCAAAATAGCGCAGGAAATCCCATTCCAGCAGGAGGACTTCAGCCCTGAAACTTGGCAGGAGATTGCTGGTCTTGCTCCTGAGGTTCTTTTCTTGGAGCTGAACCGGGATTCAGAGGTCAGCCTGCGTTTGCTCAAAGAGCTTCACCGGAACTTTCCGGCTGTTCCCATTCTGGCCGTCGCCGAGACCTTCGACCCGAATTTTCTAATCGAAGCATTGCGGCTCGGCGTCAAGGAAATCCTGCCGAGACCTTTGAATTTTGAAACCCTTAATCAGGCCTATCTTCGAATCTACAAGCTTGCTTATGAGTCGATTGTTCGAGAGCCGGCCAGCATCTTCTCGTTTTTTAGTTGCAAAGGAGGAAGTGGCTGTACGGCTATAGCCTCCAATTTTGCAGTAAGCCTGACCAAGCTTACCAAGAAGAAGATGCTAATTCTTGATCTGGATGTGGAGCTGGGAGAAGTAGCTGACTTCTTCGGTATGAAGAATGAGAGGTTCCTTGTCCAGGATGGTCCGGAGAACACCGTTCTCGACTCACGGTTGATTTCGCGTGCAATCATCACTCACCCGAAGACGGGAATCGACCTGCTCTCTTTCAGCGACGGCCTTCCCAAGAAAGCACGCGGGCTTGCTGGCGAAGTGCGGCCGCTGCTAGGAATTCTGCAAAAGGAATACGACTACATCATTGTTGACGCTTCGAGCAGTTTGAACAGTCTTGTCGTCTCGGCACTCGACTGCTCCCACATCATATTTCTGGTTTCCAAATGCAGTTTGCCCGCCCTGCGGAATACTCAGCGAATGCTTCATGGATTCGAAGGGTTGGGATACTCCCCCGACCGCGTTCGCATTGTGATTAACCGGTACTTGAAGGGTGAGGATGTCAGTCTTAAGGGAGTCGAGAAAGTCCTGGGCTTTAGGGTCTTCTGGTCCATTCCGAACGACTATAAGTCGTTCATTCGTTCCATCCAGTCCGGTGAGCCTTTGACGCTCCAAAATGATTCGATCCCCGTAGCGAAAAGCTTTTACGATATGTCTGCGGAGGTTTTAGGAATCAAGATACGGCAGTATCCCAAATCCCCTGGAGGCGGTTTGCGGAGCGGAGCAAAAGCGAGGGCTGAAAAGCTACCACTGACTACCTTGAACCTTCTGAAAAGCTAGCGAATCCCAGCCCGCCAGACTGGCCCCACTGACGGTGTGGTTCTCTCGCTTCCTGGGGCTGACTGCTGATGACCATCGCGCGTCTTCTCTCCCCTTTTAGTGGAAAGGCGGCTACTCGCGCTGCTACTCGTGTAGACGAGGTGGATGCGAGTCGGATTCGTTAATTCGCTAATCTCCAGACTTGCAAACGTCGAATAAGATTGACTGAATTCTTCCCAGGTCCCGTGTTGCCGGAGTCCCGATCTTCACTTTTCGACGAAACAGGGAGGTCATTCATCAATGAGTTCAGTTCAGGCATTTAGAATCTCTTTGGGCATTCTCTGTCTCTCGATGCAGCCAAGTAGAGCATTGTCTCAAGGGACATCCAAGTCGGCAGGGGCGACTGAGCGTGAACAGACTGCGACTAGTTATTCATACTCCCCGGGAAGTGGTGACCGGCTCGAAAGCATCAGTAAGACATCTCAATCTCAGAGGCTACTTGACGAAAGGAACTATGACTTGACCACGACCTTTCGAGTGCCCTCGATCAACGGTGGCGAGACGATCGACCGTGAAGTCAGCGAACGAAGCCAAAGGGTGAACGATACCCAGTTCCAGGTGGAACGGGTCATCCGGACCCCCGATCCCAGTGGACGATTAGCCACTCATGAAATGGTTAAAGAGGATCACCAGCTCAAGGATAAGACAGAGGAAATCCACAGATCCTACTACCGATCAGATATTAATGGGAAGCTGGCCGCCCAGGCGGTCGAAAACGAGACCATCACAAAGCCCAACGCCAGGGAAACACAAACCACCCGCACGCTGTACCGGCCCGATGTCGAAGGCAAGTTTTCGCTGGAAGAGCTCGAAGAAGCAAGTGAGCTCAGAGTTTCAGACACACTCACCATCAAGGAGAGCAAGCGAAAGCTCAAGGAAGCCAGCGGCCGCATGCCTGTTGTCGAGAGCTTGAAGGAGACAACCACAAAGCAAAGTGACAAATCATTCAAGCGGGAGATGATTGTTCATCAAGCCGGTGAAAACGGGCGTCTGGCCTTGACAGACAAAGTTACCGAGACTCAGACGGAACACCCGGACGGCACTCGCGAGTATCAACGCCTTCTAGAATCTCGGAACATCAACCCATATCTGCGAAATCTGAACAGCACGAGTCTGACCCTGTCGCAAAGGGTGACTGGCGAAGAGCGCCGGCATCAGGACGGGAGTATTGAAAGCATCACGCGCGTAGAAACGCTTGATCCCTTCGACCAGTCTAAGGGTCTTCGCGTGACGGAGATTGTGACAGAAATCACCCGCCCCCTACCCAATGGAAAGGTCAGTGTTGAGCGGATCGTCAAGATTCGTGACGTGAATGGAAACTACACGGTTTCCCAGAAGATTGCACAAACGGTGGAACCCGGCAGATGAGAGAGTCAGATGAGGAATCAAGGTATCAGGAGACTCCAAACTGCGATTCGTGTTAGGGCGAGCGCGGCCTCCGGGATCCCTCGGCTCGCATTCTGCCTTTTGACCATCTCAACTGGACTGCACGCTGACGTCATCTATTTGAACAATGGGAACGTAATGGTGGTTGAGAAAGCCTGGGAAGAGGGCGGAGAGATTAGGTATCGAACAGCCCAGGAAGTGCACAGCCTACCTAAGTCAAGCGTTCGCAAAATTCAAGAGCAAAAACCAGTGCAGTCCGCTTCCACTTTCCCACGGAAGTACGGAATCGCAGTGGAAGAAGGGAACCACTCGGTCCCCAAGCCCGCGGCAGTGGTGGGTAGTTCAAAGTCTGTCTCCAGAGAGGTCCTGATACGTCTGAGGGAAAACATAAAGACGGATCCCACAGATGCTTATGCCAAGAGCGAACTTGTTCAGGCGCTCAATTCAATGGCTTCGCTTCAATCGACTCAGGGAGACCTTCCCTCCGCGAAAGCCAGCCTCGAAGAAGCCCTCCGTCTCGACAAGCGAAACCCCGTCTCGCTGTCGAATCTTGCCATTGTAAATTTCCGGCAGGGTGACTACCGCGCTGCCGAAGACCTCTTGTTGACGTGCCTTGAAGTGGACCCAAACAATCAGACAATCCACTACCTGTTGGGTGAAGCTTACTACGCCCAAGACAAGATCTCTCAGGCGATTAGCCAATGGAATGTCGCCTTGCGGTTTGGCTCCAACAAAGGCATCTCAGAGCGGCTCGAGAAGGCTAGTCAGGAAGCAGGAACTCACAGTGAACTGGGCGTCTTGCAGAGCGCCCATTTCATTCTGCGGTATGACCGGATGGTCTCGGACTATCAACTTGGCCAGCAGATCCTCACGACGCTTGAGGACCTGTATCGTCAGCTTAGCGGCGAACTGACTTCACGGCCGCCTGCCACAGTCGCCGTGATCCTGTATCCCAATCAGACCTATTTCGACATTACGCAGGCTCCCAGTTGGACGGGTGCCTTATTTGACGGTAAGATCCGCGTGCCGACCAAAGGTCTCGGCAGCATTACGCCTGAGCTCACCGCCACCCTGATCCACGAACTCACGCATTCCTTCATCGCGTCGCTGCCCGGACGGGGTTGTCCTTCATGGTTTAACGAGGGAATTGCGCAATTTCAAGAGGGAAAGTCTGCCTCCAGCCACCAGAAATGGTTGGTGCAGTTGCAGAAAGAGAACCGGCTGGTACCACTTAGTAGCCTGAGAGGGCCCTTCGTCGGACTTTCTTCGGGAGCGGCAGGACTGGCTTACATCGAGGGGCTATCGGCTGTGGAATATCTAATCTCCCAGTTCGGACGGTCCGCGATTCGAAACATATTCGACTTGATGGCCCAGAATCATAACTTTGAGAGCGCCTTCACGACCGCATTGCGCCAGAGCGTAGCAGGGTTCGAATCGTCCTGGCAACAATCAATGAAGTAGTAAATCGGCTATCCATCGGACAACCCACGCATCCCGGATCCTCTTGCCAAACCAGTCTGACTCAAGAAGTGCACTGTTCCCGCGGCTTGGAGTCCATTAGTTTTTCTTCGAGAAGATTGACGTAAGAATCGTATTCGGCCTTCAGTTGCAGGACTTCTCTCTCTTTCTCAAGGGTCAGTATTCCTCGCAGCTCGTTTTCCCGATCTGTCCAGGCTGCGTCCCGAGTTTCCAAGGCTCGCTTTAATTCGTCTCTTTCGGCCAGGATGCGGCCGCGGGCCGATGCTGACGCTCTAACGGAAAGGCAAATGACGCCAACAAGGATCATATGGTAGACGAGCAGCAACAGGAAGACGATCAAGATCTCAGTGTTGTCGAAAAGACTGAAAGGATACTTCAATTTCTCGAACATTCTCTGACAGCCCTCTCCGGATACCGGGAATGCAAGTGATCCTCTCACTTCACAAAGTAGCTATGGCAAGCAGCGTCGACCAACTCTTTCGTCAAGGCGGGAGGCGTGTTAAGGTAACGCGCAATGTCGATCACCTGCTCAATAACGTCGCGCGGATGACAGCGGCGGATCTCGACGTTGTATTTCTGATAGAACTCCGTTTGCATGTAGTCCACGATGATCGGATTGTAAACAATGTTTTTGGCACGGCAGTAGTTCTTGAAAATCTCCTTGTACTCGTCCATCGATGGATTATCGAAGTGAATCTTGTAGCGAATACGCCGGAAGAACGCTTCATCCACCAGTTCCTGCGGTTTCAGGTTTGTGGAAAAAATGATTAGTGCGTCGAAAGGCAACTCGAATTTCTTTCCCGTGTGCAAGGTGAGGTAATCAACGCGCTTCTCCAAGGGGACAATCCAGCGGTTCAACAGATCCTTGGGACGAACCAGTTGCCGGCCGAAGTCATCTATCAGGAACACACCTCCGTTTGCCTTAACCTGGAAGGGAGCCTCATAGAACTTTGAAATCTCGTTGAAGGAGAGATCGAGCATGTCCAAAGTCAGCTCTCCACCAGCGAAAACAAATGGGCGCTTACAACGCACCCAGCGCTGATCGAACTCTTCAGTGTCGTTGAAAATCGGAGAACGGTAGCCGATCGCTTCCGGAATTCTCTCACCATCACGGCGATGGTTGATTGGGTCATAGATTGTGATAATGACGCCGTCCACGTCAATAGCATAAGGGATGTAGACCTCACCTCCCAGCATATGACCAATCGACTCGGAAACAACCGATTTCCCATTGCCCGGTGCGCCATAGACGAACATCGATTTACCCGAATTGATCGCTGGTCCGAGGGTGTCCAACATCTGCTTACTCAGGACAAGATGCGAGAAATTCTTGGCGATGGTTTCTCTTGTGATGTAGGAACGAGCGGCCGACTGATTCTCGATCATTTCGACATACTGCGACAATGGCACCGGTGCCGGACCCGTGTACTGATTGATTTCGAGAAACTCTCGAGCCCGGTCTCTTCCCAATGAAGTAATTGCGTACCTGTAGGCGGTCTTTCCGATACCGGCCATCCCCTTCACTTCGCACAGCTTTTCCGCTTTAACGAACTCGATCAGTTCATCAACGATTGTGTAGGGCAGCCTTAGCCGCGAGGCCAGATACGATCCAGTCACTTCACCAGCGTAGTAAAGAACCTTCACCATCAAGTGAATCAATGGGTCCCGATTGATTCCGACCTCTTTCAAACTGGTCGGTGTCGGAGGCGCATAACTTACCGTCGGTTTCTGAATGCTTTCGTCCACGATCTTGACGTCGGTAACTATTTGTTGTGAATCCATATTGGGTTCCTTTTCTTCTCCAAGTAGACGCCTACTATTGCTGAGCTCTCGCGTAGAGCTTTGCCACCTCAGGCAGAATATCGGCTCCTAAGACCACTCTTACGGCAGGGTCTCTACCTCGCCCCATCGCCTCCAGAATTGTCGGGCTTCCTGGGAATTCGATGAGCGAGTTCCAACGCCGGCGCCGAGTAGCTAGGCTGATGGTAGAGGATGGTTTTCGAGCGTCCTCCTTGGATCTCCCGAATGCCACTCAATTGATAGCGACCGTCTTGAAGAAACTCACCGAGAATTTTCCCCTCTCTGGTCAGTTGCACAGGACGCTCAATTGCGAACTTCACGATTGGCTCGGAGCTACGAGGCCAGGATGGGACCGGGCTGAATTCCTGGGAAACAAGCCCAAGGGGACCATTCAAAAGATCCCAAAGGGTGCCTCCCAGCGACAGCTGCGGAAGGTTGAGTTCAGCTGGTTCGAAGGTCTCGGGCGCTCCCATCTCGGGTTGCTTAGACCGCTCTCGGGCTAGGCGTTTCATCTCTCGTTCTTGCTTGAATCCGATGGTACGAGCTTTGTAGTAGTTCTCAGCTGCGATCCGATAAAATGGTTTCAACCGACTGGCCAGCCTGAACTGTTCCATCGATTCGTTGACTCGGCCTTTCTTCAGCAGGACCAGTCCCAGGTTGTTTCTAGCGGTTGCCTCGTCGCCCGCCTGCTGGAATTCGCGAAGCGCTTGGTTGAACTCACCATGCATGCCGTAGGCTATGCCCAGATTATTGTGGGCGACCGTCGACGATGGATTCAGCCTCACTGCCTGTTCACCGTGATCAATGGCTTGCACGAAATCCTCTTCGTTAAGGTAACTGTAGCAAAGGTTGCTGTGGACATAGTCTAGCGTGCTGTTGAACGACAGCGCCTTCAGAAAAGATTCCTGGGCTCGCTTACGGTTCCCTGTCTTGTCGTACAAAGTGCCCAGTGTATTCCAAGCCTCGACAAAGTCAGCTTTCAGCTGCAATGCTTTCTGTGCCGCATTGATGCCGGAATCTGGAACGCCCCAGTCTCTCCAGAGTCTCGCAGCCAGCTCATAGTAAACCGGACTATTCGGTTCAATCTGGATTGCCCTTTGACAGTGCTGCTGAGCCTCTTCGTATAGGCGAAGCTGGTAGTAGATCTGGGCCAGACGAGAATGGATTTCAGCATCGGTTGGGCGTTTTCGAGCTTCATTGAGCAGGGACGATATCTCGGGGTTCTCTTTCTCCAGAATCGCAGCATTGGACAGTGACTTCGTGTCCCGCGGAGAACTGTTGGCCTGGGCCTTCAACGTCCCGGTGATGGAAGTGGAAAGGGCGCCTGGGCTTGGCCCCAGGAGCGACTCATACCCGCTCTTGGCCGAATCCTTCTTGCTTCGCTTAACCATATAGAAATTGTCGTCCTGGATGCGGCCCAGTTGCTTGACGCAGCCGCCACTGGCCAGTGCTGCCACTACGACGATGAAGTTCCAAAAGAGTCTGCTCCCGAGCGCGCCCAAAACAAAGGACGGGCAGCGTTTCCGCCTGGCTTCAAGTGGAGAATGTCGTGGGTTAGCCCCGTGTTGACTCATCGCTGTGAGATATCGATTTGATCGCCCACAGACGTCATGGTGATTCTAATGACGTTTGCCGGAAGCTCGATGACGCTGCGGGCTTTCGACACATGCCGTGAAATGCGAAACGGTTTCATGTTCTCAACCACGTGAACCACCGTCTTCCGTTGGTCGACGAAAACAACATCAATAGGAAATCGCATCCAAAATGTGTGAACGCTCTGGCAAGGAACAATCCAGAGACCAGCCTCTGCCTCCAAAGCGCGTCGGCCCATCAATCCGAAAAGACTACTCAAGAACGTGTCTGCCACCACTAGGTCTTTGGCTAGCACAGTCCTTCTTGTGAGATTGGCCGCCTGCATCATAGGTGACAGAAGCCGCGCATGCCGCAGCAGAAGCTCACACAGACGTTGTGCGGCATCATCGGCAATGAGCAACGTGCAAACGCACCGTCTTACCAATCGATTCGACAGAACAACGGCTGTTGCTTGTACACCAGTCTTCTAAATTTGGGCTACGATTTTCCAGTACGCCGTTTAATAACAATTACCAGGAGAATCACAAACGTCGCGATCAGGACCCATCGGACCAAAGTCATCGGTTCCATCTGCGGCTCCTTTCTGTTTCCACGTGCTGAGATCTAAACGGAATTCCAACTATTGACTGGCTAGCGCAGGAAAAAGCTCCTGAATGATCTTAATAGCCCCAGGCCCCAGGATGACTACAAACATCGAAGGAAAAATCAGGAAAACAAGAGGAAAGACAAGTTTCACGGAAACTTTGTGAGCTCTTTCTTCTGCGCGCTGGCGTCTCTTGGTTCGTAACGCGTCAGAGTGCACTCGCAGTGACTGCGCGATGCTGGTTCCGAAGCGATCAGTTTGAATCAGCATGGAGACCAGGCCGTTAACGTCTTCTACGCCAGTTCGGTCCGCCAAATTCTTAAGGGCTTCCTTGCGAGGCTTTCCCGCCCGCAGCTCAAGATTAACCAAGTTCAGCTCTTCACAAATATCCGGATGAGTGACTCGCAATTCTTCACCCGTCTTCAGGATGGCCTGATCCAGCCCTAGTCCCGCCTCGACACAAACTACCAACAAGTCCAGCGCATCGGGCAAAGCCAGCTGGATCCTCTCTTGTCGGCTTGTGACTCTGGTCGAGAGAATGAAGTCTGGAATGATGAAGCCAGCCACAACGCACGCTGCCAGAGACATCAGGAGATCCCGTGTACTAAGCGAAACGAATGGGGAAGTGACGAGCAGGACGAGCACTCCCAAGAGGACGACCGCCGCCTTGATTCCGTAAAAGATCGTAACGGCCCCCCTGCTTCGATATCCTGCCCGCATCAGTTTCTTGGCAGTATTGCCGACCTCACTTGGCGACTTTGGCATCAGCTTGCTGAGCGGTTCAAAAACCCTCTCGATTGGCGTCTCTCGCCGCATCGCGAGAGCCGCTTCCGCATAAGCCTTAAACGGATTCGACTTCTCCAAGTCCGCCAACCGATCAACCAAGGGATTTCTCTTTCTCAGGAAGGCATACTGAAGGTAGAAAGCGAGCGATGCTGTCAGGATAAAGGTCAAAACAGTAATTAGAATGAGCATCGGAAACTCCCCCAGAATCCCGTCAGACCTTGATGTTAACGATTTTCCGGATGATGATGTAGCCGAGAAGCTGGCAAAAGACAGCACCGGCAAGCATGTAGTGCCCAATCTTCTCCTTGAACAGGGCACTCATGTAATCCCAATTCATGCCCGACAGTATGACTAACATCGCAGATGGAACAGCAGTTAGGATATATCCTGTGAGACGCCCTTGAGCAGAGAGTGTGCGAACCTCCCCCATGATTTTGAAGCGCTCACGAATCAGATGGGACAAATTTGTTAGGATCTCTGCCAGGTTGCCACCCGTCTCCTTCTGCATGAGCACTGCGGTCACGAAGAATTTAAGATCCAGCAGCGGGACGCGCTCAACCAAGTTGAAAAGTGCTTGCTTCAGGGGTAAGCCGAAGTTCTGTTCGTCAAAGGTAATCTTGAACTCCTTTGCAATTGGGTCGACCATTTCGTCCGCAATCATTTCCATACCGGTGTGGAAAGTGTGCCCGGCCTTTACAGCACGGGTCATCAACTCCAGAGCTTCCGGAAGCAGCTGCTCAAATTTATTGAATCGTCTCTTCCTCTTGAAAAGGACCAGCAGCAACGGCAGAAAGGAACACAGAATGCCAACCAAAATGCTCACCGGCCAGACGCCGAGGAGTTGGTTTGAAAGAATCACGCCAGCTGCAAACGCGACAAGGGAAAGGAGAATGAAGGTACTGACCTTCATCTTCATGTCCGCCTGTCCAATCAGCTTCTTCAGTTGACCCGTGTGCGAGAAACGTATCAGAATCCTGTTGAAGGCTGGCACGTCACTCAAAAGCTCACGTTTGATAAGGTCCAACTCCGGGCTGGGGGCGCGTCGATCGGCCTCAGAAATCGACTCCAGACGCTCTTTGATCTTCTTGCGCTTCTCCCGTTCCGGCAGTTCCCAGATGAAGAAATAGATTCCGCTAACGAAACCGACTGCGATGAGAAAGATGATGGAAGAGATCAGAATCGGATTCATAGTCTGCCCCGCGATCCTTTAGCTTTATGCAGATAGCTGCGCCTACCGCTTGTACTCGCTGACATTTTCGAACATGCTGGCGGGAAGATGGATGCCAGCATACTTGAGCTGCTCAGAGAACTTAGGACGAATGCCGGTAGGACGGAATCGCCCTAGCACTTTCCCTTTCTCTCCGATCCCTACGCGCTCGAAGACAAAGATATCCTGCATCGTCACAACGTCTCCTTCCATACCAACTACCTCGGAGATACTCATGATTTTCCGGGTACCATCGCTCAAGCGTGAAGCCTGAATAACTAAGTCGACAGCTGAAGCAATTTGCTGGCGCATCGCCTTGTCTGGCAGGTTCAGATTGGCCATCGAAATCATCGTTTCCATCCGGGAAAGGGCATCTCTGGGAGTGTTTGCGTGAATCGTCGTCAACGATCCATCGTGACCCGTATTCATAGCCTGAAGCATGTCCAGTGCCTCCTCACCGCGGACTTCGCCCACGACGATTCGGTCCGGACGCATACGCAAAGCATTGATCACCAATTGCCTCTGGCGAACAGCGCCCTTGCCTTCGATATTCGGCGGACGAGTCTCCAGGCGGACGATGTGTTCCTGATGCAACTGCAGTTCGGCGGCATCTTCAATGGTAACAATGCGCTCTTCTTCGGGAATGTAACTGGAAAGGCAATTCAACAGCGTTGTCTTGCCGGAGCCGGTACCGCCTGAAATGACCGTGTTTAGCCGTGCCTTAACGATGCCTTTCAGGAGTTCCAGCATTGCCGGAGTCAGTGTGTTATTGTTGAGCAAGTCATCAGCAGTCAAAGGTGACGAACCAAAACGGCGAATCGATACGATCGGTCCATCAAGAGCCAGTGGAGGAATGATCGCGTTCACACGGGAACCATCTGGCAAGCGTGCATCGACCATCGGAGACGATTCATCAATGCGCCGACCAACAGCGGAGACGATCTTATCGATGATCTGCATCAGGTGGGCATCGTCCTTGAAAACGACATCGGTGGGCTCTAGCTTGCCGCGTCTTTCGATGTAGACCTTTTTGTGAGTATTCACCAGAATATCCGAGATGGTGTGGTCTTTCAGCAGCGGCTCGAGTGGCCCCAATCCCAGTACTTCATCCAGAACCTCATTCACCAGCTTCTCCCGCTCCATTAAGCTGAGCGGAGTCGTCTCTTCAACCAGCAGGTTTTCTACGATTTTGCGAATCTCGTTGCTGAGGACCGGCTTGCTCAGCGAGGCAATGCTCTCCAAGTCCAACTTGTCCAGCAACTTGCGATGGATGTTGTGCTTGAGAATCTGAAACTGATGTGTCGGAGTGGCAGTTGCACCTTTGCTCAGGCGCTCGTTCCAGGAAGAGCGATCCGCATTCGGCGCCCCTTCCTTTGTAAATAACCGTGTATCACCCATAGTGATTACCTCGTAGGCAAGTCGTTTGACGTACTCGGCCTTAAGACTTTCCGAACAATCCCAGAAATCCTTTTTTCTTGTCAGGCAGCTTTTGGGGTTGGATGCCGGCCACCTGCCGAACGAATGACGCAAAAGAGCCAGCAATTTCGCTGTGGTTTAACGTCGAAAGCGGCATGCCACTGTTAACGGCGTTCATGATGGTTGACCAGTCATTGGGAAAGAACCAGTAGACCGGAAAACTCAAGGTCTCCTCAATGTCCTTCGACCGTATCTCCAGACTCTTTTGATATCGGTTGATCAGTAGCTTGACCTTTTCCTTCTTGTACCCCATCCGCTCAAAAATGGAAAGACAACGCTGAGCATTTCGCAGAGAGGGCAAGTCAGTGTTCGAGATCAGGAACACGGTTGACGATTGGTCGAGCGCTGACACTGTGTGATCATCAAAAGTGTTGGATGTATCAACCACGACATATTCGTAGGTGTTTTTCAAAAACTGCAGGATCTGTGCAACCTGAGATGGACCCACCGACTCGACCTTCTCCAGCGAATCCGGAGCAGCCAGAACATCCAGTCCCGAAACATGTTTCTTGATGAAGCCCTTCAGCAAAGCCTCATCCATTCTGTGGATGTTGTCGGCCATGTCCGCTATGTTGAACGCTGGCTTGATTCCTAGAAACAACGAAACTTCGCCCAACTGCATGTCGAGATCCACCAAGACTGTTGGTTTCTTTGTTTGCTCGGCGAGGCTGACTGCGAAGTTGGTTGAGATGACAGTAGATCCCGTCCCGCCCTTGGCGCTGAAAAAGGCGAACAGTCTACCAAAGCGCTTCTTTTCCTTGGTTACGGCGGCATGCGCTTTGCTGATCCTTTCGATCGCCGTTAGCAGCGCCTTGCCGTCGAGAGGTGTTGAGAGGAACTCCTTGGCTCCCGCCCGCATTGAACGGAGAATCAAATCGGCATCGGTTCCGTCGCCGGCTACGAAAACGTGGCTGTGCTTGGAGATCTCGATGATCTTATCGACAGTGAGAATTCCCTGCTCTTTGTCTGGGACGACGTCGACGATGATGACGTCGGCTTCCATGGTTTTGATCTCATTGAAAATCCAACTGTCGAGCGAAGAGTAGAAGTTGTTGAGCTCGGCCCGAACTTCAATCTGATCCGAGCCCTCCAGCATTTCCCGTGTGCTTTCCCGAAATGCCTCCTCGGGACTGATGATGATGGCTGACAACATGAAAGATCAATTCCTCAATGACGAATGACGCCTTCACCGCGGGCTGGCGGGTCCACTGTCTGCAGGTGGTGAGGGTGCATCCACCGAACCGCTCTTTCCATCAAATTTATCTGTATCCAGAAACGGCCTAGGATTCTCGGGGAGCGGTGGCACCTGATCTGGATTTAGCGGCCTGACGAACTTTGGCGTTACGAGTACCATAAGCTCGGTCTTTGACTTCTGGAGACTACGGCTTTTAAACAAGTACCCCAGAATCGGGATATCGCCGAGCGCTGGAATCTTGCTGTAGATCTCAGTCACGCGATTATCGATCAACCCGGCTATGGCGAAGCTCTGTCCATCGGTCAGTTCAATTTCGGTCTCAGCACGGCGCGTGCTCAGTGCAGGAACGAAGAATCCGGCGATCGTGGCAGCATTCGTAAAGTCCAGGGCACTCACTTCCGGTCTGACCTTCAGGCGAATCTTTCCGCTTGATGTAACCGTTGGAGTGAAAGTAAGTCTAACACCGAATTCCTTAAACTGTATCGTGACCGTCTGTATTCCCGTTCCCCCTTGTACCACTGGAAAGGGGAACTCACCGCCCGCCAGGAAGCTGGCTTCCTTCCCGTTCGACGCCAGCAGGTTGGGTTCAGCCAGAATTTGCAGGAGGCTCTTCTGCTGAAGAGCCTTAATCACGGCCCCAAAGTTTAGATCAAAGCGAAAGAAGAAAACGATTCAGCACATCATTCAATGTCTGACTTGCCGTAAAACCGTGGCCCTTGCGCGGGCGAAACCGTGTTAAGAGTCACGTCCGTCAAACCCTGTCCGAACTGCTGAGTCGAGGTCGATCCAAGAGTATTGAAGGCGCCAGTGCTAAACAGATTGACGCCGAGTTGTTGAAGCAGCGATCCGATCGACGTCGGCAAACTTGACCTGCAAAAGGATCTGTTCCGTATCAGGCGGAGGCGGCAGCTGAAGGAGATTGATCACCTTTTGTGAGAATGAGCCTGCGACCTCAATCGCTTTCTCAACAACGCGGGGGTCGCTTGCCGACCCAGAGAGAATCAGAGCCCCTTTCGCAGAGCTCACGTTGATATTCTCAGTAGGGAATTGCTCCTCCAGCTGGCGCTGAACGAGCGAAAGATCGATCTCAACGACTAGGTCGTAGCTCGTGCTCTTTCCCGTGCGGTCCCAGAGAATCAAGCTGACAACGCCTGGAGCCTTGCCATTGATCATTACCTGCTGTGGAGAGATGACTAGAGCATCGGCGACCTCGGTGTTCGTCACCGCAACTCGCTCGATCGGTTCCGCTGTGTTTACGATGATCGACTTCGAGGCGATGACAGTGAGTTGCGGAACGTCGGAAACCTGAGGGCGCTGCGCTTGGTACGCTTCCAGGACCAGATTCGAAGTCGTCAGCCCCACCCCTAAGAAAACTGCTGAGAGAATCCAAACCTTGCCCTGTCGCAGCAGCGCTGACAGTTTGAAGGCTACAGGCAACATGTGAATTTATCCTCCTGATGCGTTCAAAATCGTTATGAGCAGCAGCAAGCTCTGGGTGGAACCGTCAAAGACTGCTGCAGGGAACTGGCTCGCCTTAAGTTAAGAGCAGTCCGACAACCCTTCTCGTCTTAGCTCTCGGCAATTCTTCGTAATTTCCAAAAGAGACCTTTATGAAAATCTCCCACTTTAGAACTTCACTGTGGAACGCTGCTCACCCTTGATAACTTCAATATTTGTTGCCGGAGCTACAGGTGGAGGAGCCGAGACGACCTGTGGGACTCGACGTGGAGCGCGAACCACCGGAGGTGCTGGAAGTGGGGCGCCTCCACGGATCAGCTGGGTTAACTGGACTCCTTTGGTCTTGGCTTCATCCAGATCCAGAGGATGTCTCAGCGCCAGCTGAAATGTACTTTGTGAGCTTGCACTTGTTAGCTTCTCTAGATCCTCGGGAGTGACAAACAAAGTCACGACAGTCACCGTCTGAGGTTTGCCCTCTGGGTCTTTCTGAATCACCTGCCCCGCTGATGCGACTTCAACGTTTTGCAGGACAATCTTGGTGATGGGTTCTTGAGCTCCAGGAGTTGTCGCTGTCAGAACGACGTCGACTCGTGTCCCGACGGTAACATAACCTGCGACTCCGATGATTTCGTTAGCTCGAATCGACACTGCCCTCATTCCTTTCGGTATGGCAGGTGGCAATCCGGCGCCTGTGCCCTTTGGCGCGAGCTTCGACTCGAGGATAGGCTCATTCTCGACCATTGGCTGAACCAGGCCACGAGAAAGCAACTCCTCCTTACGCTCGAAGTAGCCAGGCGGCAGGTTCGTAGCCGGCCAAGAAACAAACTTCAAGTGCTCATCTTTCAAGAGCGTTCCCAAGGTCAGACTTGCAGCCGCAACCACAACATTTTTTTCCGGCGTTTTCACCACGGTGACCGGTCGGTTCTGAAGGAAGTTGTAGACGGCATAGCTCAGGACGCCACCAACCAACACAGCGACCAACAGAACAATCAAAATTCTCACCCTGTTCATAAACGACTCCTTTTGAGAGAGTAACTCTTACAACCAAGTGAAGTGAACTGCGCCGTCTCCGATGACGAGGCCTGGTAATCGCTGAAAGTAAACAGCCAGGAGAGTGCCGATAGCGATTGCCACTCCGTAGGTCAACTTGTGCAAGGACTGATTCTCGATCGTCAGATTCATTTCTCGCCCTCCCGATTGGGTCAACCAACCAAAGAGCAGAGTCTTGAGGTTACGTAAGGTATCGGCAGCGACCCTTTTGTAGAGAATCAAACCAACAGCCATAATCCCACCTGAGAGGGCCATCCAAATGAACGCGTGAAATACCAAACGAGGTCCAATGAAGGCCCCCACCGCGCTCAGCAGCTTAACGTCACCTGCTCCCATACCGCCTAACAGATAGACAAAAAATAAGAGACCGAAACCTGTAAACAGACCCAACAGGCTGCTCAGTAACCCGGTCACACCATGGATGACAAGGTTGGCCCCAAGGCCAATAAGGCAGGATGACAAGGTAAGCCAATTTGGTATCTTGCGGGTCCTGACGTCGATGACGGCAGCCCAAACGACTAAGGAAACAACACCAATCACGAGGATTCGATTCATCGTCTCTTAAGAAACCGAGGCTGGGGTGTGAGTGCTCAAGCACATCGGACCCGCCCGCCACGTCACGCCTACATAAGCTCAGCCGGTGCTGGCTTTCAACAAATTACAAATATGCTCGTTCCGGCACTTGGATAGCGGCTCACTTATCGGCAGGTAACATCAAAATATTACAGGAATGTAATCTAATTTTCCAAGAAATCGAAGGCACCACGGCGCTGCATTGATCTGGTGCTCTTGCTGACTGCCTTCTTCGGATTGGAGCGCAAACGCCGACGCCACCACCGCCAAGCCGCAGGGCAGCTGAATCCCCCTCACACCGGAAAGGTTCGTCTCCCTCATGCCCGTCTCGAAGGAGATAGAGTTTCAAGGAGAAAAAAAAAGTCCAGCGGAGGTTTTCCGCTGGACCCGATGAACAGGAACTGAGAAATACTATGAACCTGACTGCAGGACGCTCGTGGCGTTGGAGAAGACGTTGCTTACGGTCTTTCCCAAGTTTGGAAGCGCCGCGATCACGATCAAAGCAATGAACACGAGCAACAGGGCGTATTCCACCAGATCCTGACCTTCTTCTTCCTGCACAAAACGCTTGATCAATTCCAGCATGGTTGTATTCTCCTTTTTGGTGTGAGTCAGGGTTTTTCTGATCCCCCGATCATCCTTTTGCCATCCCTGCCCAAGGTTATTTTTGGGTAGGAAGTTGACCAGTACCCGAATGCCTTCCGACCAGGTTCCAGCTAATGGGCAACTTGCTATCCAAAACTCTCAAGACACGAAGTTGAGCTCACTTTCTCCCCGAAGAACGCCAAGATCAGCTCATGAACAAATTCTGGTCTGGCCAAAACTGGGAACTTCTTAGCACGATCCGTAGCTGCCTTAACTCCTGTTCGACGACCTTTCAGCCTCCTTTCGGCTCACTACCGTTTCTACTTTAGCCTAGCAGCTCAATCCTGATGGTGACATTATCCGCGGCTACTTCGGCAAATTCAATTCCCTGGAAGAACGATTTTTCGCCTCCAGCAATGCTACCGAAGTATGGCACACAGACTTATCGGATTGATAAACAAAGAGTTCGACTAGCCCCTTAAGGTTAGCGCTGTCCACCCAATCCGTTGCGGATGGCATAGAGAGCCAATTCCAGGCGATCTGCAACCTGCAGCTTCTGAAAAATGTTAGTGAGGTGGGTCTTCACGGTCTGCTCGCTTATGAACAGCTTGTTGCCAATTTCCTTGTTGCGGTGCCCCACAGCGACCAGCGCCACGACCTCCAGTTCCCGATCAGACAAGTCCTTGCGGTTTTTCTCGGGCCTCTGGTCAATGCGGAACCTCTTCGACAGTGAATCGACAACCTGGGTCATGGTGACGCTATCCGCCCATAACTCTCCCTGGTAGACCTTCCGGATTCCTTTGATCAGGAACTCGCTGGCTGCGTGCTTCAAAATGATCCCACGAGCTCCGCTTCTGATCGCCTGAATGCTTTCACCCTGGGCGATCTGAGCTGTCAAAACGATGACCCTCAGCTGAGGAAACAACTCCACGATTTGTGGCAGGATCTGTAGTCCATTCACTCGCTCCATCTTGATGTCGAGCAGCATGATGTCAGGCAGGCAACGATTGAGCAGACTGATGACTTCATCGCCATCGTAAGCTTCGCCGACGATCTCGATGTCTTTTTCTAAAGACAGAATTTTTCGCATGCCCTCGCGAAACAGGGTGTGGTCGTCAACAATAGCCACCTTGATTTTTTGAGCGCTAAGTTCCATAGTGACTTCCTGAACCAATCGGTGTAACTAAGGCGTAGCGAGCGACCTCACACGCCTAGAGGCTTACCGTCCTGGTTTTGTCCTCGGCTGGAATTGCGATGCTGAGTACTGTTCCGCGGCCAGGCTTAGACTCTACCTGAAGACTTCCGTTCAGAGTTCGTGTCCGCTCCGCAATGGACCAGGGCTTTCTCAACTGCGGTTCCTCAGTTCCATTTGCCTCGGCGGAGAAACCGCGACCGTTGTCTTCAACCTGCACGCGGATGGCGGAATCATCCTGCTCGATCTTGATGCGAACCTGGCTGGCTGCAGCGTGCTTGCGAACGTTGGTCAAGGCTTCCTGAATGATTTGATAGAGCTCTCGATTGGCACTCCGCGACAACCTAACTCCTCCCTCAGGAATCAACAGCTGAACTCTAATGGCATTCTGTCTCTCGAAAGCAGTGACGTAGTTCCGGAGAGCATCTGGTAGTTCATCGTCGTTGAAGGACGGAGTCCTTAAGCGCTTCATATAGCTTCTTAGCTCCAAGTGCTCATCGCGGACGAGGCGTTGTAGAGCCTCGAGCTCAAGTCGAATCTCTTCTGGCTCATCAGAAAAGAGCTTACGGCACGCCGCGAGTCGCAAATCTAAACCTGCCAAAGACTGAAGCAATCCGTCGTGGAGATCGCGTGCTATTCGGTTCTTTTCCTCCAACAGTGAGAGCTTCTGCATGTGTTGTAGCAACCGGAAGTTATCTAGCAAGGGGGCCAACTGAGAGACGATTAGCCGAAGAAACTGCAGCTCTTGAATCGTGAAGTTTTCGCGCGAACGGTTCACCAAATATAGTCTGCCTCGAAACGTCCCACCCAGGTAGACTGGCACACTCAGCAGAGATTCCATTTCAAACAGGATCGCGAGCCTGGGCTCTGGTTGGAAGCCGTCCCACACGATCCTTTGGGCCTCGAAGTCGTAGCTCATCACGTCTTTGAGACCGAAGACGCGAGCGACCCACTTGTGCGGGTTAACGACATAGCCCATCCGCCCCCTCGGCGCCAACAGGAATTCTAGTTCTCGAGAAGACATCCCGGAAAGCTGATAGGGCCCACGACGGGCTCCCTCTCCCACCTTTCGGACCGCAATCTTGTGTGTGTCCTCCTCCTCCATCACCAGAACACATTGCTCAGCACCAAAGAGCGTTCTCACTTGATTCATGCACTCGTCCAGCAATCTCGGGAATCGTGACCTCACCGACAGGTTGCCAGACATCTCTGCAAGCCAAACAAGCTGTTTCTGACTTCTTCTCTGATGTTCGGCGAGATAGCCGATCAAGCAGGCCAGGACATAGAGGTAGGTTGGACGGACCATGAAGCTGTGGAAATTGAATTCTGAACTGAGGGTAGCCAAATGAACCAGGATGTATATCCCAACGTTCGCTGTATTGACGAATAAGGTCCCGCGAAATCCCCATCGGAAGCTTGCAGTGATTAGGGAAAAGACATAGTAGAGAAAGAACGGACTGTTGTCTCCCTGAGTTCGCACCAGGATAAGCGGGAACCACAGTGTGTCGGCAAATTGGGTGATGAAAGCGAGCCGTTCGAGCCGTATCAAACCGCGATCCACGACGCCTACAACCATCAGCGCATAGGCAAAGTAAAGGAAGAGCGTAGTATGAGCCGGACTGATACTTGACGCCGACTCGTTCTGAGAAACCCATCCAAGTCCAATGGCTGCGATCGCCAGGACGAGTCTGGCCCCAGCGATAATCCTTTCGGTGGGAACAGCTTGCCCAGTCATAGATGTGAGATTATAGGCTAATTTGAAGCCAACGCCCTTAACCTTAGACCCAAAGAGACTGCCGGCTAGCCTCCTGTAGTCCGCCCGCAGCGACGGAAACTTGAGGGAAACCCGATTGGTCCGAATTTGACCCAACCCTAGGCTTTGTCCCCTGCAAGCAAACACTACTGGTGATCACTGTCCTCGGTGTCGTTGAGAAGACAAGAAGCTGGCTTTGGGCCAACTGCGGCATGTTGGCAGAGCTTCGGTTGAACCCGGCTATTGAGCTTGCCCTCTTTCACGAAAACGATGGCGTAATGATCATCATACACAACGCGCCAGCCTGGCAACTCTTTCATCAGAGAAGGTAGCGGAATGTTGAAAGGTAGCACCATCCAGTCAAACTGGTATTTTTCGATCACTTTTCGCCAGTCGTGCTCAAGATACGCGAGCTTGAGGTACTCGTTCATCAGATCCTCGCCGTACATGTCGCTGCGGCCATCAAAGAAGACCGGGTAGCGCGGGAAGAAGCGATAAATGAGATACCCACTCCATTGGTCAGTGGAAAACAGCTTTCCCTCAATTTTTTGCTGCTCGATAAAGTTGGCCGCGTTCACAGGAAAGACTTTCTTGTCGAACCCCTTGTCCAGGACCGTATGCCCGAACAGCTGTCCGCGGTTCAGAGAGATAACCAACATAAGCCCGACAATCACCACCGGATATACGACACCTTTGAACTGCGTCTCCATTGCCCCAAGATTGGCGCAGTATCGCTTGACAGGGTCAACCAGCCGACGAACCCAAGGTCTAAGGCGGTCGTCTGTCGAGACGGCCTCGACATAACCGGTCCAATGGCGCGCCAGAATCGGAGTCATCATGAGCACGTAAAGAGGAATATGTCGTGCCGAAACGAGCGCCATGTGCGTCCAAAAGACCACGAGGCCGATTTCCACAAAACTAAGCCGGCGGTACGTCGCTGCAGCCATGACCAGCACGATCAAGATGAGAAATTCGAAATACTTCACGACATCGATGTGAAAATCGGGCGAGCGAAACTCGCTGATTCGGTTTAGCAGAAAATCGGAACCCACATAGGAGTGATAAATGTGCGTGTAGAGATGAACGCCGTAAGGGTTGAGCAAGGTGACTGCAAGACAGATCGCCGCAATCTTGGCATACTCCTTGGCAGGCTGCAAGGCCCCCGCTCGGGCAGCCTCATCCTTTGAGGTAAGGCGGGTCAGGCCGTGTCCGAGAGCGTAAGATGGTAATGACAATGACGCCGGCGACAAAGCCGCCGTGTAGGTTCGTCCAGACAAGAAACATCGGCGGCAAGAACCAGAGCCATCTTCGGTTTCCCGTGGCTTCGAACCTCTGCAGAATCATAACCGTCAGTGGAAGGAGAAGCATGGTGAACAGGTGGGGTCGTGCGAGCCAGTGAATCGAAGCGGCAAAGCCGGCTAGGCCTGAGAGGAGAACGCAAAAGAGAACATTCCCACCCTGCCTGAAAGTGAAGATAAAGAGTAGCGTGAAGGTCAGAGAAAACGTCGTGCTCGCCCACAGCACAATCCCATTCATGCCGGCATACTTGTGAACGACAGCCATGAACACATCGGCAAGCCATTCCCAGGCGAACCAAGGATCGCCATAAGCCGTGTAGGAGAAGTAGTCGGTGCGAGGCAAACTCATCGTCCGCAGGATCTGTTCGCCATTCCGAATATGCCAGCCCGTGTCGCTGTCTCCCAGGGCCTTCGAGCCGCTCCCAAGAAAGGGAGTTAGAAAGAAGGCCAGGAAGAAAACATCCTTGATCGAAGGAAAGAGCCACTGAGCCAAAATGGGTTTTGGTTTGGACTTCACACTGTTCATCAAACGAGAAAAACCGCCTTCAACGAATTGCCGACGCTCCCTCATTTATCGGCAAGATTCGGGAAGACTTAATACCTGCAAATCTTTGAGAGCCAGTCTTGCTGCGGGCGGCGGCCACGAAAGAGCTTCTAGGAACTATCCTACTTAACAAGTCTTGATGAGGGGGAGCGCCGCGCCTTCTGCGGTCGGGTCCTCAGCTGGTTGATTGGCTCCACACAGAGGTTTTCCCGTTTGACGCGGCCCAGTATAGACCCAACCACACCGGCGCCATCCAGAAAAACCAAATCTCGTTCACCCCGCGCAGATTCATGACAAAGGCAGTCACATTCGCAGCCAGGAAAAGAGACACCAGGAACATTTGACGTGTCTTGCTTGCATCGGGATCCACTCTCTGAACTGAAGCAAACAAGACAAGCAGCAAGACAACCTGGTCATAAGTCCAAGCACCGTAACTGGCGGTCAGCACCGAAACCAGCAGGAGAAGGGGTGTCTGCTCGCGCCACGTCCAGGAAGAACTCTGCTGTCTATAGTAGAAGGAAAGCCAGACGCATCCTCCAATCGAAGGTAGAAACTGCAACCACACACGCTCTGTGCCTAGCATCATTCGCAGCACGCCACCAAGCGTCGGTGTTGCCCAATCCAGTGGAGGATAGCTCATTGTAGCTTCGAAATACTGTGAAACGACTCTCGAGTTGAACGGAAGCACAACTAGCACTGCACCGAAGAGGGCAGCCGCGGCGGTCCCTGCAATTCGCCACCGGTGGTGCTTCAGCGTCCAAAAAAACAGCGCGATCCAGAAGAGATAGAGGAGATGTGGCTTCAGCATGGTCAAAGCTGCGAAAGCCCCCGCAAAGCCATCCTCGCGACGCTTCTCGAAGAACAGGAAACCAGTGATCCCTAGCAGTACCAATGCGGTAATTTGCCCTGCCTTCAACACAAAGACGAACGGGAAGTAACTCAAAGCGAGGCCCCAAACCAGCCACTGTCTTGGTCTCTGAATCTCATAAATCCGCTGATCGGCAGCGACACAAACGAAGAGGACAGCCAGGTGGAAAAGGAACCAAAGCGATCTCGCCATGGAATAATCGAACGCTCCGAAAAGTAGAACCAGAACGAGGGTCCAAGGCGGATTCCACATCATCAACGGAGTGGACTCCGACCATCCCACAGCTTTCTGCACGGAAAACAGCGCCTCGGGCGAATACGGATTCATCCCTGCTAACTGCAGCCGCGCCGCCGCCCAATACTCAACAAAATCATCGACTGGCCAAGTTCGCATGCTAGTCGATTTCTGCAACTGCTGGAACAACAGCACTGACAGTGCGCCCAGGAGGGCGAGCCGGACGTATCGCTTGGTTGGAAAAACCGCCTTGCCCATTTGAGCTCCTGCTAATCAGTGACCAAACCAATACTAAAGCCGAGAGCGATTACCCGCCCATAACAGACGCTGTTTCTCCCCATGATAAGCGCCCCCTCCAAACTTCACAACTTGGGTCTCCAAGTGGTGATACCGCGGTCTTGGCCCATGTAACCTTTCGGCTCTCCCAGTGATGCTCGTGATTGGGGTCGGGGTGCCCCGGCGGCCCATGCCTACAAAGGCAGACAGGATCAATCTGCCTTAGATTGGGATTTTCCACTGAATTTACTAAGCGCCAAGAGAATCGAGATCGATATAGACGACGTGTTTCCAAAGGTAGCTTTATCAATCTTAGATCAGCGGCATGAGGTCAAGTGCCATTGAGATGAAGCCAAAATTCCTCGTTTTGATTGCCGTCTGTGGGCTCCTCGTTTATTTGCTTGTCTCACAGGCCAATGTGTCTTCGATTGCTCTGATGGATGATTTTATTGCTTACTGGGCGGCCGGGCGCTTGCAATGGACGGGACAAAATCCCTACTCGTTCGAGTTGTTTTCGAAATTGCAAGAGTCAATTGGCTGGCAGGAAAGACCTCATGTAATGCTGTATCCTCCATGGGCCTTCCTCCTGCTTGTGCCCTTGGGGATTGCTGACTATACTTCGGCCCGTCTCTTCTGGCTGTTGCTCAACCTAGTCTTGCTGACGCTTACTTCAAGCTTGCTCTGGAAGCTCTATGATGGACCTCCAAGACTACTGTGGGTGGCTTGGGGACTCGCCTTTCTCTTCTATCCAAGCCTCTATTTGCTTCGGATCGGGCAGATGAGTCTAGTTGTCCTATTTGGGCTAGTTACTTTCCTGCTCCTGCATCGACAGAGAAGGCACTGGTGGGCCGGATGCGTCTTGCTCCTGGCTGCCATGAAACCCCACTTGGCCTATCTCTTCTGGGTCGCTCTGATTCTTTGGATCGTTCAACAGAGGCACTGGAAGATTCTCACTGGTCTAGTGTTGATGTTAGTATTGGCGACTGTGATCCCTATGGCTCTCAACCCAAATCTTGTTGTGCAAGCTTCGGTGGTTTGGAAGTATGCCCAGACACCAGTGTTTGAGTACGACACCCCGACGCTTGGGACATTGCTGAAAAAGCTGTTTGGCGCTGGAGAGCGCTGGGCTCGTTTCGTTCCCATGAGCGTCGCAATAGCGTGGTCGCTCTGGCATTGGAGAAATCAACGTTGGCATTGGGACTGGAGAAGGGAAGCGCCACTGCTGCTGGCTATTTCGGTCTGGACGTGCTTCTATAGTTGGGTAAACGACCTGATTCTACTCCTGCCCGCCCTGATCCAGTCTGCGATTCTCTTGCTTCGTCAGCCGCAAAGGCTAAAGCTGATAGGAGTTGCCTGTTTCTGCGTACTCAACCTCTCATGCCTGGCGATGAATGTCTCGGCAGCTCCAGACCTCGCCTATGTCTGGCTGGGTCCAGTGATGGTAGTCGGTCATAGTCTTCTGAGGATGTATCCCGCCGAAGCGGTCATGGAAGCGGATGAACGAGCCGCCTGATTTGAGAAACATCGACAACTCTTAGCCACCTCAAGGGCATGGTTCCAGCTCGTTTGGATTCTGATTTGCTCTCCTGGCCCAAAAGCAAGACGATCACCCTAGACCTCGGTCGGCAAGTCTCGAGTCGAGCTCTCCTGAAAATCTCGGACCCAGATGCGCGATTCATGCTGGAACGACGCATTAGTCTCTATCTCTTTGTACTCGTATTTTCAGTCTACCTGCTCACGACGTCAGGGACCACGACCTTTGTGACACTGGACGGAGTGGTTCGCCTTGAAGTCGTCAAGAAGTTCACGTCAGAACTACGCTTCGATGTTCCAGCGAAATTCGGAGCGGGGTTTGCCCTTCGTGGGGCTGATGGAAAGTTTTTCGATCCTCATGAATTGGGACATGCTCTCTTTTCCGTGCCGTTTTATATAGCGGGGCAAACGGCAGGAAATCCAAAGTTCTTCCTGTCGCTGCTGAATCCCCTAGCTCTTGCCTTGGCCGCTGTTATCTTCTACCGACTCAGTTTGGCGGTAGGTTACTCGCTCTCGACTTCTGTTACACTCACTTTAGTTCTGGCCCTTTGCACACAGCTCTGGCCCGAGTCCAAGAGCCCGTTTGACCACTCGCTGGAAACACTCTTCTGCCTTGTGGCCTTCTACAAAGCCTACCAGCACCGTCAGACAGGGAGGAATTCGAGTCTGATAGCTTCCGGCTTGTTCCTCGGGCTCGCACTGATGACCCGGACGACCTCTGTGCTGACCGGGTTTTCGCTAGGTGCCCTTATCACCGCGGACGCTTGGCAGACAGGGCGCGGGACCAGACCTGCCAGCATACTGAAAAAGGTCGGGCTTTTCCTTCTCGGGTTATTGCCTGGCTTGGCAGTGGCCCTCGGATACAATTGCCTTCGATTCGGTTCCGTCTTAACCACAGGTTACGCCCGGTGGTCGCAGTTTCACCAAGTGGAGTCGTTCAGCTATCCAATGTGGAAAGGCCTGCTGGGTTTGCTGATCAGTCCGGGAAAAGGCCTGCTGCTCTATTGCCCGATTGTTATCGGGAGCATCCTGGCCTATAGGAGATTCTTCGCCTGGAGGAAGGATTTGGCGCTGGTTCTGGTCTTGCTCGTGTTCCCTTATCTGATGCTGCTTAGCAGATATATCGCGTGGCATGGCGATTTCGCTTGGGGGCCCAGGTATCTTACAGTTTTGCTTCCTTTTCTGATGCTACCCCTTGGGTTGTCTTTTGAGGAAGGCTGGTGTCGAAGTGTGTTGCGGAGAATGATGATCTCTGGCCTGGTGATACTGAGCTTTCTGATCCAGCTGATGGCCGTGGCTATCGACATGAATGTCTTCTCCCTTCGTGCGCAAACAGCTGGCATTCTGAATCCCGATTTCGCCTGGAGGACCTACGCGATTCCGGACAGTTTTTACTTTCGCATGGAAAACTCGCCGATCGTAGCGAGAATATACGAAATCCGAGACGCACTTCAATTTGGACATTCGAACGAAACAGATGCAAATCCCGACTTGGCGGAGATCATCAAGACACCGCAGCGCGACCCTGAGATTGACTTTTGGTGGAGTCAACTACTGACTGACAAGCCCCTTGACTTATTGCCGGTGGTTACTCTCTTGCTCGTCGGGGTCGCATTGGCAGCCATTCAATTGAGATTCTTGGTCAAATCTTCCGTCGCCGTGAGAAGAGGCTCAGGCTGACTTGCCACTTGGGTCTCAGGTCCTTGTAAGCGTCTGCTTTCGCCAGTGTCACCTATGAGCCAAAGCGCGCAAAGGGCCACGAGTGCTCCACCCAGAATGTCAACGAAGTAGTGCCATTCCAACAACACAATTGAGACAACCAGCAAGATGTTGATCATCGACATCACAACTAGAATCGGTTTCCGTTGGCGCAGCCACCAAAGTGCAATCATTGGCTGAGCGATGTGCATGCAGGGGAAGGCAATAAAGTAATCCATGCTAACCTGGTCTTTGAATCCCTGATTCCAGAGAATGTCAAGATTCGTCAACAACTGCCGCTGAATGGCGTACGCTCCCAGACTGCTGGGAAACTCAGAGAAATGCGTTTGGCAAAGATAGAAGGGACCGAGGCTAGGCCACAGCAGATAACAGATCAGAGCCAGATAATAAGCCGTCAGGATGGTCCCGACAAACTGTAGAGCTGCCTTTCGTCCCAAGTAGACTGCGATTAGAATCAGGGTGGCTCCAATTTGAGCAAACATGCGGAAGTAGACGAATTCCGCCCATTCCAATACTCCCAACGGGAGCGAGCGAGTGGCGGCGTGGGCGAGTTCAGCAACTGTCCGCCCACCGAGCAAAACCGTATCAAGGTTGTTGAAGAACCGGTCAAAGCTGCCGAAAAATCGAAACGATGCGATGACGTCGTTGTAGCTAAAGACCAGGATCAATCCAAAGAAGAAGTAAAGCGCGGGAATCAAAATGGCAATGCAGTCCTCGAGCCACTTATCGGACCGACTCCGCAGCCTGGCTCCAAATTCGATCAGTGCCATGGCGACGATGAAAAAGACAAGCGCCATCGTCAATCCGACCAGCCAGGCCGATTCAGCAAAGATTACGCAAAGGATGATAAGGCGAGGTTTCTGGCTCCAGTAGCGATTCCAAATCGATTTGAATAGGTCTTTCCGGCCATCCAAGAGCAATACCAACAGGGAGGCCAGAAAGATGGACTGGATTCCCAGACTAATCCAGTAGGTTGTGAGAAAGTTCAACCAGTCGAATCGCAGGGGCAAATGTCGCAACCCAAACAGGGGCACAAGCAACACGACCAGAATGCCGCTGAGAAGGTAATGAAGATACCCGCGCCAACTCGATTTCACTGAGACCGTCTTCTGCGAGGTGTCCAGTAGCATCATACCGTCGTATCAGTGACGCGATAGCCTCTGCGCCACATGTACCGAAGGAGGCTCACGGTAGATTCGCCTCGTCGACACGCACTACTCGTCGACCCTCTTAAGCAGTGTGGCAGGCAAATTATCACCGGGCAGCTTGTCCCTCACCAGGTGACTTGAGCCACCGGCGGGCGCCCTACTGACCCATCCAGTTGAACTCGGGCTGAGGGTAACCCCCAGAATAACCGGCCTCTCGCAACAGGGCCTTCAGCTGCCGGGGATATTCAACGATCGGAAAATCATCCTTTATCAAAACCCCGGAATCTGCGAGGCTACAATCGACGTTTTTGATGTATTCCCGCCATTTCTGGCGACCGATTCGCTCGGTAAACCAGCGAACCTCTTCCCAAAGCTCCCCTGTCTGACTGAAAGCCGCGCTCAGTCGAGAATCGCTGAGACTAAGAGGTGTAAATGACAGGATGAGACTATACCCATTGTGCAAGGCTAGCACATGCGGGAAGATCTGGGACGCCGTACGCCGAACAACAAAGGCCTGCTCTGATGTCCCGTTGGCATACACGCAGAGGACACCATTTTCCTTGAGCCGCTTGGAGACAAGCGAAAAATACTCCTTTGAAAGCAGGATGCTGGAACCAGCCTGCTTCAAATACAAGGGCTGCTGAGTAATGAGATCATATTTCCTATCGTTCAATGCCAACCCGCTGCGAGCGTCTTGCCAAACGATCCGGATCTTAGGGTTCTGTGCAACGTGCATGGTCCCGGCAGGAAACCTTGCCAAAACTCGCCTTAGGGTTTGGTTAATGTCATACACATCGACACGTTTGACGGACTCCAACTTTGACAGAGTTGCAGCAGTGACGCCGCTTCCCATGCCGATCACGAGGGCTTCGGAAATGTCACCCGTTGGATGGGCGAGTATGGGGTCAACAGCCAGAGCCCAGTTGTAAGTGCCGACATGATTATTATTCTGCACTAGGCGCGAGTGCCAAAGGCCGTCCCAAGCCAAGTTGCCGTGTTTGTCCACTACGATCACGCCGTCTCTTCCAAAGAAACTGGTGGTCCCGAAGTCATTGGGTCTGGGTGTCGCTGAAAGGCCAAAGATCGCTGTCGACGCGGCCAATAGGAGGAATACGAGGCTAGGTAGATTGGCGAACCGGGTGATAGTCTGCGCCGAAGAGCAGGACGGAATACGTCCTGCAAGCTGGATTTTCTTGATCCTGTCGATAACTCCGCCCATGGCAAGAAGGAGCAAGACCCCGACTACAATCATCCACATCAAGTCCATCTCATACCCGACCAGAAGCGCCGTCAAAACTCCCATACAGGCCCCAAGCGTATTCCAGGCACTGAACCAACCCACATCGCGTCCCCAGATAGCAATTGACTTGGCTAGCGCCAAGCCAAAAAGCATTCCAAATAGTAAGCAGGGAAGGAAGTAAGGAACTTTCCTGAGGGCGAAAAGCAAGGCATCTGAAGCACTGAAGAGCGGAGAAGAACTTACGTCTTCTCCAAAGTAAATGAGAGCCGCCCAGCATGAGGATGCTGCAAAGAATCAAAACAGACTTCAAACGATCTGAGAAGACTTTCTTGGAACTTATCCAGGCCCCGACACTCCAGAACAGCAGAAATCCAGTAACAACCGCCGAGAAGACTAGAGGGAGAGGCTCATGCCTCAAACCGACAGCACGATACAAGAACATCTCGTACCAGAGCGAGCAAAAGCCAAATCCGAAACCTAGGATATAGAATCCGCCATAGGCCTCGTTCAGCGCTGGCAGGGCTTTGCAAGCCGATTCCTTCGCCGAAGCTCAAGTCTGGCACCCGATTGCCGGCAAAGCATTTAGCAAAGCCACACTCAGACCTGCAACGAGATTCAGTCCTGCTGCCGTTAGCAAAGTGAGCGTTTGTCCGAAACGGGGCATCAGAACGCTAACGCCAGTTACAGCTCCCGAGACAGCTCCAAGAGTGTTCAGAAAGTAAAGTCTGTTGACAAGACGATTTTTCGAGTAGCCCAGCTCAGCCTGCATGGTCTGGGCAGCCAAAGGCAGCGTAGTCCCCATCAACAGGCATGGAATACCGAGGATAGCGATTGCTCCCGAGGCGTACAACACTCTGAGTGGTATACCGAAAGCCAGAGCAGCTCTTTGGAACTGATAGACACTTTCCGCAAGATCAGACGTGAGAAGCCAGGCAACCATAAGGTTTGCCGCGCCGAGCGCTAGCTCAACCCAGGCTAGCAATTTAGAGGGGAACAGAATGCCACCACTCGACCTTGCAACAAGACTTGATCCTAAACCAAGTCCCCCGAGAAAGACTAATACGACGATCATCGAGCTGATCGTCTCGCTACCGCCCAAGAAAACCTTGAGAGCCCTCTGCCATACAACCTGATTGACTAGACCAGCCGCCCCGGAAAGCATGAGCGCTATCGACAAAAATTTCAGACTGGTTTTCTCCTTCATGGCGCTAAGATTCGACGAAAATAAAACGGGTCTTTAGTCTGCTTTGGCGAAGCAGAACGCGAAGTTCTCCACTGGGACAACGAATCACCTCGCCGGCTGCCAGGGTGGTTCGCTAAGCTGCGGCCGAAGTTCAAGAACTGGTGAAAGTTTATCCGCCCTCTCCCGTCTCGTTGTGGGGAGAAGGTGGCGAAAGGCCGGGTGAGGGGCGAGCTGTCAACGGAGATCTGTCCCTCGGCACTGACGGAATGACGTCAACGCTGCTGGAAAACAGCCGAACTAACAGGGCTTATTTTCCTTAGGCTCATCAGAAAGAGAAACGAAATCAGATATAAAAGCAAAGCCACTAGATTCAAACCCCGCAGTCCGGTCCACATATCCAGGTACTCTAATAGGCCCCCGACCAGGCTCCCGAAAAGATTGCTGGCGAGGGCGACGCTGGGAGAGCTGACAGTCATGAACCTTTTGGCGAAGATCAAGGCGGCAAAGAAAATAGGGGAGGCGACGACGGCGCTGCTGGCCACAAGGCGGGCTTCCCAATTCCACTGATTAAGCCGATCGAACGAAAAGAAGAAATTGAGCAAGAGGCACCCGGACAATCCGAGGTACAAGACAGTGTCGCTAAGCCCCGAAACTCGTGCCACCACGAGGTTGGCGAGAAGAATGGTCACTAGAATGGCACCGACGACAATGGAATTGACCATCCACGTGGACCCGAAGATCAGCGCCAGCGTGGTGACGGCTTTGGTCTCCACCAGAAGAAATGCGGCCCCCATAAAGAACAGTTGGCCGTCAAAGTCACGGACCCTCAGTTTGAACTTGCGGAGCGGAATGCAACTCAGTGCCAAGATGACAAAGAGCGGCAACAGATAGTGAAAAGGGATGCCTCTCTTTTCCAGGAAGAGAAACGGCCAATCGTCCGTCGTAAGCTCCACGTCGCCGCCGCCAAAGTCTGGCGAAGCCGGATAATAATTAGTTATGCCTGGGCTCTGGTTCGGATCGAACCGGTTTCCAGCAAGCAGAATCACTTCCATGTTTTCAGGACTCGTGTAAACCAGCGGCACACTGCTCGACACTTCTTTGAGAGTCGCCAGATGCCGCTGGGAGAGCCAGGACTTGATCGCAAAAAAGTTAATGGCGATCCCGCCACCGGGATTTAGTTTTGCCCAAGCGGCTTCCACGCTTTCTCTAGTGAAGACGAAATTATCGAGTCGAAGCGACGACAGTGAAGAAAAGACAGTGTGGCTATCGAGCGTGGCAAACACAATCAGATCGTAGGTGGCTTTTGACTTCTGCAGGAACGACCGGGCGTCGTCGACGTATACGTTTACCTTCGGCGAATCATAGGGCTTCTCTGGATGAAGGTTGCGTCCGATCTGGACAATGGCCGGATCGATTTCCACAACGTCAACTCGCTCGGCGCCATTCCTCAGGGCGGCAGCCGCATCGTTTCCCGATCCGCCACCCAGGATCAGAGCGCTGCCTACTCTACTTTTGCTCAGGTTGTAGGGGATGTTGTAGTGACGGTTTAGAGCGCGTTGCTTCTCCAAAGGGAATTGCGCCAAATACCCCGGCGACAAGTCCTGGATGACCTGGAATCCGTCGTAGTTAACACTAATCTGCGCTGCGTACCCTGGCTCCAATCTGGTGTCGACCGCAATACGATAGTAGGGCGACCAGATGGCTGGAATCGTATAGTTCATGAAAATTGCAAAGGCCAAGGCCGAACCAAAGTAAACCAGTGGAAGCTTCAACCAGTTGCGATAGAAATACAGAATGGCGGCAAAGGCGCAACCCAGCCACAAGACTGGGGACCATTGCAGATGAGACACCCAAGAAAAAGCCAGAATGCCCAACAAGCTTCCAGCGACGTTGACCGAATAGCCGGACAGCGGTCTTTCCCGATTGAGTAGTTCCCCTACTTTGGAAGTTAGCGACTGCGAAAGCGGCCATCACGAGAAAGAAAATGGAGACCATCACAAAGATAGCTTGGACAGTCTGGAGTACGGAAGGGAGGGAGTCTTCGACGTGGTCACCAAAGCCTGCACCGAGCAAAAAGTACTGGCGCGGATCCACAAAGACCACATGAGTAATCCCGAACTTAGCTGCTCCTGCAATGATGATCACGAGGTAAGTGATCAATCTGGGAAACCAGCGAAAGAGTTGCTCCCCTCTTTGGTACTGAGACAGGCCGATCCCAAAACCCAGAAAGGCTGCCATCAAAGGCAGGTTCTTAAAGTAAGCGAAAATTCTCACCTCAGAAGCTAGCCATCGAATGACAGCCATCTCCAGAAAGAGAGCCGCAAAGCTGATGAGCAGCAATTCCCAGACGTTTTGGTTTCGACGAAGACATGGCCAGGTATTCGGATGAAGGATAGGGAACTTTAGAGTCAATGTTCAGGCGTAGCAGCGCAACGCGAAGGTATCCCGACCTGCGTTCAATATGCAAGAAAAAGGCATAATGGCAGCGGCTTTTGTGCCGAAGGGTACCGGCTGGGTGGGCCCTGCAAGCGGGGTTCTTCGCCCGAAAGTAAGGCTGCTCATAAAGACGCCGATTGCTACTACCAGGATGGTAGAGAATCAGAGCTCCACTGTCCGGGGCATCAATCACAAGCCCACTTGTTGGATAAGCGCGCGAAAAGGGGAATCGAAACTTGCCACGCCTGCGCTACGGCAATTTGCGGGTACCACTACGGTTGCTTCTCCTCATTCTAATCCTCGTGAGGATCCCTCTGGCTCATGCGCAACAAGCGAATGGTTTCTGCCCGGTGCTAAAGGATCGGACCGCTCTTTCCGAGTATTCCGTTCGCTATCAAGGCCGACAGTTTTATTTTTGCTGCGAAAAATGTCTTCAAGCATTCAATTTGGAACCAGAGAAGTATCTGCCAGCACAACGGCAAACAAGTGCTACGGACGCAGATAACCCGGCGGGTCCAGTCACCCGGAAAGACGCGAGTGCGAACGAGGGTTCAGACGCCATTTGGGATCGACTGGGCGGTCAGAACCTGGTTCTGATTTCGCTGTCCTTGCTGGCCCTGGTGTTGTGGTTCTTACGCCGGAGATCCAATCGGACTAAGCAAGGGCTTGGTGTCCCTGGCGGGTTGAAGATTAGCACCTTCAACATCGTGCTGTTGGCACTGTTGATTGGGATTGGTTGGTCCTACTACAGGCTCCGTGCCGACGTGTACCTGAACTCTCTCAAGGACTTGGTCCACTTCAGAACCTTTGAAGATTTCGGAAATCCTCCAGTTCCGGCCAAACCTCCCGTTCCACCCAGAATCAAAGCTCAGTTCTATCGCGGGAACGATGAGCGTAGTCCCTTGCTGCATAATGGAGGCCACTATCGAACGGCCACATTCGATATTTCACTGGTTAGCAAAGGTGGCGCCGAACTGGATTACGAAAGTGATTGGCGCAATCAGGATCCGTTAGTTCGATTTCACATCTCACGCGCTCCTTACACTGCCGACCTTTTCTTTGAAGAAAGACTGATGAAGGAGATTTTCCTTACCCAGCAGTCTGACCCGTTCCTGGGTTACAGGACCCCCCTTGAGAACCCAGTCTATCTCTCCGTTCTAGTGAACATGCACGAATGGGAGGCACGTTATCCAATAGGCAAAATCTCTAATCCAGAGCCATCGATCAAGAGCGGAATCATCTATGTCGCAGAGAAACGTTACATGGATGACATGTTAGGCAGACGTAGGATGATAGGGTCGCGCTTCCATTACGCGATCCAATATCGGCTCTATTTCAGGAACGGTCAGATTACTCGCGAATCAGACATCTGGATGGGAGCACTTTACCGAACTCGAAACTTTCCAGCCTGGAGACTCCCGCTGAGTGAGTGGTTCAGCCACGAACCGATTCCTGTTCTTCCCGATAGGAACACTGCGATCCGAAACTCTTGGGTACGGATGAGTATCTGAAGCAATGAACGGATCTGTTGAGTTGCTGTCTGGCCATATTTCGCCCCCTTGCGTACTTCATCCTCACAAGTGAATGAGTTTATAAGTAGTACTGAACTTATCCCACAGTCTCCTGTGGGCACAGCTCTAGAAAGGAGTCATGTATGCAACTGCAAATTCTCGTGCCAATGATCGTGTTCATCTGGACGAGTGTTGTGGTAAGTATCTCGCTATTTAAGCTTTACCGTCCCGGGCATGTCAGCCCAAACACTCAAGCTCCGCGCCGTTGGACCGATTCTTGGAGCATCTCGTTGGAGAGTCTGGACAGGTCGCCTTACCGAACATTGTTCATTGTTAGCTTCCTGGTACTTTTCTTGGAGCTCATACTCATTCGGTGGGTATCCTCTGAGATTCGAATCTTCGCGTACTTCAAAAACTTTGTCCTGATTGCCTGTTTCCTGGGCTTTGGCCTGGGAAGCAGTCTTTGCCGGAGACCCATCAGTCTCCTGCCGCTCTTGGCTGCCCTGACCACGGTGACCATCCTTATCAAGTTTCCGTCGAGAGATTGGCATAATTTTCTTTCCGAGATTCCTGCCTTCATCGGAACGTTATCGGAAGTCCATATTTGGGGCATTCCCTCTGTCGAATGGTCGTGGTCCTCATTGCTTACCCTGACCTCGTCAACGGCGATCATTGCGCCCTTCTTTGGCTTGTTGACTCTCATTTTCATTCCGCTAGGCCAGATCACCGGACGGTGTTTGGAAGTGGTTCCCGACGGTGTTTGGGGTTACTCCTTGAACCTGTTGGCTAGCCTAGCTGGAATCGGCTTCTACACCTTGCTTTGCTTCTACTCGCAACCCCCGCCTGTCTGGTTTGTATTTGCTGGGGCTCTGTCTGCTGTCCTGCTTTGGAACGGGAAACGTTTACGGTGGCAAGCTCCAGCCGCATTTCTCTTATGCGCCGGATTTGCCGGGTTTAACCTGGTACCGGGCAGCACCGAGTATTGGTCGCCCTACCAGAAGCTCAGGATTGCGCCTCGAATTCAGAATGGCGAGATTAGAGCCTATGATCTCGCAACGAACGATTCGTGGCACCAGCATCTGATCAATCTCTCGCCTTCCTACGTTACTGCGCATCCTGAGCTGTTCCGCAACATCCCTGTCGAATACAACCCTTACAACTTGCCCTATCGATTTTTTCCCGATCACCCGTCCGTCCTCATTCTGGGCTCCGGCACGGGCAATGATGTGGCTGCTGCCTTGCGAAACCAGGCCAGCCAAATTGTAGCTGTTGAAATCGATCCCCTGATTCTGGAACTCGGAAAGCGTTTCCATTTCGAGAAACCCTACGACTCCCCGCAGGTGCAGATCGTCCTGCAAGATGCCCGAAGCTACCTTCAAAATAGTTCCGGGCAGTTCGATCTGATTGTCTTTTCACTCCTCGACTCTCACACCAATTCCTCTCACTACTCGAACGTTCGCATCGACAGCTATGTCTACACACTGGAAGCCATGCAGGCTGCCAAGCGCTTGCTCTCGCCCAAAGGATTGATAATTGTTAAGTTTCAGGTCACAACACCTTGGATTGCTGGTCGTTTGAACAGCCTCTTTTCTACTGTCTTTGGCCGCCCGCCGCTTGAATTCCGGAATGAGGAAGGTAATTTCTTCTTTATGGAAGGTTCTCGAACGCGAATTGAAGAGGCACTGTCCGACAAGCAACTGGCTGACTACATCCAGCAGTATGGGAACCTTCCGAAAGAAGCCCGCCACGCCGACCACGGATGACTGGCCGTACTTCTATCAGCACGAACCAGGTTTGCCCGCCAGCGTTATTGCCATCTCTGTCGTCTTGCTCTTGCTCTGCTGGTTAGCCCTTTCCAAGACAGGAATGGGCCTCACTTCCATCCAATGGCACTTCTTCTTTCTGGGAGCCGGGTTCCTGCTGCTGGAAGTCCAGATCATCAGCAAGATGGCTTTGCTGTTTGGAACCACTTGGCTGGTGAACTCGATTGTAATCTCGGGAGTCCTGTTGCTGCTGGTCGCGGCCAATCTCGTCGCAACGTGGCAGCCTCAGTTACCGCAGCGCTGGGCTTATGCCGGACTGTTCCTTTCGCTGGGGGTTTGTTACCTCGTCCCGATGGAGACGTTCTTCTTACACTCCCTGTGGCTCAAAGCGACCGGTGCAGCGCTGGTCTACTGCTCACCGGCTTTTTTTGCAGGGATTGTCTTCATTCAAAGCTTTCGAGAGGCCAAATTCAGCGGCCAAGCTCTGGGCTCGAATCTGATGGGTTCGCTCTTGGGTGGCTTGCTTGAGTCTCTTTCGTTGTGGACCGGATTGAAATCCCTGCTGGTGCTCGTAGCCCTTCTCTACCTGGTCTCACTGCTCACTGTGCGCCAAAGTTCCGCCACAAGGTTCAAGGCTGTTTCAGACGCGGTGGTTGACCGTTTCTAGACCAAGACTAGCAGCGACCATTACCTTGTAGGTGCCGAAGGGACCGCTTGGCCAGTCAAGATCCTCAAGGCGTAAACCACGTCGACAACTCTTCTTCGTGACCACAGCAACTTGATCCGCCGAACGTATGCCTGACTGACCCGTTGGATCAAAGAACGATATTAAGAACCTCCTACCGGCGCCGCCAGATTGACGGGAGTCGCAGCGGTTCTGCTGAATCTCGAGTTGGCAGCTTGCCAAATCGCAGCTAGGCATACTGTCATCCAAACGACACTTATCTGAATGGGGACGAATCCCGTCACCCACAATGTCAGCACCCAGACCACAGGTGAAACGAGTAGAAGCGCCGCAAGCAAGATCCTCATGCTGGAACTTCCATCCGTCTGGTCCAGCAAGTGGCGGAGCACGAATACCGCGGGAAGGAACACCAACGATAAGTCATAAATGTGGCAATGGGGACTCGCTAGAAGAGCTAGCAGGACTTGAGCGGAGAAGCGCAATTCGAAGTCTCGGGCACTCGGTTGCCATCGCCCTTTCCACAACAATACCGAGAGACCCATGCCGATCACGGCAATCATGATCCGACCGGTGATGCTGTGAACTCCCTCAAGCCCCAAAAGGTAAAGTTGCGCCTCCCAGGACTGCATTTTGCCTTGAGGGTTGGCCATTTTCCCGAGCGTAGTCGCCATGCTTCCCAGCGCTTCAACATAACCGAGTGTCCCTTCTACACCAATCCATAAGGCGGAAGTCAAGATCAAGATTCCCGCGCTGATGCCGACTCCGAAAAGTGCCCGGACTCGTTTCTCTAGGAGCAAAGGTACCAAGAAGTAGGTATGCCAGATGGAACTTGATGAAACTCAGACCCAGGAAGACCCCGGCCCGGGCGTCTCTGCCCTGTTTCCAAGCCCTGCATGCCAGAGCCCAAAGTGAAAGAACCAAGATCGAGTCCTGTCCACGCCAGAGACAGGCCAGAAATGGAAAGAAAGATAGCGCCCCTAGCAATAGGGTTGTCCGGTGCTTTCGGAGTGGGTCGGACTCTCGGCTGGTAAGAAAGAGCGGCAGCAACAGAATCAGAACTACGCTCGCACCAAGCCAGATGAGCAGTGCCGAACTGAAGGAAAGATAGCCCAATGGCAAGAACAGCAAAGCTTCGAAGGGCGGATGAATGTAAGGCAGGAAACCCTCAGGTGGTTCGTAGTCACCAAGCACTTCCTTTTGCACTTCGGCTTGAATGCGGAGGTCGTAGAGCTTGGAAGGTGAGTGCTCCAGCAAGAGTCGTGACGAGACGTAGAAAGTAGTGAAATCAGTGTTCCCCGCCAGCATGTTGGCTCTAAAGAACCATTCTACGCCTCCCAGCACGTAAACGATAGCGATGGCCGCTAGCCAGGCATGAATGCATGCCCAGAAGAACCGAGCCTTGCTTTCGTTTTGGTTCTCGAAGGGCTGCATCACCGCTGCGCGCTCCGAGTCCCTCGACTCGCCTGCGGGTCCGGCGGATTTCTCGAACAGGAATCGTGGGCGAGTCATGCAAGCATTGTGGCAGGTAACGCTGGGTTATCGAAAAGCAGGCCGACAAAGTTCGAAAGGAAGTTCTTCTTGCTCTCGAGGCGATTGAAGAGCCGGTAACTCAGGAATTTTTCGACCATCTTGATCGCGAAGACAACATCGTCCAGGATCACATGCTGCCGACTGCTGGAAGAGGCGTGGGCCCTGCTAAGCCACTTGACCAGTGCAAAATTTGTGGCAATGATGGCCATTCGCTTCTGAAGGGTCATTGCCTGAGTGGCCACCAACGACTTGATCAAATATCGAAGGTATCGGTCCACCGGGTCGCGGAATTCGTCGACCTTGGGATCAAACCCAACGGTCCCTACTTGGCTATAGTCCACGCGAAATCCAAAGACTTTAAATTCGTTATAGCCGATTCCTTTCCATTGCTTCAGGACGTTGGTGATGACTTTCCCTGCACCCAGCGGTCTTGGTCCGACTTCACCTGAAAACGTGGATTCAACCCAATGCACCAAGATAGCCACGTAAAGATCCCTTTTGGACGTGCTGCTGGTCGAGGATCTGGCTTTGGCAACCAAGCTATCCAACTCAGCCCGGTTGATCGATTCGAGGGCACGCCGCACGTCGATGGCGTTAGAGGTCTCGGTCGTTCGGGTCAAGCTCCTGCGCAATGCCTTCAAGATCTCGTCCAACAGCAGGAGTTGCTCCTCCCAGGGAGCGAGTTTCTGCAGAACTTCGAGAAACGTGCGCTCCAGTTCGGTATAGCCTTCCCAGTCGACACGCGTGGAGGCATCCAGCGAAAATGTGGATCCAATCTCTTGCACAAATTCCTTGGATATCGTCTGACTGACGGCCTCAGCGGTGATGAGTTCGCCATTGCTTCTGATCACTTCAGGACAGGAATAATCCAAATAGACCTCGATGCCCCGCGGCGTCCGATAGTAGATGTTGGGAAATTGCTGACAGACCAGTGGCTTCGCATCAAATCCGTCGATGCTATGAATGGAGCAAAGCAGTTGCTCGTTCAGGAACGAACAAGTCCCTTTCGCCCTTTGGATGATTGATAGGCCGCCCTGATCGACAATTTTGAAGAAGTCCTCACCCTGAGCCTTTCGCAGTTCCTGCGCTCGCTTGTTGACCCAATCCTTATGCCTGAGCGTTTCCCTTCTTTGCCTATCGACGTGAATGTCCCAAAATCCGCAGCAGAAGCCACATGGGTCACAAGTGAAACGCGTCCCAGGCTCAATCAGAATTGGTGTCGACATGCTCGCCTTTGCGGTTTGATTGTCCTTTGGATCTGGCTTGTCCAGGTTATGTCCTTAGACCTCGAAAGGCCTCAATAACTTCAAATGGCGACTGTACCTTTGAGATCTCCTCACCAATCTGCTGAACTCGGCTCTCGGCCAAGTTCCCGAGGAATTCTCCGGCTGTTTTCAAATATTTGATCTTCTCCGGATTCAGTCCAGCGATCCTGGTACAGGTGGCATCGACAGCTACAGGGTCATCGCCGAAAACAAGGACTCCTGACGGCTTCGGCTTGCCCTGGATGGGGCCATTGCCTTCCATGCCGATGATTCCGTCAACGATGGCGAAATGAGCGCGCATCGTGCTGTTGATATCGACAATGCTTTGGTCGATTCCATGCCAGTGCAGGAAATTCTTTGGCCAGCCGTACTTCACTCCCGGCACCAGCCCAAACAAATTCTTCATCGAGAGCGTCATCCCGGCCCAATGATGGGTCTTAAGCTTGGGCATTGAGACTAACAAATCCGCCGACAGTACTGCTTCCGGAAAGAAGAGGGCCTCAATCCCCATGAAACTACTCTGCAGCGCCACGCGGCGCATATCATCGAGATTCAGATCCACAAAAGAGGTTCGCGTGTCTTCGAGATAAGGCAACAGTCCGGAGGCAACGAGCAATCCATCGGTATCACGGCGATGTCCGGGGCCTTCTGCCACTCTCACCTCTCTGGCACCCAGACGCAGAAAGGCCTCAATTGCCCCTCCGACTACCGCGGGATTGGTATTGATGACCGTGTCTTTTTCATACTCCACCAAGTTGGGCTTAAGGAGAACACGCTTGTCTCTAACCACCAGACCACAGAGCTCGATGCCTTGCCGGATAGTCTCCGTCAGGTTTTCTTCGTAACTAGCAGCCTTGAGAATAGCCACCCGCGAGATTCCCGGTTTTCGATAGGCCGCGGGCCTCCATTTTGGCCCGTTGGCACAGGAACCAGCAATGGTTCCCAGTCCCAGAGTGATTCCTGTCTTTAGGATGTCACGCCGATGCATGCTTCAACCCCGGTGAAGTTAGGAACGCTGGACGGATGCTTTCTTGAGTTCCAAGCCGGAATGGGTTTTTTCCCTCCCGGGTCTGCAATGCCATGAGCGCCAAAGCCACAGTTTTGGCGTTTCGAAACAGCTGAGTGCTCTCAGACAGGGTGACCAGAACCGGAAAGAGCTGTTCCTTTTCCAATCCATAGGCGTCAAAGCAGAGACAGGCGATGGCTATGGCCAGGGCGGACTTCTCCTCGCTGGCGGCTCTCTCGAGGTAACGAAGGCCCGCCTGCACCTCCGGACGACCCGACTGATTTTGCAAAGCTATCAAAACCAGTGCTGTCGTCAGGGGAAACGGACGAAGCACCTCACCTAGGACTTCCGAGTTCCCGTAGTTCCATCCGCCTTCTTTGCACCTTCTCTGATAGAGGAATGACTCTGCTTCCAGAATGATTCCAGATGAGTTCATAGTCCCCTGAGATGACGCCACAGAACCGGAATGGTTCAGTTTCTTCAGAAACAGCAATGCATAAGCGGTAGGCTCGACCCATCTTGCTGTCTCCGGATTCCAGCTCCATCCTCCGTAATTCTGGTCGACATAAGAAGAATCGAGAGACTGCATCCACTCGGCGACACGCAGAATCCAGGGCTTCGGCATCTTTCCAAAAGAGCGCAAAACAAACCTCTCAGCTGCCAGGCAAGCTGCCGCTTTTCCGTCGCTCTCCAGCAGAGCCATCCCCGCGAGCGCCGAGACCCAGGCAGAGGATTCAGAATCAGCCAAATTCACTGGCCAGCCGCCGTCAGACCCCTGACAAGAACGGATGAATTCTAAAGCCCTGGTTGATGGCGTTTGTCCAGCCTTTTCCCCTCGAAGCGCTATTGCTGCGTAGGCAGTAGGCTCCAGGGCAGCCCGGGTCCCAGGTACGTAGCCCCAGCTGCCATCGGTATTCTGATTGCTCAACAGGAATCGAAGAAGAGACTCTCTCACGGCCTCAGTTGCGTGTCAGGTGTCAAGTGCCGGGTGTCAGGGCTGCTTACTGGCAACAAAGTTCGTAGCTCAGTCAAATCAGACCGAACCGCCCCCTTGTTCTCCGCCTTTTGCCGACGAGTTTCGTCCGTTCCTCTTTTGCAAAGGAGACTTGAGGGGGACCGCTCCGCGCGGCCTGAATGTATACCTATCTTCGGTCGCCCGCTCCGTATGGGCCTTAACCTGACAGATTCAGCACAAGCTATTCTTCGGACAAAGCAAAAAAAAACTAATGAATAATTTCCTTCAGGTCGAACGAGATTTTATCACGAGAGACAAACCGCCGGATTCGCATGCGCGGTTAATTGTATGAGGAGGCTCCAATGAGTACTGATATGCAACTCGGTTTGATGTTGCTGGCTGGATTCGCGGGAGTATGGTCGATGGTCTATGCCCGCAGAGCTTACATGAATACCAAAAAGATTCTGGAGAAGATGGGACTGTAGGTTCGCCCGGGTTGTTGAACGGCAGCCAATGTCCCTGGTGAGTCACGGTGGTTGGCTCGATTCAAGAAACGAGCGAACTTGGCCCGGGAGTTCGCGCGTTGCCCTCTAGGGTTCCAACTGTTCCAATGACTTGCGAGACCCCAAGCGTTGGCGGGTAACTGCTTGAACAGAACGTCGTCTTAGCTGAAGCTACGAATAGCCTTGGCTTCGTCGTCGAATACCTCGAAGACGGTGAGAAGCTTGGTGATTGAAAGCAGGTCGTGCACCTTCTTGGTCAGATTGAGTAGTTTCAGCTTGCCTCCTTGCTTTCCAGCCGTGGTAAAACTGCTGACCAGTTCCCCAATTCCTGAGCTGTCGATATAAGACACGTCTCCCAAGTTCAGCAGGATCTTGGTTTCGCGTTTGTTGAGGAGACTGCGCACAGCCTCTTTCAAGACCGCTGTCCCCTCTCCGATCGTAATCCTGCCACCTAAATCCACGATGCTGACCCCTTCAATCTTACGGGTCGTTGCTGTCATGCTCACGGGCGTCTTCCTCCTTGGTCCGGATGACCCTAATCCATCGTTTTCGGCACTGCGCTAGGAACGAGAAAGCTTCTTAGTAAACTTCACCTCGGTGCCCTGGTTGGGAATGTAGGCCAGAGAAAAATCGTCCATAAACGATCGAACCAGAAAAATACCTCTTCCAGACGACTTCATCAGATTCTCTGGATCGCAGGGATCGGGCAGGTGCTCGAAGTCGAAACCGTTTCCTTGATCCAGGACTTCCACCTCGAACCGCTCCGAATTAAAGCGGTACTGAACCCGAACGATCTTGTCCAAATCCATCTGATTGCCGTGGCGAATAGCGTTGACCACAATCTCACGAACCGCCATTTCGATGAAATACGCCTGATCGGAATCGCATCCAGCCAGGAGCGTCAGGTTGTTGGTGATGTTTTCTACCAGCTCAGTGTACTCCAAACTACTCTGGATCTTCAGCTCAATGACTGAATCTTGATTCTTCATGTTGCGGGTGGAGGGTGAAGACGCCAAGTTGAGAGACACCTACGAGTAGCATACGGGTCGCAGCCTTGTCAAGCATGCCCGCCGCGTCACAGCCTTGTCCTGCGCCCGTTTTGCGTGACGATGGGCGCTCATCACATTTGACAACGGTGGAGTCGAAGTGCTATTTTCGCCGCCATTGCGACGCGGTGAGTTTCCGGCACTGTCCGAATGAGCTCTTCCGCCGCAGCACCTCTCTCGCTTATCGCGCTGCTCAAGCTCAGCAGCTGTTCAAGAAGATCTCCTGGAGAGCCTGAAACATTCGCAAAGAGACAGCCAGCCCCATAATCGCTGCCCGTTTGAGGCTGGAGTATTGGGCAGCTCTTGCCTTGGTGAAGAGCCTGGGAGCCATTCCTCGAGGCGCTGCGTTGGCTGTGGGTCAAGTGATTGCCTGGGTCGCCTTTCATTGCTCGGGAAGGCTGAGAGGTGTTGCGGCATGGAATCTGAAGTTAGCTTGGCCGGACTTGGAAGAGGCCAGCAGGCGGCGGATTGTCCGTGGAGTTTTTTCAAACCTCGGAAGGCTTCTGGCGGAGTTTTGCCAGATGCCCAAGCTTCGCCCCGACACGATCTCGCCGGTCGTGATTTATGATGGGTTCGAGAACTTCGCCGCAGCCATGCAGCAAGGCCGCGGGACACTCTTCTTGACGGCTCATTTCGGTGCCTGGGAGCTTTGTCCCTATGCCCACGCTCTTTATGGACACCCACTGAAGTTCGTAGTGCGGCCTGTTGACAATCCCCTGATCGATGGCTTGGTGAACCATTACCGCACGCTCAGCGGGAATAAGATTATCGAGAAGACGAATGCTCTCAAAGAAATCCTCACCACTTTGAAGCACGGCGGTGCGGTCGGGATCTTGGTCGATCAAAACACGACCCGGGATGCCGGAGTCTTTGTTCCTTTCTTCGGCATCCCGGCGTGCACAACGACCAGTCTCATCACCATCGCTCTCCGCACGGATGCAGCTGTCGTTCCTGGTGTCTTGATTTGGGACCACCGGCTTCGCAAACATCGCTTGCGGTTCGAACCGCCCCTTGAGCTGACGCGAAGCGGAAACCCTCAACAAGATATTGTCGATAACACAGCTCTCTGTAGCCGCCTTCTAGAGGGCTTGGTCCGAAAGTATCCGGATCAGTGGCTATGGGTTCACCGACGTTGGAAGACGCGTCCTGAAGGGGAGAAGGAGCTTTACTGAGCTCAAAAGGGAAAAGACGAAAGCGCAAAGGTGGGACGAGGACTACGAGAGCGACTTTCGGAGGAGTTTTCATGCCGCTGAGCGGCGCAACGCTCTGTGAAAGCTAGTGCGCTGTGATTTTGTTGTTTCGTAACGTTCTTGATTCGTCCGGCCATTTTCAAGGGAGCTGAATGAATCAGCAGCCAAGGTCAAGTGCAGCGCCCTGGGTTCTTATCGTCGCCGGAGAGGCTTCCGGCGAAATGTACGCCGCAGAGCTTGTGTCCAATTTGACAAGCAACCTGGGCGAAAACTCTCCGAAGTTCTTCGGCTGTGGCGGAAAGAAGATGCGGGAAGCCGGAGTTGAGACGCTGGTCGACATCCATAGCTTGGCGGTTCTCGGACCTTTTGAAGCGATTTCCCATTTGTTCCATCTCTATTCAGCCCTGAGCCTTCTGGTTCAGCAAGCCGCTGCCCGCCGTCCTTGTGTGGCTATTCTCGTCGATTTTCCCGATTTCAATCTCAGGCTGGCCAAAAAGCTGAAATCCATCGAAATTCCTGTCGTTTACTTCATCAGCCCGCAAGTCTGGGCCTGGCGCAGCGGGCGGGTGGCGAAGATGAAATCCATCATCGACCGCATGCTGGTCATCCTCCCCTTTGAAAAGGACTTCTATGCCGCTCGAGGCATGGAAGTCGACTACATTGGGCATCCACTGGTAGACCGTGTGAGCGTCACGAAGTCTCGCAGCGAGTTGTTCCTGGCCTACCATCTGGATGAGGGCACTCAGACCGTTAGCCTGCTGCCTGGAAGCCGCACCAAAGAGATCACCTTTCATTTGCCGGTCCTGCTTCAGGCAGCCCGCTGGTTGCACTGGCAAAGGCCGATTCAGTTTTTGGTTCCTCTGTCTTCCAGTCGCCACAAGCCGCTGATAGAGCGGACCATCGCGGAAGAGAAGGGCCAGCTTGTACTCCGCCTAGTCGAGCACGATGCCTACGACGCGATCGCGCACTCGGATCTCGCCGTGGTATCGAGTGGGACGGCCACCCTGGAGACCGCTCTCCTGGGTACGCCGCTGATCACGGTCTTCAAGGTATCGGATCTGACCTGGATCGTCGGTCAGTACCTGGTACGGGTGCCTTTTTACAGTCTGGTAAACCTCATCGCAGGAAGAGAAGTGGTTCCCGAGCTGTTTCAAAAGAACTTCACGGCGGAGTGCCTATTCGCCGAAATGCGGAGGCACCTCGAGAATCCCGATCTCTTGAAGCGTGTTAGAATGGATTTGGCTTCGGTCAAAGACCGGCTTGGAGAGGGCGGCGCAATTCACAACGCGGCTGAACGCATCCTACCCTGGCTGCTGGCACCAAAAACGGTGAGGCACATTGGCTGACCTATTGAGCATTACTCTCCGCGGCGAGCACCTTGAGAGAATTCTTGGAGCTGGAGACAACGGGATCGCCAAAAGTGCAATCCAAGCGTGAGGACTCGGGGAACCCAAGAGCATGTGGAGATAACCTCAATGCCAAGATGGAAACTGAGCTTCTCGCTCCTGTGCTTGCTGGCTTTACTGGCAGGCTTCCATTCCATGGCGCAAACCGCGAGATCAGAGGAGGACCGGCGCCCGCAAATTGACGTTGAGGACTACCAGGTGGATGCCGACCTGTCGCCTGCGTCGCAGCAACTTAGAGCGAAAGCCAGCGTTAAGTTCACCGCCCTCGACGATGCCGTCGGCTATGTTCTTTTGGAGTTCAACTCAAATCTGCGCCCTGATAGGGTCTATCTAGCCGACAAACCCCCAGCTCCTGGCGCGGTCTCGTCCTCTCAGCCCGTCGAACCAACTCAGTCGGATGTTCCCTACCTCTCTCGCAGGGCCAAAAGACAGTCTGCCCCCAAGCCTGCTGCAGCCGCCGTTCCGGCTAGGGAGCCCGATTCCAATCTGCTTAGGTTTTCGCGAGACGAAGAAGAGCACACCATTCGAGTTGATCTTCCCGCTGTAATGAAGCGGTCTCAATCGGCTACGCTGGTCTTCGAATATAGTGGGATACTGAACTCAGCAGACAGCTCCCCTCTCGAGGGCGTGGAGCTGGCCAAGGTCCATGACGAAGTCAGTTACCTGTTGGCGATCAGCCGCTGGTTTCCAATGAATGGCTACCTGAAAGATCGGGCCACGGCGACGTTCCGCATCGCAGTTCCACAAGGCATGGTCGTCGCCATGGACGGAGCGGTCAAACCCAAAGAGCAACGCGGGAATCAGGACGTCTATACGTTTGTCTCTGAACGACCGACGTTTCCGGGTTCCCTCGCAGCTTCAAAATTCAATACCCTGCCCATGACTGCAGGGAAAGTTGAGGCTACGTATTACATCAAGGATAACAAGCGGGACTTCGTCGAGTCCCAGGGTGAGGCCATTGGCAAGATACTCGACTTCTACTCGGACAGGTTTGGCGCCTATCCGGGCCGCTCATTGAAAATAGCGGTCATCGACAATAGTTCTCTGCTGGGCTACTCCGCGCCCGGAATCGAGTTTCTGGCCGATCGGGCCTTCGACAAGACGCCCAACATCAGCCTGCTGGCGAGGGAAATTGCCTATCAGTGGTGGCAGAACCTCATTGTACCAAAGAGACCTCAGGATCTCTGGCTCAAGGAAGGTTTTGCCAACTACTCTGCGTTGCTTTATCAGGAGAGTGTTTCCAGTGAGACCGGCTTTGCTCACGAGATGCGGGAAACCGCTGTCGCCGCTCTCTTGCACGAAGACAAAAGTACCATCCGCGACGCGTACCAGCTTCAAGTCTACTCGCCGGAATACAACTCCATCCTGAAGAGTAAAGGCTCCTATGTGCTGCACATGTTGCGGTGGGTCTTGGGTGACGAGAACTTTTTCAAGCTCTTGAAGGAATATGTCTATAACTTCGGCTACAAGGAAGCGTCCATCCAGGATTTCAAATCTCTCGCAGAGAAGATTTCCGGCCAAGATTTGACGTTCTTTTTCTCACAGTGGATTGACCAAAGTGGCGTCCCCGACCTGACGTACGAATACACAACCTACCGCGTGAAAGAAGGATTCAAAGTCAGCGGCACGGTCAGGCAAGACATTGATACCTTTCGGATGCCTGTCGAAATCATGATTGAGACTGACGGGAAACCCGAACTGAAACGGATCGAAGTCGTTGGGCCTGAGTCAACGTTTTCAGTTTCGACCTTCGGGAAACCCAGAAGTGCCAAGATCGATCCTAACTACAAGGTGCTGCGGATTTCCGGCGAACTCCGTGTGGCCTCCGCTATAGCGCGAGGCGATGAACTGCGGCGACTTGGAGAACCAACCGAAGCAATCGCTGAGTTTCAAAAGGCCATTGAGCTGAACAAACGTAGTTCGTTGGCCTTCTACCGCATTGGGGAAGCCTTTTTCGAGCAGCGAAGCTACAACTCGGCGGCGAATTCCTTTCGTGAGGCCTTAAATGGCGATTTGGAGCCCAAGTGGCTTGAAGTTTGGTGCCACCTCAACCTTGGAAGAATCTACGACGTGCTGGGCCAACGAGAACGCGCCCTGGGTGAATATCAAAAGGCAGTCGACACGAACGACAATACGCAAGGTGCCCAGGAGCTTGCGCAGAAGTACATCCAAGAGCCGTACAAGTCCGAAGGCACGCGCGAAGTGGTACAGTAGAGATTCCCCTCGAACCAATCGCCGTCCTGCCGACGCCGCCGACCTAACCATGTGACCCTGTCGGCCCGCGCGCCTGATCGTCCGATCCAGCCAAATTGAAAACCTTGAGGTATTTTGGACGTAAGCAACGGCTTCTCATTGCTGAGGCGGATTGCAGCTAACTAACGCTTCCTTCCTTTCAATTGCTTGATTTTCTCTCTCCACTCCCTGAGCCGCTCTTGAATAGTCCTTTCAAAGCCATCGGAAGACGGTCTGAAGTAGGTGCGATCTTTTAGGGATTCAGGCAGGCAGCTCATCTCCGTGAGTTTGGTCTGAAAATCGTGGGCATATTGGTAGCCCTTCCCGTAGTCCAACTCTTTCATCAGCTGAGTTGGAGCGTTGCGAAGGTGAAGGGGAACAGGATCGGCTAGCGTTCCTTTCACGTCTCGCACCACCTCGTCGTAGGCTCGATAGAGCGCGTTTGATTTGGGCGCCGTCGCCATGTAGACAGCTGCTTCGGCAAGCGCAAGGTTGCCCTCAGGCAAGCCGACGAAATCATAGGCTTGCATGGCGCTCACAGCCAGGGGCAGGGCCATCGGATCGGCCAAACCCACATCCTCTGATGCAAAGCGCACAATCCGGCGTGCAATGTAAAGGGGGTCCTCTCCGGCTTCCAGCATGCGCCCCAGCCAGTACAGCGTCGCGTCGGGATCGCTGTTTCGCATCGATTTGTGCAACGCAGAAATCAAGTTGTAGTGCTCTTCTCCTGCCTTATCGTACATCAGCATGCGTCGCTGAAAAGCATCCTCGAGGATTCTGGCCGTGATCGTTTTGGTCTTGGCTTCGTCTGGAGGCGTCAGTTGGGCTGCAATCTCCAGGGTGTTGTAGGCGGTTCGCGCATCTCCGTTGGCGAATACTGCCATCTGCTGAAGTAGTCGCTCCTCGATCCGGATGATTTCGCTGCCCAATCCTCTATCCGCGTTTGCCAGCGCCCGTTTCAGCAGCGTTACAATCTCATCAACCAGTAGCGGCTGAAGGACGTACACCTTCGAACGCGACAGCAGAGCGGAGTTCAGCTCAAACGACGGATTCTCGGTCGTCGCGCCGATCAGGGTGATGTTGCCATTCTCCACATGGGGCAGGAAGGCATCCTGTTGAGCTTTGTTGAAGCGATGGATCTCATCGACAAAGAGTATGGTCTTGCGGCCGTAGTGACGCGTCTTCTCCGCCTCAGTCATGACAACTTTGATCTCTTTGATACCGGAAAGGACTGCGCTGAAAGAAATAAAATCCGAACGTGTCATTTTGGCGATGATGCGCGCCAAGGTGGTCTTGCCGGTCCCCGGAGGTCCCCACAAGATCAGCGAGCGAAGCTGATCCTGCTCGATGCTCACCCGGAGCGGCTTTCCAGCTGCCAAAAGATGCTGCTGGCCAACAAAATCCTCGAGCTTTTCGGGCCGCATCCGATCGGCCAGCGGGGTGTTCAGGGCCGTCCCTTGCTTGGGTGCCGGTTCAAGATGGGAGAAGAGGTTCATGCTTGTCATCTCACAATACCTAGGATTGGCGATTGATGCTTGTCGATTGGGTCTCGCTGGCACTACTCTATGACCCGTGAAACCCAGAGTATTGGGGAGGCGCCGCTGGAGCCCGCTGGCTCTGGGGTGGCGATCTTGCCGTCATGGCCGGTTCGCAGCCTGGTAAGCACCCACGGAAGCATCATGCCAGTTCAGTCAGCAATCGGCAATCGCCGCTTGACAAAGCTCGCTGCCGTGCTGCTTCACATAGGATGATGGACGTGGCAATCGAAGCGTTTAGCGATTCCACCCTGCCGTCCATAGGAATCCGGATTCGAGTGTGCACGCGATGCAGGATCTCGCTGTCCAGCCCTCGGGCCTCGTTGCCGACAAGCAGCGCAACCTTCCCACTATAAGTGGCTTTGCGGAAGTCGACACTGGCTCTGGGCGTTGTGGCCAGCAATCTGAAACCGTGCTGAGTCAGGGCGCCCATCAGCAGCGGAATATCGAGCCGACTCAGACAAGGTATACGAAAGATCGAACCGGCCGAAGCGCGAACGACCTTGGCGTTCAGCGGGCTTACCGACTTGCGGGTCAATAGCACGGCCCGCCCGCCAAACGCTTCTGCGGAACGGAGCAAGGTGCCTAGGTTTCCGGGGTCCTGCAACTCAAACCCCACCAGCAGCAACGGTTCGTCTTTGAGCAGCTGATCCAACTCGAATTTGGGAAGCCTAGCCAGAGCCAGCAGCCCTTGAGGAGACTCCGCGTCGCTGATGGAAGGAAAAATGCGGTCGGCAACCTCGAGTACTTTTGTGCTCGGAGATTTGACCTGGGCCAGCAGGCGCTCGACCAAGGGTTCCTGCCGCCGACTTTGAGCGACGAAGATCTCCTCTATCCGAAGGCGGCTATTGATGGCCTCCTGAACGAGTTTAGCTCCTTCGATAGGCAGGCTCCCTTGGGGGTCTGCATGAGCGGCGCGGAGGGCCTGGCGCAACTGCTTGAGGCGCTGGTTTGCCGCCGAAGTGATGATCACGGTGGGTTCCCGGCGGTGCGTTGACCGCCTGTGGACGTTGTGATAAGTTCCTCCGATGCTCACGCACCGGATCAGAATCCATGGGAACGCTGCCGATGAATCTGCTCTCCAAGTCGCTTCGGCAGCTATTCTCAACGGAAGCGTCATTTCCGTTCCAACCGAGACATTCTATGCGCTTTCGGCGGATCCTTTCAATCTGAGAGCGGTCGAACAGGTTTTCCTTATCAAGGGACGCCAGGATTGGAAGCCACTGCTCTTGCTGGCGGATTCTATCGATCAGGTTGAGACGGTGGCCCACGATATTCCCGACGTGTTCTACAAAATCGCTGAGCGATTCTGGCCTGGTCCGCTGACGCTGATTCTGCCGGCAGCCAACACCGTTCCACGAAAGATCACAGGCGGCACTGGCACGGTGGCTGTTCGCATTCCCGATCAGGCAGTGACGCGGTTGTTAATCCGGGCCATCGATATGCCACTGGTTGGAACTAGCGCTAATTTGTCCGGCCGACCTTCTTGCTCTACGCCCGAGCAAGTCCTGCAGCAGCTCGGCGGCAAGATCGAGCTGGTACTGGATTACGGGGATACGGGCGGCTCCACTCCTACCACGATTCTTGATGTCACTCGGGAACCGGCGCGGCTGGTGCGTGAGGGAGCAATCCCACGGGAAGAGGTGTCGTCGTACTTGTCTCCATGAAGCAGCGTGGCAAGCGAATCCTATTTCAAATCCTGTTTACCTATCTGCCTCTCATAGCCTTCGTGTACGTCCTCATGATCTACATTCTGATCCGGCACACTGCGGTCCGCGATGACGCGCAGCCGGCAGACATCATCGTGGTTTTGGGAGCGGCCCAGTACAACGGCCGCCCCTCGCCCGTTTTCAAGGCCAGACTGGATCATACAGTCGCGTTGTTCAAGAAAAACGTCGCGCGTCGGATCATGACCACGGGTGGTTACGGGCTCGACCCGCGCTACTCCGAGGCTGGAGTCGGCAAATCCTATCTTCTGAAGCGAAACATCCCTGAAGAGTGTATTGTTACCGAAACCAGGGGGCTGACGACGACTGAAAGCATCGAGCAAAGCATCCCGTTTCTGAAAACGAGAAATCTCACGCGCGTCATCGCCGTCAGCGACGGGTTTCATCTTTTCCGAATCAAGAGGATCTTCCGCGATCATCAGATTACAGCTTACGGCTCTCCTGCACAGAATAGCCTGATTGAGTCCAATTTTAGATCGCGCGCCTGGGCCTCGCTCCGCGAGGTTTTTGTTTACACCGCCTACCTAGCCCAGCGTAAGCTGCATACTCCGATTCCGGCCTGGGAGTTCTCGTAAAGCCTAACAGGGGGCCGGCCTACACTTTCAATCGCTCTTCCAGCGCTTTGACCAGAATGTCCAAGGTTCTGATCCTGGCCCAAAGCTTATCTTCCGCTTCGACGATCGTCCAGGGAGCATAGCTGGTGCTAGTGCGTTCAATCATTTCGATCACAGCGACGCAATAGTCGTTCCATTTGGCACGATTCCGCCAGTCTTCTTCCGTGATCTTGTAGCGTTTATGCGGCACGACTTCGCGTTCGCGAAATCTGCGAAGCTGCTCCTCGAAACTCAAGTGTAACCAGAATTTAGCGATCACCGCGCCCGAATCCGCCAAATGGCGCTCGAATTCATTGATTTCCTGGTAGGCCCTTCGCCACTCGGTTTCCGTCGCTAAGCCTTCAACCCGCTCGACCAGCACCCGGCCATACCAACTGCGGTCAAAAATGGCTATGTGTCCGGCCTTAGGTAGTTGTCGCCAGAAGCGCCAAAGATAATGGTGCGTTTTCTCGGTCGCATCCGGGGCTGCAATCGGAATGACCTCGTAGCCGCGGGGATCGAGTTCCTGAGTGAGCCGTTTGATGTTGCCGCCCTTGCCAGCAGCGTCCCAGCCTTCGTAAACCACCACGACTGCAACCCGCTGGTGGTAGCACTCGAGTTCCAGCTCCCTCAGCCGTTCCTGCAACGGGTCGAGGCGCTCTTCGTATTCCTTGCGGTCCAGTTTCTTGCTCAGATCTACACGGTCGAGAAGATTCGGGGCTGCGACAGTTCTGACGGGCGGCGTTATGTCCTTTGGCTCAGGGTCGACCGGTTTGGGCATCGGAGAAGCACCAGCAGCCCTTGTTCCGTGGACGCGGAGCGGGATCCCTCCAGCTGTTAGAACCCTCCGCAGCGAAGCGATCACTCGCTCCAAAACCCTCACGCGCCGGAAATTGCGGTCTTCTGCCTCAACCAAGTTCCACGGTGCGTTGGCAGTGTTGGTCAGGGCCAATACTTCCTCTGCGGCCTCGAGGCAGCCTTGGTAATCGCGCGGCTTCTTCCGGCCCGGCTGTCGCAACCTCCAACGCTCGTAGCGATCGTTTTGGATGTGCGCAAGGCGTCGTTTCTGTTCCTTTCTCGAGATCTGGAGCCAGAATTTGATCAGGACGACACCCTCATCGGTAAGTTGGCGCTCAAACTCGCGGATTTCGCCCGCTGCGACCATCAGGCCCTGCCGATCGATCTTGCCATCAACACGCTCTTCCAACCTCTGGCGATACCAGCCGCGGTCCAACAGCGCAAACTTCCCGCTGGCGGGCAACCTTGTCCAGAACCGCCACAGGTAAGGCCGGAGGCACTCTTCTTCTGTGGGGGTATGCGTCGTGTACACCTTGAACCCACGTGGGTCCATCGGGTAGACAAGAGTCCCGATGGAGTCCCCTTTTCCCGCAGCTTCCCAGCCCTCGAATAGGATCACTACCTGGATTCCGGCCGCGTAAACGGCCTGTTGGTGGTCACGCAATTCCACCCTTAGGTCGGGCACGAGCGCGCTGTACTCAGACTTTTTCAGCTTTTGAGTGAGGTCAAGAGTTTCGAGCATAGAACAATCCAAGTGCCTGAATAGTTACGATGGACACCTTCACACGAGCTCAACACTCTGTGGCCGCGCTGTCCATTTTTGACGCGGGGGTCGGCGTCCTTCGATCAGGGGATCGGCTTGCCTGCCTGCGGATTGCTTTCGCAGTAATCCAGTCCAAGAAACCGGCAGAGCGTGGCAGCCACTTGATTCTGAAACAGCGCTGAGACATTCTTCTGTTCGCCGCGTTTTGGAGAATCTGGACTGACGACGGCCAGCCAGATGTACTGAGCTCCTTCAACGTCCTTTCCGTGATTCTTCCAGTCGGAAGGCTCGTTCCCGCGCCCGTGGTCGGTCGTGATCAGAATCGACGTTTTCCCACGATATCGTCCTTCCTTCTGCAGGAATTCCCACAGTTGCCGCAACCGCTGGTCGGTTTGCTGGAGCGCCTCCAGCACCAGTTCGTAATGGCCCTGGTGCGCCCAGTCGTCCGTTTCACCCAGGCTCAGATACAAGACCCTCGGTTTATGCGCTGGCAGATGCGCCATAGCGAAACGGACCGTAAAGATGTCGTGGCGGACGCCTCCCCAAGAGGTGAGGGTTTCGAACTGGAACTGGCTGAGTTCGCGCACCGAAGCCTGGGGATGCTGATACGGCTCGAAGCCAGCGTTGATGAGGAGGCTGCTTTCGTCGTGTTCGGCAATCCAGTTCATGGTATCCCAGGAAGAAAAAACCGCGACTTCGTTGAATTTTAAGCTCAGCTTGCGCCGAAGGAATTCGAGCACAGAAGGATAAGGATTCCGTCTCTTGTCGTTGCTATTGATCACATCGTCATGCGCTTCACCGGTGAGAATCTCGGAGTAACCAGGATAAGAGAAGCGATGGCGGTTAGTTACTCGGACGACGCTGTTCAGAGCTTGATTTCCATAAATGCAGCCGTACTCCTTCATCCACGTCCCCCAAAAAAACGGCATCAGCTTCTCGCGCCGTTGCTGGGAGGACGCCGCCCAGTATTTCTTGTAGACCTTGGTGTCTTCGACCTCTCCGTCCTTTGAAAGGCTCTTGAGTATTTCCAGATCCAACCCACCAAAAATTTCCTGAGTGCGGACTCCGTCTAGAGTAATCAGAATCACATTTTCAGTCTTGCGTTCAGCTGCTTCACAAAGCGTGGCCGCCAAAAACAGTGCCAGTAGCACTGGGGCAAGAACTGTTCCACGAAGTTTCAAGCAAGTCCCCTTGTCTAAGGGCGTGTCTGAAATCCCGCCCCAAGTAGAAATATTTCACCAAATACGAGGATGCCTTCTCTGACGGAGCGGCCTTTTGGTCTCCCGTCGGCATGCTGGCCCTTTGCAGGCGCCCACACGATAGCGGCCTATAGGACGGCCCTAGTCAAGAAGCGGGTCCAAAAAACTGCCTATACCATAAACTTGTTACCGCCTGAGTGCTTGCAAGGCTTTCCTTTGGTCAGAGGTCTTCACTATCGCCATGACTTTCCTGGAACTGGTCATGCCAGTGGCATAGGCATAGACGATATTCACTCCGGCCTGGCCTAACCGCTCCGAGGCCTCCGCCAGGGCCCCTGGACGGTTACTCAAATCGATGCCGATCACTTCGTCCGTAACGAAGCGAAATCTTTGCTGCTTGAGCAGGCGGACCAAGCGGTTCGTGTCCTCGGGAATCAGCCGAACCATCCCTTCGCCAACGGCCTCGGCAATCATGAGGCCTTCCAAATTGATCTTTTGATCGGCGATTAGTCTGGACAATCTCGCTAAGGCCCCGGGTCTGTTTTCCAAAAGGACAGAGATTTGTTTGACCTTTTCCATGGTCTCTCCTTTCTAGAGTGACTTTCGGTCATTGTCAGACAGAATCAACCTTAAATCGGGGGTCAGGCTGGACAGGTTCCAGGTGTCCTGGGGTTACGCCGATGACTAGGGCCTGTTCTCCTTGGTTTTGGGGCGCTGGTAGACCCGAACGTAATCGACACGCATGGTTTGTGGGAATACCGTCGCGGCGTCGGGATTTCCCGGCCAGTTACCGCCAACGGCCAGATTTAGCAGAATAAAGAACGGATGATCGTAAACCCACTCTTTCCGTGCTGGCAGGTCCTTGTGGGTTCGAGTCTGGTAGAGATGGTCGTCCACATACCAGCGGATAACGTTAGGTTCCCATTCGACCGCGAAGACATGAAAGTCATTCGCAAATCGCTGACCCTTTGGCAGCGAGTACTTGGCGCCAATGCTGGTGCTACCTGAGTAACCAGGCCCATGCATCGTGCCGTGCACGGTGGGAGGCTCCTTCCCGATATTCTCTATGATATCGATTTCGCCGCAGGCTGGCCAGTGAACTTCGATCACGTTGCTGCCCAACATCCAGAAAGCAGGCCAAATCCCTTGCCCGGAGGGGATCTGAATCCTCGCTTCAAACCGGCCATAGGTATGCTGAAACTTGGCCTGAGTGGTAATGCGCGAGGATGTGTACTCACAGGGGCCATACCAGCACCGTGATCCTTCAAGATTCTCCTTGATCGCTCTAATGACGAGGCAGCCGCTTTCGATCGTCGCATTCTCACGCCGGTCAGTGTAGTACTGTCTCTCCCGGTTGCCCCAGCCTTCTCCACCTACTTCCGCAGTCCACTTGGAAGGGTCAATCCGGGCGCCATCGGGAAAGTCAAACTCATCGCTCCAGACCAACTGCCAGGCATCAGCAGTGGCCGGTGGTTTGTCGTCCTGGCCCAATCCCGAGGAAAGGGTAAGGCTGCAGACAAACAGGAGTCCGGTGGCTAGTCCTGCCAGGCGGAAAGCGCACCGAACAGGTTGGGGCTGCTGCGAAGGCAAGGGAGATAGTGTCCGCATGGGAGTCACTCCTCTCAACTCATGCAATGCTAACAAAAGGAAGAAAATCTGTCTTGGGATTGCCGCCCTGAAAACGTCGTGCTATTGTTTGGGCTAAATCGATAAACCGACTCACTATTCGGTCAGGATATATCAGGTGCCTTGCATGCGACGTGTTTGGCTAATGAAGACTCGCAAGTATTCAGTCTCTCCGCGAAGCCTTGGCCGAGAGAACCATGGGACCCACGGGCGGGGAGTTGCGTTGGTACGCCCTCTCGGTAGAACTACTATCGCGAGAGCCCTGGTGCCTGCTCTGTTCGCAGGAGTTGGACGCACCCGCCTTTCAGGATGCCTACGTCTTTCGAGCCGACCTCTCATCCGGGGGAATCACCTGGACAGCAGCTCCCTTCACTTCCGCCAGGAACCGATTCAGCACGGATCCGTGCAGCAGGATATCCCAGCGAGTGCGTGAGGATTGTCCGAAGATCACGTGCGTGATTCCTTCCCGCCTGGCAAACTCGATGAGTCCATCAGCCGCATGCTTGGTTTTCACCTTCACGACGGTCGCGCCCAGTTCTTCCGCGAGAGCAATATTGTCGGCAAGCTGTTTGGCATCCTCCGGCTTGATACGGGAAGCGTGTTCCTGCGGTGTCTCCACGTAAACGGCGTACCACAACGCCCCGAGGCGCCCTGCAATGCGCGCCCCGGCGCGCAGTAGCTGGTGTGCCGCCTGGTTCGATGACATGCAAACCATAACTTTCTCGGGAATGGAAGCTGGCTCTAGCCCCTCACGGGCACGGTATTGGGCAGCCTTGGAACCAACTTCCTCGGCCACAGCCCGCAGCGCCAGCTCCCGCAGGGTTGAAAGATTCCCCTTGCGGAAAAAATTCGTGAGCGCCTGCTCGACCTTCTCGGGTTTGTAGATCTTTCCTTGCTTGAGCCGTGTGCGCAGCTCATCGATCGTGACATCGACATTTACGACTTCATCGGCCCGCTTCAGGAAAGTGTCGGGAATTGTTTCCCGCACACGAACTCCAGACGAGCGGGCCACAGCGTCGTTCAACGTTTCCAGGTGCTGAATGTTGACGGCGGTCATCACATGAATGCCTGCCTCCAGCAAGTCCAGCACGTCCTCATACCTTTTCTTGTTCTTGGAACCGGGGACATTCGTGTGAGCCAACTCATCCACCAGGCACAGTTGAGGCTTGCGATCGACAATGCCAACCAGATCCATCTCTTCGAGCACCACACCACGATACTCGATCCTCTTGCGCGGGACGATCTCCAGATCACCCAGCTTGACCTCTGTGTCGGCCCTTCCATAGGTTTCGACGAACCCGATCACCACATCGTAACCTTGCTTGCGGAACAGATGAGCATCTTCAAGCATTTGGTACGTTTTGCCGACACCCGGAGCCGCCCCGATATAGATGCGCAGCCGGGCGTGCTGCGCTTCCTCCAGCTTAGTCAACAGTGCCTGAGCGCTGGGTCGTGCATCGGGTTGCGAGCTGGTCACGTTGAGATCACCCCTGAAATCCTTGGCAAGTCCCGGGAAGGGATATGAAAATGTCAGGCTGGCTCTTTGCAGTCCCCGGTTGAAACGACCTTCGAGTCGCCTCAACTGAGTGGCTCAGAAGTTTGCCGGTCGTGGAGGCCAGCGGGAAAGCCTGCCGCACACGCTGGTTTCGACAGTCTCACCCATCTTTGCACCTCGGCATGGACCGATCTTTAGTCAATCTCCTTGATCGGCTCGGCCACCCGAAGCGTGAACGTGAATGTGGTGCCTTCACCAACACGGCTCTTTACGCCCACTTGTCCGCCTTGTGTTTCAACCAGTCTCTTCACCAAGGCCAGGCCCAATCCAGTTCCACCGCTTGCCGCTCCTTTGATATGCACAAAGCGCCCAAAAAGGGTTGGGAGATATTCCTCAGGGATTCCGACGCCGGTGTCTTCCACGGAGAAGATCACTCGGCTGTCTCGCTCGGAGGCGGAGATGGTGACCTGACCATCCCGCTCCGTATGGCGAATTGCATTTGATAGCAGGTTGTCGAAAATGCGTCGCACTGCGCGGCGATCCGCGACTACCCGCGGAAGATCAGGCGACAGGGTGTGTTCGAGCCTGATGTGCTTACTCTCGGCCGAGGCTCGATGCTGCTCAATGGCAGAGCGTACCAGTTCGACTGGCTTCACGGGCTCCGCTGACAGGTGTCGTGTGCCGGATTCAATCTCCGCCAGCTCCAGCAGGTCTCGCATGAGTTCTTCGAGCTGCTCGGAATCCTGCCGAGCGCTCAGGAGCAGTTCTTGCTGCTTCTCGCTCAGATCACCGGTGTATCCTTCGATCAAAGTATGAAGAGCCATTTGCAGCGAATGTAAGGGGGTCCGCAGCTTGTTCGAAGCCACCGAAACAAACTCGGTCTTCAGTCGATCCAATTCTCGGATGGAGGTGACGTCTTCCAGGACGCTGACTGCGCCCAGAAGCCGTCCCTCTGAATCGCGCATGGGGGTGGTTCGAAGTCTATAGCTTCGCTCCGCCCCGCCGACCTTGAAGGGGACCAAGGCGGCTTCCCCCTCCGCTGCCACCGGACGTTGCATCGCCACTGCGTCTTTGACAGCCTGCAGAATGGACTGGCCTGCACTTGTACCGGAGAGTGCCACAACGTTTTCGTCGTGACTGTCGTTGCCGGATTTGCCAAAAAGCTGGGTGGCTGCCCGATTCAGTTTGGTCACGCGCCCTCGAGCATCGGTCACTATCACGGGTTCAAAGATGGAGTCAATGACGGCATCAGACTTTTTCTGCTCAATCAGGATCCGCCAGTAGTCCGATTGCCTCAAGTCTCGCAACCGGATTGCCATGCGGTTGAATTCGGTGGCAAGCACTCCAATTTCATCCTGAGGGCTGATCTCCAGATGCTGATCGAAATCTCCCTCTGCAATTTGCTTAGCTTTCGCAGTGAGAGCCGTGATGGGATCTATAAGGTAGGCGGTAAAACGCCAGGCGAAGAAGAGGGCAAGAAGCAGGGCGATCGCCGCGAGTGCTGCCGTGGAAACCTGCGCGCGCCAGGACTGAGAGGTAGCACGCTCACTGGCGGCCACCATCGCCTGCTGGTTCAGACGCAGCAGATCGTCCAACCGCATCTTCAGAGCCAGGAAAGCCGGCTCCAGCCGTTCGAAGTAGAAGCGAGACTGCTCGGAAGAAGGCGTGGGTTCAGGCGGATTGAGGAACCGTTCAATCTCTTGTTTGTAAGCGGAGTATTTTGCCCGGATGTCCGCAATGAGTGGTTCTTCGCCTGCCTCGGTGATGTTACTGGCAGCAACTTGGAGTTCCTCTGAGAATTCTTCAACATGAGTAGCGAACTGCTGGCGGGCCTTCTCGGCGTGACCGGCTATGAAGAACATCGCCGAGGAGTCTTGCCGTTCGAGCGCCTCTTTCATGTTTTCTGCTGCCAGGATACTCTTGTAGTTGTGCACCAAGATGGTGTCGACCGCCCGGCCGAGGTGCACAAAATGGTAAACCCCCCAGAGACTAACGACCATGAGAATGGCAATTAGTAGCGCGTAGCTGAATGCGAGCTTTTTCCTTAGACTAAACATCAAGACATATCAATAGGAACGACTTGCCTGGAATCAACCGGTTTCTTCCTCGACAAAGTTTCTGAGCGAGTCGCCCAGATCACAGCGCGCTCGCCCTATAGACTGGGCGACCCGCCTGGAGTCGTGGTCGGACAGTTACCAGCGCGATTGGTTCCGGTATCGTCAAGCAGAAGGGGTATTGAGGTCGCCAGCGAGTCCAACAGCCCGGTCCGACATAGCTAGCACGTTATACCGGATGAGCCGTTTCATTCCCGGATTTTTTGAAATGGGTCTTTAACCTTCTTGCTCTTCAGAGGATCAACCGGGAATCTCCAACCCTGCGAGTGACTCGCTCTCGATCGAGAAACTCCAGAAGCGGGATGGCGTACTTTCTCGAGATCTCCGTGAGATCCTTGAATTTTCCGACATCGATTCGGTTGTCCTGTTTCTTATATTCGGACAACAATCTCCGCAGGCGCTCGATTGACGTGGAATGGAAAATCAGATTCTCAGAAATCTTGATCAGGCGTACTTCCTTGACCAGCAATGCGACCAACTTCTGCGCTTGATCGCGCGGAACCGAGAGCGTCGCCAGAACCTCATCGACCGAAGGAACCTTCCAACCTGCTTCCAGAAACGCCTGTTCAATGTGCGCCTTCGCAGCAGTCTCCGCCTGGCCCAGCACGACGGTGCTTCCGGCAAGTCGCACCAGATCGTTTTCCACCACAATCCTTTGCTTCGCTGCCAGTTCGCTCAAGGCTGCTCGGAAAGCCTGGGGACGGCAGCCTTTCACACCGCTTGAATACAGCTGCTCTTTGGGGATGCCGGCCAGCAGAGGGTTCTGGTGATGGAATGTGTCCAGACACTTCACAATACGGTCCATGAGCTGCGCAAAGATAGCAGGCGAAATCACCTGATATGGCTCTTCGGAAACCAGCCTGAGACGACTTTGGGTCACCAGTGTCTTAACCAAGTCCCTTGCCGTGTGCTTTTCAACCGCCGTCTGAGAGAGCACCTCGGACTCATCCAGCCCCCTAAGGCCGTTTCGCTCTGCCAGACAGCAGATCAGTTCACAAAGGTTCAGCGACTCAATCGACTTCAAGAATTGCACCGCCCGCCCAGCATCCCGAAGCTTTGTAGGCTCAACGTCCAGGACAGTTCCTCCGCCCAAAGTTTCCATAGGAGAGAGCCTTCGAAAAATGAACCGGTCCCCGGGTAACATAAGGATTGGCCGATCCAGTTGAATCCGAACAAATCCAGTTTGTCCTGGCTGAATTCCTTCGCGAGCCACAGGTTTGAGGGTAGCCATCAGTTCTGCTGTACCGAGGTGGAACCGGGTCTGAGTCTTCTTTGCCAGCTGCACAGGCGAAGAAGGCAACAGTTCAATCTTTGCGGTGCAAGTCGAAACTGGACAAAAGCGATCCGGCACCGAGACCTCCATACCCCGGTGTATCTGACTTACTTCTGCGCTCGTCAGATTGATCGCCGTCCGTTGCCCCGCGAAGGCCTGTTCTACTGAAGCTGAATGGACCTCGAGGCCACGAATTCTGGTCCTGATCCTCGCTGGATAGATCTCAACCTCGTCTTCCTTCCGTAACGTGCCGCTGACCAACGTTCCAGTTACTACCGTTCCAAAGCCGCGTAGGGTGAAGCAGCGATCGACAGGCAAACGAAAGACAGCACGCATCTCTCTCGAAGGCACAGTCGAACAGACTTTCAGCAAACTCTCCTTCAGAGCCATCAAGCCCAGCCCCGACTTAGCACTTACTGAAACAATGGGAGCCGCCTGTAGGAAAGACCCTTTCAGGAACTCCTGGACTTCCAGCCTGACCAATTCCAGAAACTCTGAATCAACCAGATCGGCCTTCGTAACGGCAACCAACCCAGTCTGAATATTCAGAAGTCGGCAGATTTCAAAGTGCTCTCGAGTTTGCGGCATGATCGACTCATTTGCTGCAACCACTAGCAGCACCACATCGATGCCGCCTGCTCCGGCGAGCATGTTCTTGATAAATCTTTCGTGCCCCGGAACGTCCACAAAGCCCAGCTGCAGTCGGTCATCCAATTGCAAACTCGCAAAACCCAAGTCGATGGTAATTCCTCGTTCTTGTTCCTCCTTCAACCGGTCTGGATGCACTCCTGTCAGAGCCTCGACGAGCGAACTCTTACCATGATCAATGTGCCCAGCTGTGCCGACAATCACGTTTTTTATCATCCTAAGATTCGACTCCGGAAATCCATTTTTGAGGATTATGCCGACATTGAGACTTCAATTTTGCGGATTTAGCAGAAAATCGCTCCCAGAAATTGTAAGGTTGGCAAAATCCGATCAAATTTCGACACTGCCCTTGGCACAATTCCTGAGAACTGAAAGAGCCATTTTGCTCTTTAATATCAGATTCTTAAATCGACCATATTTTGGGCTCTTCCGAATTAGCTATTCTGAAGCAAAAGTGATTTTTTTTACTTGACTCTTCGAAAAACTGGACTAGAATAGAGGGCAATTGGCTCAGGAATCTAGTGGTGATGATGTAGCGATCCGTAGCCGGTGAACCCGGTAAAGCAAGACTCACTACTAATGAGCGCGATCTTTGGAAAAGGCGCGTTTGGTGTAAAGAGCTCCCATCAACAATGGTAGTTCATTCCCAACAATTTGCTGCCCTTCGGGGTAGCCCACCTAAACGTTTTCTTTCTCTTCTTTACAGAAAAGCCACACCAATAAAAATCCCCCTCTCAGGCAACTGAGAGGGGCGAATCTTGCTACCAGGCGTTTCGGTGTGAGCTGGACTGTATGTCCCACTGCTGCGTTTGCGTTCCCCTTCAGAATTTCAAACTCTTTAGGTAGTCCGCAAACTCTTTGCCTAGGTCTTCTCGCTTCAGCGCAAACTCCACAGTTGCTTTGAGGAATCCGAGCTTGTCGCCAGCGTCGTACCGTTTCCCTTGGAAGCGATAGGCGTGGATTGGCTGACTTTCCAGAAGCATCTTCAAACCGTTGGTTAACTGGACTTCTCCACGCTTGTCGGGCTGGGTTCGCTCCAGGACCTCGAAAATTTCTGGCGTCAGGATGTATCGGCCGATGATTGCCAAGTTCGAGGGCGCCTCCGAATAAGGCGGCTTTTCCACCAAGTCTCGAACCCGATAGGTTCGACTCGTCACGGCTCCGGGTTCGGCCGGTTCTCCTTTTATCACGCCATAGCGCGAAATGTCCGAACCCTCTACCCGCTGGGTGGCCAGGACCGAAGATCCATATCTTTCAAAAACCGAAATCATCTGCTGGGTGCACGGTACTTCCGCATCGATAATGTCGTCCCCAAGCAAAACCGCGAAGGGCTCGTTACCAACTAGATGTTTCGCCACGAGGATGGCATGACCCAACCCAAGAGCTTCCTTCTGCCGAACATAAGAAACGGAAACCATTTTGGAGATCGCCCGAACCTGTTCCAGGAGATCACTCTTGCCCCGGCTTTCCAGAATTTTTTCGAGTTCATAGGAAACATCAAAGTGATCCTCAATGGCGTTCTTGCCGCGACCTGTGACGATAATGATGTTCTCGATTCCCGACGACATCGCCTCCTCAATCACATACTGAATCACCGGCTTATCGACTATGGGCAGCATTTCTTTGGGCTGAGACTTCGTGGCTGGTAGAAACCGCGTCCCAAGTCCAGCTGCTGGAAAGACCGCTTTTCTGATTCTCATGGGGAATCCTTTCAAGGATTGATTCGGACTGGACGGTTTCTCAGCAACAAAGGACACTTGACTGTGCGCCAACTTTCGGTTTCACGCATCTGGGTAAGAATGGAGCAGCAGGAGGCAGCCACTCTCAGTTTCTCAGGCCGCTCAGGGCTCGCCCGGCAGGTTCAACTATGTAGTCTCCTGGCAACAATTCCTGAGATTCAAGTTGCGCATCGCCTTCGAGCACAAAAGCTTCTCGGGCACCGATCTCTGCTAAAGCGGCGACTGCAGCACCTCGCTCAACCCGGAGTAGCGCGGTGGCCAAGGATAAGGCTGGGGTGGAGAACAAACTCTTCACGAAGAGGTTCGGCTGAAGCAGCCGCCAGTCTTGAGTTTTCGAGCCAACCGTAAGGGATTGGTTGGGGATCGCCCGGGCTCGGCTTTCTGCGAAAAACTCATGATCTGTACCCGAAAACAACAGGAAGACGCAACCCTGTTTCGATGAGTAGGCCGGGTGAACAGTCCCAGCCGGAGCCCGATGATAGTCACCCGCCTGAAAGAAAACGCCGCTGAAGTCTCCGCTGCCCTCCAAGACGAACGACTCCTCATCCTGGAGATGCCTGTGAGAAGAAATGCTGGCTCCTGGTTCCATCCGAATCAGGCGGGTCGCCCGGCGCCGGGCAGCATCCACAAGCAACGACTTAGCCCAGACGCCAACACGAGTTTCTACCCAGGGCAAAGCCACTGTCCGCAGGATGTTCAAGGATCTCGCCTCTGCCGGCGAAGACTTGAAACCCGTCGAATAGCCCACCGCGCCCATCAGACGGGCCCGCAAAGTGACTGGCGGGACAACTGCTTCTGTTGTGAGTGCCAGCGAGCCCACAAGTAAGCTGATGCTCTGGAACTCAGCCTCACAAGCAGCACAGCCGCGGCTAAGGTGCTCTTCAAATGAGCGTCTCTCCTCGGGCTCCAGCTCTCCCAAGGCATAGGACAAAGCCAGGTCCTGATAGACTTCGGAGGGCCAGTCGTGTGTCACAGCAGATCTCCCGCTAGAGGTTGCAAGATCTCGCGCAATGTTAGCATCCCACTCCGGATTCTGGTTTTGATGGTGCCCAAAGGCACACTCAGCTTCAGGGCGATCTCGCTCTGGCTGAGTCCACCGAAAAACGCCAGCTCGATGGCGCGACGCTGATCGGCACTAAGGGCATCCAGAGCCTGCCACACCCGTGCGCGCTGCTGAGAAAGCTGCGCCGATTCTTCGGGATCTGGTGTTGTGGTTCTCGCTGCGGTCAGGATTTCCAGGGGCTCGCTGCTAGAGCGTTGCGGAGCTGTGGCGCGCAAACGATCAATCGCGCGGCTGCGCGCAAGGGTCATCAGCCACGTCGTTACGTTCCCCCGCGTTGGATCAAACCGCTTAGCCTGTTGCCATACCTGCATATATACATCAAGAGTCACATCCTCGGCCGTTCCGGAGTCGCCCAGTATGCGCAGAGCCAAGCCGTGGACAAGGTGGCTAGTCGCGTCGTAAAGGGCACCGAGGGCCTCTTGATCACCTTCCGCAACACGTTTCACCCAGTCATCCAACCGTCTTGCTTTGACTGCCTCTTCTGACCTCGCCACCCGCTTGCCTTCCTGCTCGAGACTTCAAGGGTTGACAGTTTAACCCATTCCTCCATGGTGACAACCAAAATATGCCGAGGCTGTCGGACTCTGGAATGCTCCCTAAGCGGGGCCAGATTCCTCCAAACGGTCGCGGTAGCCAGACGAGCAGAGAACCTTCCTTTCGCCAAATTTCGGCTGGGCACAGGCCCCAGTGATCTGCGGCTTGGCGCTCAATGAGACTGGCAAAGTTCGAAGGACCCATGAATCTCTGGCTCCGGCCAGAAATGGTTTGAATTGGCAACAGGGTTGAACAGATAGGTTATGCGGGCCGGGTCACACACGGCGTTTGCCCCTGGCACGCTTGACACAGGAAATTTGTTGGCCGGGTACCAATCCAAACAAGTCGTCGGCTTCGTAACATCCCGCGAGAGATGATCTGGGAACAAAAAAGGGCGCCAGACGTCGAACACGAAATCTCATACACAGAAGCACTCAAGTAAGGAGGAGCTGAATGAACGTATTCAAGACCAGAATGCTAAAGGCCGGGCTTGCCGTCAGTCTGACTCTGTTGCTGGTGCTCAGCGGCGTTCTTCCGGAGTGGAATGTCACGCGAGCAGCCAACCACCGCGAAGCACCTTTGACAGCTTTGGACCACAAGGCGGACATTACCGACTTCTATGCTTTCGTCAGTTATGACGATCCTAACAAGGTCACGCTGATTCTCGGTGTGGACCCTCTCTTGGAACCCGGCAATGGCCCTAACTACTTTCCGTTTGATCCGGACATCCGATACGCGATTAAGATCGACAACGACAACGACGCCGTCGAAGACATTAGCTTCGAATTCCGATTCAAGACGGAGGTGCGCCTGCCGGGCGTCTTCACTGGTTTTGTGGGTGCCGGTACCGGTCTATTCGCTCCACCCAATGCTCCCATCGATCTCAATGGAATGAGGCCCCCGACATCCAGCCTCGTTGTGCCTCCAGCAATCACATCGCTGGACGGAGCCGGCTCAGTCGGTTTGAGTCTGCGCCAGTCGTACGCGGTCACAATGGTGAAGGGCCCTTCGTCCCGGCCTTCACAGCGAATGGATCTTACGGGCGGACAAACTTTATTCGCAGTTCCCTCCAACGTGGGGCCACGAACCATGCCCAACTATCCTGACTTAGTTAGGCAAGGAATCTACGATCTGGGCAATGGTATTCGTGTCTTTGCCGGAACCACGGATGATGCGTTTTGGATTGACCTCGGCGCGGCCTTCGACTCCCTCAATTTCCGTGCTACAGGCTTTCCCCTGCCAGGAGTCTTGAGCGATGCAATGGAGGCGGACGATACCCACAACTTCGCGTCCGACACAGTGTCGGGCTACAACGTGAACTCTATCGCTATTGAACTGCCCATTTCCATGGTGACTCGAGTGGGCGCCAAGGTGCCGGCCAACGATGTAGCGGCTACTATCGGGACTTGGGGGACCACTTCCAGGCAGAGAATCCGCGTGTTGCCAGGCACTCCAGGTAACCAGACCCAGAACCAGGGGCCGTGGATACAGATTCAACGCATGGGCAATCCCCTGTTCAACGAGCTCATCATTGGCACCGGTTATAAGGACAAGTTCAGCATGAGCGAACCCAAAGACGATGCTCAGTTTGCCAATTTCGCGCTCGATCCACTGCTGGCCCGGGTCCTCAACGCCATCTATGGAATTGCGGTTCCTGATGCTCCACGCACCGATCTGCTTCCGCTGGTCCTTTACGTTCCTCCTATCTCCGCTCAAGGAACAACTGCCGGACCCGTAGCGGATCTGTTGCGTCTCAATACCGGAATTCCGCCGACACCTCAAGCAATGCGAAAAAGGATGGCAGTGCTTGCTGGTGACCTTGGCGGGTTTCCCAACGGACGGCGCGTTTCCGACGACGTCACGGACATTTCCGCGCGGGCTGTTGCCGGAATCCTGGCCGGCGGCCAATTCGCTGGCGCCCCATACAACCGCATTGGTGACGGCGTGAATGCGAACGACGCCCCCTACCTCGAAACATTTCCGTATCTTGCCTATGCCTGGGACGGCCGCAACAGCCGCCACATCAATCCTGGAGAACCCGGTGGCGGCCCAGTGAACTAAGTCAGCTGCGCGCATCCACTTCCTGATCGCGTGGGGAAGTGGATGCGTCAGTGCCTGGCGCGCTCCACTGTCATCGATCACAAACAGAGAGGAAGAGAGTAATGAGAAAGACAATTTTGTTGCTGGTTTGGGCTCTCGTTAATAGCATCGCTTTCGCCAAGCAAGCCAACCTTGAGCGAAACGCCATTCAAGTGGCTTCGACAACGGTCGTGGTTCCGACGTCAGCCAACGCTGTGGGCGCCACGGGCAGTACCTTTCAAACCCGAATCTCGATATTCAATCCCACGCTGTTTGCCTATCCGATCCAGGTGACGTTCTACGATCAGTCCGGCAACATGGCCATGGCAAACATCAACATGTCCTCTGGCCAGCTGCGCGTCTATGACAACTTCCTGGGAGACGTGTTTTCGGCCACAGGCGCGGGAACCCTCAAATTCGAGAGTCAACAAATTGCTGGCGGAAGCCCGGACTTCCAGTTTGTAGTCAACGCTGAAGTTTGGACCATCAGTGCCGGCGGCCGATACGGGACGTCTGTCACCACCACCATCGGCGATGCTTCCGCGGCTGAATCCTACAGCCCTGGTATCCGTGTCGACTCTGATTTCCGGTCCAATGTTGGCTGTTTCAACGATTCAAGCAGTACTAACACAATCGTTGCTGACGTGTTTGATGCCTCAGGCAACCAAATCACAACCGTTATGTTGACCGTTCCGCCTAACGCTTGGGCCCAGACAGCCATTCCCGCGAATGTCGCCTCAGGGTACGTCCGGTTCCGCCCGGCCCGCTCGGCCTACTGCTGGGCCGTCGCCGTCAACAACACGACCAATGATGGGCATTTTGTGCTGGCGTCTGAGTACGTCCCCTAAGTTTGCGCCGCAACTCGTGATGCGCTCGTTACGGCGCATTGCGGATAGGACGGCCTGAAGGTAGATAAGAATCCCGATGTTTTCGAGTCCACGCCTTCATTCATCTGCGATCGGCGACACTTCGGTTTTTCCGACACAGTCACTCAGTATATGGACTCAGAGGTCAGGTTGCACAGTGATTACTCCACCTAGGAAAGGGTCTTGACTATGATTCAGAAAGCTCGAATCGCTTGGTTTCTAGTGACTTTGGCCCTGCTGCTTGGTGTGGCGGCTTTCGGTTGGTTCCGGCACAGAGAAGGAGCGCAGCACGCTGAGGCAGCTCTTCCCTCCAAATCGGCCGAGGTGCTGCTCCGCTCTCTGGCTGACCAACAGCTGAGAATCGCCGAACGAAAGGTTGGGATTCTGCCGAACGATCCTGGCTCGTACGTAGAACTGGCAACGGCTTACATGCATAAGGCCCGCGAAACGGGCGATGGCGCTTACTATGGCCGCGCTGAAGCCGCTTGCAAGAAAGCGCTCGAACTGGATCCGAATCATTACGGAGCCGTGCGTCTCGTCTCCTGGGTTTACAGTGGTCAGCACCGCTTCCGGGAGGCGTTAACCGCAGCTAGCAGGGCCCTGGAGGTGGATCCTGGAGATCCATGGAACTACGGCACACTCGGCGATGCCCTGGTGGAATTGGGAGAGTACCAGCAGGCTGTCGGGGCCTATCAGAAGATGGTCGATCTTCGTCCGGATGTGAATGCTTACACCCGCGTGGCTCACATTCGGGAACTCTATGGTGATCCGCAAGGCGCTATCGAAATCATGGGGATGGCGGTTCGCGCAGCCAGCTCCCGAGACCGCGAGCACAGCGCCTGGTGCCGGGTCCAGCTGGGAAACCTTCTTTTCAACTCAGGCCGATTGGATGATGCACAAAGCCAGTACCAAGCCGCTTTGCAGATTTTCCCGGAATACCACTTCGCGCTGGCTGGAATGGGGAAGGTGCGAGCCGCTCAAGAGAAGTTCGATGAGGCGATTCAGTATTACCAAAAGAGCATCGACGTCCTGCCAACACACGAATCCGTCGCTTCCCTTGCCGACCTTTTCACTTACTTGAAGCGACCTGAAGAGGCTGCAAGGCAGTTTGAACTACTCGAAACAGTTGAGCAGATCAACCGCGCCAGCGGCGTCTTACCGGAGTCGCACACTGCTCTATTCTATGCCGACCACGATCGGAAACTTGACGAGGCCCTCCGCATCGCCCGGCAACATGCGAATCAACGGCGCGACGTTCGGACTCTCGACACACTCGCTTGGGTTTTGTTCAAGAATGGGCGCTATGAGGAGGCGCTGACTGCCAGCAGACGGGCAATGCGATTGGGAACCAAGGATGCTCTCATGTCGTATCACCACGGCATGATCCAAGCGAAGCTCGGTCGCAACCAAAAGGCAACCGCAGCCCTCCAACAGGCCTTGAACATCAATCCCTACTTCAACCTTCGGCATTCGGAGCAAGCAAGAGCAGCACTGCGAACAGCCAGCCATGGCGCTGATCTGGCGTCAATCGCCAGCACATTGGTTCAGAAATCAAATCGACCTTAGAACGCTCCACAGATGCAGGTCGCTCTCCCAGACTTCTCAATGAACCAGCCACGCGGGCAGCAGTGGTGAATCAGCCGAGAATCCGGACCCTTCCCGCCAACTGATTACCAGAAACTGTAGCCACAAACTATTCGCTAAAACTGGATCAATCTGATGTAATCTCCTTCCAGACGGAGGGACGTATGATTCCAGGAAAGATCCTGGCCTTTCTGGAAGACAAGGGTACAGTCGCCGTAAGCGGAACGCGAGATCGGAACCTGGTTCCACACATCCACTATGTGTCGGGATGGAGCGTAGAACCGGATAGACGAACAATCCGCTGTTCTATCGCTGAAGCTTACAAAGACCATCTGATCAGTTCGCTCGAAGACAACGGGCAGTTCGCGCTCACGGTCGAACAGATCGGTTCACACGAGACGTATCAGTTCAAAGGCGACTATATTGGCTCCGCATCGCTCACGGACAGCGACCTTGCGGCACACGAGCGGAGCAAAGAGCGGTTTACCAAAGTTGTGAACCAGATATTCGGGTTCCCGGAGGATATCTGTCGTGCCTACATCCTTCGACCCAGCGTTGTGGTCCGGTTCATAGTGCGAGAGATTTTTCTCCAAACGCCTGGCCCTGGCGCCGGCCAGAGGCTCTTTCCTCCGGAGGAGAAATAATGGTGCTGCCTGACGAAGTTAAACCCGTGATGCAAAACGGAGTCCCGGCCATCGTCGCCACCTGCTCGGCGGACGGCATCCCAAACGCGACGCTTATCTCGCAAGTGTACTACGTCGACAGGACACATATTGCCCTCTCCTTTCAGTTCTTCAACAAAACGATTCGCAATGTCCGGGAGAATCCGCAGGCTTGTGTCGCACTGAACGATCTGGAAAGCAACACGAAATGGATTCTCGATGTCCGATACGATCATTCAGAAACAGAGGGGCCGATCTTTGACGAGATGGATATGCAGATCGAAGCGATCGCATCAGCGACCGGCATGTCGGGCATCTTTAAGCTGCGGGCGGCGGATATCTATCGTGTCGAATCCTTTAGGAAGCTAGGTGCGACTACGGTCCCCTCTCGGAATAGCTGATGGCGACACAGAGTTTGGAAAGCAACCAGCCCCTGGCTGAAAAACTTGCCCAAAAAGCGGCAGAAGTTGAAGTTCTGCGGCACATCGCGTCGAGTATCAACTCCACACTGGACCTTGATCAGATCTACCACCTTGTCCTCGGCACAATGGATGAGTTCTTCGGTTTTCGCCATTCAATCATTCTGCTACTCGAGGACACTGACACGTTGCGGGTGGTGGCGAGCCATGGGTATGAGGACCAGCCTCTCGGTGGAAAGGTTGTTGTGGGTATGGGCGTGATCGGAACGGTCGCGAAACGGCGGAGGCTGATGCGTGTCAATAATCTGGGTCGGCAACGCGCATACTTCTCAACGATTCGCACACAGATGGAAGAAGCGGGACGAACGAGCGAACTGGGTGAGGTTGTTCCTGTGCCTGGCCTAGCCGACGCTGGAAGCCAGATTGCCATTCCGCTGATGATCAAAGATAAGCTTATTGGTGTCTTCTCAGTCGAAAGCCGCGAGCCCAGGAGCTTCAGTGACGACCAGGAAACGCTAATTAGCATCGTCGCTAATCAGGCTGCCAGCGCGATTCAGAATGCCCTGTTGTATCGCGCCGCAGAGGAACGCCGCAGGGAATTAGCCGAAGCGCATGAAGGCTTGAGGCGGCTAAGCGAAACGCTGGAAGACCGGGTGCATGCCCGCACCCGAGAACTCGAAGAAGCCAATCGCGAACTGCGCGAGACCCAGGCGCAACTGGTGCAATCCAGCAAGATGGCCTCGCTCGGCATGCTGGCAGCAGGTATTGCGCATGAGATCAACACACCTATCGGTGCCATTCACTCAAATGCCGACGTGGAACGGCGCGCGATCGGGATCATTCGAGACGTCCTGGAGGCGTCGGCACTTGCCAAGAACCTCCGGGACGAGCCTCGACTAACCCGCGCATTCAAGATCTTTGACGACATGAATCGGGTGACTTTGGAGGCGACCGAGCGCGTCATCGAGGTCATCCAGTCGCTGAAGAGTTTCGCGCGTCTCGACGCGCCTGACTTGGAGTTAGCGGATTTACACGAGGGGCTGGACAATACGCTGACCTTGATCAACCATCTGACGAAAGATCGGATCAAAGTCGTGAAGGACTATGGGGAGTTGCCCAAGGTACATTGCTATGCGAGTCAGATCAACCAGGCATTTGCTAATCTGCTGACAAACGCTGCACAAGCCATCAAAGAAACTGGAACGATCAACCTTGCCACCCGTCAGGACGGGGGATACGCGGTGATCGAGATAGCTGACAGCGGAGCAGGCATCAAACCTGAGTACCTTGGCCGGATATTCGATCCCGGATTCACCATTAAAGGGCTCCGGGTGGGGCTCGGCCTGGGGCTCTCCATCACCTACCGCATCATCGAGAACCACCACGGATCGATCAACGTCCAGAGTGAGCCTGGCCGAGGGACGATATTCACGATACGACTGCCCATCTCCCGGTCCGCATAGCTGCCCGGCCCGAGAGAGTCTGGGACGGTCGCGTAGCGTCAAAAGTGCTTCTGGAAGTGCGTAGCCTGACCCCGCATGCGGCTTCGCTGGCGTCGACGCGATTCGAAGCCCCCGTTTGTGTGGATTGGCGAGTCAACATTGCCACAATTTACTTGCTGCGCTGTTCCCCGCGGTGCCGCCAGCCCGGGTGCTGCTTCCCGCGCCGGGTCCTGTTCGCCCCTCGTGTTCTGCTCGATGTCCTCTCTGTGGGACTGTGAGGACCGGGCTATGCGCGGGGCTGGCGGGCAGCCTGGGTGCAACTTGGAACCCATCACAGAAGGCCGTCTGACAACTTGTTTGCTACTACAATGTGGTCAACCTGGATTGCCGGAATGTTTTGGTTAGCATGGCCATTCCGGCGCTAGGCTGGTTCACAAAGGTCCGAAAGAGATTGTGAGGGATTGATGAAAGACCTCGGCACCGCGGCTGTCCTGAGCTTCCTCATTCCGGGCGTAGGACAAATCTACAACCGTAGGTTCTTGCGAGCTGTCTTCTGGCTGATTATCACCCCAGGGTTCTGGATAGGCACTGGCCGGCACACTGGGGTGGATCTCCCATATTGGCTCCGCGTACACGGCCTATTCCTATGCCAAGATCCAGCCGCAAAGCTCGAGGCAAGGTACTTAGTTCGTGCGTGAGTCCCAGGTCCCAAATCAGCTTCGACCTTTGATGAGGCGATAACCGGTTGTCAGAAGTAGGAATCCGCGGCAGTTCTCGCTGCAGGGCTGTCTACCCGGCCACAGGCGCGGACCCACCCGGGACGCCGCCCTCGCCATGGGATCCCCGTCATCCATTCGCACTTGAATTGAGCCAGAATCTACGAGCCGGACTGGAGTACACTGGTAGTGTTGGAGAAGACGTTGCTGACGGTCTTCCCCAAGTTGGGAAGAGCAGCCATCACGATCAGAGCAATGAAGACCAACAATAGGGCATACTCTACCAAATCTTGTCCTTCTTCTTCCTTAACAAAACGCTTAACTAGTTCCAGCATGTTCGTTCTCCTTCTTGCTTGAACAGGGAGTCGGTAGAGTCAAGTGCCTAAAACCCTCGAGTCTTACTCTAGTCCACTTGGTGGCCACCGACGTCACAAGTCGGCCAAATTTCTGTTCCCGCTTGACCTATAGGGGGGTGAGCGAGTCTGGAGTTTGGACATTGGGGTACTTGTGTGACCGAATAGATTTTTCACTGTCGCTGGTTACCCATACAGCATTTCGCTGCTATCCTTTCGAAAATCGAGCAAAGCTAGGCAAAAACCTGCGCGCCGTAAGACCGCCAGAGTGGAGCTTAGATCTCTGAGGTCTGTCAAGGGTTTTTTTGAGGAAGCTGGTTGCCCCGGCGACGCTCAACCCCAGTGACGGCCCCCGTCACCTCTCAGTGGCGCTTCACCTCAAGAAGCTTGGCAATGGGATACCCACGACTGGTGCTCATACAAATTCTATCCTCAACCTTGGTTGATGCATAGATTCTATCGCAAATGCCGATCCAGGGGCATGCTCTGGAAAAAATCGCTCGGCTGACGTCGGATTGATTTTCACGCTACAAGGTCTGAAAACGGTTCTCGTAGACCGCCGGAACTTCTATTATCCCGAAACAGCCCTCAAAGTCCTGAAGGGCTGAGATTCTCGCGTTCGCCCTCCGGCCGGGGCTGACTCATGGAACGCGATGGCTTCCGACTGGCTCGCTGGTCTTCTAGAAACGGGAGGGCGCGATATGCAATTTTTGCAATCATGATTTGCGTATACGGGATATATTATTCGAATCCTTCATGATAACTGTGTTCATGTGCGCGCGGAGCGCGCCTTCCAACCCAAGATCGCGATGGAAAAGGAAAGGAGGCCTTGCCCTTCGATGAAATGGTCGTGGAAACTAGGAGAAGTGGCTGGAATCAACGTTTACGTGCACGTCACCTTCTTCATTCTCATTGGCTGGTTGGCACTGTCACATTGGATCCGCGAGCAAAGCGTTAACGCTACCATCGTGGGTGTCGCTTTTGTCTTGGCCGTTTTTGGTTGTGTGGTCCTGCATGAATTTGGACATGCTCTGACCGCTCGAAAGTATGGAATCAAGACTCGGGATATCACGTTACTACCGATCGGCGGAGTAGCCCGTCTGGAGCGTATGCCAAGTGAACCTTTCCAGGAGCTTTGGGTGGCTCTGGCTGGACCCGCGGTCAATGTAGTTATTGCGGTGTTACTCTACTTTTGGCTTCATGCAACTGGAGACCTGGGCCCTATTACCGCTGCGGACGTGACGGAAGGACCCTTCCTAGTGCGGTTGATGATGGTGAATCTCTTGCTGGTCGTTTTTAACATGCTTCCGGCCTTCCCAATGGATGGAGGTCGGGTGCTTCGTGGTTTGCTGGCAACCCAAATGGATTATGCCAGAGCAACTAACATCGCTGCGGGCATTGGCCAAGGCATGGCCTTTTTGTTTGGTTTTCTAGGTCTCTTCGGTAATCCGTTCCTTCTCTTCATTGCTCTTTTTGTATGGATCGGCGCTACGCAGGAAGCGAGCATCACTCAAATGAAGTCTGCGCTTGAGGGGATTCCGGTGGAACGAGCCATGATCACCGATTTTCTAGCGCTCTCGCCGACGGACTCTTTGGGAAAGGCGGTCGAGCTGATACTCGCAGGATCGCAACACGATTTTCCCGTGCAGGAGGATGGCAAAGTAGTCGGTGTGCTCACTCGCAATGATCTGCTGAAAGCGTTAGCGAGAGAAGGTCGGAATCTTTTGGTGAGTGAGGTCATGCAACGTGATGTGCCCAATGTGGAGACTTCAGAAACGCTCGAAGCCGGTTTGACACGGCTTCAAGACTGCGCTTGCAACACCCTCCCAGTTACCCGCAAAGGACAACTCGTGGGGCTGATTACCAGCGACAACATGGCAGAGTTTATATTGGTTCAATCCGCCTTGAGAAGCTCAGAGGGGCAAGTCAGCCGTCATGTTCGGAAGCGCTTGCTGGATTGAGTGGGAGCATCCAGAGCGCGCAGCCAGAGGACTGGACGCACACCTCTAAAGATCGTCTGAACTCTGGATTTTCTGGCTTGCATCTGAATTCTGTTTTGGATGATCCTGATAATGAGAAGGTCTCTTCCGCCACGTCAAATAGACGCAGGCAGCGCGCCTATCGTAACTACCGGCTTCGTTGGAACAGCCTACACAGAAGCACGCTCGAAGCCCGCTGCCGGTGGTAGACACTCGCTTTATCAGCACTGCGGTCTCCTGCTAGACTCCCGCCGTGCCAATCTGCTTCACGCACGCTGAGCCCGACAAATCCGCTGGTTTCTTTCGCCGTACGCTCGACTATGCCCCCTACGACCGGACTCGCGAAAATCCGAAATCACCATACTGCCTATGAAGCGTGCTGCGGCTTCCGCTTCCAGCGGTGTGCCTGTAGGAATCACTAGTCGACGAGCATGGATGCTATAGACGGGAGGAAGCAGGAGCTGGCAACTTGCGTTGTTCTCTGTAAGTACCGTGCGTTCGAACCGGCTAAACATCCAAGAACTGCGCGTCCTGCAGGGAACGAGGACTCGACACCGCCAACATAGCTGGCGTTGTCAGAAATGCTCGAACTATCGCGGTCGTGGGCACGAGTTCGGTGGGGCAGATTTGGGAGATGTTGCTAAGTAGTTGAAAAACATGGTGGGCGCGACCGGGATCGAACCGATGACCTCTACCGTGTCAAGGTAGCGCTCGTACCAACTGAGCTACGCGCCCTCAGCATAGCAGCTACGATACTGAAAGGGCCACAGACTGTCAACACGCAGAATCCCCCAAGTCTGACAATCAAAAGCCCGACCGTCAAGGAGAGCCTTGACTTGGGGGTGACCTCCTAGGGCACCCATCAGGCAGAGTCGTGGCTGAGGGATGCCGTCCTGAGCCACTCTCCGAAGGCGCTCCCCGCAAGATGGGTATTGACAAAGGATTGGGCCTATAGATAATTCTAGTACTGATCTTGGCGAGTAACGCTGGACGGATCGGCTTGGGGAGTAGGGAAGGGAGTAAGTCCAATGAGACATCATCTGAACCTGAGTTTCTTGGTCGTTTTCCTGGGAAACCAGAAGGATGTCTGGATATGCCCCTGAACTTCGGTCTTGCCAACTCTGAGATTCTGAAACCGGCGTGCTTACCTTTCAGTAAGTATCGCCGGTTTACGTTTCTAGGGCACCTCAGAAACTCACTCGCTTCCGTCAGGACCGAGCCAGCCAGAAGTGATGAGCGAAGGGATTTATGGAAAGTACGCTCCTGTTGAATGCTTCTTTTGAGCCGCTGAAGATCATCAGTTGGCAGCGGGCCATTACATTGCTCTTTGCCGGCAAGGTAGAAGTCATCGAAGAATATTCCAAGGAGATTCACAGCGTGACTTTCTCTGTGAAGCTCCCGTCGATTTTGCGTCTGTTGAAGTATGTGAAGGTCAGGAAAAGCCGGATTGTGAAGTTCTCGCGAGCGAACATCTATGCTCGCGACAAGTATACATGCCAGTACTGCAACACGCTCTTCCGCAGCGAAGAGCTAACGTTCGATCACGTCATTCCGGTTTCCCGGGGAGGTACCAAGAGCTGGGAGAACATCGTGACCGCCTGCATTGACTGCAACCGCAAGAAGGGAGGACGGACGGCTGAAGAGGCAGGGATGAGGTTGGTTCAGAACCCGTCTGAACCGCGCTGGGTGCCGAGTCTCAGCTTGACCTTGGTCTTCAAAAACGCGCCAGAAAGTTGGCGCGATTACCTGTATTGGAATGTGGAACTGGAGACGTAATAAAGTCGCGGTCCTCGGGGGTCCCAGGCTTGAAGACACCAATTTCCGCGAGAAGGAAGGCTAGCAGGTGCCTCTTAGGCGGGCGGCCCCCAACCTCAGCCCGTTTGGGACGATCAGGCATTGGCCTTCTTGCTTTCTTTTCCCGCAAAGGTGCGATCAATCAATTCCTCGACCTTCCCCTCCGGGACGTTCCAGACGGTCGCCACTTCGCTGATGAGCAGGTAGCGAGCTCGATCGAGCATCTTCTTTTCTCGAAAAGATAGGATGCGAGTGTGACTCAAGGCTTGCAGCCCTTTGAAGACGTCAGCCACATCGAAGATGCATCCCGTCCGCATCTTCTCGGAGTTTTCCTTAAAGCGATTCTTCCAGTCGGCCGCACAAGTAACTGAAGCCTTCTTCAAGTGGTCCAGGAGTTGATTGACGACCTCCTTCTTGATGAGCTTTCTCAGCCCGACGTCGGCCACGTTCGCTGTCGGAATCATGACCATCATGCTGTTCGAAACGATCTTGAGTTGATAAAAGGACTCCTGACGACCGGCAACGTCGCGCTGATTGATCTTTTCGATGATTCCAACACCGTGGTTGGGATAGATTACTTTTTCACCGACACAGAAATTCATAGGCCCGATCTTGTGGAGAGTGCTTTCCGAGGGAGCCGCTTCCAAGTGGGTCAGGAACTGATCTGGTATTCTAAGGACCGCTGCCGTTCGAGTCAACCCAAAACTGACGTCCAAACTGCGAGCAATCGTGTTATGGCCAAGCTCTCCGGCGGTATGGATAGAGCGATTTGCCCTGGCAGTACAGGCTTTCATCCGCCCTGCCGACGAGCGGGGCCTTGCAGTGATACCCTGGCGTAAGTAAGAAACCACATGCAAACCGTGATGCCTCGAGGCATTGCGGTCGATCCCTGAAAACAGGTCATCGGGCACCGCTCGACATTCCCCGCTGTCGTCTTATCGCGAGTGTCTCAAGGAATTCCCGACATTCTGGGATCTATGGTTGACAAAGCGTTTTCGAAGACGCTAACTTAGCCTTGGCAAGGTTCTTCGACGTACCCGAATACCGGAAGAAGCACCGCACACATACAGCCGGCCCGCGCTTCAACGAGATTTCCGTAGTGCCACTGACATTCCCGGAAAGGATTAGCGTATCAGCCCAATGAAGATTGTCGTCCTGTCGGCCTCCCGCCACAAGAACTGTACCCTGAAAGATGTCGCGGGAGGCTACGGAACAGTGTTCACCATTGGAAACTCCTGGTTTGCCCGGCTTCTCGAAGTTGCCAAGCGGCGCATCGCCAGTATCCCGAGTGTCACCGCAGCTTACCTGGATTCCATTCTTTCAGCACACGGGGCTGAAGTGGTGATCAAGCATAATGCCCTAGAACCTGCTGACCTGGTCCTGATTGCTTCCTCCATCACCGACTGCAACTACGAGAAAGAGCTAGGCCAGCGTGCCAGGCGGGAGTTCGGAGCCAAGGTCGGCTATTTTGGGACTTTCGCTGCTACAGTCCCAGAGTTCTACGAGGATGCCGCTGATTTTGTGGTGCAGAGTGAGATTGAGAATCTGGCCCCCCAGTTGGCAAAAGGGCAGATCCCTACTGGCGTTGTGGATGCCGGTTTTGTTTCCGACTTGAACGGCCTTCCGTTTCCAACCTGGGACCAATTCAGCCTTCGAAAGTACAAGTACTCCATCATTACGGCCCGTGGAATTACGCTGCCCATGCTCTCAAGCCGCGGCTGCCCCTATACCTGCGGCTACTGCCCCTATCTGGTCAATTCCCGGTATCGGGTGCGGCGTGCGGAGAACGTCGTTGACGAGATCGAGTATCTGGTAAAGCGGTTCGGCATTCGTGGCATCTCGTTTCGCGACCCCATGTTTACCTTCCACCGCAGCCGCACGATGGATATCGCGCAGCGGATTCTTTCCAAGGGCCTCAACATCCGCTTCGGCATCGAGACCCGCACTGACAAGCTCGATGAGGAGCAACTCCAGTTCCTGCACCGGGCCGGCTTGCGTTCCCTGGAAATTGGCATCGAGTCGTTCGACGAAGGAATACTTTTGGAGAATCTGCGAAAGGCCCCGGGGAAGGAGCAACAAGAGAAGATCATTGATCTCTGCCACCGCCTGGGCATCCGGGTGATTGCCAATTATATCTTGGGTCTTTCGAACGACACGGTGGCGGGTGTCCAGAATACGATTGGTTACGCTAAGAAGCTGAATACCTTTGCCATTCAATTCACCGTGACGACCCCTTATCCGGGCACACTGCTCTACAAGTCGCTGCAAGAGCATATTTTTGAAGAAGATTGGGAGAAGTTTAATGGGTGGACCAACGTTTACACCCACCCCACCATGACGTCAGAGGAATTGCACCGTCTCCGCGAAGAGGCCTATGTCACTTATCATCTCCGCCCCCGCTATGTTTGGCGATTCCTGATTTCCACGGTTCTGCGCGGGCTCCCGCTGCCTGACTTTGCCCGATAGGAGTGGCCCCTTCGAGATGCCGAAGAGCATCCCTGGACCTCGTGGCCTCTTTGCAGGAGACTTCAGAGGTCGGTCCGAATTCGTATCAGGATTGGGACGCTCGGATTACGTCCTCAGCGTTTCTGTTGTCAGCAGAGTTCACCTTCTGAGAACTTGTGCGTTCCTTGTGCTTTCATTCGCAACTACGGTGACGTATTTAGCGGTAAGAGTCTGAAGAGGCTCGAAGAGCTGACACGTCATAGTCGCGCTCATGAGGACCTGGCCAACTTGAAACAGAAAGGCCCTGAAGAGCCGACACGCGCGAGGTATCGCTCCTTTGGAGCTCAGACTGAGCCTTGACGCTCTCGGCCCGCCCCCGAAAGGGTAGGCCTATTTCGCCTCTTCGAGGTTGGACCGAAGCATCACCGTATTGTGGATGGCACTACTTGAGCTGATTCGGCGGTCTGAGAGCCTTATGCGAAAGACGAAGATCGTTGCCACCGTCGGGCCAGCCTCCCGCTCAGAAGACAAGCTAAGGGCGTTGCTTCAGTCGGGCGTGGATGTGTTCCGTCTCAACATGTCGCACGGAGATCACGCCAGCCATCAGCAGGTGGCCGACTCCGTCCGGCGTCTTTCAGCTGAACTGTCACTGCCCACAGGGATCCTCGTGGACCTACAGGGTCCAAAGATCCGGCTTGGAACCTTCCAGCAGGCGCAACCGGTCTTGCTGCAAGCCAATCAGCGTTTCGTACTCACCACGAGAGACGTGGAAGGCACCTCCGAAATCGCCAGCATCTCGTATAAAGCTTTGCCCCAGGAAATCAAACAGGGAGACCGGATTCTCGTCGACGACGGGTTAATCGAGCTGAGGGTCGAGTCAGTGACGCCCACCGACGTCATCACGCGGACTGTGTTCGGAGGACCGCTCAAAGACCGTAAAGGCGTGAATTTTCCAGACTCGTCGCTTTCGGTTCCCGCAGTCACCGAGAAAGACGTCGCCGATATTCGCTTTGCCGTAAAGAATGAGGCGGACTATCTGGCACTCTCTTTTGTTCGCCAGGCCGACGATATCGTACGGGCGCGGGAGATTGTTTCGAGTCTCGATGAAAAACACCGGACCTTTCCGATCATTGCCAAGATCGAGAAGCCCCAGGCACTTCAAGATATCGAAAAAATCCTGACGGTCTCAGACGGAATCATGGTAGCTCGCGGCGATCTGGGAGTGGAAGTACCAGCGGAACGGGTTCCGCTCATTCAAAAAGACCTGATCGCAGGCGCCATCAAAATGGCCAAACCGGTCATCACTGCGACCCAGATGCTTGAGTCGATGACACACACACCCCGTCCGACGCGAGCTGAGGCCTCTGACGTCGCCAACGCCATTCTGGACGGAACCGACGCGGTCATGCTCTCCGCCGAGACAGCCACCGGCCAGTTCCCGCTGGAAGCGGTGCAGACCATGAACCGCATTGCCGAATGCACGGAGGCTTCTCCCAAGGCGTACTCGCGTCTGACCCAAGACCGTGACTATGGCTATCTTCCCACGTTCGCTCACAGCGTCTGCCGGGCGGCCATCAGCGCGGCAAACCAGCTGGATGCCAAGAAGATCGTCGTATTTACGGAGTCGGGCGCAACGGCCAGCATTCTTTCCAGTCTTCGTCCGAACCCGATGATTCTGGCGTTTACACCGCGAAAAGAGGTGGTTCACCGGATGAACCTTCTGCGTGGCGTTGTCCCGGTGCACATGGACTACGTCGGCGATTCGGACACCCTCATCCGCGTCGCCGACCAAATCCTGGTCGAGCAGCGTCTAGCCACTCGTCTGGAAACAGTTGTGATTGTTGCCGGTGTGATGAACGTCAGCGGCGCCACCAACATGATGAAAATTCATCGGGTGGATGAGCACTGACCGTGCTACAGCTCTCGCCCAGCCCAGTCTGCCGCCGGACAGCGGATCGGAAGCCCACGGTGAGGGAGGATTTTCCGGACTCAGTACCCTTTGTGCTTGTCTACAACGTTGATGAGCGGTTTGCCTTCGACGAAGCGACGAATGTTCTCCTGGATTGTGCCAACCATGCGGTCACGATCCTTGTCAGAGCGTCCAGCAATATGGGGCGTAACGACGACGTTGCTGCATTTCCACAAGGGGTGGCCTTTCGGCAGCGGCTCGGGATCCGTCACGTCAACACCAGCGCCTGCAAGATGTTGGCTCTCAAGAGCCTTAGCCAGGGCGTCCATGTCATAAAGCCCGCCCCGGCTGACGGCAATGAAATAGGACCCCTTCTTCATTAGCCCGAATTGGCGTGCTCCCATCATTTTGTGACTCATCAAAGTGTGAGGCGCCGCCACGAAGACCACGTCGGTTTCCGGGAGAACGCTGTCAAGTTGATCCGGTTTGACGACTTTGCTGATGATGGGCATGTAAGGAATGTCGTCCGGATCGACACCGATCACGTTCATCCCGTGAGCCCACGCACGAAAGGCGATCTGCGTCCCGATGCCGCCGACCCCGAGGACCACCGCCGTGCGGCCATTCAGCTCGATGCCCGGAAAAGGGCGTGGTGGCTGCCAGAGTTCCTGCTGAGTGTGCAGGTAAAACGTGTGAAGATGGCGGGTCAACATCAGCAGCATGCCCATGGCATGGTCGGCGATCTCGGGGCCCTGCACAATCTGGTTGTTCGTCAGGATGATCTTGCTGTCGCGAAGATCGTCACCTCCTGAAAGGTGCAGCACTCGCTCCGCGCCGGCACTCATGATCTGTACCCACTGCAGTTTCTTGCCAGCGCGGACTTGCTCCGGGTTGACGTTGCCGATGAAGGCGTCAGCGTCACCGATTTCCCGCATCACATTGTCCTTGGTGACCGGAACGATGATTGCCTTGGGCGAGGCGCTCTGCAGCTGTTTTAACAGCGCCTGATCGTCGCTTTCGAAAAGGATCTTCTTTGTCTGCGCAGATGCGGAGACAGCAAAAGCGCAGAGGGCGAGCAACGGAAGTAAACATCGCATAAGAGGGTTCTCCTTTGATCAACGATTTTCCGAGATGAGCGAACCCGGTGGCTCGATCTTCCAGACCCTGGCTCGCAGGATGCCTTCCCAAGGACCCAAAGAGATAGTCACCCGTACCGCACAATCGAGTCGCGAGATACGATGGGGCATTGTCTCAAACCACCAAGAACCTGGTTGCTGAATTTTACCTGCCGAGTTCTTGGAAAATCGAGCGGAAAAGGGCTGGGCGTTTGGAGAAGAGCTCCTCCTGCCTGATCCGTAGGCTCCTTTTGCAGCAGGATGTCGGCCCGGTGCGGTGCTACCACTTCCAATTGCGCCTCCACACTGAACCCATGCAGGCGATGCTAAGAGTGTTTTCAGTATAATGATTCATACACCCTAAGCTGGGTAGTTATGGGCGGCTGATAAAAGGGTCGAGGAGTTGCTCCCATGAAGGAGGAAATCCATGAGCCTGCTAAACTCGAGAAGACATTTTCTGGGAAAGGTTGCAACGACCGGTGCCTTGCTGGGTCTCGGTGATTTGTCATTCCTATCGCATTTGCCGGCGGTCTCTCGTGTGGATGCCTGGGTAGACCCCAAGTGTGTCCAGTTACAGCCGGAAATCGAGCCGCTCGTGCGATTGCTCGAAGACACTCCGCGGGACCGATTGCTGGAAGAAGTCGCTGCACGCATCCGGCGAGGTTTGGACTATCGCGAATTGTTGGCGGCTCTGTTGTTGGCCGGCGTGCGTAACATCCAGCCAAGACCCGTCGGCTTCAAATTTCACGCGGTTCTGGTCGTGAATTCCGCGCACCTGGCCAGCCTGGCCTCCCCCGATTCGGACCGTTGGCTCCCTATCTTCTGGGCCCTCGACTACTTCAAGGAATCCCAAGCCCGCGACGTGCGCGAGGGAAACTGGACGATGGGGCCAGTGGATGAATCGGCTGTGCCACGGGCGTCGAAGGCGCGGCAGGCATTCACCGAGGCCATGAACAACTGGGACGAAGCGGCCGCGGACACTGCCGTGGCTGGCCTAGCCCGTACCACCGGCGCTCAGGAACTGTTCGAGATTTTCTGCCGCTACGGGGCTCGTGATTTCCGTGATATCGGACACAAGGCCATTTATGTGGCCAACGGTTGGCGTACGCTGCGACACGTCGGGTGGCAACATGCCGAGCCGGTCTTGCGCTCTCTGGCGTATGCCCTGCTGTATCATGAGGGCGAAAACCCAGCCAGACGGGACGCTGAGCCGGATCGCCCCTGGCGGCACAACCAGGCATTGGTCGCCAAGATTCGCAACGAATGGCAGCGTGGCACACCCAGCGTCGAAGCTACCGCCGAAATGTTAATGACTTTGCGCGGCGGCTCCACCGACGAGGCATGCGACAAGGTCGTGGATCAGCTCAATCGAGGGATCGCTGCACAATCCATCTGGGATGCCTTGTTCCAAGGTGCCGGGGAACTGCTCATGCGGCAGCCAGGTCTCGTGGCGCTGCACGCGGTCACCTCCACCAACGCGCTCCACTTCGCCTATCAAACCAGCCTTAGCGACGAGACCCGAAAGCTGTTGTTGCTCCAAAACGCCGCCTTCCTCACGCTGTTCCGCGGTGATCCGACCGATCGGAGAGCCGTGCAGATCGACCTGTTCGAACCACTGCCCCTCAAGGCCGCAGGCGTGGGCGCTGTCGAAGAGATTTTTGCGGATGTGAGTAACGATCGGATGACCGCGGCTCGCAAGGTTCTTTCTTATCTCAAGGAAAACGCACAGCCGGAAAAGTTGATCGACGCCGCACGGCGATTGGTATTCCTGAAGGGAAGAAATTCGCACGACTACAAGTTCAGCTCGGCCGTCCTCGAAGACTACTACCATATTTCCCCGGCTTGTCGCGATCGCTACCTCGCCGCCAGCGTGTTCAATCTGAGTGGCTCTATAAGCCCTGACAATGACTTGGTCAAGCGAACGCGGGCGGCGCTACAAGCCTGAATCCCGATCTGAGGAGAGAGTCCATCGATTCATCCCCGTCACTCATCAGATGGACTGGCTGTTTGAGGTCGCTCGCCACGGTAGCCAGTGACGCCATATTCCCGGCATACTGGCTCCCCGCCGAGAGCTTATGCTCGCGCGCGCGCCTGAATTCTGATTTAATGTTTTTCAGGAGATTCGAATGTTCTTGCAGCTGGCAACCTTAGCCGCCGCGCTCGCTCTAGGGGCTCGCGCACAGAATGCCGCGATCGATCACTTTGAGAAGAGGATCCGACCCGTGCTGGCGTCCCGCTGCTATGCGTGTCACAGTGCGTCCGCCACGGCACCTCAGGGAGGGTTGCTGCTCGATTCTACGCAGGGGATCCGGCGAGGTGGGAACTCCGGCATTGCGATCCGGCCGGGTGACCCGGAGGGCAGTCTTTTGATTCGTGCGATCCGGCACACGGACAAGAAGCTGAAGATGCCGCCCGGCGATCCACTTTCGCCGGAGGAGGTGGCCGATTTCGAGCTTTGGATTCGTGAGGGAGCGTCACTTCCGGCCGATCCGTCAACGATCGACAAGAAGCAGCCCCTCATGTGGTCCCTGCAGAAACCACAGTTGCCGGCCTTCCCCGCCGTCAAGAATCAGCGCTGGGTCCGAAACGATATCGATCGCTTCATTCTCAGCCGCCTGGAACGCAGAAATCTCGCGCCGTCGCCCGAGGCTGACAGGCGAACGCTGATCCGCCGGGTGACATACGACCTGACCGGGCTACCGCCTACGGCTGAGAAGGTCGAGCAGTTCGTCAATGATGCAACACCGCATGCTTACGAGCGCCTGATTGATGGGCTTCTGGCCTCGCCGCGATATGGCGAGCGGTGGGGACGTCATTGGCTGGATGTGGCGCGCTATTCCGACTCAGTAAACGACTCGGTCAACACAGGGCAGCGTTATCCGTGGTCCTACACCTATCGCGACTGGGTGATTGGCGCCTTGAACGAAGATCTGCCGTACGATCGATTCGTACTCTATCAGTTAGCTGCCGATCGCGTACCGAACGCCGCCCCACGGCATCTCGCAGCGCTCGGTTTCCTGAGCCTCGGGCGTGACTTTCCGAACAGCTATCCGGAGACCGTGGATGATCGCATCGATGCGGTTTCGCGAGGCCTGCTTGGGCTGACGGTGGCGTGCGCCCGTTGCCACGATCACAAGTACGATCCGATTCCAACCAAAGATTACTATTCACTGTACTCGATCTTGTCGAACATCCGCGAGCCGAACGAACTGCCCCTGTTAGGGAAGCCGGCCAGTCTCTCGCAGAATCAGGCTGTCTACCAGGAACGACTCGATCGTATTCAGAAGGTCTATCAGGAATACCGTGCCAGCCGCCACGCGGAGATGGTCGCCTTCTTCAAGACGCAAGCGGCGGACTATATGCTGGCAGCACGCGATGCCGAAGGCCTGAGCAACCCCGAGATCGAGGAGTTAGTACGCGACCGGCAGTTGAATGAGCACCTGCTGGCTCGCTGGCAAAGATATCTGCGAGAATCGAAAGGCGGTGACGAACCGGTATTCCGGCTCTGGCACGCAGCCGCGGCGATTCCTGAGAAGGAGTTCCTGGCGAGCTGGCCCAGAATACGCAAAACCACCACCGGTGCCTCAGTAATCGAGGCGGAAGTGGACGCGAAACCGATCTCCTCGCTGCGTGAACTCGCGGAAGCGTATGCCGCCGTCCTCGCGAGACATGATCGCCTCGAGCCTTTCGGTGATCCCGAGGCCGATCGGCTCCGCGCGGTCGTTCGCGGATCCAAGTCTCCGGTCGATGTGCCTCTCCAGGAGTTTGACTTGATCTGCACCGAGGGCGACAGAAACAATATGCGCTCCATTCGCGTTCGCTACAACGCGATGCTGGCGCAAGCCGCCTATGACGGCGCGGCACCGCGTGCCATGGCTGTGGAAGATCTGCCGCATCCCGTTCCGGCACATGTATTTCTCCGCGGCAATCCCAACAATCCGGGAGCGCTGACGCCGCCTCGCTTTCTCTCCTGTCTGGGCGGCAGCGACGAAAACGTGTTCCAAGATGGGAGTGGACGGCTGGAGTTGGCGGGTTCGATCATCGATCCTGAAAATCCCCTGACTGCGCGCGTCATCGTGAATCGCGTCTGGATGCACCACTTCGGCTTTGGACTGGTTCGTACACCGAGCGACTTCGGCTTACGCGGCGATCCGCCGACGCACCCGGAACTGCTTGACTATCTGTCCGTAAAATTTCTGGAGTCCGGTGGGTCACTCAAAAAGCTGCACCGGCTGATCATGACCTCCGCTGCTTACCGGCAGGTGAGCGCCGACAATGAAGCCGCGCGAAAAATCGATCCTGAGAATCAGTTGCTATGGCGGATGAACCGGCGGCGGCTTGAAATCGAGAGCCTGCGCGATTCGATGCTTGCTGCTGCGGGGCGGCTAGATCTTACGATGGGTGGCGTTCCGTTCCCATTAACGGCCCAACCGTCAGTGCCCCGCCGCTCGGTCTATGGCTTTATTGAGCGCGGGCGTATTCCAGGACTACTGAGTTCGTTTGACTTTGCCTCACCGGATCAGCACGCGCCGATGCGCTACGTCACGACGGTGCCGCAGCAAGCGCTGTTTTTCTTGAATAGCCCGTTTGTCGCGGAACAGGCCCGTGCTCTTGCAGCTCGTCCTGAAGTCACTAGCGCGCCGACTGCTTCCGGGAAGATCAGCAATCTCTACCGCCTGATCTTTGCCCGCGAACCCGATAAAGCGGAGATGGAGGCAGGCTTGAAGTTCCTTTCGCAACGTTCCGAGCCAGCAGCTCAGGTGGCTTCGGCTTCGCCATGGCAATATGGGACGGGAGAGTTTCGTGTGGACGCGGGTCGTATCGAGTCCTTCACGCCGTTCACGGTATTCGGATCTGACCGCTGGCAGGGAGGCTGGGTGCTGCCGGCATCTCACTCTGGCAAGGCAGTGCTTCGCGCGGCAGGCGGCGAGCCCGGTGAGCAGGCGGATCAAGCCGTTGTCCGCCGCTGGGTGAGCCCGGCTTCTGGAAAGCTCAGCATCGAGGGCACGCTGCAGCATGGACAACCCGCCGTGCCCTACGGTGACGGCGTGCGCGGGCGCATCGTCTCGAGCCGCCAGGGTGAGCTAGCGTCCTGGTCGGTGAATGGGTCCAAGGCCGAGACAAAGATGGACGGCATCATGGTGGAGAAAGGCGACACGATCAGTTTTGTGGTCGACTCGCGGCTCGATCCCGAAAATGATGGGTTTACTTGGGCCCCGGTCATCAAGTGCGGCGAGCAGATCTGGAGCGCCAAGAGCGACTTTACTGGCCCGTCGCCGCAGCCGTTGGATGCGTGGGCACGTTATGCACAGGTGCTGCTGGAGACCAATGAGTTCGCGTTTGTCGACTGAAGGAGGGCAAATATGAAACCACGAGATCTGTTTCTCACCCGGCGCGAAATGCTTTCGCGCTGCGGCATGGGCATGGGTTTGGTCGCGCTGACGTCGACGCTCAGCGACACTGGTTACTTGAAGGCGGCACCGGCCAGCCAAGCCATCAATCCACTTGCCCCGAAGAAGCCATCGCTGCCCGCCAAGGCCAAGCGGGTGCTGCACCTATTCATGAACGGGGGCGCGTCGCACGTCGACACATTTGATCCGAAGCCGTCGCTGTCTAAGTACGCCGGCAAACCGATTCCCATCACGCTGAAAACGGAGCGCCGCACGGGCGCTGCGTTCCCCTCTCCATTCACATTTCGGAAGTTCGGCCAGAGCGGCACAGAGGTCAGTGAGATTTTTACGAATGTCGGCGGCTGCGTCGACGACCTCTGTATCGTGCGCTCGATGCACACGGACATTCCCAACCACGAGCCGTCGCTGATGATGATGAACTGTGGCGATGTACGCCAGGTTCGGCCGAGCTTCGGGTCATGGGTCACTTATGGCCTCGGCTCTGAGAATCAAAATCTGCCCGGCTTTATCGTGCTTTGCCCGGACGGTCTGCCGACTCAAGGAAATCAGAACTGGCGTTCAGCTTTTCTACCGGGCGCTTACCAGGCAACACACATTGACACGCGCGAGACGCAGATCGACAAACTGATTGAGAACATCCGCAACAGCTTCGCGACGTCGGCCGAGCAGCGCCGGCAACTGGACTTATTGGTGGAGCTGAATCGCGGCTACCAGGAGCGGCGCCCGAACGACGCGCTGCTGGAAGCGCGCATCCAATCGTTCGAGCTGGCTTATCGCATGCAGATGGAAGCAGACGACGCCTTTGACCTCTCAAGAGAACCCGAGCACATTCTGAAGATGTACGGTGAGGGCGTTCAGGCGCGGCAAATGATCATTGCCCGACGCCTGCTCGAGCGCGGCGTGCGCTTTGTGCAAGTGTGGCATGGGGCAGGGCAGCCCTGGGACAGCCACGACGACATCCGGGCGAATCATGGGCGTCTGGCTCGAGAATGCGATCAGCCGATCGCTGCACTGATCAAGGATCTGAAGCAACGCGGGATGCTGGAGGACACGCTGGTGATCTGGGGCGGCGAGTTTGGGCGTACGCCGACCGTCGAGCTGCCGGACTTGGGGGCCAACTCCGGCATGGTGAACGGCCGTGATCACAACCCGTATGGCTTCACCATGTGGCTTGCTGGCGCGGGCCTGAAGAAGGGCATCGTGTACGGGGCGACAGATGAGTTCGGCTTCGCGGCAGCGGAGAACAAGGTCCACGTACACGACTTGCACGCGACGCTGCTTCACCTGCTCGGCTTCGATCACGAGAAATTCACCTACCGCTATGCCGGGCGCGATTTCCGCTTGACGGACGTGCACGGCCGAGTGGTGCACGACCTGCTCACCTGATAGGCTTCGGATCTAGCGACTCGCCCCCAAGCTGCCTGCGCAGTGCGACCCGCAGATCTATGGCGTGGATGCCAACGGCGGCTGGAACCGACCGAAACAAGCCGAGGGTTACACCCGTTGTTGAGCAATGGCCGAGCGAAAACCCGAGAGCGGCAAACCATCTCGGGAGCTATAAGTGAAGAGAACGCCGGTAACTTCATCCACCGTCGCCTCGGTTGGCTACGACCCCAATTCCATGACGCTTGAGATTGAGTTCACGAGTAGTTCCGTCTATCAGTACTTCGATGTTCCTGAGGCGGAGTATCGGAATCTAATAAGTGCTGAGTCGATCGGCGAATACTTTAATCAGAACATCAAGGATAAGTATCGGTGCGCTCGGATCTGACAAGGCTGCTGGGTTAAATGGAAGGGCTAACAAACTGCGCGGTATCATTTTCGCGCCAGGGCATGTCAAATGAGTTCAATGAAGTTAGCTCTGGTGACTGGCGGGGCGCAGGGAATCGGCAGCAGGATTGCCCGCAAATTGCACTCCGATGGACTACGAGTTGCCGTGGCCGATATTGCGGACCCAAGGGAGCCTTTAGTCGGGGTAAGCTATTATCGGTCAGACGTCAGTCATCCGAAAGACATCATTCGATTGACGGCTGATCCTGGAGGAATCTGGCGGGGTTGACGTTCTCATCAACAATGCCGCCATTCGCGGGCCGACGGCTCCGGTCGTGGCTTATCCACCACCGGATTGGGAAGCAGTCCTCAGAGTCAACCTGACCGGGCCGTTTCTTTGCAGCCAGGCCTTCGCGCCAGGAATGCAGCGCAAAGGCTGGGGACGCATTGTCAACATCTCAAGCATGGCCGGCAAGACTCCGTACCCGCTGCGTGCGGGTTACGCCGCGAGCAAATGGGGATTGATTGGTTTGACTCTCACGCTAGCCCAGGAGCTGGGGCCGCAGGGCATTACGGTCAATGCGGTCTGCCCTGGGCCGGTTGATAATGTGGTTATGCAGTCAGTCATTGAGCAGCGGGCGCAGGCACTGGGCAAGTCCGTCGACGCTGTGAAAGCCGAATATCTGAGGCATCTGGCAATCCCGCGTTTCCCCGGCGAGGAGGACGTCGCAGCGATGGTATCCTTCCTGGTGTCGGACGCAGCTTGGAGCATTACGGGACAGGCCTTGGAGGTGTCTAGCGGGTATCGAGCCTGAAAGTTGTCGTCTCGCGATCTGGGTTTGACGACCCACAGCTAGGCCACGACGCAGAAATGGGCGCGGGAATGCGTTCATCTGCGGCCATCGTTATCCTCGTGTCTCGTCTATCCAGATTAGGGCTTTTCCAACCTCTTCGTATCTCTGCGGTGAGTTTTTGGTTCCAAACGGAGGTTCACTATGCCGGGAGTTTCACCCGAACGCATTCAAAGAGGATTCGAGCAGTTTCAAAAGATGCTCGGCAAAGCGCGAGCTGAAGAGGTCCGCACTCAGTGGCGGCAGATTTCACCCGACTTTGAGGAGTTCGTCTTGGGAATTCTGGCGGGAGAGTTGTGGACCAGAGAAGCTCTGGATCTGCGAACTCGCAGCCTGGTCACCATCGCAGGACTTGCCGCGCTGGGCCGCAGCCGCGCTTTGGCGCTCAACATTGAGATGGCGCTGAAGAACGGTGCCAGCCGGCAGGAAATCCAGGAAACCTTGCTGCAGATGGGATTCTACGCGGGCTTCCCGTCAGCCTGGGAGGGACTACAAGTTGCGCATGAGATCTTTCAGAGGCTGGACGGGGACACAAAAAAGAAAGGATGAGAGTGATACGAAGTAGTCCCTCTGCAGGGACGCCGGCCCTCCCAGTGAATGACACTACATCTCCAGCACAATGATGGTATCGATGGGATCCATCGCTTCCTTGGGTAGGTTGAACACCAGGCCCGAACCGGTATCGATGATATCGGCTTTGCTGCCGGTCTTGAGGAACTTGGCGCTGCGAATGATGCCTGGCATCTTGGGAAGCGGGAGAAGAGAATCCTGCCAGTCGAGGACATGGAAGTAGATCTTCTTCCCCTTTTGGGTCGTGACGCCCCAAGGCCGAGGCGCGAGGGGGCCGCCGCGGGTTCCGTAGATGCTTTCGCCGTTCTTTTTGAGCCAGTCTCCCATGCTTCGGAGTTGTTTCGCGAACTCCGGCTGAATCGTGCCGTCCGGCATCGGACCGACATTCAGTAGGAAATTGGCGTTATAGCCTGCGGCACGGATGAGATAATGCAGCAACTCCTTTTCACTCTTGAAGGACTTATCATTCTTGCTATAGCCCCAGGATTTGTTGATGGTCTCGCAGGTTTCCAGAGGGAGATTGCCGATCTCTGACTCGGCATTGAATCCCGCCGTATTCGCTCCGGGCAGGTCTTTCTCAAACATCTGGAAATCTTCGCCGGGAAAGGGCTTGCGGTGGTGATTGTTGCCGATAAGCGCTTTGGGTTGCAGGTCGTGGATGAGCTTATAGGTCCGATTCAACCGCCAGTCGGCATCGGGCCTGTCCCACCAGCCATCGAACCAGATGCCGCCGATCTCGCCATAGTTGGTGCAGAGTTCCCGTAACTGGTTATCCATATAGTCCAGATAACGGTACCAGTCGCCCTTCGGCTCCCGGCCGCTGTGGTGTCCCGTTCTCCCGAGAGGATGATAATCCGGATGGTGCCAATCGAGGTGCGAATGATAGAAGAAGAGCTTCAGCCCTTGTTTGCGGCATTCCTGAGCCAGCATCTGCAACACGTCCTTCTTGTAGGGCGTGCGATCGACGATGTCATAATCCGAAGCCTTCGAATCGAACATCGCAAACCCATCATGATGCTTGCTGGTAATCGTGATGTATTTCATGCCCGCAGCCTTGGCAAGGCTGACCCATTCGGCCGGAACAAAGGCAGTTGGGTTGAACTGGGGAGGCAGTTTTTCGTACTCAGCAATTGTCATCTGCTTGTTGTTCATCACCCATTCGCCGTCACCGAGTACGCTGTAAATTCCCCAATGAATAAATAATCCGAACTTCGCATCTTGAAACCATTGTCGAGACGCCAGGTTGGCTGCAGGGGGCGCGTAGCCGCCGCTTTTTTCCTGGATCGCCGGCGCTTGGGCGCCCAGGCCAGAACCTGAGTTGCTCGCCTGGAGGCCGACGATCAAGAGGCCCAGGATCCCCGCTCGAAGCCAAGAACCTCGTGGAAATTCGAACGTTTCACAGAATGTCCGCATGAAATCTCCCTTCGCTAATATTCCCTTGGTTGCTGGAGAGCGCCGTCTGGAGAAGCCCAGTTTGCGCGGGAAAGAAACTCTTGATCAAAATGCGTCCGTATTAGATATCGCAGTATCACGAATTTCAAGGTGATTTTTGTTGTCTGAGCTGTCCAGTCAGGGCATCATCTTGGCGGTTTTGCGGCCTCTCGGCAGGACACTTTCTCGGGTCGCACTCAGCATCTGAGGTCGAACTCAAAACCAATGAGAGATGCTTTCACTGCGGATACGGCAGCAGGCAGGCCTCTGGCCATCTTCAGCGACTTTGATGGGACTATTGCTCATCCGGATACGCTGAATCTCCTGGCGGAGTCCTTCGCTGGCGTGGAGTTCCGCCGCCGCATCGGGCGTTGCATCGCCTCCGGTGAAGTCTCCCTGCGCGAAGGTATCCAGCTGGAAGTACAAGCCATTCGCGGTTCGCTGGACGAGGTTCTGGCGTTTCTGCGAGGGCACGTCCAGATCGACAGGACATTTCCCGGATTCGCCCGATGGTGTCAGGAGCAACAGATACCTCTGACTATTCTCAGCGGAGGCATGAGACAAGTCATCGAGAGCCTATTGGAGCCTCACGGTCTCGGTCACGTTCGGATCCTGGCCAATCGGGTGCATGTAGAGCAGGGCCAATGGCATCTGGAATTCCTGGACAACACTTCCTGGGGACATGACAAAGGAGCCGCACTCCGCCAGGCCAGACAGGGAGGATATCGAACCGCCTTTATCGGTGACGGTCTCTCCGATCGAAGCGCTGCCGGTGAGGCAGACTGGGTCTTTGCCAAGTCTGGCCTGGCGCGATATTGCGATGAGCAGAAGATTGGTTACCACGCATTTGACGATTTTTCCGACGTGCAACGCGTTTTGGAAAACAGATAGAGTGCGCTAGTCCGCTTGGTGGCGACCAAGTTCCCAAGGCGAGTCAGGCTCCGATAAGAAACACTTCCGTCCGTCGGCAGGCTGAGGTTGCTCGCTCCCACTTAGGAGCGTTGAAGAGTAACCTGCCTGAAAAAATTCCCCTCTCAGCTGAAGAGGGGCGGCGCTGTCTGCTGCGCCGGGTGGTAGGCTGAGCAGCGGGCATAACGTGCGGCTCGCAACGACGAACCATGCCAACCATGGCCAGCGGCTACGGGGTCTCCCTTAGGCGAGCATTGAATCTCCAGCGTATATTTGTGGCGGTGCCCATACGCGCTAGCTTCGCCTGCCATCGCTCGGAGAAGCTGCGCACCTACAGGAGGCAATAATGCGTTCGTTTTCACGGCACTCAGCGGGGACTATGACCTTGTTGCTGACCCTGTTAAGCTCGGCTCAGCTGAGTCTGACCCAAAACCATCCTCTGCAACGCGACATCCAAGGGTATGTTGATCGCGAGTATGACAGCCTGTTCCAACTCTATCGTCACCTGCACGCCAACCCGGAGCTTTCATTTCAGGAAGAGCAGACGGCTCAACGAATCCAGCAGGAGTTGCGGAACGCCGGCTTTGAAGTTACGGGAAGCTTTGGCGGGCATGGTCTCGTGGGAGTTCTCAAGAACGGGGCGGGTCCAACCCTCATGATTCGCACCGATCTTGATGGGTTACCAGTGACCGAGCAAACAGGGTTGCCGTACGCCAGCCAGGTCAAGACCAAGGACGACCGCGGCACCGAGGTAGGCGTTATGCACGCCTGTGGTCACGATATCCATATGACCTGCTTCGTTGGAACGGCACGGCTCTTGAGCCAGTTCAAGGATCGCTGGAACGGTACTCTCGTTCTGATTGGCCAGCCCGCAGAAGAGCGTGGCAGTGGCGCCAAGGCTATGCTGGCGGCTGGGCTGTTTCAGAGGTTTCCAAAGCCCGATTACGTGCTGGCTCTCCATGATGACGCCAGCCTGGAGGCAGGGAAAGTCGGTGCGGTCGAAGGTCCCGCTATGGCGGGAACGAGTTCAGTGGACTTGACGATTCGCGGCATCTCGGGCCACGGAGCCTGGTCATACGTCACGAAGGATCCAATCGTTCTGGCAGCCCAAACGATTGTTGGACTGCAAACCATTGTTAGCCGCGAGATGCGGGCGATCGACCCGGCCGTTGTGACGGTTGGATCGATTCACGGCGGCACTAAGCACAACATCATCCCAGACGAAGTGCAGCTTCAACTGACCGATCCGCTTTTTCACCGAAACGGTCCGTTTACGACTTCTGTCTGGCATTGAACGCATCGCCAATGGGATGGCTCAGGCGGCTGGTGTGCCTCCGGGACGAGAACCTGTCATGAGGGTAAGAGAAGAAGAGGCCATTGGTCCGACGGTCAACCATCCGGAGTTGACCCGGCGTGTCAGCCGCGCGATGGAAGCGATCCTGGGTGAAGAGAACGTTGTCAAGCGGGAGCCCGTGATGGGTGGCGAAGATTTCGGCCACTTCGGCCGAACCGTTGAAAAGATTCCCATTTGTATCTTCTGGCTGGGGGCGGCCGGCCGCGTTGCGATCGAAGAAAGCCGGAAGGAAGGAGGCAAGCCGCTACCGTCGCTGCACTCGAGCATCTTTGCCCCGATTCCCGAGCCCACCATAAAGACTGGCGTGAAGACCATGACGGCGGCGGCCCTGGATCTGCTGGGCAAGCGCTAGGAATTGTCGAGTGGCGGTTCGTCAATCGACAATCGTCAATTGGCCTGACTGCGGCGGCTCAGTATCTGAGTTTCTGGATAGGGTTCCACATGGACGGAGACCTCAATGACTTTGGGAAGCCGCTTGCGGATGTTGTCCTTGACCGTGTGGGCGACGGTGTGGGCTTGTTCAACCGTCATCGACTTGTTGACTTCGAGATGCATATCAACCCAATAGGAGAGCCCTGTCTTTCTGGCTAATACCTTTTCCACGGCAAGAACCCCATCACAGCTCAGGGCAATCTCTTTAATCTGCTTCTGCATATCTTCAGAGGGTGAGGCATCCATTAGTTCGTCGATTGCGGGCCGCAGCAGCCGGCTTCCGTTCCACGCAATGATAGCACTGGCGAGAAGTGCCGCCCAGTCATCGGCTGACTCGTAGCCTTTACCCCCCCAGAGGGCAATGCCAATTCCGATGGCTGCCGCCGCTGAAGTGATGGCATCGGTGCGGTGGTGCCAGGCGTCCGTGCGAACGGCGGTGCTGCCCACTGTGTCCCCGACCTTGAAAACGAATCGGAACAGAGTCTCTTTGGTGACGACCACGGCGAGAAGCAACCAGATCGTGAAGGGCTTTGGCGTGAGGTGAGGAGTGAGAATTTCCCGGATTGCCTGAATAGCAATGCCCAAAGACGCTGCCAGCAGAGTGAGTGCCACAAATGAAGCAGCCAGAGGCTCAGCTTTGCCGTGTCCGTAAGGATGGTTGGAATCGGGCGGTTGGATGGCGACCGAGAGTCCCCGCCAGACGACGAACGAACTGAAGATGTCAGTCATCGATTCGACCGCGTCCGCAATCAGGGCGTAGGAACTGCCGAGAATTCCGCCAATGAGCTTGGCTGTTGCCAGGCTCCCATTAACTAGAATTCCCAGAATGGCTGCTCGGATAGCAGCCCGTTCGCCGGTCTTCGCCAAATACTGCCTCCGCAAGCAGCGAGTGTCCAACCCCCAGCCATCGCCTTCATTCTCCGGGTTCCCTTAGCTGAAAGCAAATGGATTGAATGGAGCGGATTCGCAAATCGGAGTCCCTCTGCTCGTCGTGAGTCTAGAGTCACTTGCTGCGGCCGAAGTTCAAGAACTGGTCAAAATTTTGTCTGCCCTCTCCCGTTTGTGGGGAGAGGGTGGCCGAAGGCCGGGTGAGGGGCCAGCCGCCAACGGAGCCTCGGTCCTCGACGGTCAGAGGTCGCTCGCTACACATAGGTGAGATTTGCTTCCAATCATTTCGTAGTGTCTCGGTCAGAGAGATCACCGGAATCTCTCGGCCCTTCCGGGCTGGCTTGGTCAGGCCACGAAGCTGACGTACCTTCCCGCCTCCTTGAATAGCTGAAGGTGTTACAGTCTCTCTTCTATTTTTACAGCTTTTCGCTTAATCTTTCAGGCGAGACTAAGAAGCGCGGCTTCGGTGGCTGCTTTCTGCCTAGCAAGCTACGATGCCGTTGATCTGGTCGATCCTTGTTTTTGAACGAGCTCTGCATGTCCTCAGAAACCTTATTGTGGGTCGGGTTTGGCATCTTTGTGGTCGTGATGATGGTGCTCGATCTGGGCGTCTTTCATCGCACAGCGCATGTTATCAGAATCAAAGAAGCGCTGATCTGGTGCACCGTCTGGATTACTCTGGCTCTGTTGTTCAATTTAGGAATTTATTTCTGGAAGGGACCCGTCAAAGCGCTGGAGTTCTTGACGGCATACCTGATTGAAGAGGCGCTCAGCGTCGACAATCTTTTTGTCTTCCTCTTGATCTTCTCCTATTTCCGGGTCGAGCGGCTTTACCAGCACCGGGTGCTGTTCTGGGGGATCCTGGGCGCTATTGTGATGCGCGCTATCTTCATCGGAATGGGGGTGGCGTTGATCACCAAGTTTCACTGGATTATCTATCTCTTTGGTGCCTTGCTGATTTACACGGGCATCAACATGGCCGTGCAGAGGGACAGAGAGATCCATCCGGAAAAGAATCCGCTGCTCAAACTCTTCCGCCGCTGGATGCCCGTCACCGAAAACTACGAGGGTGGAAAGTTTTTCGTCAAGAGGAGGGGGAAGGTAATGGCGACTCCCCTGTTCGTGGTGTTGCTCCTCGTAGAGACGACAGATCTGGTGTTCGCCGTAGACTCGATTCCGGCGGTGCTAGCGATCAGCCAGGACCCCTTGATCGTCTACACGTCGAATGTGTTCGCGATTATGGGACTGCGTTCAATCTTTTTTGCCCTAGCCGGGATTATCCAGCTGTTCCAGTACCTGCAGTATGGACTCTCGGTGATCCTGGTCTTTGTGGGACTGAAGATGGTGGTCTCGGATTTCTACAAGATCCCGGTGGGCATAGCGCTGGGGGTGGTGGCTGGGGTGCTAGCGATTTCGGTCGTTGCTTCGATCGTTTGGCCGCCGAAGGGACCGCCGGATTTGCCTGTCAGCGTAGATCCCTCCGGACGCCAGGAACAGTCGGAGTAAGAGGAACCCTCCGACCGCGTCATTTGCACACAGGCCATCATCATAAGGCGCAGGCGGAAAAGTCTGTCGGGATCAGTGTTTCCAGGAGAAGGCTGGCACAGTGGTCGCCAGCTCCTTGCGATCGAGAGCAGTTTGATACTCCCTCTTTTTTCGGGCTCACGTGACCAATGCACTTTTCCAAGGTCTAGGAGGCAGTAGTGGAATAACTAACCAGGTGTGACCAGAGCCCGAGGCTAGCTATGGCTCGGCGTCAAGGAAGATAATCTCACGAATTTTCTTCCAAGGAATGTACTGCCTGGACCTGTTAAGAGCTGGGTTTTTATTCACGACGAGGAAGTCTGCACCTGAGATGTCCAAAGTGTCGCTCTTTAGACCCACGGTCGGTTCCAATTTGGATAGCTGGCGGGGAGGGACTAAATATTCGGCACCAAAGTGAATCTCGACCGCTCCATTCTTTTTGTGATTCAATGCATAAATGGATTCGCTTCCATCAACATCAAGCGGCACCATGTTCTGCTTGATTATTCTTTCCCAAATCGTCTTTTTTTCACCATTTTCGCTCATCATGTCATCTCTTTCTTCCTGTTCTCCAGGATCTCGGACGAGTTCTCTCACAAGCGCTGCTCACGCACGCTTCTCGAGCTTTGTCCGGGCTCGTTTATTCTTGTACAAGACTTCATCTGCTTCAGCCATTAGGTCATTGATGGTCGCCTCGCTTTTAGGATTGAAGCGCGTCATACCGATGCAAAAGGTTAGCTGGTAGCTGCAATTCATTCGTGCGTTGATGATCTTCAAGTGCTCTTGCAGACGAATGTAAATAATCTCGGAGCTTTCATGGAACGAATCTATCGTGAGGACCACGAACTCGTCTCCACCAAGGCGGGCAATAAGATCCAAATCACGATGAAAACTCCTTTTGAGAATCTCCGCCGTTTTTGCCAACGCCCGGTCCCCCTCCTGGTGGCCAAAGGTGTCGTTGATTTGTTTTAAGCCATCCAAATCAAGAAAGACAAATAGTAGTTCTTGCTTGGTTCGACGGGCTAATTTCAGATGTTGTTCGGCAAGCGTCAAGAAGCCGCGCCGATTGTTCAGACCGGTGAGATCATCGGTCAATGCCAGAGTCCGCAGTGTTTCGTTGAGGCCGACATCAAGATTGAATCGAGTTGTTTCTGCGCGTTTGCGCTCGGTAATGTCCTCAATCGCAAGGAGGATCACCTCTAGATCATCGCCGTCATTCTGTAACTTCTTGGCATTGAGGAGCATCGTCCGTCGACCGATGCGCAAGAAATCGTGTTCCACTTCGAAATTCTGGAATTCAACGCATCTGGGAAGTACCTCTCCTAGCAACGCTCTCAGCCTCGGAATGCTCCACTGACGATTTCCCAACTCAAAAATGAGCTTCCCCTTGGTTTCTACTGGACTGACCTGGAACGTGTTGTAGAAAGATCGATTTGCCCACACCACGCGCAGATCTGGAGCCAGAATGAGAATGGCTTCGCGCAAGGCCTGCACGATCGATTCAGCGTCGATCCGCGTTTCCGGGATCAAGCTGTGCGGAGAAACGCTCTCGGGATGAGACTGCTGACCGATTGGGCGTCCATTTATGAGAACGGCCATTGATTCATCCATTCCATTAGCAGTATGAAACGGTCATCGTGGCATGTCTATTGAGCGCCAAACCCAGCCAAAATGGCGGGAGAGAACTACTGGGAGCCCCGACCTCTGTAATAGGGAGAAGGCTCCAAGAAGACGATGTCGACGATTTTGTCCCACGGAATGTAATGCTTGAACCTCGACGCCATGTCATTTCGGTGCTTATCGACTATGAGAAAATCTGCGTGCGAGAGGTCCAAAGTGATCTCATGCGGACCCCCGAACGGCGCCGTGTCGGATCGGCTCTCACTGAAGTCGAGGGGGACGTTGAACTCTCCAGTACTGAAGAGAATCAAGACTGCTCTTTTTCCGTCCTGAACTCTGTAACTCGTTTTCTCTCCCTCCACGAGCACCATGTTTTCTTTGATTATCTGTTCCCACTGCATATGATCTTCTTCTCGACTTTGGGACCTTGTGGCGCATCCCCTATGTTGTCTTCTATGAAAAAAACCAAGCCTGATCTTCACGTCCTGATCCACTCGACCTAGCCGTTGACGGCTAGGAATCACAGGGCTGGAAAGCACTCGGACTTGACCTCGGTTAGATCAGAGCAGCATTGGGCGTGAAAAATACTTGTCTTCCCAAGTTCTCGATATACTCGTCCACAGCAATCCAATCTTGAATCTCGTGTTCATCATGTCTCTTGAAATGCGGACTAATTGGAGCCAAGACACAGATCCAGTTCTGCGAACCGCAACTGGAACAAATCAGAGTCCCTGAAGAAGAAACTGCCAAAATTCGATTGGCATCACAGTTGGCGCACAACACCATGCGGTTCTCCATAGACCGCTTTGCGCTAATTGTTTTGGGGTTGATCTTTCTTGCGGTACCAACCGTTAGCCAATCTACTCTTCTCACGACTCTAAATAAGCCTTTCGTTCCAAACAAAACAAGCAGGTGACCTGAGCTGCTTCGGTGCAACAATTACTGCCCTACTGAACCAGTCAGTCAGCTCGACCCGCGAACCATACGAGGTTGGCTTCTCTTTAGTTGGCCTCGGCACTTGTTGTCTTTGTTGCTTTGTTTTCCAGTCGCAGTATCTTGCGGAGGTCTCGAATACGTTTCCGATGAAGATTTCTCTTCTTTTGTTCTCGGCTGAACCTGGCTTTGTCACCATTTCTTTCCGACACAAGTCCCTCCCGCGTGAGTCCTACATCTCGGTTCAGACAGCTACCAATCTGGCTCGGTCCTTTTCCGCAAACCGTTTGGCGTGGAATAAAAAAATACTCTCCTGAATATGTCGCTGGTGGGCGGAGACAGTCACGTAAGGTAGCCCTAGGAATCGTTTCGCGGCCACTTGGGTGATTTCGAGGGAATTAAACTCCTCCCATTTCAGCCTCGCCAGGATACGATTGACCGCCCTGCGCACGGCCTTGTCTGTATCAAAACCAAAGACGGTCGCTTTGGTTTGAGCCAGGTAGAAAAAGGTCCATCCCACTTCGCGGATCTTTCGATCCAATCCGTAGCCATCGAGATCTTTGACTAATCTCCACCCGTTCGAATACGGTTTCTGTACGTTCTTCTCCAGCGAGAGCGATCAAAGTTAGGCCGTCGCGGCAAGCAGCGGCAGGACCCGTGGGACTGATCCTGGTTCTTCGCCGACGTCACAGTGGGGCGAGTATTTGAGGCCCCAAAGCCCCAGTGCTGTCACAGGCTGCCAAGTACCAACTCGCTGGCTGAAGCCAGCGCCCCTCCTCCTCATTTAAGGAAGCGAGCCTACTTCTCACTGACGCATTATGGGCGAAAGTTCGCTTTGTTCACTGGCCTAACCTTCTCTTGGGCAGCGCGGTTCTCCTCAGCTTCCTTTTTTTGACGTGCAATTTCTCGTTGGGGTGCCTCTTTCTCGTCCAGCCGGATCGCCTCGACGATAGCCAACTGGGCCAAGGCATCCAGCTGTTTCGAAAACACCACCATTCCAAAAACAGGCTGGTAGGCGGAACGGAAGAGGTTGAACGAATACTGCGAGTCTTCCCAACGCGCCGTGACCTTTTCGCGCTCGTTATAGATATGTGATGAAGAGAAGAGAATAATCTTCGCAACGGGTCTGCTTGCGGGTCCGTAGCTTGCCGAAATAGCTTCGACCATGTCCTCATCGGTCAGTCCTTCAGTCCGGTCGCGATCATAACTGATCACCATTCGAAAGAGCTCGCCGTTGTAAAAGCTGAAGAGGATCTCCTTAACCGGGTCGGCTTGGGGGGAGGCTGCGAGAGAGTGCCGCAACCGCCATTCCAGTTCCTGGATCATCGCCGGGCGTTGATGAATCATCTTCGCGTCAGACGGATTTACATCTGCCTGTTTCGCTACCGCGAGCAGGTTCATTCCAAATTGAAACTCTCGGTATCGAGAAAAATCTTGTGCGTAGATTAAAGGCGTCGAAAACACGGCGCAAAAAATTGAAACTGCGAGGCTGCGAGCGGTGATCATCATTTGGCCCTCCTTTGGGGGACTTGATCCCTTGCGATTGACAAGGCTAGTTCAAGATCGGTCAGCCATACTGCCCCAGTCAATCAGCTCGACCGCGAGTCAAACAATGCTGCTTTCTCTTTACGGGAAGCCGGCACGCGGTGCCCTTGTTGTCTTGTCTTCCAGTCGAACAGGAAAATGCTTTTCTGAATATGGCGCGGGTGGGCGGAGACAGTTGTGTGCGATAGCCCCAAGAAGCATTTCCTAGTCACGTGGGTAATCTCCAGGGAATTAAACCTTTCAGACTTCAGTTCGTCAGAATTTGGTTGACTGCCCTGCGTAGGGATTTCTCTCCATCGAGAGCCAAGGCGCTTTCATTTCACCTGCCATATAGAAAGAGGTCCATCCCGCTTCGCCGACTCTTCGATCTAGCCGCGTAACCATCCGGTTCTTATGATGAAATCAAGGGTCTGAACCAACTGATCGGAGTATTGGCCATTCCTAAAGCGTAGCCCGCTTGGATGCGCCGAAGAAGCCCATGTCCAATACTCGCATACCAGGTCATAGTAACCCCAAGCTCTAGCCGACCAGACGCTCAGATGGTCCAGAGAAGTCCCAGGTTCGCCCTGGTATTCAACCCGTGCTGAGCATAGCTTGGTAGCTCTTGTCAGGTCATCCCAGGCTAGAATCATCGCGAACTCAAAGGCCTTGTCTAATTCCATGTTGATCCTCAGGTCAGTACATCCCGCCGCCCATATCGCCAGCATGAGGGCTCGCAGGAGTCTTCTCTCGTTCCTGAATTTCAGCAATGAGCGCCTCGGTGGTCAGCATCAACCCCGCGATGGATGAAGCATTCTGGAGGGCGATGCGGGTCACCTTGGCCGGATCAATAACACCCTCCTTCACCAAGTCTCCGTAGGTGTCGGTCTCGGCATTGTAGCCATGGTTTTCGCCCTTTTCCGCGCGCACCCGGGAAAGCACCACCGCGCCTTCGACTCCGGCATTCTGGGCGATCTGACGGAGAGGCTCTTCCAGGGCCCGACGGACGATGTTAACGCCAATCTGCTCGTCGTCGTCCAGCTTCAGTTTCTCCAGTGCGCTGAGGGCGCGAATGAAGGTGACGCCGCCGCCAGGAACAATGCCCTCCTCCACGGCTGCGCGGGTGGCATGCATGGCGTCTTCCACGCGCGCCTTTTTCTCCTTCAGTTCTGTTTCGGTGGCGGCTCCAACCTTAATGACTGCCACACCGCCCACCAGCTTGGCCAACCGTTCCTGCAGTTTCTCACGGTCGTAGTCGGAAGTGGTGTCTTCCACTTGAGTGCGCAACTGCTTCACCCGGCCTTGAATGTCAGCCGGCTTGCCGGCGCCTTCGACAATCGTCGTATTGTCTTTGTCCACGGTGATCTTCTTGGCTCGGCCCAAGTCGGCCAGTTGGACATTCTCCAGCTTGATTCCCAGGTCTTCACTGATCACCTTGCCACCGGTCAAAACAGCAATATCCTCTAACATGGCTTTGCGACGATCCCCGAAGCCGGGAGCCTTGACGGCGGCACAATTCAGGGTGCCACGCAGTTTGTTGACGACCAGGGTTGCGAGAGCCTCGCCTTCCACTTCTTCAGCCACAATCAGGAACGGCTTGCCGGTCTTGGCAATCTGCTCAAGTAAAGGAAGCAGGTCCTTCATCGAGCTGATCTTCTTTTCATGCAACAAGACAAAGGCATCCTCCAACACCGCCTCCATTCGCTCCGGATTTGTGACGAAGTAAGGGGAAAGATAACCGCGGTCGAACTGCATGCCTTCCACAACCTCAAGCGTCGTTTCAATCGTCTTGGCCTCTTCGACTGTGATAACTCCATCCTTGCCAACCTTCTTCATGGCTTCGGAGATAATGTTGCCAATGGTGGCATCGCCGTTGGCCGACACGGTACCCACTTGGGCAATCATGTCTCCCTTAACCGGCTTGGAGAGCTTCTTGATCTCTTCCACGATCAGCTCAACAGCACGGTCGATCCCGCGTTTCAATGCCATCGGATTGGCGCCGGCGGCAACGGTCTTGACGCCTTCGCGGAAAATGGCTTGGGCCAGAACTGTGGCTGTGGTGGTGCCATCGCCGGCGACATCACTGGTCTTGGAAGCCACTTCTCGCACCATCTGAGCTCCCATGTTCTCCAGCGGATCTTTCAACTCGATTTCCTTGGCCACTGTGACGCCGTCTTTCGTGATGGTGGGGGAACCAAACTTCTTGTCGAGTATCACGTTGCGTCCCTTCGGGCCCAGAGTGATCTTCACGGCGTCTGCCAATTGATTGATGCCCCTGAGAATCGCCTGCCGGGACTCCGCCCCCTGAATAATTTGCTTTGCCATTTAATCCTCCTGAATAAATGAGCGAGTTACTGTTCACATGATGAAAACTATTTGGAAACTTTTGATTTGGCTGACTGCGTCAGAATTCCCAAGACATCGTCTTCACGAACGATCAGGTATTCTTCACCGTCAACCTTGATATCCGTTCCGGAATACTTCCCAAAGAGAACGTGATCGCCCTCTTTGACTTCCAAGCTGATTCGGGTTCCATTTTCCAGAATCTTGCCATTGCCGACAGCTACCACCAATCCTTCCTGGGGCTTCTCCTTGGCGGTGTCGGGAATGAGGATTCCGCCCTTGATGCTTTCCTTTTCCTCAATCCGTTTGAGCAGAATGCGATCATGCAGGGGTCTAACCTTCATTGCAGTCCTGTCCTTTCATTTGGATTGCCGCTCCCAGATGGGAGCAGCTCTTCTACAAAACCTGTCCCTCTTCGAACTGCGTCTGTTTCGCTGCTGCGAGCAGGTTCATTCCCAGTTGAAACTCCCAGTACCTGGATCGATCTTGCGTCATGGCCTCTGAAGAATGCTTGGCACCAACCCGATGGCTGAAGCGAGGGCTTCACTTGAGCAAGCGGGCCAATGCTCATTGACGCGTTAAGGGCGAAAGTTTTCTTTGTTCGCTGGCCAAACTTCTTGAGCTGGAAGTTTCTCCTCCTCATCTTGTTTCTTTTGACGTTGCCTTTCTCGCTGCGGAGGCCTCTTGCTCGTCCAGCTGGATCGCTTCGACGATAGCCAACCAGGCCAAGGCATCCAGCCGCTTCGAAAACACCACCATTCCAAACGTAGGCTGATAGGAGGAACGGAAGAGGTTGAACGAGTGCTGCGAGTCTTCCCAACGCGCTATGACCTTTTCGCTGTCGTTGTACCCTTGAGACGAAGAGAAGCTGATGATTTTCGCAGCAGGTCGGGTTGCGGTTCCGTACGTCGCCGAAATAGCTTCCACCATGCCGTCATTCCTCATCCCTTTGGTCCAATAGGGATCATAGTGGATCACTATTCGAAAAAGCTCGCCGTTGTAAAAGCTGAAGAGGACCTCCTTGACCGGGTCCGCTTTAGATGAGGCCGCGAGCGAATGTTGCGGCCACCACTCCAGTTCTTGAATCATCGCGGGACGTCGGTGGACTACCCTCGCCTCAGACGGCTTCACATCTGCCTGGTTCGCTACCGCGAGCAGGCTCATTCCAAATTGAAACTCTCGGTATCGGGATAGATCTTGTGCATAAATCAAAGGCGTCCAGAGCAGGCCACAAAAAATTGAGACTGCGAGGCTACGAGCGGTGACCATTCCGTCCTCCTTTGAGGATTTGATGCCTAGTCTCCCGATCCTAGAATCACTCAGGACCTGAGGGCCTTGTCCAATTCGAAGCGCGTCATCCTCACAAACGAATCACGTCACTCAAATTTCACGGTGCCGAAGAGGTCCGTCAGGCGTATACCGTAAAAGCCTCTCCGTCCCGAAGACCCGGCAGCAACGAGTTCGCTGATGCTGTACTTCACGTCGCGTGCAACCATCGTGTGCTGGCCGAGTATCCGGACAGTGGCGGTGGCCTCCGAAGCCGTCTGCAGCCACATTCCGCCGACATCACCGTAAAGAAACACCATGCGCACATCTCGCAGCCACCATGACGGGGACTTCGCAGGCTCGCCTTCAGTACGGTGAAGCAGGTAGGTCCTGACATCGACCCAGATGTTCCCGCGCATCAGGTTTTTGTCCCTGCGCCTGGGATGCAGCTCAAGCACGTAGCTGGGTTGTCCGCCGATATTCTCTTCGCGGATGAAGCGGAAGTCATAATTGTCCGGTGAGATATCCGTTGAACCAAAATCTTTCGCAATTTCCACTTCGCTTTCCAGCATTCGGCGAACAATCTTTGTCCCCAGTCCCACCCCCCTAGCCTGCTGGAACGCGTACTTCTTGGAGTCTGGAGGAGTGAAGGCAACATCGACAATCACCTGAGACTTAGTTTCCTGTTTTTCTTTCCCAAACAGCTGGTAGTCGCGCGTGACGATGTAGGGGCGAAAGCGGTGCCGGTTTTCGGCCCGTGCCTGCGCCATGCGCTTAACGATGGCCTCGACAGCTGGGACTGTGCTCTCCGTCTGGGCTGACGCGGAGGAGACCACGGCACAGAGAAGGAGGAACCCCGAGATTAGTTGCAGCACAGTGACCTCCCCCTCGCTTTGCGAACTCCTCGATCCAGTAGGGTACCCTTCGAGATTGTTGAACAGTCACCAACCATTGGAACCCTGCTCGTTATTGAACCGTAACGATCCGGGCGCAAGCACACCCGTGCTGGTGTCAGGACGGTCCATTCTATCTGCCCCCATTGCCTGCCGGGGCACCTAGCCGTTACCTTTACGACCTTACAGTGACTCGCTTCTCGGCGCCTGACTTGTTATCGACGCTACAGAGAGTGTCGGTTGCCTCTTCACTGCCCCTATGGAGATTGAGAACGTCGTCAGGCAAACCCAAGCCAGCAACAGAGAGGCACTCCCAGAAAGCGCGATCGGCACAACCGGATTGAAAAGCACAGCAATTACTGAGAATCCCGTTGCCCAAAAGTATTTGCCGGCGCGAACGGCCTGTGTGACCACCAGTAAGGCGGTCACACAAACTAGAATCTCTAACCCCACTCGGTAACTCCCAACGGGCAGACCTAACCCCATCAAGAGCAATGCCGCGATGGAAAGCCACTTCATGATTTTCGTATGCATGGGTAACCTCTATTCTTTTTGATCTGGATTCCTCTTTGCCGGACCACCCGGGAGAGGGCGGACATGGCCGCCCCCACCCAGACAAAGACCTCTCCGCTTCAGGCTGCGGTCTTAGCGGCGATTTTGTGGAAGGTGGAATTCGAAACCTCGTAGGTTTGAACTCTGGGAGTTCCCTCAATTACTTTTGCCAGGGCTTTCAACACTGCAGGATAAGTCCTCTTGTTATAAGCTTCCGCGTTCTCTTTCTGATCCCACAAGCTGACTCCCACGGCCTCGGTTCCGCCTGGGACAACGAACGTAATCTCGTCTTGAAACCCTTTCTGCTTTCGAAGCAAGGGAAGAACTTCTGTTTCGATGCTCCGGGTAAGCTCTGCAACGCTATTCGGTTTCAGACGCAAGTGAACATTTCGAGCAAACATAGCAACCTCCGTGGTTTGGCAACTAAGAAGTGCGACTTCAGATAACCCGACTTAGTTCAGAGTACCTGGAAAGTGACTGGACTGAACTCACTTAATTCACCATTTTAGTTAATTAACCTTATTTGTCAAGTTAAATGTGAAAACTCGCAGAGACTTAATTGCAGCGAGTTAATCCCTGCGGGGAGTCAGGGATGTTTCTTGGATGATCAAGCATCGGCTAGAAGAAATTGCGTTTGAAGCAGCGAGATCTGCTCCCGCAACGGACGCCCACTGGTTCGCGAGATCGCAAGCGCTTCGAACCAGACGGAAGGCACATGCTACCTAACTGCAAGAAGATAGAATACGGTTCCAACGGCAAGGGTAGTAAGAGCAGTTCTGGCTAGCCTTTTTAACTTTCGAGCGGTTGTTTCCTCGCGCAATTTACACTTTTGAATCCACGCGCGCCAAATCTCTTCATCGAGCATTGGTCGGTCATCTGTTGATGTATTCATGGCCTTGTTTGCCTTTCGTCGAGTCAGTGTCCCCTAGCAATTGCATCCAAACTAGCCGATCGATCGAGTTCAGATTTACTGCGAATGGGAGAAGGTGCTCATCGCCACCGCGCCGCTCTGATCGCCTTGAGCGCTTGGTACCGGGAATCTTGAGTAATCATCTGCTGTACTTGATCGCGCAATTCCTGACACTCATGGATGAAATGACCGGCCTGATCCTTTGACATCACTTCGGCCCATTTCTCTTCGAGGATTGCAACTAATGAGCAGGTCTCCCGTTGCCTTTGTTTGACCTGATTGCTGGCAGTTGACCCGATCGCATTCGCCATAAGTACCTCCTAGTGGTTGAGCTTCAAAGACAAGTCTGGGACCGCACCGTAGGAGTGGTTTGCGGGACTGGGAAATCGCGGGCGTCTGATCTGGGCCTGTCGAAAGAAGGTGTGATACATAACCAAAATTACGGCCGAGCCGCAGGTTTGCTGACCGACAGGAACAATGTGCGTTCTGCACCCAGACTCCTGATCCGTTCGCTATAGAGACATCGGACGCCAAGCCGACTTGGCAGCTCACTGCTTCAACTGCTTGACGTTCCTCTATGCAGGAATCAAGCATCTACAAATTTCATCATTTCCTCGGGGTAGCGTAAGCCACTGGCCGCGTTGGATGGGGCAACAGCTTCAATACGCATCATGTCTTCGCTAGTGAGTGTGATGTCTACCGCCGGACAAGTTCCCTTATACCGTTGTGGCAATTCCGCGTCAGTTCAGTACAGCTCACACGTCTGGTCAAAACTGCTCATCGCGGTTCACGAGGAACTACACTGTGGGCCGGTGGCAATTACCGAAGGTAGACACCGATGCTAGTGGTGCAGGATCACGCTGAGGAGGCAACGATGGACTATCAACTCCGTTTTCATCGCCAAAGCCAAGCTCGTTGCACTCATTCCGACGACATGGGCCGCGGGATGTAGCGGGCCCGGGCTCACGCTGTAGGGTCCCGATATCTCAGGGAGGGCTCCGTCAAACTCAGCAGGGGACAGCGGGTTCGCAGAAATCGCACGGGCGGGCACCTAAAAAAAGAGCCATCCAACCAAATCCGGGATGGCTTTTTCCTTTTGGGGAGCTGTGAGCTGCGTTACGCGGCTAATTTGAGCTGTTTGACTTCAATCTTCTTGGGAAGAAGCTTCTCGGCCGCCGGCATTCTGATCTCAAGCACACCATTGTTGAAATTCGCCTCGATCTTGTTCAGATCAACACTCTCCGGCAAGGTCCAGGTTCGCTCGATCCGGCCATAGCTGAATCCTCTTAGGTGCCAGTCCTCTTCCTTAACGTCCGCGGGTCGTTGCCTCTCTGCCTTGATGGTGAGGTAACGACCTTGAATTGAAACATCCACGTCCTTGGGATCTACTCCTGGAACCGCCAGGCGAAACATGAGGTTATTGTCCTTTTGGTAAGACTCCACCTCCGGGGTGAAGCTGCGAACCTTCGACTCTGGCTCGCCCTGCCCAGTCTAACTAGAGAAATCGTCGAAATTTCTATCCCACAAATCAAAGAAACTATTTCTAAGCGTCAACATGATAATCACCTCTCGATTACCTATATAATATTGCTACCACCTGTTGTCAAAGCCGCGATGAACTTAGCGTGAGTGGTCGCTCCGGTTTGTGGGTTCCTGGCCCATTTGACGGCGCCGTGAGCTTCGACCTCCGCTTGGTCTTCGGAGATGAATACCCCGGCGCCAATCGGCCGCGCAATCGAGCCGATGTGGCACGAGTCCAAATGAACCGCTGGCATGTCTCCGCCACGGGTGCCCGTTCCGGTCCCTCGCTGGGAAGGAAGGCGTTAAGCACGTTCCAATGTCGTCTTGCGGTTTCGGCTCAACCAAATCCGGAACCAGTCTGTATTTTGGGTTTGGAGACGATCCTGGCGAATTACAACCTCGCAACGCTTGACACTTCTATCTCAGGCAGGTTATCAAGTGGCTTCAGACTATTTGAAGGCTTCAAGCTTGCTCCGCTCGGCTTGCGCAGATTGCGCAAATCTCTAAGAGCCCTTCTTTCTGGGTTTGTGACATGAATACTAATACTGCCCGAATTGTTTGGGTACGAAAGCCTTTCCTTCACGCTTTCCATGTCCGCTCTAGAGTATCCGCGCCACCAGTTTGCTATCGCCTGCAGCATTTTTTCCTCCTGGTTGAATGCGTCGTTGGATTCCAGTACCGTTCCTGCCACTCCGCCGATCATCACTTCACCGATTAGCACCGACGACCGGGCGCAGGATTCGCCTTCGCTCATGTACGGATCAGCCCAAGACTTAGAAACGGGAATTGGCGAGACTCAATCCGACACTTTTGGCCAAGCCAACCGGCCGTGCGCGAGGGGGATTTGCCGGTTTATGTTCGATATGCGATTTCGCTCCCTTTTATACACACCAGCCCTTCTCGCGCCTCAAACTACTTAAGTTCACTCTTGAGTGGCGCATACATCGTGATTTTTGGGATACGTGCGAATCCTTCCGCACACATGGCAAATCGTGCCATGTGTGAGCCACCCCTGGGTTGTTGTTGCACCAACTTGACAGAGTAATACTCTAGGGCCGGTGGAAGAACTCCGCGGGGCTAAGCATTCCGTCGCGGTCGGTGTCCCGGCGCTCGAACAACCGCGCGTCGCTGCTCCACTCGCTGCGTGCGACCATGCCGTCGCGATTGTGATCCAGCTCGTGAAAGCTGAATTGTTGGTCATCCCCACGCGCGAAGAACTCATCGCGGCTCAGCACACCGTCGCGGCTGGAATCCATGCGGTCGAACGTCGGGTTGTCACCGTGCCATTCGTGGCGAGAGATGACTCCGTCATTGTTGTGGTCCTGATCGTTAAAACGACCCATGGGCCGCTCGCCTGAAACCACTTCGTCAGACCCGCGCCCATCGGGGCGCACCTCGTCCCCGGATAGGACGCCGTCGCGGTTCCCGTCATGTTTAACAAACGAGCGGTTGTCGCCGTGCCACTCATCACGGGTGATGATGCCGTTATTGTTGCGGTCCAACCCGCGGAACCTCATCTCCTGCTTCGGCTCGGACTTTTTGTGCTGTTTCCCGTGCTTCGCCTCAGACTGGTCTTGTCCGTTGCACTTTTCTTTGTCCTTGGCGAAGGCTGGGAGAGCCACGGTGCAAAAAGCGAACGTTAAGAGAACCGCGAAAACAAAGCGTTGCTTTTGCATTGGAGTTCCTCATGCCGCCTGCGGCGGCGCACCGATCGATGGAAACGCGTCTCGCATCTGGGCTTCATATTGAAGACAAGTGATCGTGCCAACATCCCTGCACACCCGGGTATAACACGCAGGATGGTGATCAAGACCAAGCACGTGGCTAGGTCCTTTCCAGAAAACTTAAGTGGGCGATGAGCACGACAAAGGCTTGTCCCTTTCCGCTGGTTGACGCCAGTGGCTGGACTGAAGATCCCAGCTACAGGCTACGTCACTCATGGCGTTTGTATTCAGTCGTGAAGGACTACACTGAGGAGGCCACTTTGAACCGTCAACCCGCCGTTGCCGCTGTAATCGATAAAGCCAAGCTTCCTGAACTTATTCATGAAATGACTGACCCGTGACCGGGTCGTGCCGACCATTTGTGCCAGGTTGTCTTGGCTGATTCTAGGAGCAACCGTTTCGGATCTGCTTTCCTTCCCAAAATGGGCCAGCAGTAAGAGAATCCGAGCCAAACGTTTCTCGCTGGAGTTGAAAAGTTGATCGACTAGATCCGCTTCGTATCGGACGTTGCGTGAAAGCAAGTGGGTGACGAACAATTCCGAGGCGTCGTGGTGTTCGTGCAGCATGCGCGCCATCTGTGGCCTCTCAACCCTGGCCAGACTGCAATCGGTCATCGCGGTAGCCGTTGCCATGCGCAACCGTTGACCTACGAGGCATCCCTCACCGAAGAACTCGCCGTCGCCCAGAATCGCGACGATTGCTTCCTTGCCTTGTTTGGATGTCACCGCGAGTTTCACCTTGCCTCGCCGGAGGTAGAATACGGAATTCGCAGCTTCTCCTTGCGCGAAGATGTTGCGGTTCGCGCCGTATTCTATGTTGCATTTCCCGTTATAAATTCCAAGGAGAAGGGATTCCCAGTCGACAGGCTGCTTCTTCTGATTTGCCATAACCATCTCCGTTCGCTTTGTTCTGGCGCCACTTCCTAACTGACTGCTATTGAGTGAAACTCTTCAGAACCGAGGTGCGAATCGAATCCATGGGAGGTCTGAAGACTGCCCTGTCCGGGCTCCCTCGCCCAAGGGGAGTCCTTGTTCTTTTGTCTTCCGGTCGAACAGAAAGATACTTTCCTATGCCGCGCGTGAGAAGTGAATAGTCGCGTGGGTGCCCAGGAGACGTTTCGTAGTCACCTGGGTGATGTCCGGCGAATGAAACCTTTCCGACTTCAGGTTCGTCAGAATTTGATTGTGCCCGTTTTGATTTGCCTGCCGTTGGCCTCTCCCTTGCGCTTGCCGTGGCGTTCAGGAACCGCCGCCTTCGCGGCTTTAACGTCGCGAGGTAACCCATTCCAGCCAGAGACGGGCCGAAGAGTTTGAAAGCATCCTACCGACGTCAGATAACCCGACTTAGTTCAGAATACCTGGAAAGTGGCTTGAAATGATCTCACCTAATTAACTATTCTAGTTAATTAACTTTACTTGTCAAGTTAAATGTGAGAATATCTGGATACTTAATCTGAAAGAGTTAGGTCTGGAGGGTTCCGTGGATGTTTCTTTGGTGATCAAGCATAGGCTGGAGGAATTGGGTCTGGAGCAGCGAGATCTCGCAAGCGCCGCCCAAGTTACCGAGTCCTACATTTCGCAATTGCTGACTCGAAGAAAAGCGCCTCCAGCACCTAATCGAACAGACATTTATGAGAAAATGGGACAGTTTTTGAAGCTTTCAAACGGTGAGCTGGCAAAGCTGGCTAACCTGCAGCGCCAGGAAGAACTAAAAAGAAGATTGGCAGACCCGGCCACGCCGTTGTTTAAAGAAGTTCGAGAGTTGGTTCTTCGCAAATGCAAACCCGACAAGCAGAAACAAATACGGGCGATTTTTGAGAAGCAGCCCTTCGGCGAGCTCGAACGCTTGGTCACCCAGAAACTCCTAGACGTGGTCAAGAGAGTTACCAAAGAAGAACTGGACAGTGAAAACTGGCTTCGCTTGGTAGGAAGACTCAGCAACCGAAGCTACGAAGAGATGCGGGTGGCCATTCTGGAATTCCTGGACACGGATATCCTTGACGTGTCGATCGAAAACTGCGTCTCTTTCTTGGATCCGCTGATCGAATCCTGGGACGTTGACCTTGCGACTTTTGGCGTAGAAATTGTCTTGAACCGGAGAGTGGCGCCAGGGCAGCCTAGGAGATTTGAGTTCGTTGAAAAGGAGCCCGAAGCCACTTTCGAGCAAGAGCCGGGGCTCACAAGATTCCTGCGGGACGCCTCCCTTAGCGGTAGTGCAACTGAGGAGGAAATCGAATTCCTGAAAAAGCTCAGGTTCAAGGGAAAACGACCCACACCACTTTATTACTATCGGGAGTTACAAAGCCTTAGAGATCCGCTCCATTTTCGCACCCCCTAGCCGCGCAGCAACGATGTGGGGGTGGCGCACTTTCAGGGAGGTGTCGCGCCGACATAGCTCCGCCCGGATCCGTCCGCATATCAAGAGAATGCGCTCCAAATCTAGGAAACGTTAGCTCCAGCTGTTCCACTGGTCTGCTCGTGTGACGGAACTCGATGAGTTCGCGAGACCGCATAGCCAGAAGCGACTTAACTACAACAAGATAAAATACGATTCCTACGACGAAGATGGAAAAAGCGATTCTAGCCAGCTTTTTTAATTTACGAGCTGTCGCCTGCTCGCGCAATTGACACTTTTGAATCCACGCCTGCCAAATCTCTTCATCGAGTACTGGTCTGTCATCTGTTGATCTTTCCATGTCCGTGTTTGCCTTTGGTTGAGCGTTTCCCCTTGGCGATGCCATCTAAACCAGTCAGTGGACTTAGTTCAGACGTGCCAGTGCGCAGAAGTCCTCGGCCGTTTAACCATTATGAGTTAATTAAGTGACTTGTCAAGGTAGTTATGTCGTAGTATGCTGACTTGGTTTACTTATGAAAGTTAATCACAAGCGAATGGCGCTCTTCGGCGAACTCGAGCGCCTCAAAGAAGCGCCCGGCGCGACTGGCCGCAAAGGACTGCCTCATGAAAGAAGGTTCTAGAGTTCGCAAAATCGCGTTCGTTGGTGACCACTTGCCGCGCAAGTGCGGCATTGCCACCTTCACGTCTGACCTACTTGAGGCTGTTGCAACTGCGCATCCCCAAAGCCAGTGTTTCTCAGTGTCAGTTAACGACATCAAAGGTGGCTACGAATACCCGGAGGTAGTTCGTTTCGAAATTGAGGAGCAGGACTTGTCGTCCTATGTACGGGCCGCGGACTTCCTCAACATCAGCAACGTGGACATCGTCTGCCTGCAGCATGAGTTCGGAATTTTCGGCGGGCCAGCTGGCGGTCATATTCTGGCACTGCTACGCGAACTGAGAATGCCCGTTGTCATCACGCTTCATACTGTTTTGCGCGAGCCAAGAGCCGACCAACGGCGGGTCATGCACGAGTTAATCTCGCTCTCGACCCGGCTCGTGGTCATGGCCGAGCGTGGGCGACAGATGCTACAGGAGATTTACCAGGCACCACCCGCTAAGATCGATCTCATCCCGCATGGCATTCCCGACGTCGGGTTCGTCGATCCGACTTATTTCAAAGACCAGTTCGGTGTGGAAGGCAGGGTGGTACTGCTTACGTTCGGGCTGCTTTCACCGAACAAGGGGATTGAATATGTGCTCAACGCGCTGCCGCCCATTCTAGCGGAGTTCCCCGACGTTGTTTATATTGTCTTAGGCGCAACCCATCCAAACGAACTGCGCGAGCATGGCGAAGCCTACCGGCTTAGCCTGGAAATCCTTGCCAAAAAGAACAAACTCGAGAAGAACGTCATCTTCTACAACCGGTTCGTAGAACTTGAAAACCTGAAGGAGTTCATCGGTGCCGCCGACCTTTACATCACGCCTTACCTCAACGAAGCGCAGATCACGTCGGGCACACTAGCCTACACGTTTGGTGCTGGCAAAGCAGTTGTTTCCACAGCGTATTGGCACGCGGCAGAATTGTTGGCGGAAGACCGTGGCGTGTTGGTGCCTTTCGGCGATGCCCAGGCTATCGCACGCGAGGTGATCGGCTTGCTGCGCGACGACACCCGACGGCATGCCATTCGCAAAAACGCCTATAGGATTGGCCGTGAGATGGTCTGGAGTAATGTCGCACAGCTGTATATGCGTTCCTTCGAGTTGTCACGTATCGAAGGCGCTGCTCGGTCTCGAAAGTCTCTTGCCACGAAAACACTCGACCAAAAGCCGCGGGAACTGCCGGAGTTGAAGTTGAGTCATCTCTTGCGGATGACTGATTCAACCGGACTCTTTCAACATGCGATTTTTAGCATCCCGAATTTTTCCGAAGGCTACTGTACGGATGATAATGCTCGCGCATTTATCCTGGCGGTGCTGCTGAGTGAATTGGGGGAAGAGCCTGAGAGCGTGCGGACGCTGGCCACAACCTACGCGGCGTTCTTGCACCACGCTTTTGATGTCAAACTGAAGCGCTTCCACAACCATTTGAGTTTCGATCGCCGCTGGCTCGATGATCGAGGGTCGGAAGATTGTCAGGCGCGAGCGGTCTGGGCGCTGGGCGTTGGAGTAGGACGTTCGCCCTATCGCAGCTTCCAGATCATGGCTGGACAACTCTTCGCGCTGGCATTGCCAGCCTTGACAGAATTCACTTCGCCACGGGCGTGGGCGTTCGGCCTCATCGGCATTCATGAATACCTGCGCCGGTTAAGCGGTGACAGCCTTGTCAATCAAACCCGTGAGACGCTCACTTTCCGGCTCATGGAACTTTTCGAAAGGAACTGCCGCCCCGACTGGTGCTGGTTTGAAGAAGATCTATCGTATGACAACGCGAAGCTCGCGCACGCCTTAATTCTGAGCGGACGCGCCACCGGACAACGACCAGTGCTTGAACGCGGCCTGCAGGCCCTACGGTGGTTGACAGAGTTGCAGATGTCAGAGAACGGTCACTTCCGGCCCATTGGCACCAACGGCTTCTATCGCCGCAGTGGCGCACGGGCCAACTTTGATCAGCAGCCAATTGAGGCGCAATCAACGATCTCAGCGTGTCTTGACGCTTATCGCGCCACGTCGGATTTTTGGTGGTACGAACAGGCTCAACGCGCCTTCGACTGGTTCATCGGCTGGAATGATCTCGGCTTGGAACTCTACTCTCCGGAGACAGGTGCCTGCCGTGATGGGTTGCATGTGGATCGGGTCAATGGGAACCAGGGGGCAGAATCGACCTTAGCCTTCTTACTTTCATTGGCGGAAATGCGGATGGCGCAAAATATGCTGACGAGTTTCAAGGAACCGATCGCCGTCGAAAAGTAAATCGCCGCTTTCCGTCTCGTTTCCCTGGGATAAGCAGTCCATGAATGCAAATTCGGTCCACGTCAAACGCACGACCACCATCCTCAGGCCCGCCCAGACCCGCGTTCTTCTGCGGCCATTCAATCCGGGAGATTCCCAGCGGGTCGGCAGGATTATCGCCAGGATCATGGCACTGCCAGAGGAGCGAGTCGGCCCACTCCTGGACGAAGTTTCCGCCGAATTCTCCCAACGCCACCAGCAGATCCGCAAACTCTTTGTGGAACGATTCCAAGAAGTCGGGGACCTCCTGCTGACCGATGAGGAACTCTCCGAACAGAGACAAATGTTGATCGGCTCCTATTTCCTGGCCGAGTATTCCTTGGAATCGGCGGCCCTATTCAATCCCTCCATCGTCCCACACCCTGACCAGTCAGACTTGGCGCCCGGGGCTCTGCGTTTCATCCTGAGCCTGCGCGCCACCGGGGAGGGACACATTTCCTCCCTCACTTTTCGGACGGGTATCATCCACCCCGACCATCGGATCGAAGTCCTGACGCCCAGTGGCCTCCTAACCGAGCCGAAGCAAATCCCAAACCCGGTGTACGATAGGGCGCTTTTCGAGCGCAAACTCTTTGAGCTGAGATTGACTAACGAATTCACGCGCCGGGTTATGAACAAGCTCGGGGAGTCGTTTTCACTAGAGGAGCTTCGCACCACTCTCGCAGCCGAAGTGAAGCAGTCCGGCCAGTCGGGTCGCCGGAACACCGCCCGAGGAATTTGGATGCTAGCGCGATCCAATTTCGAAGTTCAGTTCCAGCCCGAGCAGCGGCTGTCTGAACGTATCATATTCCCAGCCACTCCCTCCCAACGCAACGGTATTGAAGACGCCCGGTTCGTCCGCTTCCAGAACGATGACGGCACCCACGTCTACTACGCCACCTTTACCGCCTTCGATGGCAAGGTGGTCTTGCCGGAGCTGGTGGAGACTTCTGATTTCCTTCGCTTTCGGTTCATCACCTTGAACGGTCCGGCCGCCCAAAACAAAGGCATGGCACTCTTTCCCCGGAAGATCAACGGCCTCTATGCCATGCTCTCCCGCCAGGACAACGAGAACATTTACCTCATGTTTTCCGACAACGTCCACTTCTGGAATGAAAACAAGGTGCTCCTTAAGCCAACCTTCTCGTGGGAGCTGATCCAGATAGGGAACTGCGGGTCCCCCATCGAGACCGATGCCGGCTGGCTGGTGCTCAGCCACGGTGTCGGTCCCCTGCGAAAGTACTGCATCGGTGCGTTCCTGCTCGATCTCGATGATCCCGCCAAGGTGATCGGTCGCCTTCGCGCGCCGTTGCTCAAACCGGACCAAAACGAGCGGGAAGGTTACGTGCCCAACGTCGTTTATACCTGTGGCGCTCTCGTCCACAAAGGTGAACTGATCATTCCCTATGGCTTGGCCGATCACGCCACCACTTTTGCTACAGTCCCTCTCGATGAAGTGCTGGCTGCCATGCAGTAGGAAGTCTCCTCGAACAACATGACAGAGTCCCACCAAAGAGTCGCTGTGCTTTCACCAGTGGCCTGGCGAACGCCTCCCCGGCAATACGGCGCCTGGGAAACGGTGGCTAGCAACATCACCGAAGGGCTCGTCGCTCGTGGCTGGGATGTGACATTGTTCGCCAGCAGGGATTCCGTGACCCGCGCTCACCTGCATGCCGTGGTGGACAAGGGATATGAAGAGGATCTCACCATCGATCCCAAGGTAGCCGAATACCTTCACATCTCCGAAGCGTTCGAGCGCGCTGCTGAGTTTGATCTCATCCACAGCCATTACGACTTCATGGCTTTGACCTACACCCGGCTGGTCAAGACACCGGTTCTCACAACCATCCACGGATTCTCGTCTTCCAAAATCATGCCCGTCTATCAGAAATATCGTAACGGGTACTTTGTTTCCATCAGCGACTCTGATCGGGCGCCGGGGCTGAATTACCTGGCGACGGTCTATAACGGGATCGACCTCTCGTTGTATCCCCTTGGGGAATCCAGCGGTGATGACCTCATCTTTCTGGGCCGGATTCACCCCGACAAGGGCGTTCATCTGGCCATCGAAGTTGCTCGTCTGAGCGGTTTGCGTTTGCTCATCGCTGGCATTATCCAAGATGAGGCCTATTTCCGGGAGCAGGTCAAACCCCATCTCGATAATCAAAACATCGTTTACATCGGACCGGTGGGCGTGCCGGGCAAGAACGAATTGTTCGCCCGGGCCCGAGCTCTATTACACTTGAACACTATCCCGGAGCGATTCGGTCTTGTGCTAGTAGAAGCCAATGCGGCCGGAGTGCCCGTTATTGCCATGGACCTCGGCTCCTGCCGCGAGGTCATCAAAGACGGGCAGACGGGTTTTCTGGTCAACAGCATCGCTGAAGCAGTTCGAGTCCTTGGGCGAATTCCTGAAATCGATCGTCGTTCCTGCCGCAGCCGTGTTCAGCAACACTTTTCGCTGGAAACCATGGTGGACGGATACGAACGGGTCTACTCGACGATTTTTAACCTGGAAGCAAAGAAACGACCATGAAGCCGGACATTGTTAGACGATACCGCAGCAACCCCATCCTCACCAAGGCCGAGATCCCCTACCCAGTGGAAACCGTTCACAATGCAGCCGTGGTGAAGCATGAGAACGAATACATCATGCTCTTCCGTTCTCATCTCCGAACGGGACGATCCATTATCGGTTTGGCACGCAGCCCCGACGGATTCCACTTCAGGGCCGATCCACAGCCCTTTCTGATTCCCGAGCGGGATGGACCCTTTGCCGTCTATGAAGAGTTCGGGGTCGAAGACCCACGCGTGACCCAGCTGGAAGGGGAGTACCTAATCACTTACAGCGCCTACTCGCGAAATGGAGTGCGGATCGCCCTGGCAAAGACGAAGGACTTCAGTTATGTGGAAAGAGTTTCCCTGATCACGCAGGCGGACTACCGGAATGTGGTGATCTTTCCCGAGAAGTTTGATGGACTTTATGCCCGGCTTGACCGCCCTCATTCGGAAATCGCGCCCTGGTCAATCTGGATTTCCTATTCCCCAGACCTATCCTTTTGGGGCCAATCCCAGCTCATCATGAGGCCCGAACCGTATCACTGGGATGAAATGAAAATTGGTCCCGGCGCGCCGCCGATCAAGACGGATCAGGGTTGGCTTTCCATTTATCACGGAGTTTTCAAAACCATGGATGGATCGGTCTATCGTTTGGGCGTAGCTCTCCATGACCTGCGGAACCCGGCAAATGTCATCGGTGTGGGTGACTCATGGATTTTGCAGCCTGAAGATCCTTGGGAAATCACTGGATATGTCCACAACGTGGTCTTCACTTGTGGTGCGGTCGCGGAGCCCGATGGAACGCTGAAGATCTACTGGGGGGGCGCAGACACGGTCATGTGCGTGGGCGAAGCACACGTTTCTGATCTGGTCGCACTCTGCCTGGATCACGGCAGATCGGCAAAGTAAGCATGGCACTCAGGTGTCCAATTCCACTACCCGAGCTCCGGGTGGCCCGGAGCTCGGAAAGAAGCTCCTCCAGTCCGTCATCGCACAGGTTTTCATGACAAGATGGAAGAATTCTTGAAGGTTTCCAAGGGGATTTTGTTTCGTTGTTTGGCCTCCTTAGAAGGATCTTATCCATTTCTTCAGCCCTGTTCGCATAAACAAGGCTCAAGACGGCCATGCTCTGACCACTTCAGAAGCCGTTTTGAATCAGTAGGTCTGTGCTACATCGCCTTCTTGCTCGCAATCATCGCGGGGCACTTGGCTCGCGGGTTCAGCAAAAGACTCTGTTCCGCATCCTAACCACAAAGATTCCTCCCACATGACGGCCGAGATTGATCAGAAGATCCAGCTTCGAGACCCCAGCCTATCTGATCGGACAGCCAGGCTATCGGTTCGGATAGGATTCTGCGGTCCATCGGGACTGCCATTGGGGCGAAATGACACGACTTCACAGATCCCGATCCTTTGCAGACTGAAGGGATTCCATCCACTCAAGCACCGTTCAGCCGTTGTGGAATGGAGATTGCACCTTCGAGGCGAGGAGCTTGTCCAGCGGCACCAGCCAGGCTCCCATCATTCGGTGGGACACTCCTTCTTGCTCAGCTGGGAACGTCCGGACGCCCGCTCCTTGTCTTTCAGTAGAGGCGAATCATGCAGGCGCGAATTAAGACTCTCGCTCAACTCATGCGAGATAAGAAGAAGTCTGGAGAGACATTTGTCCTAATGCTAGGAGCCGGTGCGTCCCTGAGCTCCGGTGTGAAGCCAACGCCGGTGATCATGCAGGAAATCGTTGGAAAATACGGCAAAGACCTACAGGCGCCCGCCATTGAAGAGCGATTTGATGCGTTGTGGCGGCGCTCCGCGCCGAACGACCGCAGGCTATTTCTCGGTCCTTACTTCGACTGCCAGCCCTCTAAGGGCTACGACGGACTCGCACAACTGATCAAGCTGGGCTACTTTGAGCGAATTCTGACTTTTAACTTCGACAACCTGCTCGAGAACGCGCTTCAGGCCGCCGGCTTCACTCAATTCAAGAGCATGATTCGCGGAGAAACCAAGGACGAGGCATTTGCGAAACTCATCGAGAACCCCGAACCTAGAGTCAAGATCATCAAGCTGCATGGAAGTATTTATGCTGCAGACGACTTCCTTTTTTCAAAGGAAGAAATGCTCAACTATCCGTCGGAGGTTCACAGGATCGTCCACTCCCTGACTTCCGAAGACATTATCATCTGCGGCTACGCCTTTAACGATGTGTGTGTGGTCCGCTCGTTCAATGATTCCAGAACCGGCGGTTCCATCTACTGTGTCAATCCTGCGGGTGCTCCCGACAACATCAAAGGCTTCCTACTCGCCCGACGTTCCCAGGACCGGCTGATTTCCGGGGAGAACGGCAGATTTGATGATTTCTTCGTCACGCTTCACGAGTCGCTGACCAGCGTTAGTCAGGCTCCCAAGCCGCGCCAGCCCTGCAACAATCCTTTCAAGTTCCTCGACTACTACCATGAAACTGACAAAAACTGGTTTGCAGGAAGGGAAGAGCTGCTGAAGGCGATTCTAGACAAGATTGAGTCGAATGACTTCAGGGCCTTTCATATTTGTGGCCCGCCGTGTGTCGGCAAGACGTCCTTCATTCACGCTGGCGTGCGAGCGCACCTGGACCCCAACCGCTTCTTCACGCTCTCCCTGCGCTGCGAGACCGATGTTGAAAGCCAATTACGTCGTCACCTGGCGGCGTTCATGGGCCAGCCCCTGGACGGAATGGAATGGAAGAAGATTTTTGACGACCTGTATCAGCTGACCGGCAAGCATACCGTCCTCTTCCTGGACCAATGTGAGAAGGCCTTCCAGTCACCCTCGACCAACGGCACGGGCTATCAGCGCTTTATGGACTTTATGTCCAAGTTGTTCCAGGCCGCCCACGCCCACACAACCTTGGTTTTCGTGGTCCTGGATCATACTGCCTACTTAAAGGGGATTCTCAACCTGAAGATTGATCCCATGAAGTTTGGGGAGCTTGTGGAGATTGTCCCCCTGAGTCCTGAGAAACTTCGGCAGATCATCGAAGACGTGGCCAACCGTGGCGGCATCCAATTTGACTCCCGAATCCTTGAAGACCTTTGCGAACGCTACAAGCGCTCGCTAGCAGGTGACACCCCTCCAGGTGGCAATTTCAGTCTAAGTCATGTCCAGGCCGTATGTTACTACCTGGCCAAAAGCTTGACCACTGACTGGGATGACTATCAACAATTGCTCAACCCCAACGGGCTGCTGGCGTTTCTCAACTCGCTCATCAATGAATCCAATTTCATGAACATGATCAACGACTTGCCGTCGGCGGACAAGCGAATGGTCATTCGTGCAATCATGAAGATCATTTGCGCTCCCGGTAACAACAGCATTGGGAGGATTCTCGAATTCATCAAGAACCATTTTCCCGAACTCCTCAACGCGGAACAATTTCCCGAACCCATTCCCGCCGGTGATTGAGATAGCTGAGCTGACCGATGGAGGCTTCTATGGAAACTGCCAGAGCCGAACTAATCATGGATGAACCGGCGTTGCCGTCACCGAATTCTTCCGCTCCGGAATACTGGGTGGATCGCGGCGAGGACGGGCGAGCCATCATCAAGTGTATCCTTGAGTCCGCGGCGCCACTGATCGTTTTCCATGGCAAGCGGGGCATCGGAAAATCGGAGCTCTTGCATCGCTGGGTCATTCCACAGATCCCACAAGGTTGTCGAGTTTTTTACGGGAATGGTGAAGACAAGTTAACGAGCCTGACGGAAAGGGGTCAGGGCAAGTTGGGCCTCTGGAACGCCTGCCTTCAGCGAGGGATCATCTTCCTGGATCACTTTGATGAGTTTTTCGGGTTGGACTTTGACTCTCAGGCCGAATTCCGGGACTCGCTTTTGGATTTGATCAGCTCTGGAAGATTTCGTGCGACTTTAGTCTTTCTCATTCGAGATGAGTCATTGTGTAAGCTTTTCAGCCTGCGTAGCGCCCTGCCTCAGATTCTCGACGATGTGAACGAAATTCAAGAGCGGCCCAAGGAGAAGGTGTGCGAAGCCGTCCAGCGCGTGGTCAATGAAAACGGCCTTACCATCGAGGCAGAGGCAGTGCAGCAACTCGTACGTGACCTGGAAGCCGCTACACCGTCAGGAGCTTCCTTGAGCCCTGAGCTGCTACGTGTTGTTGTGTTCACTCTCCGGCACACCTCAGACGACCAGATCATTACAGCTCAGGGGTATCGTCAGACTCAGGGTCTGGACGGAATACTGGAGAGCTACCTTGCTTACGTTCTCGAGAGCATCAAAACTGAACCAGAAGTTGAGATAGCCCTTGCATTCATGGAGGAACTTGTTCTGTCCGACCACCTGGGAACAAGTCTGGATACCCAAGATATCCTCAACCGCCTCGATGTGCCGGGAGAGCTACTGCACCAGGTGGTCGAGACTCTGGAAAAGCTGGGAGTGCTGGTTCGGGTCGGGAACTCGCTCGAGTCATCTGAAGCTGCCAGCTACCAAATCGTGCCGGAACGCTTGGGCAATGTCATTGAGGAAAAACTGGAGCGCGAGCAGAAGAGGTACGAGCAAGCTCAGTGGATTCTGCGCAGGGATCTCAAAGTCTGGCAGGAAATGGATGCCTATATGGTGCAACACCATTTCGATCGTATTCACAGCGTGCGAAGCCATCTTCGGGTCACTCTCGACGAAGCCCGGCTCATGCTTCGTTGCGCTTTGATCTATGAAGATGAACGGACCCAGGGAGCTTCCCGGTACTGGCTCCGCAGGGTGAAAGACCAAAAGGCACGGGTCCATATTCTGCTGGCAGGGCTCTTTGGGAATAACGAACGTTCTCGAGAGCTTGCCGTTTCCCTTTTGGGAGATTTTCCTTTACCTGAAGTCCGCGCCCAGTTGCACCTGGTTGCCTTGCGCGATCCCTCGCCACAGGTGCGAGAGAAGGCGGTTGACAGTCTGGGTAAGATGAAGGACAAGGCGCTCCAAGACTCTCTCACACAGGAAGTTCTCGATCCTCGAAGTCCCTATCGACTCACTGCCCTGAGAGCACTGCGAATGTTTGATGAAGCCGACGCCATCCAATTCCTTCATCAGATTGTTGAGTCCTCTGACACCGATCTGCAGCTGCGAAGAAAAGCAATCGAAGTCCTTGGGGAGCTAGAAGCCACAGCTTCGCTGGACACTCTTCTCGAGATCGCTCTCAAAGACAAAGATGAAGAAGACAGTCGCGCCGCAGCTTTGGCATTGGCCACTCTTCAAGAGCCATCCCGGCTTGCCTATCTTCTTGATAAGTTGCGAAGCCAACAGCGCCTCATTCGCAAGAGCAAGAAGATGCTTCCGGCCGTCTCTTTCTTGCGACAAGGTTATCTGTTTCTGCTAGCAGCAATGGTCTTTGTGGCCGACATTTTCCTTCCTGGCCTGATCCTGTTGTCGTTGAAACGGGCCAAGCTCGGTTTTGTCTTCCTGACGGCCGGGCTGCTGGCTTTCGGTTTCAGCCTCTCTGGAGACATACTCTCGCCAAGGCTAGCAACCGTTGCCATTTTGACACGCTGGTTAGTCTGGATAACGAGTCAGTTGACGGCCACTGCCATAGTGCTTCGGGAGCGGCGCAAGACGGCGGAACGACAGGAAGCGTTTGCCAAGCATATGGCAGTCGTTCTCTTCTGTTTCAATGCAGTGACTTTTTTCCCGGTGATGCCCGGGCTAGCCCATGCGCTCACTCAGCGACCCAAGCGAGGGTTTGAATTGTTTGGCAGGGCCTTCCTTGGCCTGCTGATGTTCCTGGTCGCCTACTCGATGGTACCCCAGTTAGGCAGTCGCGATCTTCCCAGGACTTTCGCATTGGAAGGGCTTTGGTGGGCTTATTTTGCCGTCGCGTTTTTGCTCCTTCTGTCCTCCGCTGCTCTGGACGTCTGGGGAGTCTTCAAGAGCACGATTCTCTACAGTAAGGTTCGCCCAAGATTAGAGGCCGTCTACAGCGAGGTGATGAAAAATCCGCAGGTTTGCCGAAGGGTGTTCCAGATGGTGGAAGGGAATCGAGCGGAGGATGTCCGCTGGGCGCGAACCGTCTTGAGGCACTATGGCACCAGCATCGATTCGACTCTATTAATTGAGACGCTTGCGAAACAACAGAAGACTAGTTGTCCACTGGTGGCTCGCATCTTAACGAGGGTAAAGCCTCCGGCTGTTTGTAATCAGCTGCTCACACTTTGGGAGCACGGGAATGGGCAGTTGAAACGAAAAGTGAGTTCTCTGCTGCGGCACTCGCCGACCGAAGAGTCTTTGAGGGTCCTCAAGCAGCTGAGTCAAGATCACGGCTGGAAGAGCCGACTGGGTTATCACTGGGCGTCTTGGCACTATCGGTTCAGGGTCTGGCCGAAGCCGTTGATGCTGCTGATCGCGCTACTGCTTCCGCTCTTCAGTATCCTCGCCTGGAGTGGTTACAAGTCACTCTTCGAGCATAAGCCGCATCTGCTGCAGACCCTCGAGAATGCTGAGAAACCTGACAACGAGCGCAAAGAGACGGCTCAGGTCCTGGCCGCTCTCTATCCGTCCGACGCCGTGAGGCGCCTGCCTCCGCTTCTCTCCCGCAGCAGCACGACTAAGTCCCTGAAGATCGGCGTGATTCACAGTCTTGGAATGATAGCTCAGAGGCAAACCGACCAGGAGACCTCTCAGTCAGCTGCCAGAGTGTTGGGCGAGGCGCTTCGAAATCGCTCGGAAGTTCAGGACGTGCGCGAAGAAACGCTCAAGACCCTTGCTGAAGCGGCCAAGGAATCGCCAGTTCGGGGAGTCCACAGCGAGGCGATCCCGTACCTGGAAGCGGTCTTGCTGGATACCCGGGACGTGGGAAGGTTGCGCGATCTGGCCGTCGATGCTTTGGGAAACATCGGCACCGCAAAGGCGATCAACGCCTTGGACCAGCTGATCAGGCTGGATGAGTCGCAAGCCGAGGTGGTCCCGGAAACGAGGGAACATCGAGGAAGAACGAGCTCTGGCGAAAACCTGGAAGTCTATCAACGCAAGAAGAAAGCCATTGAGTCACTGGGAAGTGTGAAGCCCAACTGGAGAGCGGTTGCTGAGGGTTCCGACCCGTGGCTCGGAGAGATTCCCAAGGAACCCAAGACGGCCCTCGCCACCCTCTGGAAGCTAGCCGCCGACGACGCGCTGGGTAAGGATCTCAAAGAGTTTGCCGGACAGCAAAGGGATCGATTTGATTCCACAATCAAGATGGAATTGCTCGTTGACCGAAAGCAATACCGTGAGGCCGTTCAAGCAGGTCAGGACATCCTGGAAGCTCCGGACAACCCGGCCCGCAGGCTCAGAACCTGTGAGATCCTGGGGGTCGCGTTATACAACCAGGCCAAGGAGGACAGCAGGAACTCGCGGAATCTCCGAACGCAAGCCATTCAGTATCTCCAAGAGGCTCGCAAGCTAAACCCGGGCAAAGCGGAAAGCACAAATCTGCTGGTCCGAACTCGTGTTGACCTCGCGGATGACCTTCGCCTGAGCGAAGAGTTCGAGGCTGCTCAGACCGAGATTACAAAGGCACTCCAGCTGAATCCGCACGACGATATTGCCTACCTTGTACAGGGAGCCATTTACCTCGATCAAGACCTTCTCGATGAGGCTGTGGTAGCCTTTAACAAGGCGCTCGAGCTCAACCCTCGGTATGTGGATGCCCAGGTTAATCTGGCCTTGGCCTACTACAAAAAGGGCGACGATGAGTTGGCTAAAGCTGCTGTGCTGAAGTCTATCGAGCTGAATCCGCTCCACGGGTCGAGCTATGCGCTCCTGGCTGAAATTCTCGAGAGGGACAAGCAGTTTCAAACGGAGGCCGCTGAATTTGAAACCCTGCACGCGAGGTATCCTGATAGTATCTACCCTGCGCTTCATCTGGCCGTGACCTACCATGAACGTTTGGCCCTGGAGAACCCCATCTACTTTGAAAAAGCATATGAGCTCTATCCCAAGCTCCTGCAGTTAGCTTCAGGTGCGCCTCTCTTTGACGTAAAGGCAAATTTCGTTGAAGCCAGTTTCACCACCGGTCGTTTCCAGGAGTGTTACGAGAAAGGCCGAGAGCTCCTCGACGACCAATCCCTTCCCCAGGAACTTCGGTTGAATCTGAAATTCCTGTTGGCGGCTTCGCTGGTCTTTCAAGGTAAGGGACAGGAATCCAAAGTCCAGTTCAAAGAACTGTGGGACGACTATAGTTCCCTGCCCGCAGGACTCGATAGAACCTGGAACTACTCCGGCACGGCACACTTCATACGCCAAAGCAGATTACCAAATCCGAAGAAGGATCTCCTCCTTGCTTTTCTGGAACTGCTTCAAACGAAAAAGTCCGGTGATGGGCCCATTCGGCAATCCGCTCGGCTCAAGGGTTTATTGGCCCGTCTAGGCTAAGATAGGGCCTTGCGATTGGCTCAACGTCCACGGCTGGCATAGGAAGGATACTGAAGTCGGACATCCCGATGTGTCTTTTGAAAAAGCCCTTCCCAATCCAGTGCCGTACCACCGTCAATCAGATCGTCGCCCATGGTGTCTTCCAATTCTTAGCGACCCGAACTCCAGGCCAGGAGCGAGGCATTCCGCGATTGACGCAATCCATGTTGCCGGTAGTGATAGCAACGGTCGAGCCACAGAGGCCGACCACCGTTCCAGGAATGCCTTCGACCAATACCGGATGGTCGACGAAGCGACCGGGGCGCTTCCAGCCAACCCGACGTTAGTTCCGGGGCGAGAGCGCAGGCATACGAGTTTTTCAAGATTGTTATTGACGATAAAAATTGTCAATGCTGTAATGAGCAGCATGCTTGAAGTGGCTGTTATCGATGATCCGGCTGCTGCGACGGTTGCCCTGGAGCCCGTCAGGAGCCGGCTGCTTTCAGAGTTGGCTGAGCCGGCTTCTGCCGCGACGCTCGCCACGCGTCTGGGTATCGCCCGTCAGAAGGTCAACTATCATTTGCGAGCCCTTGAGTCGCACCGGTTGGTACGGGTGTCCAAGAAGCGTAAATGGGGTGGTCTGACGGAACGTTTGATGGTTGCGACCGCAGCTTCCTACATCGTCTCGCCGAGCGCCCTGGGCCCTGTCGCCACCGACGCCGAGCGCACACGAGCCCGCGGTGCAGACCGTCTTTCCGCGAGCTACCTCATCGCCTTGGCCGCTCGCATTATTCGGGAGGTCGGCGCTCTTCTGCGCCGCTCAGAGGAAATCGACAAGCGTCTTCCGACCCTGTCGCTGGACACTGAGATTCGGTTCCGGTCCGCGGCCGCGCGCGCCGCCTTCAGCGACGACCTCACCAAAGCAATCACAACCCTTGCTGCGCATTACCACGATGAATCTGCCCCTGGCGGCCGCCCGCATCGTCTGGTGGTGGTGGCGTACCCCCTGCCGCATAGACCCAATACAAGGGCAGCCGTCCAGAGGTAGTCGCGCTGTATTCTGACTGTCACTCCCGCTCTTTCATAAGGACAACATCATGGCCAACAATCGCATCGTCACTTTGAGAGTCCCGCCAACCAGCCGGAGGCGCTGACCAAGCTCTACAGCGACGTGTTCGGTTGGAAGTTTCAGCAGGCGCCGCTTTCCGGACCGGAATACTGATTCTGCGACAACCGGCTCGGACGGGGCCGGGCATCCACGGAGCGGTGATGCAGCGGCAGAATGCGAGGCAGCCGTGGATGAACTACGTCGACGAAGCTAGCATCGATGCGGCGATCCAGAAGGCGACGAAGCTCGGCGCGCAGGTGGCGTTGCCGAAGATGCCAGTACCAGGCGTCTGGGCAGTCGCGGCCATCGTGGATCCCCAGGGGAACGTTTGCGGGCTGTGGGAACCAGGCGAGGCAGTAGGCCGTCCCAACACCAACCCGAGGCGCACGCGCATAAATGTGTTCTTCGGCCTCACGCGCCTTCCAAAATGCGGGAATTCATTCTGACTCGCCGGCGGCGCGGTCCTGCCCGGCGAGGAGAGACTCCTGTGAAACTTTTCCTGGCCCCGATTGTCCAAGACGTGTTCTGCGCAAGGACTGTGGCCGGCTGTGCCCAAAATCTATTGCTGATTCCGACCTGAACGCGAGAGGACCGGGCATGCAAAAAAAGAGCTTGACACGGGGATTCGTGTCGCATATTAATCTACTTAGTCTGTAGACTGAATTGGGAATTCATAAATGCTTTCGATGAAAGCGAAGTACGGGCTGCGCGCATTGCTTTATTTGGCGAAACAACCAGATCAGGTCCCAGTCTTTGATATCCGATCTTGCGGAGAAGGAAGACATTCCAAAGAAGTTTCTGGAGCTTATCCTTTTGGATTTGAAGAAGCACGGTATCCTGCAGAGCAAGAAGGGCAAAGGCGGGGGCTATTCCTTGCGGCGAAAGCCTGAGGCCATCAAGTTGGGACGAGTGATTCGAGTTCTCGATGGACCGCTAGCGCCGGTTCCGTGCGTGAGCCAGACGGCCTATGTCCCTTGTGATGAATGCGAAGACGAGCGCACGTGTGGTATTCGCATCGTGATGAAAGAGGTTCGTGATGCGATGGCGAGCGTTCTGGACAACACGAGCTTGGCCGACCTCATAGGGAAGGTCGAAAGGGCCACGGCTCGCCAACTGGAGGCATCAAAGTACCTGATGTATCAAATCTAATCTCCATTGTTTTTTGAATTAGTCTATTAAATTCATAGACTGTATGACCTGGATCGCAAAACCGGCCGAGCCCCAACCTGGGCGCCACTCCTGCCGGCGACTTTGCCAGCCCGGCGACGTCTTCGGTTCTGGATCGGTGAAGATTGCTGTTCGCGACCCGAAATGGCTCAGGTCGAGAAGAACGAAACGCTCCGATTGCTGAAGAAACGCCTGGAGAGATCCGATGACCCATCTCATTTTCCCTGCGAATTCCTCCGCCTTGCCCTGTTGTCGCCATAGCTTCTGCTCCGTAAGATTCTAAGCCCGGATCTCACAATAATCGGCTCCCGATAATGGGAGCGCTGCCCGGTCCGGGAGGTTTCAGTCGGAATTGTATCAAATGAGACTGAAGCCTTTGTTTTCACGGTGTAGTCATTCTGACGTCGGAGTTAAATCAGAAACCGGCATGGTGAATCGAACCCCTCGATAAGACGGAGACAAGAGACATGTCAAGAATTTCAGTTATCGGCATACTTTTGGCGTTTTCGGCTGTAGCTTTCGCACAAAGCGGGAGTAGCACGATTTCGGGTACCGTCAAGGACGCGACCAATGCAGCCGTGCCTGGCGCAAGGATCAAGATAGTCAATCTGGATTCCGGAGTTCAGCTCGAGACGGTGACGAACGAGGCGGGGCTCTATCGGGTCGGCGCCTTGCTGCCAGGCCGCTATCAGGTGGAAGTCGATGCCAGCGGGTTCGACCACATCACGCGAGGGCCGATCACGCTCCAGGTGAGCCAAACGGTCGCCATAGACGTAACGGTCGAAATTGGCAAGCAGACCGAAGCAGTGATAGTGACCGAGGCTGCGCCGCTCACTGAGTCGCAGTCTTCCAACGTTGCGCAGACTGTCAACCGCCAGATGCTGGCCGGCCTGCCGCTTCCGAATCGGGCCGCTTCGTCATTGGCTTCTCTAGCCCCGGGCGTCATTATGGTGGATTCAGGAACTGGGACGGCAGAGAACTACCCTGTGTTTACGGTAGCGGGAGGGCGGACGCGTAATCAGACCTTTGTACTGGATGGAGGAAACGTGTCGAACGCGGTGGGCTTGACACGGAACCAACAGCTCACGAGTCTGCCGGTCGACGCCATGCAGGAATTTCAGGTAGTCGCCAACAACTACTCGGCAGAACATGGCCATTCGACTGGCGGGATCGTCGTGATGTCGACTCGGGCTGGCACTGGCGAGTACCACGGGAGCCTGTTTGAGTCCCTTCAGAATGACGTGCTGAATGCCCGAAACTTCTTCGCCGCCAGCCGGCAACCGATTCGCTTGAACCAGTTCGGCGGTTCCTTTGGAGGCCCGGTACGCAAAGACAAGACGTTCTTCTTTTTCACCTGGGAGCAAACGCGGCAGTTGACCAGCGACACGATCGCTTCAACAGTTCCAACGCTGTTGAATCGCGCGGGGGATTTCTCGGATCTTCGCACCAGCTCTGGCGCGCCGGTCCTCATCTACGATCCGGCGACAACATCTGGGATCAATAGGCTGCCGTTTCCTGGCAATAAGATTCCGCTGGAGCGATTTGACCCTGTAGCGCTCGCCGCGCTCAATTACTATCCGCCGCCAAACAGCCCGGGAACGATTACCAATTCGAACAACTATATCGGAAGCTCGGCGAATCGGCTCAATCGAGATATTGTGGTAGGGCGTCTGGACCATCGCTTGACGGCTTCAGATCTGTTGACGGTCCGGTACTACATTAACGATAGCGATACCTACAACAGCGGTACCTATGGTATCCCGGAAGCGGATCCACTGGGAGACATCACTGACGTTCGGGTGCAGAGCATTCTGGGCGCATACACGCACATCTTTAGTCCCGCCCTATCCAACGACCTTCGTTTCACCTACCTGCGGCGAAAGTTCAACGATTCACGACCCGGCGCCGGGGAGAACCTCGCCCGCCAGATCGGTCTGACAGGTGTGACTGATGCTGCTTTCCCGGCTTTCACCATCCCGGGTTATGCAACGCTCGGCAATCCTGCTGCAGTGGCCCGGTTTCAGACTCCGATCCTTGACCGGCAGATCCTGAACGCGCTCTCCTGGTACAAAGGCAAGCACGCGTGGAAGTTCGGTGGTGAGTTCCGCGCCGGCGCGAACGATGAGATCCGTGACCGAGGCTCGGCCGGCAATTTCACGTTCAGCCCTCTCATCACACGCCTCCCTGGAGTGGCGGGTACTGGAAATGCCTTGGCCAGCTTTCTGCTCGGAGAAGTGAACGCAGCAAGCATCCAAATTTCTGACAAGATCCAGACCCGAGCTTCCTACCTCGCATTCTACGTACAGGACGACTGGCGAATCACTGATCGTCTCACCATTAATGCCGGCTTGCGTTGGGAGGCGGAATTCCCGCGCAGAGAGATCAACAACAGAATGAACTCGTTTGACGCGACGGCAATCAATCCTGTGTCCGGCACCGCCGGGGTGGTCACATTCGCCGGTCTCGGTGGCACTCCGGAGCGAGCATTCGCCACCGACGGGAATAACTTTGGGCCGCGCCTGGGCTTCGCTTATCGGATTCCCGGGAACCGTGAGACCGTCATTCGCGGCGGCGGCGGCATCTTCTATGGCCAGACCGTCAGCAATACCATCGGCGATACCGCTTCTTTGGGATTCTCAGACGCAGCCAGTTACGTAGTGGCTCAGGCCGAGTTTCAGAGCGCTTTGCGGCTCCGAGACGGCTTTCCCGCGTTTTCGCGGCAGCCGCTCACGCCTGCCTTCGGGGCGGTGCCTCTCGGTCAAAGGCCGAATACCGCGATATCGTTCTTCAATCCCAAGCAGGTAGCTCCCCTCTCCTACCAGTACAATCTGGGTATTCAACGGGAAGTCGCACGCAACCTGCTCTTCGAAGTTGGCTATATGGCCAATGTCAGCCACCATTTGACGGCGAACGATTTCAGCCTTAACCAGGTGGCACCGGAGCTCTTGGGCCCAGGTGACGCGCAGCGACGGCGTCCTTTCCCGCAGTTCAGTAACGTCACCTGGATCAATCCCTCCATCGGCAATTCGACCTATCACGCCGGTTTCGTCCGGGCGGAAAGGCGGTTCTCGAACGGATTCTCTTTCCTGGCTCACTACACCTTTTCGAAGTTTCTAGATGATGTCGAATCGGCCAATGAATATGGAATCACGGGAAACTACATGGACGCTTACAATCGCCAACTGGACAAAGGGCGGAGTGGCAGCGATGTTCCGCATCGCCTGATGCTGACGGTGCTCTACGAGATCCCTTCTTTCCGTGGGAATCGCTTTGCGAGCGCGGCACTGGGCGGCTGGAAAGTCGGCCTTCTCCAGACGGCGCAGTCCGGAGCACCCTTTACAGTGATCACCGCGGCCAACACCACCAACGCATTTCCAGCAGGACCGCTGCGGCCGAATCTCTCACGCGATCCCTCATTGCCCTCCGGCGAACGGACGATCACTCGCTGGTTCGACACCATAGCCTTTGGTGCGCCGGCGCCCTTCACATTCGGCAACTCACCTCGTTCAGGCCTGCGTGGTGCCTCGCTCGTAACCACGGACCTGACTCTGGAGAAGAGCTTCTTTATCACCGAGCGCTGGAAGTTCGATCTGCGCGGCGAGTTCTACAATCTGTTGAACCACGCCAATTTCAACATCCCAGGATTTACCTTCGGGGCACCCGACTTCGGCGTGGTGTCAAGCGCCCGTCCGGGCCGTACGGTGCAGCTAGCGTTTCGCCTAAGCTTCTAGCCGTGGTTCGCCAACAATCAAGGATGAAAGATCATAATCGTTCTCCCATTGTCGTTCTCGTCTCTCGCTCTGTCTTTGCATTCCGGTGAACACGATTCTTCTCCCGAAAACGCCGGGATGCCCTTACAATGAGTCTTGAGCTGAGTGTTTGCTCCTGTGCTTGTCGAACGGTTCGGTCCTGAATTTTCCTCAGGATTATCCTATCCGGCTCAATGCGAAGCGCAGTTGTCTTCGTGCCGTCTGGCCGAACAACCCGGTTTGAGCCAAACACAGTCTGCGCTTGTCAGATTCGTCAAAGTCCTTGACCCAGCGGTAACTCCCTCTGAGCTTCCTCAGCAGTGAGTCCATCCGGAAATAAAGCAGAACGGACTTCATTTCGTGTTCCGGCGCGCGTCTCAAGGCAGGAGCCGAAACGACGTGCCTCCCAGCAGCACGGTTCACAAACGCGCCTTTTCCCGTACCTTGGCTGCTTCTGTGGTGCCTAATCGCGGCGCGCTTCCCCGGATTGTGGGGCGTCTTCGAGCCTGGGCGCAGCGACTGCAGGTTAGAAGACCAACGAGTCAAGGGCGCTGCCTGGATATCCCTGGGAGCGTACGTTTTTCAGGCTGTGTTCCTCGCCTACCGGCGGTGGCACGCTGGAAGCATGCGCTCCCAGGCAGGCTGAAACCAGCAGCGTTCATGAGAACGAGAACCAGATTCTCCTAGTGCACCGCTCACAACACAAGAAAGAAGGATATCATGGCCGACTTCTACCAAAACATTGTGCCCACCTTCACCCGGCTGGAGAATGAAGATCTGATTCAGATGGAGGAGTCGCTGACCAAGGCAGCCTTGCGCCTGCCGATTGGAGTCATGATCCCAGCTCTGTTCCAGGACCTCTCTTCCCCTGCTATGCAGAGCATCATTCACGAGCTCTCCGGCATGAACTTCATTAGCCGTGTTTACATCATTCTCGACCGAGGGACTCCTGAAGAATACCAGGAGGCGCAGGAAATCGTCCGGCCACTGAAGAACAAGGCTCGCATTTTGTGGAGTGACTCGCCGACCGTGCAGTCCGTGATCGCCCGGATCAACGAAGTGCTGCCGGTCGGTCCACGGGGCAAGGGCCAAGCCATCTGGGCCGGGTTGGGTTATGCCCTGGGGAAGAGTGAGGTTTCTGTGATTGCCTTCCATGATGCCGATGTTCTGACCTACGATCGTGGATTCCTGCTGCGGCTGCTCTATCCGGTGGTGCGGTTGCGCTATCAGTTCTCCAAGGGATTCTACGCGCGCTACTCCGACCGTTTGCACGGCCGTGTGGTGCGGCTGTTCTATTTCCCGTTTGTCAAAGCCCTGCGAAAGATCCTGCAGAAGATCGACTTTCTCGAGTACATGTCTGATTTCCGCTACCCGCTCTCGGGTGAGTTCGCCACTTTTGCCAGCATCGCCAACGAGCTTCGTTTTCCCTCCGACTGGGGAATTGAGGTGGGCCTGCTGTCGGAGATGTATCGCATCGTGCGGCCACACAGAATCTGCCAAGTCGAGATCACACCCCGTTACGATCACAAGCACCAGGAAGCTGGACAAGACCCCACGTCGGGGCTCGCTCGAATGGTTTCCGACATTGCGCGGACTTTCTTCACACAGCTCAGCTCCAGCGGATGTGTTCTGAACACTGACACGTTGCGGGCCTTGAAACATACCTACATGGCTAACGCGCGGGGCTATGTGAAAACCTACGAGGACTATTCCAAGATGAACACTCTCACCCAGTTTGATATGCATCAGGAGTTGGGATCCATCGAAGTGTTTGCCAGTGTTCTCGAACGCGCCTTTGAGGAATTCCAGAGCCATCCCTTTGGTTCGCCACTCATTCCCGAATGGCGCCGCATTGAAGTGGCCCTCGATGGCATCCTGCCGGAACTGGCCGCATCGTTTGACAATCCGAGTTCAAAAGTCACGCCGAGGTCTCTATGAGGTCGGGCACCTAAAAGGGATCTCAAGATGCTAACCAATTTTTGTAGCGTCGTTTCCGAATGAGGCAGGTTTGCGTGCGCTTGCTACACCAATCATCCACACAACACCGCTGTTGTAGACACGCAGGACCGGTCACCTGAGCGCCTTAGCCGGGGCGACTCAGATTGGGCACAGTCGGAGGACGCCGAAGCGATTGGTCAGTGTGGGCCTGGACCGGAGGCTAGCCAGACAGGATCTGCCCTGTTTCTTGCCCGTGCGGTCTGGATATCACGAGGAGTCAACTTCGCGGGAGACCGTGGATTTGAGATCCGAGTGATGTCCTCTGAGTTTCTTCCACACTCGAATCCCAACCCAGCAAAGACGAGTGTAGTGCCTCTATCAATTAGACTCCTGACGGCCCATCAGGGTTTTAACTTGCACCTCGGGAAGGACCGATTGTAGATCTCTCAACGCCGAAGGAGACCTTCACATCTGTCCTGATACTTCTGTCGTTAGCAAATCAAGATGTCCGGTTTTTATAGCAAGTGAAGTGTCCGGTTTAGTGAATATTGAAGTCATAGTTTCTCAGGCCCGAGCGTAGCGAGGAATGGCCTGAGCTCCTTATCCAAGGCTTTTGGACAAGAAAGAAATATATAAGACCAGCAGTAGAAGCTGTGGGAACTGTGGGAAACTCGGAGTGGAGTGGGCTCCGAGTTTTCCAAGCCCTGTGGGAAGGTGTGGGAAAATCGCTTTTTGATTTTTCCAGGCGTTCCCACAGGGCGGCAGTTTCCACAGCTTGCAGGTTAAGAGAAGAGCCGCGCCGCTTCCTCCTTGGAGGATGTGGAGGGCTCGGGGTCGAGCCACCGGTAACCTTCAGGCACTTTTTTTCCGGCCTGGGCGGGCTGAGGCTAACGGGCTCAGCGACCTGCCTTGACTGTCATAGCGGCCCAACAAATGCTGTCGGTAAAACAAACTCAAGGTACCGTCCAGATGCCGGCAGGCCAGCACGCGACAGCGGGCTAGGCTGAAGCGGAAGGTCTGCGACTCGATTTGCAGAATGAGATTGTCGAAGCGGACGGTGTTATCGTTGCCGACCACTCGCTCCTGCTGGAGCGAGAAGATCTTGTCCAGATCGCTGCCCCGGTAAGGGACGAAGGCCGTGCCAGCTTGCTGGGCTGGCACGGTGAAGCTGCGATTGTGATAGCCGATCCAGGTCTGCTCTAAGAAGCGATTGGCCGTCTCCCAGTTGGTGATTTGACGTCGGCGCAACTCGGCCACCAGCCGCCCTTGCCAGGTGCCAAACAGCCGCTCGCAGCGGCCTCGAGCCTGAGGGGAGTGGGCCAGAATCAGTTCGATGTTGAGTTGCTCCAGCGCTCGGCCAATCTGGGTCTTCGGCTCTCGATCCGGCTCTCCGCCCGCTACCGGTGTGAAGGCGAAGTGACTGCCTCGGTCCGAATACAAAGCACAAAAGACTCCCTGCTGTTCGATGACGGTCTTCAGCGCCGCCATGACCGTTTCAGTGCTTTCCTGTTCGACCAACCGTGCGTAGTAAACCTGGCTGGTGGCATCATCGAAAACCACGATCAGGTCCTGCTGGCCCTGCCCAGCTCCCAGCCAGGCGTGGGTACTGGCATCGACGTGCAGCAGCATCCCGGGTAGCGGTCGCCGCGGTCGTCGCTTGCGGTGCGCACCTCGTTTCCGGCTTCGCGCCACCAACCCCGCCGTCTGCAACGCCGTCTTGATCCACGTGTAGCTGAGGGTAATCCCATGCTCTTCCCTTACACTCTGCACAAAGTGCCGCACGTTGTGATCAAAGTACTGTTCCCGATACAGCCGCAATACCTTCTCCACCGTCTCCAGCGGCACCCGCTTGGGACTGGGCCGTTGCCGCCGCCGATCAAACAAACCGTCATAGCCCTCCTCCTCATAGCGTTGCTTCCATCTCCGCATGCTCCGATCCGAAATCCCCAGAATCTCGGCTGCCTGCATCCACAAGATCTGGCCACTGACGGCTCGCAAAATCACTTCCTGTACTTTCATGGCCCGCTCCACGGCGGTCATCGGATAAAGTCCCATCGCTCCTCCTGTGAGGGACCATTATCCTTTGCCACCCTAGACCGGACATTTCATTTGCTACAGCCACCGGACACTTCATTTGCTTACCACATCTGTCCTGATACTTCTGTCGTTAGCAAATCAAGATGTCCGGTTTTTATAGCAAGTGAAGTGTCCGGTTTAGTGAATATTGAAGTCATAGTTTCTCAGGCCCCGAGCGTAGCGAGGAATGGCCTGAGCTCCTTATCCAAGGCTTTTGGACAAGAAAGAAATATATAAGACCAGCAGTAGAAGCTGTGGGAACTGTGGGAAACTCGGAGTGGAGTGGGCTCCGAGTTTTCCAAGCCCTGTGGGAAGGTGTGGGAAAATCGCTTTTTGATTTTTCCAGGCGTTCCCACAGGGCGGCAGTTTCCACAGCTTGCAGGTTAAGAGAAGAGCCGCGCCGCTTCCTCCTTGGAGGATGTGGAGGGCTCGGGGTCGAGCCACCGGTAACCTTCAGGCACTTTTTTTCCGGCCTGGGCGGGCTGAGGCTAACGGGCTCAGCGACCTGCCTTGACTGTCATAGCGGCCCAACAAATGCTGTCGGTAAAACAAACTCAAGGTACCGTCCAGATGCCGGCAGGCCAGCACGCGACAGCGGGCTAGGCTGAAGCGGAAGGTCTGCGACTCGATTTGCAGAATGAGATTGTCGAAGCGGACGGTGTTATCGTTGCCGACCACTCGCTCCTGCTGGAGCGAGAAGATCTTGTCCAGATCGCTGCCCCGGTAAGGGACGAAGGCCGTGCCAGCTTGCTGGGCTGGCGCGGTGAAGCTGCGATTGTGATAGCCGATCCAGGTCTGCTCTAAGAAGCGATTGGCCGTCTCCCAGTTGGTGATTTGACGTCGGCGCAACTCGGCCACCAGCCGCCCTTGCCAGGTGCCAAACAGCCGCTCGCAGCGGCCTCGAGCCTGAGGGGAGTGGGCCAGAATCAGTTCGATGTTGAGTTGCTCCAGCGCTCGGCCAATCTGGGTCTTCGGCTCTCGGTCCGGCTCCCCGCCCGCTACCGGTGTGAAGGCGAAGTGACTGCCTCGGTCCGAATACAGAGCACAAAAGACTCCCTGCTGTTCGATGACGGTCTTCAGCGCCGCCATGACCGTTTCAGTGCTTTCCTGTTCGACCAACCGTGCGTAGTAAACCTGGCTGGTGGCATCATCGAAAACCACGATCAGGTCCTGCTGGCCCTGCCCAGCTCCCAGCCAGGCGTGGGTACTGGCATCGACGTGCAGCAGCATCCCGGGTAGCGGTCGCCGCGGTCGTCGCTTGCGGTGCGCACCTCGTTTCCGGCTTCGCGCCACCAACCCCGCCGTCTGCAACGCCGTCTTGATCCAGGTGTAGCTGAGGGTAATCCCATGCTCTTCCCTTACACTCTGCACAAAGTGCCGCACGTTGTGATCAAAGTACTGTTCCCGATACAGCCGCAATACCTTCTCCACCGTCTCCAGCGGCACCCGCTTGGGACTGGGCCGTTGCCGCCGCCGATCAAACAAACCGTCATAGCCCTCCTCCTCATAGCGTTGCTTCCATCTCCGCATGCTCCGATCCGAAATCCCCAGAATCTCGGCTGCCTGCATCCACAAGATCTGGCCACTGACGGCTCGCAAAATCACTTCCTGTACTTTCATGGCCCGCTCCACGGCGGTCATCGGATAAAGTCCCATCGCTCCTCCTGTGAGGGACCATTATCCTTTGCCACCCTAGACCGGACATTTCATTTGCTACAGCCACCGGACACTTCATTTGCTTACC
>CAVVYL010000003.1:0-7632 GCA_963752385.1 uncultured Acidimicrobiia bacterium | reverse complement strand
CGTGAGACACGAAAAACCTACAACCAGGCTCTGTACGAATACCGCATGAGTCTTTACGAGCTGGGCAGCGCCATCGGACTGGAGGCGGAATAACTATGCGAGAAATTACTATCCGAGTTCCTGACTTCACTCTGAGAAACATGGCTCTGTTCGCGCTGCTGGTTGGGGCTGCAGTGTTCATCTGGTACTACAAGGGCCGCACCGTTGAGCCGGAGCATGTCCACGAAGAAAGCGAGAGCGGTCCTGGCGAAACGGTTGTGCTCACCGCAGAAGCGCTGCGTAACGCGGACATCCAGACGCTCGAAGTCGAGCGGCGCCCATTAAAGGAATGGCTTGAGGCTACAGGTGTCGTTGAAGCCGACTTGAATCAGGTTGGCCGTGTTCGCTCCCTAGGGCGAGGCATCGTAAGACGGGTATTGGTCCGTCCTGGCGATCGTGTTGAAGCGGGCCGAGTCCTGTTTGAGTACGACAACATTGAATTGGGAGAACTGCTGGGCGAGTACAAAGCATTTCTCTCGCAAAGGGGAAAGCTCGAGGCCCGCGTCAGGTTGACCGAGCAGGCCGTCGAAAGGGCCCGAAGTCTGGTTGCCGCACAAGCACTGGCCCAAAAGGAGTTGGAGCTGCGTATTGCAGAGCAGCGCGAAGCCCAGTCCGAACTGGAAGCTCACGCCGAGAACCTGAACGCTGTGGCAGGTAAGCTCAGGCGTTTCGGGATGAGCCCAGACCAATTGATGAGTTTGTCTCCGGAGACTTCAAACATCAGCAGCGTAAGGGCGCCGCAATCGGGTGTGATCCTGGAGTTTCAAATCGCTCCGGGTGAAGTTCTGGCGGCGGACCAGGAAGTCATGACCATTGCCAACCTCGAACGCGTGTGGGTCATCGCGAGCGTCTACGAGCGAGATCTCGGACGTGTGAAGACAGGCCAGACCGCTGAGATCTCCTTTGTCAGTTTCCCCGACAGGACATTCTCCGGAAGGATCACCCAGGTAGCCCAGCGGCTCGATCCCGAAACACGAACAGCCAAGGTTCGGGTCGAAGTGAACAACCGCGGTCAGCAGCTCAAGCTGGAGATGTTCGGTGCCGTTCGCCTCCCAACCCAGGACCCACGGATTGTTCCGGCAATTCCCGAGACTGCCTTGCAGCAAGTGGATGGGAAGGATGCGGTCTTTGTTCAAACCAAGCCACAGGAATTTCAAAGACGTGAGGTCGAGCTTGGGCATAAGGCAGACGGCTGGGTTGAGGTGACCAGCGGATTGAAACCCGGCGAACGAGTCGTTACGCAGGGCAGCTTCTATTTGAAGTCGACCCTGTTGAAAGAGACCCTCCAGGAGGACCATCACTAATGCATCGCATCGTTGAACTGGCACTTGCCAATCGCATTCTGGTGATTCTTGTGGTCTGCCTTTCTATCGTCGCCGGGTCGTTTGCCCTGAAGCATCTCACCATCGATGCAGTACCGGACATCACGAATGTTCAAGTGCAGATCCTGACTAAATCCCCGACTTTGGGTCCGGTCGAAATCGAACGGTTCATCACTTACCCGGTGGAGGCCGCCATGAACGGCCTGCCACGGCTAGCAGAGATCCGGTCGGTGTCTCGGTATGGCATTTCCTCGGTAACGGTCATCTTTGAAGAAAACGTCGACATCTATTTCGCCCGTCAACTGGTATCAGAGCGGCTGAATTCGGCAATCGAAGCCATCCCGGAGAACCTCGGCCGTCCGGCGCTAGGGCCTCTCACGACGGGGCTGGGCGAAATTTACCAGTTCACAGTTGAAGGAGAGGGCTACACGCCGATGGAGCTTCGCACGATCCTGGACTGGGAAATTGCCTATCGGTTGCGGTCTGTTCCCGGCGTCGTGGAAGTGAACACCTGGGGCGGAAAAGCGCAGCAGTATCATGTGGTGATCAACCCTCAAAGCCTGATCGCCTACCGCCTGTCTCTGGCCTCCGTCTTTGAGGCATTGGAGAAAAACAATGCCAACGTCGGCAGCGGCTATATCGAAAGGAACCAGGAACAATACATCATTCGGGGCGAGGCCCTGATTTCCAGCATCCACGATATTGAGAACATTGTTGTCGGCCACAACCGCGAAGGTGTCCCCATTTTTGTAAGGAATCTAGGCACCGTGGAAAAAGGCTCGATGCTGCGAATCGGAGCAGCGACAGAAGACGGCCGTAGGGAGACCGTGATCGGACTCGTTCAGATGCTGGCAGGCGCCAATGCCCGCGAAGTGGTGGAGCGCGTCAAAGCGGAAGTAACAAGGATCCAGACTTCTCTTCCTCCCGGCGTCGCAATTCGGCCCTTTTACGATCGGGCTCAATTCGTCGATCGCGTGCTGCGCACGGTGACAGTGAATCTCATGGAAGGTGGATTATTAGTCATCGCCGTCCTTTTCGTTCTTCTGGGAAGCTTTCGAGGTGGCCTGCTCGTCGCGCTGGCAATTCCGCTTTCGATGCTGTTTGCGTTCATCGGCATGTACTACCTCGGGATCTCAGGAAACTTGATGAGCCTGGGAGCAATTGACTTCGGGTTAATCGTAGATGGCTCGGTTGTAATGATGGAAAACATTCTGAGGAAGCGATCCGAGAACCCAGAGACACCCATTCTGGAACTTGCCCGTCAGGGTGGGCGCGAAGTGGCTCGTCCGGTGTTCTATGCCGTCTTAATTATCACTCTGGTTTACCTTCCCATCCTGGCCTTGACCGGAACTGAAGGTAAGCTATTCCGCCCCATGGCGATTACGGTCATCTTCGCGCTGCTGGGCTCGCTGATCGTTGCCATGACGGTGGTCCCGGTGCTGGCTTCTCTCCTGTTCAGAAGGAAGCCTCGAAGCGAAAAGAAAGAACATGAGGCCTGGTTGGTTCGTATGACTCGCAGGCCCTACACCCGAGTTCTGCGATGGACGATGGACCATCGCGAAGCGACGGTCCTGGTGGCTGTCGCGGTGTTGGCTGTCACCGTGTTTGTAGGCCAGAGACTTGGTGCCGAGTTTGTGCCGGAGCTGGATGAGGGCGACATCGTTATCAACGCGCTTCGCTTGCCCAGTGTCTCAATGTCTGAATCCGTTGCCTCTTCACTGATGATTGAGCGTGTCTTGCAGCAGTTTCCCGAGGTCGCGCTCGTGGTGTCACGGACCGGAAGTCCTGAGGTAGCTACAGACTTGATGGGCATTGAACTGTCTGACATCTTCGTAACCTTGAAGCCTCGCAACCAATGGACCACCGCCAAGACGAAGGAAGAACTGATCGAGAAGATGGAAGATCGACTGGCGCACGAGATTCCAGGAGTGGGAATCAGCTTTACCCAGCCCATCGAAATGCGTTTCAACGAACTAGTGGCAGGTGTCAGGTCAGATATCGGAGTGAAAGTGTTCGGCGACGATCTCGATGTTTTGAAAGCCAAGGCCGACCAAGTTGGCCGTGTCTTGGGCTCAATCTCCGGAGCAGCCGACGTCAAAGCCGAGCAGGTTGCCGGACTGCCCATGGCTCGAATTGTCGTCAATCGAAACGAAATCGCCCGCTACGGCATCAATGCTTCCGACGTGCTCGATACGGTGGAAGCCATCCGGGCAGGCCGCAACGTCGGCACCATCTATGAGGGGCGCAAACGCTTCGATCTGGTAGCCAGGTTTAGCGATGGAGTTGCGAGAGATCTGGAGACGCTATCCCAGATTCCAGTGGGTGGGAGCAATGGCCAGCAGATCGTTCCACTTGGACAACTGGCCAAGCTGGAGTATGCGACTGGGCCAGCACAGATCAGCCGTGAGCAAATTCAACGCCGTATCGTCGTGGAGGCAAACGTCCGAGGAAGAGACTTGGGTGGATTCGTGCAGGAAGCCCGAGCCCGGGTGGGACGTGACGTGAAGCTCGACCCAGGCTATTACCTGGAATGGGGCGGTCAGTTTGAAAACCTGCAGCGAGCGTCCTCCCGCCTGATGCTCGTGGTTCCACTGACGCTCGCCTTGATTTTCAGTCTGCTCTATTTTGCCTTCCAGTCGGCCAAGGTCGCTCTCATCATCTTTCTCAATATCCCTTTCGCAGCGACAGGCGGAGTTTTCGCGCTGGCACTGCGGGGCATGCCTTTCAGCATTTCCGCCGCGGTCGGCTTCATTGCGCTGTTCGGTGTGGCCGTTTTGAATGGTGTGGTGTTGCTGAGTTATGTCCGGACCATTCAGGAATCCGGCAAGCCGGCAGGTGAGGCCGCTTATGAAGGCGCTCAGGTCAGATACAGACCCGTGATGCTCACGGCCTTGGTTGCGAGCCTGGGATTCATCCCGATGGCTCTTTCCCAAGGCATGGGGGCGGAGGTGCAACGGCCACTCGCAACCGTTGTGATCGGAGGCCTGATAACTTCAACGACACTGACGCTCCTGGTCCTGCCGACCGTCTATGCGTGGGTCTTCCGGGCCAGAGACGAAGCGAATTAGGATTCGATATGAGAAGTTGGGGCATTGAAAACTCTCGAAATGGGAATTCCGGCAAACGCTAGTGCCCTCGCCGCGGCCCCTCGACATAGAGGACTCGCGGAGTGCCCGCCACCACATTGCGCAATGAAAACGGCAGCCATCATCCGGCGCTACCGCACTTTGCCAAGCGTCTGCTATGGGCGCTACCTCTGAAGTTGCCGTCTCACCGTCGGAGCTGATTTGTGAGCAACTGGGACTGTTCGATTGGCACAATTGGAGAGCAGGACCTTCAATACCCGCCTATTGCTCTCTCAACGCTTCACTCGGCTCGATCCGGAGGCTTCGGCGGGTAGGGCCGAGCGCGGCCAGGAATCCGACCACCAAGATAACAAACGACACAACAGGCACCACGACCGCCGCGTTGCCCCGCATGAGGACGTCCCCGGATGCCTTCTCGAGCGTGATTCCCAAGGCTGCGCCTAGCGCCGCTCCGGCGGCGAGCTGTAGAAACGCTCGCGAGAAAATGCTCGTGACGATTCGTTTCCAGTCCGCACCTAGCGCCATCCGAATCCCGACCTCCTTCCGGCGCTGCGACACGGTGAACGACATGAGAGCGTAGATACCCGCCGACGAGAGCATCAGGACGCTCACCGTGATGGCCACGAACGCCGCCGCCGTCATGCGGCTGATCCATTGCTCGCTGCGCATGACCTCGTCCAGACCGCGTATATCTCGTAGATGGAGGTCGGGATCGACCGCTGCCGCCATCTCCCGCAGCCGTTGAGTGAAAGTCGAGGGTACGCCTCCGCGCATTCGAATCGCGATGGCTGCGGGCTGCACCTGGCCGGCCGCCAGCGCATGGTACACCTTGAGCTGCTCGGTGTCGCGCATTCCGGGGCTAGCGCCGGTGGGGAAATCTGTGACGATCCCGACGATCTCGTACCATCTCCTGGACTCCGCATCCTGCGCCGCCGCGCCTCTGTTCCTGTCGACGTAACGGATGCGCCGGCCGAGGGCATTGCCGCCGAAAATCTTTTGGGCGAACGGCAGGTTGACCACGACCGGTCCGCCTTCTGGCTGCTCCTCTTTTTGGAGGCTGAACCCGGCTCCGGCGGAAGCTATATCTGCCGGTTCGAACCCCCGGCCCGCCAGAATCGGGACCTCGAAGGTGCGGAAGAAGTTGACATCCACGCGGTTAAACCGCACCTCGTGGACTTCTGTTTCCGATCGGATGGCAGAGCCGCTCGTCGCCGCTTCCGATTGCGACGGGAAGAGGGAGACGCCTTCTGCCTCGATCCGGGCGTTGGCTTCATCGCCAGGATTGAACATCGCAAATGTTGCGCCGGAGACACGGGACTCGGCTTCCAGGCGGCGTATCAGCTCGGTCTGTCGGCCTGCAAAGCGGCGGGTAAACTCGCGCGTACCGCCGGCCGCCGTTTCGCCTGTTCCCGGCACGGAGTCCATTCCCAACTCCGCGGACAAAAACTCCTCTGCAGCGAATCCGAGACCGGCAAACCCGTCCCGCGTGGTCTTTCCAGGTGCTGGAGAGTGCTGGGGGCAGAAGCGCCACGGCGAAACTTACCTGCGCGATGATCAGGATTGTCCAGGTCTCTCCGAGCCGAATGCCATCCGCCCCGGTAATTCTGAAGCCGGTTTGTAACCCGCGTCTGGTTGCCTGGAGCGCAGGCACGATGCCCACGATCGCCGCTGCGAACACACTGAGTGCCACGGCGTACAAAACCGCTTCCGTCGAGAGGCGGAACGACACCCAGAAGGGCAGCAAGGAGGCTAGGGGCAGCGTGGCGGTGGCTATCCAGCGGAGAGCGAGCGCGGCAATCATGACTCCTGCCAGAGCCGCCCCAGCAGACAGAACCAACGCCTCTATGAACAGCTGGGCAACAATGCGGCCGCGGCTCGCGCCCAGCGCCGTGCGCAGGCTGATCTCCGCTTGACGCATCGCCGTGCGCGTATACACGAGAATCGTGACGTTCAGACAGACAAGCACGAGCAAAGCAACAAAAATACCCTGCATCGCGAGGAGACCGGTCACATCCATGGTTCCGTGGACGCCAGCAAAAGGCCGAGGGTAAGGCATCGCCTGGGGCCGCAGCGGCGCGTAGATTTTTGGAAACGCCAGGGCGGTGCGCTGGCCGATGGCTGCCAGTTCGGCCTGCGCATCTGCGAGTGTCGCGCCGAGTGCGAGCCGCCCGAACACCACAAGAGCCGGCCCCGTCAGTGGCTCGGGCGTCGCAAAGCCCACGCGCAGCGGCACCCAGAAGTGATCGTTGACGGGGAAGGCGAAGCCCTTCGGCATCACGCCGACGATGGTATGCGGAGTGGCTCCCAATTGAATAATTCGTCCCAGAATGGCGGGGTCACTCGCGAACCGATTCCGCCAGACGTTCTCGCCGATCACGACCACGGAAGGTGCGCCCGCGCGCTCGTCTTCCTCCTCGATATACCGGCCCATCAGCGGCCGGACCCTGGCCACTCTGAATCCCGAGGCACTCATCGCCGCAACGCGGACGCTCTCCGGCTGTGCGCCGGGAGCGATCAGGTTTGGCACAAGGATTCTGAATGCGCTGATTTCTTGAACGGATTTCAGCTCTTCGCGCCAGACGTGGTAATCGCGCAGAATACGCGGTTCAGGATTGCTTGCGGCCGAGTCCCAAATCTCAATCGAGACAAGGCGGTCGCCTTCATCGAGGGGCACAGAAGAAGTCAGGAAGTTGTCATTGATTAGGCTGAATCCCACGGCGGCGAGCGCAACGGCCACCGCAATCCCGGCTCCCCCGGCCAGCGCAAGACCGGGGTACTTGATGAGCATCCGGAAGCCGAGCTTGACATCCAACCACCAGGAATCGAGGGCCCATCGTGGCGCGTCGTGCTGGCTCTCCTTCGCCCGGTCGGGTGCGGATGGTACCTTGTCCCGGAGGAGTTGCGGGTGCGGGTCGGTTCCCCCCGCGAGATCGGCGTCGGCACAACCGGGTCGGAAAACCGAGAGCACACGAAAAAAGAGACGCCGGATCATTCTCATACCTTCTCCTCGAAAGGGTTCGGATTTTGCGGCTGATGCTCTGTTTCTCCACCGTCGCCGCATTCTTCGGCGTCGGGCGGATATCCCGTTGGGGTCATAACCATGGCCTGCACGCGGAGTGTTTGTTTGGCTGATCCCATATCGTTGGCTTCATCTCCAATACGCGCAAGGCAGCTGGATTGTTCCA
>CAVVYL010000002.1:0-92201 GCA_963752385.1 uncultured Acidimicrobiia bacterium | reverse complement strand
ACCGGTCAGGAGCTGAAGCGATGGAAGTATCAGCGCTACATGCGTGACTACTTGGCGTGCATTGCGTCGGTTGATGACAACGTAGGGCGAGTGCTCGACTGGCTTGATCGGACCGGGCTGGCGGAGAACACCATTGTCATTTACACATCAGATCAGGGTTTCTTCTTGGGCGAGCACAACTTCTACGACAAACGGTTTATGTACGAAGAATCGCTGCGCATGCCGTTCCTTATCCGTTGGCCCGGTCACATCAAAGCAGGATCAACCAATGACGGCATGATCCTCAACGTGGATTTTGCCCCAACACTCCTAGACGCTGCGGGCCAGTCAGTGCCCTCTGATATACAGGGTCGGAGCTTCGTGCCCCTGCTTCAGGGCAAAAAGCCGACGGACTGGCGGACCTCGATGTATTACAGGTACTACCATCCGGGCCATCACAATGTCGCAGCGCACTATGGCGTCCGCACAGAGCGGCATAAGCTTATCTATTTCAACAAGCTTGATCAGTGGGAACTGTTCGATCTGAAAAAAGATCCGCACGAGATCAAGAATGTCTACCGCGATCCTGCTTATAGCGACGCCATAGAGGGGCTCAAGACTGAAATGTATCGGCTGAAGAAGGAATTGAAGGACAGCGATCGGTTTTCGGACACTCTGCCAAAAGATGACGTGGGATGAAACTGAGCAGCTATGGTATTTTTCCGCGGACTGAACCAACGAATATTAATAGTCTTCAAAGAAAATCGACCGGGAAGAGAATCAGGAGAGACGTCGTCGCGGCAAAGCCGCGTCGGACTAACTTCGTTTAATGAAGGAATCCCGCTCGGTGCAGGGACGAAGCATCTAACCTGAGCCCGTCCCTGCCTGATCCTCGTTCTTGGTTTCGTTGTCAGCCACTCTTCTTCCGAGGGAGGCGCTGGATCTGCTTAAGCTGGCGCCTGATACTCACAAACTCGTGTTTGAAAACCGATTCGTTCGCGTGATCGAATCCAGGGTTCCCGCAGGCGGCGAGGAACCGAAACATAGTCACCCCCATGGCCTGACGGTCTATCTTGCAAACTTTGAATCGGAAGTGACAACTTTTCCGGATGGGAAGAGCAGCAAGGTCCGCCGATAGTTTGGGACAGCGATTTGGAGTGAGGCGATCGTCCACGAAGTAAAGAACATAGGCAAAGTGGATGGTCATGCCCTGCGGATTGAATTGAAGCTTTAGCGACGAGGGTAGCGCAGCAAGGGGTCTCTGCTGCAGCCGAGATAGCACTCCCGCTGATTGTGATTGAGAGAATTTTTCGGTCACACTCACCTGAGATCTTCAATCCAAATGAATGAGCCCGCAACAACGGGCAATTCACAGGGTGAGGTGATCTATGAAAACATTCGACGTCCAATCAGTTGGAATCAACTCCGCTTCGAGAAGGCCTTTCAATATATTGCCGACGTTCACAATCTTCCGGGGTGGACCCGCGCATTCAAAAGGGTCTCAGATGGAAAGGCGCTCCTCGAGACTCATAGTGGTTCTGTGGAGATCGCGCTGGGGGTTAATGCTTCGCGGCAACAAGGTACCATCGACTGGATCATGGGCTTTCCAGATGGCAGCGTGGGCACTGCCTATTCACGAGTTGTCAAGGCCGAAAACAACCGTTGCGTTTACAGTTTCATCTTGTTGGCGCCTCCGGGTCCGCTTGAGCCGCTGGAGGGTAAGCTGCAGCAACAATCGCAGATCCTGAAGGAGGAACTCGCCAGCTTGGCTTCAATTCTGAATGAGGACTTTGATTAGGCGGCAGTCATGGATCCTTTTCTGCAACAGCAGGTAAATCAAGCTCAGAATGGAGACCGTGAGGCGCTGGAGCAGGTCATCAGAGCCACCCAGGGAAGGATTTACGGCCTTGCCCTCCGGATGCTCTGGCATCCGGAGGACGCAAAGGACGCGACCCAGGAAATCCTGATTCGTGTGATTACCCATCTGGGGACCTTCCGTGGGGAGAGCAGCTTTGTGACCTGGTTGTATCGCGTGGCCGCCAATGCCTTGCTCACAATTCGAAAAGGCCGTGCGGAAGAGGCAAGACTCACATTCCAAGCCTTTGAACAGGATCTTGACGAAGGGATTTCCGATGCACGAGTTGCTGTGTCGCCTGGATTGGATGAAGCGCTCCTATTGGAGGAAGTCAAGATCGGCTGCACGCAGGCAATGCTCCTATGCCTGGACCGGCCACATCGGCTCGCTTACATCCTGGGAGAGATCCTGGAACTGGAAGGTTCCGAAGCTGCCGAAGTCATGGAGATCAGCCCACAGGCGTTTCGGAAGCGGCTCTCCAGGGCCCGTGCCGAGATCGTCAGCTTCATGCAGCGAAAATGTGGATTAGTCAATCCGCAGAGTGGGTGTCGATGCCTGCGCCGGGTCAACCGTGCAATCCAACTGGGCAGGGTCGACCCTCGCCGTCTTTTGTTTGCCAGCAATGCTCAGAAAGCCCGAGACTTTCCCCAGGTGCTATCCACGATTCGCCAGCTAGAAGAAGGACAGCGGGCCGTTGCCTTGTACCGATCTCATCCGGACGTTACCGTGCCGAAGGATTTCGTGACTATGATCAAGTCGCTGATCAATCAATTCAGCGCCTGAACTAGGCAATACAGATAGTGTTTCCCGTTGAGACCGGAAGGTGCTCTCGCGCACGATTTACCCTGACCCAACGGTAGTCGTCGACAAGAAGTCAATGATCTGCGCGGGACCGAAATGTCGGCCCGGTCATCAGTCTCACTCACTCAAGGTCGAGCACCTCCGCTGGCTGAATGAAAGTCAATCTCGCGCAGGTCACGCATGGCTTTTACGCCAAAGTGTCTCAAATCCTTCCTTAAGGCAATGCGCCAATTCCCGATCGCGTAGTGTTCAAAAACTCGATCTCATTAGTTCACTGTAGGAGCGTGACCTCGCTAGCAAGTGATATTCTTCACGCATGCGCTCCGTTTTGGACCCATTTCAATTTGTGGTTAGTTACCTTTGCTGGATGGATGAACCAGCATCAACAGCAAGTCGTCGAGTATCTTTTGGAGAAGAATCGAGTTCTTCGGGAGCAGATCGGCCCGCGTGCACGCTAGTCCTCCCTGACACCGCAGTGTTTAGCAATGCACTTGGTCGGCTATACGGAAACTGAGAACTGCTGACCTCGGCCGACGTGTCAGTTTCCGGTTAGCCCGTCAACCGCCCGGAGTCCGCAGGATTGACCAGGCCTAAAGCTAACAAGCTCTTCGTCCAATGGTGGCTTTCAACGCGCTAGAGGGTGCTTCCGCCATCTACTGTTGGTGACTACTCCTTAACTGCTTCTTCCCAAGTGAGTTGCCAGCGATTTAGACGACAGGGCAATTAGTGAAGGCAAATTTGACTGTAAGTGCCGTTGCCTAAGACATTACCCTGATCCGACCAACAATTGATGACGGAAGCACCCGAGGGTTTGTAACCGCCGATCTCTAACCTACTCTTATTATACGACACGTCTGTCGTAAAAAAACAGACTACCGCGGAACTTGAACCTCCATTATATTTGGCGACCCTGCGATTTGGGAGCCGCTCGATCGCAAATCTGTTTCCCGGAGGGTAAATGAAAGAGTTCAAAGGCAGGGTCGCAGTCGTGACCGGCGCGGCCAGCGGCATTGGTCGTGGGATGGCAGAGACCTTCGTCGCCGCAGGCATGAAAGTCGTGCTGAGCGACATTGAGGCGCCGGCGCTCGAGGAGACGACCAGCGCACTACGTGCGGCCGGCGGTGATGTGCACGCCGTACGGACCGACGTCTCGAAGCCCGATCAGGTCGACGACCTGGCGAAGCAGACTCTCAGCAAGTATGGGGCGGTGCACGTGCTGTGCAACAACGCCGGAATCCTGGTTGGTGGCAGCACAGGTTGGAGAAGTTCGCTCAACGATTGGCGGTGGATCGTAGGCGTCAATCTCATGGGCGTCGTGCACGGCATTGGCACGTTCCTGCCGATCATGGTCGAACAGGATTCAGAGGCCCACATCGTGAATACCGCTTCGTTGGGAGGGCTCATCGCGGGCGGTGGCGCGCCCTATGGTGCGACGAAATTCGCAGTGGTCGGGCTGTCTGAGAACGTGTACGTGCAATTGCAAAGCGAAGGGCTCAAGCCGAGAGTATCTGTCTTGTGCCCTGGATTTGTCGACACCAACATTCTGTATTCGGACCGGAATCGGCCAGCCGAGTTCGGCGACGCCTCAGCGCCGCAGACGGATCCTGCTGCCAATGCGATCCGCGAGCGGGCTGCGGCCGAATTAAAGAAAAGCGGGTTGAGTCCGAGCGCTGTAGGAGAGCACGTCCTGGCGGCCATTCGCGATGAACGATTCTACATTTTGACGCACCCCGAACTGAATCCGGTCATCGAACAGCGAATGCAGGACATCCTGAGCGGCAACAATCCAGCAGTAGTCCCGTCGCCTGAGTTGATGCAGAAGCTGAACGCATTGAGACCAAGCTAGAGATCAATACGACTATCCCGCCGCCGGAGTCGTTGTCTCTTTGGATCTATCCGCGCCATAAACTTGTCGTGTCGAAGGCAGACACGCTCTTAAGGGCAGCGCGCTGTTGGCCTTCAGTGCCGTCGGATGGGTACTGTGATGGTCGATGCGTTGTGATGAGGCTCATGCCAAAATCCATTCATCGTACTCGTCCTCTCCGTGCGAACGCCTTGAACTCTCGCACACCGCGTGCCGACGGCGCGGATCCGTCGAGCGACACTCCAGCACCGCTAAATACTCGACACCAGAGTCTGCTCGATCGCATTCTGGACACGCCACACCTCGCGCGCGTCGTCCCTCGACTGCAACCAGAGCTGCTTCACCGGGTCATTCAGAGCTGTGGACTCGAGGATTGCGGCGATCTGGTCGCGCTGGCGACACCGGACCAGTTGGCGCGTATCTTTGATCTCGACTTGTGGCGCACGGCCCAACCAGGCCTGGACGAGCAGTTTGACGCCGATCGTTTCGGCGTGTGGCTCGAAGTGCTGGGAGAATCTGGCGCCACCGTAGCGGCGCAGAAGCTCGCCGAGATGGACGTCGATCTCGTGATTGCCGGGCTCGCACAACACGCGCATGTGTTCGATCGCGCGACGGTCACGCCCTATACGACGACGGATGGAGAAGAAGTGGCTGCGATTCGTTCCATCGACGATGGACTCGCCTGCGACGTGGGAGGCTACCTGCTCGTGGCCAGGCGTACCGACTCGTGGGATGCGATCGTCGCGGTCCTGATGTCCCTCGACGCGGAGCATCACGACTACTTCCAGCAGGTGATGTGCGGATGCCGGACGCTCTCAAACTCCAGGCCGGAGGTCGATGGACTCCACGATCTCTTCGGCGACGGGGATCAGGTCATGTTCGACCTGGCGGTCGATCGCGAACGACGCCGGGAGAAGCAAGGATACCTGACACCTGCGCAGGCTCGCGCGTTTCTCCAGATGTCGCGCCAGCTTCTGCTCGGGCAGGACGCCATGCCGCCCGCCAACCCGGTCGCGTGCGCCTATTTCCGAGTCATCGACAAGACGACAACGGCGGACGATAACAGCGCAGCCAGCCGTTTGCCAGCGGGATCAGACGCGCCGGCTGCTCCGGAGCACTCAGCAGACGCGGTCGCCGCGGTCGTCGATATACTCCTCGAGGCGGGTATCCTGGCGCAGCAGCCTCGGGCGTTGCTCAACGCATCGCAGGGTCACGCGCCGCGTCTCGGGTGCATCCAGGCGCATATGCAGTTGGTGCTCGACCGCGACCCTGCCGCCTATTCGAGGAGGAGCGAGGAACTCGCTTATCTTGCGAACACGATCATGGCCGGATGTTCGATCCAGGCACGGCCCTTTACACCGCAGGAGGCGTCGGATGCGGCCGTCGCGGTCTGCAACCTTGGCCTGGAGAACTGGCCGCCTCACTGGCTCCCGGCGAAGGCGCGCCGCGGTCCCTCCGTGGTCGAAGCCGGATCGGCGCTGCCCGATGACTTTCTCGCCGGTCAGGACCTTGTCAGAGTATTTCAGATCGGATGGACGGTCCTTCATGAGAAGGTCAGCATGTACGCGGCAGAGCAACTGATTGGAGTCCTGACCCGCCTGCGCTGTGACGACCCCGAGATTCGAACGGGACTCGACGTACTTCGCATCGAGATGGCAAGACATTGGCACGTCGGAGCGCCGTGGCGGGCTCGGGACGCGCTGGATGTGATTGCGATCCTGGACATGCCGACCTGGGCCACGCTGCTCGGACTGATTGACGAGTGCCCGGTGATACACGCAGGCATCGGCGCGTCACAGGGTTCACGGACACGCGCGGTCAGCGCCTCTGCCTTCGAGTTCATTTCGGAGAACGGCCAGATCGCGTCCGTCTGCGAATTCATGCAGTCGCTGCCGGAAACACTACGCCGCTGATGGCGGCCGCCCAGAGTAGGGAAGACACCAAAGCGAGGATGTGTGTCTTCGTCTTCATGTTCCCAATCTCCTTTCCTACGACTTCGGCATCTCAACACTCAGCCGCTCGGAATCACAACCTTCAGGAGAACGCTGTACTCTTTTGTACCAAACCGGGCCTTATGGGTGCTTCGGGGGCGTTCCTGCCGAGGCGTTTCAGGACGTCGCTGGTTCCATCTGTTATCCAGTCGAATTACACCCTCGGCCGGATACGCCTGTCCAGAAAGTAGTTGGCGCTCTGCTGAATGCAGCCAAACCCCATGTCGCAGAACTGGGCGCCAGAGGGTGCAACATTGACCACGAGCTTTTCTAGGATCTCGATGTCTAATTCTGAACTGCCAGGGGTCCTGTGATGGGTATTAAATGAAAATCTGGCGGCGTTCAACTGCGCGCGAAAACAGGCTTTTATCCACTCGTCTTGGCGCCGCTCAGCCGCTCAGTCTTATTTGTTCTTTAGAACCCAAAGGAGGGTGAGATCATGACAAAGGCTTTCGCGTTCCTGGCTTTATTCTTGTCCATTTGGATTGGTGGAGGTTGCGCGTCAGCACGCAGAACTGGTGCGGCAACCAAGGATGCCACTGTTGCAGCAGGCCAGGAAGTGGGTGACAAGACAGAGGATGTGGCAGAAAAAGTTGGCGACAAGACCAGCGATGCGACCATTACCGCCGCTGTAAAAATGAAGTTTGCGAGCGATAAGGCTGTCGATGCCTTGAAAATCGATGTCGACACGAAAGATGGTCGTGTGACCTTAACCGGAACGGTGAACACGAAAGCCGAAGCGGATCGGGCAGTCGTCTTGGCCAGAACTGTCGAGGGAGTGAAGAGTGTGACGCCCCGTCTCACGATCAAAAGTGGTTGAATCACTCTGCGTTCCTGATGGGCATTGGCCTAGAACCACTGACAAGAATGTCCATAAACTGTATTGAGGCGAACAGGTGTGAAGGCAAAGGTGTGGACCAACTAAATAGAAAGTCCAAATGAAAGTTGAAGCGATTAGCATCGACATCAAAGTTCTCTAGCCGTCATTCGACGTACCATGCATGGTGAATTTTGGGGAGGACTATGACCGGATGCTTAAAGAAGAAGTGGATTGGAAGAACGGCGAGTGAATCCTCGAATAGTGGTGCAGCTATTGCCCCCTGTCCTACGGAGAAAAGGGGGCGTCCACGCGTATTCGCCCAAGGAATTTCGCGGATGAAACAAACGAGACTTAGGGGCGAGGAAGCCTTTTGTGTGGTTCTAGGCAACCGGCGTTCACAGGCGGCCGAAATGGTGCTCCCTGCTGGGGAGTCCGAAGGCAGCTCAGACAATCGTCACCGCGGCAGTGATCAATGGCTGTATGTCGTTTCCGGGACAGGTACGGCCATCGTCAAGGGTAAGACCTATCTGCTACAGGCCGGAACACTCATACTCATCGAACGGGGTGATACGCACGAAATCCGAAACACTGGCTAGGGGTAAATTGCGAACACTGAACGTTTACGTGCCGCCCGCCTATCGCAAGAATGGAGACCCATTGCCGCGTGGCCGTCACTAGTCCATGTTTGTGGGTTTTCTGGCAGGCTCTTTCATTTGGCCAGCAGGGCTGATCCCATAGGCATTTCGCGAGCAGTGGCGATGATGGCAGCCCGGAACTAAGGGTTTCCTCATTCCGTGCCCGAGAACGCATGGTCGCTCCGAGAAGAGCGATGCCTTAGCCGGCGTCCTACTTCAGCAGCAGTTTTGTTAAAGTATCGAAATCCACCGGCTTGACCAGGTGGCGTCAAAGCCAGCTTCCTTGGACCAGAAACTTGCCGGATACCTGACTCCACGGTTCTGCCCCTCCAGTCTTGAGATCCTCCTGAGCTGCCACTGTGATCCTGTGGTGAGGAGGAGAAATTGGATCCTGAGCAACTAGCGATTCCAAACTGGATTGGGCTCCCGCAACAGTCTGGTAACTCTTCGTTCCGTAATGACCCAGCCAGCGCCTGACAAGTGCCGCAAGACGCTGCCCACGTCCGTGAGCCAGAACAATTGACCAGACTTGAGCCGTGTTGTGTTTTGGTGCATCCATGCTCGCTCTAATGAAACTCGGTCATGACCCATCCGGTCCCTAAACACACGACGCACAAGTCAAGACGCACAAGTCAAATCGATATTTGAGGTCATCGTGCAGCTTGGCCCTCCCATTGCCACAGCAGCGTGGGCAAGGAAGTGGCGGGTGATGCACCAGCACAGCCCCTGTCCCCTGACAGACAGGACAAGGATGCGGCATTGCGGATGCACCGCCATTTCCTTCACAGAGACCACATCTTTCGGGTCTGTAGGAAGAGATTGGTTCTTGCTTCCGGAGTCATCCTAGCTAGCCTCCTAAAACAGAACTCTCGGACGGAGTTCCTCAGACAGTCCGAGGCTAGACCTGAGGTTCACAACCGGCGTTTGTTTCAAATGCCAATCTTTCCAAGGCGCCATCGACCACCCAGCGCAGATCCTCGCGGTGCAGGGGCTTTGGCAGGTACTCATAGGCACCGCGCTGAATGGCCTCCAGCCAGAAACTGATGGCGGCTGCATGCGCAATGCAGATGACCTTGGTCTCGGGACAACGGCTTTTGAGAAGAGGCAGGATCTCGAGCAGGGGGTTCACGGCTTGAGCAACGTCAATGAGGAGAACGTCAAAGTGAGCTGCGCCCGTGAGCAGTTTGTCCAGGTGTGTAGGGGACTTCCCAAAAACCAACTCGCAATTACGCCTTGCCAGAATATGAGAAAGCATCTGGCGAATTCCGTCCTCCGCATCAATGACCAGAAGGCGAAACTTTCTTTCCCTCTGAATGAGAGCTGGTTTTGAAACCATCGCAGGCATTGGAACCTTCTTTTCATTACTGACCTGGAAACCGCAGAGCAACGGGCCGTACCACCCCCCCTCGCCGGGCGTTCGCGACTGCTCAGGCTTCAGTCACCCTCCACCTGCGGAGCCAGGTTGAAAAATGCTGAGCGACTTTTTCAGGAATCAAGACCTTACGTTAGACACACCCGATGAAGTAACTGTCAAAATCTGCAGTTCCAGAAAAAAAAGTTACTAGCGTAGCTTTGGCACCGTGGGAGCGTGCCTTCCGACGCAAGCTTGCCTCCGGCTACTTGCCGAATCCCCGGTGCTGTCCGGTCTCGTGCCCCAGGTCGGAGGAATTCAGTCTTCCTGAGTCCGATATGGTGTCCAGCATCCGGACTAACGTTAGGACCCGACAATTGATGCGGCCAAGCTCTATATCGCAGCGGGGTCAACAAACGTTGACGAAGAGGGACCCGAGCCGCATCGCGCCGCGATCCTCGAGTGCAATCCCGATGGCACGGGCATGCGCGTTTTTGCTTCCGGCTAAGAAATCCAACGGAATGGACTGGGCGCCCGGAACCACAACACTATGGACAGTAGTCAACGAACACGACCTTTTTTGGCGAGGACTTGTTCCCGACTTTCTGACGAGTGTGCGCGCCGAAGGATTCTATGGATGGCCCTACGCGTACTCCGGTCAGAACCAAGACCCACGCCAGAAGGCCAAGCGGCCTGACCTGATAGCGAAGGCGCTGGTACCCGACGTGGCTATCGGCGCCCACACTGCGTCACCCTTAGGAGCCGCTGTGGCTTTCTCAGGTGATGGCGGAGCGCGAAAATCTCTGCCTTCATCGACTTGAGTTCGGATGCCAGCAACCAGCAAGAAGAGAGCCGAGCACTAGCAACGTTCACCCTCTCCAGGAGTTTCAAGGAATGCCCAGCATCTCTGAGCGGTTTGTCCCATACTCTCCAATGAGAGCGATGGCTAGCCTAGTCAGTCTTCGGTCGATCCAACTTTGAATCATTCGTGGGGTTCGGGTATTCTCGACGTTCCTTTCTGAAGTAAACGGCGGAGGAACTTTGAATCTGGCTGATCGCCTTGCAATGCGTAAACGCCCTGCAGGCTCCCCCATCCTGTTTCAGTCTTGGCATAAGCTGTTGTTCCTCCACTGGGCAATCCCGGAGAGTGCCCTTCGACCCCACCTGCCGGATCGTTTAGCCATCGATACCTTCGACGGTAAAGCTTGGGTCGGTTTGGCGCCATTCACAATCCGGGATGCGCGTCCAATCTTCACCCCTTCGATACCTTGGCTGAGCCATTTTCACGAAATCAATGTCCGAACATACGTCAGCTTGGATGGCGTTCCTGGTGTCTGGTTCTTCTCGTTGGACGCGAACAACTTCATAGCTGTGAAGGTCGCCCGCACGATTTTCCATTTGCCATATCAGACAGCCAGAATCACCCTTGAGCAACAAGACAAAACGATTCACTATGCATGCACTCGGAAGGAAGCTGGCCCGCCCGCAGAATTCAACGGCACGTGGAACATTAGTGATGATCTCCCTCCGACCCAACCGGGGTCTTTGGCTTTCTTTCTCACGGAACGTTATTGTTTCTACGCGGAGCATGGCGGAAGGTTGTATCGTTCCCGCATCCATCATGAACCCTGGCCGCTACAGGCGGCGAGTGTCTCGTCATTAAGATCAACCATGATTGAATCAGATGGCCTCCCAGCCCCTGTAGGTGAGCCACTGCTGCATTGCGGCGGTCCAGTGCATGTGGAAGTCTGGCCACTGGAAGAGGTTTAGCTGTCGCCCGCGTCGCCAGAGGCATGCGGGCTGTTGGATGTGTCGTGAGAACCGCCGCAGTTCTAACTTGCGAGGCGGGGGGCACCAGTTAGACGTTCTCCTCGATGTCCGCGACACCTTTCATCGACTCCAACACTGTCGCGCCACCTTTGAGGAAGTCGCGGCTCTAAGTGTCGAGGGCCTGAATAAGGCCGCCTCGCTCGAGTCAAACGAATTGCATGGAAACCGGTGCATCGCTAGCTGGAGAGAGCAGCCGCCTGGTGTCGTCGGCTTAATAATCGAAAAACGAAAGGCCTTTCCCTCGCGGAGCTTCAAGCCAATGACTTCGGCACGATCATTGGGGCAGGGAAGAGTCGATCTGGGTCTTGGTCGTGATCGACGGCCGTCGACCCTGGTCGGCAAGCGAAGTTACCGCGACGCTGGACCTATTTCGAGACCTCTCCCACCGGCTGAGTCTAGAAGTTGTCCTCTGATCAGGCGAATTTGAGCACAGGTCTGCGTTCCCTCTCAATTCTTTACGTGATTCCTGACGATTTTCATCTTACGCCGGACGAAGCTCCGCCATGGTCTCTCTGTTCAGATTTCCGCCGAGGATCTAGTTTTATAGTGAACTGGCTGTCACTGTCGGCCTCGAATTGTCTGAGCGTCGGAGAGTACGTCCTGACGTTTACCTCCGGTTTGGCCGTGGCGAACTGCATGATACGGAGCCAGCCATCCCCACCGTTTACCCTGCTTTGATAATCCGACATTAAGGTATGCACGGTTCTGCCGTTGAAGGTATCTTCGCGCCGGGCTTCTCTTTCCGACTGGTGACCGCACAGCATCATGAAAAGATTGGGATTGTTCTTCAGCGTGTCATAGATGAGTTGGCCCTGTCTACCAAAGGAGCCGTCGTTATTCAGAATGTAGTGGCTCACGATGATGCCTCTTCGCTCCCTGTGAGTTTGAAGTACCTGATCGGCCCATTCCAAAACACTCTTGTCAGCAGTCGCATCATACTCCAAATGAAGGATGACGAATTTCTGGCCACCGCCGCTGAAAAGCTCGTAGTGGTTGTCGTTATTTCTTCCATAGTGTCCCCCATACCAGGACTTATTTTGGAATCGCAGGATACCGAAGTACTCATTGAAGAATTGTGTGTTTCCCTTCGCCGACCCAATTGGCACTTGATCGTGATTTCCCACTGCTATTCCATAAGGAATCTCGGGAGGTAGTTCTAGCTTGCGCATGGCCGCGTCAGCATGGATCCATTCCTGCTCATACGTGGGTTTGAACTCGTCGCCCTGCTGAACGCAGTCTCCCACATGGGTCACAAAGACAATATTCAATGCCTGTCTATTGTCGACGATCCACTGAGTCTGGGCCGTGAAGGTTTCAGGAGTGCCCCCATTAATTCCGGCCACATAGTTTTGAGTGTCGGGCAAAACAATAATGGTGAAGTCATTTTGTCCGTTCTCGCCGACATTGATTGACTCCAGTCCAAACAAAAACAAGCAAAGCGCGACAGTACTGCGATAAATGCTTCTCACTGATTACCTCCTGGAGAACACGGCGCTCTGGTGTCAGCTGCCGCTTCCAATCGGTTTTGGGAAACAGCAAATAGCAAAATCCTGTCGTGTTGTTGCAGAAGCCGCGACCAACCTGCATAAAAATGGGAAGGCCCTTGGGGAATGAAAATATTCGCCATCTGCCGACCACTAGTCAAACGACCGATCACGCCGCTAGACTCGGAATCGAAACGCTTCCCTGATGCAAAAGGCAACACAAAGGAGCTTTGAATCTATGCGTCACATCTTCACGACTGCGGTATTTGTCCCGTTGGCGCGCGTCGGGATTTCGCAAGCCGTTGCCATTCTCGGCTTGGGCATAACCGCCGCACTCGTCCGCTGTCTGGGTGTAGGCGTAACTACCCCGTGCTAGTGGGCGGCGGTGGCGATTTCTTGAAAGCGGGTTTGGGCGCTGCGGAAGAGGGCTTCGACGCGTTGGCGGTCTTCGGGTTTGGCGTAACGATTGCGTCGGCCCATCGAGTCGATGAGGCGGTCGATCCATTCGACGAAAAAGGCGGCGTCTTTCTTGCTGGCGATCGGTTTGCCAGCGACGGTGACGAAGATGGGGCTGGCGTGCGCCCAGGCCGGGCCGTCGAGGACGTGTCGGCTCTCCGGACCGCGAGCCCGCAAGGCCACCCAGGTCGGATTGCTCCATCGCAATATCCGCGACCAATTGCTTGATGACGATGCCGCCCTCGCCGTGTTTTGCGGGGCAAGGTTCGCTGCGCATGATGTTGCCACCCACGATCAGTTCCAGGGCGCTGAGCGGGAAAGCGCTTTGCACCTCGGCCTCAACGCGCACCTTGCCAGGTGCATCCAGCCGAACGGTCTCGCCGATTCCCTGACCATTGACTCGCAATGCGAGCACGGGACCGTTGGTCACGAAAGTGCGGCCCGCTTTCAGGCCATCAAGCCAACTCTCCAACGTGAACTTGCCGTCTACCTTCACATAGACCCGCTCGCCGCCCAAGGGAAGCGTGGGGTGATCCAGCAGGGCGTCCGTTCCCACGGACGCCGCCAGCCGCAGACCGCAATTCAGGAGGCGATACCAAAGCTGGGCCGACAGGTCCTCGTCGCTGCCGTAGCACATAAGATCAATGGCGTGCACCTTGCCTAGAATCGCATCGATCGGCAACTCGCGGGCCGCAGCATTATGCACCAGAGGATCGACCGTAAAGGGATCGGGCTGGTTTGTGAAGATGGGATGCCCGTATGTGACGACGCCACCTTGGCGGATTGCCTCCGCGGCCTGGTCGAAGTTGGGTGGATAGTCGTTGGAGAGCGGTGTGTTGTCGAAGCCGGTGTACTGCGGTTCGACGAGCTTCTTGATGCCGAAGAACTGCATGTGGCCGTAGATCGAGCTGCGCATCTCTTCGCCGAAGACGAGCAGGTGCCGTTCGTCGGAAAGGGCGTGCGGCTTGCCGGTGATGAGTTCAGCGTCGCGGATGTCGTCACCCACGTTATTGGAGACGCAGAGGTTGGAGTAATTCAGGTCTTCGGCGCGTGCGGCCAGGAGGGCGTCAGCGATCTCGACTTTGATGGGGCCGCCGGTGTGCAGATGGATGTGCGAATCGCCGGAGTACCAGCCTTGCTCGGCCAGGTGTACCCAGCGGACGAGCCGGACGGCGATTTCCGCGTCGGATTGCAGGTCGACATCGACGCGCACAGGGACGTATTCGACACCCCGCCAGAACTCCAGGCGGGCCGCGCCCGGCGGCAGCGTCACGACGAACTTACCATCTGTGTAGAAATACGGCGTCTTTCCTTCGGGCTGACGCAGGATGCTCCCCGCCGACGCATACGGCTTGCCGTCGCTGCCGACGACGCTCACGCGCGCCGCGATCGGTTGGCTGTCCAGCACGCGCACGGTCAACTTCTTCGAGTCCGCAGCGCGAGCGAACATAGTCCAAGCCACAACCCAAGTGATGGAACAAACGGTCAAAGCTCTTTTCAACGCGCACCTCCTCAGTTGTCGGTAAACGGCACTTTCAACGCCCCCGTTCAGGCCGCCATGAATACACGCCGGACCGAGCGTAGAGTTTCACCACCGATCAGTCAGAATAGTCTTCTGTCGCGACCCACGCAACGGACAAACAGTTCTTGGCATGACGGCCTGGCGCTCAGCCGCCGCGCATTTCGGCGGTCGCCTGGAGCAGCGTGATACTAATTAATCAAGGCTTCCCCGGGGCGAATACAAATTGGGTATGGTCATATCGCCAAAGAATTGCAAAGTTTCCGGGTCTGCCAACGAACTCGACACTTTCAGGTCGTGCAATGCGGCGAATGAAACCAGTGCCAAGCAGGGGAGTTACAGCCGCACTACCGACGGTTGATGGCGAAGCACCTTGGTTGGCACGCAATCCCTATGGCTGAAGGGGCCCGGTCATTGCCGAAAGAGAGCATACAGGGTCAGTGCGGAGGTCAGGATTGCCGAGGCCCAAAGCCAAGAATCCAAAACTTGAGAGGGGTGCAATCGCGGGTCCAGGTGTCGCAATCGGAGATACACAGCGGCAAAACAAACCAGGGGCAGCATGAGAGCCACGCCCGACAACCCCAGAACGACCAGAGACACAGGACTGGCAGGCAACTGTGACAATATCGCGTAAAGAGTTGGGAAGAAAATCAGAAAGCCACGATTCCATTTTCGCCGAGAGGTCTCTCCTGGAGGCAACTTGCCAACCAACACGACACAATCGGTCATGAATCGGGAATAGGCAGCGACTGAGACGAACAAGGTTGAATACAGCACCGAAAAGGCTGCGACCACGTAGAAGTAGAAGGCCCCTCTGCCAAGCGTTTCGGTATACATTGCGGCTAGTGTTCTTACTACGTTCATTCCCACAGGAACATCGCCACGGGCGTGCAAGACAGCGGCTCCCAGAAGATAAAAAGCGATGGTGGTGAACGTGTAGATGAAGAGAGCAAGAAGGCAGTCCATCTGCATCACCTGAATCCATCCTTTTGCGCGGCGTGACCATTCGGTGGTCGGCTGGTTCGGCCCGGTGAATCGGGCGTAGCCCTTTTCAAGACACCAGTAGGGATAGAAGAGAAGATCTGTGGAACTCAGACCCACAGCGCCGACGATCGCCAAAACGATGCCCACTCCAGCTTCAGGGAGTCGAAACATGAAACCATCGAGCAGTTGAGACGAGCTGATTGCGTAAGGTGTCCACTGGAGCAGGATCGCTGAGCCGACGGTTGAGATCGAAAAAATGACCACAAACGCTGTTGATAGCCGCTCGACAACGTCGTAACGGCCACTCAATAGGAGTAGCAGAGTGATCATGCACACGATGGGAGCCCACTGCTGGCTGTTCAGCTGTGAGAGTACGAGACTGATCGACTCTCCAACCAGAATAGCAATACCTCCCATTTGCGCTACTGTCAGCAGGACCACAGCAATCCAGATCCAGATAGGCCACGCCAGAATGAAACGTGGGCCGGGCAGTCGATTCAAGGCCTGCAGCGAGGTTTCCCCGGAAGAGATGGTGTATCGGCCCAAGGCTTCCTGGACCGCGACCTTGGCCACACAACATGCAATGATGATCCACAATGCGACAAAGCCCACTTTGGCCCCGAGAATTGTCGTCACAATGAGTTCGCCAGAGCCCACCAGGGAAGCCGTTAAGACCAGCGAAGGGCCAAGAAAGAGCAGCCTCCGAAAAAACGAGGCTGGGGGGTTTGAGCACTCTGTGGAGGTATTCTGTGCCGGCTTGGTATCAACTTGGGGCGGGGACATTCATGCACTCCGCGAAATTCTCGACCGGCGCTCGTCGGCAATTTAAAAGGCATACAAGGATACACACGGCTGAGTCAAACTGCCAAAGCCGAGCAGAGGGCTTCGTTGAAGTAGGCGAACAATTGATGCGAGCTCAAGCACCGGTCAACGACTCGCTCGTAAGCATCAACCCAGCACAACCAGATCCTGGACAGACAATGCAGGCTGCCCTGGAGGCATCTTGAGGTCGCTGGTTCCACTGACAGATATCTGTAAAGAAGGCCCTCCTTTTTTTTTTTTTTTTTTTTTTTTTTTTTTTTTTTTTTTTTTTTTTTTTTTTTTTTTTTTTTTTTTTTTTTTTTTTTTTTTTTTTTTTTTTTTTTTTTTTTTTTTTTTTTTTTTTTTTTTTTTTTTTTTTTTTTTTTTTTTTTTTTTTTTTTTTTTTTTTTTTTTTTTTTTTTTTTTTTTTTTTTTTTTTTTTTTTTTTTTTTTTTTTTTTTTTTTTTTTTTTTTTTTTTTTTTTTTTTTTTTTTTTTTTTTTTTTTTTTTTTTTTTTTTTTTTTTTTTTTTTTTTTTTTTTTTTTTTTTTTTTTTTTTTTTTTTTTTTTTTTTTTTTTTTTTTTTTTTTTTTTTTTTTTTTTTTTTTTTTTTTTTTTTTTTTTTTTTTTTTTTTTTTTTTTTTTTTTTTTTTTTTTTTTTTTTTTTTTTTTTTTTTTTTTTTTTTTTTTTTTTTTTTTTTTTTTTTTTTTTTTTTTTTTTTTTTTTTTTTTTTTTTTTTTTTTTTTTTTTTTTTTTTTTTTTTTTTTTTTTTTTTTTTTTTTTTTTTTTTTTTTTTTTTTTTTTTTTTTTTTTTTTTTTTTTTTTTTTTTTTTTTTTTTTTTTTTTTTTTTTTTTTTTTTTTTTTTTTTTTTTTTTTTTTTTTTTTTTTTTTTTTTTTTTTTTTTTTTTTTTTTTTTTTTTTTTTTTTTTTTTCGGGTTTTCCCGGAACAATAGTCACCCGCGGGATCCCCCTTCAGAAGAGTCTCTCTTTGTCGAAGATCGAGGCCCGACATTCGGGCGGCGCCATGACAGGTCAGGCAATGGGCTTCCAAAATCGCCCTGGCGGCTTGCTCAAGCGGTGGCGTTTGCGCTAAGGCTTCGGTAGCAAGGAACCCAGCCAGACTCCATGCCAGATGCAGCTGAAAGAAGTGCATGGGTTAAGTCTTCAAGGATTCAATTGAAGGAGCCGTTCTTAGGGCGATCGGTACTTCTCGAATCCGAGCAGCCGTACAGGACAAATCTCATCGCTAGCTTTGCATAAAGCATCGCATGGGTCAAGCGAGGGTTTATCGTTAAACTCGAAGCGGCTGGAAGGCAACAGCAACCCGCCATTTGGTTTAACGCTTGACCCTTTTTAGCCGAGCCGACTACAATCGCGCCCGTCGAAAATGCGTGCCGTATCCGGTGTTTGAGGATTCTTCGCGATGCTTGCAGTCACAAACAGCGCCACTTACTTCTCGAAGAGATCTTCCGACGGATTCGGTTCGTAGAGGTCCGACATTCTAGCCAGCCTGGAGGAATCAACATATGGAAAAGCTAGTGATCACCGTGACCTGCGATTCCACGATGTCCTACCCGAGGAATCCGTATAATCCGCAAGGAATTGAGGCTCTGGCCGACGAGTACGTGCGTGGAGTGAATTCGGGAGCAGCCATCTGCCACCTGCATGGTCCTTACAACCTAGATGAAAAGATCCGTCCCGATGGCACGAAGCTGTCTGATCTCGATTTGCCGGGATGGCAGCGGTTGCGTGATGTCATCACGAGGCGTTGCAAGCCCATCATCCAATACGGCATCGCCAATGGGCGCTTTCCTCAGCGGGTCGAGCTGATGAAACAGAAACCCGACATGATGTCGATCTGTTTCAATGCTCACGATGAGTGTTTCCAACCCGATCCAACTTATCCGCCTGTGGAGCTCTATGGCATCCACGACCGTGAAGAGCTGGAGAAATACTGCCGCTATACACGAGAACATGGAGTCAAGCCAGAGGTAGAGTCGTTCCATTACGGCGCCGTCTGGAACGCCCGTCGGTTCATCAATATGGGGCTACTTGACACACCGGTATGGACCACGTTTTTCCTTGGTTGGCCTGGGGGATGCTGGACGCCGCCTACTGTCGAAGCGATGCAGTACATGCACCACCACAAACCCCCGGACTTCAATTACAGCGTGAGCGTCATGGACCCTCCCACCCAGTGGCAGGTGTTGGCTCAGTCGATCCTTTTGGGCGGACACGTCCGCGTCGGTATGGAGGATAATCCTTATCTGGATTCTAAAGGCACGCTGGCCAAATCGAATGCGGAGCTCGTGGACAAGATGGTTCGAATTGCCAGAGACCTGGGCCGGGATGTTGCCTCACCGGAAGAAGCCCGCCGCATTACGGGCTTGGCAGTCCAGCCCGTTACTGTCGGTGCCTAGCCTTGCAATTTGGGAATTCGCGCCAGAATTCTAAGGCCTGTTCCTATCGGTGGGCCCTCCGAGCTGGGACTGGAATTCTCTGGCAACGGTCGCCGTTGGAGGCAGCTTCGCACGATAGGAGCTCTCGATTTCGACGTCCTGCCGAGTACTGCTGAACTCTCATTGTCCTTAGCAGAGATCCCATGCTGGATTGGAATTTCAGAGGGTAGCAGGCAATTCAAAATCAGGAGACCCAATGCAGCCCAACTCCTTGAAAGAAAAGTTAAAAAGAGGCTTGCCCGTCTTTGGTACCTCGTTAACAGACTGTCTCGACCCGGAGTTTGCGGTGCTGCTGGAAGCTGCCGGGGTGGAATTTTTCTTTGTGGACACTGAACACTCTCCCGCGAGCTACAGCCAGATTCAGGCCTTATGCAGGGCCGCCCGGGGTGTGGGCATTGTACCTATGGTGCGAGTGCCGCAAAACGAGTCGTTCCTGATTACCAGGGCGCTGGATGTGGGTGCGATGGGACTTGTAGTCCCAAGAGTGCATTCCCCTGCAGAGGCCCGCTCGGCCGTGGACTTCATGAAGTACATCCCCATTGGCAGGCGGGGCTTCGGCATGCGCAGCATCATCACGGACTATCGCTGGACGAATGCGGCCGCTGAAATGGCTTCAGCCAACCAGGAGACCCTGGTCGTTCTCCAGATCGAAAGCAAAGAAGGTTTGGAGACCGTCGAGGAAATCGCTGCCGTTCCTGAGGTGGATGCGCTCATGATTGGGCCCTATGATCTTTCAATCTCGATGGGTATGGCCGAAGATTTTCAGAATTCGCTTTTCTGGGACGCCGTTGATCGAGTCATCCAAGCGTGCAAGCGCGCTGGGATTGCGGCTGGCATTCAATTCGGGAACATGGAATGGCTGTGTGAGACCCAGCGGCGAGGCGCCCGTTTCCTGCTTTACTCCAATGACGTATCCGTGTTGTTTCAGGGTTACAAGGAGGCTATGAGCTCCTTGAAAGCAGCTGGGCCCGATTCCTTGAAAGAATCCCGCTGAGAGTCCCTGCCGAACCTTGCGAAGAACCGAAGCCTGCCACTGTCGCAGGGAGGAGAGAACCCTGGGCGGGACCACGGTGCCAACGGTTTCTCCGTTTGGCTGGCTGGCGGAGGTGTTAAGGGTGGAAGTATCCACGGCGCTACCGATGAATTTGGGTACAAGGCAGTTGAGAATCTCGTCAGTGTCCATGATTTCCATGCTACAGTTCTCCACTTGCTCGGTCTGGATCATGAAAGGCTTGTCTTTAACCACCATGGCCTCAACGAACGACTCAGCGGCGTGGAACCTGCCAACGTGGTGAGGGAGATACTGGCATGAGAAATCCAAAATTACACGAGAAGCCCCTGTCCGGCGCCACGGGTATTTCTTTCAGGATCAGGAGTTCCATGTGAACCCCTCACTTGGCGCTTTACTGACCCCTTCCCAAGTCCAAGAGTTGCAGCAGTTCACGACTCCAACCATTGCGAATGCACTCGAGTTGCTGGGCTCTTGGGACAGATTCTCGGGAATCATGGCTCCGCGGATTAGAGCGCTTTTCCCGGAAATGAAACCGATGGTCGGCTATGCGTGCACGTCCCTATTAAGTGCCCGACATTCCGCTCAGGGCAAGCTTTATGCGGACTGGCCCGACTATTGGCGCTATGTCACCAGTGTGCCTGGCCCGCGGATCTCTGTTGGGCAAGATATCGATCCTGTACCGTCTGTGGGCTCAATTTGGGGCGAGGTCCAAGCCAACATCCACCAGGCTTTGGGATGTTCCGGGGCGGTTGTCGAAGGCGCCATGCGAGACTTAGATGAGATGCAGGCGCTGCAGTTTCCCTGTTTTGCCCGGGATGTTGTGATATCCCACGGATACGCTCACTTCATCGACTTCGGAAATCCTGTCGACGTGGGTGGCGTAGTTGTTCGTTCCGGCGACCTGATCCACGCAGACCGGCATGGAGTTATGGTTATTCCTCCTGCGGCTGCGCCCCATCTGGCCGAGCTTTGCCGCAAGATTGTCGATGCCGAGAAGCGATTGCTTGCTGTTGTGAAAGACCGTCAAAACTTCTCAGTGGAACGGTTGACACAAGCCTTCAGCGGATTCATGGAGGAATATCCAGTCGAGCATCCCCAAAGCGGGTAGAGGTGGGAAGGTTCCAAGTCAATCCACTGTAACGATCATAAAGTGTCTGCGGAGAAGCAAATCCTATTCGGGTTTGTTGCGGAAGAGACGAAAGGTCACAGTTGTGGAGGGCTCAGCGCTTCGATTATTCCTGAACACGAAAACGACATCGTTCTTGTTGGGAGCTTCGAAGACCCGAAGTGTCACTCGCCACGACAGCCGAGATAGGTACGGTGACGGATTCGCTGCAGACTCATTTGCCGTTTCCTTTGCGGCCTCTGAAGGCTCCTCCAGGCGCAGTGTTCCTGTCAGCGGCATTCCCCGAGAAACCTGCAGCGACTCGTCTTCAGAAACCGTCTCGCCGCGGAGCCGCGCCAACACTTTATCCTTCTTGATTGCGACCAGCGCGTAGTGACCCTTTTCCTGCCGCACCTCAATCTCGAACGTTCCCTTTTCCAGCAGGATCCCCTCGGATGTGTACAGGTCAACCGGCAATTGAAGTTCGCCCTTGTAGATACCAGCAGTCTGGGCGGCGACCATCAGGGTATTGAAAAGGGTGAACAGCACGATTCCCCTGAAAACTAAGTTCTTCATCGGGATGCTGCATCCTCCACCTTTCAAGCGTTCGAAGTTGTGCATCTGCGGCAATAACGCTCGACTCACTGCTTGCTTCGTCCTCAAATCGGTCGGATTGTTGCCGCACCAACCTAAGTGAGAGGCAGTCACCAAACGGCATCATTTGTCTCAGTTAAGCATTGTAGCGAGAAGGTGCGGCCTGTTCTGGCACACTTGGAGGCAAGTGCCAACGTCGTGCCTTGGGAGTTACCCCGCCAATCCCAAAAACTCACAAGCCTCGCGAAGCCGGTGGACAGACGCAGGCAGCGCCTGGACTGGCATCGGATAGCCATAGAGGTCCAGTGCGATGGTACCGTCATACCGGATCTCCTTGAAGGCTTTCAGCAGAGCCGAAAGGTCCATCTGTCCACTACCAGGAGGGAAATGGAGTTCGGAGGTCTTCTGGTCAGAATCCGAAAAGTGTATGTTCCGTATTCTTGAACCGAGCGTGTGTACGGCACCCACGTAATCCTTTGGCCTGCCAACGCCGTAGTGGCAGAAATCAAACGTAATTCCGAAGTGAGGTGAATCGAGCGCGTCGCAAAGCTTTACCAGCAGCCTGTCACTCATTCCAACTGTGAAGGGATGAGGCTCTACGAGGAACCTCGCCTTTTTCGGTTCAGCAAAAGCGAGCGCAGCACGAAACAGCTCAATGAGTCGGGACAGCGGTCTTTCGAGCCATTCTGCTTCAGTCGTCCCTTTGGGGGCGCGGCCCTCCCAGATTAGAACGTCGGCCGTTCCAAGGGAGAGAGCAAACTCCATGTCCGCCTTCAGACCTTCCAAGGTCTGCTGAAGTTGCGCATCGGAACCAAAAGGCTGAAAGTAGTCCTCTCCCACGACGTTCAGTCCACCCATGGCAATACCTATGTCACTTGCGTAGTCTACAAATCTCTTGCGGAGCTCATCAGTCTTGCAGCGCTTTAAGTGATGTCGCCACATCTCAACGCTGGTGCAGCCCGAATCCCGGAAGATACGCAAGGCCTCTTCCAAAGTATAGTCCTCGAGAGTGATGGAACTTCCCCGCATTGGGCACCTCCGATCCACGGAAAGGTCTGCTGAGCTTCAGAAAACGAATACCGCAAAGCGCCAAGCCAATGAGTTTAGCGATAAACTGGATGGCAATCCTAGCGGTCACTCTCAGATGTTGTCAAGCGAAACCTGGGAGCCCGTAGAGTGCTTTCCTCCAGTATTGAATCCGCATGGTAGTTGCTAAGAGATCTGCCCTAATCTTCAGTTTATCGTTGAACGTTGCTGTTGACAGACGTGTGGAAGGTAACGTAAAAGTTAGCTCAGAATCAATTCTCTTGATCTTCTAATCACTAGTTCATTCATGGAAACCTTCACAGGACCGACGCTTCAAGGAACGCGATGGTTCCCATGGCCCAAGCGGATCGACATTTCTCTTCTATCTTTCCTGGCGCTTCTGATCGCTTACTGTGACCGCGTAAACATGTCGGTAGCGGCTCCGCTGGTCATGAGGGAATACCACTGGGACACGGCTCAAATGGGCTGGGTACTGTCCGGTTTCTTCATGGGGTACACATTTTTCATGATTCCGGCCGGTATGCTGGTCGACCGCTGGGGACCTAAGCGAGTCTTTGCCATGAGCGTGGCCTGGTGGTCAGTGTTTACGGCTTTGACGCCACTTCCGAGGTCGCTTTTCGCCATGACTTCTGTGCGTGTGCTGATGGGAGCTGGAGAGAGCGGTACCTTTCCCTCTATGAACAGCATCCTGGTACGCTGGTTCCCGCGCCAGGAGTATTCACGAGCGACCGGTTTCTGCTGGAGCGGAGGATACGCGGGACCCATCATCGCATTTCCATTAGCCTCGGCAATCCTGCATGCATGGGGTTGGCCCGCTATCTTCTATCTGTTTGCAGGCCTCGGTCTCCTTTGGCTTCCCTTTTGGCTTGCCGGAACTCAGGATGAACCGGAAAATTGTTCCTCGATCACGCCTAAGGAATTAAGCCTTATTCAGGCCTCGAGGCCGGAGATCCAAAAGAAAGCCATTGCCCCATGGGGAAGGATCCTGAGGCTTCCAGCTCTCTGGGCGGTGATAGCTCTGCACTTTTCTTCGAACTGGTTTTCTTACGTCATGATCTCCTGGCTGCCAACCTATTTGATGGAGGAACGCCATTTCTCTCTTTCGAGTATGGCCTTGGGGTCGTCTCTTCCCTTTTTATCCGCTTTGATCGGCACGAATGTATTTGGTAACCTGATTGATCGGATGAGTCTCAGGAGGGACCGGACGCGAGTGAGAAAGCTGTTCCTCCTACCCTATGCTCTGGCAGCTGCTATCCTGCTTCTGCTCCCCCTTGCATCCACAGCACCAGCAACAGTCTTACTTTTGTGTTTGGCTATGGCGTTGATGACGGGAGCCACTCCCGTCTACGCAAGCAGTTCGATGGAACTGGCGCCTCGCTATACTGGCTCAGTAGTTGCTCTTCAGAATTGTTTCGCCAACATGGCTGGAATTCTTGCTCCGGTCGTAATCGGCTATGTGGTGAAAGTCTCCACTTGGCAAACGGCCTTTGTGCTGACGGCTGTTGTCAGCTCAGTAGGTATCTTGATGTTTCTGGTCTTGGGCAAAGCTGAGAGGCAAATCGACTAGACAAATGTTTAGCTGGCCTTGCGTTGAGTGAGGGCGGGCCCAACGGATTCGCGAATGGTCAGCTTTACCGGCAGGATAAGGCTTTGTGGCCCGGCTGTCTTGCCCTCGATGGCCGCTAATAGCAGTTCAAAAGCTTGTTTGCCGACGTCGTACATGGGTGTGCAGACGGTAGTCAGGCTGGAATAGGTAAACTCACCGATGGCGGTTCCGTCACATCCAACGACAGAAACTTCGTCGGGAACAGTCACTCCTTGCTCATGCAAATAGCGAAGCACACCCACGGCGACTGTGTCGCTAAATGAGACGATGGCGGTCGGCTTCTTCTTCAATCTTGACCAAAGGCGCCTTCCGGCATCGTAACCGCCACCAAAAGTGAGGACGCTGTTTTCGAGGAGTTGGGGATCGTCCTCGAACCCTAGTCTTCGCGCGGCCCGTCGGAAAGCCGTCAACCGCTGACGGATCGGTAACATGGCGGGTTCGCCTGAAATGTAGGCTACCCGGCGGTGCCCCATTGAAGCCAGCGCTTCCGCCGCCATGCGGACGCCGGAGCCATAATCCGCTGCCACCTGGTGAAACAGCGGGGGATCCAGCTGGCGATTGACGAGCACAATATGGAACCCGCTTTCTCGCAAGTCTTGCCAAAAGCGTGGCAGCCTAGGCTTCTCGTTCATGAAGGGAGGGGCCGCAATGATGCCGCCCACGAGCAGGCCCATCATCTCTTTGACGCGATCGGCATAGCTTTCCAGATCGTACGAACCGTTACTGAGAAGGACATGGTAGTTGGCCAGCCGAGCCGCATCTTCAATTCCGTGAAAAACCTCGGCATAGTACTGATCGCTACTGTTTGGCACGATTACGCCAATCAGGTTTGATTTTCCTGTCACTAGGGCGCGGGCCACGCGATTGGGCTGATACTTCAGTTCTTCCAGGAGGACATTGACTCGTTCTTTGGTTTCTCGCGAAATGCGAGGATGGTTGCGCAATGCGAGCGAGATGGTTGTTGCTGACAGGCCCAGCTTTCGACCAATATCTTGTAGGGTGACTTTCTTGTTCAAAACATGTCCTTCGGCCGGGGCCCACGCATAGACGCACACTATACTTTTTATTTTCCGTTGTAGCAACCCATAACTAGGAGCGCAAGATGGCCTTCAGGCGCGCATTTTGAGAAAATGCGCGCGTTGCAAACCGGCACTCACACGGCGGGGAACTGCTTGACACAAGGGGAAGTGGAAGGTTAAGTTTATCGCTTAAGCAATATTGTGAGAATCGACGAACTGACGCCTAATTAGTCGCCTCTAGAAGTCGGTTGCCTTCAACTAGACCTTGGCACCCATTTCCACTCTGGAAGGCTTTATGAAAGCAGCGGTGTTCCGCCGGATCGGTCAGCCCTTGGCGCTCGAGGAAATTCCGAAACCCAAGATCGGACCTGAAGACGTGCTGGTTGAGACACGGACCTGCGGGATCTGCAGGACAGATGTCCACATTTTGGACGGACTAGCCTATATTCCCAAGTTACCGCACGTCCCTGGACACGAGCCCGCCGGAGTTGTGGCGGAAATCGGAGAAAAGGTCCGCCATCTGAAGCCTGGCCATCGTGTGCTGCCTCATCTTTTCCTGACTTGCGGCCAGTGTTACTACTGCCGAGTAGGGCGCGATTCGCTTTGCTCCCAACTCAAAGGGATTCTCGGTGTCACCATCCCTGGCGGCTTTGCCGAATACTTCGTTGCTCCTGCCCGGAACCTTTTTGTCCTTCCTGATGCGATTCCCTTTGAAATGGGCGGCCTCGTGAGCTGTGCTGTCATCACAGCCGTTCACGCCTTCCGCAAAGCGCGGCTGAGTGCCAACGACTGCGCTGTGATCGTAGGTGGAGGCGGAATTGGACAATTGTTGGTTCAGATTCTCAAGGCGGCAGGTGTCCGCGTTGCTGTGACTGGCCGGTCTGATGAGACATTGGAGATTGCTAGAAGTCTAGGTGCTGATCTAGCCGTGAGGTCCGGGGCCGAGGATACAACGAGGCAGATTAGGCAACTTACGGCCGGTTCCGGAATTCAGTGCGTCTTCGATTGTGTTGGGATAGCGAAAACAATGGGCGAGAGTGCTAGCTATGTAATGGACGGTGGCAAGATCATCGTGATCGGCGAGGAGGCAGAATTTCCGGCTGTCGACACCGTTCAAATTGCCCAACGGGAACTTGAGATCATTGGGTCACGCAACGGCTCCAGGCAAGACGTTATCGACTGTCTCGACATGATGAACAGGGGCTTGATCAAGCCGACCATTGTCAAAAAGTTCTCCTTGGATGAGATTGGCGAGGCCATCGATTTCGTGAGGCATGGGCAGGCTCATGGGCGGGTAGTGATCGAGATCAAGAAATGAACTTTGTAGCGAGTTTCCTCAGGCCTCAACACGCTGTCGGGTTGGCTGCCAATTGTAAGTCAGGACTCCAATTCGATCTGAAACACTGCGCCAGCATGGGTCTGATAGTTTCGCGAGCGCCAACTTGGAGAGATCCGGTCTCAACCTTAGCTCCTTGACAGCAATCGGTAGCTGGCGTAAGTTTATCGTTAAATCATTAGGTCAAGACAAGTTATCCGATAGCTACATGCGGAATACTTGAGCAGCTCAATATATGAATAGTGAGCAAGTGGTCCTCGAAGTGGGTCAACTTCGGCAGTTTACTGCTCGGGTATTCCTGGCGAGTGGTTCTCCACGCGAAGAAGCCGAGATTGTAGCTGATCACCTAGTGACGTCTAACTTGATGGGGTATGACTCCCACGGAGTAATCCGAATTCCGCAGTATCTGGAGGAAGTGGAAAGAGAAGATAATCCGACCTGGGGCCCCTTTTCACGTCGCAACGGAATCTGACACCACGGCCATTGTCGAGTGTGGCTGGAACTTCGGCCAGGTTGGTGGCGTCAAAGCAATGGAAGTTGCCATTCGCAAGGCGGAGAAGGCACACACAGCCGCTGTTGTGGCGCGTTCCTGCAATCATGCCGGGCGCCTAGGGACCTACACTCAGATGGCTGCAGAACGCGGGCTCTTTGCCCTGGGTGTCTGCAATTCTCCGAGGCATGGGCATTTTGTTTTGCCTTGGGGTGGCCGGAAGGGTAGGCTCGCCACCAATCCGATCTCCTACGCTGTTCCACGTGGTTCGAAACCTCCAATCCTGGCCGACTTCTCCACGGCCGAGTCTTCCGAAGGTAAGATTCGTCTTCTCCGGAACCAAGGGAAACCACTGCCTCGTGGTTGGATTGTCGACGCTGACGGAGAGCCCAGCACGAATCCTGCGGATTTCTATGGTCCTCACAATGGCCCTCCGGAAGGAGCCATCCTGCCATTTGGCGGAGAGAAAGGGTATCGCGGATATGCCCTTTGCTTGCTGGTGGAGATCCTGGGCGGTCTCTTCACCGGTTCTCGGACCACGATTGACCAGCCGGGCAACGGCCTGGGCTTCCTGGTTGTCGATATTACGGCTTTTCAGTCATCGAACCAGTTTGCTGAACTGGTCGAAGAAATGTGCGATTACGTCAAATCTTCACCTCCGGCTGACGGCTTCAACGAAGTGACGCTTCCCGGAGAACTGGACTTCAGTATTCGACAACAGCGGTTGCTGAATGGAATTCCTGTGGACGCGAAGACCTGGGAAGAGATTACCACCGCGGCGAGTTCGGTCGGCGTTCGATGGGGAGTCACTGTTGAGACACCGTAAGGGAAGTGGAGAGAATTCGAAAATCGAAGCAGTTTCCCTGTTCTCCTAACGCCATGCCGAGTGCGTGACGAGCTTCGGCCGATTCTGGGCTTGCTGGGCGGCGGCTCTCAGGATTCCCAGGTCCTTCGCTGAGTTGTGGTGGCTGGTGAAAAGAGGCAAGCTCGACAGGAGGTCCAGAATAATCCACGGATATCGAGTCAACCAAGATGTCGATTTGTCCCATTGGCCGCCATCGGGAATGCGGTGTCTGACGCATGTCTCCGGCGCAATTCGAGAGTTACCATCGATCGCCCTCAGGCGGAATGAGAGAGAAAATCGATGCGACCACCGTCAACTGTGAGCACTTGAGAGGTCATGAAGCTGGATTCGTCGGAGGCGAGAAAGAGCGCCGTATTGGCAATGTCTTCGGGTTCTCCCAGGCGCCCCAGCATAGTCTTGCGAGCGATCGCTTCCAGCTCGCTTCTCGTTCTTGGCGCCGTGCCACTCGACAAGGCCATATCGGTTCTGATGAATCCCGGTGCGATGGCATTGACAGTGACGTTATAGGGCCCGAATTCGAGAGCAAGTCGCTTTGTCAGGGAAATCACAGCGGCTTTGGTGGCTGCATAGCCGGTCGTGCCGAGAAACGAAGTTCCCAGAGCAGCAATAGAAGCGAGGTTGATGATCCGTCCGGATCTTCTCTCCATCATCTGTCTTCCCACGGCACGGACACAGTGGATGACGCCTCTAAGGTTCACGTCAATCATGCGATCGAGATCCTGCCACGAAGCTTCCATCAAAGTCGGCGCAGGTACGGCGACCCCCGCATTGTTGACAAGGATGTCGATGGGGCCGTACATTTTTGTCACTGCCTCGACCATCTCCTGCACTTGATCCGGCTTAGCGACGTCGGCTTGAACCACACTGCCTTTGCCATCTGCAGAGACGATGGTCCTGGCAACCTCCTCCGCAGCCTCTCGGTTTGTGCAGTAATTGATGCCTACCGCGGCGCCTTCTTGTGCGAAACGGATTGCCATGGCCCTGCCAAGGCCCCGAGAGGCACCAGTGATGAGCGCGACTCTCTTTTCTAGTCTCCGGCTCGCATTGTTCATCGCGCTGTCCACCCTCCGTCCAGACGCAAATCTGCACCGGTCATATAGGATGAGTCATCACTTGCTAAAAACAGCACGCCGGCCGCGATCTCGTCGGGACTGGCCCACCTCCCCAGCACCCCTTCTGCCTCAAACTCCTGACGAACCGTCTTTTCCGCGATCCTTCGCGTCATCGCTTGTTTGGCGACGTCGCTTCTCAGCATAGGTGTATCGGTAGCTCCCGGCGAAATGCTATTCACCCGAACACGAAAAGGAGCCAAATCGAGAGCGAGCGCACGGGTGAAGCCGAGAATAGCTGCTTTGGTCGAGCAGTAGTGTGCATGCTGAGTCTGACCTACGTGAGCAGCCACTGAGGCGAAAGTGATAATAGATCCGCTTCCTTGTTTCTTCAAATGGGGAACTGCATATTTACAGCAGTAGTGGGTGCCTTTCAGATTTACCTTGATCAAGAGATCATAGTCTTCTTCCGGGAAGTCCTCGATGAGACCCACACGAACCACGCCGGCGTTGCAGACCAATACGTCGAGCCTTTTGGCATTTTGCGTCGCCGTGTGAATCGCTTCCCGAACTTCACTTTCCTTGCTGATATCTGCCTTGAGTAGGTAGGTGCGGTCTTTCCCTACGCGCAACTGCTCGAGAGTCTCTCGTAGCCCCGCCTCATCAATGTCCAGCAGGAATTGGATCGCTCCCTCCTGAGCAAACAACAGGGCTGTCGATCTCCCAATCCCGGAAGCAGCTCCGGTCAGAACGACCACCTTATCTTTCAGTTTCATTGTCTCTCTCGATCCGTAAACCCTGGCTAGCGTCGGTGTATCGCTAAGATTAGCAGCCTGCTTCAGCCAAGTTTCGAAGGTGGCTAAGAGTTGTTCATCGCCGAGATCTCATCTGCGTAGATTGCGAGTGGGTGAAGATGCAGCCCACCATCCACAACAAGATAGGTGCCTGTGGCATAAGAACTGAGTTTGTCGGAAAGTAGGAGAACAGAACGCCGGCCGGCCTCGGCGGGGTCGCCGGTTCTCACGAATAGCCTCGCATGAAGCGATGAACGCCGTTGCCCTCGATATCAGAAACTCGCAATTGGATTGACGGGTGAACCGGTGCCACCCTCAACAGCCAATGGAGCGACAGTGAGCTGGAACTCCCACCGCTTTAGCCTGGCTGCTGTCTTGCTCAGTTCTTCCAGGTCACAATTGTCAAGAATGGGGACTCCCATGGCGACGATAGCCACCTGGTGCACCGGCATAGCAACTCCGCTAACTCCTGAAGGCATCACGTCCGTGGCCAAATCACTGCCCAGCACGGCGATGTCTCTTTCCTTCAGCCAAGGAAGGCAGGAGGCGTGAAGCCCGGCCGAATTGTTTCCGATATCCCAGCTTCCCTCAGCGGCGCGCCGAGCCCATCTTCCCGTTCGAATCAAAACAGCATCGCCGCTTCCAATCTTCACTCCAGATTTCTTCTCCCAGCCCTCCAGGTCTTCCGCATACACTGGTTTTGGACCCTTCAGGTAGGGCACGCCGAAGAGATTAGGCAAGTCGACGAGAACTCCTCGTGTGAAAATGCCATTCTTGACGTGAATGACCGATAACCGCGCGGCTCCTTTTTCGCCAACCTCTCTTTGAGAGAAGCCGTTATACATTTTACCCTCATAGAAGAGATGGCAGAGCGCGTCCAGGTGGGTTTGAGTGTATCCGTGGTATTGAACTGAGTAGACGTCTGCAGAAGATACCTGTGAATTGGCCCCCGTTTCTACCATCCGATGCTCGAACGGGGGAGAGTCCTCTTCTTTGGTCTTAATCGTGTTATGTGCCAGCGAGATTGTCAGTCCTTCCTTGACCAGGGTGGCAGTCTGTTTGCGTTTTGAGGGAGTGATGAGATTTAGCGCTCCTAACTCATCTTCCTTGCCCCAGCGGCCCCAGTTGGAGAGCGAAGTCATCATCGCGTCGATGTCCTTCTTCGTTAGAACCGGCCTGTTGGAGGCGTTCACAGCCACAGTCTCAATCAGAAGCAGAACGATCAAAAAGAACCGGATCATCGAATTCTCCTTTCCCACACTTGTTTGAGCTCTAGCTTCGGCCACCTGGGGCATTCAGGCGAACAGATCTCTCGATTCTTTCTACTTTGATACTGCAAGCGGGCCCGAAGATCATTTAAATGGATTTAAGGTCGAGACCGGCTATGTTCCACAGCTGCCTAACACCCGTGCGCGTTGTAATGCTTGATTCCCTTCATTCGTCTGTCCGCGCATCAGCAAGAGTCGGCCAAGGAGGCAGTGTGCCTCACCACTGTCCGGTTTTTGCCCCACAACCCAGCGAAGCTCCTTTTCGGCCTGTTCGAGTTTACCCTGCCGCCAGAGAACAATCGCGAAGTTGTAACGGATCTCGGGCTCGTTAGGTCTTTCTGCAATGGCTGTATGAAACTGCTCCACAGCACCCTGCAAATCATTCTTCTCAGCCAAAGCCATACCCAGATAGTAGTGAGCTTCGGGAAAGTAAGGCTTGACACCAAGCGCCGACTGGAACGATTCGATGGCTTGGTCTACTCTCCCGGACTTCAAATGGTCTATCCCCATGTTCAACTTGATGGCGGCTTGTTGTTTGCTCAGCTCCTCTTGTTTGACGTACTGTGCCTCCTTCAACAGCGGCGCTGCTTCTTCGGGCATTCCAGTCCGCTGGAGAGCCATCGCCAGGCTGTATTGAGCACTGCTGGAAGTCGGATCCAGCTCGGTTGCCCTGCGCAGCTCTTTGACTGCTTCTTCCGGCAGATTCTGCTGCAAAAGCGTGCTTCCGAGTGCTCTGTGAAAGGTCGCTTGGCCCGGAAGTAAATGAATGGCCGCTCGGTACTGCCGGGCCGCACCTGGCAGATCGCCCGCGAGCGACAATACCTCGCCCAAAAGATAGTGAGTCGGCGCCAAAGTCGGCGCCACCTCAATAGCTCTCTCTAGCTCCCCTTTGGCCAAATCTAGTTTCCCTTGACGGTGGAACAATGAACCCAGGATTGTATGGCCCACGGCGAATTCAGGCTGTTGTCGAACGAGCGCCTCATACTTCCGGATAGCCCCTTCCAGGTCACCCTTAGCCGCGACCGAGCCGAGCAAATTCGTATAGGCCGAACAAAGCTCGGGCCGAAACTCAATCGCCTTCTCGAAGGCCCCAATGGCTTCGTCCCAGTTCTTCTGATAGATCAACACGATTCCCAGATTATTGTAAGCCTCAGCTGAACGAGGATTCTTTGCTATTGCCCGTCGAAACTCTGATAGAGCAGCCGAAGTGTCACCCTTGAGCTGATAAAGCAGACCCAGATTATTGTGAATGTCTGGGAACCCTGGATCGAGCTCAGAAGTCTTCTGGAAAGCTTGAATGCCGTTGTCCAAGCTCCTTCGATAGGAAGCCCCATCACTTCGTCCCATACGCTTCGCTTGATTTGCGTAGGTCACTGCCAGATTGTTGTAAGCCTCAGTGTAGTCTCGTTTCAACGTCACCGCTTTTTCAAACTGGACAATAGCTTCGCTCAGCTCACCCGCTTGGGCTAGTGCAAGGCCAAGATCGTTATAGGCCCTGGCAGAGTGTGGGCTTCGTCTAACTTCAGCGCGGAGCCTTTCCACTGTTCCCTTGTCTGTCTTTGCTTGAACCCCTTGAGGTGGTTTGGCACGCTCAGTATCCGGCGCTTGTTGTTGAGCGTGGACTGAGATGGCGGAGAACAAGAAAAAAACGTAAAGAGACAATGGACCAGGCCCGCTCGGACCCAACTCGTCCATCGCCGCGACAATCTCTGGAGAACCATTTTGGTTAGAACCCTTTGCCGCCCAGCTCACCCGGCGCCTTCCAGAGGTGGGCACAGGCGACGCTGAAAAAACGGCTTTCCGAAGAAGTGGTAGCAGGCTTTCGCCGGCCTCTGCTAACAAGCAGAGCGTTGTCCAACGCTTATCGAAGTTTGAGGCTCAACTTCACCTCAAATGTTATCACGAGCAGCCGATGAAGATTTGGATGAATTGACAGGGCAGCGGCACGTATACGGTGCATTCCGCCTCTCCCTCTGACTCCAACTTACAAATTGTGTCCCTTGAGGGTGCGAGAAAAATCTTGTCTTTTTGAAATTCTTTCGCAATTTTATGCTTGACAAGGTGCAGGGTGCATAGTCTAATTTCTCCCCACCGAGTTTATCGTTAAACTTCAGTTAAAGCTAGGAGTGATCATGGTCAGGCAAAGAGTCCTGCGGGGTTTTCGTTACGTCGTCATGGTTTCCTTGCTCGCCGGCGAGACTTATGCGCAGGGAACGACCGAACAGGTTATCTCGGGTACGGTGACAGACCAGACTGGCAGCAGCGTGCCGGAAGCGAAAGTCGTTGTTACCAACGTTGCCACGGGAATCAAGGCGGAAATCATTACGAATGTCGAGGGATTCTACCGCACTCCGCCTCTCAAGCCTGGGAACTATGAAGTCGAGGTATCCAAGTCTGGCTTCCGGACATTGATACGCAAAGGCATCATCTTGCATCTTGCCGAGCCTCGGCGCGTAGATGTTCAGCTTGAAATTGGCGAAGTCACCAACACTCTGGAGATCACCGGGGCCGCGCCACTTCTAACCACAGAAGATGCTCGCATCAGCGAAGTGATCGAGACGAAGGCGGTTGAATCGATGCCTCTTCTCGATAGACGTGCTGGCGGATTGATTGGCCTTGGGCCGGGAGTATATTACGAAGGGCAAGACCCGCAATCCTTCTATGCACCACGCTATACCATTGGAAGTAGCACAAACGTGATCCTAACACTGGACGGAGCACCAGCAGGTAGCGACCGCGTCGATGTCAGTCAAATGACGTTGAACCCCCCGTTAGAGTCCGTCCAAGAGGTGCAGATTCAGACGGGGTATTATGGTGCTGAGAATGGCGGTCAAGAAGGTGGAATGATCAGCATGACCACCAAGTCCGGCACAAACGAGTTTCACGGCAGTGCTTACGAATACGGTCGTAATGAAATCTTCGACAGCCGCGCATTCTTTTCCGAGAAAAAGCAGGTGGATCGTTACCACTTGTTCGGGGGAAGTGCAGGGGGACCGATAAAGAAGGATAAGGCCTTCTTCTTTGGAACGCTGGAAGGAACCAAACAGAACCTTCCCAACTCAGGGACCTTTACTCTGCCTACCGTGGCGATGCGCAACGGGGACTTCTCAGCCTTAGGCAAGACCATCTATGATCCGGACACAACTCGTCCCGATCCTAATAACCCGGGCGATTTCATTCGCGATCCCTTTCCCGGTAACATCATTCTTCCAGAGCGGTTCGATCCAGTCGCAGTTAAGATCCTATCCTTCATGCCAGATGTGACGACTCCTGGATCGAATAACTACTCCGGTACTTGGGGGAACAAGATAGATCGTTATGCCTGGACATTCAAGGTGGACTACCAGCTGACTCCAAAAGACCAACTTACCTATACCTGGCTATACGACCGCACGACGATGGACATCACGGGACTTCAAGGTTGGAAGGACCCGGCCGCGATTCCGTTGTTCGCAGAGGACAGCTTTCCGTACAAGCTGCAGTCCCATATCATTTCTCATACGCGAACCTTCTCGCCGACTTTGATCAACTCATTTCGATTCAGCTTTCGACCGCGCTGGTGGGAACACAACCCCCCAGGACTAGATCCTGATGCCCAATGGGCGAGTCAACTGGGCGTACAAAACATATCGCGGGACATCGCCTTTCCCGCTTTCAATTTCAGCGGTTATCTGGGGGTAGGCCCTGGATTTGCTGCCTTCAGTCAGAATCCCATTAGTCAAACGGAGTTCGCTGAAACACTGACCTACGTGCGCGGAAAGCACACTGTCAAAGCAGGCGTTGACGTTCAGCGCACTTATCATGCCCTGGATGGTGCATTCAATCCGACGGGATCCTTCGGCTTCGACTCCAGGCTGACGGCACTGCCGGAAGTACCCAACACAGGCGATTCGATCGCCAGCGCTCTGCTGGGAACTCTGTCTGACGCAGGCCTCTCAGACAATGGGCTGGTACATTACCGGATGTGGTACGTTGCGCCCTATGTCACGGACACCATCCGTGTTACTCCAAAGCTGACACTGAATCTGGGTCTGCGCTGGGATATTGACGGCCCCACCTATGAGGACATTGGCGGGAAATTCAGCGGGTTCGATTTTAACCGGATCAATCCAGTCTCCGGAACACCGGGTGTGATCACGTTCTACGGGATCACACCTGGCACTCCCAAAGGTCTTTACAATACAGATTGGAACCGCTTCCAACCACGCTTTGGGTTTGCCTATCAGCTTGACTCGAAGACTGCGATCCGTGGAGGATATGGCATTTACACATTCCCACCTGTTACCTTCGGAATCATAGGACTGGGGTTCTCACCGGCCGGTGTCGGCTTCTCCTCTGTGGATAATGGCCTGACCCCTGCTTTTCTGCTAAAGGATGGTTTTCCAGCGTGGCCCCGAGGCGGAGACCCTTCCACCTTGAACGATTCCTTCGGAGCGGTCCCGGTAGGGGAGCAGCCGAACACAGACCCCATCCTTGTCCAGCCGGATTGGCAATTTGGTTACAGTCAAAGTCTAAACCTCTCGATTCAAAGGGAACTTCCTGGCCAGATCTTGTTCGAGGTGGATGGCGTGGGTAACTTAGGCCGGAAACTGTCGATGGGCGTTAACCACAACCAGCTTCCCACGCAGTTTGTGGGGAGTGGCTGGCAACCGACAATCCTTGCGGCCATTTCCGCAGTTCGGGGGTGTGTCCGACTTAAAAGCGGGTGAGGGAATTACCAATCACTGGGGGACGAACATCAGATTTACCAAGCGTCTCTCAAATGGATTGCTTTTCATCAGCAGCTTTACCCTGCAAAAGACTCTAGGAGTGATGTTTTATGAAGCCAACGAAGATCACAGACTCAGTCGTACTTCGGCAGTGATCTTCAACGAATCAAACGGTCCATCCGGCAGTCCGTTTCGTTTGTTCAAATTCGCCTGGTCTTACGACCTACCATGGGGACCGGGCAAGAGTTATCTTAACTCAGGAGCGTTGGCTCAGATTCTGGGTGGCTGGAATGTGGGTGGAATCTGGAGCTGGTATGGAGGAGCGCCCTTTAGCTTGCAGAGTCCCGAAGACTCTCTGAACTGTTACTGCGGAGCCGGTTCTCGACTCAATCCAACTGGTACCCTGAAGTTGGAGAACCCGACGATTGAACGTTGGTTTAATACCGAGGCTGTTGTCCCGGCAGCTTTTGGGACCGTGGGCACGCTGGGACCCGCTCCGCTGGTGGGACCTGATTTTAGGAACCTGGATCTCTCCGTATCCAAGATCACGACTTTCAAAGAGCGATATGCCCTAAAGTTCAACTGGGAGATCTTCAATCTCACGAACACAGCGAAGTTCGGCAACCCGGGTACCGTTTTTGGGGACCCAGGCTTTGGCGTCATCGGAGGCTACAGGGGAATCGGCAGTAACGGGGGATTCTCGATTGCACCGTGGTACGGTGCGCGCATCATGCAGCTCGGACTGCGTTTCTCTTGGTGATCTTGGCGAGTTCTCCGCAAGTTTGATTGCTTTAGGACACTTGAAGCCTGTTCTAGTTGAGTTTCCGAAAAGGGGAAACGCACGATTCGAGAGGGACATACAGAGACCTGCCGCCAGAATAGATTTGCCGTGCCGTTAATTCCTTGCATTTGCTCCGATTTCGAACATAATCAGTAGTGTCTTTCCTGCCTGACCACTGCCTCCTGAACCTTCTGTCGTTCTGTGTCCCATTCAGTAGACGCCCAGTATTGGAAAACCGAGATGAACCGGGAAGCGTTCAACACAGATAAGAGGTCTTGCAAGAACGTGCTGGCATTGCGAATGAGTTCAGTGACGCGATTCTTGATCAGTTTTGCGCTAATGGCCGCTCCGCTCAACGTCACTGCCCAACCTCAGGACACCAGGGAATTCTTTGAGATGCGGATCCGTCCGGTGCTAGCAGCACAGTGTTTCGGCTGTCACACCCAATCGAAGATGGGAGGGTTGCAGATGGACTCTCTCGAAGGCCTTCTGAAGGGCGGAAAGTCGGGGCCAGCAATTCTGCCGGGCAAGCCGGAAGACAGCCTGCTGATCCGCGCCATTACTCATGTTGATCCTAATCTCAAGATGCCGCTGGGAGGTAAACTCAAGGAGCAGGAGATTAGCGATTTGACAAGTTGGGTGAAGATGGGTGCCCCTTGGCCGGAAAGCGCGAAAATGTCCCAGCCGACCAAGACCGCCGGGGAGTTCATCGTCCTGCCCGAACAGAGAGCTTTCTGGTCGTTCCAACCGATTCGCAAACCAGCATTGCCGGAAGTCAAGGAAAAAGACTGGGCCAAGACTCCGATTGATCGTTTCGTTCTGGCCCAACTGGAAGCCCGCGGGATGAAGCCTGCCGAAGCGGCAGCCAAGAGGACGTTGATTCGGCGCGCGAGCTTCGATCTGACCGGGCTACCTCCAACTCCGGAACAGGTAGAGGCCTTCTTAAACGACTCCTCTCCGAACGCTTTTTCTGAGGTGGTTGACCGTCTGCTGGCGTCTCCCCACTACGGAGAACGCTGGGGACGCTACTGGCTGGATGTAGCGCGCTATGGGGAAGACGACCCGCGAGGGCTGTCTCAAGAAAAATACCCCAATGCGTTTCGCTACCGTGACTGGGTGATTCAGGCCTTCAATAAAGACATGCCGTATGACCTGTTTGTGAAGGCCCAGATTGCCGGAGATCTTCTGGGTGGAGAGAAGCAGCGTGAAGAACTCTTGGCGGGAACAGGCTTTTTTGGCCTCGGCCCCTGGTATTACGACATTACCGTTCCTTTGCAGGCCAGGGCGGATGAGCGTCATGACCGCGTAGACGTACTCACTCGCGGTTTTCTCGGACTGACTGTAGGTTGTGCGCGCTGCCACGACCACAAATTTGATCCTGTATCGATGCGGGACTACTATGCGTTGGCTGGGGTCTTCTCCAGCTCCAGTTATCGGGAATATCCGCTGGCGTCAGAAGAAGTGGTAAAGGCCTATGATGAGCAGGAGAAGAGAATCAAAGCTCAGGAAGCTGCCATTCAGCAGTTTGTTCAGGATCAAAGTAGCCAATTGGGTTCTATCCTGGCCAGGAAAACGGCTCGCTATATGGTAGCGGCCTGGCTAGTGTTGGAAAAGGAGCGCTCCGCGCAGCCTGCGCCAAGGTTCGAGGGTGCGATCAGAGCCAGCCACCTTGAGTCGCCGGGCGTTTCAGGGAAAGACCGCGCTGAAATCGGCCGTTCTGAGTCTTCAGTAACAGCAGCCGAAGAGTTCGGTCCAAATGTCCGGTCTGTGGCCGAGCAAGAGAACCTGGACCCGGAAATCCTCGGGCGTTGGGTTCGATACCTCGGCAACCCTGAGAAGGACCATCCCTATCTGAAATCCTGGAATGAACGAATAAGAGATGGAGCTTCGCTGGACACTATTCGGAAAGTGGCTGACGAATTTCAGGCCATTGTACTTTCCATCCTCGAAGAAAAGAAAAGTATTGACGCAAGGAACCGCGTCATTCTTGAGCAGAACAAGCCGCGCAAGAATGCGGCTATGAGTTTTCTGCCCAATGGGTTTTTTACTTATGAGGAGTTTTGTCCTGGTTGCAGTATCAGTGTGGAAGCGCTGGAAAGGGACAAGTATGTAGTCTGGAGCGATCTGTTTGCAAAACAAGTGGATGGTAATGATCCCACCCAAAGGGAGGCTGGCGTTCTCCTGTTCCAGGACGAAAAGCTGGAGCGCTTTTTGGGGGAGGAGTGGAAAACTCATTGGCAGTCGCTACGGGCCGAACTTGAGAGATTGAAGAAGGGCTTGTCAGAGCGCTATCCCTACCTGCACACGCTGACGGAATCGAATCGTACTGGAAATCTGCGGATTCACCTCCGTGGTAGCCCATTCAGTTTAGGTGACGAGGTACCGCGTCGTTTTCTGACCGTACTAAGCGACGGTGAACCTGTGGCGTTTCGCCAGGGAAGCGGACGTTTGGAGTTGGCTGAGGCCGTTGTCGCTCATCCCCTAGCGGCTCGAGTGATGGTCAATCGGGTCTGGATGCACCATTTTGGGCAGGGTATCGTTGCCACCCCCAGTAACTTCGGGCGCCTGGGCCAGCGTCCCACTCACCCTGAGCTATTGGAGTACCTGGCCAGTCGTCTCATCGAGAACCAATGGTCAATCAAAGCGCTCCATCGAGAAATCATGCTGTCGGCCGTCTACCAGCTTGGCAGTGAAACGACCGAGCAGAACCGAGCGATCGATCCAGACAATCGTTGGCTATGGCGAGCCAATAGGCGGCGGCTTGATGCAGAAGCCTTACGAGACTCGCTGCTGTTTGTATCAGAGAAGTTAGACTTGGCGGTGGGCGGCCCATCGAGCGATCTCAGTACTGAGAATCGCAGGCGCACCGTCTATGGTCGGGTCAGCCGATTCAGGTTAGACAGCACACTGGCCTTGTTCGACTTTCCCAATCCCAGCATTACGAGCGAACAGCGCAATGTAACTCATGTACCGTTGCAAAAGTTATTCTTTCTCAACAGCAGTTTCATGGTAACTCAAGCCCACGCTTTGGCGAGCCGGCTGAAGAGCTTGCGGGTGGCTGATGACGCCGACAGGGTCAGAGCAGCCTATCTCCTGCTGTATGGACGTGAAGCCAGTGAGAACGAGGTGCAATTGGGAGTCGAATTCTTGCAAAAGCATACCGGGGGCTCTGCCGCTGACATAGCGTCATGGCAAGACTATGCTCAGGTACTGCTCAGTGCCAATGAGCTTTCCTTTGTCGAGTAGGAGTAACTTGACCGCCACCAGGAACTGAAGAGAGGACAATCCCATGCGTCACGCCACCGTTCTGCCCACCATGACGCGCCGTGAAGCCCTACATCGTATGGGCAGCGGATTTGGCATGGTAGGGCTGGCTGGCTTGCTGACAAGCTCCCAGCTTTGGGCCGCCAGCGAAGTGAGTTCCCACCCGTTGGCTCCGAAGCCCACGCACTTTCCGCCGAAAGCTAAACACATCATCTTTCTCTTTCTGAACGGCGGCCTATCGCAGGTGGACACCTTTGACCCGAAGCCTGTGTTGGATAAATATCACGGGACGCCTTTTCCCGGTGGAAACCCAATGACGGAACGCAAGACTGGCAACCTGTTGCGTTCGCCTTTCAAATTCAGAAAGTATGGACAGAGCGGAATTGAAGTAAGTGAGATCTTTCCCCACGTGGGAGAGTGCGTAGACGACATTTGCTTCATTCGTTCCATGCACACGAATCTTCCAATCCATGAGTCCGCCCTGTTCATGATGAACACAGGGGATATTCAACCAGGCCGACCTTCTATGGGATCTTGGGTGACCTATGGTCTGGGTACGGAGAATCAGAATCTGCCGGGTTTTGTCGTATTGTGCCCGGGAGTTCCAGTGGTGGGGCCGCCATTGTGGAATTCGATGTTTCTGCCGGCCGTCTACCAGGGAACCCACATCTCTAACAAGGAAACTGATCCGAGGAAGCTGATTCAGTACATTCACAATCCAAGCCTTAGTCTTACGCGGCAACGGGAACAATTGGACCTCCTAGAGAAACTGAACCGGTTGCATTTACAAACGAGGAAAGAAGATCTGCAGCTTGAAGGCGGTATTCAGGCAATGGAGATTGCCTATCGAATGCAGACCGAAGCACCGGAGGTCTTTGACCTGCGGAAAGAGGACCCAGCTACGTTGGAACGTTACGGGGAAGGAGACTTTGCTCGAGGGTGCCTGACGGCTCTTCGCCTGATAGAGCGCGGAGTCCGCATCGTGCAGATCTATTTTGGGAACGGTCAGCCCTGGGATAGCCATGAAGACATCCTCGTCCATCAAAAGCTTGCCAGGCAGGCCGACAAGCCGATGGCGGCATTACTGAGAGATCTGAAGGCCCGTGGGCTCCTGGATGAGACCATTGTGATCTGCGGTTCGGAATTCGGGCGCACGCCGGCGGTAGAGAACAGTGCCGCGGTCAAAGTGCAAAACGGCCGTGACCACAATCCTTACGGTTTCACCGTGTGGGTGGCCGGAGGCGGCTTCAAGGGTGGCACAGTCTATGGCGCGACAGATGATTTCGGGTTCAAAGCTGTCGAGAAGCCTGTCCATGTGCATGATCTTCACGCTACCATCCTTCATCAGCTTGGCATCGATCACACCAAGCTTACCTATCACTATAGCGGCCGTGATTTCAGGCTGACCGACGTGGAAGGGAATATCATTCGAGAGATCCTGGGTTAGGACCTAGTCCTGAGGATTCAAGAATCGCCACCTGATGCAAAATTGGACTCAGCTGATTCGGATCATTTTTTCGGCGCTCTTGCTCGCTGTGACGGTTCTCTCCGATTCCGTGGCGCAGGCACCACCTCAGAAGAACTCTAAAATCCCGCGCTTTGAGTCCGAGATCCTGCCCATTTTCCACGCCAAGTGTCTGATGTGCCACGGGGATACCAAGCAAAAGGGACTCGATTTGCGGACAAGAGATCTCGCCCTAAAGGGAGGGGAGTCTGGTGCTGCCATTGTGCCTGGGTCGGCAAGAGAGAGCCTGCTTTTTCAAAAGGTTGCTTCCGGGGCCATGCCGCTCGGAGGTGAGAAACTGAAGGATGAGGAAATTAGGGTGATCCAGGCTTGGATTGATGCAGGCGGTCTAATAGAGGGCGAAGACCTTGAAACAGCTAAGAAGCAACTGAAGGCAAAGCAAGTTACCGAACAGGAAATTTTCGTCAATGTTTTTCAGTCCAAGTGCATTACCTGTCACGGGAAATGGATGCAAGAAGGTGGCTTGGATTTGCGGACGCGCGCCGGCCTGTTGAAAGGGGGCCGGTCGGGACCGGGGATCGTACCGGGGAAACCCGAGGAAAGTCTGGTCTTCAAGCGGCTCGTGGCGGATGAGATGCCTCCCAAGAAAGATGTTTATGGCGACACCCAGTACGTCCGTCGCGTGACTGCAGACGAACTGGAGAAGCTGCGGCACTGGATTGCAGACGGCGCTTCGGAGACGCAAAAAGAAGTTGGGAGCGAAAGCGAACCAGTCCCCCAGGTTAGCGAGGCGGATCGAAAGTTCTGGTCATTCCACGCTCCCAACAGGCCACCTGTTCCCGAAGTCCGCAGCCAGCAGAGAGTCCGGACTCCCATCGACGCGTTCCTACTCAAAGAGCTAGAGGCTAAGGGCTTAACCTTTTCCCCAGAGGCGGAACGACTCGTCTTGATGCGACGAGCCTACTTCGCTCTAACGGGGATTCCCCCAACACCAGAGGAAGTGGAGGAGTATTCCCGGGACGCTCGTCCCGATGCCTATGAAAAGCTGATCGACCGGTTGCTGGCGTCATCGCACTTCGGTGAACGCTGGGGCAAGTATTGGCTGGATGCGGCTGGATACGCGGATTCCCACGGGAAGATCGATCCCGACAGGATTCGGCCCCATGCTTGGCGCTACCGCGACTATGTCATACGATCGCTAAACGCCGACAAACCGTATGACCAGTTTCTGGTGGAACAGATTGCCGGCGACGAGTTGTTCGACTACAAATCGGCAGGAGCTCACTCCAGAGCAGCGGGATTCCCTGGTGGCGACCGGATTTCTTCGCACGGCCGCTGACGATACCGATGAGGGAGCGCAGAACTTCGTTCCCTACCGAATGGCGGTATTGGCCGACCAAGTCAACATTTTTAGTTCAACAGTAATGGGACTCACGATGGAATGTGCACGTTGTCACAGCCACAAGTATGATCCCATTCCACAACGTGATTACTATCGATTTACTGCAATATTCCAGGCGGCTTATGACCCTTATGACTGGAGAGTCCCTAGCGCTGCCCTTTATGCCGGGGGAAAGATCCTTGATCTCCCTCTAAAGTACCAGCGTTCCTTGCCCTACGCCCCCGAAACAGAACGTAAAGAGGTCGAGCTTCACAACGCACCCGTTCTGGAGACCATCAAAGGGTTAGAAGCCTCGCTAGAATCTAAAGCAGAGCCCTTAAAGCAAAGGCTCTCGGAAGAGAGGCTGGCAAAGTTGCCGGAATCCATACGACAGGACCTGAACGAGGCGTGGACAACACCAGAGGCCAAACGGACCGCTCTTCAAAGATACCTGATTGAAAAGTTCGGGAATTCGCTAAGAGTTGAACTGAAGGACTTGAAGGAGAGATTCGATGACTTCAGAAAGGAGTCGGCGAACACGGAACGAGCCATACAGGAGGCCAAGGGGAAGCTGAAGCCACAACCCATGATTTATGCGCTGTTTGACATGGGAGGAGAGCCTACACCCACTTACATCGCTCGGAGAGGCGATGTGCGAAATCCTGGAGCTCAGGTACTCCCGGGCATTCCTTCGGTTCTGGAAGAGGGTCTTAGTCCTTATAAGGTTATCAAACCCTCCTGGTCTAGTCACACCAGCGGCAGAAGACTGGCGCTGGCGCGATGGTTGGTGCAACCAAATCATCCTTTGACGGCTCGAGTCATGGTGAACCGGATCTGGCAGCATCACTTCGGGAATGGGCTCGTGGTCACTCCGGGCAACTTCGGCAAGATCGGGGCGGCTCCAACGCACCCGGAGCTTCTGGATTGGCTGGCAACAGAATTCGTGCGTCAGAAGTGGAGCATAAAGGGCATCCAAAAGCTGATCATGAGCTCGACTGTATACCGGCAGAGTTCACTGTTTGATCCGGCAGCCCACGGGTCGGACCCGGACAATGTGCTGCTTTCCCGTTTCCCCCTGCGGCGATTGGATGCTGAGGCCATTCGCGACTCCCTGTTAAAGGTTTCTGGCCGACTGGTGTCAAAACCTTTCGGACCGCCCGATGAACTTGAAATCACGCCTGACGGTGAAGCGATTGGCAAGACATCAAAGCCAGGCCTTCGTCGCAGTGTCTATCTAATGCAGAGGCGCTCGACTCCGGTAACGCTACTGGAACTGTTCGATGCTCCCCGGATGGACCCGAATTGTCTTAAGCGGGTTCAATCTACGGTCCCAACTCAGGCTCTTCAACTTTGGAATAGTGAGATGGTTCGAGAAAGTTCACGATATATGGCGGGGCGGGTGATCGACACAGTGGGCGAAGAACCAGACAAGCAGATAAGGCAAATCTACGTTGCAGCGTTGTCGCGTCAGCCAACGGCTGAGGAGATGAAACTAGGTCAGGAGGCCTTGGCCACTTTAACTCGCTACTGGACGGAGCACCTGCAAAGCGAGGTGCCCGCTGAGCCCAGGATCAACCAAGGCTCGCTGGCTGGCAGTGGCCGCTTACTGCCACACTATTCTGAACTCACCGGAGTTCGTCTACATCGACTGAAGAGGGCTGGGATGAACAAATCGATCCAAGACAAGGCGCTATGTTTTCAACCTCTGGTTCAAACCCTCCAAGGTGGAGCTTCACATTGGTCTCGGCGGGACTTCTTCTCCCGTGTCGGAGATGGGCTGTGTGGAGCCGCCTTAGCTTACTTGTTGGGCAGGGATCTTTTCTCTCCAGACTCCGCGATGGCTGCCGCCAATTCTGCTGCCCATGACTTGAAGCGACGTCTTCCCCATTTTGAGGCCAAGGCGAAAGCCGTAATTCAACTGTTCATGTCAGGCGGCCCGAGCCAGGTCGACCTGTTCGATCCAAAGCCAGCACTTGAAAAGCATGCAGGACAGCTGCCTCGCGCCTTTCTCGACAACGTCGAATCGGTAGGTTCGGCGGCAGGGTTATTGCCTTCGCCCTTCAAGTTTGCCAAGCACGGGCAGTCAGGAATCGAGCTCTCGGAGTTACTGCCCCATCTGGCAGAAAATGTCGACGATCTGGCCGTGATTCGCTCCATGTGGACTTCCCATTTTAACCACGACCCCGCCATCTTCGTGATGAACACCGGCAGGTCGCTTCCGGGCGCCCCAACTATGGGTGCCTGGACGGTTTACGGACTAGGCAGTGAAAATCAGGACCTTCCAGCCTATGTGGCACTAGACGATCCTAAGACAATGATTATCGGTGGCATTCAGAATTGGCAATCCGGATGGCTGCCACCCGTTTATCAGGGGACGCGTCTTCGCTCAGAGGGCTCGCCGCTAGTTAACCTAAGGCCTGCTGAGGAACTGCCTAAGCCGGTTTTGGAATTCTCGCGCTCGCTATTGCAACGCCTTGCCGAAGACCACCGCAACCGACGACCGGGACAACCCGACTTGGAAGCTCGCATTGCCAGCTATGAGCTGGCTGCGCGTATGCAGATTTCAGCAACCGATGCCTTAGACGTGTCCAAAGAGAGCGAGCGGACGCGTGAGGCGTACGGGCTCAACGACCCCGTTACAGCATCCTACGGCCGCCGCTGCCTAATGGCTCGTCGCTTGGTGGAACGGGGCGTTCGGATGGTTCAGATTTTCATGAATTGCACAGGTGGCAATAATAATCCCTGGGATCACCATAGCAACATCGAAAGAAGTCTGCGGCAGTCGTGCGCGGAGACAGACAAAGCAGTGGGAGCGCTGCTCAAAGACCTAAAGCAGCTCGGCTTGCTCGAAACTACCCTTGTTATTTGGGGCGGCGAATTCGGCCGCCTTCCCCTCTCACAAGGTGGATCGGAGCCAGGACGGGATCACGGCGCCAACGGTTTTTCGGTATGGATGGCTGGCGGTGGTGTCAAACGGGGCACTGTTTACGGCGCCACAGATGAGTTTGGTTACCATGCTGTGGAAGACAGGGTCAGTATCCACGATTTTCATGCCACTGTACTTCATTTATTGGGTCTCGATCATGAAAAGTTGGTTTATAACCATCACGGGCTCAACGAGCGGCTCAGCGGCGTGGAGCCAGCCCAAGTGATTAAAGGGATACTGGCGTAGGTGAGGAAAGAATTTCGTAATAAGCAAGATCTGATGCTTGCCAAATCGAAACCAGACTAACCATCAAGACAGGCTCTTCCCGTGCTCGTATAGACGGCGTCCCCTTCCTCATTAGCTGAGACACTTCACTAGACCGCATCGGTTCTCAACGCATTCCAAACACTGCCTGTAGATTGACGTGTAGTTACAGATACAATGCCACGAGGGATTGGGATCGAAAGCTCAGCGGCCAGATTGCATCTTAGGGCGTGAATAGGGATCCTCTCTCAGCGCACTGCCCTCACGAGCCAAATAGAACTTGTTAGCAGATACGCGGCTCCCTCGGTCGATATGGCCGCTTGGCCAGCGAATCTCGACATCAGCCCAGTTCTCACTCCCTAGCCCGATGTGCACACGGAGATCGTTGCTCGAAAGATAGCTATCACTTCCTCTGACCTCAAAGATCCTGCGCAAACTTCCGGTATTGACTGACACCCGCGCTCCTATGCCGCTGCGGTTGCTTTTGGTGCCTTCGGTGCGTAATACAATCCAATTCTTTGCGTTGCCGCCGTCATTTCGTAGCAAAAGAGGAATGTCATTCTTGTTGACAATGAGAAGGTCAATATCCCCGTCATTATCGAAATCACCAAATGCTGTACCGCGGCCGACCCGGTTTGGAAGCTTTCGGATACCGACGGCTTCAGAAATGTCGAGATATTGCTTCCCGTCTACATTTTTCATCAGATAGTTGGGCTCAGCATACGCGTGGAGAGGATCCGTGGGATAGCTCTTTTCTAACTGATCGTTGGTATGGCCATTCGTAATGAACAAGTCGAGCCAACTGTCGTTGTCGAAGTCAAAAAACTTGGTCCCCCACCCGCTGTAATGGAAGCCTACCAATCCAAGCCCTGTAGCCGTCGTTCGATCCATAAAGCTGTTCGAGCCGCGGTTATGATAGAGAGTGTTCGTTTGTTCGATGAAGTTGGTGACAAAGATATCCATTAGACCATCATTGTTGTAGTCTCCGCCTGTTAAGCCCATAGAACCTTGAGGGTTACCCTGCTCATCGACGGCTGTGCCTGAAATCCAGCTCGCATCCTTGAATTTGCCGCTGCCTTCGTTGACGTAGTAGAAGTTCGGGCCGGCGTCGTTGGCCACGTAGATATCCTGGTCTCCATCATTATCGAAATCAGAGAACAGGACGGCGAAGCCCTTACCCGCATCTTTGCCAACAATTCCTGCACTGTTGCTTACGTCAGAGAAAGTGCCATCGCCATTGTTCCGATATAGAAGGTCCTGCTGGGCTTCAAAGATGTCTGGAGGGCAGGCGATAGGCACACCTTTCAACTTGCAGGGACTAGCTTCAGTCGGTGGGGGTGGAGGATTCTTGAGGTCGAATTTTGCAAAGTTCGTGACATAGAGATCCACGTACCCATCGTTGTCATAGTCTGCAAACGCAGCGCCCATGCTCCATTTTGGCGGATCCCAACGTGGGCCAGCAACCCCGGCAGATTCCCCAACTTCCGTGAAGGTTCCGTTGCCGTCGTTGCGATACAGTTTGTTCGGCCCATAGTTGGTTATGAATAGGTCCAGATAGCCGTCGTTGTTGTAGTCACCCACAGCACAGCCGCTACTCCACGCGGTGTCTCCCAAACGTGCCATTTCGGTGACGTCCTTGAATGTTCCGTCCCCCGTGTTTCGCAATAGGTAGTCGTGGGGCAGGCGACCCGTGGCCTGCATCTTTCTCGACGAACCGTTGACCAGGTAAAGGTCCTGGTAACCGTCGTTGTCATAGTCGATGAAACACGCACCCTGTCCGTTGATATCGATGAGGTATTCATTGATCTCGTCTCCGCAGGTGATCCGGTACTCGAGACTGGCTATCTTGGTGATGTCGGTGAACGTGGGCATCTCTCGCTGTGACGGGCGAGTCGCCGAGAGTTGGGGTAAGAACTCCACCGTAACCACGATGAAACTCACAATCACAAGAGTGTAAAGATGTTTCGTTTGGAGAAATGGTCCCAGGAACTTCCTGTATGGAGGGGGAATCAACCGCATGCGATTCGACTCAAGCCTGAACCATGGAGAGCTCCCGTCAACCTGGAGCAACTGTCGCCGAAGCAGCAGACCGTGGCCAATCGGAAGGAGGCACACGTGTCTCGGCGTCCATCCGCCGCGACGGAAACCGCGAGAGCAGGGTATTATCCGGATCAGCTCTTAGCGCTTCCGGACTTGCCGCCGAACTCTGACGGTATGTCGCTGACGTCATGAGGAGGCGGTGCATGGCCTTCAAGGTCCATCCGCCGCGAACAAACTCTGTGGACAACCAGTCCAACAATTCCGGGTGGGTAGGTCTGGATCCGGTCTTGCCGAAGTTAGCCGGGGTGTTGACCAGCCCCGTTCCGAAATGGTATTGCCAGATGCGATTGATCATTACTCGGGCGGTGAGCGGGTGGCTGGGCTGGGTGAGCCATTTGGCCAGCGCCAGGCGGCGACCACTCGTGTCGGTCGTCCAAACCGGCTTGACAATCTTGTACGGCTCCAAACCCTTTTGAAACACCGAAGGCACTCCCGGTTCGACCCAGGGACCAACACTTCGGTAATTTCCGCGGCGAAATACGTACGCCGGAGGGGGAACTCCCCCAACGTCGAAAAGCGCCCGGATCTTTGGCCGGGGTTTCAATCGCTGCTTGGCCTCAGCAATTGCCTCCTGGAGGTTGTCGGTTTCTCCCTTCAATTCCGGGTACTCTTTCCTTAGATCCTCAATCTCAACTTTGAAAAGAGGGCCGAATTTTTCCACCAGGTACTTTCCCACGGAGTTGCGCTTCTGCTCTGGAGTCGCAAGGGCCTCCCTCAGGTCTCGACGGAAGGACTCTGGCAGCTTCGCCAGTCGTTCCGCTATGAGTTTATCCCTAAAGGATTGTGCCTTTGTCTCGATTAAACTCTGAAGGGTGGCGATCTCTTTACGGATCGGAGCGTTGTAGTTCTCAACGTCCCGCACCTCCTCTTCAGTCACATAAGGAAGGAACCGCTGGTACTGTATCCGCAACGTCGGCCTTGGGTTCTCCTCCGGCGTAAATGACCTGGCTGGAAATCAGCCAGTCATAGGGGTCGTAGGCCGCCTGGAAGATCGCACTTAAACGGTAGTGGTCGAGCATCTCACCTCCGTCAGAGAAGCTATAGCCAACCAAGAGAATCAAAGGAAGCGCGAGTTGAGAGCTGAGAGACAGCCTGGCTGGGAAACTATACGTACGCTCCTTAGCTTGTCAAGAAGTAAGTTTAACGATGAACCTGAGCTGGCCTTGCTTCCGTCATTCTATCCACAGACATGTTGTGGGTAGCCAAAACTCGGTCACGTTCTGCAATCAGCAACTTGCGATTCTGGAGTTCCGGCGGAATCGACCTAAGGCAGGGAAGCCTTGGGCCCGGCGTCGCCACCTGCCCGTCAGAATCCCCTCGTACGAAGCCGCGACGTTTTCTAACGCCCTACCAATGCCGCGGACCAACTATTGACTACGCACAGCTCGAAACATAATGAGACACCAAAACAATGCTTGGGCATAGAGCAGCCGTTTCCTTCGTCCGCACGATCGAGCTGGATCCAGATTGTCAGCCCCTCGGGATGAGGTTCCCGTAGGCGCCATCCTGATGCGGGACGCTCTCGGTGTCGATACGTGGCGCCTTGTTCAGATGCGAGATGTGCTGGGGAAGACGCTTCCGCACCTGGTCGTGTAGAAGCCGTGGCGAATGACAGAGGGAAGGCAATGCTTGTTGGGCATGGCTGAGATCCTTCACTGGTTTTGGGACTCTGTCGGCTGTGGAGCTGATGGCCTGGAATTGAGTCTCAAACTCTACCACGCCGGTGAGTTACAACTGGACCCCCAACACTTGATGACGGAAGCACCTTATGCGGTGCCTGTGACCTGTGGATAGCGGAAGATGGGGTCTCCTTGCAAAGCCTTCTGTTTGATCGTTTCTACCTCACTGGCAGTTAGCGGGCTGAATGCTTTGGCTAATCCCAGAGCCATTTTGAACAGGGTTTCGTCTCCAGGCGGTATCGCAGCCGTGACAGGGTGAGAGAGTGTAAAGCGTAAACCAGTCATCGCTTCGGAGGGCTCCGAAAGGGGTTCGTACCAGCACTTGGCATAGGTTTTAGTGACACTCTCTGGCCAAGGCCGTTTCGCCATCGCCTTCAGTGCCAGGATACCCATCTTCTTGTCTTGGGCTTTGGCCAGAACTTGAGGTCCAAAGTTGCCTCCATGCCAGGTGGCGAAGTTGATCGGGAAGAGAATCGTGTCGAAGTCAAAACGATCCATCAAGGCCATTGCCGCCTCCACCGAATGGGCAGAAAAACCGAGAAAACGAGTCTTACCTGATTTCCTGGCTTCCACGAAAGCCTCCAGGGCTCCGCCAGGAGCAAGATCTTCTCGACCTCCTCCATCTTGGTCACGGCGTGGAGCTGGTAGAGGTCGAAATGATCGGTCTCCATCTTCTTTAGAGATCGCTCCAGCTCAGCGGCGGCACCGGCTTTGCTTCGCTCGGTTGTTTTGCACGCCAGGAACGCATTCTGGCGATAGGGCTTCAACGCGGGGCCCAGCCGCTCCTCCGCATTTCCATAGCTCGGCGCCACATCGAAGTAATTAATTCCAGCGTCGATGGCTTCAGCGACGCGCCTGGACGCTTCCTCTGGAGTCGCATTCATCACGACGATGCCGCCAAAGCCTAGTATCGAGAGTTTCTTTCCGGTTTTTCCCAGGGATCTTCGTTCAAGCCTGCCGGGCTCATGAGATCTCTCGACAGCTGAAAGACTCGCAGGAAAACAACTCAACAGAGCAGCCGCGCTTGATGCATTGATGACGAACTCTCGTCGGTTCACAACTACCTCCTTCAAGTACTTCTGCTAAAGAAAACTGTGTCTGAAACACTGGCCGATGAAGGCTCGAGCAATCAATGAACGACCGAGGCTTGGAGTATGTCATGCGGGGCCCGGCGCCACCATTCTTCCAGCAAGAAAATTTGCAGATACTGGATTGGTCTCCGCGGTTGATTCTGCGTCTGCTCAACAAGACCCGGTTCGAGCCTCTTCCTGAATTATCGATCTCAATAGAGAAAATCGTCAAGAAGAACTGGTACTGGCCCGATGCCCCGGGGTCGCAGCCAGAAAGCCGTGCCTAACCCGGACCGAGTCGCTGCCAGGTTCAAAAAGTTCAAGTCCAAGTGGAGAGATGTATTAGTTCGGAAAGGCACAGTCGCCCACGAGAAGTGAGAATGCACGTCTCAACCCGTGGGCTGTTGTGATGGCAGCAGCGCGTTCGGCGGCTGCGTCCCTAATTGCTTCAGGTTTTCAGCGGCCATCTTGGCAAAAACGGGATGGAAGTAGGGGTTGAGACTCAGGGCTTGGTGGAAGTATTTCTGCGCCCTGCGCCTGTCGCCCAGCTTTTGGTGAATCATGCCGGCATGAAAAAGAATGCCTGCGTCAGGGGTCTTCAACTCCAGCGCTTTTTGGATGGTGTTTCTAGCATCTTCGTAGCGGCCGTTCTTGTAGTAACACCAGGCTAACGTATCGGCGACAAAGCCATTCTTTAGGTCTCGGTGAACCGCTTCTGCTTCCGCAAGCGCCTGGGGCAGATTCCGGTCATGGTCTGCGTAGAATCGGGCCATCTGGATGTCGTTCCTCACGCCCCGGGCCTTGTTCATCTGGTAGATCGCCTCCATGAGCTGATATTGCTTTTCTGCCTCACTCTTTTGTCCCGTGAGCTCGTAGAGGTCTCCCAAGGCCGCAACTATCTCGCTCTGGGGTGTGACGGCGGCGGCTTTGCTGTAGTAGTCGATGGCGGCTGGGTAGTTTCCCAGAGAAGCTTGCACCCTGCCGAAAGCCGCCAGAACGTGATGGTTGTTGGGTGTCTGTTGATGGGCAGTTTGCAGCACCTGCTGCGCTGGAACCAACATGCCACTGCTCCAGAGCATCTGCGCCAGCTGAGCGCGGCACCAGGCCGTGTTCTCTGCGTAGGGAGCTCCCGCAGCAATCGCCTTCTGCATTAGCCACAGCGCCTTTCGCAGGTCACCCGTCAGAAAGAGCAGGTGGGCTCCTCGGCTGTAGGACGAGAGGTCCGGACGGAGATCCAGCATCTTCTGATAGTGCTTGAAAGCCAGCTGATAGTCGCCCTTCTCCACCGCAGCGTCGCCCAGAAGTCCGTACGCATCCTGATTGTTGGGATCGGTTTCAAGGGTTTTGTTGGCCCACTCAGTGCATGAGTCGAATTGGTGCCAGCTGCAGTACACCCACGCAAGCCCCGTCATTGCCGAAGTGTCTCTAGAGTTCAGGGTCAGAGCCTTGCGAAAGACAGTTTCAGCACGAGCGTAATAACCCGCGTCAGTCGTTTCCCTCGCTTTCTGCATCAGCGCATTACCCAGGTTCACCCAGACCACGCCAACTTTCGAGTTCTGTCGCGCGGCCTGCATCCATTTGTTGATGGCTTGATCGGTCAGTGAGGTTCCACTCGCTGGAGGGATCGCAGCCAGGGTCTGCGAGTCCGTTGGCATGGGTGTTCTCTGTGTCTGGTATCGCCAAGCGAAGATCCCTACCATTAGCAGAGTCGATGCGATCGCGGTTGTCCAGCTTCTACGAATGACATATTGGATTTTCATTGGCTTACCTCATATGGAAGATCAAGTGCGTTCGGGCGGTCCAGCGGCTGTGCTCCACCCAACATTAAGGCTGCCGCAGCGGCGGCCGAAAACCACCGCTGCGACAGAAGGGGTGCTCGTCCAGCGCGCCCTGGAACCTAGCGCCGGGACTAGCTGACTTTACGAGGGGTCCTTGCGATTGGTCGGACCCGCGTGTGGTGTCGCTGAGTAAGGAAACACCTGATGGTAAACCTGATCGTTTGCGGCAATGTTGTCGCCCACGACGGTTATGGCGGTATAGGCGGGACCGCTAGCCACCGCTGTGAGAGCAATGTCTACCACGTCGTCACCCAGCCGCCGCCCATTCGGCCATCCACTGGGCTTCCCTTTCGCGGTGGAATCCCCTCCGATGAAGCTCAAACGATTGAAGCCCGCCTGGCCCGACAGACGCACTGGTTCGGTGGTGGTATCGATGCGCAGGACGTCAGGGATGTAGACCGCCGCTAGATCGGTCCGTCCGGTGGTAGCGAAGTTTGTCCCGAACACAAAGTTGATGAGGAACGCCACTTCGGGATTGAGCGCATAGGTGGCAAATCGGCTTGCATCCACCGCGGGGGAAGTGCGATTGTAATTGTCCTTATCTTTCAAGGCCACGAGCACCTCGTTGAAGAGTGGGTTGCCCATGCGATTGACCCGGACCCAAGTCAGGATATCCACCGGATCGTCATTATCCTTCCGCAGAGTGACGCGAGCACGGCTGACCGAGGCGTACACCCCTATGCCTTTGGATGCGCCCACAAACGGGGCTTGGTAGTCCAATGCCGGCAATTGGTCGACCGGAATTTGGATGGCATAGGCAAGAACGTTATAGCCTTTGAAGCCATCCACCCCATTACCATCCTGACCCAGTCCGTCGCCAAGGTTGCCATTGTTGTCCAGAATGCGAGCATCCAACAGGTCGAAAATCGCCGGAGTATCGGCAAAGAAACCATCTTCACGCGGGCCGGCAAAGACAGCCTCGCCGGAGGGCAGGTCGTAAACGGTCTGCTTAGTGTAGGTGTCAAGCCCGTCGAAAGACGTGGCGCCCGAAACGGCTCTCCCCTGGGCATCATTGTAGGCAGGCGTGGTCCGTGCCCCGACATTGGGAGGGGGAGTCAGCAGTCGGCGAGCAATGAGTTTAGATGTTCCCCCCTTTACGAGTTCGACCGAGTAGGTCTGGACAAAGTTCTGGCGAGCGTCTCCCACATTCAGAATCGGACCTGCTTCAGTCCCCAGGCCATAGGAGAGAATCGTGTTGAGGTTCTTGTAACCAGAGGTAACGGAAGAGAATCTGAAGTTGTAGCGTCTTATCGTTTCACCTGTAGCTGGATTCGTGATGTGGATACTGTAAAGTGCATCATCGGCAAAACGGTCGTAAATGACTCCGTCCCCGGGCTCGGAAAACGGGCGAAAGTGCACAATGACGTTCAGTACCCGGCTGGACGGTTGATTGTATTTCCCTCCGATGAAGGCATAGACATCCGTAATGTTTGCCTGAGGGTCCTGCTTGATGAGCGGAGCATCGCTATGGCTGGCAGACCACGCGGGCATGGAACACAGTAACCCGCAGATGGCTAGCCTAGTCGCGATGCTAAAGGTTTTTTTTCTTGTTGACAGTTTCATTTCAGAATCTCCTTTCTGATGACTTCGCTTTTGATGAAATTGCGTTCGCTGCGCGGATATTTCTATCCGTGAAGTTCCAAGACCGCCTGACGTGTTTTAGGGCCTCGTCGGGCGGTGATTGACTCCGACCTTCGATCGGCGTGAAACGTCGCACGACCAAACCGTTGCGGGCGCTTCCCCTTTTGCGGAGGGGACTGTGAAAAACTGAAAGAAATTCTAGTTTTCGGCTCCCCTCGCTCGCTTCACGTAGCCATAGTCGTGCAAAATGGCAATCCTTCATGATGTTGCGGTGCCTACTAGCGATCGCGTCAAAACTGACAGCTTCATTGGCAAGTTGCGTAATCAGCGGAGAGGGGAGCCGACACCTTCAATTTGCCATTCTTGATAGAAAGATTCGAAGATAGAAAAGATTTGAGAATCCGATCCCTCCCTTTCTGCCGCCTTGAACCGACCCGTTCGGTGGGAGCCGGGGCACAAGGAGTTGAAGACCAACTCTCAGGCCTTCCCGAGCGGCCGAGCCTGATGACCCACCTCCAGCAGCATAAGTTGTCTGGGTCAGTTGTAAAATTAGACCGCCACCATGGCCAGCCGCCGGCCTGTGAGAGGTTGTCTGCGGTCTCTGGTACACGTACGCGCCAGACCCTTCAGACGGATGTCGGAAGAATTCTTTTTTGGAAGGATCTCTAGTGCGTGGAGAACTGCCTGACTGTCAAGTTGACTCTCTGAAACGATTGGTCGGGACGAATTCCACCCACCCGCGGGCCTACCGCGTCATGGCGGCATCGGTAGGCTAGTCCGCTGATGATCAGGCAGCAAAACAGAACACGCCGGAGGGACACTGGTGGACGCTGGCAGTGCACTATCCGTGCTGGCCTCTCGACTACCGCTCGGTAGTGACCATGTAGGGTAGGAGCGCGTTTCTAGCGTCCCGGCAAGGCGAGCCATGATTGCATTAGGCGGCCAAGCGGAATGACGAGGGAACCATTGCGATGCCCTTCTGAGCCAGCAGGATATCGTAGGGCCGAATCAGTTCGGCATGGGGTCAGCCTGTCATGGCTCCAAAGTTGGATATCGTGACGATATGTTCCCATGTCCCTGTCAAAGCAAAACGTTGTTGTGGTGAGGCAAGACGTTGTGCTATCAGTCCTGCGGATGATATCCAGAACCATCTAATCATTAGTTAGGCGGTTTCATCGTGGATGAGGATCAAGTTTTCAACGTGATTGTTGTCGTCAGAGAGGTCATGAGGTCGTTGGAAGCCGATCCTGGAGGACAACCGTGAGCAAATTGGACACGCAGTTCACTGCAACGCTGAAGAAGAGCCCGAACAAGGGACGCTGGACCTACGTGGTCATGCCAGGCTCGGCCGAATACTTCGTTACGCGTGGTATCGTGAAGGTGAAAGGCACCGTCGATGGCCACCCGTTCCAAAGTTCGTTCATGGCTCTCGGGACGGTACGCACAAGCTGCCCATCAAAGCTGATGTTCGCAAGGCCATCTTAAAGTAAGCCGGCGAAACCTTGACCCTCCACTGAACCAGCGACTGAAACTGACATTGCTTTAGGACAATAAAGGAGAATGCCTAAGAAATGGTTGGAGACGGACGTTTGTTCCGCAGGCTGCGCCTGCTACACAAACGCCGCTCAACTCAGTCGCTTGGGCCTCTGCCTCCGACGTCGTGCGCCCCGCCAACATGAATTCGTTGGCGCGACGTTTGTAGAACACCATCCCGAAATTCGAAAACTGTGGAGGGTCTCGCAGATGACGTACCATGCGCTCAATCTCAACGAAATCAGGAGTAAGGATCACGGACGGCACCGGAAGATGCCGTTTGAGCACCAACTCGACGCCTTCGAGAGGATGTCTTCGACCTTTGAATTTAACGGCAAGCCTGGAAAGGGTGCTCTGCTTGTCCTTCCGACTGGTGCAGGCAAGACATTCACCGCGGTAAAATGGCTTTGCGATAACGTCATCTGCCGAGAACATCAAGATTCTTTGGCTCGCCCATTCCTTCTATCTGCTGGATCAAGCCTACAAAGAGTTTTGCACCTATGCCTGCTGGATACCTGAGCCGCGAGAGACATTGAATCTACGAGTTGTGTCGAGCAACCCCTCCCATGATTCACCAGCGGATATCCAACCGACCGACGACGTGGTAATCATGACCACGCAAACGGCGATTAAGAATCTCCATATTGAGGCGTTAGACCGCATGGGAACGCCTATGCTGAGCCCGTTTAGACGTTTCGTCGAAGACGGAGCACGCACGGGCCTCTTCGTCGTCCTTGATGAGGCGCACCACGCCCCGGCATACGGTTGCCGACACCTTCTCGTCGGCACGGAGCCTGAACGCCCCGGAATTCGAACTATAGTTCCAAACGCCAATCTACTCGGGCTAACCGCAACTCCAACCTATACCGACGAAACGCGGAAAGGTTGGCTCGGCAAGATCTTCGAACAAAAGGTCATTTTCGATGCCGACCGATCAAGACTCACTGTCGCAGGCATCCTCGCCCGGCCCAACTTCATCCCGCGGCCAACCGGCAAGGAACTTGTCGTCGACGATTCGCTCTACGATCGCTTGGTACGGGAACACAAGGACTTGCCGGAAGAAATCATTGAGATACTCGCCAATGACTCTCGTCGAAACGACTACATCGTTCAAGAGTACATCGAGAACCGGTCTCAGTATGGGAAGACGATTATTTTTGCTGACCGTTGGTTTCAGTGCGTCTATTTGAAGACCAAGTTGAATGAAAAAGGTGTTCGGTCGGATGCCGTCTATTCCCACATCGACGCCGATCCAGGCTCGGCCGATGCGAGAAATCGCCGAACCACTAGCGACAACGAGTGGATCATTAACGAGTTCAAGTATGGAAAGGACCAGAGCGGGAACGATTCGTTGGACGTGCTCATCAACGTCCGAATGTTGACAGAAGGCGCAGACGTCCCGAGTGTGAGGACCGTGTTCCTGACTCGCCAAACGACGAGCCAAGTCCTTCTGACGCAGATGATCGGTCGGGCGCTACGCGGTCGTCGAGCGGGCGGCGACGACGAAGCCAATATCGTCATGTTCATCGATGAGTGGAAACGCCTGATCGACTGGGCGACCCCTGCCACCTTGGACGGTGGAACGAAGAAGGGCGGAACGGTCCGTGGCTACTACCCGTTAGAATACATGGCAATTCGGTTGGTGGAAGAATTAGTGAAACACATCAACAGTGGAGGGGATATACAACTTCCACCGTTCTCGCGACATCATGCCGATCGGTTGGTACCAGACAGAAATCGTCCTCGCCGACGCTGAAACTGAGGAGACACAACCATTCACCGAGTTTGTCATGGTCTATGAACATACGAAACCGAAATTCGAGCGATTGATCGATGCTCTTCCGAAGAAACTGCCAGCCGGTTGGGACCGGGAGTGTATCCCGAGCGAGTTCCTGCAGCCGCAGGTCGATGGTTGGATCGAGGAGTTCTTTGATACCGAAGAGGACAACATCGGGAATTGTCTCGACCTGGATATCGTACGAATTGCCCGTCATTTGGCGCAGAAGGCGGTTGCACCACCATTTCATCCCTTCGAGGTGCGGAATCGCTACGATTTAGATACTTTTGCGAAGACGCTTGCTTCGAAAGACGATGCTTGAAGCGGATGAAATCTCGCGGGTGAGTTCGCCAAGGCTGGAAGCCTTTGGCCAATTTTCTTCAAGTCGTACGAGAGATTCTTCACAGCAGTTCAAGCCGCTATGCAGAGGGCGCTCTACGAAGAGAAATACGGTGCTGCCTCGAGCCCGGGGCCCACACCGCGACGGCGGCCGAGACGACAACGGGAACTCAGCGACGCCGAGAAGCGGCAGGTCAAAAAGCGCGATGGAAACGCCTGCCTATGCTGCGGGGCTACCGGCAAGGGCGTTCGACTTGAAGTCGACCATATCGTGTCCTACGTGGTAGGTGGCGAAACCAGCATAGAGAATTCCCAGACTTTGTGTAGCGTTTGCAACGGGAAAAAGGCGATAAATGAGATCAACTTTCTTCAGACGGCCACGCAGCTTAGGGGACCAAAACCACTTGAACTCCTGCCACGGTTCAACTGGGAAGACGTCAGGCGGTCGCTGATGCGCCTGGTGAACCAGTTCTATCACTGTAGGGCCGTTTGTGACGTTCACCTGCACGAGCGACGAAGCGGTCGTTTCTACTCGACATGGGAAATCGAACTCTATGAGGGGAACGACCCGGTGTGGCTCCTGAAACATAAAAATGATCTGCTCCGACATATTCAAGGGACGTTCGGCTACTCGCATGTGTCAGGCATTCGTGTGGAGAACGCCAAGTGAGTAGCAATCGGTAGAAACCGCTAGTGGGTCTTATATTTTCACACCATTGTCCTGGTGGAGGTTGCCGCGTCGATACGGCCCAACACGCTGCAGCGGACGGGGAGGAGCGACGGCGTGCGGTTCCGTGGGCCGGTCAGAGCTTGGTCGTAGTCATCCGGGGGCCGTTAGGCGCCCCCTCCCCCTATCCCGATTAACCGGAGAGAGTGCGACGTATGGATAAGATCGAAGCCCGCGACGTTCTGGTAGCCCACCTCCGTTCCTTTCGAGCGCGTCGGTACGGCGATCTCGTGGGTCTGATCGGCCATGTCCAGGTTGCTGAGGTTGTAGGAAGGTCTGGCACCGAGTACCAGATCGAGGTTGAGGTGATGTGGGACTCTCCGCGCAAGAAGACGAACGTTCGCGTGATCGGTTCGATCGATGACGGCCACTTGCCGCGTGCGATCGTACCGCTGTGTGAGTCGTTCATCGTATCCCCGCCGGATCTAGCGGGGAGTGATCAGAGGCCGTCTAACAAAACGACGCATGGAGCCGACCGCCCAAACGCGGCGGCGGGTGATACCCAAGTCGTGTGTGCCGAGCATGTCTAACAGCTAGAGGGTGAAAGTCCCTTTCACAACCTGATGGAGGTGAAGTGATAGCGAAGCGCAAGGGCGTCTCCGCGAGGAGGGGTCTGAAGGAAGCGTGGAAGCAAAGGCGCGAGCCGATGAACAAGAACCGGATCGAGGCATACGGTGTCGGGCGAGTTTGCACGGTATAACGAAGCCCATATCCATCCAGGGCACCGGTGGGTAAATCCGGCGGTTGTGCGCTGAAAGCGGTTAGGCTTACCTCGGGAGATCTGCTGCTTGTCTCGATGAGAGACTGACTCGGGAGTAATCCAGGGTGACCGAGCGGCAGAAGTCAGCCGAGGGCATAGTAGTCACTGCGGTGGCGAAGGCCCGAACAGTAATCGGGGCAGTAGGACTCCAACCTCATGAGTGGTCATGCACCAGCCAATCAACTTCGGTTGAGCTTGCCCAGTTCGGATAGGGTGAAGCCCGAAAGGGACCGGGTGAGCGGTGAAACCAACATCGGCGGAAAGGGTTTCGAACCTCCAGCCCGCCAGGGCCAAGATTACTGAACCGCCGTATACGGACCCGTACGTACGGTGGTGTGGGAGGGGTGGGGCTGCGAAGCCTCCCCCTATCCCGATTAGGCGGCCTCGAGAGGGTCCCAAATTGGGTATCGTCCGACGAATGAGGATTCTTTGAGGATTATTCGCATGTCGCACCCCGAACCGCACGGCCTGCCGGATCGCACACCGATAAGAGTCGGCGAGGTCTGGGAGAACCCCGTCACCCGGGAACGCGCCACGATCCTGGAGCGTCCCTGGGACAACCCTGCGGGCCGTGCGAGCGCCGAGTTGACCGCGCTCGTTGGGGCGCGTGTCATTGGAGAACACCGCCATCCCGCTCTGGTCGAGCAATTCACCGTGCTCGAGGGTGAGCTGACCGTGAAGCGCGATGAGCAGACCAGCATTCTTCATCAAGGCGAGACGGCCGTCATCGAGCCCGGTGTATGGCACGATTGGTGGAATGCGGGCAACCGCGACGTGCGCGTACGGGTGGAGGTCACACCAGGCGAGCGGTTCGTGCACATGATCGAGACCTTCTTCGGCCTCGCGCGGCTCGGGCATACCGACGGCAAGGGCATGCCGTATCCGCTGCAACTCGCCCTGAGTGCGCGTGAGTTCAGCGACGTGATCGTGTTCCGTTCGCCGCCGCTGGCGGTGCAGCGCGCGATCTTTGGCGCCCTCGCACCGGTCGCGCGCTGGCGCGGCTATCGCGCGACGTACCCGCAGCTCTCACGCATCGTACTGGCGCCTCGGACGTAGCACCGAACGGTTCGAGCGACCTTGATGTTCGGCGCGAGATGTCTGACGAGAGTGTAGGCACAACTGACCGAGGTTTTTGCGATGGGCTCAGATAAGCTTCTGAATAGCGGCGCGGCCTTCTTCGGTGGCGTTACTCCGATCTTTTCAGTTCGGGATCTCCGCGCCAGCGTCGACTACTACGTGAGCGTGCTGGGATTCAAGTTGGATTTCTTCGAGAGCATAGCCTCGGTCTCGCGTGACCGCTGCGCGCTCTTTCTGGTCGAAGGTGATCAGGGCTATCCCGGAGCTTGGGTGTGGATTGGCGTCGAAGACGTTGAAGCTGTCCATGACGAGTACAGAGCCCGAGGCGCCAAGATTCGACAACCGCCAACCAATTTTCCATGGGCGTGCGAGATACAAATTGAGGATCCCGATGGAAACGTATTGAGGATTGGCTCTGAACCAAAGCCGAAGGAGCCATTTGGACCGTGGTGCGACATGCGTGGGGATTTGTGGAAGCTGACTGATCAAGGTCGGTGGATCCAGGTCGAGCGCGGTGGATAGTGTGTAGACCCACGGCGTGACGGATGAGCGATCAAAGAGTTGCGACTGTGCCAGCGGCTAATCTTAGATTGATCCAAGAATCTTAGATTGATCCAAGCAACAATTGATGACGGAAGCACCCTTGCCGAGTCCTTGAATGAATTCACAGATCAGATGGCTTCTTGAACAATTTCACTCGAATCTCTTGCTGGTAATGCTCGCCAGCCAAGCTGTCTGGGCGCAAGATCGGCCGGTTAGCTTTCAGCAGCAGATTCTACCGATCCTGGAGCGGCGCTGTCACGCCTGTCATCAGGCAGAGAACGCCGGAGGACAGCTGAACCTCACCAATTATTCACAGCTTCGCAAAGGAGGCAAGCAGGGATCGGTCATCATCCCGGGCAAGCCTGAAGACAGCTTGATCGTGAAAATGATCAGTGGAGAGCCGCCGCGAATGCCAATGTCGGGTGGGCCACTCGCCGGGGAAGAGGTCCGGATGATTCGCTTGTGGATTTCCCAGGGCGCTCCCGATGATACGCCAGCGGGAAAAGAAAACCCGGCAGCCTGGTGGTCGCTGCGGCCTCTTTCGCGACCAGCGAAACCAGCCCTAAGCGATCCCTGGATTCTTACACCCATCGACGCGTTCGTACTTGCAAAACTCAAAGAGAAGGGGCTGACGCTATCGCCCGAAGCCGATCGGCGCACACTGATTCGCCGCGTGACCTACGACCTGCACGGTCTTCCGCCCACTCCGGAGGAGGTACGGAATTTTCTCGGCGACAAGTCGCCGCTGGCCTATGAAAAACTGATCGACCGCCTGTTAGACTCCCCACGTTATGGCGAACGCTGGGGCCGGCACTGGCTGGACACGGTCCACTATGGCGAATCACATGGCTACGACAAGGACAAGCCCCGCCTGAATGCCTGGCCCTACCGCGACTACGTGATTCGTTCGCTTAACGACGACAAATCCTACGCTCGTTTTGTCGAGGAACAGCTCGCCGGTGACATCCTGTTTCCGGAGGAGCCCCAGGGTATCGTCGCCACAGGCTTCATTGCTGCCGGCCCCTGGGATTTTGTCGGACACGTGGAGCTGCGCGAGGACACGGTAGACAAACGTATTGCCCGGCTTCTGGATCGAGACGATATGGTCATGACGGCGATGTCCACTTTCGCCAGTCTTACTGTTCACTGCGCGCGGTGCCACGACCACAAGTTCGATCCAATCAAGCAGTCGGACTACTACAGTCTCCAGGCAGTCTTCGCCGGTGTTGATCGTGCTGATCGTCCCTTTGACGATGATCCGAAAATCCACCAGCTTCGGCAAGCGCTCTTGGCAGAAAGGCGTCCGCTCCGCATGGAGCTGCAACCTTATCTGGAAATGGCGGAGAAGGTTCGCAACGACGAAACGGAGCGGCTCGACGCTCGACTCAAAACCCTCAGGGCCAAGCTCAACGATTTGCCGAAGCCCAGCGCGGGAGTTTCTGAAAGTCTCGATCTGAAGAATGAGAGGACAGCGCTTCAACAGGACCTCGACGCGACACTGGCGCAGCGAAAAGCAGTGATTCTCACTCTCCTAGAACCTGCCGCGCAAGGGCGGTTGCAGACGTTGGAGACCCAGGTCGCAGCCGTCGATCGCAAGCTGGGCGAGCTGCCGCCACCGAGACTGGTTTACGCCGCCGCCAACTTCTTTGAGCCGCAAGCCAAGTTCGTTCCTGCCTGGACTCCTCGTCCCGTTCATCTCTTGCAGCGAGGAAGTGTGGAAATACCCGGCGAATTGATACAGCCGGGAGCCATCGAGGCAGTCTCCGGTTTGGAGTCGCACTGGCCGGTTGATTTCAATGCCAGCGAAGGCCGGCGGCGTGCGGCGCTGGCGAGGTGGCTCACAGACGAGAACAATCCGCTGACGTGGCGCTCTATTGTCAATAGAGTTTGGCACTACCACTTCGGCGCAGGGATTGTCGATTCACCCAACGACTTTGGCCGGATGGGCTCCCTCCCCACACATCCCGAACTGCTCGACTGGCTGGCTGCCGAATTCCGAGACAGCGGCGGCTCCCTCAAGCAGTTGCATCGGCTGATCCTCAAGAGCGCCACCTACCGACAATCTTCCGGGGATAACCCGCAGTACTCCAAACTGGATGCCGGGAACCAGTGGCTTTGGCGCATGAATCGATCGCGTCTGGATGCCGAGTCGGTGCGGGATTCAATTCTATCGGTCAGTGGTCAGTTGGATCTAACGATGGGAGGGCCATCGGATCAGGAGTTTTTCTTCAAGGACGATCATTCACCCATTTATGACTACTCGCGAGGGGAGGCGAGTCACGCTTCCCGACATCGCCGCAGTGTCTATCGTTTTCTCGTCCGCAGCGTGCCCGATCCGTTCATGGAAAGTTTAGACTGCCCCGATGCTTCGCTGTTAACTCCCAAACGCAATACCACGTTGACGGCGCTCCAAGCACTCGCGATGTTGAATGATCCTCTCTTGCTGAAACAAGCTGAGAGCTTTGCCCAGCGGCTGCGGGGACTGCGAACGGATCTGGCCGGGCAAATCCGAGAAGCCTACTGGTTGGCCGTGGCGCGCGCACCCACGCGACAGGAGCTGGCATTACTGGTGGCCTATGCTCAAAAACATGGGCTGGAGAACTTCTGTCGTCTCTTGTTCAACAGTAACGAATTCATGTTTGTCGATTAGAACTTGGTTTTTTGATTGATCAGTCCGAATCATGGTGACGCTTATTCATGCCTCGTTCTGAGTCGGTTCCCTCCCCAGCCTGGGAGGGATGAGCGACGAGCACGCGAGGTCGGTCAAGGTTTTCAAGGCACTCAAACATTGTCCCTGTATTCAGCAGTCCTCGATACGAATCATGAACAACTCTCATCGCTGCTGCTCGCAGCAGATTCCAATCGAAGTCGACAAGGTGGTGGCACCGATCGACCGTCGTCAGTTTCTCTGGAACTGGGGAGGGGGCCTGGGTGGTATTGCCCTGGCCCATCTGCTAGGACGCTCCGGGCTGCTGGCAGATACACCCGAGTTGAAGGTGCGCTCAGAGCTGAACGGTGGCTTGCATCATCGGGCGAAAGCCAAGCGGGTCGTGCAGCTCTTCATGTCGGGCGCTGCCAGCCAGGTGGATACGTTCGACTACAAGCCGCTGGTCATCAAGAAGAGTGGCGAAAAGTTCGACCCTGGGGGCAAGGTGGAGCTTTTCCAAAGTGATCCGGGTCCCGTCATGAAAAGCCCGTGGGAATGGAAGCAACATGGAAGCTGCGGCAGATGGGTGAGTAGCCTGGTTCCGCATCTGGCTTCCTGCGTGGATGAGATGGCATTTCTGCACTCCATGATTTCAAAGTCCAACGTCCATGGGCCTGCGACGTTCATGCAGAACTCCGGCTTTGTGTTGCCCGGATTCCCCAGCATGGGCGCTTGGATTTCCTATGGACTGGGAAGTTTGACGGACAGTCTTCCCACGTTCGTCGTGCTGCCCGACGTTCGTGGCTTTGCGCCTAACGGGCCGGGGAACTGGACGGCTGGGTTTCTGCCCGCGACCCATCAAGGAACAATGATCCGGGTGGGCCGTCCCAACCCTATATACGATTTGTTCCCAGCCGAATCTTCGAAATACATTACCCGGGAGAGCGAGAGCAAAAGTCTTAAGGTTCTGCGAGAGTTGAACCAGGCTCATCTGGCTCAACGCCAAGGCGACTCAAGATTGGAGGCGCGGATTCGCTCCTACGAGATGGCGGCCCGTCTTCAGGTGAGTGCGCCCGAGGTTTTGGACATCTCCAAAGAATCTGAGGCCACCAAGAAACTCTATGGGCTCGACGATCGGGCTACCGAGGATTTTGGGCATCGCTGCCTTATCGCAAGGAGGCTGCTGGAGCGCGGCGTTCGATTTGTTCAAGTGTGGAGCGGTGCGGACAACGGGTTTCCGCGGCGCAATTGGGATAGCCACGAAGACATTGCCAAAGATCATGCGGACATGGCCAAGGGGATGGATAAGCCAGCGGCAGCACTGATTCAAGATCTGAAGTCACTGGGGTTGCTTGAAGACACGATCGTGTATTGGACAACGGAGTTCGGGCGCATGCCCTGCAGCCAGGGCAGCAAGGGGCGAGACCACAATCCGTTTACCTTTACGTCATGGCTGGCGGGCGGCGGAGTAAAGGGCGGTACGAGCTATGGTGCAAGCGATGAATGGTCTTATAAGGCAATTGAGAATCCGATCTATTGTTACGACGTGCATGCCACGGTGCTGAATCTTCTAGGCATCGACCACAAGAAGTTGACCTTCCGCCACAACGGCATCGATCGTCGTCTCACGGATGTCCACGGCGAAATCATAGAAGCGCTTGTGGCTTAGCCTTAGAATTCACAGATCAGATGGCTTCTTCAACAATTTCACTCGAATCTCTTGCTGGTAATGCTCGCCAGCCAAGCTGTCTGGGCGCAAGATCGGCCGGTTAGCTTTCAGCAGCAGATTCTACCGATCCTGGAACGGCGCTGTCACGCCTGTCATCAGGCAGAGAACGCCGGAGGACAGCTGAACCTCACCAACTATTCACAGCTTCGCAAAGGAGGCAAGCAGGGATCGGTCATCATCTCGGGTAAGCCTGAAGACAGCTTGATCGTGAAAATGATCAGTGGAGAGCCGCCGCGAATGCCAATGTCGGGTGGGCCACTCGCCGGGGAAGAGGTCCGGATGATTCGCTTGTGGATTTCCCAGGGCGCTCCCGATGATACGCCAGCGGGAAAAGAAAACCCGGCAGCCTGGTGGTCGCTACGGCCTCTTTCGCGACCAGCGAAACCAGCCCTAAGCGATCCCCGGATTCTTACACCCATCGACGCGTTCATACTTGCAAAACTCAAAGAGAAGGGGCTGACGCTATCGCCCGAAGCCGATCGACGCACACTGATTCGCCGCGTGACCTACGACCTGCACGGTCTTCCGCCCACTCCGGAGGAGGTACGGAATTTTCTCAGCGACAAGTCGCCGCTGGCCTATGAAAAACTGATCGACCGCCTGTTAGACTCCCCACGTTATGGCGAACGCTGGGGCCGGCACTGGCTGGACACGGTCCACTATGGCGAATCACATGGCTACGACAAGGACAAGCCCCGCCTGAATGCCTGGCCCTACCGCGACTACGTGATTCGTTCGCTTAACGACGACAAATCCTACGCTCGTTTTGTCGAGGAACAGCTCGCCGGTGACATCCTGTTTCCGGAGGAGCCCCAGGGTATCGTCGCCACAGGCTTCATTGCTGCCGGCCCCTGGGATTTTGTCGGACACGTGGAGCTGCGCGAGGACACGGTAGACAAACGTATTGCCCGGCTTCTGGATCGAGACGATATGGTCATGACGGCGATGTCCACTTTCGCCAGTCTTACTGTTCACTGCGCGCGGTGCCACGACCACAAGTTCGATCCAATCAAGCAGTCGGACTACTACAGTCTCCAGGCAGTCTTCGCCGGTGTTGATCGTGCTGATCGTCCCTTTGACGATGATCCGAAAATCCACCAGCTTCGGCAAGCGCTATTGGCAGAAAGGCGTCCGCTCCGCATGGAGCTGCAACCTTATCTGGAAATGGCGGAGAAGGTTCGCAACGACGAAACGGAGCGGCTCGACGCTCGACTCAAAACCCTCAGGGCCAAGCTCAACGATTTGCCGAAGCCCAGCGCGGGAGTTTCTGAAAGTCTCGATCTGAAGAATGAGAGGACAGCGCTTCAACAGGACCTCGACGCGACACTGGCGCAGCGAAAAGCAGTGATTCTCACTCTCCTAGAACCTGCCGCGCAAGGGCGGTTGCAGACGTTGGAGACCCAGGTCGCAGCCGTCGATCGCAAGCTGGGCGAGCTGCCGCCACCGAGACTGGTTTACGCCGCCGCCAACTTCTTTGAGCCGCAAGCCAAGTTCGTTCCTGCCTGGACTCCTCGTCCCGTTCATCTCTTGCAGCGAGGAAGTGTGGAAATACCCGGCGAATTGATACAGCCGGGAGCCATCGCGGCAGTCTCCGGTTTGGAGTCGCGCTGGCCGGTTGATTTCAATGCCAGCGAAGGCCGGCGGCGTGCGGCGCTGGCGAGGTGGCTCACTGACGAGAACAATCCGCTGACGTGGCGCTCTATTGTCAATAGAGTTTGGCACTACCACTTCGGCGCAGGGATTGTCGATTCACCCAACGACTTTGGCCGGATGGGCTCCCTCCCCACACATCCCGAACTGCTCGACTGGCTGGCTGCCGAATTCCGAGACAGCGGCGGCTCCCTCAAGCAGTTGCATCGGCTGATCCTCAAGAGCGCCACCTACCGACAATCTTCCGGGGATAACCCGCAGTACTCCAAACTGGATGCCGGGAACCAGTGGCTTTGGCGCATGAATCGATCGCGTCTGGATGCCGAGTCGGTGCGGGATTCAATTCTATCGGTCAGTGGTCAGTTGGATCTAACGATGGGAGGGCCATCGGATCAGGAGTTTTTCTTCAAGGACGATCATTCACCCATTTATGACTACTCGCGAGGGGAGGCGAGTCACGCTTCCCGACATCGCCGCAGTGTCTATCGTTTTCTCGTCCGCAGCGTGCCCGATCCGTTCATGGAAAGTTTAGACTGCCCCGATGCTTCGCTGTTAACTCCCAAACGCAATACCACGTTGACGGCGCTCCAAGCACTCGCGATGTTGAATGATCCTCTCTTGCTGAAACAAGCTGAGAGCTTTGCCCAGCGGCTGCGGGGACTGCGAACGGATCTGGCCGGGCAAATCCGAGAAGCCTACTGGTTGGCCGTGGCGCGCGCACCCACGCGACAGGAGCTGGCATTACTGGTGGCCTATGCTCAAAAACATGGGCTGGAGAACTTCTGTCGTCTCTTGTTCAACAGTAACGAATTCATGTTTGTCGATTAGAACTTGGTTTTTGATTGATCAGTCCGAATCATGGTGACGCTTATTCATGCCTCGTTCTGAGTCGGTTCCCTCCCCAGCCTGGGAGGGATGAGTGACGAGCACGCGAGGTCGCTCAAGGTTTTCAAGGCACTCAAACATTGTCCCTGTATTCAGCAGTCCTCGATACGAATCATGAACAGCTCTCATCGCTGCTGCTCGCAGCAGATTCCAATCGAAGTCGACAAGGTGGTGGCACCGATCGACCGTCGTCAGTTTCTCTGGAACTGGGGAGGGGGCCTGGGTGGTATTGCCCTGGCCCATCTGCTAGGACGCTCCGGGCTGCTGGCAGATACACCCGAGTTGAAGGTGCGCTCAGAGCTGAACGGCGGCTTGCATCATCGGGCGAAAGCCAAGCGGGTCGTGCAGCTCTTCATGTCGGGCGCTGCCAGCCAGGTGGATACGTTCGACTACAAGCCGCTGGTCATCAAGAAGAGCGGCGAAAAGTTCGACCCTGGGGGCAAGGTGGAGCTTTTCCAAAGTGATCCGGGTCCCGTCATGAAAAGCCCGTGGGAATGGAAGCAACATGGAAGCTGCGGCAGATGGGTGAGTAGCCTGGTTCCGCATCTGGCTTCCTGCGTGGATGAGATGGCATTTCTGCACTCCATGATTTCAAAGTCCAACGTCCATGGGCCTGCGACGTTCATGCAGAACTCCGGCTTTGTGTTGCCCGGATTCCCCAGCATGGGCGCTTGGATTTCCTATGGACTGGGAAGTTTGACGGACAGTCTTCCCACGTTCGTCGTGCTGCCCGACGTTCGTGGCTTTGCGCCTAACGGGCCGGCGAACTGGACGGCTGGGTTTCTGCCCGCGGCCCATCAAGGAACAATGATCCGGGTGGGCCGTCCCAACCCTATATACGATTTGTTCCCAGCCGAATCTTCGAAATACATTACCCGGGAGAGCGAGAGCAAAAGTCTTAAGGTTCTGCGAGAGTTGAACCAGGCTCATCTGGCTCAACGCCAAGGCGACTCAAGATTGGAGGCGCGGATTCGCTCCTACGAGATGGCGGCCCGTCTTCAAGTGAGTGCGCCCGAGGTTTTGGACATCTCCAAAGAATCTGAGGCCACCAAGAAACTCTATGGGCTCGACGATCGGGCTACCGAGGATTTTGGGCATCGTTGCCTTATCGCAAGGAGGCTGCTGGAGCGCGGCGTTCGATTTGTTCAAGTGTGGAGCGGTGCGGACAACGGGTTTCCGCGGCGCAATTGGGATAGCCACGAAGACATCGCCAAAGATCATGCGGACATGGCCAAGGGGATGGATAAGCCAGCGGCAGCACTGATTCAAGATCTGAAGTCGCTGGGGTTGCTTGAAGACACAATCGTGTATTGGACCACGGAGTTCGGGCGCATGCCCTGCAGCCAGGGCAGCAAGGGGCGAGACCACAATCCGTTTACCTTTACGTCATGGCTGGCGGGCGGCGGAGTAAAGGGCGGTACGAGCTATGGTGCAAGCGATGAATGGTCTTATAAGGCAATTGAGAATCCGATCTATTGTTACGACGTGCATGCCACGGTGCTGAGTCTTCTAGGCATCGACCACAAGAAGTTGACCTTCCGCCACAACGGCATCGATCGTCGTCTCACGGATGTCCACGGCGAAATCATAGAAGCGCTTGTGGCTTAGCCTTATCCTGAAAATGGCGAATTCGGGCAGCTCTGGCCAAAACGCATTTCGGCACCGACGTCGCAGATCGTCAGCCTGGAAGGGCGTTAAAGAGGCTATTCCATGGCTTTGACCGAGAACTTTCTGAAACACGCCAACCCACATTTTGAGTAGGGTTCTGCAGCCTTTCGCCAGCGATTGTTGGTTCCAGCTATCCGAATACACGCTAAGTACCGGGCGATACAACAGGTGGTCGAGAGCTTGCAGCCACCTGCCGATTTCCCGGTGTCGAAGTCATCGAGGGCAGGTTCACCGCGCTTGAACGCCGCGATTCATATCGAGCCTCTTCGTAGTAGTTTGGCGCCTTCTTTAGCTTGATGTTGCCGCGAAGTCGTGCAGAATCCAGAGCTGTTTCCAAGGTCAGTTGAGGAGACGCTCGGCCGGCCTGCGAATTGTCGACTTGCCGATCACCTGGCACTAGGGTCTGATAACCCTGCTGGATTCCACTCCTGCACGTGGAGCTTCCGCGCATCGGAACATTCCGAGTTACTAAGCAAGAAATATTTTGCTTGTCGCTAGTGCTTTCCACTACCTTTTCCACAGTTGGGTCGCTTGTATTTCGTTTAGGACGGACAGGAGAGTTCGGCTGTCAATCTGACTAACTAATGGCCTCTGCGTTTTGACCTCGAAAGGAGCAATCCGTCAATGGTTGATGGAACTGCGGTTTCAACAGATCGTCTGCTGGGTACAAAAGCCCGGACGGCGGCAGAAGGCTATGCGGTGCCCTGGTATATTTGGTGCGGCGTGATTGCCGTCACCTCCAGCATCATTGGCGGGTACTGGGACATTTCCTGGCACCGCTCTATTGGACGGGACAGTTTCTGGACTCCTGCCCATGTCGCCATTTATCTGTGCGGCCTTCTGGCCGGAATTTCCTCCGCTTATCTGATTCTCTCTGTCTCCTTAAGCAAACGACAAGGCGCTAAGGAGTCCTGTGTCAAGGTGTGGGGTTTTCATGGTCCATTGGGGTCCTTTATTTCGGCTTGGGGCGGGATTGCCATGCTGACGTCCGCGCCTTTTGACAATTGGTGGCACAGCGCCTACGGGCTCGACGTTGAGATCGTCAGCCCTCCGCACGTGTTACTGATTGGAGGCACGCTGGCGGTCCAGCTTGGAGTGTTGATTCTGATCCTGGGCTGTATGAACCGAACAGAGGGTGTCTCAGCTCAGAGACTACGTGCCCTATTTCTCTATGTCGGAGCCATGATGGTGCTACTCCTACAGCTGCTGGTCATGGAATATACCTGGCGAGGGCTGCTGCATAGTGCCAGGAGCTATCGCGCGATCTCTTTGGCCATTCCGGTCGTGCTGGTCGGTGTCGCCAGAGCAGCCAAACACCGTTGGGCCACCACCATCATCACCGCGGTCTATACGTTTTTTCTCCTGGGGCAACTCTGGATCTTGCCGCTCTTTCCAGCGGAACCCAAGCTGGGACCGGTCTATCAGAAAGTCACACACTTTATCCCTTGGGACTTTCCTTTATTGCTGTTGGTTCCCGCTTTGGCTCTCGATCTTTTGGCATCAAGGGTTGCGAGCTGGACCGCCTGGGCTCAGGCAATTCTTTTGGGCAGTGTTTTCTTGATCACGCTGGTCGCTGTCGAGTGGCCAACTGCCGATTTCATGATGAGCCCGGCTGCCCGCAATTGGTTCTTTGGCACTCACTATCTTGAATACAACTTCCATCCCTCATGGAAACCCTATGAGTTCTCTCGGTTAGAAAGAACTCCGAGCGATTTCTGGAGTGGAATGGCAGTGGCGCTGGCCTGCGCTATTCTCTCAACTCGCCTTGGTCTGACGTGGAGTCAATGGATGCAGCGGGTTCGGCGTTAAACTGAAAGATGCGTAAGCTCTGTTGAATTGCTCGATGCGGCTCTTTCCCTTTTTTCTTCTTGATCTTTACGTCATCGCTATCAGCACATGTTGGCAGTCCGGATGTTTTCTACGAAGGTGCCGCGGGGCCCTACCGGCTGATGGTGACCATTCGCCCGCCTCTCGTAATACCGGGAGTGGCTGAGATTGAGGTTGTCAGCGCCTCGAGCGAGCTTCGAGAACTGCAAATCACTCCTCTGCACCTTAGTGGCCCGGGCGCCCAATTCGCTCCAACTCCCGATCGCCTCCAGAGGTTGAGAGACGCCTCCGCTTCTTTCACCGGCAGCTTGTGGTTGATGGAGCAAGGTGCGTGGCAGGTAAGGATTCAAGCCGAAGGCCCGCAGGGGCAAGGCCAATTGTCAGTACCTGTCCCAGCCGTGGCGCAACAGGGGTTGCGCATGCAGAAGTTTTTGGCAGTAGGCCTTTTCATCTTGATGCTGTTCCTTTCCGTTGGTGCCGTCAGTATTGTTGGAGCCAGCCTCCGTGAAGGTCAATTAGAGCCCGGTGCGACTCCTGGCCCTCTTCAAATTCGACGGGCTCGCCTGATGATGGGAGCTACTGCGGTTTTGCTTTTCGCGACTCTTTTCCTGGGCAGAGGGTGGTGGAACTCAATCGCTCAGAACTACCAACGAAAGCTCTACAAGCTGCCGCAGCTATCAGCCACTCTGGAGCCACCAGGGCGCTTGACACTGCGCCTGCCAGACCCTGGACTCTGGAAAGGTCTGCAGTTAACAGGCAATCTTCTGATTCCAGATCATAATCATTTGATGCACCTGTTCCTGGTCCGGCTTCCGGAATTGGAACGATTCTGGCATCTCCATCCGGAGCAGATGGAAAGTGGGGTCTTCTCCCAGGACCTTCCGGCAATACCTGCCGGCAGATACCAGATCTTCGCCGATGTCGTGCACCGATCTGGATTTCCGGAAACCATGGTCACGGAGATCGATCTGCCGCAGGTCCCAGGGAAGCCTCTTTCAGGAGACGACTCAGAAGGTGCGGGGACGCTGCTATCCCGGGCCGATAGGACTCGGAATAGCTCGGAGTTGTTCGGCGGGGGCCGTATGCTTTGGGAGCGCGACAGCTTATCGCTGAAGAGCAGGCGTGCAAGTTGGTTTCGCTTCCGAGTAGAGGATCAAGCCGGAAGACCCGTGGACGACCTGGAGCCCTATATGGGTATGGCCGGACACGCTGTCTTCTTGAAAACGGACCGATCAGTGTTTGCGCACGTTCACCCTTCCGGCACACCGCCGATGGCCATGCTCGCTCTCACCGAGAGAGGCCCGACGTCGCAACCTTCCGACCCGCATGCAGGACATGGGAAGAACGGACCCGCATTGAGTCCCGTTGTGTCATTTCCCTATGGCTTTTCGCAACCTGGCGAGTACCGCATCTTTGTCCAAATTAAGCGTGTCGGCCGGGTGCAGACCGGCGTGTTCGATGTTCAGGTTGAACCCTGAGCGAGGCTAAACGGCAGGACTGGCAGCACTAGTTCACGATGTCTCTTGGGTTTCCGTCGAGGACACTGGCTGAGTGGAGAGCTTCCTGTAGGCGGGCACCCGCCCTCGGCTCTAGCCCTCCGTTACGGGGTGAGTCGGCAGCGCGAGCCGCTCCGAGGACTTGCCGAACGGAGCCTCATCGAAAGAGCCACAGGGGCGAGGCTCATTCGTCCTTCCTGCCCAAACTAGCGCAGCGCCCGTTTCAATCGCCCAGCTCCGATCACGGCTCTTCGCTCTACTCTGACAACCCGATCGTTCTTGCGTGTCTTGAAGGCTCGAGCAATCAATGAACGACCCGACCTGACAATTTCTGCTTGACAAGCACCTCCGAACGATAGTAATCAATTTATCGATTGAATAGTTGAAAGAATCGAGATGGCCACCCTACCGAAACGCCAGTTCAAAGACGCCATTTACGAAGAATTCGCCCGCATCGGGAAGGCCGTATCCAGCCCCAAGCGACTGGAGCTCCTAGATCTGTTGTGTCAGGGAAGGCGTACAGTTGAGGCGCTGGCAACGGAAGCCGAGCTGAGCATGGCCAACACGTCGCAGCATCTGCAGGTTCTGAGAGCTGCCCGGTTGGTGGAAGCGTCAAAGGAAGGCCTGTACGTGACGTATCGGATTGCCGAGCCGGCTGTTGGGGAGTTTGTCCGCAGCCTCCGCGTGCTGGCCGAGAAACAGCTTGCCGAAGTAGAGCGGATTTCCCGGCGCTTCTTTGAGGGAAGGAGAGGCCTGGAACCCATCGATCGAGAGACTCTCGTCAAGCGTGTCCGAAAGGGCGAGGTAGTCGTTCTCGATGTGCGTCCGGTGGAAGAGTACCGTGCTGGCCATATCCCTGGCGCTCTCTCAATCCCGATTCAGGAGCTGAAACGCCGCCTCTTCGAGCTTCCGAGAGACCAGGAAATCGTGGCTTACTGCCGTGGACCCTACTGTGTGTTTTCTGACCAGGCTGTAGAGCTGCTCCGCGCTCGCGGTTTCCAGGCCGCTCGTCTGGATGAAGGTATCTTAGACTGGCGAGCCCGAGGGCTGCCCGTGGCCACTGGAGAGCGGCTGTAAAGGACAGCCTGAAGCGTGATGTAGACGGGCTCAAAGGAGTGTCCTATGGCCACAATTCTATACTACAGCAGCTATGGCTCTGATGATCCAACCCGGGCGACGCTGCTCTTTGTAGCTGCTCTGGGGGCCTTGGAGGTGGGGCAAACGATTGCCCAGGGTCTTCCATTTTACGTTTGAAAGGCCTGCAGCGCGGCCCGTGGGGTCGTGGATGCAGATTTCGAAGACAAGAATGCCCATTCTGTTACGCCTAAACTTCTAGCGGAACCGACCGTGGGCGCCGATCGGGTGGTGGGCCTATGACCACCATGTCGGTCAGCATGGACACGTTGCGAGACTGGCTGGACCAGGGGCGACCCGTAACGGTTCTGGATGTCCGTCCCTCGGAGCAATATGCCGACTGGGTGATTCCGGGGAGTGTGCACGTGGACGCCTATGACGCCCTCAAGGCCGGCGATCCTAAGGCAATGTCCGGTGTTCAGCTGCCTCGCGACAAGCCTGTGGTGACGGTCTGCGCGCTGGGGCGAACATCGGCGATAGCCGCTGAACAACTGCGAGATCTTGGATACAAAGCATTTAGCATTGCGGGCGGAATGAAAGCCTGGAGCCTGGCCTGGAACAGCGCTGAAGTTGGACTACGGAAAAGCAGCGCACACGTGATCCAGGTGCGCCGGACGGGTAAGGGGTGTTTGTCTTATCTCATCGGCAGCCGAGATCAAGCCACAGTACTTGATGCTTCTGTGTCTCCGAAGGTTTACCTCGAGCTCGCCCAGCTAGCCGGCCGGAAGATCACCAATGTTCTGGACACGCATGTCCACGCCGATCATCTCTCACGCTCCCGACAACTCGCCGAGATTTGCGGGGCCACACTTCGGTTGCCAGAGCAAAAACGAGTGCGCTATTCATTCGCGCCCCTTGGCGAAGGGGACGTGATCGACATTGGCGGCGCCCGATTGACTGTATTGCAGACCCCTGGCCACACACCGGAGAGCACTTGCTATCTCTTAGACAGCGAGGCCCTGTTTACGGGCGATACGCTCTTTCTGAGCGGTGTGGGACGTCCCGATTTAGAAACCACGGCCCCTGGCGCTCGACAGCGAGCGGAACAGCTCCATGCCTCGTTGCAGCGCCTTGTGAAATTGCCCGCCGAGACGATCATCCTCCCAGGACACACCAATCAGGCGGCGGATTTCGACGGTATTCCCCTCACGTGCTCCTCTCTCGGAAGTCAGTCAGCGGATTGCACACTTGCACTTACCGCTGAACGATTTCCTGAAATGGATTCTGGCTCGCATTCCCCCAACGCCTCCTAACCATCATCAAATCGTTCGACTCAATGAGCAAGGCCTGTGGCCTGAAGGAGACCCGACTGATCTGGAAGCCGGGGCCAATCGCTGTGCCGTCTCCTGAAATTGCCACACAGAACCCGGAACAATCGTCATCCGTCGAACTCGGCCTCAGGGCGAACTGGCAACAGTTTGGTTTGCTGGTTCTCGTGAATGCCTTTGTCGGTGCAATGGTCGGGCTGGAGCGGACGATTCTGCCCCTCATCGCTGAAACCGACTTTGGCATGGCGTCGCGTACGGCGATTCTGTCCTTTCTGGTCAGCTTCGGTCTGACTAAAGCGGTTGTCAATCTGCTGGCCGGTCACTGGTCCGATCGAGTGGGACGAAAACCCATTCTGATTCTGGGCTGGATCTGTGGATTGCCGGTGCCCTGGCTGCTGATTCATGCGCCCAGTTGGGACTGGGTAGTCTTTGCCAACCTGCTGCTTGGCATCAACCAAGGAATGTGCTGGTCCACGACGGTCATCATGAAAATTGACCTGGTGGGACCGCGCTCGCGAGGCTTGGCCATGGGCCTCAACGAGTTCGCCGGCTATCTGGCCGTTGCGCTGTCCGCCTGGCTCACCAGCTATCTGGCCGGCACTTACGGGCTTCGGCCCGTACCGTTTTATTCAGGAATCGCCTTCAGCGGGCTGGGAGTGCTCCTCTCTGTCCTGGCTATCAAAGAAACCCGATTGCACGCAGAACACGAAGACCGATTGCAGAGCACCTCCAAAGGCCGAGGCCATGCTTCCTTCAGCCAGATCTTTCTGTTGACGAGCTGGAAGAACCGCTCGCTGTTTGCCGCCAGCCAGGCTGGACTGGCAAATAACTTGAACGATGGAATGATGTGGGGGTTGCTGCCACTGTTTCTGGCAGAAACTGGATTGCCCTTTCAATACATCGGAGTCATCGCTGCAACCTATCCAGGTGTCTGGGGAACGACTCAGCTGATCACGGGAGCCCTGAGTGACCGCTGGGGGCGAAAGTGGCTGATCGCCTGGGGTATGTGGGTTCAGGGCATCGCCATCGCACTGTTTGTCGTGTTCCAGGGTTTTTGGCCTTGGGTGGGAAGCTCCATACTTTTAGGCTTGGGAACAGCTCTGGTGTATCCCACTCTCCTGGCCGCAGTCTCGGACCTGTCGGAACCTGCCTGGCGGGCGTCGGCGGTCGGTGTCTATCGCTTATGGCGCGACTCCGGGTACGCTGTGGGCGGGCTCGCCGCTGGGTTGATTGCAGATAGTTTTGGCATCCATTCCGCAATTGTTGCAGTGGCAGGTCTCACGTTTTTATCAGGAGTCCTGGTTGCCAGGGTAATGACCGAGACCTACGATGCGCCTTCCTGTTGAGCTGGCCCTGAAACGGAAGCCTCCTGCCAGCGGAGCACGGATGTGCTTAGAGCGATGACGAGTTCTCTGAAGTGAACTGAGGAGGCTGGGTTCCGGTATGGCTTCTAATCATGGCATGACGCGTCGCAAGTTCTTGAAGAAGGCCAGTGCGGGAACCGTGCTCGCCGGTGCCTCTTTCCACGCCGCCTCTTATGCAAGGATGTCAGATGCCAATGAACGTTTCTTCTTAGGGTTGATCGGATGCGGCGGGCGTGGGCAGGATCTGATGGAGCACTTTGCTGAACACGGTGCTGCTTTCAGGGTGGTCTGTGATCCGGACGAGAGCCGGATGTAGCTGGCCCGCGCAGCTGCCGCGAGACACCGGACTCTGGATGCCTTCTTCAGAGCGGCTGTGAGGGTTCCAATTCGCTGATCATTCGGCTGATCTCTTTTACGGCTGGACTCTATCCACGCAGCCCGTCAAGGCGACGTTTGACCATGGAAGCCAAGGAGTCACGACTCGAAATGAGGTGAGGTCACTAAAGCCGGCTGCTTCGATCACCTCTTTGAGCTCGATCAGATCTCGAAGTTTTTGAGCCTTGCAGCATCGCAGAATCAGCCGTGTGACAGATGAGTTCAAAACCGGATGGAATTCCCAGAGGACAATCCTCCCGCCCTGCTTCAGAACCCTTCTCGCTTCGCGCAAAGCATCGTTCAATTCTTCCTCTGTCAGGTACTTAATGACGTGAGAAATTAAGACCACGTCGAAGAGAGAGTCACCTACAGGCAAGGACAAGCCGCTCCCGACCAGCAGCGAGACCGGGTTCTGATCGCGACTGTCCAAAACTCCTAAACGTCCTTGAGTGATCATTTGCAGCGACAAGTCGACTCCCAGGTAGGTTGCGGTCGAACAGAGCCGGCGCTGAGTGGCTGTCAGGATTGTTCCCATACCGCAACCGATTTCCAGGATGCTCTGGTCGGGAGTCAGGCGGGCAGCCCGAATGAAGGTGCCCGAATAGACGATCCCACTCATTCTGAAGATCAGGCGACCGAGTATCGAGCGCAAGCCTGTTCCGCCGATCCATCGATCGTAAAATCTGCGCGCTTCCGATTCTGCTTCAGATAACGAAGTGGAGAGCAATTGGCAGGGCATCGATAGGTGACCGGCACCGACCTTCAGTGTAGAGTTTTAGAGCCTTGTGTGCCCTTGAAGGACAGCTTATAGGAAACAAGGATGTAGCCGGCAGGAATGGCGTCCAACCAGGGGAGCGCCATGTAAAGCTGAAGTGTGACGTGCTTATCCTAATCACACGTCAGTACTCCAGCTGCACCAGCCATTGGATTTGCCGCGCGTTGAGAGTTTCCAGCGCTTGGCCATACGAATCCAGCTGGCGGTCTCGCGATGCATAGTAAGGGCTGACACGCAGCGGATTCGAATGGTTGCTTAGATTGAAAACCTCCGCTCCGAATTGGAGGCGTGCGCGCTCGCGCCGGGGGCGCCGCGAATCCACGGTGAGCTGTTGAAGCTCGGTATCAACGTATCCCAAGCGACTGTCGCGAAGTACCGGGTACGCATTCCCGGTCCACCGTCGCCATCCTGGCGAACCTTTCTCGACAATCACCTCTCGCAACTGGCTTCAGTAGACTTCTTCACCGTACCATAATAGCCGTACTCGCATAAAGCACCTCCTTTGCTGAACTGTTCAGAAGCTAAATCCCCCAACCGTACCCCGAAGGTCACGGCTGTACTCCCCGACGTTCTAAGCGATACAATTTGCAGTTCTGGTGTGACCTTGAATCACGGAGTAACGGTGCACGTCGGCCTTCGTCATGTAGTAAAAGACAAACCCGGGATGATCAGTCCGAAAATCGACCACAGGCTGCCGTTGAACAACCCCACGACAGGGTGAATGAGCATAAACCCGGCCCTCCGGTCAGCCAGCTCAACCCGCCCAACCCTCTGACGGCCATCCCCAAAGAATGCCAAAGACACCGCCAACAATTGAGAGAATGGCGAGCAGAATGACGCCCCCTGGAACTCCGACGGGACGCCCCGTTTCAGTCTTTCCTCAATAAGTAGTCATACCTCTCCCTTGCGCGGGCCATATTTAAGGACAATTTGCCCGCTCGACAGTTGTAACAAAGGCGGCGGGTTTGGATGATTTTGGAATAGTAACGACGTGATAGGGCTTCGAAACCGCCATAGTCAGCATGCAGCCAGCTCCAGGAAGAGTCCCTCTAACATTTACCACAATGCTGTCGGCAAGCTCTGCCACTCCAGCTACTTCGATGCTATAGCCACCGGTCCTTTGTTCTCCAAAAAAGGTGGCAATGACCATGTTTTGGTCAAAATCCACAACTGGCTGCTCCGGTGCTGGAGAGACGCCCTCTGACTGGGAACGCCATAGGTTTGTGAAGGAAGAGGAATCGCGGATAACTTCAAAGCGCTGAGTGGCAATACCGCATTGTTGGCCTTTTGCGATTTCAGAAATGGAGATCGCCGCTGTCTCCTTTGCCGTCACGCTCGCCTTCGCGGTCGCCCCACCCGCGTCCCTCGCGCCCGCCCTGAAAACAAGGATTGGGCTGTCGTTGGCGTATAAGCGCAAGACGTCGCCCTGAATCCGGAAGTGGGTCGTCGTCTCTAACGCTTTCAGAAAACTCGCCTCGACCTGCTGCGCTTCCGCGGCGAGGCACGCCCGTCTCGTGCTGGCGACGGGAGTAAACTTCAGGTCAGCGCCGTCCACACGGAAGCTGCCGAAGATGCGGTTGCAGCCGCTGGAGCCGGAGAATCGCCCCTGCTCACGGTCAAACTCAAGGTACGGCTCGCCCGTTCCGAACGAGCGTTCTCCCATTTCAGTCAAGCTCCACCTCGTCCCGAAAAGCGAAGCCGAGCCTTCAGTCTCGCCTGCGGGGGATGAAGGGCCGGCGTCAGCTCGCGCTCTGACGCTCCCGGCACACACGTCTCCTTCCGCCGCGCCGCCCGTCCAGCGCCGCAACTCTTCCGTACGCTTCCGCGTCACTTCTGCCAAAGCCGCGCAGCGACACGCGGGATAGACGCTCCCGTATTGGCTTCGCGGGTCGGCGGCTGGATAGAGTGCCGCGAGGTGGGCATTCCGATACGGGATCCAAGTGCGCTGGGCAGCTCTCAGCTTCCCTATGAAGAGAGCATCGGCTTTGTAATCCCGCAAAACCTGCTGGTAGATCGTATTCAACTCAGCATCTGCTTTCGTGTACTCATCACAAGCCTCTCTGTTCATCCCGGCTTGGGTTTGCGCGAGAGCGGCGACGGAAAAAGCTGGCAACAGTAACATTGCTACGATTACGCCGAGTTTCCATGCATTCATAAATTTCTCCTTTGTTCTACAGAGCGCTTGTGTTGACGGCCTCGCTGTGGCCCTCGGGTGTCAAAGGCTCGCTGATCTCGCGTCCGGTCGAACACATTGTTGAACGAAGTCGCGAAGCGCGCCAGTTCGCGTGGGAGTGAAAGGCGTCGCTTCTTTTCAGGAGAGCTTGCTGGTCGTAAGATACTGCCATTGCAACGTGTCCATTACTTTTTCCATGCTCAGCGACGCGCCGTGATGGTGCGCCCATCTCCGGTGTGCAGGATCAGCGCCCCGTCGGGGCTGATCTCGAATCGTGACACATTCCTGAGCACATCGAGAAACCTGTCCTCCTGCGCCATGAGCGACGGAGCGCAGAGCTTGCGGGTCGTGGCCATTTTCGAGACGGTCGTCCCCTCGCCAGTCAGCGCGTACTGTCCTGTGTAGGTGTTGCATGAGGCGTGGCCCGAGACTCGGCCGCCCGACCCGAACGCCAGCGTCAGGCGCGAGTTGTCGATGGGGCCGGTCCCGTTGACGTCCTTCACTACCCACTCCGCGCCTTGCAGCAGCTCTTCGGGGTCGCCGCCGCATCCCCGATACTCTCTGCCCCCGGCCAGTACAATGACGGTGTCGGGGTAAGGCATGCCGCTCATGTCGTCGACGCAGGGGCGGTCGAGGATCGTAGCTGTGAGGAGGTCCTGATCGCCTGCCGTAGCGACAAAACGCCGCCCGCCGGTGATGGTCTCGGCGCGCGGCGTGAGCGCGGAGATCGGGATCCCACCGGGCGTCTTGAACGTCGTGGTCCCGCCTGCGATCTCGAGGCTCCAGAACGGTTCGTTCCCCCGCGCGCGGTAGACGGCGCCCGCTGGGCCGTCCTTGCCGCACTCGGGCAGCGTCCGCCCCCGCACGGTGATGGTTTGGTGGTCGCCCTTGTTCCAAAGAGTCGTGGTGGGATCCTCGACGGCTTCGTATCGGGCGCCCGACGCCACCTCGATCCGGCGCATCTCGAACGTCTTGCCGCCAACGGTGAGCAGCATGGCGGTCTGGCTGAAGCCCACCGTCACACGCTCATCGCCGCACGACAAGACGGAGCTGAACGCGCCGCGTGGAGCAGGGAGCATGTTCAGCGTGCCCACATCGATGCTGCCCGCAGCCGGGTCGATCGCGGCCGGGTTGGACACCCAGGTGGGGCGGCCGTCAACGAAGACAGCGCCGCGCACGCTGTAGGTCTTGCCTGGCATGAGCGAGGTGCGGGAAACGACAAGCTCGAATGGCAGCGGGACCTGCTTGCCCTTGAGTTCCATCCGATACTCGGCAATCACCGGGCCGTAGTCGGTCGAGCCCTCGCGAAGCTCGACGATGGCACGTGCATTGGGCGGCAGCGCGATCCGCGCGCGATAGCTGAGCGCCCCTGTGATGGAGAGCTTCCGCAGTTGAGGGCCCTGCATCGTAGTGGAGCTTCCAGTGATGCTGCCCGCGCAGCCCGTAAGTGTTGACACTGCAGCAACAGCAATGACAGCCATAGCGACAGTGCAGACCATGGCTATTCCTCCTTGATGGACTCACATTCCCACGCCTCAAAGCACAGTTCATCGGTTGAGGCGTGGTTAACCCTTCCGTGGAGGGGAACTCTCACCCTGCGGAAGTGCCAAGCTGCGCTTGGAGCACTAACGACTCCCGGCTAGGCCGCCCGCCTCCCAGCGCCGTGAAGGCGAAAACGACTCTGGAAGATTCTAGTTATTGCAAAAAGGAAGCGAGGGCGGGTCAGCTTCAGCCGCCTTGGGAGCTGCCATCAGGAGGAGGCGTCCTTTCCCATGCTACTCCCGGCAAAATCCTTCGCCCTGTTTGATGATTAGGCAATCTTTTTTCTCCAGCAGCCATTTCATCCCGGTCTCTTTCCCGCTCCCCGCGCGGATAGACTCAATCTTGCCGTCGCGCTTGAATTCGATGCGGTCTCCGGCGGCAACTCCTTCATAGGTCGCCGGCCCGTCGAGCGACTGGATCTTAACAACGTACTGATCGCCGCTTTTGGAAAGAAGAAGGTGAGTACCTTCCGGCCCATTCCACTGGCCGAGCCATTTGTCTGTGACATTGCTTGCCGAAGCGGCGGGCGCAGTCGTTGGGCTGGTTGGTGTGCTGCTAACGGGCACAGTGGGTGATGGCCCGGCAGGGCTTTGATTGCGATCCTGGCAGGCCGTCATCAGAACCATTAAGGCGATGACAGTTATCCGTAAGTCAGTTTTGCTCATGACAATCTCCTCCGAAAAGCCCTGGAAGCGCTCGCAACTCGTTTAGCGCTCCGTAAGGCAATCAAATTTATCCGACATTCTTGCAGAGCTAGAGATGGTGTAGGAATTAGTGTTTTCATCTGGCTAATGAGACGTCTAACGACGGAATTGACCCGGCGCGCGGCATAAGCTCATGTGAGAAGTGGGGTCGCTCCGGTCCAATGAATGGTTAAACGAAGCCGCTGTTGCGGCACGTGGTGATCTGATCTGCAGTACTACGCAACATTTCGCTTAAGCTTATTCCCTAGTGTCAATAGCACCCAGCTGACGAAGAGGAACACCGCAATAATGGATACAGAGTAGAAAACAACCCCACCGTAGCCGCCCACTTTGTCGGGGTTAAGGAATGGGTATGCGTAAAAGCCCACGATTGCGCCGCGGCTAACGGAGTAGGCCAGGTACAGCAACGGGAAGATCAGCCAGTACGATATCTGCTTCACGGCGAGCTTCGATAGCGGAGGCTGATAGAGCCAGTCCAGCACCACCACAACCGGCATGATGTAATGAGTCACCGTGTTCACCCAAGGCAAGAGGTGTCCCAGTCCACCTCCCGTAGCAAGACACTGAAAACAATACCGACCAGAGCCATGCACACAACTGAGGTCCCTCGAATGATCTCATCCATCGCGCTCGGTTCACGATGCCTCATAAGGAATGCCGTACCGATGATCATGACGACGGCGGCAAAGAGGTTGGAGAGATTAGTGAAGTAGCTAAAGAAGTTGACTACGCTCAAATCGCGCTGAATTTGGATCAAGAGTTGTGTGGCGATGGCTGTTAGCGTTAGCAGGCCGAAGAACAGTCGGGCCAATTAGAACGTTTCGCTTAGTCACAGGGCGCCTCAGTTTCGGCAGCCGCATTTCTGGTCCGTCGAGATCTCTATCCAGCGCTCCCAGCAACGATGGAGCGCCAATCGGTGTCGAACTGTTATCAGCCAGCGCCCCAAGCAGCATGGCAAACGCTGCTTGCACAGCATTACCGGTGGTGCGCTCGTCGGCTCCCAGCGCCTGACTCATCCTGCTATAATAATAGGCTTTGATCCGGGTGAACTTTCACCCCGCGTAAGTTCAGCGAACATGAAAAAACAAGGTTCCAGCCTCCGATTGTCAGCTATACATTTGCGGTTCGCTTTCGTTCTTAAAATCGGGTCGGGAAACTGGCAGGTATTCTTTCTGCCATGAGCGCCTTCCGCTGCCGGTAGCCTCGCCCAGCGGGATCAAAAGCACCGCAGTCAAAAGTTGTGCCGTGTTCTATGGTGCTGAACAAACAGCGTAAGCGTCTCCTCGTCCGAGCTGCTACGGAAGAATCAGTGTTTGCCCTGGTTGAATCTTGTCGGGGTCGCTCAGTTTGTCGCGATTGGCGTCAAAGATTTTCATGTACTGCTTTGGATCTCCATAGTGTTCTTTGGCGATCTTGGAGAGCGTGTCACCTCCATTAACCGTGTAAGTTCGCGGCGCACTTTTGACTGCAACAGCCGCAGCAGCACTGGCTTCAGCCGTGTAGTCGATCTCGGCCATGAGATCCTGCTGATAGCTCTTGTCCACTAACTTAATCTGTTCCCAAACCTTGTTGCTGTCCGCTTTGGTTTTGGCGAGACCGCGCAGGATCAGCTTGTTGTCCTGAACGTGCAGGTTTTGCAGCCGCACGCCAAGCTGGTCCATCAAATTCAATACCGATTGATACTTTGATTTCAGTTGCTCAAGCCGTTGGTCAGACATTGTTGCCTCCTTTTTGAGGGTACGCTCTCTTTGAAGTGAACTAACACGACGTTGGACAACCGCCGTCGCGGTAGGAAGTGGATTAGGTTCGGGGGAAGCCCCTTGTTGAAGGAGAATGTGGAGCCATGACATAGAGACCTCCTGATTCGTGAGCTTGATTTTAGATCAAACCAGAACTGAAGGTATGGTCTGCCACGTATCCTCATGGCCTCGGTCGATCATTGTATGAGCCGACTAACGCCTGCAATCACAGTGCGGGCAACAGGCGGCGAAGCCGGCTGTTGACGCTCTGGTGTCAGGCGTCCATTCTCGTTGCACGTAATCCAACGTACACATCAATAAGAGGGGCTTTCCGGAAAGCTGGGAACAGGTCGCAGGGACTTAGCAACGCCGAACTTCGCGACTGCCGAGCGTCAGCGATTTTCGTCAGAAGTTGTCGCAGCGGTGGAACCTATGCTCCTCCTCTACGAGTGAAGAACTTGGCGGCCAGTTGCGCCACATCGTCCAGGCAGGAGCCGTCCTGGTTGCTGTCGAGAAGCTGGGATAGGCCTCCGAGCATCGATGAATCTGCTCCTGCCAGTTGCTGACTCGCGCCCCCCAGCAATCCACCTAATGAGCTGACGTCAAGCCCACCCTGGCGGTTGGTGCGGCCAAGCGCCCCCATCACAATCGGCGCCAACATCGTCAACAGGTTACCTGCGCTGCCGGCATCGAGACCCGTCGCCTGGCCGAGACCGTTCTGCACGGCCCCTAGTTTGTTGCCGAAAACATGACCCAGTATCCCCTGGCCACTGCCGGAACTGGAGCCGCCCAGGAAGCCAGCCACGTCATCCAGAACACTGCCGTCGTGATCTCTATCCAGCGCTCCCAGCAACGATGAAGCGCCGGTCGGTGTCGAACTGTTATGAGCCAGTGCCCCAAGCAGCATGGGCAAGGCTGCTTGGACAGCATTACCGGTGGTGCGCTCGTCCGCTCCCAGCGCCTGACTCATCCTGCCAATGGTGTTGCCACCCAATGCCTGGCCTAACAAGCTTTGTAAATCCATCGTGTACCTCCCTCCCGATCATTCAGGTTATTTTGGTCACCCGCCTCTGGGTGATTCGGGTGACAGTAAGTGTGTTGATTCAGAACCCAGGCCGAACAGCTTCTTCTCAGAAACCAGGGCCTAAGAATTTGACGCTCCAGGTCCCTGCTTCGGTCACGCCAAGAGAATGGTCGTTCTTTTTGCATCAGTCTTTGAGAACGAACGAAATTCTCATGATGACGCGGTACTCAGTGATCTTGCCCTTTTCGACTTTGACCTTCTGATCTTTGATCCAGGCGCCCGACACGTTCTCCAGTGTCTTGCCGGCTCGTTTGATCCCTTCTTGAACAGCGTCTTCGAAGCTTTTGCTTGACGAAGAAATGATCTCGCTGACTTTGGCAATGCTCATCGTTTCCTCCTTTCTCAAAATATCCTCTGAGAGGCTCGCGGTTAGCCTTGGGCCGCGCCGTGGGTGCTCACACCCAATGCTGAAGCCAGTTCCTTGACCGCAGAGCTTTCCTCTTCGCTGACCACGGTGCCGCCAATGCCCAGGAAGCCGCCTTCCTTGGAGGCTTCCGCCGTCTTCCGGGCAAGCGTGACCAGCCAGCGTTTGTACTCGTCTGCCTCGGCCGCCGACTTCTGGGCCACTATCGCCGCCGCGCGCTTGCAAGTGTCAATCAGCGAGGCACGAACGCCTTCCCGTTCGGCAGGCAGTTCCGGCATATCAGGCTTTCCTCCCCGTGCCTTTATCTCCTCGGCCAAGGTCTTAATCAACTCATTGGAAGTGCTGGCAGCCGACTCCGTGACCGCTTTGACCATGGCCAGTGCCTCCTTGACAACCCCGATCGGGCCGCTCATGTCGGATACTGACACGAGCAATCCTGCCAACACCGGGGCTGCAGAAATGGTTTTCCACTCTTCGGGAGTGTAATCCGTTTGCTTCGACATTGAGGTTTCTCCTTTCGAATTGGTAGCAGGGTCTGGACATTAATACCGGTTGGTTGGGATCCAGCGATTGGACACCCATCAGCGTGGTTGCCCGCTGACCGGCCGCACCGAGGACACGCGCCCACTCAGGCCATAGGTATTGAGGTCGGGCACGCTCCTATCCAGAGTCACACAACGACCTCTGAAGTTCGTGCCTTCGCAAAGCTCCCATACTCCCCTTCCAATGGTCACGCTCTGCGCGCGCCGGTCAGATCCCGACAGATACGATGCCGCCCCTTTGTAGTTGGTGGGAGTACCCCGATAGCTGGGCTGGCTGTAGAGAACGATGTACCAGTCGCCCTGTGATGGAGGCGTCGGACGCGTTGGGGGAGGCACATAGGTCCCACCCTCTCCAGACGGGCGCACCGAGGCGACACGATTCCTCATGCCGTAGGCATTCAGGTCAGGCACGCTCCGATCCAAAGTAATACAACGGCCTCTGAAGTTCGGGCTTTCGCAGACTTCCCACACTCCCCTTCCAATGGTCACGCTCCCCGCTCTAAATCCGGCCAGATTCGATACGGGCCCGTCGTAGTTCATAGGATTACCACGATACATCGTTTGGTCGTAGAGGACGATATACGACTCGCCCTGCGGTGGAAGCGTCGGACGCGTCGGGCGAGGCACATAAGCCCCATCCCCTCCAGACGGCCGCAGGGAGGCGACACGATTCCTCATGCCGTAGGCATTCAGGTCAGGCACGCTCCGATCCAACGTGACGCAGCTGCCGGTGAAGTTCGGGCTTTCGCAGAGCTCCCAAACTCCCCTTCCAATGGTCACGCTTCCCGCTCTAAATCCAGCCAGATTCGATACCGGCTCGTTGTAATTCATGGGATTACCCCGAAAGTTGGGTTGGTCGTAGAGAACGATGTACCGATCCTGTGACGGAGGCCTCGGAAACACAGGCCCCCCGCCGCCCCCGCTCGATCCGCTAACGCGTCGAAATGAAGAAATCTCATCGCTCCACGAGTGCCTCTTTAACTCGGGTTCCTCGCCGGAGACCACGACACACCGCCCCTGGTAGTTGGTATGTTCGCACACTTCCCACTGCTCTCCAGGAGCCACTATCAAGCTGGAGATTTTGTCATTCAGGCCATGCCGGACCAGGTCGGACACATCTTCACGAAAGGTCGCACTTTTGCCGCGAAAGTTGCTGTCGGTAAAAATCGTGATTCCGACGCCGCCCAGTTGCCGCTCCTGAGCTGAACTCGCCACCACCGTCCCGATGGCCGCAACAACCAACAAAGAAAGGACAAAAGTCCAGTGTCTTCTCATGTCCGTTTCCTCCTTTTTGGTCTGTAGCTACTTAGAGCTTGTCTGAAAACGCATTGGAACGGAGCGGCTACGGAGACCGCGGCGTCAAACGACTCGAGGTGTTGGCCTGCGACCTTCCATTTCTTCGCGTGCTCCAGCGCCTTCAGGAATGCCCTCTCGATATCCCTGTCTTCCTTTCATCCCCTCAACCACAACAGGCCGCGAGATAGAGCTGTTATGGTGAGCCGCGGTCGGCTATCCTAGCGTGGCTTGCACTTGAGCTCGACGCCCGACCAGGTCACCGACGCTTCGCCGCGCGTCTCCCAGAACATGAAATCCTGAGCTTCATATTTCAACCCGCTGGTGGCGGGTACCTGGAATGCCGGACGTGTCTGGTTGCCGCGCTCGACGAGCACCAGCGCGGGTACGGTGTGGTAAAACGTCGCTCTCAGTGAGTCGTTGCCGCCTCCGGCCTGCGTGCACTGGTAATTGACCGGGCCCTTGGACCCGACCCGTGACTTTGATGCTGCCGGTTGCGATCCGCCCATCGGCTCGAACTCGTAGATGCCGCCGTCTGCCATCAGTGACAGAAAGAGGTGGCCATCCTTGATCACGTAGGACCGCACGAACTCCCAGTGCTTGGCGATGCGATCGTGGAGGGATCCGGGAGGACACATAACGCGCGTGAGCGCCAGCGGACCGAACTGGAGCTGGTTCGGTTCCGGAGATTTCCACGTTCCGTTCCCGCGGTTGCAGTCGATTCGCGTGTTCACACGACCGTCGCTCCCGAAGGCGATCGTGTACTTCGCTTTGTCGTCGGGCGTCAGCGTCGTGTCGTCGCTGCCCTTGAACTTCACGAGCTGCCAGGCCGTGTCGGCGAGGGCGGTTGCCGCTTTCGATCCGCCCATGGGCTCGAACTCATAGATACCGCCGTCTGCCATCAGTGACAGAAAGAGGTGGCCATCCTTGATCACGTAGGACCGCACGAACTCCCAGTGCTTGGCGATGCGATCGTAGAGGGATCCGGGCGGACACATCATGCGCGTGAGCGCCAGCGGACCGAACTGGAGCTGATTCGGTCCCGAGGATTTCCACGTTCCGTTCCCGCGGTTGCAGTCGATTCGGGCGTTCACACGACCATCGGTCCCGAAGGTGATCGTGTATTTCGCCTTGTCGTCGGGCGTCAGCGTCGTGTCGTCGCTGCCCTGGAACTTCACCAGCTGCCAGGACGTGCCTGCGAGGTCAGTCGCTCGGCTCTGCTGCGGGGTCTGCCCGTGCGCACTGCAGTCGAACACCAGGAGGAGCGCCGCCAACAATGATGGGCCTACCCAGGTGTTCTTCATGTGACCTCCTTTGGTTTCTGGTCCTCAAAAGCTAAAGCGTGTTATGTTCGGCGATCTGATTGCCATCGGGATACCAAGCCTCTGCAGCCCCCGGCTTCAGGCCAACTATCCCGACGTGAAGGAAAATAGGCTAGTTGTTGATCACTCGCTCACACGCGTTTTTCCCCGGAGGGCTCATCCATAAGCTGAGATCCTTCGCGCGAAAAGGCCGCCGCGACGCCTTCTCCAGATCAGGGCGTCCATGACGGCGGCAGAGTAAGCGGCGCCGCGCTCAGCTATTCGGCTTGCACTTCTCAACGAGCCAGGGCTGACTGCTTGTTGCAATGCTCCGGGGCCGTCTAAGTCAAGCTTCACGACGTCGAACAAACAATCGATACGACCCCAGCAAGAGAGTAGCCCCCAGCAACGAAGCCACGAATCCCACTGGCCCACCTTCTAAGTACCATCCGAGGCCGCGGCCAACGAGGCCCGCCACCAAGGCTCCCGCAATACCGAGAAGCATAGTAATGAAGATTCCTCCTGAGTCTCTCCCAGGCATCAAGAGTTTTGCGAGAGCACCCACGATGAGACCCACCAGCATCATCCAGATTATCGACATACTCTTTCTCCTTTCGACTATCAAATGGTTACGACATGCAACGTAGAATCACTTCCACGAACTTTTGAACGCGGAAACCGGCCGGTTGAGTTGTTTTTTCACCAGCACAGCGGCCCCGCTCGGAAGCTGTCTAGAACATGCTTCCAAGCCAGCGATTCGAGAGGCTGAGCGCCCCCCGGCTTGTCGAGCTTACGGACTTCATCGTGAGTTCAGTTGCCGGCCTGGAAACTTTCGAATCGATCATCTTAAAGAGCACCAAGCGGAGTGCCATCAGGGTGGAGCCTTGCAAAATTTCGGTTGGTCATGCGTCTTTGCTGTTCAACGTTTTGCGAGACGCCACTTGCGGCACTCCGGGGGCGCACGCCGAGAGTGAAGCCTGCCCCGGCGCATTGAGGTCTTACTTCTGAGTTACCCGCAACGCCACCCGTCGGTTCTGTGCTCGGCCCGCTTCAGTCGCATTGTCCGCCACAGGTTGTTCCTGGCCGTAACCCTCGGCCGTGAGCCGCTCGCCTGCGATGCCAAGGCCGATCAACTCTTGTCTCACGCTGTTGGCTCGGTCTTGCGACAACCTGAGATTGGCCGCCGCATCACCCGAGCTATCGGTGTAGCCCCCGATCCTGACGGCTACATTCGGATAGGCCTTCATGATTTCGGCGATGTTCCGCAACTGGTCGCGCGATTCAGGTTTGAGGATGGCTGAGTCCGTCTCGAACAGCAGCCGGTCGAAGTCAAACCAAGTCGCGTTGTCGACCGATTGTCCTGCGTCCTCGATGAACGCCATCAGCTTACCTTCGATGCCGGTTCTCAGGTACCGCAGCTGAACACCGCCCGGCAGCGCCCGGGAGATATAGTCGGTGGCCACACGAGCCGTCTGCTCACGCCTGCCGAACAGCGAAAACAGTCCCCATAACCCCAACAACCCGATGAGAACGGGCAGCAGCCACCGCCACGGCGAGGCTTTGCGAGCTGCCGTCTCGGCTGTTCGATAAGTGGCCTCCGTGGTTTCCCTACCGACATCTAATATGCTCGAAAGGGAGTTGGGCAAGAGGCCCAGGATGCTGCTCTTTTGCCCCGAGAGCATGTTGGTCAGACCTGTTGAGTCGAGCCCTTCCTTTCGTACGGTCTTGCCGAGGAAGCTGAGTACCAGCGGCGCGGCAAGGTTGAGTATTGAGGAAGCCGTCGACGGCCTGAGCCCGGCGAAGCTGCTCAGAGCGTTGCTGACCGTGCTGGTATTGCCTCCAAAAAGCATCGACATGAGGCGACTGCCAAGGCCCATGACCGGTGAACTCGACCCTCCGGAGCCTATCAGATTTGAGACGTTGCCCAGGATACCGCCATCAGCTGCCGGCTCCTTAACGATGTCGAACAGTTTGCTCATGAACGAACGGTCCGTTGCCTTGTTGGCCAGCCCACCGAGAACCATCGGCAGGACGGCACCAAGCCCCTTCGTTACCGCCGCTTCCGACTCACCGAACACGGAACTCGCCTTCGAGGCCACGTCGGGCGTAATCAACGCCTTAAGACCGTCCATTAAACTACTCCCTGATTGCTGCATTCTGGTTGATGCGTCCATTTCTTGCCTCCTTTGAGGATTATGAAAATGTGGTGGGGTTAGCAACCACCGGGTTGTCGATTCTGATGAAACTCCACTTCGCTGCCATGGTTGGCGGCATTGCGATCAAGCATGAGCAGCCCGCCCTCGCGAGCCCATGGCCTCCAGCTGGGCAAGCCGGGCAATGCGCTCTTCTGTTGGTGGATGGGTACTAAACAAGCTTGCCAGCCCGCTGGTGGAGAACGGATTCACGATGAACAAATGGGCCGTCGCGGGCGACCCGAACTCCATGGGAATGCGTTGACTCCAGCCTGAGATCTTGCGCAGTGCCTTCGCCAGTGCCAGGGGCTTGCCCAGAACTGCGCAGCAGCTTCGTCAGCCAAAAACTCGCGCGACCGTGAAATGGCCATTTGAATCAAGGCAGCGGCTAGCGGAGCCAACAGCACCGCGATCAGGCTGAACAGCGGATTGCCACCTCTCTTGCGCCCGTCGGAAGAACTGTGTCCTCCGGTAAACATTCCAAAGCGCGCCAGCATGCTAAGGGCGCCGACAAGCGTTGCGGCTACTGTCATGATCAACGTATCCCGGTGCCTAATGTGCCCAAACTCATGGGCGATGACTCCTTCAAGCTCGTCGCGATCCAGCACCTTCATCAAGCCGGAGGTCACGGCCACTGCGGCGTGCTCCGGATTCCGTCCCGTTGCGAACGCATTAGGAGCCTCGGTAGGGCTCACGCACACCCTCGGCGTGGGAATCCCGGCGCGCTGGGCGAGGTTCCGCACAATCTCATGCAACTCTGGGGCTTCGGTCTCCGCAACCTCCTGAGCACGATGGATCCGGAGGGCGATCTTGTCTGACCACCAATAGGAAGCAAAGTTCATCAGCCCTGACATGATCAAGGCGACTATCAGGCCCTGCCGCCCCCCGAGAGAGTGGCCCAACCAAAGATTTAGGGCTGTCAACGTTGCCAACAGCATGCCTGTCTTTAGACGGTTCATACATCACCTCCAATTACGAGTCGCCAAGATAAGAGGCCAAGCCGAGTAGAGCGAGAAGCACGGGACCGAGGACGGCGAATCACTTCTGTCGATTTGCTTCGAGCAGATCTCGAAGTGGGCTGAGGTCCGCTTTGCTGATGTAGCTTTCGGCGCCCGCAGACAGGGCACTCTCGCACAAACCCCGACCGTTCCACTGTGAGACGATGATAACTCTGGCTTCGGGAAAGGCCGCTTTGATGTTTCGGGTCGCCTCGAGGCCGTCCACCCGGGCCATCTTGATATCCATCAGGACCAGATCCGGGCGGTGTTGGGTGTAGGCATCGAGGGCCTCGCAGCCATCGCTGCATTCGATAAACTCATCAACCAGATCATCGATAAAATTCTTAATCGTCCGACGAACAGGCTCACTATCATCTACAATCAAAATCTTCATGAAGCTCACCCAACGAACCTTGAGCGGCTACCTGCCGTCAGGGTTCGGGAAGTAAGCGGGCAAGGGAGACATCCGCTGGCTCTAGTTGCGAATCATTCGTCGGGTCAGGAAGCTGTTGCCCCAGCCGAAATCGAAGCAACCATGAGACGTGGGCAGCTTAGAATGAAGTAGGCGGCTTGGCTATCGGGAGCATTACGTAATTTAGCTACACATGATTGTGTATTTTCA
>CAVVYL010000001.1:0-25451 GCA_963752385.1 uncultured Acidimicrobiia bacterium | reverse complement strand
TGTCACAGTAACTGCTCCCAACTCGCTTTAAGTCTCCTCCGCGAAATCCAGAGCACTTCCCCAAATTGTCTTCTTTTGAACTGTTTTCGCTGACGCACTCCGTATCCTAGATGAGGAAGGAGATCTAGTATACAGGAGCGTTCATGACGCTCTGTATGAAGACTTCCAAGCGGCAAAACGTCCGACAGTAATGCTTGGAAGAATCTAGTCTCCTTCCAAACTCCATCCAGTTTCAAAGCGGATATCCTTATCGGCTATTCCAGATCGTCATGCTTCCCTGAAGGTGCTTCCGGAGTCTACTATTGGCGACTTGTCGGTGCTTCCACAATCAACTGTTGGTGATTGATCATCAACTCCTTCTTGCAAAGGCGCTTGCAGCCAACTTTGACCTAACTGGGTCCTGTGAAGCAAAATTTGGACCTATTCTTTTCTTGCCGAAATCTTTAGACCGACCCCACCAACAATTGATAACGGAAGCACCCGCACATAAACTTGGTAGTTTTCACACAGTCTGGCCGGCTGGTTAGACGCCTCCGGCAACCAGAGTCTTCAAGTAGGCCACATCGTTTCCGCCCGGCCACTGGTCGTGTCTTGCGATCAATTCTTCACGGGTAATTCGCAAGAGCCTTGCTTGGCTGTTGAGCTCAAACGCGAAGAGAAGGTCAAACGACTGACCGTCCCACCTAAGACGGGCATAATATGCCAACCACCCTGAGGTTGAAGCGTCAGAGGACCAAGGTTGGTTGGGAAATAGCCACGCGGTCAATCAAAAACGCTGCCTTCTCAGCACCTGTGCCAAAAGCTCGAATCACGAATCTGACGTGCGGATAGCGCTGTGCGACCGCGCTCGCTACCGTTTGGGAGTTGTTCTCTCCGAGTCCGCGATTTTGAAGATCGAAGTCTCCCTGAAACGTAGAGAAATCAATTCCACCCACCCCTGCTGTTCGAATCAACCACTCGAATCCTGCCGGTATACACCCCGTCAGGGGATTGAGTTGCGGCGTGTCGAAGCAGTAGCGGAACGGTGTGCATTCTCATTTTGTCTCCAGGCGTCTAACGGCGCGCCAGTTTGTGTGAAAACTCAGAACAGCCGAGAAAAAGGGACGGAAATCATTGCCCGCCCCATCGAGAAATTGCAACCTGGGGCAAATGCGAGAGTCATTTTTTCGCTGTCTAAGAAAGGCGTAGTTTTCACACAGTCTCGCGCGAGATAAGGTGCACCCCGAGTTTCGGCAGGGACAGTGCTTTTTCTGTCGCTGCCGAAAGGAAGGGGCGAAGCGGAGTCGCGAGCGCAGGGAGCGATGTCAGCTTCATTGAGCAGATAGGCGGCGCTCGCACCGGAACGAGCCGTCGCTGAGAGGCGATGGCTTCCTTCGGCACTCGCTGTAGCTTGCCTCCAGCGCCGTCTGGCGGCTCAAGGTTATCTCGCGTGCCGATGAGCGGCGCGACCCCCTTCGATTCGAAGCCGAACGCTTGACCCCAAGCCTTTCGGCTCTGTTCGGAGAATGCTCTCGACGGTGCGAGCGCCGCTTATCGCCTGAATTAAGCCGAGCCGCGAAGCGGCTTCGGCTTGAATGAATTGTTAGGGGGCAATAAACATCGGGTTTCCGCTTGCCGTAGCCGATGCTGGAACCTCCTCCTGCATCACATCCCAATGTTCCGCAAGTTTTCCATCAGCAACTCGGAAAATATCGACGGCAATCATTGGATTAGGTCCCCATCCCGTGTAACGGCCATGGACCATTACCAAATCACCTTCCGCCACTACCATGCCCATTTCGTAGCGGAATTCTGCGGGAAGTGCGGCGACCATAGGTGGAATAGATTCCGACCCATTTGGGATCAACGGGTTGTGCTGGATGTAGTTGTTCGAAAAGTGCGTGGATACAATGCTGGTATCTCGCTCCACAAAAACGGTTTGTAGAACCTCAATTACGAGCGCCTTGTTGGAATTACTCATAGCATTCTCCTGCTTCTGTGAATGAGGCGACCCGCACGCGCGTGTTAGGCGGCGCCGCCGGTCGGCAGCCATCGTGCGGCCGCATCCGCGCTATCGTCGGGCCGGGTGTTGAAGGCAATCGCAGCGCGCGGAGCTGCCTCGCGAACCGCGTTGATGACTGCCTCGAAGATTGACAGGAGACGAGGCGGCAGCCGGACGCCGGCGCCGATTACGACGCAGTCATAGCTCGCCGAGGCGAGCTGCCGCCTCACTGTCGGTCCGGCGGTTTCATCCGGCCTAATAAAGCAGAGGTCCGCTTCCCATCCACGCAAGGCAAATTGCTTCATCGCAACCTCGATACCGACGCGAACCTTCTCCGCCGTCATGCCTGGCGGCAGTGCCGGGTCGGAAAAGTCCACGGTGTCCGGGTCGTAGCCGAGGAAAAGAACCCGCGTCATGATCTCTCCTTCATCTTCACATTTCGTCTCGCGCCGCCGAACGAGTCTGTAGAAAAACCCCTTTTGGAGAGTGAGAACAAGTTTGGGGGGTCACTTGACCCTTCCCAAGCATGAGATCGTCGATTGAGGGGCATTCTGTGAAGTCTTTTCTGCCCACATCTCACACAAAACCGGCCTGGGGACTTTTCCTACAGCTCAACGGTTGAGCTCAGCCGCCGCGCTTTTCAGCGGTCGGCTGCAGCGGCTTGTTCGGCCTGCCTTACCCCGTGGCATAGGTTGGAGTTGACTCACCGGGACCTTTTCATCCTCCAACATGACGCCCTTGATCATGCGCGGGTCAATACGAAGTCGTAGTCCATGGTGTGGAACGGGCGATCCATCTGGCGGCCGTCAGGCGCCTTACCGGGCTGATGCCGCGGGAAGTCTGCGATCAGCCCGTCCCGTACCGAAAAGGCAGCGTCCCGGTCGAGGTACTCACTGCCGCGCACGCAGATTTGCGTCACCAGGGTGTCGTGGCCATCGGCCTCGATCATGAAGTGAACGTGCGCCGGCCGCCAGCCCCCGTTCGAGGTATACTTGACCAGGTCGCCCATCCCCCCGTCATTCGGGACTGGATAGCCGATGGGGACGACCGTCCAGAACGAATAGCGACCGTCCGGCTCGCTCTTCAATTGCCCCCGCGTCCGCATTCCGTCCTTGGCCAGGTCACCCTGCACGTCGTACAGTCCCCGCCCGTCCGATTGCCAGACGTTGATGGTCGCGTTTGGAACAGGCCGACGATCGATCGCGAGAATACGCCCCGAGACGTAGAGAGGCTCGCCCGCGACGTCTTCGGCGATGTCGGCGCCGTTCGCGAAAGAGGGTGCGCTCGGAAGGAAGAACGGTCCGAGCACGCCCGGCAGCGTCGCGCCTTCCGGCTTCGGTTGCGATATCTGGATCACCAGGGTTTCGAGCCCGAGCATCTCGGCGAGCGCGAGGAATTCCTGCCTGCCGCCCTTGCAGTAACCGCCCAGCTGGACCAGATAGTTCATCGCGAAGAGGTACTCGTCGCCGGTCAGCCGCACGTCGCGCGCAAAGCCATGCAGATGCTTGATCAGGCTCAAGATGATCTCGCGCAGGCGGGGGCCCGTCGTAGCTTGGTAGCGGGTTAGCGCTTCCTTCGTGATCGCCTCTTCGGCAGCGGCATTTTTCCCTTCCGTAGTCATGAACGTGTCCTCCGATTGTTGGTGACGGTTTTCAGGGCCGCTTCCACCTCACTCAACTCCTCGCCGTAAAAGTGGTTCTCAACGGCCGCCTAGTTCGGCATCTGGTTGTCTCCATACTTGCTTTCCGTGGCAGGGTTTCGGGCGAACCATTGATTGACAAGCCAGTTTGCCCTGATATCACCATTTGGTCACGTTTTCAGGCAATTTTGCCCCGTGCTGGTGTCAGGGTAAAGAGTCTCAATAAGCCTAATCTAGAGGACTCTTCGATGCCCAGTCAAGACTGAAGACCCAAAGATAACCCAAGATCCTGAATCAGCTCGTCATCCCCGGAAGGGGACCCATTTGAGTATCCGTGGGTCGAGCGCGCAGCGAGGCGAAACCCAAGGTGTGTTGGCCTAGCAGACCCAACCCTGCAGGGGTTGACCCAGGGGACACACTCCAACGCGCCACAGGGTTCTGGTTCGACCCCTTCAGGGTCGATCCATCTGACCGAACCCTCACCCCGGGTTGCGCGGCAAAAGCGCCGCTCCACCCGGGGCTATTCATATTCGTCCCCTCCGGGCGACCTGGAGATTGGACATTTGCGTGGTAGCTTGATAGCCCAGTCAGGATGACTGTTGTTTCAAGCTGAGGCGGGGTTCTGGATGCGGATCGAGTCAGGAGAGCGCCTTACCGTTTTCCCGTTGAAGTTTCTTTGGGCCTTCCCTCCGTCTGGGTGGGACAGACTTGATATTGCTTACCGCGCCTGCGACTGCCTGAGTATTCACTTCGCGCAGCCGGCAGACATGCTGGAGAAACAGCATGTCTGCACCATGCACGTGAACAAGGTAGGGTTTCCAACGTGACCGGTTGAGGCGACTTTTCAGCCGCCTCAACCGGCGTAGCTAAGGCCTGTCAGTCCAACTACGCGGACACTGCCACGGCCTCTTCGTTCTCCGCCGTCTCCGTTGGAATGGCCATGAGCTCGGTATTCGGTTCGAGTCCCATTTCTTGGCGCATGCGCCGCTCGTACTCGGCCAGCTGTGCCTCGATTTCCTGCTCCTTCGTTTTGCGCTTGAGGATTTCCTCGCGGTAACGCCTCAGGAAATAGTCGATGGTCTCAACACGAATCCTGATCGATCCAGAGGGCTTGTTTTCATCCAGATCTTTGAAACAAAAATACGGCGTTCCGGACTTCTCGATGATGCCTTCAACGACACCGTAGATCGGAGCATCGTGGCCGCATTTGAAATTCGAAATTTCCAAGGCCACCAGATTAGGATGCCTGGCCGTGAACTTGGCTGCCCAGACCTTGTGATTGGTGCTGGCGGAATACGAGTTCTTCCAGACGTCCGAAATATCCAGCGCGTGCTTGATCGTTCCGGCCTTCACCTCCTCGCCGAAGAGCCGCTCTAGTAGATCCTCATCCAGCGGCAAGGTGCTTTGCGAGAAGATAGGGTAACCAAGCTTCTGGAACTCGTCCATAATCTCGTGGTTGAGGCCCGGGTCGTGATGGTAAGGCCGGCCCAGCATGACAATGCCAATGCGGTCCTCGCGCTCGAGCTGATCAAGCACTTCCCGTGCTTTGCGACGAATTCCCTTCTCGTAATCCTCCAGCGCCTTGAATCCCGCCTCGATCGCCCGGTCGTTTTCGGCTCGCGACAATCCCAAGATGGGGTCCCAGGCCTGAAACATCTGGTAGGCAAGCAGCTTGTGGTCTGTGAAGTTGAGAATGGGATTCAAGTATTTGACACCGGCTTCGGCAAAGACATCGTTTTCCTTGGTGTACGCAGCTCTGACCGTCTCCGGAGTTGCGGTGACCGTGGGGCAGGCGTTAATGCCGGTCAAGTTCACGAGAGACGAATGAAGAACGTCGACCATCGGGAAGAAGATGACGTTCAGCGGTTTGTGCTGCGACTTGACGCTCAGCAGATTGTGCACATGGGCGATTCCGATCTTAGCTGGATAGCAGGGGTCAATCGCACCCCGGCTGGAACCGGCCCGGTACAGTTCGCTGCTGGTATAGTCGGAATAAATGATGTTCTGGGATTTGAGGCCCAGGCTCTCCAGGTAGGCGTTAAACAGCGGAGCATAGACGTACTGGTTCAGCAGCCGCGGAATGCCAACACGCAGATCTTTGCGCCGCTGTATCAGTTCGACCCGCTCCCGAGTTGCTTTCGAGGTGCGCCAATTGACTGCCGGAACGGGATCGGCCACGCTCGCCGTACCACGGAATCGGAAGACCTCGCGGGAAGCGAGTTCGACGAAGTTGGGATGCTGGTTCTTCAGAGAATCCAGACCCGCCTTGATCCCTTTCATCGACTCCATGTCCTCAACGGTGCCTTTTTCGCAGGTGGCAATAATGAGCCGCTGTTCCCCGGCTTGAAGCGGTACCTTGGAGATTAGATTGACGGGCACGAGATCGGAAGAACCCGCCGTTTTGACATCAATGAAGGTTCGCAGGCAGTTGTTCTTGCAGAAGTAGCACCGGGTATCCTCGTTGCGCGTGCTGCGGTAGGAGATGCTGCGAACGCCCTCCAGGCCAATGAAGGTTGTTCTCTTTCCATTCAAGTACAGCCGGCGAACCTCCACCGCAGCGCCGATCGCTCCGGATTCGCCGCAATGCTCGTGCACAATCACTTCAGGTTCCCGGCCTGCCGCCCTGAAGCTGTTGCGGATGAAATCCACTTCCGCCTTGACCACAGCCATATTGTTCTGCGTTCCACCCTGCAAGACGAACCGGGTGCCCAAAGCTGCAAGGTTTGGGACGCTGGCCACGTACAGAAAAATGTTCTTGGGAAGCACTGCCGCCAGGCCGGCCAGGATCTCCTCAGAGCGCCAACCCTGTCGCTGGAAGTTCACGATGTCTGATTGCATGAAAACAGCACAGCCGTAACCAAACAGCGGCATAGCCTGTGCCGAGAAGGCCTGATCAGCATACTGCTCCACCGGCAGGCTGAAGCCTTCGGCCGTTGACTGCAGGAAGTACCCATTGCCTGCCGAGCACTGGGTGTTGAGTTTGAAGTCCTTGACTCGGCCGTTCTTGAGGATAATCAGCTTAATGTCCTGACCGCCGACATCGACGATCACATGGGGGTCGTCGTAGTACTTCAGAGCCGACTCCGTGTGCGCAACGGTTTCGACGAGAGCGACATCCGCTTTGAGCACGTCCCTCAGGATGTCTTTAGCGTAACCGGTGGTCCCCACCCCTAGAATGTCCAGTGTTGCATCCTGCTCCTTAGCCTGCCGCTCCAGGCTTTCAAACATCTCGATGGTGTCCTGGATGGGATTGCCATTAGAAAGCTGGTAGGCCTTGATGAGAACTTCCCCTTCCTCCGAAAGTAAGACAGCTTTGGTGGAGGTAGACCCACCATCCAGACCGACGAATCCCCTCACGGGCTCGCCTGCCTGGAACTTAGCCGGGATGAACTTCTTGCGGCGGTAGGCTTCTTTGAAAGAGCCCAACTCGTCCTTGGTCTTGACCAGTCCATGGCTGCCAGACTTCGCCTTCTCTTCAGCACGGCCATAGTCAATGTAGTAGCAAAGTTTGGACGTGCCCTCATAACGGCCGACGTCATCCTCCTCGTCCTTTCCGAACTCGATGGCGCCGATGGCCGCGAAATACTGGGCGTTTTCGGGCACTTTGATCAATTCCTGCGGGTTGGATCCGTCGGGGATTTTGACCTTGCGCTCTTCCCATGTCTTGGGGATGTTCGCCTGCCAAGCCTCCTTCATGCCGCGAATGAAGGTGTTCGGCCCACCCAGCAGCAGGACGTGGGGAAGCAAGGTGTGGCCTCGGGTTAAAACCGTCAGGTTCTGAAGCACGATGGCTTCGAACAACGAGGCCATGAGTTCGTGCGACGGGGTCCCCACCTTCTGGAGGCTGTTGATGTCGGTCTCGGCAAAAACGCCGCACTTTCCGGCCACTTTGTGCAGCTTGACGCCGCGATGACCCTGGTCGCAGAGCTCAGCGGGAGGGATCTTCAACTTTGCGTTAATCTTGTCGATGACCGCCCCGGTTCCCCCGGCACACTTGTCATTCATGGACGGGATCTTTTTCTTTCGACCGCTTTCCTCGTCTTTTCGGAAAATGATGATCTTGGCATCCTGCCCGCCCAGTTCGATTACCGAGTAAACTTCAGGATGCATTTTCTCAACGGCCAGCGAGACTGCGGTGACTTCCTGAACGAATTTTGCGCCAATCAACTCAGCGATACCACCGCCGCCCGAGCCGGTCACAAAAACACGGGCATTGTTTGCAGCAATGCCGATGTCGCCTTCAATGCGTTTCAGGAATTCCAGGCTCTTCTCGGGTTGTTTGGTCTCATGACGCTGGTAGTCCTGCCAGAGAATGCGATCGGTACCTTGCTCGGCAACTACCGCTTTGACAGTGGTGGACCCGACGTCCACGCCCACCAGGTACTGAAGATTTTGTGTTGACATTGTTCTCCTTTTCGTACGTACCTAGTTCTCGACCGCTACCGCGGGAACTTCGACCCGCGAGCGGCGCCAGAAACGTGTGTCTTTGTCCATACGGTCGCTGACGTGCAGAACGAACTGCGCCGCAGTTCCTGCGATGCCCGGACGATGGGGCACGTGATAGAACGGGCGCCGCAGCTCCGGATGCTCCGCCACATAGGCCTTGATATCTTCAAGGCGCTTTCCGGTGGACTTCAGCGCCGTTTCGAACTCGCCTCGAGCTTTGGCTTTGGCTTCGCCAAGAGCCATCTGGACTCGGCTGTGAGCGTTCACCTCACCTTCGCCTGAAGTCTCGATGGGCAAGAAGATCATGTCCTTATATTTGTTGATCACGCCGGACTGCACACCGTCAGACTGGCTCGAAGGCATGCACCCGAACGGTTTCAGGGCCAGCACCATGTGCACCAGATTGTTGACGGTGTAGTAGACATTCTTGCCAACTTCCAGATGTCCCTCGCCGCCGCGCGTGAACTTGTTATAGAAGGGCGACGCCAAGTCCGCCAGCTCCTTCTGGTACACCAGGGAATGAGTCAACCCTCCCAGGTGCCTGATAACCCGGTGATAGAAATACCGCCAAAGCGTCTCGCCAACTGAAATCCCTAGGAATTTTCCCGCGTACTTGAGTTCGAGTTTGGCGCGACTCTTCAAATCCCACCAGGCGATCTCCATCTGGTGCTCGTCAACTGCTTTCTTGCGTTCGTGGTTGTACTTCCCTTGATACATCAAGTAAGCAGCCCAGGTGGCAATGGGTTCCACCAAGACCTGGGCGCCTTCACGCTCGAGGAAGGCAAACATGTGGAAATTCCCATCACCTTCCGTCGTCTGGGCCCAAAACTCACCAGTGATTTTGACAATGGGCTTGACCCGAGTTCGATCCACTTGGATTGTATCGAGCAAGTCCTTCACCTGATGGAGTGTGTTGACGTACACATCGCCGAAGAGATGCTCGCGAATCTTGCCCAACGTGTTGAGGGTGTTTCGGAGGGTCTTCTTTTTTGACAGATAGCCCGCCGCCCATTTTGGGGCCCTTTCCATGATTTCAAAAGGACGCCGCTCCCGAAGGATAGTGCAGAGAATGTCAACCGCCTCCCGGAAGACCTTGTCGGTTTCTCCACGGTTCACTTCAAACGGCCGGATCTGATAGTTCAGGTCCTGAATGACGTCGCCGAGGTGAAGGGCGTTCAGCATGCCAAGACCGAAATCGACGTTGAACCTGAGTCCCGGTTCGCCGCAGGACGCCTTCAAGCCATCGCTGTCGTGGAAGAGGAGAACGCGGAAACCGTCGTAGCCCGCATTCTTGAGCGCAAAGCGGTACTCCGCTTCATACATGCCAAAGCGGCAGGGGCCGCAGGAGCCCGCAGTGAAGAAGACGTAGTTGTCAAGCACCTCCTGCCTGGGGATCCCTTGAGATTCCAACCACTGCAGATACTGCACGAGGTTCCCCACGGTGAAATAGGTAGGATTGCACTGGCCGTTGTTTCCATACTCCTTTCCGATCTGGAACGCGGCAACGTTGGGTGTCGGCACCATTTCGCAGCGATAGCCACTGCCCCGAAAGACTGCCTTCATTAAGTCTTCGTGTTTCCACGTGAGTCCACCGAAGAGAATTGTCACTTTCTTGCGCTCCTCGGCAGTGAAAGCTCGCTCGAAGGGTTTTTGGAAATGCTGCGGTGCCAGTCCCGCCTCCTGGCGGAGTCTGGCCCTCTCAGCTTCGAGACGTTGTTTGAGCTCTTCCGGCGACTGGATGCTGACTAGTTGCATGACTCCTCCTTTTGTTGTTGAAACGAGGTTGGTATGTGATGTAGTTGTCGAGCGGATAAACCGGGTGACCGGCGACGCGGCTCGGATCACAATTCCGCCCTGGGTTGAAGGGGCTTGAAGCTGGCTGCGAGTGAAGAGCCTCACGGCTTGAACAACTGGACCGGTGGGTATTCATCAGAGAACAGTGGGCTCAACTAATAATCCAAAGTCCGTCCTATGCTTCAGAAAAACCGTGGGTCCCGTGGGTAATGTTGAGAATTTAAACATCTCTCCAAAGGAGATGCAACAAAGATTATGCCGCTCGGCCAAAAAAAATGCCGGGCCGCTTCCGGGAGCGCCGTCAGGAAGGCAGACCGAGGCGGAGGGCGTCACGCCCCAACCGGCTGCCTTCCTTCAAGGTCGGGCTTCTGATTGACCTAAGGGCACAGCCGGAGTGCAAACAGCAGCTCAGGCCCAGTCTGCTCTCCTGTGGAGAACGCCGTTGGAATCTGTTATAGAATTGCTGCCAGTCGGCCAAGAGTCAGACGTTGGTTCCACGTTTGTCATGTCATAAGGAGCCGCTATGAGGCATTGGAGGAAATGGATACTGGGCCTATTCGTCTTGGCCCTGATGGCATCGCCAGCGATGCAGGCAGAGAAAAAGACCGTGAAAACGATAAAGGAATGGTCTGGCACGGTGGACGACACTGCGTTGATGAAAGAAGCGCCCGGCAGCATCACCAGTATCAAGGAACTCGAGAAGCTCTGGGAAGCTTGGAAAATCAACGATCCGATGCCCACAGTTGATTTCGCAAAGGAACTTGTTGTGGTGAGCACGACCCAAGGTAGCCGGCTTCGGCTGGCTCTGGTCCTGGATGATGGATCGGGAAATCTTACGGTCGGTGGCGTTGGGACGCGCGACCTGCGGCCGGGGTTTCGCTATGTGATCGGAACGATGAGCCGGGAAGGCGTGAAAACGGTCAACGGCAAGGAACTGCCGGGGAAGAATGAGGTCGCCGCTGCAATTACGGGCACGATCGAGTTTCAGGAGAAGGCCGAGTTTGGACCCGACACCATCGCTACGGTTGAGTTACAGGACACATCACGGGCCGATGCCAAAGCTTCTCCCATCGCCACGCAGACGATCAAAGGTCTGAAACAGTTTCCTGTTCCATTTGAGCTCTCCTACAACCCGCAAGCTATCAAGCCCGGCAGCCGGTACACCCTGCGTGCTCGCATCACCACGAAGCAGCGACTCGATTACACCAACGATACCAGCGTTCCCGTTCTGACGGCGGGCAATCCGACGAAGGACGTCAAAATACCGGTGGTCCGCGTCAAGAGGTAGTACAGACATGTCTTCGGATTTGCTAACTCGCAAAACTACGCACTTTCTGCTCTGGCGGCCCCGACAAACGACTCCAGCACCCCAGTTGGTCATTGGCCGTCTGCAACCCGGCAACCCACCGACTTTTGTTGACGAGCACCGTTTCCCGCTCCAGCCATCCATCAGCCGGCCTGACCTTTGGGAAATTCCAGCCGACCAGTGCAACTTGGTAAACGGGCAGGTCTACCACTATTGGTTTGAGGTCACGGACGGCAATCCCTACAAGGCCTCTCACCCTCGCATTCTCTGCACTGATCCCACGGCTTGGACGGTGGATTGGCGCCTGTTGGCGCCTCGGCCTCAAGATTCAGCTTTCGAAGAGGACGATCGAGACCCTGCTGGTGTCGTTAGGTTTGAAAACAACGCTCTGACGCCGTGTGATCCCGGTGGCGAGACCCCGGACTGGAGTGGCGATCCGTCGCTCGGTCAGCTGCCGGCCAACAACCGTCTGGTCATTTATGAACTGCCGACGGCCTGGGCTCGGCTGGGAGAAGCTGAGGCCCCGGTCCAGATCGGTGTCGGGACTTTCCGGGACGTCTTGTCTTTGATCGAGGCTAAGCAGCCACCTGTTCATTTCGCAGGCTGCGCAGCCCTGGAGGAGCGCGCACATTTGAAGGAGTTGGGGACTAATGCGCTGGAACTCTTGCCGCCCGCCGACAGCTTCGTCGACCGCGAATGGGGCTATGCCACGAGCAATTACTTTGCGGCCGACTACGATCTCGGCTTTCCAAAGGGACATGCCTCTCCTACGGCTTCAACGGACCTCGCGAATCTCATCAAAACGTGCCATCAGCATGAAATTCGCTTCTTCACCGATGTGGTAATGGCCTTCGCCACCCGGTATTCCTACCAAAACATCAACTTCCTCGATTTTCATGTCCAAGCCAACGCGGGAGATCCTGAGGAGTTCGACCAGGGCCGAAGACGCGATGGCTTTGGCGGGGACCTCTTCAAGTACAACTTTCGGTTGAACGGCTACGATCCCGTCTCGGGCCAGACGCGAGATCTGGTGCCGGCCCGGGGACTCATGCGCACTTGCCTGGTCCGTTGGATGATCGACTTTCGCATTGACGGAATTCGCATGGACAGCATCCCCAACATCGCTAATTGGGACTTTGTTCAGGAATTCAAAGAGCATGCCCGACAGCTGTGGCGCGCGCGCGCCACGGCCGCAGGACTTTCTGCCTCTGCTGCCGACGCTCGCTTTCTCGTAGTGGGAGAAGATCTGGCAGTCCCGATTGAGCTGTTGACTCAGAATCGCCTGGACGGGTTGTGGAACGAAGAGTTCAAGCGCATGGTGCGCTACGCGATCATGGGGCAAAACGATGAGAAAGAGCCGAGCTTTGAAAGAACCATTCGCAAACTGATCGACTGCCGCGGACTCGGGTTCAGCGATGGCGCACAGGCAATCAACTATGTCACCTCGCACGATGTGGAAGGATTCCGCAACGAGCGGCTTTACAACTTTCTTAACAACAACGACATTTTCGAGACGGAGCAACGGATCAAGCTGGCCTTTGTCTGCCTACTGACCGCTGTGGGGATTCCTATGATCTTCGCGGGCGAGGAGTTTGCGGACGAGCATGATCTCCCCCTGCGCCACCCTGAGAAGCAGGTGGATCCGGTCAACTTCGACCGCCTGGAGGACGCGTTCCGAAAACGGGTCTTCGACTACGTGAGTCGACTCGTGAAGCTTCGCACCACCTATGACGCTCTGTCGGTAAACGACACAGAGTTCATCCATGGCGACTTTAACGATGGAAAGCGAGTGATGGTTTGGCAGCGAGGTCGAGTTAGCAGTGGGGAGCTGGTCGTCGTTGTTGCTAATTTCTCAGACTTTGGCACTCCAAACCCATCCCATCCCAGCTCGGAGTATCAGGTCCCTCGCTGGCCAGCCACGCCTGCCGGCAAACGATGGCGCGAGATCACCCAGGAGCGGGATATCCCGCCTGAGTGGGTTGGCCGGGAACCCATTTTCCCCTGGGAGGCCAAAGTGTACGCTTTGGTAGAGGAGTAAAGTGGCGGGAAGGCGACCTCACCTCTTATATGAGGCAAGCGCCAAGGAGCTTCAGTCTAGATCCACTTGCTGACGCGAAAGTTCACAACGGTTCTGGCCTAGCTGGCGCGGAGATGAATCTTGACAGGCATGACCACCGCCTTTAGTATGGGTGGGTTTTGCGGGCCGTTAGCTCAGTTGGCAGAGCATCTCCCTTTTAAGGAGAGGGTCGCTGGTTCGAGTCCAGCACGGCTCACCAGAAACGCTCAAAGCTCAGCGTACCGACCTCAAAGCGGCTCCCAGTCTGGCCTTCCCAACGTCCCGTTCGTCTAGCCCGGCCCAGGACACCGCCCTTTCACGGCGGCAACAGGGGTTCGAATCCCCTACGGGACGCCAATAGTATCAATAGTTTACATACAAACGATCATCCGCGTCATGATCGGTGCTTAAATCGTGCTGAGTAAGCGTCTAGGGCAGGCGCCTGCACGATGAGAATTCGTTCTCGCCGTCCTCGCAGTGCTGACCCAGTTCGGCGAGTTCTGAGCTGAAGTATTGAGGCCGTGAGGACGATCGTGTTATCGTTCGGATTCCTTCGGTGGTCATCCCTAGCTCACGACGAACAGCAAATGACAGAAGACATGCTCGCCTTACCTATCGGGCGACAAGTCACAATACCCGGTCACTTCAGTGTTCCGGTTGTGCTGGAAGATGCCCGCCCGTTGGGCACTGCGTATGAACGCCGTGTCCGGCCAGACACGAGCCTGGATGAGGCTGTCCTTTCCCGGGAGGAGGCAGACCGCTTGTCAATGCCTGCGTTGTGGCGATGAATTCATTAGCTGGGAAGGGAACTGGCCTAGGAACGAGTTCCGCTTGCCAGTAAAAAACAAGAAGAGGGGATCTCTAAGCTCGCCCAAGCACTCCTCATGTTTGATCTGACTCCGGAACAACGCGCCCGCCAGCAAATTGACGCAATGCTCACTGCGTCGGGCTGGACCGTCCAAACGAGGGACAGGGTCAACCTCTCTGCCTCGCGCGGCGTCGCCATCGCTGAACTTTCGTTCAAAACGGGCGAACCGGATTACACGTTGTTTGTTGACAGTAAAGCCATCGGCACCATTGAGGCCAAGCCCGCTGGCGACACGCTTACCGGCGTCGAGGAGCAATCGGCCAAATATGTCTCCGGCGTCCCCTTCGGCCTGCCGGCCTGGAAATCGCCGCTTCCGTTTTCCTACGAGAGCACGGGCGCGGAGTCTTTCTTTACCAACCGCCTCGATCCCGACCCATGCAGCCGCCGCGTGTTCTCGTTTCATCGTCCCGAAACCTTGCTCGCCTGGGTGCAGCATGTGGCCGGGGGAGGTTCGACACTGGCGCAACGCCTTCGCGAATTTCCTGCGTTGGCCGCCGGCACTCTCTGGCCGGCACAAATCCAGGCCATCAATAGCCTTGAAAGCTCCTTCGCCAAAGGTCGCCCGCGCGCGCTCATCCAGATGGCCACCGGCTCGGGCAAGACCTACACCGCCGTCAATTTCATCTACCGCCTCGTCAAATACGCCGGAGCCAAGCGTGTCCTGTTTCTCGTGGATCGCGGCAATCTCGGCCGGCAGACACTCAAGGAATTCCAGCAGTTCGTCTCGCCGGTGAACAACTACAAGTTCACCGAGGAATACATTGTCCAGCACCTCAGCAGCAACTCGCTCGACAAGTCTGCCCGCGTTGTGATCGGCACGATCCAGCGTATCTACTCCATGCTCAAAGGCGAGAAAGAACCCGCGCCGGACCTCGACGACCTGCCCATCGAAGCCTCTGAAACCCTGTTCAAGAAACCTCTCCCAGTCGAATACAACCCCGATTTTCCCATCGAGACATTCGACTTCATCATCACCGACGAGTGTCACCGCTCCATCTACAACCTCTGGCGGCAGGTGCTCGAATACTTCGACGCCTCGCTCATCGGCCTCACCGCCACGCCTTCCAAGCAGACCTTCGGCTTCTTCCAGCAGAACCTCGTCATGGAATACAACCATGAGAAAGCCGTGGCCGACGGCGTGAATGTGGGCTGCGATATCTACCGCATCAACACAGCCATCACGCAGGGCGGCTCGAAGGTGGAGGCCGGTTTCTTCGTGGACAAACGCGACCGCCAGACGCGCAAAGTCCGCTGGGAACAGCTCGACGAGGTGCTCGCCTATGATGCCGGGGACCTCGACCGCGACGTCGTCGCCCCAGACCAGATTCGCACCGTGCTCGCCACGTTCCGCGACAAGGTCTTCACCGAGATGTTTCCGGGCCGCACCGACCTGCCCAAGACACTCATCTTCGCCAAGGACGACACCCATGCCGACGACATCGTGCGCATCTGCCGCGAGGTGTTCGGCAAGGGCAACGACTTCTGCCAGAAAATCACCTACCGCACCGGCTTCGTCCGCATCGTGGAGAAGAAGCAGCAGGCCGACGGCACGGAAGTCGAAGAAATCATCTGGAAACGCGCCTCCAGCCTGTCGCCCGAGGAAATCCTCAGCGCCTTTCGCAACAGCTACTTCCCGCGCATCGCCGTCACCGTGGACATGATCGCCACGGGCACAGACATCAAGCCGCTGGAAATCGTCTTCTTCATGCGCAGCGTCGCGTCGAAGAACTTTTTCGAGCAGATGAAAGGCCGCGGCGTGCGCGTGGTGTCCGAGACCGAGATGGAACAGGTCAATCCCGGCATCAAACGCAAGACGCACTACGTCGTCGTCGATGCGGTGGGCGTCTGCGAAAGCTGCAAAACGGAAACGCGTCCTCTGGAAAAGAAACCCACTGTCAGCTTTGATAGGCTTCTCGATGCCGCTGCGTTGGGTACAACCGAAGTCGCCGCTGTAGAATCGCTGGCGGGCCGCCTCATCCGTTTGGAACGCCGCTTCGATCATGAGGTGGAAACCGAAGTCGTACAAACCGCCAAAGGCATGACCCTCTCGGAGATTTCCAAAGGTATTTTGAGCGCGATTGACCCGGACGAAATCCAGGCCCAGGCCAAACAAGGCAAAGGTGAGTCTCACGAGCCGACCGAGAAAGAGCTTCGCGAAGTCCGTGAAACGCGGATCAAGCAAGCCCTCGCCCCCCTGGCCACGAATCCCGACCTGCGCAATTTGCTCAAGAAGGTCCAGAAGGCCGCCGACCAGACCATTGACGTCATCTCGCGCGACACGCTGATTTACGCCGGCCCAGCCCAGAGAAGCACACAGACCAGTGCCGAGCTCGCCACCTCGTTCCGCGAATACATTGAGCAGAATAAGGCCGAGATCACGGCGCTGCAGATTCTCTACAGCCGCCCTTACAAACAGCGCCTCACCGAGCCGATGCTCAAGGAATTGGAAAAGAAACTGCGCGACAACCACGCAGCCTGGACCGAGGACCGCCTGTGGGACGCCTTCGCCGCCACCGCGCCCGGCAAGGTCAAGGGCCGCTCGCAGGCCGGCCGCTTCGCCGACCTCGTCGCTCTCGTCCGTTTCGCGCTGGAACAACAACCCGTGCTCGCGCCCTTCGCCGAGTCCGTCCACGAACGCTTCAACGAATGGCTTCGCCAGAAGAATGCAGCCGCCGCAGAATCGCGGTAGAGAAGAGGCGCACCACATGAACCAAGCTAGATACGCAAGGTCCATTAAGCGTTTGCGGAGACGCACTGGTAACATGCGTATCTCCTCTTCCCTCTCTAAAATTCCGTACAGCGGGTTTTCCCCATTACGGCTTCAAACTGGAAGTGATGATATTCCCCCTCGACCTTCACCAATTGGCACGAACTTAAGCGCTAGACCCGCATCCCTCCGCCACCCACTCGCTTATACGAGGCTTCTGTCCCTATCTCCGAAGAGAGCTAATAGCTACCGTAGAGGGACTTGCGTCCAAGCGGCACTCCCTTCTTCTGACGCGAACCTTCCAGTCCAGAGGTCCTTGGCTCCCCAGCGAGTTATATCTGTCTCGCCAGATCTCCGCTTACTATGACCTCATCCGAGCTTCTCGATCCCACCGGACGATTTATGAATTATTCAACCGGCCTTCGCCCTTAGATCTGTTCTGAGCCGGAACCGAGAAGGTCCCTAATTTAAGCTGCCTGTCTGTGACCACGTGCCATCTTCTGTACCCCGGCAGTTGGATGACTGCACTTGGTTGTTGCTTGATCACCCACGCTGGCCTTCCTCCAAAAGGGAGGTAGTCGGCATCTGCAATCTCACGCATTCCGGCATTTACACGTGAGCCCTTTAACGAGGCTGTAAAGTTCGCTCGTCGCTGCGGCCCGCGGTCTGGCTAGCCTTGCTACCGGTCAAGGCGTTTACATTCGAGCTTTCATCTCATGAGTCACCTCATTGAAATGTCGAATATCACTACTCGGGCAAACAACCAATTCCCGAGACCGGACTTCACCGGTTAGACAAGCAGCCGTTAGGCTCCCCTCTGGAGAGGGGTGGCGCGCAGCGCCGGGGTGTGTCTGCCTTCACGCCCGAGCAGTTGGCCTGGCTCCACCTCATTCGCGACCACATCGCCACAGCCATCAGCATCGAGCCGGAGGATTTGGAACTCTCCCCGTTCAACCAGCGTGGCGGCCTGGGCAAAGCGCATCAACTCTTCGGCGAGCAACTGCCCAAGCTGCTCGATGAACTCAACGAGGTGTTGGCGGCATGAGTGTGACGCGCCGAGAATGACAAGAGTGGCAGTGGCGTCCCGCCGCTGAACCAGGAAGACAGAACAGAGCCGAGACGGCTCTGCCACTCTGGCAGCCCCAACGGGGCGAAAGAATGTAGCCCAGGGCAAGGAGCGCAGCGACGCCGCCCTGGGTCACGAATCCCAAAACACGTCGAGCCCTGAAGGGGCGAAAGAAGGCGGCGGACTGCCGTCAAGTTGGCGATGGAGTCGCATTGGCAGAACTGTGATCTCGTGCGAGATTGGTGCTAGGTATCTGCAGGGAACACGGAAGACGGTTCCATGTCTTGGAAAGTCGGAACATCACGATCGCTGGACGTGCAGACAGTTCACCTCACGCAAACTCATGACCAGCAGGACAACGAAGAAGCGGCTCGCATGACAGCGAGACCTCTTATCTCGAAGGAACAGTGCCGCGTCTGCATAGATCGGACCGCGTCGCTCTGATCGGGCGCGTTCTGTCCGAACCTGGCGTTGCGTCGATAACCATGTCATCGGCGTTCGTCGCAGCGACTGAAGTCAGCTGTTTCTCACGTCTTTGCTCTCACTCAGACAGCACGGCGACTTTGGACGAACGTATCAGCGGGCAACGACAGCTCGCATCGAGTCAGCAACGTCAGACATCGAGCGATTCGAGTTCCATTCCACCCCTCCCCGAACAGCGCCGGATCGTGGCGGAGATTGAGAAGCAATTCACGCGGCTGGAGGCGGGGGTGGCGGCGTTGCGGCGGGTGCAGGCCAACCTCAAACGCTACCGCGCCGCCGTCCTCAAAGCCGCCTGCGAAGGCCGCCTCGTCCCCACCGAAGCCGAACTCGCCAAGAAAGTGCAAACCGCAGCCTACGAGACCGGCGAAGCAACTGATCAACCGGATCCTCGCCGCGCCGCCAAGACCCAACCGTGGAATCAAAGAACCAGGACGTGGATTCCGGACAGCCGCCTTGCTGTCGGAATCCGTAAACGAACTGCCTGAAGGCTGGACGTGGGCGACATCGTTGAGATTGCGAAGATGGACAGTGGTCACACGACCGAGCCGCAATCATCCCGAATGGTGGCGTGGAGATGTTGCATGGATCGGGATTGCGGACGCTCGCGAACACGACGGCCGCATCATCGACGAAACCTTTCACGCACAAACCTTACGGCATTGCCAACTCCGCATCTCGCTTGCTCCCGGCCGGTACAGTTTGCATTAGCCGGACGGCATCGGCTGGGCTATGTCGTTGTCATGGGGCGCGAGATGGCAACCAGCCAAGACTTTGTGCGCTGCGATTCCGACGCCTGCGGTCAGTTCCTAATTGCTGCGCATCGTTTCCTCACCGACCGCGAGACGTGCGCCGCTTCGGGAACGGCTCAGTCCACAAAACGATCTACTTCACGGAATGGTTGTCGGTTCACGTCCCGCTCCCACCCCTCGCCGAGCAGACGCGGATCGTGGCGGAAGTGGAGCGGCGGTTGAGCGTGGTGGAGGAGTTGGAAGCGGTGGTGTCCGCCAACCTCCAGCGCGCCACCCGCCTCCGCCAGTCCATCCTCCAGAAAGCGTTCACCGGAGCTCTATGAGCGACTACGGAGGACTTGTTTTCGTGGTCGATGAGCCGAAGCGGGCTGAAAAGCTCGCTGCCCGGTTGAGCATGGGCCGCGAGTTCAGCGATACCTTGAGCGCTCCGGATTTCAAGCCGGGTGACTTCGAGACTGGCGTCCTTTCGTTTGACCGCAAACATCTAAGCTTTTTTCCTGCCCGATGCGCCGTGGCCGACTTGTCGCAACGGCTCAATACCAGATTCACTTCCAGAAGGTCATAGAACTTGGCGAAATAGAGGTTGACGATTTCAAAGATTCTCCTGAAATCCGCCATGCCCTTGATGTTTCATTGAAGGGCAAAACCAGCCGATTCCCAGAGACTCTCTGGCAGAGATTCGTCTCCGAGCTTCAGCGACTGCGCCCACATCGAAAAGGTGACATTGAGGCGATGGAGACATCTCGAGGTTGGAAGGGGGAGTCTCTGCAGGGCGATTCCTTCGTGACCATCGCTGAAGAAAAGGATGCAGTCGGACTTGCTCTTCAGATCTTCGGTGTCGACCGGAAACCTGTCCTCTGCAATGTGCCGCCTCCAGAGCCGAATAGTCCCGCTCCGTTTTTGGTAGGACTTTCAAAGGCTTTGCTACGCGAGGACACGATGATTGGCCACGACGCACATATCGTTCCAGGCTGGGATGAGATCGCCCCATACCAAATTGGTGCAGTCGAGTTTGAGCGAGGAGGACAGCGACTGACGGTCGTGAACGTAAACCGCACTCCGGTCGAGAAGACGGTTGGGGTTGACCTTATTTACTTCAACCACGGCTTTCACGCTTACGTCATGGTTCAATACAAGCGGATGAGCCATCAGCCAGGGACTGGTTGGTATCTTTCGCCCAACCGAGGCGCAGTGCCAGAAGGAACTTGCGAGGATGCGCGATTTCAAGCTTGCCAACCCGGACACCGAGGCAATAACGAACGTGCGTCAATACAGGTTGGGCACGGAATGTTTCTTCTTCAAGCTGTGCGAAACCGAGAGTTTCAATCCATCGGATGGGAGTCTGATTCAGGGAATGTATGTCCCTCTCTGACTACTGGGAACTTCTGCTGAAAGCGCCCGAAATCAAAGGCCCTTTCGGAGGCCTTCGGTTCACGTATGAAAATGTCCAACGACATCTGAACAACACGCAATTTGCCGACATGGTGCAACGAGGATGGGTCGGCTCTCGGTCGAACACGACTCACGTGATAACCGAACTGATCAAGGAGTCATTGCAGGGCAAGCGCTCCGCCATCGTGGGCATTGCACAAAGCGAATCACAAACATGAAGACGTATCGAAAGCTACATGAGGGAGTGCGAGCGCTTTCTGAACTCGCGGGTAATGAAAAGATGTGGGCGGACCATAAGCGGCGGATGTCAATCGCTTCGTTCGTTTTCTTCAGCCACAACTCTTTGACAAGCCTTTGGTCCGAAGCATATACAGTCGATTGGGTAGAATTGAAGGGCGCGGGAGATTCGCGTAATCCCAATCATCAAAGATGATGCGCCAGTTCCGAAACCGCTTTCCGCGAAGTTGGCTGGAGCTTTCTTCTGCATATCCTTAGGCAGAACAATCGAGGAATCTTAATGTCAAGCATTTTGGCACAAACTGCTCGGCGAATTTACTGATTGAGTTACTTCATGAGCAACCCAACCGCCCTCGTCCAAAAACTCTGGAACTACTGCAACATCCTCCGGGATGACGGCCTGTCCTACGGCGATTACGTCGAGCAGTTGACGTTTCTGCTGTTCCTGAAAATGGCGGATGAGCAGGCGAAGCCGCCGTTCAACAAGCCGTCGCCCATCCCCAAGGGCAAAGACTGGCCGGCGTTGCTGGCCAAGGATGGCGACGAACTGGAAATTCATTACCGCCATACGCTGGAGGAACTCGGCAAGCGGTCGGGCATGCTCGGCGTCATTTTCCGCAAGGCGCAGAACAAAATCCAGGACCCGGCCAAGTTGCGCCGGCTCATCGTGGACCTGATCGACAAGGAGCAGTGGTCCAGCCTCTCCGCCGACGTGAAGGGCGACGCCTACGAGGGCTTGCTGCAAAAGAACGCCGAGGACGTGAAAGGCGGCGCGGGCCAATACTTCACGCCGCGCCCGCTCATCGCCGCGATGGTGGACGCGGTGCGTCCTGAGCCGGGACAGGCCATCTGCGATCCGGCGTGCGGCACGGGTGGTTTCCTGCTCGCGGCGCATGATTACATCGCCAAGCATTACCCGCTCGACCGGGCGCAAAAGAAGAAGCTCAAGAGCGGCACGTTCTTCGGCATCGAGCTGGTGGACAGCGTCACGCGCCTCTGCGCGATGAACCTGCTGCTGCACGGCATCGGCGGAGAGTCGGAGGAGGATTTGCCCGTCGTCACCAAGGACGCGCTGGCCGGGAAGCACGGCGAATACGAGATCGTCCTGGCCAATCCGCCGTTCGGCAAGAAGAGCAGCGTCACCATCGTCAACGAGGCGGGCGAGTCGTCCAAGGAATCGCTCATCATCAACCGCGACGATTTCTGGGCGAGCACCAGCAACAAGCAGCTCAATTTCCTCCAGCACATCTTCACCATCCTCAAGCAGCATGGCCGCGCGGCGGTGGTGTTGCCGGACAACGTGCTGTTTGAAGGCGGCGCGGGCGAAACCATCCGGCGCGAGCTGCTCAAGCAGGCCGACGTGCACACGCTGCTGCGCCTGCCCACCGGCATCTTCTACGCGCAAGGCGTGAAGGCCAACGTCCTGTTCTTCGACCGCAAGCCCGCGCAGGAAAAGCCGTGGACGCAGAAGCTCTGGATCTACGACCTGCGGACCAACATGCACTTCACGCTGAAGGAAAACCCGCTGAAGCGCAGCGACCTGGATGATTTCGTGGGCTGTTATTTTGGCAAGCCGCGGAATCCCGTGACCGCGAGCCGACGGCTCGCGCCACAATCGCGTCGAGACCGAGCGGTTCAAGTCATTCACCTACGACGAACTGATGAAGCGGGACAAGGTGAACCTCGACATCTTCTGGCTGAAAGACGAAGCCCTGGAAGAATGCGCCAACCTTCCCGCCCCCGAAATCATCGCCGCCGACATCGCCGCAGACCTCGAAGCCGCCCTGGAGCAATTCGCAACGATCGCAGAGGACCTAAGGCAGTAGATTTTCCCTACCAGCCATCACGGGGCCATGACGCAACATTCCGAAACGGCAACATCCAAAGTAGAGTCAGTAGGACATCATTTCCCTGCTCGTGACCTAGAAGGGCCTTAGAGGATGTGTTCGGTCACCCTAGTGCCTGCCAGCGCAGGTAAGTCCTGGTTGCTTTAGTTTCGAGAATGGCTAACTGATTTGCTTTTTCCCTGGGCAGCCCGGTAGCCTCTAGTGCTTCGACTCGCAGGTTGTAGTAGTGAGTCAACTCGCCGCAAAGTTCCAAGGCCTCAGCGCGCCGATCCGCAATCGGCCTTGACGCGTTCTCTGGAGATGGACGGCCCGGCCCGTACTTCAGCTTGGGTTAGCGCCGCGATGATTTCCGCTTTCTGTTCGACGATCCGCTGTTTCAGTTCAGGCGTAATTACAGCCGCAGGCCCCCGGTAGCGCAGCCGGTCACCTTCAGGGTAAGGCTCACCCCCAGGTGTGTTAGCTCTTCGATAAGCGCCGCAGCCGTCATATTTCCCCCTCTATTTCGCCAAATAGCCCCGCTATCCCCCTTTTGATCCGGTACCATCGGTACCTTGCCCACTGGACGCGGGTCTTCAGCGATTTTCGATCCGGTACCGTTATCCCCCGGTACCGATTGTGTTTTGCCTGGAAACCCGCACTGGACGCGGAAGGTACCGGGGGTACCGATCCGTTAGGAGGGATATAACGAGAGAAGGCGTCGGCGAAGTCTGCCAGGAGGTAGCCTCGCGTTTTGTCGCCATCCTCTTTGAATTGCTTAGGCTTCACTCCAAACGGTCGCAAGAGGACGCCAGTTGCTGTTGCGTGATCGGCTTTCCGTGCTTTCCACTCCTGGCCAGGGTCGCTCTTCCATCTCCGCCAGCGCCTTGACGATCTCGGCACTCGACAGCCGGTCGGTCTGCTTCGCTCAAACAGGTCGCGAATGTCGATCAATGCTTGAATTCTGGCAGGCTGGGTGTCATCGTCACGAATGCCTGACAGTAGCCTGGCAGACTCACGCGCCCGCTCCGGCCATGGCCCGCCAACTGTGTCAGCGATGGCGAGCAGTGGCCGCCAGTTGTCGTTTGCCCGGTCGTGCAGGAATGGCAGGTCTGCCGGGTCAGCCTGCTGGACGGCCGCCGCATTATCCTTAGCCCAGCGCAGACAGCGCCGCCTCAATTCCGTCAACCGGTCCCGCTCGCGCCGCTCTGCATAGCGCTCCACGTTTTCAGCGGGGACTTCCGCTTCATTCTGACAGTGATGGCCCGGTCGTCCAGAGTCGCGGGAAGTGCCCCAATTTTCGCCAGCGCTTTCGGTCCCCAGGTCGAAAACTGGCGTGCTTCCAATCCTCGCCAACGCAGCGCAGACATAGGCCGATGAACGTCGATGGCCACTGTTCAGGATGCCCGCGCAACTCTTCGTTGTCCTCCAGAAACGTGTCAGCCTCTCTATCAACAGCGTAGGCCGATACGCCTCGACAGCACGGAACAGCGCCGCCGGTGAGATTTGGCCGCCGGTATGTGGCGATGGACGATTCCCGCCAGGATGTCCAGTAGCAGGCTCTTGCCGCATCGTTTGTCTGGTGACGTGATGCCAAGGATAGGCAAGATATCGGTTGCGTCTATCAGATAGGTCAGGACGGCCCACAATGCCACCGCTTCGGGTGAGCCGTCCGGCATGACGATGTACTGTCGCAGTAGGTTGACGATTTCATCCAGCAGCGCCGCGCCGTCCACGGGCTCAGGCCAGGGGTCAGGGTCACGGAGGATAATCTGCTGGCCCTGCGCATCATCGGCGGATGCCATGGCGAACAGCGCCGCATCAACCAGCGCCGCCGCGCCGGCCACCTTGGCCGCTACCCGGCAATACACGCAGCCCGCACAACTGCCGCCTCAGACGGTCAGCGCCCCCCATGAGCTCGCCCAGGCGATGTCGCAGCGCCGCCTCGACGGTGGCCATGTCGGTGCCTTCGGCCAGCTGGGACACGCCTGACAGGCGCAAGATTCGATCTGTCGCTGGATCTTTGCCGGGTCAAGCCGGTAGTCTTCGGTATTCGCCAGCATCGCGGCGAATGCCTTGTCCCCTGCGAGCCGATCAAATCATCCGGCCCGTTGACTCCAAGCAGCGCCGGGACGTCGCAATCCGCCCCCGTGCACCGAGCCGTGCCATACGCGGGTCGCCAGCTTGCCCCGCGCCGACTGAACCCTGGGATTTGTGCTAAGCCCTTGAGTCGAAAGCAATCACACATTCGCGACCTAGTTTGGGCTGCTGGTTGAAGTCCGGCAGTGGCCCGCGTGTCTATTCGGTCGCCGTTCTGCGCGCGAGCTGCTAAGCGAAACAAGGGTTCCTGTTATCTTTGTCGAATCAGAAAAAGCAGCGCTGACCGCCTCATGGCGAATGTCGTCGACGAGTATGTCCAAAGGCTGAGAGGTACTTGTTGGCGGGGCTGCTGCGTCTGGCTTCCGCTCAGGATTGTCCCGCCGCAGTCGTGCCGTGGTGCGATTGTCGGTTATCAGGATAAGCGGTCAGAATCACAAAACTCGACCAAGTCAGCTCCAGGAATTGAAAGCTGAAAAGAAACCGAATTCACGCGCCTCGAAGTTGGTCACGCGGCGAATACCTGCCTCTTCTATCAAATCAGAAGGAATGTTTAGCCTGGCGGACGCGCGGATAAATTGTCTGTTAGAATGACTCTTCCCTCCTCGAAACAAACGTGTGTCCCTTCGACCCAAGCTAATGCCGATTCAGGCCGGATTCTGCTGACGGAGATCTGAGCGTTGATTCTCCATCCTTACACGCCAGGCTGCTGCCGATTCGGCACTGATCAAAGTGCGACGGCCCGCTTTGAAGAGGCTCGGTCCGTGTCCACGTTTCAGCAGTTCGTAGAAAAGGCCCCTAGAGATC